>CAVUOF010000019.1:0-464314 GCA_963743045.1 uncultured Acidobacteriota bacterium
AGGAGAGCGTCAGGTCCTCGATGAGGTCCTCGGCGTTCTCGGTCGCGTTCTTCATCGCGACCATCCGGCTCGACTCCTCGCTGGCCTTGCCCTCGAGCACCGCCTGGAAGAGGCGGGTGGCGACGTAGCGCGGCAGCGAGCTGCTCGAGCACGCGCCGACGCGCTGGGCTCGAAGATGAACTGGTTGCCGGGGATGCCCTCGGTGTCCTCGGTCGGCGCGGATCGGCAGCAGCTGGTAAGCAGCTCGGGCGCTGGACGAGCGTCCACACGAACCGGCTGTAGATGATGTCGACCCGGCCGTACGTGCCGGCCAGGTAGTCGTCGGTGATGAGCCGGGCCAGCGGCAGCACGTCGCCGAAGGTCGGCCGGTCGCCGAACCCCGCGAAGTGGGCCTCGAGCGGCACGCCCGCGCGGCGCATCGCGTCGCGGCCCTTGCGCCCGACCGTCACGACGGCCAGGTCGCCCGGGTGGTCGAGGATCTCGCGGCGCGACGAAGCGGATGGTGTTCGTGTTGAGCGGCCCCGCCAGCGGACGGTCCGTGGTGATCAGCACGATCAGGCGCTTGCCGCCCTCGCGACGCGGCGAGGAGCGGATGGTCGTCGCCGCCGAGCACCGCGGCCAGGTCGGCGAGGACCTCGTCGAGCTTCTCGCTGTACGGCCGTGCCGCGAGGGTCGCGTCCTGGGCGCGCTTGAGCTTGGACGCCGCCACGAACTGCATCGCGCGCGTGATCTGCTTGATGTTCTTGACGGCGCCGATCCGCCGGCGGATATCGCGTTGGCTAGCCATGCGACTCAGCGTCGCTCGGATGGCCCAGGGCGGCGGTGTCGACATGCGAGCGCTGCGCACTTGAGTGCGTGGCGAGCACGCGCAGATCGCCAACGCTGCCAGGGCCGTCTCAGCGTCGGTCACGCCAGGAAGGACGTGCGGAAGGCGTCGGTGGCTTCGTCGAGGGCCGAGGCGAGCTCGTCGGTCAGGGCCTTCTTCTCGCCGAGCTCCTTGAGGATCGCCGGGCGCTCGGTCTCGAGGAAGCGATAGAACTCGCTCTCGAACTCCTTGACCCGCGGGGTCGGGACGTCGTCGAGCTTGCCGGTCGTGGCCACGTACAGGATGGCGACCTGCTTCTCGACGGCGAGCGGCTGGTACTGCGGCTGCTTGACGATCTCCGAGAGCTTCTCGCCGCGGGTCAGCTGGTCGCGGGTGGCCTTGTCCAGGTCCGACGCGAACTGGGCGAACGCCGCGAGCGCGCGGTACTGGGCCAGGTCGAGCTTGAGCGGCGCCGGCGACCTTCTTCATCGCCTTGGTCTGGGCCGCCGAACCGACGCGCGACACCGAGATGCCGATGTTGAGCGCGGGCCGCTGGCCGGCGTTGAACAGGTCGGTCTCGAGGAAGATCTGGCCGTCGGTGATCGAGATGACGTTGGTCGGGATGTAGGCCGACACGTCGCCGGCCTGCGTCTCGATGATCGGCAGCGCGGTCAGCGACCCGCCGCCGTTGTCCTCGTTGAGGCGCGCGGCGCGCTCGAGCAGGCGGCTGTGGAGGTAGAAGACGTCGCCGGGGTACGCCTCGCGGCCGGGCGGGCGGCGCAGCAGCAGGGCCATCTCGCGATACGCCCAGGCGTGCTTGCTGAGGTCGTCGTAGACGCACAGGGCGTCCTTGACCAGGCCCTGGCCGGCGACCTCGACGCCGTTCTCCATGACCTCCTCGCCCATGGCCACGCCGGAGTACGGGGCGAGGTACTGGAGCGGGGCGGGGTCCTCGGCGCCGGCGACGACGACGATCGTGTGGTCCATCGCGCCGTGCTGCTCGAGGATCGCGACGGTGTTGGCGACGGTCGAGAGCTTCTGGCCGATCGCCACGTAGATGCAGACGAGGCCCTTGCCCTTCTGGTTGATGATCGTGTCGATGGCGATGGCGGTCTTGCCCGTCTGGCGGTCGCCGATGATCAGCTCGCGCTGGCCGCGGCCGATCGGGATGAGCGCGTCGATGGCCTTGATGCCGGTCTGGACCGGCGTGTCGACCGACTTGCCGGACGATGACGCCCGGGGCGATGCGCTCGACCGGGCGGCGTCTTGGTCGTCGCGATCGGGCCCTTGTCGTCGAGCGGGCGGCCGAGCGGGTCGACGACGCGCCCGAGGAGCGCCTGCGCCGACCGGGACCTCGACGACGCGGCCGGTCGTCTTGACCGTGTCGCCTTCCTTGATCGCCGGTGGCGTTGCCGAGGATGACCGCGCCGACCGTCTCCTCCTCGAGGTTGAGGGCCATGCCCATCAGCCCGCCGGGGAACTCGAGCATCTCGGACGCCAGGGCGCCGTCGAGGCCGTAGATCTGGGCGATGCCGTCACCGACCTCGACGACCGTGCCGACGCTGCGCGTCTCGGCGCCGGCGTCGAACGAGTCGATGGCGGACTTGATGATGCTGGTGATCTCGTCGGATCGGATGGCCATGGGCTCGGATCTCCTAGAGGGCGCCCGAGACGAGCCGATTCCGCAGTCGCTCAAGGCGACCTCGGACGCTCCCGTCGATCAGGCGGTCGCCGACGCGCACGATGAGGCCACCCAGCAGGCTGGGGTCGACCTGGACGTCGAGCGGGACGCGACCGCCGGTGGTCTGTTCGAGCCGGGCCGTCAGCGCCGGCTGCTCGTCGGGGGTCAGCGGCGCGGCGCTGGTGGCGGTGGCGTGGGTGATGCCCTGGCGGGCGTCGTCGAGGCGACGGAACTCCGCGGCGACGCGCGGCGAGCTGGTCGATCCGTCCGCGCCGGAGCATCAGCTGGATGAGGTTCTGGACGGGACGACTGACGATGCACGCCGAAGGTCGCCTCGGCGGCCGTCGTCCGCGGTCTCGATGCGGCGATGGCCGGGTTCGCGAGCGTCCGCAGCGAGTCGCTCGTCGCTCGCGCGAGCTCGGCCGCGGCATCCAGCTCCGTGCGCCACGTCTCGACCGTGCCGTCGCGCATGGCCACCTCGAAGGCGGCCTCCGCGTAGCGGCGCGCGGCCGTGTCCCGTCGGGCCATCAGTTCTCCGAGTCGCCCGTCGGCGGTCCCGGCGAGGAACTCCTGGACGAGCCGGCGCTGGCGCTCGTCGTTCATCGTCTCGCCGACGACGCGGCCGGCCGCCGCGAGGGCGAGGTCGGCGACCTCGGCGCGCAGGTCGGCGATGGCGCGCTGCTTCTCGGCCTCGATCTCGGCCGCGGCGCGGACGCGCATCCGCTCGAGCTCCGTCGCGCGTCGCGGCGATGTCCGCGTCGCGGGTCTCCTGGGCGACCTTCTGGGCGCGGGCCAGGATGTCGTTCGCCTCGCGGCGAGCCTCGGTCAGGGTCGCGACCCGTCCGCCTCGGCGCTCTCGCGGTCACGGCGCGCCTGCTCGGCGTCCTTGAGCCCCTGCTCGATCCGTTCCTTGCGGTCGGCGAGCATCTTCGAGACCGGCTTGAACGCGAACGTCCAGATGATCGCGAGGAAGAGCAGGAAGTTGACCGCGCTGACGATCACCCAGAACAGGTTGATCTGGAACTTCGCGGTCTCGACTCCCTCTCGGCAGCGAGGCGCACGACCTCGCGGCCGAGCCGGTCGGCGACCGCCAGGAAGTCCACGGTGGTGTCTCCGTGCCGTCGACGACTACTTGATGAAGATCGCGAGCAGGCCGACGACGACCGCGAGGACGCCGAGGCCCTCGGCGAACGCCGCGAGGATGATCGCGATGCCGCGGATCTGGCCGGCTGCGTCGGGGTTGCGGCCGATCGCCTGAGCGGACAGGCCGGCGAGGATGCCGATGCCGATGCCGGGGCCGAAGACCCCGAGGGCGGCGAGGCCGGCGCCGATGTGCTCCATGTGATGTCTTCCTCCTACTCCCCGGGCCTGTCGGCCCGGGATCATTGGGACCGTGGTGGATGTGCGCCGCGTGGCGCGCTCAGTGTGCGGGCTGGAGCTGATGCTCCTCGCCGTCGATGGCGTCGATGGCCTCCTCGGCGATGTGCCCCTCCTCGTGGTCATGGCTCTCGATGGCGAGGACGATGAACATGAGGGTCAGGACGCTGAAGATCAGGGCCTGGATCGCGTTGAGCATGACCTCCAGGCCGACAGGGCGACCGGGATGATCGCGATGGTCAGGGCGGTGATGACGCCGAGCGCCACCTCGCCACCGTAGATGTTGCCGAAGAGTCGCATCGAGAGCGTCATGGGCTTGACGAACTCGAGCATGAGCTCGACGAGGCCCGACGAACAGGGCGATGACGCCCGCGCCGATGCCCGTTCTTGAACTCGTAGAGCGGGAAGAACTTCGCCAGGTAGCCGCCGAAGCCGAGCTTGCGGAAGCCCTCGATCTCGAAGATCGACGAAGGCGACGAGCGCGAGGCCGAGGGTGATGTTGACGTCGCTCGACGGGGCGCGCAGCGCCTCGACCCGGCCGACGAGCGGGATCAGGCCGATCCAGTTCGAGAAGATGATCAGCAGGAAGAACGCGACGAAGAGCGGGATGTACGGGCGCGCCGGCCGGACCGGCCAGACCCGACGCCGAAGCCGCCGATGAACTCGTAGAACCACTCGAAGAAGTTCTGGCCGCGGCCCGGGATGAGCTTCCGCCCGCGGGTCATGATGATCGAGCCGACGATGATCACGCAGGCATGACGATCCACAGGGTGAGGATCGTGGAGCTGATGCTCGGCGTGAACGTGACCAGCGCGTCGCGCCGGGGCTGGTCGGGCCGAAGCAGCGATGTGCGGCGCCGGGAACTCGAGCGTGCCGTCGATGAAGCACACGGGATACGGGCAGGCGTCGCCCGGCTGGCCCTCCTTGGGGAACGGCGGGAACGAGCAGGAAGCGCGAAGATGTCGACGAGGACCACGCCGCACGATGAGCAGCGAACCATCGCGGACGCCTGCGCCCACCCTTGGGCGCCGGGGCGGCTGGCTGGGTCTCGTCGACCGAAGTCGGGACCTGCTCGCTCGTCACGCTTGCTCCACACACAGGAGCGCGGCTCGACGCCGCGCTCGCCTCTGGTCTGGCCGGCCGGGTCGGTGGCCGGTCATTCGATGGTCTTGAGGAACCGACTCACCAATCTGTAGATCGTCAGGGTCCCGGCTCCGGCACCGGCGAAGAACCCGACGATCACGAAGAGCGGGATGGTCCCGAGTCGCCCGTCGATCCAATAGCCGACGAGCCACGCCGAGCAGCGTCGTCACCAGGAGGGAGAGACCGATCTCCGAGAAGAGGGCGAGATACGCCATCCCGCGGCCGGGCTCGATCATGGGCGACCTGTCAAGGCGCGCGGTAGTGTAGCAGACTGCGAGTCGCTCGGACGCCCCGGGGCGGTCCGCGGATCGCTACCGGTTGACGACGAAGCCGTCGATGTCGACGCGGCCGTCGCCGACCGGTCGGATCTCGAGCGTGTGGGTGGCCAGCGTCGCGAAATGCGCGCTGGAAGACGAGCTGGCGATAGGCCGTCGATGACCGGTCGAGGTCCACCGTCCGGCTCAGGACGCCGTCGACGTAGACCTCGGCCATGCCGCTCGAGGTGTAGCGGGTCGCGATCCAGCCGACGTCGTAGCCGGTGAAGGTGAAGACCGCGCGGCTGGTGTTCGTGCCGCTGTAGCGGCGTCTTGCCGCCGAGCGCATGTGACGTCGACTTGGCCGGCCAGGTGCCGACGTAGGTCACCTTGGAGCTCGGCCCTTCCGAGTAGCGCGTGGGCATGAGCGTCGGACCGTACGACGTAGTCGCTGACGTTGCCTTCCTTGTCCGTGGCGCGGACCCGGAAGCGGTACGACCGGCCGGTCGTGAGGAGTCCGGTTCCGAGGTCGTCTTGGTGGTGGCCGACGTGATCGTGGCGTAGGTGCCGCCGTTCACGCTGACCTGGAGCTTGTAGCTGGCGACGCCCGGCCGCCGGTATCGGTCGCGCTCCAGCTGAGGCCGGATCTTGGTCGTGCTCGTGCCGGCCGTCTGGCCGGTGAAGACCTCGGTCGGCGCGGTCATCGACCGGGTCGCGGTGTCCTCGACGACGGTGACGAGGACCGTCGCCGTGTCCGTCCCGCCGTGCCCGTCGCTCGACCGTGTAGGTGAACGTGTCGGTGCCCTTGTAGCAGGCCGGCCGGGTTGTAGGTCAGACCGGTGCCACCGCCGGTGATCGTGACCGTGCCGTGGGCGCCGTTGGTCTTGCTCGTGATGGTCAGGGTGTCGCCGTCGGGTCCGAGTCGTTGGCGAGGACGGCGAGGGGCGTCGGGCCGGCGCCCTGGGGGACGGTCATCGACGGCGTCGTTCACGCGCGTTCGGCGGGTCGTTCGCGCCGCCGATGTCGATCGTGACGGTCGCGGTGTCCGTGTCGCCATGCGCCGTCGCGAGATCGGTGTAGGTGAACGTGTCCGCGCCGAACGCGTTGGCGTTGGGCTTGTACGTGAGACCCGTGCCACCCCGGTGATGACCACGATGCCCTTGGTGCCGTTGGTCTTGGCGGTGATCGACAGGGTGTCGCCATCGGGGTCCGTGTCGCCGGCGAGGACATCGAGCGGCGGTGGCAGCGCCTCCTCGGCGACGCCGAAGTCGTCGTCGTCGGCGACCGGCGGATCGTTGACCGGGTCGACGGTGACGCTGACGGTCGCGGTGTCGGTCCCGCCGTGTCCGTCGGTGATCGTGTACGTGAACGAGTCCGAGCCGTCGTAGTCCTGGTCCGGGTCATAGCGGACCTTGCCGCTCTGGACGGACGTCGCACCGTGCGTGGGGTCGCCCGGGTCGCTGATCGTCAGACCGTCGCCATCGACGTCGTCGTCGTTGTCGAGGACATCGAGGTCCGTCGTGTCGTCCTCGTCGATCGTGAAGTCGTCGTGGACGCGCCGCCGGCGGATCGTTGGCGAGTCGATGGTGACATTGACCGTCGCCGTCGTCCGTCTCGCCGCCCGCCGTGATCGTGTAGGTGAACGTGTCGCCGCCGGTCTGCGTTCGAGCCGGGGAGGTACGTGACGTCGTGCCGCCGTCCGTGATCGTCACGGACCCTTCGCGCCGTTGGTCTTCCCGGTGATGAGGATCGATGTCGTCCGGGTCGCTGTCGTTCGATCGGACGTTGATGATCTTCGGCGTGTCTTCGTCGACCGAGACATCGTCGTCGACGGCGTCGGGCAGATCGTCGACGGCGGACGATCGTCGACCGTGACGGTCGCTGTGTCGTGGCCGCCGTTCGCCGTTCGTGACCTCGTACGTGAAGCTGTCCGAACCGTCGGCGTTCCGGTCGGGCTGGAAGCTCACGTCGGCCCCGTTGTTCGTGACCGTGCCATGCGGCTGGGTCTGCGACCCACGCCGGCGATGACCATCCGGCCGGTCGTCGCTGGGGAGTCGTTGTCCAGCACGTCGATGCGGTCGTTTCGGTGTCCTCGACCACGGCGACGTCCAGGTCGTCGTTCGCCGTAGGGGCTGCCGCGAGCACGGACGCGGGCAAGAGCAGCCCGATGATGAGGGCGATGACAAGGCCGGTGGGCGTTCGGTTGCGCATCAGTTCACCACGTAGGATCTGCTGTCGGACGCCGAGCCCGAGGCGTTCGTGACCGTCAGCCTGACCGTGTACAGGCCCGCCTGCTCGTAGGTGTGGGATCGCACGGCTCCATTGGTGTCGGGCGTGCCGTCGTCCCAGTGCCACGTGTAGCTCGACGCGTACAGCGACGCGCTCCCGTCGCAGCTGATGTCGAGCCCGGACGTCGTGCAGCCGAAGTCCGGGAACGGGTCAGGGATCGGCGTGGGCTTCGGGGTCGGCTTGGGCGTGGGCTTCGGGGTCGGCTTGGGCGTGGGCTTCGGGGTCGGCTTGGGCGTGGGCTTCGGGCGTCGGATGGGCGTCGCGCCGGGCGTGGCGTCGAGCG
Organism: uncultured Acidobacteriota bacterium; assembly: GCA_963743045.1. Taxonomy (GTDB): domain Bacteria; phylum Acidobacteriota; class Blastocatellia; order RBC074; family RBC074; genus CAVUOF01. The sequence goes on from CAVUOF010000019.1 coordinate 7,833, forward strand.
CGATGAGGCCCTGGCCGTGGGTTCGGGGGTCGGCGCGGCGGTCGGCTCGGGCGTCGGCGATGGGGTCAGCGTCGGGGTCGGCACGGCCGTCGGCTCGAGCGTCGGGACGGGCGTCGGGGTCTCGATCGCGACGGCGACCTCGGTGGGCAGCGGCGTCGGCGAGACGGCGGCGATCGGATCGCTCGTCTCGCTCTGGATCGAGGACGAGGCGCGCGGCAACACGTTGACGGCGATGAGCAGGACCGCGGCAAGCCCGATCAGCGGAGAGCGCGGTGTCGCGCGAGAGGCGCTGGCGGATGGTCGGATCCGCGGATTCGGTCGCGGCCACGATGGCGGCGATCGTCGGGCGCCGTGGCGATGGGCTCTGAGGGCTCGATGATCGGCGTCTGGTCGACGCCCATCACCAGCTTCGACGGACGCGCGGGCGCAGCGACGCCGGGGACGCCGATGCGATACGCCAGCTCGTCCCGCTCCACGCTCGGTGGTTCGGGCTCGCCCGACTTGCGATTGCGCACGCGGAATCGCGCGAACCACGATGGAGACTGGGCCGCCGCGGCCACCTCGGCGGCGCGGATGGCGGCGTCATGCTCCCAACCGACGTCGGATGCGTCCTCGCGGCCACGCATCCGGATCGACCAGGCCACGGCAAGGACGATCGAACAGACGACGAGGGCCGCCATGGCGAGGAGCAGGAAGTTCTGTAGGCTCATCATTCCCCGTGCCGTCAGACGATGCCAGTCATCGCCTGTCCGCGGTCAGGATGCTAGCACCGGATGGGGAGTCGGCCTATCGCCCGCACCGCACCGCACCGACATGGGCCGTCCGGCGGTGCGGCGAGGCACGTTCGGGGGACGCGGAGCGGTCTCGTACGCGTCGGCCTCGAGCTCCTCCGGTCGACGGAAGGAGCCGCGCGTCGGGAGGAACAGGACCAGCCCGAAGCCAGGAAGACGCCGAGGAACGCGTAGAGCTGGTCGATGCCCGAGAGGACCAGCGAGAGGACCGCGAGGGCGAGGCAGATCCCGTAGATGACGAAGACCGTCTGGCGGTGCGACAGGCCCAGGTCGAGCAGCCGGTGGTGGATGTGGCCGCGATCCGGGCTGAACGGCGACCGGCCCTGCGAGAGCGCCGGACGATGATCCAGAACGTGTCGATGATCGGCACGCCGAGGACGAGCAGCGCGACCGCGACCTTGGCCGTCCCGAGGATCGACAGCAGCGCCAGCGTGTAGCCGAGGAACTCGTGCCGCTGGTGCCGGCGAAGATCGATCGCCGGGTGGAAGTTCCAGCGCAGGAACCCGAGCAGCGCGCCGGCGAGGGTGAAGCACAGGACCGCGATGAGCGGCTGGCCGACCTCGTGGTCAGGCTGATGATGCCCGAGCGTCACCGCGGCGATGAGCGCGATGCCCGACGACAGCCCGTCGAGGCCGTCGATGAAGTTGATGCTGTTGATCATCCCGACGATCCAGAAGATCGTGAAGACGGCCGCGAACGGCCCGTCGAAGCCGGATGACGCCGGGGCCGAACGGGTTGTTGATGGAGCCGACGCGATGCCGAGCGCGACGGCGCACAGGCGCGAGGCCGAGCTGGCCGCCGAGCTGCCAGCGGGCCCGCAGGTCGAGGAAGTCGTCGATCGCGCCGAGCGCGGCCGCCGCCGCGCCGCCGAGCGAGCAGGGCGATGCCAGCTCGCGCTCGAGCGAAGCGTCGGGACCGGGACGAGCTCGGTCGCGTCGTTGACCAGAGGAAGGCGACGCGCGACCACGAGGAAGCGGCCGCGACGGCGATGCCGCCGGCACGCGGGATCGGCGACGGTGTTGACCCGCCGGTCGTCCGGCAGGTCGATCATCTCGTAGCCGGATCGACGAACGCGCCGGACGATCGGCGTCAGGACGAGGGCGACGAGCGCGGCGGCGACGAACGATGACGACGATCGGCCCGAGGCGATGCCGAGCGTCAGGGATGAACGGCTCATCGCGGCGTCGGGCCGGCGCCGGTCGTCCGGATCGACGGCCCGTCACGCCGCGGTCAGACCCGGGACCGGGAAGCGGACCACGATCTCGCGGACCTCGCCGGCCAGGCGGCGCCTGGCCGCGGCGTCGTCGCGGTCGCGGATCGCCTCGATGATGATCCGCCCGATCGCCCGCATCTCGTCGGGCCCGAAGCCGCGGGACGTCGTGGCCGGCGTCCCGACGCGGATGCCCGAGGCGGTGTTCGGCGGCAGCGGGTCGAACGGGATGGCGTTCTTGTTGACGGTGATCCCGACCTCGTCGAGGAGGTGCTCGGCCTCCTTGCCGGTCACGCCGAGCGGCGTCACGTCGACGAGCAGCGAGGTGGTTGTCCGTGCCGCCCGAGACGACCCGGGCGCCCTGGCTGGCGAGGGTCGCGGCGAGGACCTGGGCGTTCTCGACCGTCCGCCGCTGGTCCTCGCGGAACGTCTCGCTCGGCGGCCAGCTTGAACGCGACGGCCTTGGCCGCGATGACGTGCATCAGCGGCCCGCCCTGGATGCCCGGGGAAGACGGTCTTGTCGACCGACGCGGCGAGCGGAGCCCTTGACGGCCGGGAAGTCGGCCGCGGTCGACGGCCGTCGGGCAGCTCGCGCCGGCTGAAGACCAGCCCGCCGCGGGGGCCGCGGAGGGTCTTGTGGGTCGTCGTCGTGACGATGTCGGCGTGCGGGAACGGGCTCGGGTGGACGCCGGCCGCGACGAGGCCGGCGATGTGGGCCATGTCGATGAACAGCAGGGCGCCGACGCCGTGGGCGATGGCGGCCATCCGCTCGAAGTCCCAGGTCCGCGGGTAGGCCGAGGCGCCACCGACGATGAGCTTCGGCCGGACCTCGCGCGCCGGGCCTCCATCGCGTCGTAGTCGATCCGCTCGGTGTCCTGGCGGACGCCGTAGGCGTGGACCTCGTACAGCCGGCCGCGAGAAGTTGAGCGGCCATGCCGTGGGTCAGGTGGCCGCCGTGGGCGAGGTTCATGCCCAGGATCCGGTCGCCGGGCTGGAGGACGCTGAAGTAGGCCGCCATGTTCGCCTGGGCGCCCGAGTGGGGCTGGACGTTGACGTGCTCGGCGCCCGGGAACAGGGCGAGCGCGCGCTCCTGGGCGAGGCGCTCGGCGATGTCGACGAACTCGCAGCCGCCGTAGTAGCGCTTGCCCGGCAGGCCCTCGGCGTACTTGTTCGTCAGCCACGAGCCCTGGGCCTCCATGACCGCGGCCGAGACGTAGTTCTCGCTGGCGATGAGCTCGATCTTGTCGTGCTGGCGGCGGCGCTCGCCCTGCATCGCCTCCCAGAGCTCGGGGTCGACCTCGGCGAGCTGACCGCGAGACTCGGCGAGCCGACTGCCAGTCGCGACCGCCTCCTGTCCGCCGAGCTCGGCTCCATGGCCGCGCCGGACGTCCTCGTCCTGCCGGTGCCGTGGCTCCGCGTGCGGCCACGCCGTCGGGCTATCTTCCCACGAACGACGCGCTCGCGGCGGTCACCGCAGTCGGCCGCGCGTCGGACGTCAGGTGAGGCCCGAGTCGCGCGGGCGCGCGTCGGCAGGATCGGCCTCGTCGGATCGCGAGCGCACGGCGCGATCGCGCCCGGCGCGCAGGATGCGTCGGCGCGTCGCCGGTGCAGTCGACGACCGTCGATGCCGGCCCGCCAGCGCGCCGGACCGCCGTCGAGGATGAGGTCGATGGCGTCGCCGAGCTGCGCGGCGATCTCGGCCGCGTCGACGGCCTCGGGCTGTCCGCGAGATGTTGGCCGAGGTCGTCGGGCAGCGGCCCGAGCGGCCGCGGCGAGCGCCCGCGGCGCGGCGTGGTCCGGGACGCGCAGGCCGATCGTCGGCCGCGCCCGCCGGTCAGCGCCGCCGGGCAGGGCGACGTCCGGCCGCTGCGGCACGATCAGCGTCAGCCCGCCGGGCCAGAACGCCGCGGCCGAGGGCCGCGGCCGCCGGCGTCATCGACGCCGATCGTCGGCCGCCTGCGCCGCGTCGGCGAGCAGCAGCATGATCCCCTTGTCGGGCGGCCGCCGCTTCACCTCGAACAGGCGCTCGATGCCGCCGCGGCGTCGTCCAGGGCGACGCGCGATGCCGTAGACGGTGTCGGTCGGCAGGGCGACGACGCCGCCCGGCGCGCAGGCACCGTCGATCGGCCGTCGCGCGATCCCGGCCGCGTCGTCCGGCACGATCGCGCGCCGATCACGCGCGGCCGGCTCGACGGTCACGGCGATCGCGCGCGATCCGGGCCTGGACCGCTTCGTCGGCGAGGCGCTCGGCCGGGCCGCCCGAGCCTCGCGCGGGCTGGCGAGGACGAGCGCCTCGATCATCGTGGCCACACCCTCCTCGGCCACGGGCGGCGCGACGTACCGGGCGACCGCCGTGACCTCGGCCGGCGCGCGTCGGCATCGCGACGCCGTGCCCGACCTCGGCGAGCATCTCGAGGTCGTTCCACTGGTCGCCGATCGCCAGGCGTCGCCCCGAGCGGGACGCCGAGCGCGGCGGGCCAGCCAGCGGACCGCGCGGCCCTTGCGACACGCCCGGGCGCGACGAACTCGAGGAACCGCGGATGGCTGATCGTGACGTCGGCGCGGCCGGCGAACGCCGCGCGGGCCGTGCGGCGCGACTCGGTCGGGACGCGGCGGCTCGCCGACCGCGAGGACCTTCGTGACCGGGTGCCGGATCGCCGCGATGAGGTCCGGCACGAGCTCGGCGCGGGCGCCCAGGAACGCCGAGTAGTCGTCGGCATGCGGGTCGTCGGCCCGGATGATGAACCGCTCGAGGTGGTTGACGTGCGGGTCGAGCCCGTTGGCGAGCGTCCAGCCACGATGTCGCGGGCGACGTCGGCCGGCAGCGGCGTGTGGACGAGCAGCTCGCCCGAGCCGCGCGTCGAGCCGCGCGTGGCGGCATCGCCCGGATGAGGCCGCCCTGGTAGCCGACGACCGGGTCGTCGAGGCCGAGGTCCGTCGGCGAACCGCATCGCGCTCGACGACCATCCGGCCGGTGACGAGCGAGACGGCGACGCCCGCGCCGCACGGCCGCCCGGATCGGCCTCGCGCGTCCGGTCCCGATGACCAGGTCGTCGCCGACGAGCGTCCCGTCGATGTCGAGGGCGATCAGGCGGATCGGGAAGGTCGGGCAGGCGCGAGATCCGGTCAGGCACGCCTGATGATGACGGACCGACGCCGACGACGCCCGCGCGGCGTCCGGCCGCGCCGACGACGGCGACCCGCGGCAGGCCGGCGAGGTCCGGCTCGACCGCGCACGGCCAGCCCGGCAGCGACGTCCGCGACGAGGGCGACGATCGCCTCGCCCTGGTCGGCGCCGATCTCGAGGAGCGCGACGCCGTCGTGCGCCAGGACGCTCCGGCAGGCGCGCGAGCGAGCCGCTCGATGACCGCGAGCCCGTCCGGCCCGCCATCGAGCGCGAGCGCCGGCTCGAACGAGGTGGCGACCGGCAGCCCGGCGATCGCATCGCTGCGGACGTACGGCAGGTTCGCGAGGACGACGTCGAAGCGGGTCGGCGACGACCGGCGGCAGGAGGTCGGCCTCGATGAACGCGGACCGGTCCGCGACCGCGTGGCCGACGGCGTTCTCGCGGGCGAGGTCGAGGGCGTCCTCCGAGACGTCGGTCGCGAGGATCGCGACCTCGTCGAGCGTCCGGCGACGCGCGCAGCGCGACGGCGAGCGCGATCGCGACGGCGCCGCTGCCCGTGCCGATGTCGGCGATCCGGACGGCGGCGTGCCCGCCGGCCGGCCGCGAGCCGTCAGCCGCCGCATGACCTCGGCCACGGCGAGCTCCACGAGGCGCTCGGTCTCCGGCCGCGGGATCAGGGCCCGCGCGTCGACGCGCGAAGGCGAGGCCGTAGAACTCCTTGAGGCCGCGGATGTACGCGACGGGCTCGCCGGCCGCCCGCCGCTCGATCGACGGCCCGGATAGCGCGCCGCCGGCTCGGCGCCGACCGGCGCCTCGGGGTGGGCGACGATCGCGCGTCCGGTCGACGCCCGACGGCGACGCCGAGGAGCAGCTCGGCATCGAGTCGCGGCGTCTCGCGACCCGGCGTCGCGCAGTCGGGCGGCGCCCTCGTGCAGCAGCTCGCCGGTCGTCGGCGCACCGGTCGAGCTCGCCGGGCCTCAGGCCGCGGCCGTCGGCGCCTCGCGTCAGCGTCGCAGGCGGTCGGCCTGGTCGGCCATCTGCAGCGCGTCGATGAGGTCGGTCCAGGTCGCCGTCCATGACGCCCGGCAGGTTGTGGACGGTCAGGCCGATCCGGTGGTCGGTGACCCGGTCCTGCGGGAAGTTGTAGGTCCGGACCTTGTCCGAGCGGTCGCCCGACCCGACCATCGACCGCCGGGTCGCCGAGTCGGCCGCGCGCTGCTTCTGCTGCTCGAGGTCGTACAGCCGCGAGCGCAGCACGGCCATCGCCTTGGCCTTGTTCTTGTGCTGGCTCTTCTCGTCCTGGATCTCGACGACGAGGCCCGGTCGGCAGGTGGGTGATCCGGACCGCCGAGTCGGTCGTGTTGACCGACTGGCCGCCCGGGCCCGACGAGCGCTTGACGTCGATCCGCAGGTCGCGCTCCTCGTCGATCGGTGATCTCGACCTCGTCGGCCTCGGGCAGGACGACGACCGTCGCGGTCGAGGTGTGGATCCGGCCCGACGACTCGGTCGCCGGGATGCGCTGGACGCGGTGGACGCCGCCCTCGAACTTGAGGCGGCTGTAGGCGCCGTCGCCGTGGACCTGGACGATCGCCTCCTTGATGCCGCCGATGCCGGTCTCGTTGAGGCTCAGCACCTCGGGCGTGAAGCGGTGGCGCTCGGCGTAGCGCACGTACATCCGGTAGGAGCTCGGCGGCGAACAGGGCGGCCTCCTCGCCGCCGGCGCCGGCCCGGATCTCGAGGATGACGTCGCGGTCGTCGTTCGGGTCGCGCGGCAGGAGCAGGACCTTGAGGTCCTCGAGCAGGCGCGTCTCGTCGGCCTCGAGGCGGTCGACCTCGTCGCGCGCCATCGCCCGCAGCTCCTCGTCGCCGTCGCCGCGTCGCGCAGCTCGCGGGCGCCGGCGAGCTCGGCTCGCGGTCGCCTCGAGGCGGCGGAAGGCCTCGACGACCGGCTCGAGCCGGGCGAGCTCCTGGCCGAGGCGGCGGATCTCGGCCGGGTCGCGATCGAGGACCTCGGGCTCGGCCCAGCTCCGCCTGGACCTGGCGTCGTACTGTGCGGCGACCTCGGCGAGCTTGGCGTCGAGGTCGCTCATGCGTCCGGCGCGGTCGGTCGCCGGTCCCAGGCGCGATCGGCGCTCGGCTCGAGGGCGCAGTCGACGACCCGTCGGGGACCGGCTCGCCGTCGGCCTCGAGCGCCTGCTCCATCGAGACGATCGCGACCTCGATCATGTCGTCGGTCGGCTGCTTCGTCGTGATCATCTGGACGAGGAGGCCCGGGTACGAGCAGCGCCTGGACGATCGGGTTGCGCGCGGTGCCGGGCGCCGAACTTGAGGAGCTCGTAGCCGACCGCCGCGATGACCGGGATGAGCAGGATCCGGCTCACGATCATGACCAGCGGCGTCTGCCGGCCGACGAGGCAGAAGGCGATGATCGACAGCAGGATCGACGACGACGAGGAACTCCGTGCCGCAGCGCTGGTGGGCGGTCGGGTACTTGCGGACCTCGTCGACGGTCAGCGGGTCGCCGGCCTCGAGGGCGTGGATCGTCATGTGCTCGGCGCCGTGGTACTGGAAGACGCGGCGGATGTCCGGGGCCCGCGAGATGAGCGACGAGGTAGCCGAGGAAGATCGCGACCCGGATCAGCCCCTCGACGAGGTGCTGGACGAGGCCGTTCTCGACGTCTGCCGGTCGTGACGCTGGCGATGAACAGCGGCAGCAGGAAGAAGATCCCGATGCCGGCGACGAGCGTCAGCCCGAGCATGAGCGCGACCGAGCCCTTGCCGAGCTCGACGCCCTCGTCCTCGGCCTGGACGTTCGCGCTGCGGACGAGCCAGCGCGTGCCGACGACGAGCGTCTCGTACAGGACGACGAGGCCGCGGACGAACGGCCACTTCGACCAGCGGCGTGCCGTGGAAGCCCGAGTCGAGCCGCTCGGTCGCGAAGACGATCCGGCCGTCGGGGTGGCGGAGGGCGACGGCGATCGCGTCGCGACCGCGCATGAGGACGCCCTCGATGAGGGCCTGGCCGCCGTAGGTGTACCTGGGCATGGCGGGCAGTCTACCGGTGCGGCGAGCGCCGCGTGAATCGGGACGGCGGGCCCGAAGGCCCGCCGGTCACGGCGACGTGCGGATGGTCGCCGAGGCGCTAGGTCCGGACCTGGCGCTCCAGGCGCTTCTGGAAGCGCTCGACCTGGCCGGCGGTGTCGATGATCGTCTGCTTGCCCGTGAAGAACGGGTGGCAGTTGCTGCACACGTCGACGCGGAGCTCGGGCCGGGTGGAGCCCGACCGTCCACTCGGTGCCGCACGAGCCGCAGTGGACCTTGCCTGCGTAGTACTTGGGATGGATGTCGGGCTTCACGGGTGCTTCTCCTCCGACGCCGTCCGTGCGGGGCCATCGCCCCGCCGGTGGTCGTCGGCTGTGTCCGGTGCTAGGCCGTCGTGCGCGGCCGGCTCTCGACCGCCTCGACGCGGATGCGCTTCTTGTCCTTGGTGGCGTGCTCGAACTTGACCTTGCCGGTACGGTCGCGAACACGTGTAATCCTGGCCGAGGCCCGTGCCGGGACCGGCGAGGAACGTCATGCCGCGCTGGCGGACGATGATCGAGCCGGCCGTGACGAGCTGGCCGTCGCCGGCCTTGACGCCGAGGCGCTGGCCGACGCTGTCGCGGCCGTTCTTGACGCTGCCGCCTGCCTTCTTGTGTGCCATCGTCGTCTACTCGTCCTTCTTCGTGGCGCGGGTGCTGCTTCGGCGCGGCCGCCTTGGCGTCGGCGGTCGGCCTTGGCCGTCGGCCGTCGGCCTTGGCGGTCGGCTCTTCGGCAGCGGCGGCCTTCGCTGGCGGCCTTCGGCGCGGCTGCCTTGGCGGCCGGCTTCGGCGCGGCTTGGCGTCGGCCTTGCCGGGCTCGGCCTCGGCCTTGGCCGGCTTCTTCGGCCGCGGCCTTCGGTGCGGCCTTCGGCGCGGTGCCTCGGTGCCGACCGCCAGCTTGGCGGCGAGCTCGGCGTCCTTGGCGGCCTGCGCGGCGGCGGCCTCCTCGAGGCGCTCGCGCTCGGTCTTGGCGTGCGTCGGCGGCCTTCTTCGACGTCGGCCGCGGCGCTCTTGCCGTCGAGCGTGATGTCGCTGATGCGCAGGACCGTCAGCTCCTGGCGATGGCCCTTCTTGACGCGGCTGCGCGCCTTCGGGCGGTACTTGAAGAGATGATCTTCTCGCCGCGGATCTGGCGGACGACCTCGGCGCTGACCGCGGCGTCGGCGACGAGCGGCCGGCCGATCGCGGCCTCGTCGCCGTCGGCGACGAGGAGGACGCGGTCGAGGGTGATCGTCTTGCCGGGCTCGACGTCGAGCAGCTCGACCTCGAGCTCCGTGCCGACCTCGACGCGGTACTGCTTTCCGCCGGTCTCGATGACTGCGTACATGGATCCTCAGGGTTGGTTCTGGCGACGGCGGGCGACGCGCGTGGCGATCGCGACGTCGGACATGGGATGGCGCCCGGCACGGCCGAGGCGCGAACGGGGAGTGTACGGCCGAACGCTCGCCGCGGTCAATCGCGGCTCGAACGCCGGCGTCGCGCTCGCGACCTCGTCGGCGAGGAGGAGCCGCTCGCGCACGATCGGCCGTCGATCGCGAGCGGCACGCCGAGCGTGTCCGCCGAGCGCCGCGACGACCTCCTCGGGCCGGCCGGTGCCGAGCTCGGGTGGAACCGCGTCCGGGCCCGGACGACGACCGGCGGCCCGGCGATCGACGACCGGACAGTCGACGAGCAGCGGGCGCAGGTCGTAGCGCGACCGTGCCGTCGCCCTTCGCGCGCTCGCGCGGCAGGGCTGCGGCGCGCCGAGCAGCGCCGCGGCGGCCGTCGCGATCGCCGTCGGCCCCGTCCGGCGCCGCCTCGAGCGTGATCCGGTAGTCGGCCGCGGCGACCCGACCGGCCAGCGGCGGCGCCGCCGAGCCAGACGTCCGCGAGGTCCACCAGCGTCCAGCCCGCCGGGACGCACCGGCTCGAGGGCCTCGCGGACCCGCCAGACCGGCCAGCGCTCGGTCAGGACGAGGTCCGATGAGCTCGCGCTCCGCCGCCATCCCGACCGGCAGCGGCGCCCCGAACGCGAGCCGCGGCCGGCCCGTCGTCGCCCGCGCAGACCGGCAGCCCGGTCGCGTCGATGGCCGCGTCCCACGCGTCGCGACGTCGCGCTGCGTGAGCCTCGGCGCGTCGGCGGCGCGGGCCGACGGTCAGCCGCCAGCGCTGATCGGGGCTCGGTCGCGGGACCTCGAGTCACTGGGCGGTGCTCCACGTCTGGTAGTCTGCGGCACGATGGACGAGCCCGCCCGAGCCGGCGGCCGCCTCGACCGGGCACCGGCGACCGAGCTGGGTCGCCGCCGCTGCCGCCCCCGCCGTTCGTCGACCGGCGCGGGATGGCGAGCCGCCCGCTTCGCCCCGCTGTCGCCGCGCGTCGCCGTCCTGATCGGCGGCCGCGATCGTGTCGGGCTCCTGCTCTGGATGGCCCGCGACAGCGTCCGCCCGTTCATCGTCGGGCTGCTGCTCGTCTACCTGCTCGACATCCGCCGGTGCGCCGGCTGGCCGCCGCGGCCTGCGCCGGACGCTGGCGATCCTCGTCGTCTACGTCGTCGACGATCGTCGGCGTTCATCGTGTTCCTCTCGCTCACGCTCGACGCCGCTGATCAACGAGATCCTCCGCTTCGTCGAGGACTTCCCGGCGCTCGCCGCGCCAGCTCAACGACCAGCTCGAGCGAGCTGTCGCGACCTGCTACTCGCGTCTCGCAGATCCCGGCCGGCGCTCCGCGACTGGATCGACAGCATCATCGCCGGGCATCGGCAGGCGGCGGCAGGCCGGGCGGCGGCTCGACCTGTCCTTCCTGCTGCCGCTCGTCACCGGCGCCGGGAGCCTCCTCGGCGCGCTCTTCGCCTACCTCATCCTGCCGGTCTTGGTGTTCTACCTGCTGAAGGACCGGGTCGCGCTGACGGCGTCGTTCGACGCGTCGCTGCCGGCCGCGTGGCGGTTCGACATGCTGGGTCGTCCTCCGACCGTCGAGCGCGTCTTCGGCCAGTGGGTCCGCGGCCAGCTCATCCTCGGCTTCGCGGTCGGCATCTTCACGTTCATCGGCCTGATCGTCCTGAGCCAGCTCGTCGACCCGGTCTTCGGGCGCTACGCGGTCCTGCTCGTCGATCATCGCCGGCGTCCTCGAGCTCGTGCCGATCATCGGCCCGATCATCTCGGCGGTCCCGGCCGTCCTGCTGGCGGCGACCGCCGGGCCTCGAGGCGGTCATCGCCGCGCTCGTCCTGTACATCCTCGTCCAGCAGGTCGAGAACAACTTCCTCGTGCCCAAGATCCAGGGCGACGCGGTCGAGCTCCACCCGGCGAGCGTCATGTTCGCGATCATCATCGGCGGCGCGCTCGCCGGGCTGCTCGGGGCGATCCTGGCCCTGCCCGTCACGGCGGCCTGCCGCGACGTCGTCCGCTACCTGTTCCGGCGGCTCAGCCCGGACGATCCGGCGCGCTCGCTCGCAGGCGCTCGGCTCGACGCCGGCTCGGCGATGAGCGACCGCAGCCGCATGCCGTGGCGACCGATGGCTGACGCCGATCGACCCGTACAAGATCCTCCAGGTCGACCCCGAGGCCGAGGACGAGGTCATCCAGGCCGCCTACCGCCGGCTCGCCCGGAAGTACCACCCGGACGTCGCGCCCGGCGCCCGAGGCGGCCGCCCGGATGGCGGCGATCAACGCCGCCTGGGAGCTGATCGGCGACCCGGCGAAGCGCGCGGCGTTCGACGCGAGCGCACCGAGCTGCGCCGCCGACGCGCGCCGAGGCCGCGCGTCGGCGCGCCGGCGCGCACGGCCGCGCCGGCGCCGCACGCCGCCGGCGCCCGGCGGCCGCCGCGGCCGACGCCGCCGCCCCGCCGCCCGACGGAGGTGTCGCGCGACTGGACGTCGGGCCGCTCGTCGCAGGGCGGCGGCTACGACGCCTCGATGCGCGCCGCCGACGGGCTCGGCGCGGCCGGGCCGCCGCCCGGGCAATCCGTCGGGCAGCGTCCTCAACTTCGGTCGCTACGCCGGCTGGTCGCTCGGCGAGATCGCCCGCAGCGACATCGAGTACATCGAGTGGCTCGACCGGATGCCGATCGGCCGGCCGTACCGCGACGAGATCGACGTCGATCCTGCGCACGGCCGGCCGGCGCGCGTCCGCGGACGGCGAGGCGGCCGACCGGCGAGGCCTGTTCCGGCGCCGCTAGGCCGGCGGTCGCCGCTCGAGCGCGGTCGGCGCCGAGCCGGCTCGCGTCGGCGCGGCCGGTCGGCGCCGAGCGACCGCGCGACGACGAGCCAGCCGATCGTCGTGCCCTGCACGAGCAGCGTGAACAGCACGACCCCGAAGGTGATCTCCTGGAGCAGGCCCGCTGCGGGAGGTCCGCGGGGAGCGCCAGGGCCATCGCGACCGCGACGGCCCCGCGCAGCCCGGCCCAGAACAGGACATGGAGCCAGCCGGCGGCGACCGCGCGCGCCGAGGCCCGGGCGGCGCGCACAGCCGCGACGCCCGCCGAGCAGGACGTAGACGACGAGGCGCCCGGCCGACGAGGATGCCGACGATCGCCCAGGCGATCGGCCCGAGCGATCGACGAGCGCGCCGGCGGGATCGCGAGCCCGACGAGCAGGAACGACGACGGCCGTCAGCAGGAAGGCGAGGAACTCCCAGACCGTGTCGATCGCGTCGACGCCGCGTCGGCCGTCAGCGCCGCCCGGGCCCGACGTTGCCCAGGACGACGCCGGCGGTCGACCGTCGCGATGACGCCCGAGAGGTCGAACGCGTCCGCGAGCAGGTAGCTGCCGTAGGCGAGCACGACCGAGATCGTCAGCTCGATCAGGTGGTCGTCGACGATCGCCATGATCCGGCGCGCGCGACGAACCCGGCGACGAGGCCGATCGCGACGCTGAGCGACGATCGCGCCGACGAACGACGAGCATGGCGTCGCCGCGGCCCGAACGGCGCGTCAGCGGCCGCGAGGGCGATCGTGAACAGGACGAGGCCGTCCCGTCGTTGAGCAGGCTCTCGCCGTCGACGAGGGTCGCCAGCGGCGGTCGGGACACCGGCAGGCGCTTGAACGTCGCGACGACCGCCGCCGGGTCCGTCGCGGACACCATGGCGCCGACGATGAACGCGAGCTCGAGCGGCAGGCCGGTCGCGAGCGTGCAGGACGAGCGGCGACGACGGCCGCCGAGATGAGGACGCCCGGGACGGCAGCAGCAGCGAGCCCGGTCGAACCACCGCCGGAGCTCGGCGAAGCGGAGCCGGTAGCCGGCCTCGAAGACGAGGCCCGGCAGGAGGACGACAGGACGAGCTCGGGCGTGACCGACATGACGAGCGCCCGCGCGCCGGCCCGAACGCGCCGACGAGCAGCCCGGCACGACGAGCGCGACGGTGTACGGGATGCGCAGCGGTCGCGACGACGATCGCCACGAGCGCGGCGAGCAGCGAGCAGGCCGACCAGCAGCTCGATCGGCTGCGCGATGCCGTGCCGTCGTCGAGCGTGGCAGCGCGGCATCGGTGCGCCGGCCACCGTGCGGCGTCGGTCACCCGCAGCCGGGCGTCGGACGACGTCACCACTCCGCGCGGGTCTGGCGGATGTTGATGCTCTGGAGGATCCCGAGGCCGAGGGCGAGGCTGACGAGCGACGCGCCGCCGTGGGTCACGAACGGCAGCGGGATGCCGGTGATCGGCATGATCCCGATGACCATCCCGACGTTGACGACGAGCTGGAACAGGATCATCGAGGCCACGCCGGCCGCGAACATCGTCCCGAACGGGTCGCGCGACCGCCAGCCGGCGACCAGGATCCGCCAGAGCAGCAGGACGAACAGGACGAACAGCGACGATCGCCGCCGATGAACCCGAGCTCCTCGGCGAGGATGGCGAACACGAAGTCGGTGGTCTGGACCGGCAGGAAGTCGCCCTGCGGCCTGGGTGCCGTTGGTCAGGCCCTTGCCGACCAGCCCGCCGGAGCCGACCGCGATCTGCGCCTGGTACAGCTGGTAGCCGGCGCCCTGGATGTCCGGGCCGGGTCGAGGAACGAGCGCAGGCGCTGCCTTCTGGTAGTCGCGCAGGACGTACGTCCAGGCGATCGGGACGATCGCGATGACCGCCGGCGGCCGAGGACGAGCAGCCACTTGAGGCTCGCGCCGGACATGAACAGCATGCCGGCGAGGATCGCCGCCGAACACGAGCGAGGTCCCGAGGTCCGGCTGGAGCATGACGAGGACGAGCGGCGGGCCGACGAGCAGGCAGGCGCCCGAGGATCGCCGACGAGCGAGTCGAGCGTGCCTTGCCGGGCGGCGAGGTAGTTCGCGAGGACGATGATCATCAGGATCTTGGCGAGCTCGCTGAACTGGAACGTCAGCGGGCCGAGCGTCGACCCAGCGGGCCGACCCGCCGACGCCGTCGCCGATGGCCAGCGTGAGCACGAGCAGCCCGAGCTGGAGCACGTAGAGCGGCCAGGCGAAGGTCTTGAGCCAGCGGTAGTCGAACGCGGTGGCGACGATGAACGCCACGACCGCGATCGCCGGCCCACATCAGGCCGCGCGTGAACGTCGTGCCCGCCGTCGAGCGGCGAGCTGCCGTTCTCGACGCTGTTCGTGTAGGCCATCGACGCAGCCCGATCGCGACCAGCAGCGCCGGCGTAGGTCACCAGCTGCAGGTCGAACGCGCGCCACGACCGCGCCGACGGACTTGGCGGCCCAGTCGGTGACGCGTGCGGGTTCGGCTCGGATGACGCCCATCAGTTGCTCTGGTAGAAGTTGCCGCGCTTGAGGAGTCGAAGTTGCGGTAGTCCTTCTTGATGCCGTAGTGGAGCTGCAGGAAGTACTTGACGATCTCGGTCGCGGCGTTGCCCTTGGTCCGCGAGTCGTAGGCGAAGGCGAGGACGACCAGCTCCGAGTCGCGCCGTTCGTCGAACGAGCCGTGGTACGGGTCCTTGGGCACGAAGCCGACGAACCAGGAGTGGTACGGCAGCCGGCCCTTGCGTGTCGCGGGTCCCGAACTCGGCCGTGCCGGACTTGCCGGCGACCTTGATCGGCAGGTCGACGAGGTTGTAGGTGTGGCGCAACGAGCGACCGGTTCCGCGCCGCCTGGCGCATCGTCCTGAGGACGCTCTGCCGGCACGTCCAGCTTGTGGATGAGCTTCGGCTTGAACGGCGCGGACGACGCTGCCGTCCGGCCCGATGACTCGCGGACGATCTGCGGCTGGTAGAGCTTGCCGCCGTTGGCGAGCGCGGCGTAGGCGTTGATGAGCTGGATCGGCGTCACGACGTCGTAGCCCTGGCCGATGCCCGCCTGGTAGGTCTCGCCGGGGAAGATCGGCGGCGCCGAACGTGTCCTGCTTCCACTGGTTCGTCGGGACGATGCCGGAGACCTCGCCCGGCAGGTCGATCCCGGTCGGCGCGCCGAAGCCGTACTGGTTGGCCCAGTAGCCGAGCCGGTCGATGCCCGAGCATGCCGGCCGACTGGAAGAAGAACGTGTCGCTCGAGTGGCCGAAGCCGCAGTAGATGTCGCACGGCCCGAACCCGCGTGGTTCCAGTCGTAGAACTTGGTCGCGCCGAGCGTCAGGTAGCCCTTGGTGTGCGATCTTCGTGTCGGCGGTGATCTTGCCGTCGGCGAGCCCGCCGGTCCCGGTCACGAGCTTGTAGGTCGACCCGGGCGGGTACTGCGCCTGACCGCGTGGTTGAGCAGCGGCTTGTCCGGGTTCTTGAGCAGCTGCTGGTAGGCCTCGTTGCTGATCCCGCGCGCGAACAGGTTGTTGTCGTAGGTCGGCAGGCTGACCATCGCCAGGACCTCGCCGGTCTGCGGGTTCATGGCGATGACCACGCCGCGCTTGATGCCGACGGCTCCATCCCCACTGAGCGCCTTCTCGGCGTCCTTCTGCGCCTTCGTGTCGATGGTCAGTCGAGCGAGTCCCCGGCTGCGCGTCGCTGACGGTCGCGAGGACCTGGATCTTCCGGCCGCGCGCGTCGCGCTCGACGCTCTCGGCGCCGTACGTGCCGCGCAGGCTCGTCTCGTACGCCGCCTCGACGCCGGCCTTGCCGATGAGGTCGTCGGGCAGGTAGCCCTGATCGCCGGAGGTCCTCGAGCTGCTCGGCCGTGACCGGCCCGTGTAGCCGAGGAGCTGCGAGACAGCGGCCCGTCGGGGTACTCGCGGCGCGCCTCGACGACGACCTCGACGCCCGGGCAGCTGCGTCGTCGTCTTCGGCGATGAGCCGGGCCGTCGCCTGGTCGACGTCCTCGGCGACCCGGACGAGGTCGAACGCGACCCGGGATTGCTGTCGATCGCGGCGTTGATGTCGGCCGGGTCCATGCCGATCAGCGCCGCCAGGCGGTCGACGACCTCGGTCGCGACTGCGAGCGGCAGGTCGGCCGGGCGGATCTTGACCGCGAAGGTCGGGACGTTCGTGACGAGCGCGCGGCCGTTGCGGTCGTAGATCAGCCCGCGCGGCGACGGGATCGACTCGAGGACGGTGCGGTTGGCGGTCGGCGAGGGCGGCGTACTGCGCCGCCGTTGACGACCTGGAGGTAGAACAGCCGCGCGGTCAGCGCGCTGACGGCCAGGATGACGACCGAGCCCGAACACGAGGAAGCGCGACAGCCGCTCGCGCGGGCTCGCCGGATGCCCGTCGAGGTAGGCGCTCACCAGTCGACCCGCTCCGGCCTCGACGCGGCGATCGTGGATCGCGATCGCCAGCGGGCCGATCAGGCCGGCGAGGACGGCGTCGTAGATCGCGCTCGGGCAGGACGACGGACAGCGGGTCGTCCACCGGGAGCGGGGCCGCCGAGCGCGCCGACGACGACGAACAGGATCATCGAGTACACGAGGCTCAGGACGAAGACGGCGACGATCGGGGCGAGCGGCCGCACCCGGGCGAAGGACGTGGCCGAGGACCGACGCGCCGCCCACGCAGAGCAGGAGCGCGAACGCGATGATCCGAGCGGTCGCTGTGCCAGGACATCGAGTGCGAGCCCGCCCACGAAGGCCCAGACGAGCCCGGCTTCGAGCCCGACGGCGATCGTGACGACGACGCCGAGGACGAGGACCAGATGTGGGTTGCGCTCGCCGATCCGGAGATACGGCGCCGACGGTCAGTTCGAACAGGGCCGCCACCACCGCGCCGACCGCGGCGAGCAGCAGGGTCATGGAGCGGTCGATCCTCGGCGAGACGGCCGAGGGTCGCGCGCCCGCCGACGCGGCACTCGACGCGATCGATTCCGGCGGCGACGTCGGCGCGCAGTATCCCACGGGTACTCCAGACGCGGCAATGGCGCGATCGACGCCGATGTTCCGTCGAGCGTTGTCACGGAACACGCGGTGGCGATCGCACGCGACGGCTCGCCTGGGCCGCCGCCGTCGGCGCTGTTTCACGTGAAACAGCCCGGCGTCGCGTGCGTGAGCCGCCGGATACGCGGCCGGTGAAGCGGCGCGCTGCGCACGCTCGGGACCGATCCGCCCGAACCGAGGTCCGAAGGCGTTCCGATGGTAGAATCGATGACCGTGAGACCGATCCGAGCAGGTCACTGAGTGGGCCAGACGATCGCCTGCGCGAACCAGAAGGGCGGCGTCGGCAAGACCACGACGGTGGTCAATCTCGCGACCTATCTGGCCTCGCCGGTGACCGCGTCCTCGTCGTCGACCTCGACCCCCAGGGCAACGCCACGAGCGGCCTCGGCCTCGACCGCGACGCGCTCGAACGCTCGATCTACGACGCGGTCATCGACGACGTCGCGCTCGAACGAGCTCGTCGTCGACCGGTCCGCACGGGCTCGACATCGTCCCGTCGTCGATCGCGCCTCGCCGGCGCCGAGGTCGAGCTGGCGCCGATCGAGGCGCGCGAACGCCGCCTCGCACGGCTCGTCCGGCGCGATCGCGCGACCGCTACGACTACATCTTCCTCGACTGCCCGCCGTCGCTCGGCCTGCTGACCGTCAATGCCCTGACCGCCGCCGACGCCGTCCTCATCCCGCTCCAATGCGAGTACTACGCCCTCGAAGGACTTGACCCAGCTGCTCGCCACCATCGATCTCGTCCGCGACCACCTCAACCCCGCGCTCGCGCTCAAGGGCGTCGTGCTGACCATGTTCGACGCGCGGACGAACCTGTCGGCCGAGGTCGCCGCCGAGGTCCGCCGGCATCTCGGCCGAGCGCGTCTACGAGACCGTCGATCCCGCGCAGCGTGCGGCTGTCCGAGGCGCCGAGCTACGGCCGGCCGATCGCGCCTACCGCCCGGACTCGCGCGGCGCGCAGGCCTACGACGACTCGCCGCGGAGTTCCGCGCGCGGGCCGACGCGGCGCCGGCCAGACCGCGACGCCGACGTCCGCGACGCCGTCGCCGACCCGATGCCGAGCGCCGATCGCACCGCCGAGCGCTGGTGACCGTCATGACCGTCCGACCCGATCGCCCGCCCAGGGCCTCGGCCGCGGCCTCGCGTCGCTCATCCCGCAGCGCACACGCCGGGCAGCCGGGCCCGATCGAGATCCCGATCGGACCGCGATCCGCCCGAACCCGTACCAGCCGCGCACAGCGGATCGACGAGGCCGAGCTGGCGACGCTCGACCGCGAGCATCGCCGAGCACGGCGTGCTCCAGCCGATCCTCGTGACCGAGACCATCGACGGCTACCAGCTCGTCGCCGGCGAGCGCCGCCTGCGGGCCGCGATGCGGCCGGCCTCGAGCGCATCCCGGCCGTCGTCCGCCAGCTGGCCGACCGCGAGCAGCTCGAGCTCGCGCTCGTCGAGAACCTGCAGCGCGCGGACCTCAACCCGATCGAGGCGGCGCGCGCCTACCGCCAGCTCATCGACGAGTTCGGGTTCACCCAGGAGCAGGTCGCCGAGCGCGTCGGCCGCGCCCGCTCGACGGTCGCCAACACGCTGCGCCTGCTCGATCTCGCGCCCGGCGTCCAGGCGCGGTCGCCGACGGCCGCATCACCGAAGGCCACGCCCGCGCGCTCGGCGGCCTCCCGACCGAGTCGCCAGGATCGCGTGCTCGACCCGTCATCGAGCCAGGACCTGTCCGTGCGCCAGACCGAGGAGCTCGTCCGACGCGCTGCGCGAGCCGCGTCCGAGCACGCGGCCGCGCCGGCCGACGGACCGCCGATCCCGACCTCGAGCGCGTCGAGGAGGACCTGCGGCGCGCGCTCGGCACCAAGGTCAGCCTCGCGCGCTCGCGCCGCGGCGGCCGGATCGTCGATCGAGTACTACAGCGACGAAGACCTGGGGCGGCTGTACGAGCGCCTGACCGGAGGGACCGCGTGACCGAGGAAGCCACCAGCCCGACGCCGACGACCGCGGCGACGCCGGCCGCGCCGCGGCGCAGGGCCAAGCGGACGCAAGGCCGGCGCGTCGGACTACACGGCGGCGAGCATCCAGGTCCTCGAGGGCCTCGAGGCCGTCCGCCGCCGGCCGGGCATGTACATCGGCTCGACCGACGAGCGCGGCCTGCACCACCTCGTCTGGGAGGTCGTCGACAACTCGATCGACGAGGCGATGGCCGGCCACGCCACCACGATCGACGGTCACGATCAAGCGCCGACGGCACGCGTCATGCGTCCAGGACGACGGCCGCGGCGTGCCGGTCGGGCAAGCACCGACCGGCAAGGACGCGCTCGAGGTCGTCCACACCGTGCTCCACGCCGGCGGCAAGTTCGGCGGCGGCGGCTACAAGGTGTCCGGCGGCCTGCACGGCGTCGGCGTCAGCGTCGTCAACGCGCTGTCCGAGTGGCTGCGCGTCGAGTCGGCGCGCGACGGCAAGGTCTGGGCCAGGAGTACGAGCGCGGCAAGCCGCGCGGGCCGGTCAAGAAGCTCGGCCCGCAGGGACGGCCGCAACGGCACGCCGACCGAGCTTCCAGCCCGACCCCGAGATGTTCGAGACGATCGACTTCTCGTTCGAGACGATCGCCCAGCGCCTGCGCGAGTCGGCCTACCTGAACAAGGGCGTCTGGATCACGCTCGTCGACGAGCGGCGACGACCGCGAGCGGTCGTTCTACTTCGAGGGCGGCCTCGCAGCTTCGTCCGCCACCTCAACCGGAACAAGGAGGCGCTCCACAACCGGCCGATCTACGTCGAGCGACGCGAGGGCACCGACCGCGATCGAGGTCGCGCTCCAGTACAACGACAGCTACACCGAGAACGTCCTCGCCTTCGCCAACAACATCAACACGCGTCGACGGCGGCACGCACGTCACCGGCTTCCGGGCCGCGCTGACCAGCTCGCTCAACGACTGGGCGCGCCGCGCCGGCGTCCTCAAGGACTCCGACGGCAACCTCTCGGGCGACGACGTCCGCGAGGGCCTGACCGCGGTCATCAGCGTCAAGCTGACCGATCCGCAGTTCGAGGGCCAGACCAAGGCCAAGCTCGGCAACGCCGAGGTCAAGGGCCAGGTCCAGACCGCCGTCGCCGAGGGCCTCGGCCAGTACCTCGACGAGAACCCCGGCGACGGCCGCCGGATCATCGAGAAGTGCCTGACCGCCGCGCGCGCCCGCGAGGCCGCCCGCAAGGCGCGCGACCTCGTCATCCGCAAGGGCGCGCTCGAGGGGATGGCGCTGCCCGGCAAGCTCGCCGACTGCCAGGAGCGCGACCCGGCGCGGAGCGAGCTGTACATCGTCGAGGGCGACTCGGCCGGCGGCTCGGCCAAGCAGGGCCGCGACCGGCGCTTCCAGGCGATCCTGCCGCTGTTCGGCAAGATGCTCAACG
Organism: uncultured Acidobacteriota bacterium; assembly: GCA_963743045.1. Lineage (GTDB taxonomy): Bacteria > Acidobacteriota > Blastocatellia > RBC074 > RBC074 > CAVUOF01. The sequence continues at coordinate 28,690 of CAVUOF010000019.1, forward strand.
TCGAGAAGGCGCGCCTCGACAAGATCCTCTCGAGCGAGAACGTCCGGCCGCTGATCATCGCCCTCGGCGCCGGCATCGGCGAGACGCTTCGACATCGCGAAGCTGCGCTACCACCGGATCATCCTCATGGCCGACGCCGACGTCGACGGCGCCCACATCCGGACGCTGCTGCTGACCTTCTTCTACCGCCACATGCCGGAGGTCATCGAGGACGGCTACCTGTACATCGCCCAGCCGCCGCTCTACCGCGTCAGCACCGGCAAGGTCACGCGCTACGCCCAGACGAGAAGGAGCGCGACCGGATCATCAAGGAGATCAAGGTCAAGAACCTGACCGTCCAGCGCTTCAAGGGCCTCGGCGAGATGAACGCCGACCAGCTCTGGGAGACGACGATGAACCCGGAGACGCGGACGCTGCTGCGGGTCGACATCGAGGACGCCGCCGAGGCCGACGAGATCTTCACGATGCTCATGGGCGAGAAGGTCGAGCCGCGCAAGGACTTCATCAAGGCCGAGGCCCGCAAGGTCCAGAACCTTGACGTCTGAGCCTGCGCGACGATCGACGGCCGTCGCCGCGCTCGTCGACGCCGCTTCGAGTTCGCGCCGCACAACTGCTTCGCCTGCGGGACGCTCAACGACGCACGGCCTGCAGCTGGCGCTCCACCTCGAGACGGCGCGGTCGTGGACCGAGCTACGACTCGACCGTCGCTTCGAGGGCTGGGAGGGCATCGCCCACGGCGGCATCGTCTGCACGATCCTCGACGAGGTGATGGCCTGGGCGCTCGTCGCCGAGGACAACTGGGGCGTCACGGCCCGGATGTCGGTCGACTTCCGCAAGCCCGTCCCGATCGACACGCCGATCCGCGCCGAGGGCTGGATCACCGACTCGCGCCGGCGCATCGTCGAGACCGCGGCCGGCTCGTCGACGCCGGCGACCGGCGTCGTGCTCGCGACCGCCGACAGGCGACCTACATCGCCGCCGACGCGGCGCGCAAGCACGAGCTGCGCGAGCGCTACGGCTTCCGCTTCCTCGAGCGCTCGACGCCGACACGCCCGAACCGGTGGACCCGCCTCGACGGACGCCCGACCGACGCCCGCGACGACGCCCACGACGACCCCACGCCGACCCGCCCCCCGACCAGCGCGACGACCGAACGCGCCGTCGCTTCGTCGCCGACGCACCGTCCGGCCGCCGAGGCGCTGGGCGCGAGCCTCGCCGAGCTCATCGACGACCCCGAGGCGTTCGCCGCGCGCCCTGCGCGCCGGGCTTCGCGAGCCTCGCCGACCCGGCGTACCTCGAGGGCCAGCAGCGCGTCGCGCCCGGCATCGGCCCGGTCTACGGCGTCCGCTGGCCGCTGATGGCCGCCGTCGCGCGCGGGCTTCAGGGCCGCGACCCGCAGCGATCGTCCGACGCCGCTCCTGTTCGCTCGCCGAGCGCCTGTTCGCCGAGGACCACCTCGAGACCGCGCTGGTTCGCCTTCGGGCTCCTCGCGCGGACCCTCGCCGACGAGACCGGAGCGGACCTGGCAGCTGCTGCGCCGGGCCGCCCGCGAGGCCGGCGACTGGATCACCGTCGACACGCTCGCCCACCCGTACGCGCAAGGGCATCCCCGCCGAGCCGTACCGCTGGGCCGAGCTCGAGCAGCTCGTCTACTCGCCGTCGCGCTGGGAGCGCCGGCTCGTCGGCTCGACGATCGCGACGCTGCCCCACGTGGCCGCGCGCCGGCGGCCGCGACCCGGAGGTCGCCGGCGCGTGCCCTCGCCGCTCCTCGGCCAGCTCATCGGCGACGCCGAGCCGGACGTCCAGAAGGCGCTCTCCTGGGCCTCCGCTCGCTGGCCGAGGTCGACCTGGCCGCGCACCGTCGCGGCGCTCTGCGCGACGAGACCGAGCGCGCCGTCGCCGACCGACGACGGCCATCGCGCCTGGGTCATCCGCGACGCCTGCGCCAAGCTCGATCCGGCCGATCGCCGACGAGCTCCGCGACCCGCCTCGCCGGCATCCGCAAGCGCGCCGGGCGCGCCATCGACCTCGGCCGCGCGCCGCGACGCGCCGCGCGCGTTCGGCGGCGCTGCCCGACCCCGCCATCCACCCCGAACCCCCGCTGACCTGACCGACCCCGGAGGAGTGACGCACCGTGACCGACGACCTGGGCGACATCCGAGCCATCCGCATCGAGGACGAGCTGCGGACGCAGCTACCTCGACTACGCGATGAGCGTCATCGTGGCCGCGCGCTGCCCGACGTGCGCGACGGCCTCAAGCCGGTCCATCGCCGGATCCTGTACACGATGGACGAGATGGGCCTGTCCGCCACGAGCTCGCTACCGCAAGTGCGCGGCGATCGTCGGCGAGGTGATGGGCAAGTACCACCCGCACGGCGACGTGCGCTGTACGACGCGCTCGTCCGCCTCGCCCAGGACTTCTCGCTGCGCTACCCGCTCGTCGACGGCCAGGGCAACTTCGGCTCGGTCGACGGCGACTCGCCGGCCGCGATGCGCTACACGGAGGCGCGCATGACGGCGATCGCCGCCGAGCTGCTGGCCGACATCGACAAGGACACCGTCGACTTCGTCGAGAACTACGACGGCACGCAGAAGCAGCCGTCGGTCCTGCCGGCCAAGCTGCCCAACCTGCTCATCAACGGCTCGTCCGGGCATCGCCGTCGGCATGGCCACCAACATCCCGCCCCACCACCTGGGCGAGATCGTCGACGCCACGATCGCGCTCATCGACGACCCGGACCTGACCACCGACGAGCTGTGCGAGTACGTCATGGGCCCGGACTTCCCGACCGGCGGCACGATCTTCCGCTTCGAGGAGCGGCGCAACCCGCTCACCGGCCAGAGGGAGCGCGTCGACGCCATCCGCGAGATGTACGCCCACGGCCGCGGCCGGGTCGTGATGCGGGCCCAGTGCGCGTTCGAGGAGACCCGCGGCGACCGCATGGCGATCGTCGTCACCGAGCTGCCCTACCAGGTCAACAAGGCCGCCCTGGTCGAGAAGATCGCCGACCTCGTCAAGGGCAAGAAGATCGAGGGCATCGCCGACCTGCGCGACGAGTCCGACCGCGACGGCATGCGCATGGTCATCGAGTGCAAGCGCGACGCGAACCCGCACAAGGTGCTCAACAACCTGTTCAAGCACACGCCGCTGCAGCTGGCCTTCAACATGAACATGCTGGCGCTCGTCGACGGCCAGCCCCAGACGCTGCCGCTCGCAGCCGTCCTCCAGCACCACATCGACTGGCGCCGCGAGGTCGTCCGCCGCCGCACCGAGTTCGACCTCGGCAAGGCGCGCGACCGGGCCCACATCCTCGAGGGCCTCAAGATCGCGCTCGACAACCTCGACGCGGTCATCAAGACCATCCGCGAGTCGGCGCGACGTCGAGACGCCCGCACCAACCTGATGACGCGCTTCGACGCTCTCCGAGATCCAGGCCAACGCCATCCTCGAGATGCAGCTGCGCCGCCTGGCCGCCCTCGAGCGCAAGAAGATCGAGGACGAGTACCTCGCGGTCATCCAGCTCATCGCCGAGCTCGAGGACATCCTCGCCAACCCGGCGCGCGTGCTGCCAGATCATCAAGGACGAGCTCGCCGAGCTGGAGCGCAAGTACGCCGGCGACCGCGCGGACGCGCGTCGAGGACGACTCGAGCCGCGAGCTGACCGACGAGGACCTCATCGCCGACGAGGACGTCGTCATCACGGTCTCCGGCCGCGGCTACATCAAGCGCCAGCCGCTCGGCCACCTACCGCCGCCAGGCACGCGGCGGCAAGGGCATCATCGGCCACGGACCGTCGAGGAGGACGCGGTCGAGCACCTGCTCGTCGCCAACACCCACGACTGGGCGCTGTTCTTCACCAACCGCGGCCGCGTCTTCAGCTCCAAGGTCCACGCCATCCCGGACGCCAGCCGCCAGGCCAAGGGCATCCCGATCATCAACCTCGAGGGCGTCCAGGTCGAGTCGGGCGAGCGTCCCGTGGCCGCGATCACGCTGCCCGACTTCGAGAAGGGCCGCAACCTGGTCATGGCCACCCGCAAGGGCATCATCAAGAAGACGCCCATCGAGCAGTTCGAGCGGGTCCGCTCGACGGGCATCCGGGCCATCACCGTCGCACGAGGACGACGAGCTCGCGTGGGTCGACGTCTCGTCCGGCGACGACGACGTCGTCCTCGCCACGGCCCAGGGCAAGATCGCCCGCTTCAACGAGGCCGAGGTCCGGGCCATGGGCCGCGACGCGGCCGGCGTCATCGGCATCCGGCTCGCCCGCAAGGGCGACCAGGTCGTCGGCATGGGCGTCGTCCAGCCCGAGACGCGACCTGCTCGTGCTGACCGAGACCGGCTACGGCAAGCGCGTCCCGCTCGACCGAGTTCCGGCGCAAGCACCGCGGCGGCCAGGGCGTCGGCTCATCGCGCTCGAGGGCCGCAAGACCGGGCGACGTGGCCGCCGTCGAGCTGGTCACCGAGGAGGACGAGGAGCTGCTGCTCATCAGCGCCGGCGGCCAGGTCGTGCGCACCGACGTCAAGAGCGTCAACCGCTACCGGCGAGCGCGCGCGGCGTCATCGTGATGCGCCTCAACGAGGGCGACGGGGTCGCCGGCATCGCCGTCTTCCGCGCAGGGCTGGCGGAGCAGCGACGGCATGGGCGACAATGACGACCCCGGACGGGCGAGGGCCCGCGACCCGCCGGTCCAGCCCGGCTCGACGGACGGCGCATCGGTGAGACGGCAGGCCTGATCGTCCTGGGCCGGCGAGACGGCAGCGCGCCTGTACGCGGACCAGTTCGAGCTCTACACGGGCAACGCCAACCCGGAGCTGGCCCGCAAGATCGGCCGCTACCTCGGCATCGCAGCTCGGGCAAGCTCGAGGTGTTCGAGTTCGCCAACGAGAACATCTTCGTCAAGATCCTGGACAACGTCCGCGAGAAGGACGTCTTCCTCGTCCAGCCGACCTGCCACGCCGGTCAGAAGTCGATCATGGAGCTGCTGATCATGATCGACGCCTTCAAGCGCGCCAGCGCCGGGCGCATCACGGCGGTCGTGCCGTACTACGCCTACGGCCGCTCGGACAAGAAGGACCAGCCGCGCGTGCCCATCACGGCGCGCCTCATCGCCGACATGATCAGCGTCGCCGGCGCCGACCGGCTGCTCACGATGGACCTCCACCAGGGCCAGATCCAGGGCTTCTTCAACATCCCGGTCGACGAGCTGACCGCCGTCCACCTGCTCTCGCAACTACTTCATCCAGCAAGCACCTCGAGGACCTGGTCGTGGTCACCGACCTCGGCTTCGCCAAGCGCGCCCGGACCTTCGCCGAGCTGCTCGACGCGCCGCTGGCCATCATCGAGAAGCGCCGCGCACGGCAACGACGACCGGGCCGAGGTGCTCAACGTCATCGGCGAGGTCCGGGGCAAGCGGGCGATCATCGTCGACGACGAGATCGACACCGCGGGCACGCTCATGGAGATCGCCCGCGCGCTCGAGCGCGAGGGCGTCACCGAGATCTACGCCTGCGCCACGCACGGCGTCCTGTCCGACCCGGCCGTCGAGCGCATCCGCGACTCGAACCTGACGCGAGGTCGTCATCACCGACACCATCCCGCTGCCGCCGGCCAAGCGCATCCGCGAAGATCAAGGCGCTGTCGGTCGCGCCGCTCATCGGCGAGGCCATCAGGCGCATCCACCGCGGCGAGTCGGTCGGCGCCCTGTTCTCGCAGCGAGGTCTCGCTGACCCAGGAGCTCCGACCATGAGAGTCGAGATGCGAGTCAGGTCGGTTCTGAAAGCCAGCAGCTGAAGGTCATACATCAGCTTCACGTACTCGCGAAAATCGATTGGAATACCGGCAGGCTTCTCAATTCCCGGGTTGACCTGTGGAGGGCCGCTTTCAGCCTTCTCAATCCGCTTCTCGATCTCCCGGATCGCGGTCAGATACTCATCCATCTTGCGTCTATCAGACGGACCCAGGGTGGACACAAGGCTCTGCGTCCGCTCCCGCGAGAAGTCGAGAATACTCTTCCTGTTTTCTAGCCGGCGCGCGCGGGTTGCCGGATCGAGACTGAGGTCATCTGTTCCGAACAGCCGCTCGAATGCCATTCGCGGGTTGATCTCCGGGGGCATCGGAGTCATCGGCCCCCGCCACGCGATGCTATTGGTATAAGCGCAGCTATAACCGGAGTCGCAATTGCCTACAGTGCGCGAGTCTTCGCAGCCCAGTTCAATCGATGGAAATCGCGTAGCTGCACCGATCTTCTGAGCGGCCACCTGGTCAGCGGAAACGCCATTCTGAATGTCGGAGCCCATCGTCTTGCGGCAATGGAAGCCGGTCAGAAAACCTGCACCTGCCCGCGCATGATCACCGGCTCCATCTCCGAGCGCGTTCCCGTTGTGATCATCCAGGCCGGAGAGTACGAGAAGCTCATCACGGAATGGCTCGAGCGGCTTCAGGAGTCGAGTTAGCTCGAATGCCTTGCCGGTCTCCTTCGGCTTCCAGTGCTTCATGACGATACCGTTGGGCACGTAGACGAATGCGAGACGCAGCGGCGAGCTCGATGCAGCTTTCGCGGCAAAACTCAAAGCCGGAGTCATCGCATCGAGCACGGGAAGCGCGATAGCCGTTCCAAGCCCCTTCAGCACGGTTCTCCGTGAAAGGTGTTTCCCGGAAATAATCATTCCCTGATCTCTCCTCCCCGCATCTGGAACGGGAGACTGTTGACGATCTCGAGCACAAGGCTGGAGAAACGGTATTCATTCGAGGCTACGTTATGAACGATCTCTTTGATTGCCGGCTGGTCGTATCGCTCGATGCCTCGACCGAGTGCATATGTCAGCATCTTTTCGGTCAGGCATTCAGTAAATGAGTTGCGATCCGCCTTGAGAATCGCTCGCAACTCCTGAGGCCCGCGGAAGCTTCTCCCATCAGGCAAGGTGCCCGATGCGTCAACGGGGAACTTGCCGTCCTGCGTGCGCCACGCACCAATGGCATTGAAGTTCTCGAGCCCAAAGCCGAGCGGGTCCATTTTCGCATGACATGAGGCACAGGTCGGATTCTGCCGGTGCGCTTCGAGCTGCTGTCGAAGAGAGGCGGCCGATCCGATCGCAGCCTCATCCAGATTTGGTACATTCGCCGGCGGCGGCGGCGGCGGCTCGTTGAGAATGTTTTCGAGCAGCCATTTGCCACGTAGCACGGGCGAAGTCCGGGTCGCGTACGACGAGACCGTCAGAACACTGGCCTGTGTAAGAATGCCTCCCCGCTCAGGTGTGCCCGCCAGGGAGACTTTGCGAAATTCGGGACCCTTCACACCGGGAATCTTGTAGAGCTGTGCCAGACGTTCATTGAGAAAACTGTACTGACCATCAATGAAATCGACGATGCTCCGATCTTCGTGGATGATGTTCTCGAAAAACTTCTCGGTTTCGAGACGCATCGAGATGCGCAGGTAGTCTTCGAACTCGGGAAAACGCTGCCGGTCAGGCTTTACCGATTCGAGCCGTCGCAGCTCGAGCCACTGGCCGCCGAAATTCTCGACAAGCGCGTGTGACTTCTCATCCTGCAGCATGCGCCTGACCTGCGCCTTAAGTACTGGCGCCTGGCGCAGGGTTCCGCGGTCGGCTGCCTGAAGCAGCTCGTCATCGGGCATGCTGCTCCAAAGAAAATAGGAGAGCCGCGAGGCAAGCTCGTGCTGGCTGATCGCGTGTGCACCCTGGTCCTTATCCTCTCTCAATCCTGAAAAGGAAATCCGGCGAGACAAGAATAGCCTGCAGGGCGAGAGCAATTCCCTCGTCGAACGATCCGCCTTCACGCTGCCCTTTTGTGGCGAGGGCGGTAAGCTGCGCCACCTCCTGCGATGTGACCGGCCGCCGGTAGGCCCGATGCGCGAGACTGGCGACGATCTTTGTGGCGCAGTCCGCCTGGTGGTGGCCGTCCGCGTGACCGCAAATCATGACTCGTTTGACGCTCTCGGCGGATGGTCCTTTCGGCTGTGCGTAGGGACCTCGGACCTCGACGATGTCGATTCGCGCGTCGTTTGTCGCTAGCTTCTCATTTCTTCGCGCCTCGATCCGCTTCCTTATCTCTTCGACCCTCTCCGGCGGCAGGTTCGGGGGAGGCTTGAACTCGGGCGTCGGTGGAACCTCGAGCTTCGACGGGTTCGGACCACCATAAGCAACCGGGAGTCCCTCGTAGAGGTGAAGGAAAGAGACCGCTATCCAGTGATCTCCCGCCGTTACCGGCACTCGGAATTCCTTCGTCATTCCGGCAAAGTCCTGGCGGTCGTTCGAGAAGGAGGCCACACCAGTCGCGTCAAAGGTTGTCACCTGCGTTTGACGGCCATCAATCCAGAGCGCGAGCGTGAGTGGCTCTGAGCCGGCTGGCCGAGTGCCGCCGAGGGACGCGCGAAAGACATATTCGCCGTCGACTGGAAAGCGATGCGGCGTGTGCAGAGCATTAGGCAGGCTCAGTCCGCTGAGGTCATAGTCGGTCAGAGGCTTGAGATTGGGAACGAGCTTGCGCCCCTGCACGCGATGCTGGACTACCGTGGGCTTCATCTGATCAGGGCCAAAAATGGCAGTGCGGGATACCTTCTCGGCGGCCGAGAGATAGCTCTCCATGAGGGCCGGTGATAGCGAGAGCACGTCACTGATGTTGTCAAACCCGTAGCCGGAATCGTCCTGCGGGAAGTCATCCGCCGGCCTCAAGTCGACGCCCAGAAGGTCTCGGACCGTGTTGTTGTACTCAACCCGGTTCAGGCGATGAGCCGTTACCCTGCCAGGATTGGGCTTGGCGCCCTGATCCGCGCGGGCCAATTGGGCTTCAATGAATTGGACAAACGCTCTCTGGTCCGCCTCTTTTGGCCGCGGCATGCCCTTCGGAGGCATCTCGCCTGCGCGCAGCTTCTGAAGGACGCGCTCCCATTTCTCACGATTCTCCAGGACGGACGAAAGTGTCTGGTAAGTCTCGAAGTTGAGGCCTCCCGACTGAGTCGTAGCGTTGTGACAGAGAGCGCAGTTGGCCGTCAGGAACGGCTTCACAATTTGATCGAATTGGCGGGTGTCATCCGGTTTCTGGGCCTGGGGAGAGGTGGACGAAGCCCACAGCCACAAGAGTGGCGCAGACAGGATAATCGCCCATCTTAGGAAAACTCTTCGTCTCATTTCAAACGATTGATTAGCGAGTACCTATAATACAGTCTGTGGCCGCCAAATGACACTCAAAGCCCAACAAATTTGACCTCCGAGTCGGCCGTAAGTGCGTTCGTAATACTTCCAGCACGGGACGCCGGAGGTTGTCGCGCCAACGGCGCGACCTCAAATAAGCCCTAGTCGGCAGAAGCCATCCGGTGGACAGGGCCCATTCAAGGGAGCAATTTGGAGTGCGGCGACTTGTCGCCGCTTTTAGTTACCTGCTGCTGCACCGGAGCTGAAAAGGCACTCTTCTTCGATAGATCCTGCAATAGGTAACTTAAAGCGGCGACAAGTCGCCGCACTCCAAATTGCTCCCTTGAGTGGGCTATATGTTAGGCTCTATCGGCTGCCCTTGGTTCGGCATAGGTCGCGCCGTAGTGGCGGCGCGCAAAGCCGCCCCCAATGGCTTACTTATATGAAATGACAGCCTTCTGCATTGCCGGAATAACCTCTCGCACCTCGCTGCGTGAGAAACCCGCATTGCTGGCCATCTTTTCAAGCTCCTTGAAGGTATAGGCGTCACCGCCCGGGTGTTGAGCAAGCATCATCAATCGGAAGGCAACCACGTTCGGTGGCGAGAGGCGATCCTCGTCGAGAACAAACTCCAGCGTTACCACTCGCCCGCCATCATTGAGCGATGCGTGGATTTTCCGCAGCAGCGCTTCACATGTCGCCGGATCGAAATGATGCAGGAAGTTGGTCAACAGGACGATATCGAAACCCTTGCCAAACTCAACCTCAAACGCGCTTCCAGGCTTGAGATGATAACGGTCGCCAACTCCGGCGGCATCGGCATTGCCTTTGGCAACCTCGAGTACGCTCGGCCAGTCGACAGGAACCACTTCAGCCTTGGGGTTGCGCTGGGCGAGAGCAATTCCGTAGAGTCCGTGTCCCGCCGCCAGGTCGAGAATCCGTGTCGGCTTCGTCGCATCGACGGAGACGATCTCCGAGAGCGCCTGGGCGGCAGGCGCGCTCATTGGAGCCATGGCTCTCGCAAAGCGGACCCAGACGGGGTTATCGTGAGACATGGTGCCGTCCTCGGGCACCGCCGTGCTACCCTTGCGGACCGAGTCCGTCAGGACGTTAAAGCCTTCAATCAACTTCGGAGCCAACAGGAATTCGGTGGCACCGCCCATGTAGGCGGGGGACCTCCGGTCCAGAAAGAGCGCCGCATCAGGGCTCAGCTTATAACGCCCGTTCTCCTTCGTCAGAAAGCCCGCCAAGGTCAGGTTGTCAGCCAGTACCTCAATTCCACGCTCAGAGGTATGGCAACGCTCAGCAACCTCGGGAACGGTTGCCCCAGCCTCCCCAATGGCCGTGAAGAGGTCCAGTTCGATAGCCGACTTGATCGCGGCTGAGCGCTGGTACGAGTTAACAAATTCGAAAAAAAGTAGTGGCGACGGTTGTGCATTCATCGTATTTTCTCCAGGAAAGAACCTATTTTGCGGTGGCTATGACTTTAGAGTCACAGCTTTGGTAATATGAGCCGCCGAAAAGCCAAATCTAATAGAGCGAGGACTTGTGCTCAAAATTTTACTTGGAATCACCCTCTGTCTGACGGTCTCTGTCGGAGCCCAGAACTATCGTGGGTCTCTGCGGGGCCGACTGGTAGATCCCTCCAGCCGTCCCATTTCCGGCGCTGAGTTGAAGGCAGTCGAGTCCGATACCAATGAGACTCGGACGGTTAGAACTCTCTCAAACGGTGAGTTTGCTATCTCCCTCCTTCCACCAGGCAACTATCGCCTCGAGATCGAGCTCAATGGCTACAAGAAATTCGTACAGGAAGTAACCGTCGAAGTCAATCAGCAGCTCTGGATGGACCTGAAACTGGAGGTGGGCACTCTCAATGACACCATGACCGTGCCATCGCCGAAGGCTAATCTCGATAAAGATAGCGTCGCAAGCGGCGCCGTCATTGCCGGCGCGCAGGTCAGTGGGCTGCCGCTTGACGGTCGTAACTTCCTGGAATTGAGCCTTCTTGTGACTGGCGCGGTTCCCGCGGCCCCCGGCTCTGCGGGCTCGGTTCGCGGCGATTTCGCCTTCAACATCAATGGCACACGGGAAGACGCCAACAATTTCCTGCTCGACGGAGTCTACAACTTCGATCCGAAGCTCAACACTTTCGGCGTCAAGCCATCGGTCGATGCTGTTCGCGAATTCGAGGTTCTATCCGGCACCTATGATGCATCGTTTGGCCGAAGCGCCGGCGCGCAGGTCAATGTCGTCCTCAAGTCGGGGACCAATCGATTTCATGGCACGGCGTACGAGTTTTTTCGCAACAAGGTGCTGGACGCGCGGAACTTCTTCGCGCCGCCGACTGAGGATGCGCCGCAGTATCAGCGAAACCAGTTTGGCTTCTCGCTCGGCGGCCCCGTGCGCACGGATCGCACATTCTTTTTCGTCGACTATGATGGAACGCGGCTCCGCGAAGGCATCACCCGCGTGACCAATGTGCCGACGCTCGCTGAACGAAGTGGGGATTTTTCGAGGAGCCTCTTCCCAAAGCCCGTTGATCCTTCGACCGGTCAACGTTTCCCAGGCGATGTAATTCCGTCATTCTATCTGAACCCGGTTGGCGTCAAGCTCGCCGCTCTCTACCCTTTGCCCAACAGGTCGACTCCATTTCAGAACTTCGTTTCATCGCCGGCTCAGCGCGATCGTCTCGACCAGTTTGATGCGCGAGTCGATCACACGCTTGGCGTCCATGACAACCTGGCCGTGCGTTATAGTTTCAGTGACCGGGCTCTCTTCGAGCCGTTCACTGGTCCGGCCTTCGCTGCTATACCCGGATACGGCGACGACGTTCCGCGGCGCGCACAGAACGCCATGGTCGGCGAGACCCATCTCTTTTCACCGCGACTGATCAACGATGTTCGTTTCGCTTACAGCCGCGTTGCAAGCGGCGTCTTCCAGCAGAACATGGACAACAATCTCAACCAGGCTGTCGGACTCCCGACGACCTCGAAGGACCCTCGAGACACCGGGCTCAGTCTGGTATCGCTCACCGGTTTTTCACCGATTGGCGACGAGTACAACAATCCGCAGCACAGCACGACCAACACCTACCAGCTCCTCGACACGGCGACCTATGTAATGGGACGCCATCTGGCAAAATTCGGAGCGGACTTTCGCTGGGTCCAGCAGAACGGGTTTCGCGATATACAGGCTCGAGGTTTTGTCACATTCTCGCCGCAGGCTTACACGGGCAACGCGCTGGCTGATATGCTGCTTGGATTGCCCGTGGTCACCGGAGTCGCGCATATCGACAATGCTCAGCACCTCCGGTCCACAAGTTACAACTTCTTTGGCAACGACGCGTTTCGAGTGCGGCCGTGGATCACTCTGACAGCCGGCCTGCGATACGAATACAACTCGCCTCCGGTGGACACCCGGAACCGGGCCACACTCTATGATCCGGCGACGGGAACGACGGTACAGGTGGGCACCAATGGAATTCCGCGCGGCGGATACGATAGTGATCGCAACAACTTTGCGCCGCGACTCGGTCTTGCCTGGACGGTTGGAAAGAGCGGAACGACGGTGTTGCGAGCAGGCTATGGAATCTACTACGACCAGTCGCCGCTCGCGCCCGGCGAGGGCCTCTACTTCAATGCGCCATTCTACAATCTTGGCCTCTTTGTGCCGTTGCCGGGCCTGCCGATATCGCTCAGCGATCCATTCCCGGCCTCCTACCCGTTTCCTATTCCGGTCTCGGCCTTCACTTTCCAGCGCGATCTGAGGACGGCCTACGTTCAGCAGTGGAATCTGAATGTTCAACAGCAGCTGGGCCGAAGCCGCGTCTTTGAGCTCGCCTATGCGGGCTCGAAAGGAACGAAGCTGCTCACTGCTCGAGACATCAACCAGCCGCAGCCAGCACCAGGATTCCGAACCTGCGTCCCAATCCTTTCTTTGATGACATTACCGAGGAGGGCTCCTTCGCCAACTCGAGTTATCATTCACTACAGGCGAGCATGGAGCAGCGCCTCGACTTCGGTCTTTCGTTCTTCGCCTCTTACACCTATGCGAAGTCGATCGATAACGCATCGGGCTTCTTCTCGAGCGCCGGCGATCCCAACTTTCCTCAGAACAGTTATGACCTGCGCGCCGAGCGCGGCCGTTCCAACTTTGACCTGCGGCATCGATTCTCGCTGAGCTATTCCTACGATCTGCCGTTCGGCAAGGGAAGAGCGTTTTTGTCGGATCGTGGGTGGATATCCTCGGTGCTCTCAGGTTGGCAGAGCTACGGTGTGATTTCGCTGCAGACAGGGTTTCCGTTCACGGTGGCCTTGTTGTCGGAGATCGACAACAGCAACACGGGACGGTCGAGCCTCGGATTTGGCGCCAACGACAGGCCGAACCTGGTGGGCAACCCGAGGTTGTCGGATGGGACCCCTGAGCGGTGGTTCAACACGCAGGCCTTCGCGTTTCCTCCCTTTGGAAGTTTCGGAAATTCCGGCAGGAACATCCTCGACGGCCCGAGCTACCACAATGTCAACTTCTCCCTGGTCAAGGATACTGCTCTACGCGAGGGAGTGAGGCTTCAGTTGAGAGCGGAGTTCTTCAATCTGTTCAATCATCCGAACTTTGATTTACCGAATAACTTTCTGGGCTCGCCGGCATTTGGCACGATCAGCTCAGCACAGAATCCGCGCCACATTCAGTTCGGCGCCAAGCTGCTCTTCTAAGACGTAGCCACGAAAAAGCACAAAAGGCACAAAGAGAGTCGTCTCTGACTTTGTGTTTTTTGTGCTCTTTGTCGCTAATCTGATTTCAGATTAGCGTGAGCAGATGGTGAATGAGGAGTTCTTCAATCTGTTCAGTCATTCGAGCGGGAAGACCCTGGCCGGTTACGGGTGGTTGGTAAAGATGGAGCGCTTTCGCCACCCGTCGCGGGGATACCGGCCGTGGACGCGCGCGGACAGGGCGGTCTGCTTGATGTCGCCCTCGATCCGAACTTTTGGTGATGAGCGTTAGCGGCGCCAATCGACGGTCGCAAGCAGAAAAGGCACACTCGGTCATTAGAGTGACCGCCGACACAATCCACGACTTGCTACGGTCTTGCGTGTTTTCCGCTCATAAGAGATTCAAAGTGGTCAGCGCAGGCCCACCGTTAAGTAGCCGCAGTAAGGACACACGACCGTACCAATCAATCACGTTTATGCAACCGTAATCCTGGGCCAGTCGTAGCCAGTTTTTGGTTGGGATCCCCAGCGTACTACCAATAATGGTGCGGCAGACACCACCGTGGGTTATCAAAGCGACTTCCCCTGACTCGTAAGTCGCAAGCAGATTTTCCAATGCCAACTCAATTCGCGTGATGAAGTCAACAAATGATTCGCCACCTGGATAGACAAACGACGCCGGATCGTGAAAGAGCTGGCCGACAAGATTCGGCGCTTCGTCGTGCAGCGAAGCAATGGTGCGGCCGTCCCACTCGCCCATATTGATCTCACGCCATCTTGCTTCTGATTGAACCTCGAGGTGGTGATATTCGGCAATTGTATCAGCCATCACTCTGGCACGCTGCAAATCACTGGAGTAGATAGCGGTGAGCTGTGTGGTCGCGAGTGCATCCGTCAACTTGCGCGATTGCTCCAAGCCGTGTTGAGACAAAGGAGAGTCAGTCCAACCCAGAAGTTGTCCTGATGATGATCCTTCGACCTCGCCGTGTCGGATCAGGTACAGTCGGAGCGATTCATTGTGGTTTGATTCAGTCACTGGATTAGATCACATCGCAAAAGCACCAGTGCAGTCAGGTACAGCCCAATTTCCGTGAGTTGGTTGGCAGCGCCCAGACAGTCTCCCGTAATGCCCTGAAGGCGAGCCCGAAAATAGAATCCGCTCAAAAGGGTCACTAGAGCTGAAGTCACCATCACGGCAATAGCCGCGCGCCAGGGCAGTATCAGGAAAACTCCAAACAAAGTGAGCGTCCCCATTGCCAGTTCCACTACTCCAACTTGCCTGGCGACGAGCTTCCCCTGACCTTCGGCGCGCGCGTATGGCAAGAAGCGCACACAGCGGCAGAATCGTCCAACGCGCGGCAATGTGACCGACTATGAACCAACGCCAGATTTGGGCCGGTGGCAGTGACGACAGGAAAATGATCTTACCGAAGATCAGGAAGATCAGGCCCAGGGCGCCGTAGGTGCCAATGCGACTATCACGCATGATTTCCAGCACCCGATCTTTGGTCCAACCTCCGCCAAAACCATCAAATGAATCGGCCAATCCATCCTCATGAAATCCATTGGTGAGGAACGCAGCGAAGGCGACTGCGCACAACACCGCGGCTTGCAGCGGGAGAACCTTCTGCGTACCAATAAACACGGCAGCCGCTGCGCCGCCTACAATTAGACCCACGAGCGGAAAGAACGCCGCAGCCTTGCCGATGTCTGCCTCAGAGCTATTGAGAGATCGTGGTACGGGCAATCGTGTCAGGAATTGCACCGCAATGAAGAAGCGTCGAATCATGCCCGGATGCTTCAGTCCTTATTGCTCACTCCCGCGTCCGCGAATGTGGCCATCTCCGAAAGCAGTTTGGCCGCGCATTCGATGATGTGCATCGCCAGGGCCGCTCCGGTTCCTTCACCCAATCTCATCGAGAGATCGAGCAGCGGCTGCTCGCCAATGAAATCAATCAATGCCGTATGTCCTCGCTCTGCCGAGCGATGTCCATTGAATAAGTAATCACGTACATTCGGCTGCAGTGCGAGAGCCAGAGTCGCGGCCGTAGTGCTGATAAAACCATCAGCGACGATCGGCAAACTATTGGCCGCTGCGCCGAGTACGATCCCGGTCATCACTCCGATTTCCGCGCCTCCGAGCTTCGCCAGCACGTCCGTCGCATCGCCGGCGTCCGGCTGGTTGAGTTCGATCGCGCCACGAATTACGTCGATCTTGTGTGCCAGGGCGGCCTCGTCTACACCCGTTCCTCGGCCGGTTACGAATTCAGGATCACATTTGAGCAGCACCGAAGTGATAGCGCTCGCCGATGTTGTATTACCGATTCCCATCTCACCGATGCCAAGCAGGTTGATTCCATCATTGGCAGCAGCCTGGGCCAATTCGATACCTTTGGCGAGACACGCTTCAGCTTGTTCGCGTGTCATCGCCGGACCAACAGCGAAATTCGCCGTCCCACGCATTACCTTTGCCTGAATCAAATCCGCACGATCGCTGAGATCGGCATCGACACCGGCATCGACTACTTTCACCTCGATTCCACCGGCACGGCCCAACACATTGATGGCCGCGCCGCCGCGCAAGAAGTTGTCAACCATCTGCGGCGTAACCTCGCGTGGATAGGCGCTGACTCCCTCGGCGGTTACGCCGTGATCTCCGGCGACTACATAGATTCGCTTGTTTGTGACGATGGGTGTGACACTACGTTGTATCGCAGCAAGGCGGTTGGCGATCTCTTCGAGACGTCCGAGGCTGCCTGGAGGCTTCGTGAGTGTCACTTGTCGTTCCTGGGCTGCACTCAGCCACGCCTGATCGACCGGCACAATTTCACGACAAACTTGTGTGATGAGCGAAGAGTGACTATCCATTGTTTGATCTGAGCCGCGAAATAGCACCCTCAGCTTGGTTTCAATTGACAGGCAACCCGGCAACGAGGAGATAGACCTCATCGGCAGCCGCTGCAAAATCCTGGTTCACTCGTCCGAGCAAATCACGGAACACCCGGCCGAGAGGCGTAGCGGGAACGATACCGAGCCCGACTTCATTCGACACACAAATTATCGTTTGCGGTTGTGACCTTGCGCGTTCCAGAAAGGCCGCAGTGATTTGTCGGATCGTCGTTTCGCAATCCTGCCTGGCTTCGTAACGCATCAACCAGTTCGAAACGAACAAGGTTAAGCAATCAACAATGACCACTCCTGCCTCGCCTGCTTGCTCCAGTGCTTTGTCAATCTGATAGGGCTCTTCAATTGTTCGCCAGTGGTCCGGCCTTTCCGTGCGATGACGCGCAATCCGAGTTGTCATGTCTTCATCCAGGCCCTGCGCCGTGGCGATGAAACAAACGCCACCCTCGTAAGGCGCGCGGCGTCTTGCGCGAGTGTCAGGGCGTACGCACTCTTGCCACCACGCGCCCCGCCGAGCAAGAGAATCAGCCGACCTTCTTTGCGTAGGGTCTGCGCCATGACTTTAGTTAACTAAGAGATCGCCGCTGGTTGGGCGGGAGTCGCAAGACCTAATGCCAGATCCGATTTTTCTTTGGGCAGTAAGGCGGCTTCAACTTGTTGATTAAGTGCGTGGGCCAGGATCGCATGCAATTGGCGCAGGCCTTCAGTCAATGCTGCCGGGCCTGGTTGAAGAATAAATGCCGACTTCACTTCATAGAGCCGGTTGTTACGAACAGCGCTGATGCGATCCCAGCCGGGACGCGCGCGAATCCAGTCCTTCTTGACCGCACGACCACACCACGAACCGATGATGACTTCCGGGTCCTGAGCGATCACATCCGCCGGGTTAACAACCCTGTTCGGGGCAGCTTGTTGCTTGCGCAAGTCGGGGAAGACACACTCACCGCCTGCGGCTTCGATTAATTCTTCAACCCAACAAATTCCAGAGATGAGCGGCTCATACCATTCCTCAAACAGGACTCGGGGTCGATGCGCGAAACGAGCTGCGGAACTGCGAATGGCATCCATCTCGGCCTGTAAACTTGCAACCAACGCTTGGGCTCTTTCTTCACCGCCGACGATACGTCCGACGGTCAGGATCATTTCCAGTATTTGCGTGATACTCCGTTGATTGAAGGTCATCACCGTGACGCCGCGCCGGATCAACTCGGCGGCGATGTCAGCCTGGAGATCTGAGAACGCGAAAACCAGATCGGGTTCGAGCGCTAGAATCTTATCGAAATTGGCATTGATAAAAGCCGAGACCCTTGGTTTCTCTCGCGCTTCCGGTGGACGCACGGTGTAGCCCGACACACCGACGATCCGGTCCTGCTCTCCGAGCAGATATAACGTTTCCGTCGTCTCTTCCGTGAGGCAGATTATCCGTCGTGGGTATGAAGCCAAGTCGTTGCTCATAGATCGTGGCTGCTCGATTGATATTCCGCTTCGGCTGATTCAAGACAGGGGCGCCACAAACAACTTTTGTATTTTGCCAGCAGCGTTTTCAAGGTGGATTCGCTCAGCTTCACCTGTCTACACCAACATCCCTTGAGACCAATTTCTCAGGCAAACGACTGCCCGCACTTCGGGCAGGACTGTGCCCGCTGGAGCGTCGGTAGTATTCGGGTCAGCACGCGGGGACTTTTCATTGTTCCCAATTGATCCAACTAGTCTAACCCGCCAATGTTGCTGGCTTCCAAAAGCCAGCTGCCAATCAGGGCCGCGAGTCTTCGGTTCTCGTGGCTTGATCGCACCGCGAGCCGAAGATGTCTGTCAGTCAATCCAGCAAACGTGTTGCATCGCCTGATGAGTGTTCGCTCCGATTCCAGCCAGTGTGCCAAGCCAGCAGCAGGGCCATGGGGCAGCCGGGCCAACAGAAAGTTGGCTGACGATGGGAAAACGTGCAGTCCCGCTTCCTGCAATGCTGTCACGAACTCTTTTCGCGCGGCCGAGTTTGTCTCACGTGTTTGTTCATCGAAATCATCATGAGCCAGAGTGGCGCGTGCGGCTTCAAGGGCTATTGTCGAAACTGACCAGGGGTCCATTTGCTTTGCGACCGTCTTTGCCAGAACTTCCCGCAAACGGCGTATCCGACTCGCAATCCTGGCATCGCATAAAACTTGGTCAGCGAGCGCAGGACAATCAGGTGGGCCTTCGTCGCTGCGAGCGGGAGCAGACTGCTCTCCGGCACATAATCGATGAACGCCTCATCGAGCACCACCGTAGCGTTGTTTCGTTCCGCCGTCTCTACAAGCGAAAGCAGATCCTTCCGATCGTAGAGCCTTCCCGAAGGATTGTGCGGCGAATTGAGGATCACCAGATCAACCTGCCGGTCATCCAATAAGCGAGTCAACTCAACAAAGTCCGGCGCAAAGCAATGACGCTCTCTTAGCAACGAGGTGGTGATCGTCGCATTTGCCGCCGCACAAGCTCGCGCATACTCCGCGAAAGCTGGCTCCAGTATGATCACCCTCTTTGGAGAGATAGCGCGCATCACAGCAAAAATAAGTGACGCGACTCCGCTGCCCACGATGATTTCATCCGGCATTAGCCGGTGCCTTTCAGCCAGCGCCATCGCAAACGAATGAGTATCGGGATAGGCTCGCAGGGAGCTTGGCGCAGAGCTGTTCTGGATTTCAGCAAGAACACGTGGCGGCGGCCCCAACGGATTAATGTTCGAGCTGAAATCGATAACCGCCTCTGGCGCGACATTCCACCTTCTCGCGGCCTCGTAGACTCGGCCGCCATGCAAACCGCCATGTAAACTGTTGGTTGATACTGCTTCCGGCATGGTCTCTTTTAGAACCACACGCGTCGAGTGATCAGCAGCAGCCCGGTACAACAAAGCGCAAACATTAATAGCGAAACGTAACTAGTCAGGCGCAACGCATTACCCAGGGCCTCGGAATCCAGTAGGTGCCGCGGGTCACCCAGATATTCACCGTGATGCGACTCACCGTCATAGGAGTTTGTGCCGCCGAGTCTGACACCCAACGCACCTGCCATTGCCGCTTCAGGCCGTCCGGCATTGGGGCTTTTGTGTTTAGCGCCGTCTCGCCAAAATATTCGCCACGCATTCTGCCAATCGAGCCGCATTGTCCAGGCACTCAGTACGATCAAGAGCGCGGTCAAACGCGCCGGCAGGAAGTTAGCCACATCATCGAGACGCGCCGCGCACTTCCCGAAGTATTCGTATCGTTCTCCTCGATGTCCGATCATAGAGTCCAGAGTATTGATAGCCTTGAATGCCAACGCGGCGGGAACTCCACCAATCGCCAGGTAAAGCATTGGCGCCACGATCCCGTCTGAGGCGCTCTCAGCCAGAGTCTCAATCGCTGCTCGCGTCACTTCCGACTCGTCCAGGTCCTGCGTGTCGCGGCCCACAATCCGTGCCACCTGCAAGCGGGCTGCCTCCAGGTCACCCCGCATTAGAAATCGCTTCACCGCGCGCGCTTCATCCAGCAATGAACGCGTAGCGAGCGTCGAAGCCGCAAGATAGATCGAGACGGCTATAGCAACTACCGGACTCCATCCACGCAACCAAAAAAGCAAACACCAACTGCCCAAGCCAAAAGTCGCAACCACAAACACAGTCAGCAGGAGGCCGGCAACGAACTCACTACGAGGAGTCTCTGCGTGTGTCCGCAGCACTCGTTCGCCGTCGCTTATCATCCGTCCCATCCAACGCACTGGATGCGGTAGCCAACCGGGGTCGCCGAGCAACCAGTCCAACGCATAAGCCAGCGTGAACGATGCCGGCGAGATCATCTCCGTTCATCGAGAGCACGGTAAACAAGGTCCATCTTCATGTTGCTCCGGTAATGTTCTGCAAGCGCCTCGTACCGGATTTTATTCGGCGTGCGGATCGAAGCCGCGTAAATCCGAAAGCGCCTTGCCACAATCGTCTGCCAGTGATTTATGCGCACGGCCAACCCTGCGGCGCGACGACGCCAGCAACCATAGTTTTTCCGTCACGATAATCAAACTTTCGTCATTTTCCGATCATGGTCGTTCGACCATTTATCACCAGCGAGGGTGTCGAAGGTGAAACGATTAAAATGACAGTCGGCAAGTATGCCCGGCGGCGGCAAGTACGCTTCTGCGTCAAGCATTGCTTCCAGATAATCGTAGACTGCGGTGACATGTTCGGAAGTGTTGATCGAATGAAGCCAGACCGATTCACCAGCGAAGAGAATCAACACGACATTCGCCAACGGGCAGGGACCAAGGCATCCAGTTATAGTTAAGTGAACCCGCAGGCGTATGCCACGGTCCTTCCATTGCTGTTTAATCTCTGCGAGCGGCAGTTCCGGAAAGTCGCGCTCCGTATTTCCGCAACAACATCCCAGGCAGACGAGCAGTTGGCCTTCGACAACGCGGATCTCTTTGACTTCGCCATTACTGCGAGTCACATCTACGAAGCGATTCGGGATCCCAACGGGCAATGTTCTTTCTTTCTTTTGCTCTGAATCGGCCATTAGAACTCGATTCCCTTCTGTGCCTTGATCCCACTCTTGTACAGATGCTTCACCAGCTTCATGTCTATTACCAAATCAGCAAGCCACTCGCATGCCGTGCCCGAGGGCGCGGAAGATCAGTCCCAGTGCGGGTCGTTCCTTCACCCGAGTCCAATCGAGCGATGATGGCGGAGCAGTAAGTAAAGAAAGAACGGAGCGCCGAAGACGGCGGTGATAATCCCCAGTCTGATCTCTTCCGGTCGCATCAAAGTGCGCGCCAGGATATCCGTCAGAATTACAAATGCCCCGCCGGTCAGGGCGCTGGCCGGCAACAAGTACCGATGCTTTGGTCCAATAATCAGGCGCACGATGTGCGGCACGACAAGTCCTACAAATCCAATGATGCCGCTGACGGCCACAGCCGCTCCCGTTAAGAGCGCTGCGCTGGTAATGATTACTCGCTTGACCTTCTCGACGTCCGTGCCGACAGCGAGAGCGGCCTCCTCGCCAAGAACCAGGATGTCGAGGTCTCTCGAGTAGAGGAATGCGATGGCTACTCCCAGGACAACTAACGGAAGAGCGAGCCAAACATGTTGCCAGGTGCGACTGTCGAGACCGCCCATCAACCAGAACAGAATTTCCTGGGCCACTTCCCAGCGAACCCATTTCAAGCTGATCAGGAAGGATGTTGCTGCGCCCACCAGTGCATTGAGTGCGACACCAGCCAGTAACAGGGTGGCGACCGGCGTGCGTCCGCGTCGGGTGGCAATGGCATAGACCAGGAACAGCGCCAGCAGGGCGCCGACAAACGACATGAGTGGAAGGTAGATGATCGAGCGCACTGCCAGACCGGAAGAAATGGCAATCACCGCGCCGAGGGCGCCCCCGGAACTACTGCCAATCACATCCGGCGAAGCCAGCGCGTTGCGGAATAACCCCTGCATCTGGGCGCCGGCAACTCCAAGACTCGCGCCGACAAGCGCTGCCGCCAGGACGCGCGGTGTGCGAATCATCCAGATCACAACTTGCTCGGACTCCTTTATCTGACTCAGATCGATCCAGCCATGCGGCACAATGTGGGAGACCAGGACCCGCGCAACGGTATTGGGTGAAATCGGCGAACTTCCGATTGCCACGCCGGCAATAACAGCCACGATCAACAGAAGACTCACGACGGCGAAATACGCGCCTACGCGCCCGGCGACGATTCGCTTGCGCTTTGCTGCCGGCAGTTCGATTCCCTCACTTCTGCTTTCCATAGAGTCCATTTGCCAGCTCTTCAACGAAACGGGTGACATACTGCGAAACCGCCAGAAAATAACGATCGTCAATAATGATCACGTGGCCGGCGCGCCCTGCCTTGCTGGCGGCAATGACCGGATCGGCCAGTAACTGTTTGCGCACATCCTCCATCTGCCGATTACCGGCTCCGTTGACCACAAAGTCCGGCTGCCATTCGGCGATTTTCTCCACGCTGATTTTTGCAAAACCAGTAATCCCATGGTCGGCGCTAACGTTTACCGCTCCTGCCCGTCGCAGCACATCGTCAAAGAGGGTGTTGGACCCAGCCGTATATCCTTCTCGCCCGTAGGACATGACGCGAGCCGGTGCCTGGTTCGGCGGAATGCGTGCTTTGATTGCGGCCAACTCCTGATCCATCTGCTGCACTACTCTCTCGGCCTCGGCGTCGCAGCCGGTCGCATAACCAACAGTCCGAATGTTGGATTTGATGTCATCAATCGAATCAAAATTCGCAAAGCGGAACACAGGCGCCCTGGACGCTTTCAATAGATCGACGGTCTCTGCGCGACTGAAGCTGGCAACAAAGATCAAATCGGGATTGAGTTGAAGAATCTGTTCCGCGCCCTTTGTGGTTCGACCCGGTACCTGCTTTGCTTGTTCGACGACATTGCTGACATCGGGGTCCTCGGCCAGACTGCTGAGGGCTACAATTCGCTCGGATGGACATATGGTCAGCAATATCTCATCCGTACCGAGAGTCTGCGAAACGATTCGTTGCGGCCTGGCTTGGATTGATAAAGAATCGCCGGTCGCATCTTTCAGCTCACGCGGGAAAGGATTCGCCGCACGCTCGCCGGCAGGGGGTAACGCACTCGGTGTATCATGTGGCCCCCTGAAACGGCGGACTAACTCGATTCCGCCGACAACCAGCAGGAGCGCGGCAACGACCGCGATCAGGTAGGTGCGCGACCCCTTCAATCGCTTTGTTTGTCCTGATTCTGCTGGTGGCATAGTGTTAGCTTCTAAGACTATTGGATCTGGCCCTCGCGCCTTCGGTCCCGAGCGGATGAACAAAAAGACTCTTTGTCTCTTCATCGCGTCGCACCCGCGCTCGCAGGGCGAAGTGACGCAAGAGATTCTCCTCGGTAATCACATCTTCAGCATTTCCGGCCGCGACGATCTGACCATTCGAGAGAAGTAGCAGCCGATCACAAAAACGCGCAGCCAGCGACAGATCGTGAATCGCGGCAATGGCACCCCCTCCCGCTCGGGTGAAGTCTCGGACGAGTTGCAACGCCTCGAACTGATGCGTGAGGTCAAGATTGGCAGTCGGCTCGTCGAGCAGAATAACTTTTGTCTCCTGGGCCAGCGCCCGGGCAAGATGAACTCGCTGTCTTTCACCCCCGGACAGCTCCATAACTGAACGCTCGGCGAAAATGTCGGTCTCCGTTTGTTCCATGGCGCGAGCGATCGCTTCTTTGTCCCGGCTACTCTCGGGAGTAAAGCGCCCAAGATACGGCGTCCGGCCCATGGCCACGATTTCACGTGCGGTAAAAGCGAAATCGATACGCGTGTCCTGCTGGACGATCGTCGCCCGCCTCGCAATCTCTGCACGGCCCAACGATCTTAATGGTGCGCCGCACAACGCAACGTCGCCCGCGCCTGTCAGGAAGCCAAGTAATAAGCGCAGCAGGGTGGTCTTGCCGCTTCCATTTGGCCCAATCAACCCCACAGACTCCCCAGCGTTGATGGTCAGCGACACTCCGTTCAGTACGCGGCGGCGATCGTAGGCGAACGAGAGATCACGGGCTGTTAACAACTCACTCATTTCAGTCTTGCATGAGGCTAAAATCGGAGGCTACCGTCTGCCGTAAACCGAATACCTGAGGCAATCGCGGTGGTAATGGTGTTCCCGCGACAGCCTTTCGCTTCTTTCTCATGACACGATTAGCGCCACAATAAGCGCAGGCTTAGCTGCTTTCCTCATCACTTTCACCGTTACTATCTGGGGGTGAAGGTTCATTGTATGGACAATGACGGCAGCCATTGTCACAACAATAACCTCGGCGCAGGTGATAGCGGGCCGTCAGTACCATCAGCCCGCCATCCAGGTAATAGTCCTCGCCTTCCACCAGCGGCTCTACAATGTCGGGACCTGCATCTCCCATCGCTCAAAACACAAACATCACGCCGGCACGACCAATTCGTCCCGGTGTTGCGAAACCGCTCTCAAAATATTCCTGGTCGAAAAGATTGTCCACATAACCAAAGAACCGCAGCGAACGCGATTCGCTTCCGAGAGGCAGCGTGTAGCTTGCGCCCAGATCAGCCTTGGCTATCCCGCCAAAGCGATAGCCACGGCTGGCGAAAGTCACCGGGTCGAAGATCGGCGCGAGATAGTCACTCGACGCGGAGAGATCAAAATTGACCAGGAACCGGCGACCGAATCGTTGGGTCGCAACCACCGAAAACTGATGATCGGGAATGACCAGGGCACGACGAGTGCCCTGCACTTGTGGCGTCCGTTGCTGCGCCTTCGTGTACGTATAGGCAGCTGAAGAGATTCAGCGTGCGCGTCGGTGTGGCCGTCAGGCTCAACTCCGCCCCGCGAGCGATACCTCCATTCGTGTTGACGATATCCACCAAAGCGACCGAACGGATCTGTTGCCGGATCGATCAATCCGGAAAAGTCGAAAATGATCACCTGCTGCAGCTCGGTGTAGAAGTAGGTTGCCGAGACTCGCAAACGGTTCCTGTAAAGTGTCTGATCAATGCCGGCATCGAAGGCGATCGAACGATCCGGCTTCCAGCCGCGGATCGCCATAGACCGAATAGCCGAAGAAGCTGTCGAAGAAGGTGCCAAAGCGTTCATAAAGCGACGGCGCCCGATAGCCATTGCCGACATGGCCCCGCAACTTCGTGCCTGACGAACGAAACATATAGGCGACCGATCCGTCACCGGTATAGGCCGTTGGCGGTGATTGAAAAGTAAGCCCGCTGTACGGCGAAGAGGCTGCGGGTGTAAAACGCGGTTGTTCCAGCCGGAAGAACTGAGTGCGAAAGGCTCCCGAGATTTGCAGCCGGTCATCCAGGAACCGCAATTGATCCTGGACAAAGAGCGCGTGGCTCTGTCTGCGTAACATCAACGTTGGAGTTGTCCGCCGGATTCGGTTGAATCGACGGATTCTTGAAATTCTCGCTTTCGAATTCGTAACCACCGGTGATCAGGTTGGCGCGTCCGGCCCGCACATCAAAACGCGCGTTGAACGTATGAACGCGGCCATCGAAATCCGATCGCTCGGTGCCTCCAAACGGTTGAAAGCCAACTCCCAGCGGGCCGTTGATGCTGCTGCGATTCGTCGCCAGACCCTGATAGCTGAGCGTATAGCCAAAAGTCTCCGTGGGCCGTTGGGAAAAGGCAGATCGCGCCGGAAAAGAAGTTTGACTTGCGCAAGTTGTCAGGATCATTCGCGGCGGGAATGAAAGTGGCC
Source organism: uncultured Acidobacteriota bacterium (assembly GCA_963743045.1). Taxonomy (GTDB): domain Bacteria; phylum Acidobacteriota; class Blastocatellia; order RBC074; family RBC074; genus CAVUOF01. The sequence goes on from CAVUOF010000019.1 coordinate 54,684, forward strand.
GTGCCAACATTCAATGCGAGATCGGAACGCCCGCTTCATAGCGGCGCTGTTCACGTCAGGCGAGAGTGGGATCGCTTCGATGATGCCGGTCGCAGGCACAGTGCCGATCGCATCGGGACTGTTGTTCAGTTGCAGGCGGGAGTTGGCCGCGTAGATGCGACCCGAGAGCGTCGTGGTGGGCGCAGGCGAAACAGCACCCGACCCTGTCCGCTGGTGTTGCGCGCTTCATCCTGACCGTCAATGCCGCGCGAGACATTTAGGTGTGAAAAGCCGGCGCTGTAAACAATGCTGTTGTTGCGGGCGCCTCCGGCCACCTGGCCTCGACCGCGAAACATTCCCAGCCCGCCGCCTTCGCCCAGCAGATTGCCGTGGACCCGCCCACCCCCCTCATCAGTAACAAGATTGATCACGCCGCCAATGGCGTTCGAGCCATAGAGCGACGAGCCCGAGCCGCGCAGAACTTCAATTCGGCTAACATCCGTGACGATCAAGTCTTCCAGAAAGCCCGAGGCGTCACCCTGCGTGGCTGCGGCATCACGAAAACGCAGACCATCGATCAACACTGCGGTGTCTTCATTGCGCAGACCGCGTGTCTTGATCGAGGTGAACGAACCGGACCACCAAGCTGCTGCACGCGCAAGCCAGGCACGGTGCGCAGTGATTCCGCGATCTGCGACTCATCGCGATCGTCGATGTCCTGCCGGTCCACAACCGAAATCGCTTTTGAAACTTCATCGACTGACTGCGGAGTGTCGGAAGCAGTGACGACAACCGTGCTGCGCACGCCTGATAGCTCCAGGGAAATGTCGAGCGTCGTTGCCTTGACCTCGCTCGACTGATACTTGTTGCGCGTCCTGCGGACGCGAAGCCCTGCGCTTCTGCTTCCACCAGATACTCTCCGGGCGCCAGCTTCTCGAAGCTGATAAGTGCCGGTTGAATCTGTGGTCGTGGTGAGGCCGAGAGTGCGGTCACGCGGAATAAAGCGTGACGGTCGCGCCTGGCAGATTAGCTCCCTGAGGATCCTTTGACATGACCAGTGATGGATGTAGCGCTCCCGTCTGCGCCGCCGCCGGCGCTGAGCCCAGCGAAACGCGAAGGCGAGTGGCGAGTGCGATCACAATCAAAATCTCTGCAGTTAATTCTCTTCATGGTTCATGTCTCCTTCTCCTCCCCTTCGGAAGAGTGGCAAAGACGCGCTTTCGAGGCCGGTCTCCTGACTACGGCCGAAATGCTGACCTACTCTCCGCGCCTTCCCATCCACAGGGACAGTGGCTTTTCGTCGCGGATTTCGTTGCCGTTCACAGTTGCGAGGGCAGTGGCGGCATTGCACCGCTCTTCCCGCTCACCTCTGGCGCATCGTGGTTATCAAACAGTACTGTTGAGGGAAGTGAAGTAGAAGCGTTGAGAATCTACAGCGAAAATGAAAACGCCCTCGATCTCCATGCAGAAGATCGAGGGCGTCCAAAAATTCACTGTTCGCTTGCTCAGATAAGGTGGCTACGACTGCTAAAACTTGATGGAGCCATTACACTGATTTCAGCGCTCGACGCCACTCGCCCTTTCCCGGAGCGTAAGTGGTCGCTTCCATCTAACAGCAGGCAAGGTTTCCTGACTTCCGGCTCGAACGCGTCAGCTTCGCGGCCTTCCCAATCTCGCAAATGAGATCAGTGACCATCATTAATGGAAGCTACGCAATTGCCGGTACACAGTGGCGGGAACCGTGCGGGCTTTGACACCCGCTTCCCTTGTCACCCTCTATGGGCACCTGTGACGGTCAACCCGATTCCTTTCGGATACGGGGTTGATTAGCGATCAAAATATTATGGTTAAAAAGATCAATACACACGCGTTTTCGTTGCGTGCAAGCAATGGACTCTATACTCAAGTTGTTGGCGGGTCAAGTCGCTCTTCTAAGTCGCTCTTCTAAGACCTAGCCACGAAAAAGCACAAAAGGAGGCGGCTCTGACCTTTGTGCTTTTGTGCTTTTTGTGGCTAATCTCCTTCAAATCATCGTAAAGCAGGCGGTGAAAAAGGTGCTCGCCGGATTCTCTCTTCACCGACAGCCTTCCAGCAAAGTATGCTCGCGATTTCAACCCGCGCTGCACTGACTTGCAGACTCGGCATCCTCCGCTTGTATCTCCTCGCTCACGGCAATGCTCATCAGGTTCTGCGCTTCATCCGCCGGATCCGAAAAATAGTAATCGAAGACTACCTCGCACGATTCGTTCCCGCACGGAATGACGATGTTCGTGTCCATGACGCCCTCATACCAGTTGATCATGAAGTTGGGGTAGACCCAGTAGTAGAGAGCCTCTTTTCCTCCGCGCGCCACTTGTCCTTCGATAACAGGACTCGATTGCAGGCTGAAGTGAGGGCCGTTGGTGATCTTGTACTGACTGTAATCGAGGACACTAACGAGGCCTTTGTGGATGTGGGGGACGTGATAGCCGCCGTCAAGATAGTTATCGACGTAGACCTTCCAGTTGCTTTCGACGCGATAACGCCGGCGAGCAAAGAATCTCAAACTCTCCAAACCGGGGAACTTGAAATGATCGATTCCTGGTTGAGCTGCGCCTCCACTCTCCAGCCTGACGAAAACCCACTTCTGCGAAGACATCGCACTCAACCTCAATCAATCCGGTCTTCGCCTGGTCGAAGTCGCAGACTCCGGCGAACTCCGGGACACCCCTTAATCTCCCATCGAGTCCGTAGGTCCAGCCATGGTATGGGCACCGCATCGAGAGAGTGAACCCCTCACTCTCTGTCATAACGGCCGCCGCGTGATGCCTGCAGACGTTGAAGAAGGAGCGAAGGCGGCCATCTTCTCCGCGAATGACTACGATCGGCTCGCCCGCTATCTCGGTTGTCAGGTATTGTCCGGGCTCGGCGACCTGCTCGACGCGCCCGGCAACCTGCCAGCTTCTACTGAAAACGGTCCGTCGCTCGAGGTCGGCGAGGGCCTCATCGAGGTACCACGGCGCAGGGATGGTCGAAGCGTGATCGAGTGAGGCGCGAGCATCGTACATTTCGATGAGCTCGCGGATGGTCCTTGAGCTTGACATGGAGCCTATTGAGGAGAGAACTCCTTCACCTCACCCGGCTTACGGAGCATTTTGTTGACCTCGCCTACGTGAAGCTCTTCGAGGGAGATCATTTTGCGAGCGTATTCTTCGATGAAGACGGCCTTGTCTTTCACGAGGCCGAGCAACTTGTAGTAGAGGTCGAGACCGTGCTCTTCGGCCACCAGGGCTTCCAGGAGAATGTCGTTGACCTGATGCTTCTGCGTCTCGAGGAGTGCTCCGATCTTCAATGATGGGTGCTCGCCGAGATGCGTGATCAGCTCGCCGGCCTGATGCGCATGATCCAGGCCCTCGGTCGCCTGAGCCCGCAGCCAGGAAACGATGGGAATACGATTGTGACCAAAAACCATGAGCGAGTAATGTGCGTAACGGACGACCCCGGCAAGCTCAGCCTCGAGTATTTCGTTGAGTGTAGCCACGACTGCCGCTTTGTCGAAATTTTCGTTTCTGCCGATTGACTTCTCTGCCATTTCTCTTCTCCTCGCCATACAACTTGCGGTAATGCTGGCGCGATGATAGCACTCCTTATGAACAAATATTGAATCTCCTTCGTATTCTGTGGAAGCGAGGAGGCCCTGAGGAGGGCAATGATGAGCCTTTGTCCAGCCTGCAGTACCGAGATTATTGGACCAGACAAGTTTTGTCGCAATTGTGGCGCGGCGGTCGTCCCCAACACCGGAGAACTGGTTGAAACAAGCCGCTTTGAACAGGCCACACGTGAACCGGCACCGGCGGCGAGCGCCCAATTCGAAGCCACGCATCCATTCTATGTGCCGCCATCAGCCGCTTACAGCGTGCCGGCGCCGCCTACTCGGGGGCTGAGCCGCTTGATCCTCAATTCGAGGGTTGCCTGGCTGACGACGATTCTGTTCCTCGGGTTGGTGCTGGCCGCCGTCATCGGGATCGTTGCTGTCAATTCACATCATCAGCACGCTGAAGAGGAGCAGGTCCAGGAGGCCGAGTTATCGAGGCATTTGTTCGACGAGTCAGTGCAGAATGCTTTGGGCTTGAAAGTGGGAGAGTTTCCGGAGTCGGAGTTTCAGGGCGTTAAGGGCGTCTTTGTCAACAGCCTTATGAGCGACAACAGCCCGGCTGCCCAGGCGGGCGTGCAAGCAGGAGATCTGGTAACGGACTTGAATGGCCAGCCTGTCAGCGACAACGAGACCCTCGGACACGTTCTCGATAGTTTGAAGCCTGGTGATGAGGTCGGGATCAAACTCTACCGGGACGGGAAGACCGTAGAGGCGCGGATCCACGTTGCCGATCGATCGTTCGCGCCCTTCATGCCGAAGATAGAGGCGCGAGACCAGGGCTACCTGGGTGTCCACGAGGCAGTCCGCCGCTGTTGCGTTCCAGGAACTCAGAGATGGGGACTCGAAATCCGGGAGATAGCCGACAACTCTCCTGTCGATCTGGCCGGGCTGCAATCTGGGGATGTGATCACGGACTTTGATGGCCGTCCAGTCCGGACTACGAGTGAGCTCAACCGCAGGATTCGCGCGGTCAAGCCGAGAGACAAGGTGAAAATCAGGTTCTACCGCGGAAGCGAAGAAAAGACCACCGAGATGGTCATCGGCCATCGCTGGTAAACGTGGCGCGGGGCGGGCAGCGGGGGGCGGCTCGCGAGCCGCCCCTACGAGTCAACGTTGTAGGGGCAGGGCTTGTCCCTGCCCGCCCGGCGCCGTCTGGCGCCGGTAACCGTTCCATCATTCATTTCGCAGAGCCAATATCGGATCGACCCTCGCCGCTCGTCTGGCTGGCACGTAGCAGGATGCCAGTGCAACCGCCATTAACAACACAGCCATCCCGCAAAATGTCAAAGGATCGGTCGACTGGATGCCAAACAGCATGGAGGCGATGAAACGCGTCAGCGCAAAAGCACCTCCAAGTCCGATAGCCACGCCTACGAGAGCCGGCAGCATACCTTCCCACGTGACCAGACTGACGACATCGGCCGGTTGCGCACCAAGCGCCATGCGAATGCCGATCTCGCGCGTGCGCTGCGCAACTGCGTATGACATGACACCGAAGATCCCAATTGCGGCGAGCACCAGGGCAAGCGTCCCAAAGGCTCCCAGCAATAAGGCATTGAATCGCTGATTTGAGACCGAGTCGTAGACCACTTCCCGCAGGGTCTTGACGCGCGCTATAGGCAAATCCTTATCGACCGCCTGAATCTCACGCTGAGCCGCAGCGGCAAGACTCACCGGATCGCCACCGCTCCTGATTGCGAATGTCATCGATTCCAGCGTGAAGAGTCTTGGTGCCTGAGTATACGGCGCGTAGAGCGTAGGCCGCCCCTGGGTTCCCAGATCTGCCTGCCGGACATCTCCAACGACACCGACAACCTCCCGCCAAACCGGCTGTCCCTGGCTGTCATTGAAGACGCTGACTCGCTTTCCGAGCGGCTCCTCACCGGCAAAGTAGGTGCGCGCAAGATTCTCGGAGATGACTGCCACACGAGCCGAGTTCGAAGTGTCATGCTCATTGAACTCGCGCCCCTTGATGAGCGGGATTGATAGCGCCTTGAAGTAACCCGGACCGACCAGGGGCTTCGTGGCATAGGGCTCACGAAGCGCCTCCGGGCGACCCTCAATTCGGAAATCGCCGAACAGCATTCGTTCTCCGAGTGGCAATTGATTGACGGCGGCGGCGGATTGAACACCCGGGAGGTTTGAGAGGCGCTCGAGTACTTGCGTATAGAAAGTCTCCAGCTGTTCCACCGTCCGGCCAACCGTAGGCGGATTTACGTCGAGAGTCAGGATATGCTCGGAAACAAAGCCCGGCTTGACACTGATCAGCCTCAAGAGACTGTTGATCAGCAGCCCGGCGCCTACAAGAAGAATTAGTGTCAAGGCAACTTCGCTCGTCACCAGCCCCTCACGAAATCCGAATCGTCTCGAGCTCGCAGTTCCGGTGCCTTCTTTTAGTGACTCGGTGAGCTCCTGCTTTGAGGCTCGCAATGCCGGAACCAGGCCGAAGAGAATACCGGTGACGAACGAGACGACGGCCGTGAACATGAAGGCGCGTCCATCCACCGCGATAGCATTGACGCGAGACAGGGTCTCGGGCGCAAAGGCCAGAATGGTGTCTACCCCCCACCAGGCAAGCAGTAGGCCGCCACAGCCGCCAAGGATAGCGAGTGTGGCGCTCTCGGTAAGCAATTGCCTGATGATCCGCCACCGGCTCGCGCCTATTGCGGATCTGACGGCAATCTCTTTCTGGCGCGATGTCGATCTCGCCAAAAGAAGATTTGCAAGATTGGCGCAAGCGATCAGAAGCACAAACCCTACCGCCCCGAACAGAATCCACAGAATGCGCCTGCTATTGACCGCAGTCAGCTCATGCAACGGCACAAGCCGGGCTCCAATCTCGAGACTCCGACCCGGATGTCCGGCATCGAGGCTCCTGGTGAGCGTTTCAGTCTCAGCCTGGGCCTGCGCGAGGGTTACGCCAGGCTTCAATCGCGCAATACAGCGGAAGAACGAGTTCCGGCGATAGGTTGGGTCAATCTCGGCGGGAGTGATTACATCGGCCGCTTGAAGGAATCGGAAGTTCGCAGGCATCACTCCAATGACAGTGTAGTTCTCCGTGTCGAGTCTGATCGCTCGACCGACGATCTCAGGATCAGAATTGAATTGACGCCGCCAGAGGGCATCGCTGATGACCACAACCTTGCCCTGGCCAGGCTGATTCTCCTGCACGGCAAATCCTCGGCCCCTCGACGGAGGTACACCCAGCACTGGAAGAAAGCTCGCGCTGACCGAAAGTGAGGAGACAACCACCGGGCGATCGCCACCTGAAAGGTTGAAGCTCCCAGGAACATAGACAGCTATATCCTCGAATGACGACTGGTGCGCTTGCCACTCAGAAAACGCGGCCGGGTTGAGAATGCTCTGGTAGAACCCTGAACGGCTTTCTCGAGCAAAGGGGGTGATCAGTGATTCGGAGTGAGGAAATGGCAATGGCCGGAGCAACACCTGGTTGACTACGCTGAAGATGGCGGTGTTGGCGCCGATACCGAGTGCGAGAGCAAAGACTGCGACGGCCGCGAAACCGGGGCTGCGACGCAGCGCTCTTAAACCGTAGATGATGTCCTGCCCGACGCCTGTCATGGGTTCTCCTTTGGAGTGCGGCGACCTGTCGCCGCTTTTAGTTACGTACTGCAACACTGACCAGGGAAGCACCTTTTTTATGGAGCGCTTCAGTACTCAACTAAAAGCGGCGACAGGTCGCCGCACTCCAAATTACTCCTCGCGGAGGGCGACTACCGGGTCCACTCTGGAGGCGCGGCGTGCCGGCAGATAACAAGCCATGAGAGCCGCCGCAATGACGACCAGAGCCAGAGACGCAAACGTCTTCGGGTCCGCCGCGCCAACGCCGTACAGCAGTCCCGCCATCAGCCGCGTAAGCACGAGCGACACTCCAACACCAATCGCCACTCCCGCTCCCACAAGCGACATGCCTCTTCGAAGAATCAACCCAAGAATGTCACGTTGTTGAGCTCCGAGAGCTATTCGAACCCCGATCTCAGGAGTATGCTGCGCCACAAAATAGGCAAGCACACCATAGACTCCGAGCAATGCCAGCATGAGCGCGAGCCCTGCGAAGATTGTCAGGAGTGTCATGCCGAGGCGGCGCGCCAGCGTTTCCTCTTCGAGCACGTCATCGAGCAGGCGGATATTGCCCACTGGCTGCTCCGGATCTACCTGCTGGATCTCATGCCGAATAGCACCGGCAAGACTCATCGGTTCGAGGGAGGTTCTGACTACCAGATCGCGAGGCGCGTAGAAGTTGTTGGCCGGCTGGCGATGCGGCAGATACATCTCCGCCTTCACCGGCTGGTCTACTCCCATCTGCCGGACATCGCCGACGATCCCAACTACTGTGATCCAGGGGACATTCTCCCAGGGATCGCCGAGCTTGAATCGCTTGCCCAGGGATCTTCACCCGACCAGTATTCCCGAGCCATCGTCTCGTTGATCACCGCGACGTGAGGCGTGTCCATCGTGTCGCGCGAGTCCGGGTAACGGCCGCTGCGCAAAGGAATTCCGATAGTCCGCAAGTAGTCGGGGCTCACCTCGCGATGGTTGGCGTCATACGACAGACCGTCCGCTCGAACCTGCTCGATACTCCGGCCTTCAATCACAAACCCGCTCGTTCCGCCCTTCCATTCCAGCGGAATCGAGGTTGTGTAGCCGGCAGAGGTGATGCCCGGAAGAGCCTCGACTCGAGCCAATACCTGGTCGTAGAAGGCCATGCGTTTGAGGGACTCTTTATACCGGCTTCCCGAAAGCGTCGTTCGCATCGTCAGGACCTTCTGCGGCTGCAATCCCGAGTATTGATCACGCAGCTTAAGGAATGTCTGGATAAGCAGGCCGGCCCCGACCAGGAGAACCAAGGCAAGCGCAACCTCGGCAATGACCATTGAGCTCCGAAGCCTGCTCCCTTGCCCGCTCAGACCACCGCGGCCTCCCTGCTTCAGCGTGCCATTGAGATCGATCTTCGAAGCCTGCAATGTTGGCGCCAGGCTGAAGACCAGGCCCGTCAGAGAAGAGATCAGCAGCGTATAGCCAAGGACTGGAAGGTCGAGATGCAGATCGGTTATCAGCGCAAGATTGTTGGGAATCAATTGCCGGAGGAAATTGAATGTCCAGGCAGCCAACAGCAAACCAAGGGCAGCACCGAAGGTCGAAAGCAGGAGGCTCTCGGTAATCAATTGCCTGACGATCCGCCGGCGACTGGCTCCCAGCGCTGCTCGGACTGCTATCTCACGCCGTCTCGAGGCAGCCTGGGAAAGGAGCAGGTTTGCAATGTTGGCGCAGGCAATGAGAAGCACGAAAGCAACTGCCACGAGGAGCACGAAAAGCGGTCTCTTTGTTTCACCCGCGAGTTGCTCTCGCAGTGGCATGACGTAGGCCGAGATTCGGCCGGCCTCGTCCGGATGATCCTGCGCGATCCGTCGCTGGATGGTCTGAATCTCGCCGTTGGCTCTCTCGAGTGTGACGCCCTCCTTCATTCGGGCGACCACCGTGAGATAGTGATTGCCCCTTTGTGTGGAAGCCTCCGGACCAAAGACCATTGGCACCCAAAGACCAATGTAGCTCTCGAGGAACTGAAATCCCTTTGGCATTACGCCTACGACGGTGTGCTTCTCTCCGTTGAGGAGAAGCTCGCGTCCCAGGATATTCGGCTCGCCTCCATAACGACGCTGCCATAAGCCATAGCTCAGAACGACTACATGATTGGCTTCCGGCGCGTCATCCTCTGGGAGGATGACACGGCCCAGCACGGGATTTACGCCAAGCAGTGGAAAGAAGCTCGCAGTCACGCCATAAGCGCTGACCTTTTCCGGCTCGCCGTCTCCCGTGAGGGCGAAGCTGCGTTGATTCAGCGCCGCCATGTCGTCGAATACCGTCTGCTGGCTTCTCCAGTCAAAGTAGTTGGCCGGCGCCGGTGTGTTCCGTGGAAAGCCTGCGAATGAGGCGTCTTCCCAGACCATGACCAGCCGGTTCGGATCTTTGAAGGGCAACTGACGGAGGAGAACAGCATTTACCACGCTGAAGATTGCTGTGTTGGCTCCGATGCCGAGTCCCAACGAAACCACTGCCGCCAGTGTGAAGCCTGGCTTCCTGAGCAGCATGCGAATGCCGTATCGAAGATTCTTGAAGTAGTGTTTGCATATTTGGAGTGCGGCGACCCTGGGACCGCGGGCGTCCCGCCCGCATGCCCTCGCAGTTAGCCCCTTTTGAAGTCATGCGGGCGGGACACGCGCGGTCCCAGGGTCGCCGCAATCCAAATGCGATTCGTGGACCATTGCCGCCGGAGACGCTAAGTGCTTGAAACGCCTTAGTTACGTTCAACCCTCGCGAGGGTAATCTCTGAAGTGCCTATTGTGCGCTCGCGGGACAGGCTCTTCCCACAACCGGATACTGTACACGTCACCAAGTGCAATCCAGTTCTCGTATATACATCTAACGGAAATTTAAGACTGATATATGATACTTTCACTCCCACCCCGGCTGACGCTGAAAGAAGAATCAGGAATCGCGGAGTATGACATCGAGACAGCACTTCATAGTCGCCCAGGCCCAGAGGCTAATCCCCGAAGTAACAGAACTTTACGAGCGCGCGCTGGCTCTCGAGAAGGAATACGCGGAGAGTCTTGCAGAAGGTCGAGATAGGCTACCTTAACAGCGCACAGAACCTGCTCCACTACCTCGCGGTCAGGCAGGTTGATGTGCGCCAGCTGCAGCTCGCGCTGGCGGAATTGGGGCTGAGCTCGCTTGGTCGCATGGAGGCTTGCACTCTCTTCACGCTGAGCCGGGTCCTCTTTGCGCTTCACCGCATCACTGGACAGAATTGGCAGCCGGAGGTTAAGCCATCCGTTGACTTCGATACCGGTGATAGATTGCTCGACAGGCACGCGGAGACCTTGCTCGGCCTGCCAGCGGGCAAACGTTCGGTACGGGATCATGGTGACGATGCCAACCGAGGCCGCGACCGATTTTGACCTCGTGCGTGATTTACTGGCCGCCGGCATGGACGTAATGCGCATCAACTGCGCGCACGACGATGGCCGCAAGTGTGGGCGGCAATGGCGAATAATCTACGTCGTGCCCAGCGCGAATTGGGCCGGGAATGCAAGATTCAGGCTGACCTGGGCGGCCGCCAAACTAGGACCGGCGAGCTGCGAATCGGGCGGTCGCCTGCTCCGTATCAAGCCCAAACGCGACAGGCGAGGTGTGGCCATCGCACCGGCCCAGGTGTGGCTCACTCCAATCGAAGAGCCGCGGCCGCTCCCGGCGAGATATCGGTGAACACTTCGGCTTCCACGCGACTTCTTATACCGTGCAGAGCCAGGCGACACATTGAATTTTCAGGACACGCGCGGAAAGCGCCGCGAACTGGAGATCATTTCAACCAGCGGGGATTCGAGACTCGCCGAAATCACCAAAACCGCTTACATCGAGGAGGGACTGGCCCTTGCGCTCAAGCGCCACGACCAGCAGTTGGCTGAAGCCAGCTTCAGCCAACTGCCGGAGACAATGGCCCCTCTGCAATTGGCCATTGGAGACCGGCTCCTTCTTACGCGCAGCGATGAGCCGGGACGGAATGCAGAGCGTGGTTCTGCAGGGCAAGTGATCGGCCATGCGCGTGTTCCCTGCGCACTTAAGGAAGCGTTCGATTCGGTGAAGCCCGATGAGCACGTCTGGTTTGACGACGGCAAGATCGGGGGTAAGGTGCTCGAGAACGACGGCGAGAAAATAACTATTGAGATCACCACACCGACCTGAGAAGGTGGCCGGTTGCGCGCCGAGAAGGGCATCAACCTGCCGCAGACGGACTTGAACCTCCCGGCGTTGACCGGCAACGATCTGGAAAGTCTCAAGTCTGTGACTGAATTTGCCGACATTATCGGTTTCTCCTTCGTGCGCACCGCGGATGATGTACTCTCGCTGCACGAGCATCTGGCACAGCTGGGCGCCAAGCACATCGGCGTTGTCCTCAAAATCGAAACCAACAAGGCGTTCGAGAATCTGCGCATCTGCTATTAGCCAGCCTCTCTGCGCCGCCGGTGGGCGTCATGGTGGCGCGCGGCGACTCGGCGTCGAGATCGGCTTCGAACGGCTGGCCGAAGTGCAGGAAGAGATCCTCTGGCTTTGCGAGGCGGCCCACGTGCCCGTGATTTGGGCGACACAGGTCCTGGAAGAGATGGCGACGAAGGGAGTGTCTTCGCGCGCCGAGGTCTCGGATGCAGCGATGAGCGGACGCGCCGAATGCGTAATGCTGAACAAGGGATCACACATCGTCGAAACTGTACGATTCCTCAGCGGCATCCTCGAGCGAATGGATGCGCACCAATCGAAGAGGCGCACGATGATGCGCCGACTCTCCATCTCGGAGTTGGACTAGCCAGATTTAACTCCGCTCTTACAGCCAGATAAATCACTCTTAATGCCTCACCGTTAGAGTCCATTGCTTTATTGCGCGACCTTGTAGGGGCAGGGCTTGTCCCTGCCCGTCCCGCGCCGTCCGGCGCGGGTAAGAGTTTCAAGGGGAGCCGTCCGACTTCAACCCCAACCGATAAATGGTTACCGCCGCCAGACGGCGGCGGGCGGGCAGGGACAAGCCCTGCCCCTACAAGGTCGCGGACATAACGCGGACATAAGGAGAGGAATTGTGGCTATGAAGAGATTCTCTGCCATTATCGCGATGCTCTTTATTACCGCCTCCCGTGCCTGGGCCCAATTCGATACAGCCACGGTGCTCGGCACAATCAAGGACTTGAATGGGGCGGTAATGCCCGGCGTCACGGTAACGCTCAGGAACATTGACACCGGAATCGTTGTCAGCGCTCAAACGGATGGCGAGGGCAACTATCAATTCACCAACGTTAAGATTGGAAACTATCGCGTCACAGCCGAGATGCAGGGCTTCTCGACAGCACTTGTCGAGAGCGTCAATGTCACGGTCAATGCCCGCCAACGTGTCGACCTCACCTTGCAGCCGGGTGCCGTCACTGAAAACGTCATCGTCACCGCTGCGGCAGTTCTCCTTGAGACTGATTCGAGTGTGCGTGGGCAGGTCGTGCAGCGCGAGCAGATCGTCAACCTCCCGCTCAACGGGCGATCGTATGCCAACCTGGCTTTGCTAACACCGGGGGTGCGTGAATCCTCACAGAACGGAATTACTACTGCCGGCCGCGAGGCAGCGTTCAACGTCAATGGCTTGAGAAACACGGTCAACAATTTCCTGCTCGACGGTGTCGACAACAACGCCTATGGAACGAGCAATCAAAGTTTTTCGAGCCAGGTGGTACAGGTCTCGCCGGATGCGATCCAGGAATTCAAGGTAGAGACCAATGCTTACAGCGCGGAATTCGGACGCAGCGGCGGAGCGGTGATCAACGCTTCCTATCGAAGCGGAACCAACCAGTTTCATGGGAGCCTCTGGGAATTCCATAGCAACACGGTTCTCAACGCGGTCGGATTCTTCAAACCGGCAGGTGGAGTCAAACCACCCCTCATTCGTAACCAGTTCGGTCTGACTTTCGGCGGACCAATCATCAAGGACCGGACGTTCTTCTTTGCGGATTACGAAGGCTTTCGTCAGATTCTCGAAAGCTCTGGTCTTTTCATCTCTTCCAACCCTGGCGCAACGCCAGGGAATTCTGAGTGTCGATGTTCGCGATCCCTTTACGGGCGCGATATACAAAGCCGGAACACCGATTCCGATGACCAGTTTTGCGGCCAAGGTGCTGAATGAGCTGCCGAATCCAAACGCTCCCGGCGCGAACAACTTTCAGGCCCTCGTACCCAACAAAGCCTACAATGACAAGTTCAATATCCGTCTCGATCACAGGTTCACTCAGGTGCTCGAGTGGGTTCGTACGCATCAGCCAGCGCAAGGTGAACAACTTCGAAGGTCCCAACATTCCCGGTCCATCGGGCAGCAATCAAAACGGCCTGGTAAACGTGCTCAACAAGCAACTCGGCAGCCGGCGTGACCTATGTTTTCGGGCACTCATCGGTGCTCGATTTCCGCCTTGGAGATCATGAAAACCGACGGCCGGCAAGAGGCCGCCGCTGACAGGCGGCCCCGAGCATGCTGCAGCTGTATGGCATTACGGGCTTGCCGACCGACCCGACGATCACCGGCGGTCTCACCACGCAGACAATCAGAGGCTTTTCGCAGCTGGGGCGGCAATCGACGAATCCGCAGTTTCAGAATCCGTCACGACGTTGATCCGCGGATCAACTATTGGTGGAGTTGGGGACGGCACAGCCTGAAGACGCGGATTACGAATGGCTGCGCGTCAATACCGACGTCAGGATACCGATCCGCTCATGGGACTGGACACCTACAGCGGTCAGTTCAGCGAGGCCATAAACGGCAGCCGCAAACAACGTGTACAATCTTGCGGACTTTATGCTTGGCGCCCGCTGGCAGTACGAGCTGGCCAACCTGCTGGTCGTCAATCTGCGCCAGCGACTGCACTATGCTTATCTCCAGGACAACTTCAAAGTCAGTCCCAGGCTAACGCTCAATCTGGGGATGCGTTACGAATTCTCAACGCCGATCTATGAGGATCAGAACCGGCTCTCGAACTACGATCCGCAGACGAACTCGATAATTCGAGCTTCTGGCGGTTCACTCTCCGATCGGGGGCTGGTTGATCCGGACTACAATAACTTCGCGCCGCGCATCGGCTTTGCGTACACCCTGCTCGATAAGACAGTGCTGCGCGGGGGATATGGCATCGGCTACGTGCATTTCAATCGGCTGGGAAGCGCTGATCTGCTGGCGACCAATTTTCCGCAGATCACGCGAGCAAACATCACGCAGGACGCCAGTAACATTGCCGGTGGCCTGTGTACGGGCGATATCTTTGCCGGTTGTCTTCGGACGACCCAACAGGGCTACCCGTCCGCCTTGCCCAACAACGTCACGCTTTATATCCCGCGCGACAAGCGGACCCCCTACATTCAAAACTGGCAGCTCTCGATCCAGCATGAATCTGACATCCAACATGCTCATCGACATCGCATATGTGGGCGACCATGCGCTCAAGCAGGTGCTGCTCGCGGGTGCTCGAACCAGGCGAGGCCATTAACGCTGTCGGAGCTGGCCTTGCCGGCGGCGCAGCGGCCGACCCTGGATCAGCGGCGTCCGATCCAGGGTTTCCGTTCGATCTCTGCGGTCTTGCCTGTTGCCTTCTCGAACTACAACACGCTTCAGATCAAGTTTGAGCGGCGCTTCGCGAAGGGACTCTACGTGCTCAACTCCTTCACCTGGTCGAAAGCCATCGACAACGTCAGCCAGGTTCTCGAAGAGCCGAATGGGAACGAAGGTCGGCCGCAGAATGTCTATAACATTGGCGCTGACCGTGGGCCGTCGGCGTACGATCAGCCGTTCAACAATACGACGAGCTTTGTGTGGGAGCTGCCCTTCGGGCGTGGGCGCGCCTTCGGTGGCGATATGTCACGATGGCTGGATGGCGTGGTTGGCGGCTGGACGTTGACCGGAATCAACTCGATGCTGAGCGGTCAAACGATCAACCTCCGCTATCAGCCGTCGCCGGTGACGGCCAATCTCGCCACATTTCTCGGCGGTGTGGCTCTGAGGCCGAACATCAGCGGCCCCGTCCTCGCGCCGGATGATCAGCGTACAATCGACAATTACTTCGACAGAAACAACATCAGCCTTCCGACGGTCGATAGTCCTTTTGGCAGTGCCGGCCGCAACATCGCTCGAAGCGATTCATTCTTTCAGTTTGATACTCGGATTACAGAAGAGTTTCCGTTTGCCGATAAATGAGGGCTCGAAGGTGGAATTCCGCATGGAGGTGTTCAACATCTTCAACAAGACCAATTTTGGCGCAGCCAATTCCGATCGGAGTAGCTCAGCGTTCGGGACTATCAGATCGACATTTCCAGCACGCCAGATTCAGTTTGCACTGAAAGTGTCGTTCTAACCGCCAGTCTGCCCATTGCTGGATATCGTGCCGCAGGCTGTCCAGCCTGCGGCAAAATTCAAAGAGGGATATTCAAGTTAGATTGTCCATCTCGCCAGTTTGCCGCAGGCTGGACAGCCTGCGGCACGTTTCCAGCCTGTGCCACAATTCAGTTCTTGATTTTGAAGCGGCGACCGAGGATTAACTTCAGAATCAGGTGATCCGTGCGGCCGGTGAGACCGACCCCTATCCCAAAGTTGATTTCCCAGTCCGGAGACAGATTGAGATCGATCGCCGGGAATATTTGATGCTCCTGCTGGCGCCCTGGATCGATAGAGTTGACCGGTCCGAGCGCCCCATAATATTCAAGGCCACCGGTTATCTTCCTCGTGAAATCGTAAGCAACCTTGAGATTTGGTGAGAACTCGAATCCCCTGCTCTCGTTTGGACCCTTGATCGCGCGCTCGAATGTAGGATTGAAGCTCAAATACCATCGACCGAGCTCCTTATCGATAATTGGACGAATCTCGCAAGTCCACGTGTCGGCCGAGTAGATTGGCCGCTGATATCCAATCTCGCTGGAAATACTGACGCCTACCGGCCAGTGCCAGCTTTTTGGGACGCTGATCCGCGGCCGGATGTGATCGCCCACCCAATCCCAACCCACGCCTGACCTCGCGCTGGTGAAGACATAGAACCCGATTTCGAAGTTCGAGGTGATCGCCCTGCGTAATCTCGAGAGTCTCGTGAAAAGCATGATTGGTGGGTTGCACACCATCCACGGTCTCTTTCGATCCCTTGAACGTGAAGTTGCTGTGGAGCTCGATCATCATGCGCCCGCGCGCAACCGTCTCCGACGGGTAGACTTGGATCTCGTAGTTGTCCTGGGCGAGACACGGGTAGGTAAGGAGGATTAAGAGGGCAAGTAGCGCGAACCCACTATTTTTTGGCAAACACGCGCTTCGCTTCAAAGCTTCCTCGCGGTGTATCGAAGAAGTAGTCGACGGTAAGTACGCTGCCATCGGGAGACAAGCTCCACTTACGAGTCGTTGTCTGCTCACCAACAACCTCGACCACGAGCATGCCGCGGTTTTCAGGCAGCCACGATGCTGTGCGTTTTCCGGTAACAGTCTTGCCGTCGGGTGCGGGCGGAGGTGAGAAGGCTGCCTCCAGTCCATTTACAACATATTGCTCATTGACGGTGCGCTCACCTTGTGAAGTCTTGAGCTTCGCCTCGAGTGTTATCTTATCCCCATCCTGAGCGATGGTCATCGTCTGCTCGAGCCCGGCCGGATTGCTAAAGCTGCGGCCAGGGTCCATCACCCAGGTTCCGGAAAAGTTGGGTTTTGGCGCCAGCAGCGAGAGCGCGACCATTACCAGTGCTGCGCCACACATGTTCAGCCCTTTCCAATACAGAACAGATTCTTCTCGCCACGAATGAATATCCTGCCGTCCGAAATTGCCGGTGAAGCGTAAACAGGCTCGCCCACAGAGTTGGTCCTCAGGATTTCGTGCACCGGGCCGGCCTTGATGACATAGGTATCACCATCTTCGCTGGTCAGCAGAATCTTGCCTTCGAACGCCACCGGGGAGGCGGTGAAAGTTGCCGGCACCGGAATTCGACCGCCTTCATACTTGACCGTTCCGGTCTTAGCCTCGATGCAGGTCAGAACACCGCGGTCGGTCGTTAGATAGAAATAGTCACCGTAAAGGATTGGCGACGGCACATAGGCGCTTCCCTTCTCGTAGCTCCAGACTACCGTCTGCGTCTTGCTGACGTCGCCAGATCCGCCGAGTTTGATCCCGTAGGTGTGCTTCGCTGGAAAGCCTGCTGAGACGAAGACCATGCCTCTGCCCGCAACCGGGCTCGGAATGGCGTTGCTCGCGAGTCCGGTGGCCCGCCAGAGTTCCTTGCCGGTCCTGGGATCGTAGGAAATGATGTTCTCGTTGCCCGTCGCGATCAGCTCGGCGCGAGGCTCCGTCACGAGCAGCGGAGTCGACCAGCTGACCTGCACTTTTCTCGGCGTCCTCCAGACCTCCTTGCCGCTGCTGTTGTTGAGAGCCACGAGGAAGGAGCTCTCCCCTTCGTCCATGTCGCACTGAAGAATCACGAGATTCTGGAAGAGCACCGGCGACGTTCCTGTGCCCATTCCCAAGGTTGCCATACCGCCGAGGTTGGCCTTCCAGAGCTCACGACCGCTCATGTCGTAGCAGTAGACTCCTTCGGAACCGAAGTAGGCGTAGACATTCTTGCCGTCGGTTGCCGGCGTTGGCGAAGCAAAGTTGGCCTTCCGATGGTGATCGTCATAGACCTTGCCTTCGTAGGAGGTCTTCTCCCAGAGAATCTTGCCGGAATCGCGGTCGAGACACAGGACCTTGAGCGTCACGCTGCGATCGCCGCCGACGGCGTCCGGATGCTTGAAGTCCTGACCACTGATCTTGTGCTTGACCGCGGACGCACCAGGGATCACTGCTCCCTCAATCGAGGTTGTCAGGAAGATTCGATTCCCCCAGACGATCGGCGATGAATGGCCGCGTCCGGGAATTGGTGTCTTCCAGGTGATGTTGCTGGTCGGACTCCATTCGACTGGCAGGTTCGTCTCTGTCGAGACTCCTGACCCGTCCGAGCCTCGCCATTGCGACCAGTTACTCGACCCCGGCCGCCCCTCCGAGCCCACCTCCGAGCCCGCCGCTGAAGCCGGACATGAGACCCAGCATTCCCGTCATAACGGCAACGACAAATAGCAAGCGTTTCATCGACTCAAGCCCTCGAATCTTCGTTTATTGTGTGTGCGCCGGCATCGCGCCGATCGCAAAGACTGAATGCTGTCCGCGAATAATTACGACTCCATCGGAGATCGCCGGGGTGGCCATCATGACCTCACCCATTTCGTTTGTCGCCAGTAACTCGTACTCCGGTCCAGCTTTGACCACAAGCACCTGACCGTCTTCGCTGGCCAGGTACAGCTTGCCGTCAGCGGCGATCGGCGACGCGCTGTATGCGCCACCCTTCTCTCCAAGACGCTTCTGATACTTCCGCTCACCACTCTTCGCGTCGTAGCACGTCAGAACGCCCTGGTTGGCCAGCGTGTAGAGATAGTCGCCGTAGACAACAGGAGTAGGCATGTAGGTCCCGCCTCGCTGCTTGCTCCAGGCGACATAGTCGTTTGTCTCCTTGCCGTCCTTGAGAGAAATGTCTCCATTCGCGCCGACCTTGATCGCAAAGATCGGTTGCACCGGCCGGTAACCGTTGGTTATGTAGATCAGATCGTTGGCGACAACCGGTGTCGTAGCGGTAACCTCCGGATTGCCCGTGAGCTTCCAGAGCTCACGCCCCGTCATTACGTCGTAGCCGCGCACGGCTCGCGTCGCATTGGTGATCACCTCAGTCCGGCTCTTTCCCTCGTAGACCGTAGGAGAGCCCCACGATGGAATCTCGTCTCGAGACGTCTGCCACAAACGCTTCCCGCTATTGATGTCAAACGCTGCGATAAATGAGTTCTTCTGGACATCGCATTGAAGGATGACCATATTGCGGTAGATGACGGGCGAGCTCGCCATTCCCCACTGGTAGTCCGGATCGTAGAACCAACCGGAATCGAGAACCCCCAGATCCAGCTTCCATAGCAGCTTGCCCGCCATGTCGTAGCAATAGAGACCCTCGGACCCAAAAAAGGCGACGACGTGCTGGCCATCGGTTGCCGGCGTTGGACTGGCGTAGCTCGACTTGATATGCCGCTTGGTCCGCGGCACGCCCTCGTTGGCGACCCGGTCCCAGACTATTTTTCCCGTCGTCTTGTCCAGACAGTAGACGTGCCAGGAGTGCTTCGAGACATCCGCCGCCGAATCCACATCGCCGTAGAGTCCCGGCCTGAAGACCGATTTCGGATCGCTGCTGACTGCCGTCGTGACAAAGACCCTGCTGCCCCAGACGACCGGACTCGAGTGCGCCAGTCCGGGAATCGGCGTCTTCCAGAGTATGTTCTGATTCTTCTCCGCGTCCCATGCAGCCGGCACGGGCTTACCATCGGCGACTCCGGAGGCGTTGAGGCCACGGAAGGACGGCCAGTTCTGCGCAGCCGACGGCACTGCAAGCATTGCGGCCAGGAGAGTGGCTGACAGGAACTGCTTCATTTCTGCTCGGCTTTCTGAAACGTGGACGAGCCGATAGTGACGCTCGAAACCTTGCCGTCCTTTTCGTCGAATCTGACGCTCTGACCCATCCATATGAAGCCATCGCCGGAGCTCTCGAGCGTCATGATGGCGACGGGCTCCATCGAGTACCCGATGAGGTTCCCATTGTTGACGGCAAAGACATAGGCAATGCTCTTTGGCACCCTTGTACGCACCGGAGTACGTCTTAAGCTTTGCTGCATCGAGCTTCGCCGGATTCTTTGCCTCAAGCTGGCCGGGCGGGATCGCCGCAATGATCACTCGTGCAGTCTCGAGATTCTCACTCTTCACTGCCGCCTGTATAGCCTTGTTGTAGTGTTCGGGCTTGAGCCCCGGGCGACTGGCCAGGACCTTGACGAGATCGTCACTCCCGTCGCCCGCCGCCATCATGAGGGCCGTCTCCTGGTCCTTAGCCCCTTTATCGAGGAGGAGTGTGACTATCCCCGCGTGATTCCGCGAGATCGCCCAAACAAGGGGGGTCGCCTGGTAGAAGGTATCTTTGACATTGACGTCAGCACCGTGCTCGATCAGCACCTTGACGACCTCGAGGCTGCCGCGATCGCAGGCAAACGAGAGTGCAGTCGCGCCGTACCTGGTCTTCGCATTGACATCCGCGCCCTTGGCGAGGAGCGCTTTCACTTTCTCGGCATCGCTCTTGCGCGCGGCCTCGATCAGGTCCTCATTGAGGTCGGCGGCCCTGCAAATGGCCGGAATCAAGAGAGCCCCGACCAGCAGTGACAGGCACACCGCAAGCTGTAGCCATTTCTCGTTCAGGCTTCTGCTTTTCATCGACAAAACATCTGAAGACGCCGCTTTGTATGGAGTGCGGCACCTGGGACCGCGGGCGTCCCGCCCGCATGCACTTCGCCGCTAACCCTTTCGAGGTCATGCGGGCGAGACGCCCGCGGTCCCAAGGTCGCCGCACTCCATACGAAGCCGGGATGCGGATTGTTCGGCCAATCCATCCTTGACTCCGGTTAATGGCACATTATATTTTGGTCGTATTCGCGTCAAGTGAATGCGTCGCCGAGTAACGAGTTAGGAGACGCGTACCCGCTCGGTTTCATCTCCGATGTGCAACCTCTTCTCGTCGAATTCACTACGTGGGGCAGACCGATGATTCACTCGCTTCTGAGCAAAGTCTCAACTCTTCTCCTCGCCGGCGGCCTGGTTGGCGGAATTCTGCTGGCCGCACCACGACTTGCGGCTCCAAGCGCGAGCGATTGGCCCGACTGGAGAGGTCCGCGCCGCGATGGCGTCTCCCTCGAGAAGGGCCTCCCCGAGAAGTGGTCGCCGGGCGGTGACAACCTCGCCTGGAAGGCTCCCTATGGAGGCCGTTCCGCTCCGGTCATCCTCGGCAACCGGCTTTTCATGCAAAACGGCACGGGCCGCGCGGAGAGCCTTCAGGAGCGAATTCTTTGCCTCGATGCAGATACCGGCAAGATGATCTGGGAGCACGCCTTCAACGTCTATTCGAGTGACGTTCCACCGCACCGGGTCGGCTGGGCTTCACCAGTCGCTGATCCGACCACAGGCAACGTCTACGCGATTGGCGCCAACGGAACAATACTCGGGCTGAGCAACGACGGCAAACTTCTATGGCAGCGAGCGCTGGTCGACGAGTTCGGCATCTGGACCACGCATGGCGGCAGGGTGCCGTCTCCGATAATTGAAGGAGACCTCGTCATCGTCAGCGGCATCATCGAAGGTTGGGGCGAGACGGCCGTGAGGCGTCACCGCTTTCTGGCTTTCGACAAGCATGACGGCCAGCTTGTCTGGCAGAGCACGCCCGGCGGCCGTCCTTACGACACGGTCTATCCGACGCCGATTGTCGCCGAGATCAACGGCATTCGTCAGATGATCGTCGGCGGCGCCGACGGGGCCGTCTACTCCATGAAACCTCAGACCGGCGAGCTCATCTGGACCTATCCGATCAGCAAACGTGGCATCAATAACTGCGCAGTCGTCAAAGGCACCAGCGTCATCGCCTCTCACGGAGAGGAGAACCTTGACACCAATGAGCAGGGAATGATCGTCTCGATCGACGCCACAGGAAAAGGAAAACTGGGCAAGGATCACATCAAATGGTCCAAGCTTGGCTTCCACGGCGGCTATTCCTCGCCGGTGCTCGACGGTGACCGCATCTACGAGGTGGACGATTCAGCCACGCTGGTTGCATTCAACGTCAATGACGGCAAGGAGATTTGGAAGCTCAACCTGGGAACGATTCAAAAATCGTCCCCCGTTTTTGGCGATGGAAAACTGTATGTCGGAACTGAAAGCGGCCGGTTCTACATACTCAAGCCCGGCAATGAGAAGTGCGAGATACTCGATTCGGACGACTTGCCAGGTGCCGAGTCGGAGTCGGAGCAGGTGACCGCCTCAGTTGCCATCTCGCGCGGGCGCGTCTACCTCGTATCGACGGCCGCGGTCTACTGCATAGGGAAAAAGAAAACGGAATCGCTCCCGGCGATGGCAGCCGAAAAGAGCAGTCCTCCGGCAGCCGGAGCCGCAGCCAGTTTTGTTCAGGTCGTACCGGCCGAAGTGGTCATCAAGCCCGGTGAGCCCGTCAAATTCAAGGCTCGTCTCTTCGATGCAAGCGGCCAATTCCTTCGCGAGGATGCGGCGACGTGGGCCCTCGACCAGCTCAAGGGAGAGCTGCGTGACGGCCAGTTCACTCCCTCCGCTGACGGGGGAGTTCAGGCTGGCTCAATCAAGGCTACAGTAGGTTCGATCGTGGGCACAGCGCGTGTTCGCGTCTTTCCTGCGCCGCCGATGTCCGAGGATTTTGAATCGATTGCCGCAGATGGCGTCCCGCGAGGGTGGGTAAATGTCGAAGGCAAGTACCTGGTGCGAGACCTTGAAGGCAACAAGGTATTCGTGAAGAAGGCCGATCAGCCGATCTTTAAGCGAGCGCGCTGCTTTATGGGTCCCCCGAACTGGTCAGATTATAGTGTCCAGGCTGATGTGCGCGTCACCGAGAAGCGCCGCCAGATGGGAGACGCCGGAGTTGTGGCGCAGGGCTATGAGCTGGTGCTCTTCGGCAACAGCCAGAAGCTCGAGCTTGAGTCCTGGCAGCCTGAGACGGCGCGCACTGTGCGCAAGGAGTTCAACTGGAAGGCCGATACCTGGTACCGGCTCAAGCTTCAGGTCGAGAATCTACCCGATGGCAGCGCGAGGGCTCGAGGCAAGGTCTGGCTTGCATCCGAGACTGAACCCGCGGCCTGGATGATTGAAAAGGTGGATCGCATTCCAATCAAGCAGGGGAGCCCGGGATTATACGCCGACGCTCCGTTCGAAATTTTCTTCGATAATGTGAAAGTGACGGCGAACAAATGAGTACTCGAGTAAAAACGGCTGGATGGGCGGCGGGCACGATATTGCTCGCGACAATTGCGACAATCTTCATCGCACCACAGTTGGCAGGGTGTGCGGCTTCCGATCCGGGCACTGGCGACTGGCCAATGTGGGGCGGAACGCCTGATCGAAACATGGTCTCTGACATGAAGAACCTCCCGACCAGCTGGGATGTTGCCACCAAGAAGAACGTCAAATGGGTGGCCACACTGGGCTCTCAGAGTTACGGCAATCCGGTTGTTGCCGGCGGGCAGGTGTACGTGGGCACCAACAATGAGGCTCCTCGCGATCCCAAGCAGACGGGTGACAAGGGCGTCCTCATGGCCTTCCGTGAGTCGGATGGCGAATTCCTCTGGCAACAGGCCAACGACAAGCTTCCTGCGGGACGCGTCAACGACTGGCCGTTCCAGGGTGTCTGCTCGTCGCCACTGGTCGAGGGCACCCGTCTCTACTACGTCACAAATCGCTGCGAAGTCATGTGCCTTGATACGCAGGGATTCCGTGACGGAGAGAACAACGGACCTTACAAGGATGAGAAGCTCACCAGCAAGACCGACGCCGACATCATCTGGAAGTTCGACATGATGGAAGAGGTCGGCTCGCAGCCGCATAACATGTCCAACTCCTCGCCGGTCTCATTTGGTGACCTGATATATGTCAGTACGTCGAATGGACAGGATGAAAGCCACGTCAACATCCCATCGCCCAAAGCCCCGGCGATCATTGCCATCAACAAGCAGACCGGCAAGCTCATCTGGGAAGACAACTCTGTTGGCGATCGGATACTGCACGGGCAATGGTCCTCGCCGTCAGTCGGAAAGATCGGTGGCGTGGATCAGGTAGTCATTGGTCAGGGTGACGGCTGGGTGAGAGGATACGAGGCTCTGAGCGGCAAGAAATTGTGGGAGTTCGACAGTAACCCGAAGGATTCGGTGTGGCCCAAGACGCGCAACGAGCTGATCGCGACTCCGGTTATTTATGACAACAAGGTCTACATTGCGAATGGTCAGGACCCGGAGCACGGTGAGGGCGTCGGGCACCTGTATTGCATAGACGCTACCAAACGAGGGGACATCACGAAGTCCGGCCTGGTCTGGACCTACGACAAGATTCGCCGTTCAATTTCGACAGCCGCGATTGCCGACGGTCTCATCTATTACCCTGACTTCAGCGGGTTCCTTCACTGCCTGGACGCGAAGACCGGGAAGGTCTATTGGACGCATGACATGTTTGCAGCGATGTGGGGTTCTCCCCTGGTCGTTGATGGGAAGGTCTATCTCGGCGATGAGGACGGTGACGTAGTCATTCTGCAGGCGGGTAAAGAGAAGAAGGTGATTGCCGAGATGAATATGGGCAGCTCGGTGTATAGCAGTCCGGTTCCGGCCCATGGGGTGTTGTTCATATTGAATCGCAATCAGATATTCGCGCTGGCCAACTCAGCCGCCCCCGCCCGCGCCAGCACGACCGGTAAGTAAGGTTCGAGCCACCTCGCGACGGTGCACGACTTCGCGACGACGTTGTAGGGGCAGGGCTTGTCCCTGCCCGCCCGGTGCCGTCCGGCACCGGTAACCTTACGACAGAGCCACCCACCGACAGCCACCTCGCTGAGCCCAGCGATGACTGACAATCCAGGCACCTATTCCCGCCGGAACAGCCTGCGTTTATCCAACTTCGACTATTCGACCCGTCGCATCTACTTCGTAACGCTGGTCACAATGGAAAGGCAGCGAGTCTTCGTCGATTCTCGATTGGCCCAATCAACCTGCGAGTGTCTTGAGGACCTGAGTCGGAACCTTGGATTTAATCTGTATTGCTATTGCCTCATGCCCAACCATCTGCATGCTCTTATCGGCATTGGAGAATCAGAAAGGACGCTAGGGCAGATATGCGGGACCTTCAAGAGTGCCTCCACAAGACTCTATTGGCGATGGTATGAAGGTAAGCTGTGGCAGAGGCAGTTCTTCGACCACATCATCAGAAACGAAAACGAGCATGTTGAAACGGTTGAATACATAAGGCTGAATCCCGTGAGGAAGGGGCTCGCAGCCAAATGGGAAGACTGGCCGTATACCGGTGGGCTCGATAGCTGAGAAGTTACCGGCGCCAGACGGCGCCGGGCGGGCAGGGACAAGCCCTGCCCCTACAACCTTATCGACGGTGCAGTCCTTCGCGGAAATATGACAATCCGGCCCACTTTGAGACGGTTGAACATAAGTCAGAATCGATGTGCGGTCCTTCGCTAAGAATTTCTACCGTGGGGTGGCCAAATAATTCGCGAAATAGGGGGCTTCGAATTCCGGAAGATTCACCTTCTTCAACTCCTCGCCAATTACCCAAATATCAAACCCCATCGCCGCTATCGCACCCAATACATCATTGCCTGTCCGGCCCGACGCCTTCAGCGGCTCGAGCGAAATCTCAAATATCACCCTCCGAATCCGACGCCCAGCCAATCAATTCCCTGCACCCCTGAAGCACTTCAACCTCGAATCCTTCGACGTCGACCTTCAACAGATCGATCAACTCAATTCCCTCCTCCCGGCAATACTGGTCAAGCGTAGCCACCGGAACATGGCCCGTATGTGAGGGCTCAACATATCTTCCACCGGCATCCATGGCGTGCGCTTCCAGAGAGTTCCACGCGGAGAAGCCGGGCGGAAACTCGTAGAGTGTGGCGACGCCCGGCTGATCGCTGACTGCGCTTTGATTGAGACGAACGCTGCGCTTCAACAACTCAGACCGGTTCACATTCTCGGTCAGCCTCGCGAAGGATCCGGCCGCAGGCTCGAACGAATGCACTCTGCCCTCTGCTCCCGCAAGCTGGGCGGCAATGACGGTAAACTGCCCGTGATTCGCCCCAACATCCACTACGGTCATTCCGGGCTTGATTGTTTTCTTGACCAGCTTGATGACAGGCTCGTCATCAAAATGCGAGCGCGTTGCCAGCACACTTCTGAGAGGATCTTCCGGGTAGAGGCGCAGCGTGACGCCGTACTTATCGGTAAACCATAGCGGTCGTTGCCACAAATACCGAATCGCAGTCTCCTGCCAGAACGCCAGGCTTCGGGTTACGGCCATTCGACGCCGAAGCCCATTCAGCCTTCCGCGCGCGAGTGAGATGTAAGTCCTGGGACTAGTCACAGGAGACCTCGCTCCTTCACTTCGAGGTACTTATTGACGAGGTGAAATGACAGCTGTCCGGCCGGAACATCCAGCGCCAGTCCGCCAGCATCGGTAATCCGCGCCAGCGCTTCCTCACGTTGTTGCAAGAGCTCTTCGGCAACACTCTGCCGGTAGACCTCGGTGACATTCTTTGGGACTTCCGCAACCAGCGAGCGAAGATCGTTATCGCCGATGGTCACAATCAACGGCAGATGCCGAGGCATGAGCGCAGTCGTGCTGCCAAGCAGCTCCGCCGAGGCGTCGCGATCGACGAGGTCGGTGAGGATTATTACCAGTGAACGTCGCTTGCACTCCCGCGAAAAGTACTGAAAGGCCCGCGAATAGGAAGGCTCGATCATCTGAGCCCTGACGTTGTAAAGCGCCTCGAAGAAGGCCTGCATCTGACCGTGGCCGCGCTTCGGCGGAAGATAAGATTCGACCTGTCGCGCGAAGATCACCAGGCCGATGTTGTCCTCGCCTCGAAGCGCAACATAAGCCATCGAGAGAGTTGCGTTGATCGCGTGGTCCAGCTTGGTCAATTGGCCAAGCCTCGACGTCATGAAGTCTTCCAGCGTCGAGCAGCACGACTATCGATTGGTTGCGCTCGACCTGGTATTGGCGGGTGATCATCCGTCCGCGCCGGGCTGTTGCGGTCCACGCGATGTGGCGCAGCTCGTCGCCCTGAACGTAGTCTCTCAGACTTTCGAACTCCCTCCCCTGGCCGCGCACCGGAGTACGTCGCAGGCCGGCGAGCAGGTCGCGGTTCCGACGCGCAAGAAGCTCGTGTCGCTTGGCTTCTTTGAGGTTCGGATAGACCTTGATATTCTCTGCCGCAGGAACGCGAGCCTGCCTTGTAATGAGACCAAGTGGAGAAGACCACCTGATCCATACATCTCCAAACCGATAGTCTCCACGAGTAGTGGCAAAGAGCTTATAAGTTGCCGTCGCTGGCATCAGACCGCTATCGAGCGTCAACAGCCTTTGGCCGCGCAGCTCGAGCTGTGATGGGTAGTCGTCTTTGACACTGAATACGACACTCCGATCGAGGCGGCTTTCTACGGAAATCGAAACTTCATTCTCGATCCCTATCTGAAAGCGTGAAGGAAGACGGCGAGCAACATCGAGATCACTGATGCTGCCGGCCGACCGGAAGTCAAAAAAGGCAGCGACACAGAGCCATAGATCGTAGCCTACCACTACCCATCTGAGTCCCGGCCAGCGAGCTGAGAGGAAGAGTGCCACCACTCCGAGCGCCAGGAGGCCGAAGAATCTCTTAGTGAAAAGCATCAGCGCGGGACCTCGACACCGTTAAGGATTTCATCGAGAGCCTGATCGGGCGTGAGCCCTTCGATCTCAGCGTCCGACCTGAGAACTACGCGATGCCTGAGTGCGGGATGAACGATATCGCGGACATCATCGGGCGTTACGAATTCCCGCCCACGCATGGCAGCCAGAGCCTTACTCGCCAGGAGCAGTGCGACAGCCGCCCTTGGACTCGCACCCCATAGGATCGCCGGCAGGTCGCGAGTACGTCTCACAATCTCGACCAGATAGTGTTGGACTCCCGGCTCGACCTGTGTAGCCTGGACCTCGCGGCGACAGAGCTCTATCGTTCCGCGTTCCAGCCGTTCCAGATTGATTTCATTCAGCCGGTGCGCGTTGAAGCCGGCTTGCCAGTTGGCAACGATCTGACGCTCTTCATCCAGGCTTGGATAGTTGATCAGGATCTTCAGCAGGAAGCGGTCGAGCTGCGCTTCGGGAAGCGGATAGGTCCCTTCGTACTCCACCGGGTTCTGCGTTGCCAGTACGAGAAAGAGTGGAGAGAGTGGATGGCTCTCACCGTCAATCGTCACCTGCCTCTCCTCCATGGCCTCGAGCAGCGCGGCCTGTGTCTTGGGCGGAGTCCGGTTGATTTCGTCAGCCAGCAGGAGTATCTGTAAAGAGCGGCCCGTGGCGCAGACTGAACTGAGAGGTATTCAGATTGAAGACGTTGGTACCCGTGATATCGGAGGGCATCAGGTCGGGTGTGAACTGAATCCGATTAAATCCTGCTCCAACGATTCTCGAGAGCGTCTTGACGATCAGGGTCTTGGCTGTGCCGGGCACCCCCTCGACCAGAGCATGCCCTTCGACAAAGAGGCAGATCATGATTCGATCGATGACAGCGTCCTGGCCGACAATGACCTTGGCAATCTGACCGTGAATGTGCTGGACTACCTGGCTGACGTGGTTGGGCATGGCGGCCAAATATAGCGAAAGTGAAGATTAATAGTCTATAGATGTCACACTTACTGATCGGTTCTCGTGGAAGCAAGCTCGCGCTCTGGCAGGCCAACTGGGTCAAGTCTGAGCTTGAGCGGAGGCATGTCGGGCTCCTGGTTGAGATCGAGATCATCAAGACCACAGGCGATCGATTCGCAGCCGCCTCTTTGACACAGATCGGCGGAAAGGGCGTCTTCACCAAAGAGATTGAAGAGGCGCTCCTCGAAAACCGTGTCCAGCTTGCGGTTCACTCGCTCAAGGATCTTCCGACTATTTTGCCGGACGGACTGCACCTG
Source organism: uncultured Acidobacteriota bacterium (assembly GCA_963743045.1). Classification (GTDB taxonomy): domain Bacteria; phylum Acidobacteriota; class Blastocatellia; order RBC074; family RBC074; genus CAVUOF01. The sequence continues at coordinate 83,471 of CAVUOF010000019.1, forward strand.
GCCGCGATTACCGAGCGCGAGGATCCGAGAGATGCGCTGGTCGTAGGCCCACGGCTCTCTTCGACGGTTCATTCATTGCTGGAGCTTCCGGAAGGCGCTCGCGTCGGCACGAGCAGCCTCCGCCGGGCGTCCCAGCTCAGGAATCGTCGATCCGATCTTGTTCTCCTTGAACTGCGGGGCAATGTCGAGACACGGCTGAGAAAGCTGGATGAGGGGGCCTTCGATGCCATCATCCTCGCCTCGGCCGGTCTACTGCGCCTCGGATTGGGCGAGCGGATCACTGAAAAGATCGACCCCACAATCATGATTCCGGCGGTCGGTCAGGGTGCGCTCGCGCTCGAAACCAGGTCCGACGATGACCGAACGAATGAGCTTGTTCAGGTACTGGAACATCGCGCCACGCGACGCGCGGTTGAGGCTGAACGGGCCCTGCTGCGCGGATTGGCAGGTGGCTGTGCCGTGCCGATCGCCGCCTTCGCCCAAATCGAGGAAGGCGATTCTCTGGTGCTCAATGCGCTGGTTGCGGGAGTCGATGGCCGGCGGGTGATTCGTGAGAGCGTTCGCGGCACGGCAGCCGAGAGTGAAGGCCTCGGACAAACGCTGGCTGAAAGATTGATATCAGCAGGCGCGGCCGAGCTCCTGCCGAGGCTTGGGCCGGGTGCAAATGGCGGCCTGGCGGGTCGGCGGTGTCTTGTAACACGGGCAACGCATCAGGGCGACAGTCTGACGCGCGCCCTCGAAGAGCACGGTGCGGAGGTGGTCAATCTACCGCTCATCGAAATCACGGAGCCGGCGAGTTTCACCACGCTCGATACGGCGATCGAGCATCTGGACGACTACGGCCTTCTGATTTTCACGAGCGCCAACGGTGTCGACGCGTTTTTCAAACGCTTTGACCTGCTTGGCCGGGACCGCAAGGAGCTGACCAATCTGCGGATTTGCGCCGTCGGAGGAAAGACGGAAGAGCGGTTGCGGGAAAGGGGAGTGCATGCCGATGTCAGGCCCGACAGCGCGACCGGCGAAAAGCTTGTAGCGGCGATTGCAGGCTCCGGCGATTTGCAAAGGCAGCGCGCACTAATGCCGGCGTCTCAGATAGCACGCTCCGATGTTCCGGAAGGTCTCGCAAAGGCGGGCGTCACCGTTGATGTCGTCGAAGCCTACCGTACAGTTGCTCCCGCGCTGAGTCCGGAGGATGTGCAGAGTTTTCTTGTCGAAGCCAAGCCTGATTACCTGCTGTTTACCAGCCCGTCGACAGTCAGGAATCTCCTGGCTCTTGTGAGTGCTAAGCAGTTGGGCGCATTGATACCCCGTAGTCGCATCGCCTGCATTGGGCCGGTTACGGCCGCTGCGGTACGCGAGCAGGGCCTGAGGGTTGATGTGGAGGCAGCGGATCATTCATCGGAGGGATTGATGCAGGCGCTGATCGACGACGCTACCGGCTAAGTATGGAGTGCGGCGACTTGTCGCGCTTTTGAGTTAGTTACTGCCTTCCTGGTTGGTTGGCTTCTGCATCCCGAATGGATGCGAGAAGGTAGCCAGGGCAAGCGAAGCGCAGCCCCTGGAATCGCCCGCAAGCAAGAACCGCGTCCTGAAGGGACGCCAGACGTACACATTGGTCAATTGCGAGCTGGCTCGCGCCCCTTCAGGGCGCAGGCCTTCTTCGCCGGGTAATCCAGGGGCTGCGCTTCGCTCCGCCCCTGGCTACCCTATCGCATCCCTACGGGATGCCCAGAGCGTTATCCCGACTCCGAAGCCGCATTGTAAGGGTAGGAGAGCAGCCCGCAACCTTGCAGGCGATTTGGGCTACTTGATGAGCCGGATGGTCAGTGGATACCGGTACCAGATTCCTTCGTTGGATCTGATCGCGGCGATGATCACGAAGATCACACAGACAATTGGCAGTATGGCAAGCAAAGCGATTCCGACCAGCAACAGAATCAGTATCCCGCTGATGATCATGTAGATCGTGAAGGTTATCTGGAAGTTGACCGATTCCTTACCCTGGTCGTCAACGAAGGCTGACTGATCACGCTTTAACAACCACACAACCAGCGGCCCAATTATGTGGCCAAACGGAACAACCAATCCGACTATCGCGGCCAGATGGCAGAACATGGCCCACATGCGATCGTCTTTGGAAATCTCTTGCATAGACATCCTTTCGTTGGCAAACTTGGCGTAGTATGCATAACGAAGAGAGTTTTGTAAACGCGCTAGACTCCTTGCATGACCCGCTCCGTTGGCAACGCTAGTCCCAATTGATAAAATCTATACTAATCAATGAGCAAGCTTAAAGTTCTGATTGTGGACGACGAGCAGGCCGCTAGAGAGGGTCTAAGCGAGATTGTCTCTGCTTGGGGGTGGGAGACGCACCAGGCCGCCGATGGCGTCGAAGCCTTGAGGCTGGCGACTGAAATTGAGCCCTCGGCAATCATCAGTGACGTCATTATGCCTCGGCTTGATGGGTTCTCATTGCTCGCCAAGCTGCGCGAAGAGCTGCCGGACACGGCGGTCATTCTTCTGACGGGCCAGGCGAGCATTGAAGACGCCATGCGCGCCGTCAAGGAAGAGGGCGCCTTCTACTATTTCGAGAAGCCGATCAATACCCGCCAGCTGAGCCTTGTCCTGCAAAGAGCCGTTGAGCAGTCGGCGACACACCACGAGAACACGAGACTGCGGAGGCAGCTCCGCGAATACGGCGTCTTCGGGAAGATGGTCGGTGCCTCTCACGCGATGAGACAGATCTATACGGTCATCGAGCAGGTCGCTGGATCGGCCGTCTCCGTACTGATCACCGGAGAATCGGGAACCGGAAAAGAGGTCGTTGCCCAGACAATTCATCAACTCAGCCCGCGATCGGCACATCCTTTTGTGGCTATCAACTGCTCCGCTATACCCGAAAGCCTCATGGAGTCCGAATTGTTCGGCCATGAGCGCGGGGCTTTCACGGGTGCAATTGCCCGTCGCGAGGGATGTTTCGAGCTGGCGAGTGGTGGAACGCTGCTGCTCGACGAAATCGCTGAGATGCCGCCGATGCTTCAGGCCAAGCTCCTCAGAGTACTCGAGGAGCGCCGCGTGAGACGGCTTGGCGGTAGCAAAGAAATCACGGTTGACGTTCGCGTCCTTGCTGCTACCAACAAGGATGCTCACGACGCTGTTCGCAAAGGGGAGTTGCGCGAAGACCTGCTTTACCGTTTGAATGTGATTCACGTCGGGATGCCGCCACTCCGCGATCGCCGCGAGGATATTCCCCTGCTGGCTCAGCACCTGATGGACGAACTGAGGGAGCGGCACCAAAAGTCTGCGAGGCTGATTTCACCTGAAGTGCTCGAGATCTTTGCCCACTATCCCTGGCCAGGCAACGTGAGAGAGCTCCGCAATGTGATCGAGCATGCGATCATCGTTTGCGATGGCCAGCGGATTGAGAAGCAACATCTCTCGACGCAGCTCTTCGATGCCAGATCGATGAAGGTCGAGGATACGATCACTCTTCCGGTCGGTGTCTCACTCGACGAAGCAGAACGTCAGCTGATTCTCAAGACACTGATCAAGACAAACAACAATAAGACACGGGCATCTGAGCTTCTCGACATCAGCCTCAAAACGCTTCATAACAAGCTCAAACTCTATCGGGACTCAGAAACAGAAGAGTGACTACGGTCGACGTCCAAAGGAGATACAGGATGGTTCGCATTCGCATGGCAGTCCGACTGGCAGTCTTTATGACAGCGGTTGGAACGCTGGCCTCGGCTCAACAGCCACCGACCAAACAGGTCGAGGTCTTCGGCCAGAAGATAAATTATCTCGAAGCGGGATCAGGACCTCCCGTAATCCTTCTCCACGGGCTCGGCGGTGACTTGAGCAACTGGGCTTTTACAGTGCCAGCGCTGGCGACGCGCTTTCACGTATACGTTCCCGATCAGATAGGCTTCGGGATGTCCGACAAGCCTTTGATCAACTACCGGGTTTCGACGCTCGTCGACTTTCTCAATGGCTTCTGCCAGAAGCTGGGCATCGACAAGCCTACAGTAGTGGGCAACTCGCTTGGCGGATGGACGGCCATGGCTTATGCCCTCGCGTATCCCGATCGAATCGACAAGCTTGTACTCGTCGATGCTGCGGGGTACTCCGCCAAGCGCATGAATGAACCTGCACTGACGAGAGACCTGTTAATGCGGCTCAATCCCGGAAGTGTCACTGCGCTCAAAGAGCTGATGAACGGTATCACCGCGAATAAGCAGATGGTCAACGATCAGATGGCAGCTCAACTCTTCGAGGCTAAGCTGCGCAAGAACGACGGCTATACCGTCAACCAATTCATTGAGTCGATTCTGCGTGGAGAGGATATTCTTGATGGGAAGCTCGGAAGCGTCAAGGCACCGACCTTTGTCATTTGGGGAAGACAGGATACGCTGACGTCACTTGCCATGGGTCAGGCCTTCGCCAGGGACATCCCGGGTTCGCAGATGACCGTGCTCGACGGTTGCGGCCATGTGCCACAGATTGAGTGCGCTCCGGCGTTCAACGCGGCTCTGCTCAAGTCTCTCGGCGGCGCTGCGACGGCACAGGGAACGACCAGGTAATGCTCCTCTTTGCGTCTTGGCGTCTTTGCGCGAAGTGTATTCGCTAGCAGGCCACTAGAGAAATACACCTCACGCAAAGACGCAAAGACGCAAAGACGACGCGAAGCAGAGGTCTCACAATGAGCGAATTGGCATCAAAGACCTGCGTCCCGTGCCGCGGCGGCGTTCCACCGCTGCAAGGTGAAGAGCTCACAAAGCTGGCGGCTCAGCTCGATGGCTGGAGTGTGGTGAACGAGCATCACCTCGAGCGGACCTTCAAGTTTCCCGACTTCCGCACAGCGCTAACCTTCACAAATCGAGTGGGCGAGCTGGCTGAGGAACAGGGTCACCATCCCGACATCTACCTCTCCTGGGGTAAGGTTGCGATAACTACATGGACTCACAAGATCGATGGCCTGACTGAAAGCGATTTCATCCTCGCGGCCAAGATCGATCAGCTGTTCAAATGAAAATCTCTCCGAGAGAGGTCGTCATCTACTCGCGGCCCGGTTGTCATCTCTGTGACGAAGCCAAGGAAGTCATCAAACGCGTAGCCGCGCGAATTCCAATCACCTTACTCGAAGTCAACATCGACCACGATTCTGATACGCGAGCCAGATTCAACGACGAGATTCCCGTCGTCTTCATCGACGGGAAAAAGGCCTTCAAATACCGCATCGAAGAATCAGAATTGCTCCGGCGTCTGAAGTCGCTTCCCGCCTAATTGCTCGCGCGTTCCCCAGTCATTGCGGGTGTCTGTGGGATTCCGGGGATTCCAACCCTGATCCGCTGCGAGAACGCCGGATCCTTGTCTGCCGCTTTGGCCTTTGGATTAATGTAGCAGCGCTGCTTCAGCTCCTCGAAGGGCAGGCTCTGGTCAACGGTGCCATCGTCGTAAAGCATCTTATCCAGATATCCATTGAGAAGAATCTGCCATCGGAATCGACCGTGTGTGTAGGGCACCGCATGACCGCGGATATTCGTGGTGCAGTTGCTGGTCATCGCGTTGTACCACTCAGGCTTATCCCTGAAAGAGTTGGCACTCCGCAGGTAATCAATCAGGACTTCCCGTACGAGCTCGGGTTTGGCCTTTAGCCGGTAGAGGTAGGCGTCCTCTCCGACGCGGTAGTTGGTTCGCAGGCGTACCAGATCGCGCTCGTCCGCAAGGATGTATGTCAATTCGTATTGTTTGAAGAATCCCTTGAGCGCGGAATAGGATTCACCCTTCTCCTGCCGTGTTTCAATGGAGATGCAGAGATAGTCGCCGCCGTCGAAGCCAAAACTCATCATTGTGTGCGCGACGGGTAATCCCCAGAAAACGAGATAGAGGTCTGCAGTCTGCAGCTTATTGAGATCAAACTTTTTGTCATAGTAGTGGACATCAAAGTCGGTCTCAGTCCGGTAATCGCAATTCCGTATGTTGTGGACGAAAATCTCATTCCCATTTATCTCAGCGTAAGGCAGAACGGCTACGTCCGGCTTCCAGTCGCGGTTGTTGGAGGGCGGAATCCTGAGCCACCAGACCAGAACAACGGCAAAAAGGGCAAAGAAAATTATCCACGCGCGAGAGCCCGGTCGCACAAAGATGGCGATTGCCAGTGCGAGCAGGGGAAAGAGCGCCGACGCGATGGGGCGCACGCGAAGTGGGAGATTGGAGTAATAAATGGCGAGCGTCGCCCAGCCGGTAATCCCGATGGCAATGAGCCAGAGCAGGAGCATGCCGACACGGAGGAGTAGTTTTGTCATTGCAAGCCTCGGCCAAACGGAACGAGCTGTTCAGATCTGAGCGGCACCGGCAGATTACCGGGGCAATATTGACGCGCCAAAGGCGCGACCTGAAATAGCCCAGGGCAAAGCCCTGGGTGGATATCCCGGGCGGACCGCAAAGCCCCAAAGGGGCAATGTTGGCCCGATGGGCCTCGACCGATTGTTGGCGATCATACCCAGGGCTTCGCCCTGGGCTATTTGAGGTCGCGCCGTTGGCGCGACAAAGCCTGCCGTGAGGCCAGTGACCCGGCCTAATACTTCAAACGAAATACGGTGCGGCGTTGATTCCCGTCTACGCAGGCTATCCATTCCTCATCAGAGAGGCGATGAGGATCGACGTGGTGCATCCCGTGAGCATTCCATCCGGAGCCGCTTGCTGCCAGCAACGGCCCTGATACAGCCGGCTTTTCCTTATAGCTTGCGGGCGTCAATTCCGTTACTTCAAACGCGTGAAGCTTAGTCCCATATGCTGGAGCATCGTCCTGAGCGAACCTCAGGACCATGCCATCGACGACTGTCACGCGTCCTCCGGGCCTGGCGATATGAGGATCACGCCGGATAATCGGACTCATCGGATGCTCCACCCACTCTCCCAACAGTGTCGGACTCGAGAAGAGCCTCAATGTGTGGTTTCCATCCGCGTCCGCCGCAAAGAGCCACCAGCGTCCGTCGTGATTGACAACTGAGGCGTCAACAAAGCTGCCGACGATCAATTCGCCAGCGAGCGACCATCGCCACGGGAACTCGGTCGCCTGATACAAGCGGATCGCATTGGCTCCGTAGACGTCAGGTATCATGTAATAACTGTTCTGCCAGGAAAAGACATACGGGTAGGAAAGATGGAATGGCTCGTCGAGAACGATTCGCTCGTATTTCCAGTCCTTGCCGTCATCGCTCCGGGCAAGGCCGATCTTGCCGATGTATCCGCTGGCCGGCATGACTTCAAAGAACATGTACCAGCCTTCCGAAGTCCGAACCATAAACGGGTCGGCGACGAAGGCCGCGCGGACATCGGTCACAGACTTGCGAGTGAGCACTGGATTATGGTTTTCGGTAGCGCGGATCTCGAGCGGCGATCGACCCGAATACATGCCAATCGACCAGCAATCTTCCAGCTGCCACAGGGGCACGCCGCGACTCTTCTCAGCGTAGACTCCGAGAACGAATCCCCAGGCCAGGGCAATCAAAATGGTGAGGACAACGAATGCAATCAGCATACGCGAAACTTCAACTCGCGCGGGGGCTCTTTCGACCGATGAAATATAGTGAATCAAAGGTATAGGCCATGTAATCCTCGAGTGGTATCTCGACGTGCTTGCTGTAGAGCTCCTTGTAGCCCTGCAGAAACTTGAGAATTACTTCGTCAGCTACACGAATCGGATGGCCCGCATCAAAGATATTCTGCACAAAGTCATCAATCGACGAAGCTGGAATCAGCTTATCGTGAAAGACAAGCGCTCCACCCGGAGCTACCAGCGAATCGATACGCTCAAACACCCGCGGCAGAGAAAAGCAGTGTTCGAGTACATTGATCATAACCACCAGATCAAACTTGTCGCTCGTCTCGAAGCCTTCGATTGGCTGCGGAACGAGCGACGCCGGTGTCCCGGCAAGCTTGCCGGAACGATAGGAACAGTTCGGATGCTGAACATAGTCGTTGATCAGCGGATCGAGAAGCGTCACACGTTTTGCCGTCACATGACCAAGGACACGCGCGAGGTTTGTGAACGGACCGCAACCGATCTCGAGGGCGCTCTCAAAATTCGAGCCGGCAATCGCGGCATAATGATCAAAATGAATCTCATGCTCGGTGTTGCGATCCTCCCGCGCCGCCAGCCCACCGGCCTCCATCCAGGTACGCCGCTCGTACTGCTGTGCCTGCTTCCAGCGCGTCTGGTCCACCTCGAGCACACCCTCGCGCTGGCGAAAGAATCGCAGGTCGTTGCGACCTCGCAATTTCTCCTCGGCTTCCTCGCCGAGGTAGGTGTTGTCATTCTCGTCCACATAAAACGGCTTCATCCGGTCCTCCCTGGGCTGAGCCGTTGATGCTGATGACGCCGATGACCATTGATCACCTCTTCATAAACGGCTTCCACCCGATCTAAAAACTTGTCTTCGGCGAAGTGCGCAAGCACCAGCCTCCGTCCATTACTTCCAAGCTCTTCTCTCAAGGCCCGATCACTGAGCAGGCGCTCGAGCGATGACACCAGTTCATCGAGTGAACCCGGGGGAACCAGCAAACCTGTCTTGCCGTCAATCACGGCCTCCGGCGCTCCACCCGAGTTACAGGCAACGACGGGCTTGCCGCTCGAAAGCGCTTCGAGATAGACGCTCGCTACTCCGTGCTCCTCGGCCGCCGGTGAAGCGAAGACATGACACTCCTGATATCGAGGCGCCAGCTCAGAATGCGGAAGCGACCCCAGCAGCTCGAAATTCTCCGGTGATACGCTGACTCGTTCACGCAGCTGCCGCTCGTTGTCTTCGTCACCCGTTCCAACAACCCTGAAGAGGATATCCGGATACCGGGAGCGCAGCTCGAGAACCGCATCGGCTACCGCCAACACGCCCTTGGCGGCATCCACGCGACCCACGAAGAGCACTGTCGGGCGCCGCGGCTCGCGATCTTCGGCAGGCAGAAACCTCTCAGAGTCAACCGACGTGTGAATGACCGTGATGTCCTGTCTCTCTTCTGCCAGCCTCCGCCTCCAGAAATCCGCAATGTTGCGGCTTGCGGCAAGCAGCTTGTCGGCTCTTTCGACCACAGTCTTCTCGGCCATGCCGCCGATCCGGTAAAGCTCGCTTTCAGGCTCAGGCCAGCCGATCCTCTCAGCAAACATGGCCAGCGAGCCATGCAGCATGACGACGATCGGCACGTGATGATACTGGTATGCATCGACCTGGTAGCTGAAGCCTTCGGCTGCGTATTCCGGGAACTCGATAAGATCAAACCGCGCCATGCCGAGAAGCTCATAGACCTTCTTTCCGACCGTCCAGCTGTATCCAATCCACTGAATACTGAGCTCTGAGAACGGTGCATCGATCGAAGGATGCGGCAGCCTGTGGACTGTTACACCATGCTCATCGGTAGCCCCGTTCGCGCCTGAATAGGTGCTGCAGATGACATGTACGGTATGGCCACGGCGCGCCAGGCCCCGCGCTTTGAGCCCGGTCTGTGTGCCAATCCCGGTGCCGGTGCTCTCGGGCGGGTATTCCTGAGACACGAGGAGAATCTTCATGCCGATGTTGGGCCCTCGTGCCCGTGAAGATCGAAGAGCACGTAATCCGGAGTCTCTTCCACCACGCCATATCTGGAGCGCAAGTGCTTTGCGAACTCTTCGTAAATCTCGAGCCACCAGAAGCCGTACTTCGTGAAGACCAGGTATCGAACACCCTGGGCACCCTGGGCACCCTGGGCACCCTGGGCACCCTGGGCGCCCTGGCCGCGCTGACGCTCGAGCTCTTCGATTGCTTCGGTGCTCACTTCGGGCGCATCGAAATAGACGAATTGCATGTGTGATGCGCCGGCGGCAGCGAGATGGCCCTCCAGATCAGGTTCGGGGAGCAGCACGGCGGCACCCGACGGGACCACACGTGCAAGCGCCTGGCCGGTGACGAAGCAGACTCTTTCCCATTCGTCCATGCAAGGGGACTTGAGCGCGACTACCCAGAGTCTTCGCTGGCGTTCGATGTCCTCATGGCTCTCATCGGCGGCCAGAGACTGCTGCCTTTCGGTCGGATGGTAGGCTGCAATCATGCGAAAACCGGTCGACTCGAGCACCTTGACTATCTCGGACATGGTGAACCGCACGCCGTGCCAGGTATCGGCTCTGCTCTCGTAGAGCTGCCTGAATGGATTGCCTGAGTAAATCCCGGCGGTATCGATCTTCAGGACGCCGCCTGGTTTGAGGACTCGGTAAGCCTCCTCCATGTATCTTCTGGTCATCGAATGCGCGGTCAGATGGCGAAAGGTGAAGTAGGAGAAGCAGAGATCGAAGTGCGCGCTCGGAACACCAGTCAGATCACTGCCGTCAAGCTCGACAAAATGCGCGTGCTCGAAGCCTGCAAGCCGCTCCCGACATCGAGTGATCATCTGCGGCGAGACGTCCGTGCCCCAGACTTCACGAAAGCGCCGAGCCATCGGCTCGAGCAGCCGGCCATTGCCGCACCCGATCTCGACCACCGCGGCGTCGGGCGTCAGGTATTGCCTGATATCGCTCAGGATCATCTCAGCGTCCGCCTCGCCAAGAGCCTTGAACTCCTCTTCGTTGCGGGCTCGATTATCGATGTACAGCGATGTCGTCTCCTGGGCCCGAGCGTCCCAGTCCTGTTTCATTTGCCTGTCTGCCACAATCAACTCCTAATCAATTTCTCGTCACGGCTGACTTCTGCCCTGCCACTCATTATTGAAACAGAGGCCTTGCCGGCGCCGCATTGGCCCAGCGCTCACGCACTCCCGGAGGGCCGAGGTCGACGACCCGAAGATTCAATCTGCCCGGCGCATGATAAAGGACACGGAACTTGCTCTCCGCCGCATCAGGTTTCGGCAGTCGGGAAGGTGAGGTGCGAACCAGATAACGTACGCCAACCCGGTTCCATGTATCCCACGCACCCTCGGGATCATCAGAAGCCACCGTCTTCTGTCCCGTATAGAGATTGAGCAGGGCCGGATTCTGCGTCGCTATTACTGCCCCTTTTGGCAGGGACTCGCCCACATACTTGATGAGTGCCTCGTTTTCATCGTAGACGCTCGTCCACTGCAGTCGATCAGCAACCACCGGATCATGCTTCTTCTGAATGTATCTCACGTTGCTGTAGACGTTGAGCGCGATGATCGCGCCCACCAGAACCGTCAGTGGCCCCCATTGCCCACTTTGGTCCGACTCTGAATTGAGTCCCTGGAGCAGCCTGATCAATAGACGCATACCCATTAACAGGTAGAAGAGCAGGAATGGCACCAACGGCAATATCAACCGAAACTGCTCCCAGCCCCAGAGCGTAGTCACGAGCAGCGATAACGGCACAACCAATTCCGCCAGCGTCAACCTCTCGCGAGCGACCGTTACGAAGCCAGCCAACGCCAGCAAGGCCAGGATCCACGAGATGAATCTGGCCGCCGAGCTGAGGCGGATAGGCTCACCAGGCTCCAGCGGTCGGAACATCGAATAGAAGGCCAATGCGCCAATGTCGTTCTTTCCAATCTCTGAAACATTCTTCCAAATGCGCTCTGGAACTTCATCCAGGGTGATTGTCCCGTTGAGCGGCTGGCCAGCCGTCCTCTGCCAGAACTGAACGGCGTAACTCTGGACTATGTTGCCACCTTGCTCATTACGCTGTTCTGTGTTTGGGGAATGCGCGCGCGAATATAGAAGCCAGGGAACCACGAGCAACGCGCAGGTTGAAGCGAAGACAACTGCTGTACGCCAGAGTCGCTGTTTCACCATGTAAGCTACTGAAGCAACGAGCAACCCAGCGCCAGCCGGACGGATCAGCAGCGCGAATGATGCCAGCAAACCTCCTGTGAGCACCGGGCTCCAGAACGCAAGCCCCTTCGCCGGCTTGCCATCGGCGCCCGGCCATCGGACGGAGCGTTCTACGGCGATGATTGCCAACAGCTGAACCAGCATGAAAACGCACTCAGACATGAGAGTCGACGTGGCGAGAAAGACCAGGGCCGGGTAGAGGACCGTCGCCACAGCGATACCGAAGGCCAGTTGATTTGGAAGCTCGCGGTAGCGCGTGAAATAGATATAGGCCGCAATTCCAACCCCCGTCATCGCCGCAATCGACACCGCCTTGAGTAAATAGATGTTCTCCGGAAACCGAGGCCATAATCGGTAGAAAACGGCAAGCAGAGCCGGGAAGCCGGGGGAATAGAACGGCCGAATGTCGGGCGTCGGTGAATTGATGAGCGTGTAGCCATGCCCGGTGGCAAGCGCCTTAGCCAGCAATAGGTACCACGCATCATCGACGACCAGACCGACGACCCGGTCGATACGTAAGAGGTAGATGGCAAGGAAGAGAAGAAAGGCGCTGGCCACCGCGACAACTACCGGCCAACGACGCCGGCGTGTTGGAGCAACCGGGACTGGAGGTGCCGTGTCGCGCTTTTCAGTTTTTCGTGTCACCCGCTTGGCTCTGGCCAAAATGTCTTCTCCTTACTCGGACCATTCCCGGTGGTCGCGATATGTTTAGAATCCCGCTGTCGTTGTCAGCGGTTCTACATCGCTCTCTCTCCCACACGTTTCGATAACCAACTCCTCACGCAACTTCTTGTCACGCCTGACTTCTGCCCGTTTCAATGCACCAGACTGGATGCCATAAAGTTCGGCGTAGAGTCCCTGACGCTGGTTCAATTCTTCGTGTGTTCCACGCTCTGTGATGCGCCCCTTCTCGAGCACGATGATCTGACCGGCCGCGTGAATCGTCGGATAAACGATGGGCGATGATGAACGTCGTTCTTCCAACCATGAGTCGCTCGAGAGCATCGAGCAAGGCTGCCTCCGTCCTCGCGTCGAGAGACGAAGTTGGCTCGTCGAGAATGAGAACCGGCGCATCCTTGAGGAAGGCACGCGCTATTGAAAGCCGCTGCCGCTCGCCTCCCGAGAGGCGCACTCCTCGCTCACCCACCTGGCTCTCATAGCCCTCCGGCAGGGCTGAAATGAAATCATGCGCATTGGCGGCGCGCGCCGCCGCCTCGATCTGCTCCAAACTCGCATCGGGTCGTCCCGTAAGAGATGTTCTCGCGGATGCTCCCCGAAAAAAGGATTGGGTCCTGCAGGACAAGCGCGACACTATCCCGCAGCGTGCGCAGAGTGATCTGACGCAGGTCGTGGCCATCGAGTGTCACACGTCCGGAATCGGGATCGTAGAACCGCACCAGGAGGCTCGCGAGAGTCGTCTTCCCGGCCCCGGTTGGCCCTACGATTGCCGTTACCTGCCCGGGGCTTGCATTCAGGCTGACGTTATGGAGTACCGGCAAGTCGTCCCGGTAATTGAAGCTGACGTCTTCGAAGGCCACGTGCCCTGTACCTGCGGCAGTGCAATTGCCCCTGGCCGGTCAAGGACGTCCGGTTCGACTGCGAGTACCTCGAGAGCCCGTTCAGCGCTGATCAAAGAAGCCTGCATATTGGTGAGGGCATCACCAATTCCCTGCAACGGCTCGTAGAGATGGTCTACGTAGGAGAGTATGACCAGGAGCCCTCCAACGGTCAGATCACCATGGATCGCATGCAGGCCGCCGACAAGCAGAATGGCTGCCTGGCCGAGTCTGCGAGATGAAATACTGTGCATAAGAAAAGAGATGCTCCTGGAAGCCCAGCTTCAAGCTTCTCACGCGTTGCCAGCAGGCTTCGTTGTTTGAATCGCTCCTCTTCACGGGCCTCCTGGCCAAACGCCTTGACAACCCTCAGGCTCGTCAGCGACTCCTGCATGACATTCTGCGCATCTGTTTCAAGCTGGTTGACACGTTGCCACTTGTCTTTGAAGAGCTTGTTGTAAAAGCCGATCACCAGGTATTGAACCGGCGCGGCCGCAACCGCTAGAAGCGCCAGCTGCCAGTCGAGCTTGAGCAGGATCCAGAGGATCGTGATCAGTGTCAGCAGCGATTTGAGCAGGGCGCGGAAGTTGCTCCAGATCATGACGCTGATGAACGACGTGTCGTTGTTCACCCGGTAGATCGAATCCCCCACCGTCGTCTTGTCGTGATAAGAGAATGAGAGCCGCTGAAGATGGTTGAAGAGGTCGGTCTTGAAGTCCAGGATCATCCCGGTGTTGACTCTCTGCTTGACGAAGTCGCCACCCACATCGAGCAGAATGCCGCCGACGCGGAGCAGGAGCATGGCGACCACCGAGAAGACCAGAATTGCCACCGGCCCCTTGGCTGCCACAAACGGCAGACTCTTCGACAGCCACGAAGGTGCGGGATGCCGCCCGATTGCATTGTCAACCAACAGCTTCATTGGCCAGGGCTCGAGCAGACCAAAGGCGACATACACGAGTTGCAATCCGAGAACGAACAGCATTGGCCACTTGTATGGCTTCACGTATGGCAGGAGCTTTCGATAGATGTCCCATCGAAAGTAGGTGCCGATTCGTTCGAAAAGACTTCTGCTCATAACAGGTTGGCTCGTGCCGCCGCCGCCCAGAGACCCTCGAGATCGCCCTGAGCCGGTTCGACCGAACGGCTCAACTTCTCAACGTAGAGGCAAACCTGCGCAGCTCCGAGGCGCAGGTCCAGGTCGCCCGATTTTCCTTCAGGCCAGCGCACGTCGGCGTAGGCCTTTTCACAAGCCTCAGCCACCTCCGGCCAGCCATCCACGAGTGCTGCGAGATCGATCTCACCTGCGCTGGTGCCAGTCATCTCCCAATCAATAGGAAAGATCGACTCATCTCGCACCAGAATGTTGGCCAGGTGGAAGTCGCCATGGACGATCGTCTCACCGCCCGAAAAGAGAGATTTTGTGATCCTCTCAAAGCCGGTGGTAATTGGAGAGAGTGCCGGATGTTTTGCGGCAAGCTCTCCGGCTGCGGAGATGTAGTGCGCTTCGCCGTAGTCCTTGAGAAATGGGGCCGGCGCCTGGTCGAGCCGGTCCTTTGCCTTTGAATGAAATCTTCCAAGCCATTCCGCTGTGAGTACCGCGGCGCCGGTCTCTGCCACCTCGTCAAGCCCCATGGCCTCATCGATGTACTCAAGAATCAGCCATGTGCTCCCGGAAAGAGGCTCGCGATAGATGCCGTAGAGACGAGGCGTTCCCGCGTTAAGCGGCTGGAGTATGTCGCGATAGACCCGCGCTTCATAGGCGACATCACTCCACGCGCCGCCCACATGAGACTCATACTTGCATAGAATATTCACGAGGCGTCCATCCGCTGCGCGACATTGGACGATCTCACCCGGTGAGCCGTGAGCATTCCAGTTCGGCTCACGCTCGACGATTCTGACACCGCTACCAAGCACTAGCTCGAGAGCTGTGATCAATGCCGCCGCGTCAGGCAGGCCCTGGTATTCAGTGTTGCTGACTTCAACCATGTCGTGGATAGAGTCCCCAGGTGCGCACTCGATTGACTCGGGTCGCAAATCGATGCTTAAAGGCCTCATCGCCGGTACCGAAATCAAACGTCTTCGAGCCCTCATCGTGTGCGGCAATCAACAACTGGCGCAGGAGGACCTCGCCGGGCGACTGCCGCGCCAATTCAACGTCGAAGGTCGGCTTGTACCACATGTAGCTCTCGCCGTAGCTCAGGCCGTAGTGGAATGCTATCGGACGGCCGTTCCATTCGATGGAAGTAAAACGAAACCACCCCCGACTGGCCGCAACCTGACCGAACCTCTCGTAGAAACGCCGCCACGATGGATTGAGGAAGAGGCTCGGATAGCCTGTGCCCTCCCAACGAGCAACATGCTGATTGAAGAAGGCCTCGAGCCGACTTGCAGCTTCGTCGAAATCGCGCGTGTGACGAACTACAAGGTCGCCGTGTTTTCTGAAGTAGTTTTCGTGGCGCACGAGGCTCTTCTTGCGGATCGCAGCCTCATATAACTCCTCGTTGCCGGCCAGGTCGAATGCGGGAGCCGCAAGATCATCAAAGTCGAGACAGTCGAGACCCAATCTCGACGCCGCCGCCGTGAGGAATCTTCCGGAGGATGAAGAGTCCGGCAGCATGTAGAATTCGAATCCAAGGAAGGCTGGAACACTTGCCATTGCGGTCTCGAGTAGTGAGTCCAGGTATCTCGGGCTCTGAAATCTGGCCAACGAAGTCGAGGTAGTCCGAGCCCCCCGAACCTACGAAGTAGATCATTCCCTCATCGGTATAGAGTGGGGCGAGTGCCACTGGCGTTCCATTCCGTTCGGCTACGATGAGCAGCAGCCGGCCTCTGCCGAAGATCTCCCACCACGTCTGGAGCCACTCCTTAGTCTGGAAGATGAAGGGGGCATCCCACACTCCAAAGGAGCTGAAATCAGTGAGCAATCGCGTTTTTATCTGCAGCAGCAATCATTTCGAAGTTTCAGACAACAAGTAACTAGCCCAGCCCTGGGACCGCACGCGTCCCGCGTGCTCTTCTTTGCTGTTTGCACACATGCGAAACAAAGAAAGAGCACGCGGGACGCGTGCGGCCCCAGGCTGCGCCCATGCCCGGACGCGTCACAATCCTTCGGGATACAACCCGACGCCGCGCATCTCGCGGGTGTCTGTCGCAAATCGCGTCTTATACTCATCATCTCCGGTACCAAAATCGAACGTACTCGCGCCCTCCTCAATCGCAGCCAGCAACACTTGCCGCAAGAGCACCTCTCCCGGCGAGTGGCGCGCCAGATCGATCGCGAAGCACGGTTTGTACCAGATATAATTGCCCTGATAGCAAACACCAAAATGAAACGCGATCGCCCTTCCCTGCCACTCGAGACGAGTGAACCTGAGCCAGCCACGACTCGCCGCACTGACCGCCCATCTCTGAAAAAAGACTCGCCACTTCTCCTCCAGGAACTGACTTGGTGACTCCGTGGCTGCCCACCTCTCGATATGCTGCGCAAATAGCTCGTCGAGCCACGGCAAAACCTGCTCAGCTCTATCCAGTGTGGGTAACAGACAGGCCACCCTCCCGGCGAAAGTAGTTCTCATGACGCACGAGGCTTTTCTTGCGAGTCGCAGCCAGTGCGCGCTCCGGCTGACCCCTCAAGTCCATCGTCATCGCGCTCACGCGCCACTCTTCGCCCGCACCCAAGCCCAGCCTGGGAGCTGCCGCTTCGAGCTGTTCCTGCAGCGTTGATGAGATGAAGTAGAGCTCAAAACCGGCGAATTCGTCGACCGCCTCTCTCGCACCATGCAGCAGAGCCTCGACGATTAGTGGATCTCGAACATCACCCAGGAAGCCCAGCTCATACGATTCATAACCAGAGCCAACGAAGTAGATGATGCCGCTTTCAACATAAAAAGGAGCAATCGCCGTAATCCGATCATCGCGTTCGGCCGCCACCAGCAATAGTCTTCCGTGACCAAAGGTCTCCCACCACGTCGAAAGCCATTCCTTGGTAAGGAAAATGCTGCCAGACTCGTCGACTCTAAACCCCGGATCGTCGAATCCCGCAAGAATCCTGGTTTTTATTTCAACGCCCACCATGATTCAGCTCAAAGCGCGCTCGATCAGATCCCCAAGAACCTTCGTCGAATCAAAGTATTCGCAGGCAATCTCTTTTGCAGCCTGAGCGTGCATCTCAGGGCGAACGCTCACCTCTTCAATACCTGCCACTGCCTCTTCCATGTTGTTGAAGGAAAGGACTCCCCTGCCCGCAGGAATCGCGCAGCCAAAGCCCGTATCCTGAACCACGGCGGGAACGCCGAGCGCGAGGTAACAGGCTGTGCGGCACGAGAACCATCCACTCCGGCTTGCAACATAGGCATTCTTGGCCACGCTCCACTCGCCCGTCGAGTTGCCCAGGTAACCGGCATAAGTCCATGGATCGCGCGAGACACCGTAAGCATCGACCATCTGCCAGCCGTTGTCGCGAAGTCTTTCAGCAGGAGCGCGCCCGCTCATGGCGAGCTCGAGAGGCAAGGCACTGCGCTGCGGAAGCTTCATGTAGCGTTCGAATTCAACACTCTTGCCTTTGTATTCGACCCCATTGACCAGCGGACCATGCTCTGACGGCTCCCATGACGCCACCGTCGTCAGCACACGGCGCCGCGACTGAACAGGCAATCCCAGCTTGTCGAAACAGTCGAGGACCACCGGCTGCCTTGTCGGATTCCAACTGAAGAGCCCCTCGGGAATCAAACAGTCCTCAGCCCCGATGTTCTCGCCGAACGTGAAGAACACGTCATTACGCCTGAGCATGTCTACGCGGGAGCGTGCCGCTTCATCTATCGTCCCCGCAAGGTAGCCAGGTATGGAGGCCTGAGTGTACATCGGATCGCTATCGATGAAGGCCACTCGCGAGGCTGCGAAGTACTCTTCGCGCATCCAGCAGGATGCCGAAATGTGAATAAAGAGATCGGCCGTCCGGCAGAACTCGGTTACCTCGGCCCATGATCTTCCAAAGACCCGGCCCGTCGCGTCTCGATAGAACCAGCATCCCGCAAGCTTCGGCTCGAGCCGCTCGATCGCAGACGACAGGTAGTCGGCATTGCGCGACCCGTCCTCGATGAAGGTTCCCGCCTCCGGCTCATAGCACCACTTACCCGTGTCTTCAATGTAGAGGACATCATGATTCATCCGCTGCAGCCCGAGCGGATATTGAAGGTAATCCCAGAAGACCCCGCCAAAGGGATAGGTGGCCGCAAGGCCCGTCACCGCGATTTTCAATCGCTCTGTCATTTCACTGCCCCCGCGGCCGACTTCATCGACAACTCTGAGTCGAGGTCAGTGTCAGGCCCCATGGCTATCCGTACCAGTTCGTAAGGATGTTCTGTGGGAAGCAGTTGCACACCGCCGCCGTATAGACATGCCGCCCGATAACCGGCCCGGCGCAGCATCTCGTGAGTTACGGACGGAGTCACTCCATCATCGCCGTAGGGAAATGAAAACAGTTCGACGGGCTCTCCTATCTGTGCCTCGAGGCTGGACTTCGAATCCACGATTTCGCGTTCAAGCTCGGCATCGTTGAGCTCCGAGAATCGCCGGTGCGAGACACCGTGAGATTGAACAGCTACTCGTGAGGACGCGAGGGTCCGCAAGTCATCCCAATCACATAGCGGCTCATCCGGCTCATTGCCGGAATCGAATTCATTGAGTCGCCCCACAAATTCTGTTGGAACGAAGAGAATCGCAGGATAACCAAGACTTTCAAGGAGCGGCTGGGTGATCTCGCGCATGCTCCGATACCCATCGTCGAAGGTCAGTACTGCCGCGCGCTCGGGGAGTATCGCGGGTTCGCTGATGGAGCGGACCAGGGTTTGACTGTCGATCACCTGCCAGTCGTTGGACGACAGAAACCTCAGCTGCTCGAGAAATGTTTCGGTGGAGATGTAATACCACGTGTCCCAGCCATCATCGGGAGGCTGTCCGATCTTGTGATAACCGAGGATGGCAAGCTGCTTCACAGTTCGAGTCATTTAAATGCCTCGACAAAGAAGCTCTCGAGCTCACGCCCATCGAGCTCGACGATCCCGGGCCACGGACTGGCTGTCTTCTGATAGGCGACGCGGACTACACGAGCGAAGCCCGCCTTCAGCAGCAGTTCCTCCGCAAACTCGTAGGTGAATGGCGTGCGCGTACTATTGTACCAGAGCACGTGCGTGATGAAGTTGCCGCTCAGGGTGTCCCAGTCCCAGACAAGGAAATGGTTGCGATCGCCCCGCTGGTACGCATCGATGGCGAGGTCCAGATCGGGGAGGGATAGCCGGAGGACTCCACCGGGCTTAAGGATTCGCCTCAGTTCAGTGAGAGCCGCGACCTGGTCGTAGATCTGCAGATCCTGAAGCGCGTGCTGGCTCGAGATGTAATCGATACTCTCGTCATCGATCGGCAGGCCGTCGAGGATGTTTGCCGCTATGTCGACTCCAGGACCAGGCAGGAGGTCGGAGTTGATCCACTCCTCCGGTGTCGTTGCTCCGCAGCCCCAGTTGAGACGTCGTACTTCACTCATTCAGATCCACCACCTCTGCTAAACGCGAGCCAGCAAATTGGCCGCTACCTTACGAGCGTCGAAATATTCTTCGGCGAGCTTCCGCGCACTTCGAGAATGAAGCCCGTAATTCTCAGATGCCATTTCGAGGCATCTCGCTGCCTCGTCGATAGTGCGGAATCTCAGGAGCCCTTCCGCATCCGGAAGAAAGCGGCTCGGTCCCGTGTGTTCAACCACCGCAGGTTTGCCACTCGCCAGATAACAGAGAGTCCGATCGCTGACCCATGCATTCTGCAGGCGGACGCACGAGGGCTTTACACAACTGAACTCGCCCCGAGATCGCTGTATGTATGCCTGGTAGGCCGCGGGTGTGCCGGCTACCTCATACGAGTTCTGGGTGCTCCAGCCGTTCTCTTCGAGCATTCTCCGGTCGCTGTCCTCGGCCCCCGGAACAAGGGCCAGGGCGAGCTCGAGGCGCTGCGATGTACAACGCGGAAGGGCGAGATAGGGCATAAACCCCTGTCGCTTGTTGTTGTCATACAATTCGTCGCCGAATTCGATCCAGAGACCCTTCTCGTTCCAGTGGGAGACAGTTGTGAATGGGGAGTCAGCGGGTGCCCCGACGATCGGCCAGCTCTCGAGAGAGACGCACGGAGGCGTGTAGTGCCATTCGTAGCCCGCGTCGGGAAAGCGCGAGTCCGGCCGACCCACTGTTTCGCCGATTGTGTAGTAACAGTCGTGCCGGGCAAGCTCGATCTCGCCCTGGCTTAACCATATCTGCAGGAGGCCGGGATCAATATCTATCAGCACGGACCGGCGGAACCTGTTGACCACTTTCTCAGAGAAGTGATAACCGGGATCAATGAGGATGTCGGCTGTGGCGGCATCTTCAAGGGATAGGACAGTCTGCGCCTCACTGCTTGAAAGCTCTTCGCCGTCCCAGCCGCAAAGGGCAACCGACTCATCGAGTCCGTAGGGCTTGAGACTCGATTTCAGGCACGCTGCCAGCCGATCGATCTCCTGCTGTGGTGTCGATTGAACAACGCCCTCGAGCCAGACCACTTTGAAGCCGAGTGCCTTAAATCCGAGCGCCCAGTTGAGGTAGACCCAGAGGTGGCCTCCGCCTTCAGGGTAATAGAATGTGTTGGCTGTAAGACAGACTGTGGAGCTCATCCGTGGGAATAATGATGCTACTGCTCTTCGAAGACCGGCGTTTGCTTGCCGCTTTCGACGGGCTGAGCAGTATTCACAAGATAGAGCTTGAGCTCCGACGCGACGGCATCAGTCGCGGCCAGAACCTGGCCTCCACGGCGACTGACTTCAGCGATTACGAGGGCAGCGAGAACAGCAGTTGGAAGGAGCAGTGAGATTGACCACGGCAATGCCAGCTTGTGTAAGCCATAGCCAACAAAGGCGGCAACCAGCAGCCATGAAACGGCCAGGCGCCAGGCTCTCTGAATCGTGAAGCGAGCCCGGAAGAGCCGCTTCAGACCGCCATGGTCTTCGGCTGTCAGCTTGATCTTGACCGGCAGACTGTGGCCGGCTCGCACTTCGAGATCGTAGTCTTCCTGCCATCCATCGTCACAGCGTACCGGAATCAGCGCCTCTTCATAACCGGACCTCAGCGAAGCAAGGAATGAGTCGATCGAGGTGTAATGCACATCCCAATACGTCGTGTCGAGACGCCTGAAGATGAGCTTCAGAGTATCCAGTGGACCCAGCCATCCGGCCAATTCCAGAAGGCCTCGCCCTTCAACGCTTCGATAGCTCGGAGCGAGATATCCTTTTAGCCTTCCACGGATTCGAGCCCACGGTTGAATATAGTGGAGCCAGGCAATCGTCAAGATGAATCGGAAACGTGAGGTATTCAAACTTGACGGTGACAGTGCGGGCGTCTCCAACGCATGCGCAAAACATCGCCACAGCGTGGCTCCAAGCCCTAATGCCGCGATCGGCAGCAGCCATGGTATTAGCAGGCTACCGAGCACGGCCGCGGCGGTCATAATCTGCCACTCCACCATCTGGGGAATACAGGTCCAGCTGTTGACGCCGCCCTGGTAGACGGATGGAAAAGCAGACCCACCCCAGCGCCCGTGATAGATCACCGACTTGAAGAGTGAGCGGTAGGCGGGAAGAGAACTGTAAATCCGTCCCTGCCACCGTGTCTGACCGCGATCGTTGAATTTTTCCTGATGACGCTGCTCGAGAAAGCTCTCACCCTCTCCATATCCTACCTGCTGGCGCCAGTAGGCCTTGATCGAGCTCCGGTGATGGTGCCAGACGAGCGCAGCGGGACTGAATGCCAGTTGCCAGCCACGTTCCTGCAATCGCCAGCAGACATCCACATCGTCACCGGCCCGAACATAGGTGGCATCGAAGCCGCCAATCTCCTCGAGGGCTTTCTTGCGAAAGGCCATGTTGCAGCCAGGAATATGCTCGGCAACCGTGTCATTCAGCAGAACGTGGGTGGGGCCGCCCGGCGATCGCGCGACACACTGCGCCACCCAGTGATCATCGGATGGAACAACATTCGGGCCGCCAACGCCAACCGCGTCGGTCGAGAGGAAAGGCTGAACGAGATACGAAAGCCAGTCGGGATCGACTCGAGTGTCCGAGTCTGTGTAAGCGACGATTTCACCCGTGGCAGCTCGCAAGCCCAGATTGCGAGCCGCACTCAATCCGCCATTCGGGACACTGATCAACTTGAAGGGATACCGCGACGCAATGTCGAGCGTGGCGTCCTTGGATCCGTCGTTGACGACGATCACTTCGAAATCCGGATAGCGAAGGCGGAGCAGCGAATCGAGATTATCTTCGAGCGTACCGGCCGCGTTGTAGGCACAGATCACTACGGAGACCTTCGGCCAGGCCTTCTGGACCGCGGCATCAAAAGGAGCAAACAGCGGGCGATTGAAGCGCGCCTGAACGGTCTTATACGCGGGCTTCGGCACTCTCTGGCGATCGACCAGCCCAAACGCCCAGTCATCCACCTGGCTGCCGCCTCGAAACCAATCGTCGGTCCAGGAGAAGACACAGACGCCGGCAGCGCCGCCCGCAAAGGCCTCTCGCAACTGCCAGTCGAGAAACTGTGCCTGCGCATTCTCGCCGGAGCGAATGCTGTCCAGCCCGAGTTCGGTCAGCACGAGCGGCCGGTTACCGGCGACGTTGTGAAGCTTCGAGAGATAAGCGCGGAAGGCGGCTGGATCGTGTAGAAAGACGTTGAAGCAGACGAAGTCGAGGAAGGGCAGGTCGAGATAGTCCGTCGGAGGAAAGTTTACGTAAGTCACCAGGGCATCCGGCGCCTCGCGCTTCACGTCCTGGTAGAGATGGCGGAGAAACTCTTCGATCTTCTCCTTGCCGTGCCAGCGGACTATTGGCGCTGGAATCTCATTTCCGATCGAAAAGGCGAGCACCGCCGGATGGCTCGCACATGCGCGGACATCACGGCGAAGCTGTTCTCGGATCCGCGAGACGAGCTGCCGGTCATCGAGGAAACAGACATGCTGCATCCAGGCAAGTCCGACAATGACTTGCAGACCCTGTCGCAGGGCTTCGTCGAGGAGATAGCTGGGGGGTACTGTATAGATGCGAACGGTGTTGATGCCCGCTTCGCGCATGAGCGCAAAATCCTGGGCGACGCGGGCAGGCTCCGGGTAGTCGCATCCGTCACGGGGCTCGAAAGTCCCGTACGTCGCGCCCTTGACCCAGAATTTCTGACTTCGCTTGAAGAAGAACTTGGCGCCCGCGCTGGTTCTGATTGATGACTCCATCCCGGGGACTGCAAATCAACTTTGGTGCCACCATATAGGCACCTATTTGCAATGACTTAGCTGCGGGATGGGGCGCCCGGGTGTGGCACAATGGTGGCCTCACGCAATCTCGCCACAAAGGTCGGGCATTGACGAAAAACACAAAACGCAAAGGGGTGTCGGCCCCTTTGCGTTTTTCATGTCCGAGTTCGCGTTTTTTGCGGCTAAACCTTGTCGGGAACTACGAATGGAGCCCGGTACTGCCGCTTGAGCATGGCGTTTGCCTGCTCGTCATTCTTGAAGCACTGCATCGCCGGATCGAAGTCAAGCGAGCGGCCCAGCCGGTACGAAATGTTTGCCAGATGGACGAGCGCCGCCGAGAGGTGGCCCTCCTCAATCTCGGCATTCAGGTCGCTCATCTTGCGGCTGCGCACCGCCGTGATGAAGTTTGCCCAGTTGTTGCCGCCCTCACTTCTGCTGGGACCGGGCTCCTGATCCTTGCCGATGAAGGTCTTGTACTTATCGTAGTTGGCGATCGCCAGGTAACCCTTGGAGCCGTAAAAAATATTGCCGATGGTCTCGCTGCTTCGACGGGTCCCACCTTCACCGATCCCGGCTTCATGGTTCGTCATCCAGTGGCGCACCTCGAACACCAGGATCACCTTCTTGCCGTCCTTGTCGAATTCGAAGGTCGAGATCATCGTGTTCGGCGTCTGCTGGTCGTCGTCAAACATGAAGTGGCCGCCCACGGCATGAACCCTGGTCGGGAGCTTGACCCCGAGTCCCCAGCGGGCGATGTCCATTTCATGTATGCCCTGATTCCCGATATCGCCGTTGCCGTAGTCCCAATTCCAGTGCCAGTTGTAGTGAAAACGGTTGGGGTTGAACGGCCTCTTCGGCGCCGGGCCCAGCCAGAGATCATAGTGAACACCCGCGGGAACCGGACCGTCGGGCTGCTTGCCAATCGTGTCGCGCCATTTGTAACAAAGCCCGCGCGACATATAGACATCGCCGATGACGCCTTCGCGCATCTTGTCCATCGCTTCGCGGATGGCCGCACCCGATCGTGAATTGGTCCCATGCTGAACGATGCGGTTGTACTTTCTGGCCGCGGCCACGAGTTGAGGCCTTCCCAGAAAGTATGGGAGCGGGCTTCTCGACGTAGACGTCCTTGCCGGCCTGACAGGCCCAGATGCCCATCAGCGAGTGCCAGTGATTGGGCGTGGCGATCGAGACGCAGTCAATCGATTTGTCGTCGAGGACTTGCCGGAGATCGGTGAAAGTCTTTGGCTTGGGCTTGCCGGCGGCTTCGATCTCGGCGCAGCGCTGGTTGAGAATCGATTCGTCTACATCACACAACGCCGCGATGGCGACGTTTTGCATGGCCGAATAGGTCTTGATGTGAGCGTTGCCCTGCCCGCGCACACCGATGATCGCTACCCTGATGGTGTCGTTTGGGCTTGACGGAGTGTTGCCCAGACTTGACGGTGCCCGAAGGGCAATTGTTCCGGCAGCCGCAGCGGTTGCCGACGAACGTATGAAGTCCCGGCGATCTATCTTGCTCATGAGTACTCTCCTGGTAATGCAGGCGCAGCAACCGCCTTCCCCGATTCCGGGGCAGCGGCAATCAAACGGCGTTTTTCGATTGGCGCAAGCAGGAAAGCCTGCGCAATGTCACATCCGTAAACAACTTTCTGCCAGTATCTCGCTCGATTACACAAGCCAGCCGGTACGCGATGTGCCGACGAAGATATACGTCGGGTCTATTCAAGGAAGCAATTTGGAGTGCGGCGACCTGTCGCCGCTTTTAGTTACCTGCTGCTGCATTGGAGTTGAGAGGCCCTCTTCCTCAATAGATTCTGCAATAGATAACTAAAAGCGGCGACAAGTCGCCGCACTGCCAAATTGCTCCCCTTCGTGGGCTATAGGATATTTCCCCGACAGGCTCAAATGAGTGCCTGTACCACTCAATTGAAAATCTATGGCAGGTTCAAGCCGCTTGGTCGCAGTGATTATTCGCTCGTCCAGATCGTTGTCGGCTTGAAAGCGGACCTTCACTGATGAGTCGTCTCGGCAGGCTGCAGGTCGTCGAGTCTGCGGCTCAGGCCCGGATACCGGCTCCTTATACGCTCCCGAAAAGCATCGTAGTCTTCCTCAGAGGCCTTGAGGTAAGTATCGATTTTCGCGCGGTGGCTTAGATAGTAGGCGATCGCTCCGTACACTTGTTCCAGTGTGAGCGACGGAAAACATTCTGTGATGCTCTCGGGAGACAGACCTTCGAGCCAACGGTAAACAACAGAATCCAGCGACACACGTGTCCCACAAATCCAGTAGGCTGTGTCGCGCTGCTCTATGTAGGTGTCGGTCATCTCTTCTGACCTCTATCCCGATTATATATGAGTAGTCCTCAGATTCGAGTCCAAAAAAGCCTCCAGGCTTCAGCCCAGGCATTATTCACCACCACAACCTTCAGGTCTTGGGCAATTCCCAAGAGGCAAGCATCCAGTAGTCGAAGCCGGTCTACGTGGCGTGCCTGCAAGAACCTTGCGCGACGGATGGGCTCCCAGACCCGACTTGCAAGCCCAAGGACTGATACAGGATAATCAACACTTGCCACAACAGTTTCAAGAGGCGGGTACAAGAGAGACGCTGTCCGCAGTCATCGGGATGACCGACATTCATTGCCATGTTCTTCCCGAGACGGACGATGGAGCAGTCTCGCTCAATGAAGCCGTCGAAATGTGCCGCATCGCGGCCGCCGACGGTGTGCGGACCATCGTTGCCACGCCGCACATGTTCGATGGCGTCCACACCACACCCGATAGCGAGACTATTCAACGAAGAATCGCCGAGGTGACCGCTGCCAATGGCGGTTGCATCCAGATAGTCCCCGGGGGCGAGGTACGCTACAGCCACGAGATTCTTCATCGAGGCGGAAAACCCGGAGTCGCGGATAAGGCTCAACGGAACCTCATACTTCCTTCTCGAATTCGCCTTCCAGATGATCCCGCCCAATATCGAAATGACCATCTTCCAGATGCTCAACGCCGGGATTACGCCGGTAATCGCTCATCCGGAGAGAAACAAGCGCATTCAACAGCATCCTGAGATTCTGGCGCGCCTGCTCGAACGCGGCGCCTTTGCTCAGCTCGATGCCGGCAGTCTGACCGAAGAGCTTTGGCACCGAGTCGTATGTCACCGCGCGGCGGATTCTCGAGGCAGGGATGGCGCACTTCATGGCTACGGATGCGCATCATAAGGAACGGCGGAGGCCGATTCTTTCCGTAGCGGTTGCTGCTGCTGCGGAGATAGTCGGCGAAGAGTATGCCCGCGCACTTGTAACGGTCAACCCGGCCGCACTCGTTGCCGACGAGGCGATTCCGGTTCAGCTCGAGCCGGATCTCAATGCTCTGCTCGGCAAGAGAAAGAAGTGGTTTGCCTTCTGGAAATCGTGAAATCGCAAACTTTTGTGGCCGAAGAATTACAGCGCTCTCGCACAAGGGTGCGACTGCACCAGGGCAAGGAAGCGAAGCCCTGGGTGCGGACCGCCAGAAAGAACTCGTCCTGAGGCGCAAGCGGACAGCTTTGGTCAACGGAGAGTTCGCCCCTTTGGGGCGGGGCGTTTGTTTCAAGCGATCAAGGGGCTGCGCTCCAGGGCTTCGCCCTGGGCTATCTTCAGGCCGCACCTTGGGTGCGACCGGCGGGCATTTCGCAAATCGGGCGTGACCTGAATCCGGGAAGTATCCCGCGCCGGACGGGCCGGGCGGGCAGGGACAAGCCCTGCCCCAAATCTTGAACGACAGAAGGCCAGTTCGGAGGAAGTGTGAGATTCAAGACAAAAAACGTAGCCCTCGTGCTCATTGCCCTGACGAGCATCGCGCTCGCCAAGCCGCAATGGCAGATGACGAAGCTCAAGAACGGGCTCCAGGTCATCGTCATCGAGAACCGCTCAGTTCCGCTTGTGACAATCGAGATCGCGGTCAAGAACGGGCCTATACCGAGCCTCCCGAGTACAACGGCCTCTCGCACCTCTACGAGCACATGTTCTTCAAGACCAATGAGAAGTCCCGAAAGAGGAGGGTTATCTCGACCGGGCGAGCAAGCTGGGTGTTGTACGCAATGCACAGACTCAGAACGAGGTCGTCAACTACTACGCGACGAGCGTCAAGACCAGCCTCCGTGGTGTGATGGAGTTCATGCGCGATGCCATCAGGTACCCGCTCTTTGACAAGGGGGAGCTCGAGCAGGAGCGCGAGGTCGTCCTCGGCGAATTCGCCCGGAACCAGGCCAATCCCGGCTACTATCTCAACCGGGCCATGGACGAGAAGCTCTGGTACAAGTACTTCTCGCGAAAGAACCCGCTCGGCGAGCGGAACGTCATTTCGACGGCCACGCCAGAAAAAATGCGGACGATCCAGCACAAGTTCTATGTGCCCAACAATTCCGCCTTGATCGTCTCAGGCGATGTCAATGCGCAGGAGATCTTCAAGATTGCCGAAGAGATGTACGGTGACTGGCCGGCCGCGCCAGATCCGTTCATTGCGAATCCACTGGTCCAGCATCCGCCGCTCCAGGGGGATCAGGCGGCTATCGTCAATCAGCCTGTCCAATCGGCAACGATCAACATTGGCTATCAGGGACCATCGACCGACACAGACGCCGCGGCGACGTATGCGGCCGATGTCTTTTCATTCATTCTGCGCCAGCCCGATTCGACATTCTCAAAGGCCCTCATTGATTCGGGTCTTTCAACTGCCGCCGGTGTCGGCTATCTCACTCAGCGCAATGTCGGACCGATCAACATCATCTCCCTGACGACTCCGGAGAAGCTGAAACCAACACTCAGGGCAGTGGATGCGGAAATCGCGAAGTTCGACAGTCCCGACTACATCACCGACGAACAGCTCGAAAGCGCGAAGACGCTGATCGAAGTCAACGAGATCTTCGGGCGTGAGAAGCCCTCGGAGTACGCGCACACCGTCAGCTTCTGGTGGGCGAGCACCGGCCTCGACTACTACGCGACATATGTCGAGAACGTGCATCGCGTGACGCGAGCGGACGTCAAGCGCTACATCGACAAATACATCAAGGGTAAACCCAGGGTCGTTGCGGTCATGCTGTCGGATAGCGAACAGAAGCGAATCGGTCTGACTGAGAAAGACCTGCTCATGCAGAAAGCGAGTCATGCTAATGCGAATTAGAGTTCTGGGCCTGGCGGCTCTACTAACAATTGTTTCGCTTACAGTCCATGCGCAGTCAGATGCGATCACCGACTTCACCACGGCTAATGGGTTGAAGACCATTCACAAGCGGGTCCAGGGGAACGAGGTTGTTGCCGTTCGCGTCTACTTCAAGGGCGGCGCGCGTAATATCACGGCGAAGAATGCGGGCATTGAGACCCTCATGCTCGAAGTCGCGCAGAATGGGACCAAGAACCTGAGCAAGAGCCAGATCAACCGCGAGCTGGCTCGCATGGGAACGATTCTCAATTCGGCTGGGGGCTATGATTTCAGCGTCCTCGCCATGCAGTGCGTCCGGCAACAGTTTGAGCGTTCGTGGCAGATCTTGAGCGATGTCGTGCTCAATCCCCTTTTCGACGAGAAGGAGACGGAGCTCAATCGCGGTCAGCTCGTTACTCTGCTGAGCCAGGAGTCTGACGATCCCGACACCTACATCTCGACTCTCAGTGATCGATTGCTCTTCGCCTCGCACCCATACCTCAACCGTCCTGTCGGCACGGTTGAGTCGGTGAGCAGTCTCAAGGCCAGCGACCTTAAATCGTATTACGCCGCTCACCTCATGACATCGCGCATGCTCGTCGTGGTTGTAGGTGACGTCACTCTGCCCGACATCAAGCGCAAAGTAGAGACCAGCTTCGGCAAGATTTCGACAGGTGACTACAAGCAGGAGCCGGCGCCAGACTTTCCTGATGCGAAGACATCACAATTCGAGGTCAGCCAGCGCTCGGTGCCGACATATTATGTGCGAGGCACGTTTGCCGCTCCTTCGATCGCCGACCCGGACTATCCGGCGGCAATGGTGGCAACCAATATTCTAAGCCAGCAGTTCTTCGACGAAGTGCGGGTCAAGCGCAACCTCTCTTATGCACCCTATGCCGAGCTGCTTAACTGCGGGGCCAATTCAGGCTTCCTCTACGTGACTACGCCGAAGCCCAACGATGCAATCAAAGTCATGTTCGACGAGATCGATCGCATGCAGCGCGAGACGATCAGAGCGGAGCCTCTTCAGGACATCATCGACGGCTTCCTGACAACCTATTACATGAAGCTCGAGACGAATGATGCGCAGGCAGGTCGATTGGGTGAGTATGAGATTCTTGCCGGCGGTTGGAATCGCGGTCTTCACTGGATGGAAGAGGTCCATAAGGTAACTCCGGAAGATCTGCAGCGTGTGGCGAAAAAGTATTTCAGGAATTTCCATTTCGCTGTCATCGGCGAACCCGACAAGTTTGACAAGACTCTCTTCACCTCGAAGTAAGGGCAAAGAGGAGCCACGAAAAAGCACAAAAACACAAAAAGGGAGCCGAAGGTCGTCACTTCTCTTTTTGTGTTTTTGTGCTTTTTCGTGGCCTTCTCCTTCTCATAACTATGTAAAATCTGCACGTCCGTTTCGCCCTTTCATACTCTATTGAGGCCAGTCTGGCCGCCCGGAACCTCGCCTTACAAAATCCTCATCTCGACTCCATCTCGCTCACGCTGAACGTCTTAGTTGAGACCTCGCTCGCAAGTCTGCGTCATTTTGAGGCTCTGGTACAAGCCTTGCTATCAAGGGAGTCGATAAGAGAGAGCCTGCCAGCAACTGGCAAAACCAGGGCACTCCGGGAGGATAAAAATGCGGACTATGACGAACCTCATTCTAATTTCAGCCGCCAGTCTTGCGATTGCGGCGCCTGTCTTCGGACAGGATTCGTCTCAGAGCTCGGCAGCGAAGCCGGCACATGCGACTGCGACGGGCCAAAAACAGAAAGTTCAAGGCATCATCGTGAGCCACGATGCTGACCGCTTCACAATGCGTGATATGAGCGGCGTCGAGATGACGGTAATTGTCAACAGCTCAACCAAGCTTGAGGAGAAGAAGGGCAATCCCTTCCGGTCGGCAAAGAAATACTCGGCAAATCAACTGGTGCGAGGCCTTAACCTCGAAGTCGAGGGGCGAGGCGATGGAACCAGCCTGGTAGCAGATAAGATCAAGATCGATCCTGATGCTCTTGTGGTTGCCATGACGGTCGAGACGCGCGTGACGCCGGTTGAGGGTCGTGTTTCACAGACTGAGACTCGTATCACTCAGGCCGAGCAGAACGCTCAGCGACTTTCAGGTCAAATCGAAGAGCTCAATGCTGTGGCCAATGCGGCCAACGGCGGTGCCAAGAAGGCTCAGGAGACGGCTGATCAGGCCATCGCCGGAGTCAACAAGACCAACGAACGCATCTCCAGTCTCGTAGTCGGTCTTGATGATTACGAGGCCACCAAGACCGTCACCGTAAACTTCAAGGTTGCAAGCGCTGTCCTTTCTCCGGAAGCCAAGCTGGCACTCGATGAGATTGCCACCCAGGCGAAGAACGAGAAAGGCTTCGTCATTGAGGTTGACGGTTTCGCTTCATCCGATGGCAAGACTGAGTACAATCGTGAGCTCAGCAAGCGTCGTTCGGATGCGGTCGTCCAGTACCTGGCGGAGGAGCACATGATTCCGCTCCGCCGGATGATCATGCCGTTCGGTTACGGTGAGGCTCAGCCGATTGCCGACAACACGACCCGCGAGGGACGTCAGCAGAACCGGCGAGTTGAAGTTAAGATCCTCAGCAACAAGGGTCTCAACTCGACTGCCAGCACTGCCAGTGTGGGCAGCGTGGCAACTTCGCAGCCGGCTACTCAGCAGTAGCCTGACTCTCGGAGTACCGCACCGGTGGTAATGCCGGTAAATGAGACCCGCCCAAGTGGCGGGTCTCATTTTTTGGATGAGCTGACCCCCGATTCTCTTCCCTCTTGAATTGGATTCTAAACGGGCCCCAATACCCATCCTTGAAGGGTTTCTTTGGCTTGACTATCGCTCTCGAAGGATTACTATGTCCAATGTGAAACAATCCCGAGCAAAAGCGCTGTTTCTGGCGGTGATCCTCGCGCTCTTCGCAACCGGCAATCTCGTGCGACCGCTGTCGGCGGCCAATGAGACTACGACCGAAACGAAGCTGTCTCGCGACTACGTAGCCGCTATGGAGACCATCCGCGAACACTACGTCGAGCAGGTTGACTACGAGCAGCTCAACCGAAACGGCATTCAGGGAATGCTGCACGTGCTCGACCCGCATTCGAACTTCTTCGATCGCAAGGGGTTCGCGGAGATGAACTCTGAGCAGCGCAGCCATTACTATGGCATTGGCGCTCAAATAGCTCCGCGAAATGGCGGGACTTTCATCATTGAACCCTTCCAGGGTACGCCTGCCGCTCGGGCAGGTCTCCGGTATGGCGATCACATCGTCAATATCGATGGTCAGGACACCTCGACGTGGAGTTCCGACAAGGTTCGCAACCTGCTTCGCGGGGATCGCGGAACACAGGTCAAGGTGACGGTCCGGCGGGTTGGTGTCGATCAGCCGGTTACCGTTACGATCCAGCGTGACTCGGTGGCGCTGCCATCGATCACCAACTACTACAATGTCCGGCCCGGCATCGGATACATCGGGCTCACTCGCGGCTTCCACTCGACGACTACGGAAGAGTTGACGGCAGCCATGGCCGATTTGAGGGAGCACGGAGCAGCCTCATTTGTTCTCGATCTGCGCAACAATCCCGGCGGCTATCTCGACCAGGCCATCAAGGTCGCCGACAAACTGCTTCAGAAGGGCCAGGTCATCGTCTCCGTAAAGGGCCGCGTTGGTCGCAATTTTGACAACAGCGTGACGGCTGAGACTGGTGCCACAGAAGACTTCCCGCTTGTCGTCCTGATTGACGGTGGAACGGCCTCAGCGTCTGAGATCGTGGCCGGCGCAGTGCAGGACCATGACCGCGGTTTGATCATCGGCGAGAATAGTTTTGGCAAGGGTCTGGTCCAGCATATCTATCCACTCCCCGGTGCGACCGGATTGACGCTGACAATCGCACGCTATTACACACCAAGCGGACGGCTCATACAGCGCGACTACTCGAACGGCTCCTTCTACGAATACCTGACACATCGGGTGGCGCCCGGTTTGAACGGGCCTTCCGGCAC
Organism: uncultured Acidobacteriota bacterium; assembly: GCA_963743045.1. Lineage (GTDB taxonomy): Bacteria > Acidobacteriota > Blastocatellia > RBC074 > RBC074 > CAVUOF01. Next base: position 116,336 of record CAVUOF010000019.1, read on the forward strand.
TGATGCAGAGGCCAAATCCCGCAAGGATGAACACCATACGGACCTTGGCCGCAATGTCTTTGGCGGCGGCGGCATCGAGCCCGACATCTCGGTCAAGACGGAGGACATCCTGACTCGCGATCAGTTCCGCCTCTACTCCGGTCTCTTCATGTTTGTTCGCGAGCTTATGGCCGGCAAGGTCGCTTCAGCGGCGGACTTCAAGCGGGCTGGGATCGAGTACGATCACAAACTCAAGCCGAACGAATTCCTCATCACAGACGCGACGCTCAAGGTTTACCGCGACTTCATGGGTGTGTACATCAAGGACCACGCCGACGCTGGCCTGACACAAGCGATGGTCGACGACAACGTGGTTTGGGCACGAAAGCAGATCCGTCACGAGGCGCTCGTCGCAGCCTATGGCAGCGACCGGGCTCAGGAGGCGGAGGCTGATCTGGACCTTCAGCTGCAACGCGCTCTGACCGAGCTGCCGAATGCCGCGCAGCTGTCGTCGCGCGCCTGGCAACGACCGCGCTCAGGACGCAACTAACATCCACTCCGTTGCGAATAGTCGACACTCATCAGCACCTCTGGGAGCTTGACCGCTTCTCGTACTCGTGGTGTTACACGAGGCCCGGGCTCGATCGCAGCTTCACGCTGGCTGATTACGCCGCCGCAACTCAAGACATCAACATCGCGAAGACTGTCCATGTTGAAGCCGATGTGGACAAGCCCGACATTCCAGGTGAAACCAATCACGTCCTTTCAATTGCCGAGCGCGGAGAGCTCATCGCCGGTGTAGTGGCCGCTGCGCGCCCGGAGGATGAAGGATTTGCCTCGTACATCGCCGGCATTGCGGAGCGTCCGCAGCTGAAAGGCGTGCGTCGTATTCTGCAGAGTGAGCCTGACGAGCTTTCGGAGGGGCAACGATTTGTTGAGAACGTGAGGTCGCTGGCGAAGTACAATCTCTCTTTTGATATCTGCGTCTTTGCGCGACAACTGCCCAAGGCGATCAAGCTTGTCAAAGCATGTCCGGAGGTCTTCTTCGTTCTCGATCACGCCGGCAATCCGAGAATCAAGGAACATGAATCGGAGCCGTGGAAAGAGTCGATGGCAGAGATTGCCAGTCTGCCCAATGTAGCCTGCAAAGTGTCCGGGTTGGTCACAAATGCGGACTGGGAGAGTTGGACGGCTGACGACCTGCGGCCATATGTCAATCACGTGATCGAGTGTTTCGGATGGGACCGGGTGATGTTCGGCAGCGACTGGCCGGTCTGCACGCTCGCTTCAACGTTTGGAGATTGGTTTAAGGCTCTGGTCGAGTTGACGCGGGATGCCGGCGAGGTGAATCAACACAAGCTCTTCCACGACAATGCCTGCCGCATCTACCGCCTTTGATAACGAGAGATACCGGCGCCGGACGGCGCCGGGCGGGCAGGGACAGGCCCTGCCCCTACAAACGTCTTCGTGAAATGCCGCACTGGCGAGAAACATTGTAGGGGCAGGGCTTGTCCCTGCCCGTCCCGTGCCCGAAGGGCGCGGGGATCTCTCACATTCACGGAATGGGGGCGGCGGCTTTACCGTTGCCGAACTTGCCCCTTAACCAGACCAACGGCCGCACGCCTTCGAGATTCGCGAAGAGCGAATACGCCACCGGGGTGACCAGCAGAGTCAACACCAGGCAAAGAGTCTGACCCCCAATAATAGTCACGGCAATTGCCGATCGCTGCGCTGCGCCGGCTCCGATTCCAATCGCTGTCGGAATCAGCCCCGCGACGATCGAAAACGTCGTCATCAATATCGGCCTCAGTCTCACATGGTTGGCTTCAATGATCGCCTGCCTGAGAGGAACTCCCGCCGCTCTGAGTTTGTTGGTGTAGTCAATCTGCAGAATCGCATTCTTCTTAACAATCCCGAGCAGGAGAAGCATTCCGAGAGCGCTCCATAGGTTGAGCGACCGCCCGGTGATCCACAACGAGAAGAGCGCAAACGGGATCGAAAGCGGCAGCGAGAGCATGATGATCATCGGATGCAGCCAGCTCTCGAACTGTGCAGCGAGCACCATATACATGAAGATCGATGCGAGCAGGAACGTGATGATCAGGTTGGAGGTCGTCTCCTCCAGTATCTTGACCTGCCCAAAAAACTGAAACTTGTATGCAGGCGGAAGGTTGATGCGAGCGACCGCCTCGCTCGAGAGCCGCGCCCCTTCATCCAGAGCAACCCCCGGATTCAGGTTGGCATTAACGCCGACCTGGAACTGCCGGTTGAGTCGCTCAATTCGCGCGGGCCCCGTGCCACGATTAATGTCCGCAAGGTTATCAAGTCGAACCTGGCCGAGCTTCGACGACGGCACCATGAGCCTCGAAAGCATGGTGGGATTGTTGCGCTGCTCGGGCAGGAGCTGCATGGTCACCAGGTACTGTTCATCGCCTTCCTTGTAGGTCGAGATCTGATCTTCACCGGAAAACATCAGCCGAACAGCGCGAGCTACATCTGAGACGCGAACACCAAGGTCCGAAGCCTTCTGCCGGTCAACGTGAACCTGCAGCTCCGGATTGTTCAGATTGAGGCCCGGTTCGACATCGACGAGGCCCGGTATCTTCTTCATCTCATCGCTGCCACGCTTGGCGTAGTCGGCTACCTTGTCGAAATCAGGCCCCAGCAGGCTGGCACGAATTGGATAGAACTGCGCCTCTCCGCCGCCTCCCAACGCAGAGGGAAAGTTGATTCGGTAGCGCATGTTCCGGTAGTTCGCCAGTAGTTTTCGCAGCCGGGCGCCAATATCGAGGTTGCTTTCACGCCGCTTCGAGACGTCAACCAGCTTGACGTAGATGTGCGAGTGATTCATACGCCCCTCAGGCGGCACCTGGGGAACGACGAATTCAACTCCACCCGCCTCCTTCATCTTGACGGCAATCTCCTGAATGGTCTTTGAGGTCATCTCCAGCGAGGAGCCTTCAGGCAAATCAAGCGAGACCATGAGTTCGCTCTGGTCATCCGGCGGAATCCAGTCGCGTCCAATGCGCGCATTGAGCGGAAAGATGGTTGCGAAGACAGCAAGGCAGCCGATGACGAAGATGCCCCGATGCGCAAGCGACCAGTTAAGCATCCTTCCATACTGGCGATCCATCCAGAGAAAGAATTTCGATTCCTTCGAGGTGTGTGTCGAATCCTTCGTCTTGAGCAGTCTTGCGCTGAGCATTGGCGTCAGCGTGAAAGAGACGAGCATCGAGACCATGATCGAGAAGGCCATCGTCCAACCGAACTGGTAGACGTAGCGCCGCGCATACCCCGTCATGAAGGCTATCGGGACAAAGATGATGACCAGCGAGATCGTCGTCGCCACAACCGCGAGCGTGATCTCCTTGGTTCCTTCAATGGCCGCGTTTACAGGGTCGTACCCCTTCTCCTCGATATAACGGAAAATGTTCTCGAGAACGACAATCGCGTCATCGATGACAATACCGACAGCCAGGGTCAGTGCCAGCAACGTCATGTTGTTGAGCGTGAAATCGAGAGCCTTCATGAGCGTGAAGGTCGAGATCACCGAGGTCGGGATGGCGATCGCCGCGATAATCACCGATCGCAGGTTGCGGATGAAGAACCAGACGATGATGCTCGCAAGCAGGCTCCCAAGCAGAAGGTGCTCTTCGAGAGAATCGACTGAAGCGCGAATGAAGACCGACTGATCGCGAGTCATTCTCATGTCGAATCCGGGCGGAAGCCGCTTCTTGATGTCTTCCAGCTTGGTTTTTACGAGATCTATGATGGTGACCGTGTTGGTCCCGGACTGGCGCCGCACATCGAGCAGGACGGCCGGCTTCCCCTCAAGCGAGGCAAACGTCCGTGCCTCCTCGACGCCATCCTCGATCCTCCCTATGTCTCGAATCCTGACCGGAGCGCCGGCGACGTTCTTGATGATGATGTCGTTGAACTGTGACGTCGCATCGATCCGTCCAAGCGTGCGAACGCCGAGCTCACTGTCGGCACGGACGATCCTGCCGCCAGGCGATTCAACATTCTCCTCGCGGATCGCGGCCTCGACGTCATTGACCGTGATTCCATAAGCGCTCAACTTTTCAGCGTCGCAGTAGATATGAATCTGACGGGCCGTCCCGCCGCTCATATCAACCTCGCCTACGCCATCGACAGTCTCAAGGACGCGCTTGATCTGTTTGTCGGCAATCTCCGTCGTCTCGCGAAGGCTGCGCTGGCTGGCGACGGCGATCGATACCACCGGATCGGAATCGGGATCCGCCTTTTGGATTACCGGTGGAAGAACATTGGGAGGCAGTTCGCGTATCGCACCCGCCACTTTTTCGCGAACATCCTGGGCTGCCTCCTCGATCTTGCGCTCGAGGACGAATTGAATGGTAACCTGGGCATTTGCCTCGGTAGCCCTGACGCGCAGCTCGTCTATCCCGCTGATCGTCGAGACAGCCTCTTCGATCGGGAGAACGCACTGCGTGATCATCTCCTCGGGCGATGCTCCGGGCAGTCGGAGGCTTACGAAGACGGTCGCGGGATCGGCTTTTGGGAAGAGATCAACCCCGAGGTCGCGAAAAGAGAAGATTCCGAGCACGACAAGAAACCCGATCATCATGACCGAGAAGACCGGGCGCCTGACGCATACTTCCGCGAGAGTCATGTCTTATTTGGAGTGCGGCGACTTGTCGCCGCTTTTGAGTTGTCCATTGCTCCATTGTAGGCAGAAGGCCTCCGCTATCAATGAAGATTGCATAACTGAATCAACAGCGGGACAAGTCGCCGCACTCGATACTAGTGAACCACTACTTCCTTGCCGCGCTGATCGAGCTCCATTCCATCGCGCAGCGCCTGTCCATTTTCGGCGACAACAATTCTGTCCTGTGCCTTGAGCCCCTCAATGACTTCCACCTGGTCGCCAAACTGCTCTCCGAGCTTGATCTCAATCTCCTTGAGCCTGTTGCCATCGACCACAAACACCTTATAGGCCCCAAAGAGATAGAGCGCCGCCGTTTGAGGTATTGTCAGGACTGAATCCACCTTATCCGAAGGGATTGCTGCCTTGACGAACGAGCCCGGTTTGAGCTCTCCCCTGGGATTGGATACGAGACCCTCGATCTCAAACGTTCTGGTCTTTTCATCGACAGTCGGATTGATGCGCGAGATTTTTCCGGCGAATGTCCGGCCCGGGAAGGCTTCCAGCGAAAGCGACACTTCGCGCCCAACACGAACCCACGGCGACATTTTTTCAGGCACGCTGAGCCGAACTCGGAGCGGGTCGACGTTGACGATCGTCATCACTGGCGCCTGTACTTTCAGATACTGGCCCGTAGTCACCGAACGAACTTTGACGTGACCGGCAAATGGCGCGTAGATGTGCGCATCACGCAGTTTCTTGTTTGCGAGACTGAGAGCGGCCTGGTTCTGATGCATTGAGGCTGCGCATGTTCTCCACCTGCTGAACTGCGAGATCGTAGGCAGCCTTGGCTGCCATGTACCGGGCTTCGGCTTCATCAAATAGCTGGCGAGCAATCACTCCTGTTTCGAGCAACCCCTGCGCTCGTTTATATCTCTGCTCGGCATCGCTGAGATCTGCAGCAGCCTTCTTCACCTCCGCCGCCTGTTGCGGGTCCTTCAGCTCAGTCTCGCCAGGCCGAAGACCAAGGCGCGCTCGCGACTGTGCCAGCGCGGCGTTCTGCTGATCGACAGTCAGCTGGAGCTCGACTGGTGAGACGCGCGCCAGCACCTGTCCCTTGGAGACATGGTCGCCAACATCAACAAGTACCTGCTCGACCCTGCCTTCGACCTCAGAGCTGACTGTAACTTCGTCATACGCGAAGAGGGAGCCGACTGCCTCCACCGTCCGCCTCTGCTCTCGCTGGTCCACAGCCACGAGGTTGACCTTGACTGCCGCCGGGTTTGCCCGCTTATCGGTGACAGCTTTTCCGGGCGTCGCGCGGGAACATGCTGAGGCCGGCCCTATGAGCATCAGCGCGAGAGTCAATTGTAAAATGCCGTGATTTCATCATGGAGAAGTGGCTCTACCGCGCGCTCGGCGCACGAGGATGATCTGCTCGGCGACCAATCGCCGTAGGGGCGGCTCGCGAGCCGCCCCGACGACGCGCACCTTCGGCGCGCAGGAAAACAGGACTCACGTCACTATTGAGAATAGATAGCGGCCGAACGCGCTCCAAGCGAGCATCTGGCCCTGCCGCCCGAGAGCGACAGATCTGCCCCACCGCTCAATCTGTCCTTTAGAACAACAGCTTGAGACAACCGACTACCAATCGCCGCAGGCACTGCAAATTCGATCCTTGCGGGCTCTTTCGCATTGTTGAACGCGACCACCGCCACACCTTTTTCAGATGCTCGTGCGAAGACGTAGACCTGGTCTTCCACGGCAAGTTGGATCAGTCTTCCACGTCGCAATGGCTCCAGGTTCTGTCGCAGCCTGGCCACCATTCGTGCGTAGCCAAGGACAGCCTCCTCTTCAGGTGTGCGCCCGGAGGCTTCAAATGCAGATCGTCCATCATCCGGCCATCCGCCTGGAAAGTCCCGGCGATTATCGGGATCCTCCCCGCCGCGCATACCGATCTCATCGCCATAATAGATCTCGGGCGTACCTCGCATAGTCAGAAGCAGCGTAAAGGCGAGCTTGAGACCATCGATCGACGCACCAGGCTCGTTCATGAATCTCGCTACATCGTGCGAGCCAAGCAGCGTGACAAGTGCCCCAGGTGCGGGGTAGAGGTAATCCTGGTTGAGTATCGCGACTACCTCCCGAATTGAAGCTCCCTGTCCAAAGGAACGCCTGATAGCGTAGTAGAGAGGATAGTCGAATTCGGTATCGATGCGCGAGTCTATCCCGTCAAACCGCGTTGCCCCGCCCTGAAAGAAGGCAACCTGAGCCGGCAATCCATCCAGCGTCTCACCAACAACATTGACACTTGGATACTCCCTCTTGATGGCGGCTATCCACTCACGCCAGAACCGCCGAGGCACATAGGGCAGAGTATCCTGGCGTATCGCATCTTCCCCGCTGACACCCAGCCACCAGAGAGTATTCTGAATTATGTACCGCGAAACCTCCGGCTCATCCTGATTCAGGTCCGGCAGCAGGTTGATGAACCACCCGTCAAGTACCGGCCTGAGTAGTTCGGGCGTCGCGGCCGGATCAGTCAGAAGATGGGTCTGCCAGTTGTTTGCGAGGTGAGCCAGTGCGGGTGCCGTGAAACCAGTCAGGCAATGGAGGGTCGTCAACCCATGGATGATAGGGGCCGCAATGATTTGCAACCTGGTCCTGAATCACCTTTATTCCAAGGGCATGCGCAGCGCGCACAAGTTCCTGGTATTTCTTCAAATCACCGAAGTGCTCTTCGACCGCATAGTAGTCCACCGCGCCGTAGCCGTGATAATCGGTGATTGGCTGCCCATCATAGGTCTCGCGCTCATTGATGTGATTGTTGTTATCGTAAATGGGGGTCAGCCAAATGGCGGTCACGCCGAGATCCTTGAGATAGGGCAACCGGTTGATCACCCCCTGAAAATCACCGGCCATGGTAATAGCGGGGCTTGCCTCGATCGTGAAGCCCATGAGAAATCGCGGGATCATCGTTCGACAGATCACCGTTGCTGAAGCGATCCGTCATTATCAGGTAGATGACATCATCAGTCGTAAAGCCCTGGAAATTGCCTTCGCGGGGCAGGCGGGAGAGCACCTCGAACGGAACATTGGCCTCGCCTTCCGGCGTTACGAGCTTGAACGATTGAGGGCCGGGTTTCGTATTCCTGTCGATGTTCAGGTCAACAAAGACGTAGTCACCGTTCTCATTGCCACGAGCCACGGCCGCATGAGTTCCCGGTCGCGAAGATTCGACACGGGCCCCCTTGAGGTGGCGGCCCTTGACCAGGAGTCGGACCGGATTGATTGAATGGCCCGCCCACCAGCCTGGCGGTTCGACCTTGAGAATTTCCGGCCTCTCGACCTGTTGAACGGGCTGTCGGAGTCGGACAAGCGCAAATGCTGCGGTCGCCAGGAAACAGATCAGCGCGGTTCCTGCGCTTACCAGGCTGAGTCGCCGCACCATCGGAATTACCATTTCACTGACCGCCGCTGTTTGGACACTCGTATGCTACGCAGACGCCATTGCAATCGTGAAGGCCCTCAGGACACCCGCCACCCATAACGTCCCCGCCACTCCGATTGAATGCCATCAATTTCGCAGCGGGTGCAGCCGCCCCTTGAACCAGCTGTCTTGCGATCGGCCTGAGGAGCTCAGTGATGTAGTCGCTCCGATTCTGCCGTTCAGTAGCGGTCTTTCCCGCAAGGTAGTGCCGGATTGCACCGAGCTCAAGTCCGTCGAGAACCGTCCGCAGCTCGACGTAGGAGCTGTGATCGAGAGCGTTGGTCGATTTCGATGCCTTCTTCCTGGTTGTCGGTTTCTTCTTGGCTGGCATTCTATTCTTCCTTTCACCTGAAGTTCTCAATAATCGAAATTGCTCGTGTACTCTGCTGCTTGCCATAGTAGATCGTCTTTCCATCCGGCGCCCACGATAGCGTCGAATAGAAGAGTATCGGATCACCAGTCTGGGCCACTGTAGCGCTCTTTCCGTTCTCTACTTCTATAATCTGAATCTGGTCAGATCCTCCATCTCGCGTTGCGCAGGCTATATGACGGCCATCATGCGAGAGTCGGGCATTCATGAAATGCGCCTCTGCCAGAGTGGTGATCAGCTGCCTATTGCCATCCAGCGAAATGCGAAGCAGTTCGAGGGGCCCTGTGGTCTTGAATACTGCCTTTCGTCCGACACCGTTTTCGATGACCAGCTCTTTGCCGCTCGGCGTCCAGCCAAGCAATCGGATGACCGTCTCAGACTGATAGATGGTTTTCATCCTTCCGCTCTCCGCAATGCAAAGGTCCCACCCACCACCCTTGCGCAGAGCTACAAAAGCTGTAGCCTGATCGAGCGGTCCGAACAATGGGCTGAAGAAGATCAGCCAACTTTTGTCATCCACATTGTCAATCAATGACCGCCTCGCTGCCGCCCGAAACTTGAACTCGCATGATGCTTGGGATCGCGCCAGAGTGCGCAGTAAAAGCAATCTGGCTGCCATCGTGAGACCAGTCGAAATTCCGCGCCACTTCAGAGTCATAGGGGAGCTGGCTAAACCCTACCTGATCAACCTGTGTCGAAGTTAGTTGCCGCGGCTCCCCGATGCTCTTGATCCAGATCGAAGTCACCGCCTGCTTTCTTCTCATAAAGGCGAGCTGGGTTCCATCTGGCGACCACTGAGGAGCAAACCCGTCAGGCGCGACAGGCGCTTGTGGCTCATAATCCGTCTCCTTGCCGTCCTGGCCAGATGTGACGGACCTGGTCACGAGCGGATAGCCAAGAACTCGAGTGTCCGTGCTTGGCACTCGACTGGATTGAAAGGCTATCCTGCCGTCACGAGAGACATCAGGCCAGATTTCGGCTCCGATCTCTGAGGTTACCCGGCTCTCCTTGCGCGAGGTCAGGTCCATGGAATAGAGGTCAACCTCATCTCGCGGCATCAGGCAGAGAACCCTGTTTCCGTCCGGAGAGACATCGAGCACCTCTGTATCGCCATCGTTGGATGTGAACTGAAACTGATTCCGGCCGCTGACGTCGATCACCTGAAGCTGGCGGATGTTGCCGCGCCAGGAGGAGAAGACTATTCGCCGGCCGTCCGGATGCCAGACTGGTGTCTCATCTTCGGCGTCATCGTTGGTCACCCGGCGAACGCCTTCGCCCTTGAGCCCGGATACCCAGATATCTATGGGTCCGTACGATCCGGAATTGGCTGCTTTTTCCGCGCCGGCGAAGACCAGCCGCTTCTCATCCGGAGAGAGGCGGAATGAATTGGCCCTCAGCTTAGGAGCAAGGTGGGTCAGTTGCTCACTCCTACTGGTGGCACGATCGAGTGAGAAGAGGTCACCATTGAGCTCGTAAAAGATGGTCGCGCCGTCCCGTGACCAGCCCACCATCTCCGTCTCCTGATCGATCTTGCTTAGAAGCTCTGGCGCTCCGCTGAAGAATGGGACGATCCAGATTCCACGCTGGCGTCCGCGATCGGAAAGAAACGCAATCTCCTGCCCGTCGTGAGACCAGATCGGGCGCGTATCATGCCAGCTGCCTGTCGTTATGTTCCTCGCCTCACCGACGCCGAGTTGCTGAACAAAGATGTTCTCATTCCCATTCCGGGTTGACGAGAAGGCGATCATCCGCCCATCGTGTGAAAACCGTCCTCTGGTAACCAGTCCATCAGTCAGGTCGCGCTTCCAGTTGAAGACCTGGACCGTTCTCAGTCGCGAGAGATCGAGCGGCTGGCCTGCGCCTGAAGGCCACCAATACCAGATCGCCAAGCCGAGAACCACCGTCGCTGCCACCCAGATCGGAAACCGGCGCCATGAGAACCAGCGTCGAGCCCTTTCGAGTAACGGAGCTCTCCGATCGAAGGTTAGTTGCGCCGAGGCCGTTGCGGTGCCGCTAATCGGCAGGCCCTTGTCCCTGGCATACCTCCACAGGTCCATCTTCAATTCAGTTACCGTCTGGTACCTGTCCGCGGGTTGTTTGTGCAGAGCGCGATCGACGATCTTTTCGAGATCGTCGTCAATCTCAGGCCTGACCTTACTCAGAGCGCGGGGATTGCTATGAAGAACGGCATGCATGATCTCGACGCTGCTCGCACCAATGAACGGCTTCTCTCCACAGAGCATTTCGTAGAACAGGCTGCCAAACGAGAAGATGTCGCTGCGCAGATCGACAGGCTTGCTCCGCACCTGCTCCGGCGACATATAGGCAACGGTTCCCAGAAGCGACGCCTCCGTGGTCACCGACTGAGCAACGGTCAAGGCATCTGATTGCTGACTTTGCACGACTGCCTCTCGGAGCCTCTTTGCGAGCCCGAAGTCGAGCATGACGGCCTGGCCTCGCCTGTTGATGACGATGTTTGAAGGCTTCAGATCCCGGTGAATGACACGCTGGCGATGGGCTTCTTCGAGGGCGTCCGCAATCTGAATCCCGAAACCGACAGCTGCCTCGATCGACAGAGGCCCCGCCATGAGTATGTCTTTGAGAGTTTGGCCGTCGACATACTCCATGACGATAAAGGCATTGCCATCCTCTTCGCCGACATCGAAGATCGTGCAGATATTGGGATGCGAGAGGATCGAGGCAGAGTGGGCCTCGCGCATGAAACGGCGGCGAGCTTTGTCATCAACCTTATTATTGGGGCCTGTCCCTGCCGATGGGACTTTGATCGCGACTACTCGGCCGAAGCGCGTGTCGACAGCCTTGTAGACCTTACCCTGTCCGCCACCGGAGATGAGAGACTTGATCTTGTAGTGGGAGATTGTGGATCCCGGGCCCAGGGTGGCCATCTGCGAGAGTCTAACATTAGCGGAGGGTCACGAAAACTCAAGAAACGGCTGGTCACCCGCGCGCCAGCTTGTCGAGGAATTTCTTCCGGAATTTCGCCACTTTAGGCGCGACAACCATCTGGCAATAGCCCTGATCGGGATTCCGCTCAAAATAGCGCTGGTGGTATTCCTCGGCGGGATAGAACTCTTCCAAAGGCACGACTTCAGTGACGATCGGGTCGTCCCAGATTCCGGATGCCGACATTTCGGCTATCTCACGCTCGGCCACGGACCGTTGTTGGGGGGTGTGATAGAAAATTGCCGATCGGTACTGGGTGCCTGCATCAGCGCCTTGCCGGTTGAGCGTGGTTGGATCGTGGATTGTAAAGAAGACATCCAGAAGTTCCTTGAAGGAGACGTCATCCGGATCGTAGGTGATCTGCACTACCTCGGCGTGACCCGTGTCGCCGGTACACACGGCACCGTAGGTTGGGTTGGGGACGCTGCCGCCGGCGTAACCGGAGACTACTCTCTGTACGCCACGGAGCTCGTTGTAGACTGCTTCCAGGCACCAGAAACAGCCGCCTGCCAGAGTCGCAGTTTCAGAAGCCATAGGTACGGAACAGTACTTGAAAGCCTGCCAGACCGCAACGTTGCGACGTGATCAGTATGAGTGCGGCGACTTGTCGCCGCTTTTGGCGTAGCTGGTGCAGGGATCATAGCCTTGCACGCCTACAATTCACTGCGTCAGTACTGCAATGTCTAAATCAAAAGCGGCGACAGGGCTCGCCGCACTGCCCGTCCTTAGCCGGTCGGGCGCCGGTCAAATGGGGCCGACCGATTCTCGTGAGAATCAAGATGGTCGTTCGTCAGTCTCGGACTCTCGGCTGGCACGAGGAGTATCGCGGGTCTCGTCACCCGCGTTCGCCTCAACTCCCCCTAACAGACCCTTTACCGAGTCGAGCCCGAAGACGTGAAGCTCTCGTTTCGGGGCTGGAATTTCAATTCCCAACTCCCGAAACTCGCGGGCGATTCTCAGGGCAACCTCGCTGTTCACCTTCTTATGAAATATCGTCTTCGGCACCCAGCAATGCAACTCGAAGTCGAGCGAGTTGTCACCGAAACCCAGAAAGAAGACGACCGGGTGCGGTTCACGCGCGACATTCGGGTGCGAGAGCGCCATCCTGACCAATGTCTCGGCGACCTTATCAGGGTCCGCACCATAAGCCGCTTTGACCAGCAATTCCGTTCGCCGTTTCGTATCAGTCAATGTCCGATTAATCACCTCGCGAGAGATCAGATTGGAATTGGGCACGATGACTTCGGCACCTTGAGGGGTTCTGAGTGAGCTGGACCTCATGCCCATTCGTGTGAGTTCCCCCATTGTCCGCTCTACTTCGAGGAAGTCTCCAATGCGGACTGGCCGCTCGAAGAGCAGGATTATTCCTGAGACAAAGTTGTTGATGACGTTCTGCAAACCGAATCCTGCGCCGACTCCAAAGGCACCCGTCAGGACTGTGAACTTGGAGAGGGCGACTCCTGAGGATGAGAGCGCCAGCAGGAAGACACCAAGGAGAAGCAGGTAATAGGTCATTGTCGAGATCGCGTAGGGAATACCGCGCTTCAGTTTCGTACGCCCAAGCAGAGCTCTCGTTGAGCACGACCTTAATGATACCGGCCAGACCAATGCCGACAAACCAGCACGATGATAAACGTCAGGATATCCTCTAAACTGAAGCTCACCGCACGAAGCTTGATTGGAGTCCGGAGCGCGAATGAGATGGCGGCCATCACCGGTTCGCGGATCGTGAAAGAGTTCAGCATGATGTACCACCAGACGACGAACATGGCGAGACCCATCAAGCGCACGCTCCATCGTGATAATAGTCTCTGCCCGAACGCCTCCGGTGGATTGAGAGATGTGTCGGCGCGCTTGAACAAGCGCGCGGAGGAAACCAGCTGTGACTACGTAGGCAGTGTAAAGAGCCACTGCAGAATAGACACTTAGAAATGTCCCTGCTCTGAGGACACGCGAGAGCCCGACGTAGCCAAGAACATTTGCAGTAAGCGAACACAGGAATTAGAACCAGCGACAAGGAGGTGACAATGAGGATTAGCCGGAAGCGGCCATGGAGCGGCTGCAGTTGGTGGCGGGCACGTCGTGTCAGCCAGACACCAATGGTGATCACGGCCGCGTCCAACACAGCCAGGCCGCAACGCTTCCACCCAGAGTGCGTGACAACCGATTCCCAGGCCCATGCCGTCAGACCGAAGAGCAGTAGCGTGTAGCAGAGGGAGTGAAAGGCCGGCCTGATCAAAGGCAGTAGTAACACCGAAACCGGCGCCAGAGAGAGCACGATTGCCAGCACGCGGACCTGCGTGGGTACTCCAGGCATCATTGGCAGAATAACCATCAAAACCACGAGCAAAGCCAAAGGCACCGGGTGCTGGAGAGGCTCCATTGCCACTACCGTATCCGGATGTTCTTTAATCCATGCGGACGCCCGCTGACGGATAGAGAAGATTCCCGCCAGTGCTATCAGAAAGAATAAGAGTATGCCCACAAAGAAATAGCGCCTGGCTTTGATGAACTCCCAGGTGCGAGCTACGTTCCGATTGAAAGACAGCCTTACCAGGTGGTCGAGATGCTCCTCAGACTGGTTTCGTAGTGACGTCGACCACAACGGAGGGCTGTCGGGATCCAAAAGGCTGCGTTGAACCTGCGCTATCGACCTGGAGATACTTTTCAGAGCTTCGAGGACTTTCTCGTTCTGATTTGAAACGCGATCCTGCAGTGCCAGCAAAGATCGAAGTTGTTCACTCGCTTGCGCACTCGTCTTGTCGATTTCGACCAGAAGATTACGAATTCGATCATAGCTGGACTGAACTGCCTCAGAACCATGAATCTGTTTGAGCAATCCTCCCCACTCCGTCCGCCAGCCATCGAGCTGGCGCACATCCTCCTCCACCGCCGTTGCGCGTTCGGTCAATTTCTGGCGCATCGTGACCTGCAGCTCCTTTTGAGCAAGCCATTCCTTCTCCACATCGCGGAGCTCAGTTCGCGTTGGCGTGGCCGCGATCAGTTCATTCAATTCACGCTGCTTCTGGTCAATCAGTCCTTGTTGCGATGCGAGCTGCTGCTCAATTGAGCTGAGGGTAGTGTTTTGTGATAGCCGGTCACTCATTGCCCGCAATTGTTGGGTCAACTCCTCGGCGCGGGGTGCGATCTCCGGCAGCGGGATGGTAAGCGTGGCCAGGGCCCCGGAAGCGGCCGCAGGCTGAGCTGGTGCTGGGGTGGGGCTCGTGCCTTGCCGCGGCTTTTTTTGAGCGACGGCCTGAGCTGGCAAGATGGCCAGGACGGCAATGATGGAGAGAAGCACCAGCCGGCGCTGCACGCCTCCTCCGGCTATTTCAAGGGCCCTTTTCAACAATTCACTTCTCTCTCCATAAAAAGGTGCTCCACGAAGCGCGTCAACCGGCGTGGTATGGAGTGCGGCGACTTGTCGCCGCTTTTGCGTTAGTTATTGCAGGACTATGTTGCATGCGCCGATTCTCTGATCACGCATTCTAAATCAAAAGCGGCGACAAGTCGCCGCACTCCATACTAAGCTGGGCCGGTGATGGATTCATCAGGCAGATTGGCGAAAAGAGCAACCACAGATCGCGCTTCTGCCCGATATCGATCACCTGGCACTGATGACGCTGTCTGCCACGGGACGATGTCATCCGGTGAGTCAAGAGCTGTGTCGATCCATCGCCGCCATGGGTTTCCGCCAGTCACTGGCGGCAGATCGAAGTCAAGCGGCTCCCAATAGGCGTTCAGTATCAGATGTAACAAGCAACTTTTGTCTCCTGAGCTCGACGCTGAACGCCAGTGTGTGCGAAGAGTCGCCCCAGTCGGGCTGGTTGAGTTTGACGCCATGCCAGGCCGTGTTCGCCTGGCGAATCATTTGGGTCAGACTGAGGCGCTCGCGTTCGTGCTCCACGTCTCGCAACAGCCGTCGTTCAGCGAGAAGCGTGAAAAAGCGGTGCACATCCGCATGCTTCGCAAGTAGCGTCCAGTCTAACCAGTTCGTTTCGTCGTCGTGACAGTAGTAGTTATTGTTTCCATGCTGGGTGCGACGCACTTCGTCACCCATCAGAATCATGGGCACGCCGAGCGAAAGCATGGTTACGGTAAAGAAATTCTTCACCTGTCTGTTTCTTAGCTTCTCTATCGCAGGGTCATCAGTCGGACCCTCGACGCCACAGTTCCAGCTCAGGTTGTCATTCGTGCCGTCGCCATTGTTTTCGCCATTCGCCTCGTTATGCTTCTGGTCGTAGGAGACGAGGTCGTTTAGTGTAAAGCCATCGTGACAGGTGACGAAATTGACGCTCTGCTCGGGCTCTCGCTCCTTGTGACCGTAAATCTCGGGGCTGCCAATCAGGCGGTCGGCAAAGCGTGCCGCTGAACGGTCTTCCCCGCGGAAGAAGCTGCGCGCTTCGTCACGAAATCGCCCGTTCCATTCCTTCCAACTGTCCCCAACAAAGCTCCCAACCTGGTACAGCCCGGCTGCATCCCACGCCTCGGCGAAGAGTTTGGTGCCGGAGAGCACCGGATCCGACTCGATATCCCAGATAATCGGCGGATTCGGTAAGGAATGACCCGAGCTGTCACGCGTCAGGACCGAGGCGAGATCGAATCGGAAACCGTCAACGTGCATGACTGCGACCCAAAAACGCAGACTGTCGAGGATCAGACGGCGGACGACTGGATGATTGGCGTTGAGCGTGTTTCCACAGCCGGTATAGTCGGCGTAGCGCGATTTGTCGGGCTCGAGAGTGTAGTAAGCCGTATTGTCGATTCCACGAAAACTCAGGGTCGCCCCCTCATGGTCCCCTTCTGCCGTGTGATTGAAGACCACGTCGAGAATCACCTCCAGGCCGGCTCGATGCAGCGCCTTGACCATATCGCGAAATTCGTCCAGCGGTCCGATCGGATCCTGGCGTGAACTGTACTGCTGATGTGGCGCAAAGAACGAGACCGGCTGATAGCCCCAGTAGTTGACCACGCCTGGCGGGCAATTCTGGGTGTCGAACTGGAATACCGGCAGCAGTTCGACGGCTGTGATGCCGAGTCGTTGGAGATACGGAATCTTCTCGATCAATCCGGCATAGGTGCCACGTATGGGTTCCGCTACGCCGGAGCTGGGATGTTGAGTGAAGCCTCGCACATGCATTTCATAAATGATTGTCCGCGACGATGGCCGCTGGAGCGGCGCATCACCTTCCCAATCATAGGCCAGCGGATCGACAACACAATTTTTCATTGCCGCAGCAGTGTTGTCCCCTTGGCGGCGAGCAGCCTCGCGGCTGTAGTTTTTTGGAACAACCACATCGCGCGCCATAAGGATCGAGGAGTACTTTCGTGGGATCAAATCGCATTCCGCGCGCTGCCTCGACTGGGCCCTCAACCCGGTAGGCGTAAATCTGACCCGCCGCACATCAGGCAGGAATACATGCCAGTAGTGGTATGTGCGGTTGATTCCGGGATCGAGACGGATCGTGCGCGCGGGCTTCGCGTCATCAACGCTATCGAAGAGGAGCAGCTCAATCCCGGTCGCATTCCGCGAGAAGAGACTGAAGTTGGTCCCATTGCCACAAGGGGTCGACCCGAGAGGCGAACTCCGTCCCGTCAAAGTCTCTTGTGGAGTGTTTCGATGTGCGCTTCAGCATTCTTTCAGATATGGACATTCCTTACCCTCCACGTGCTTCATGAACCCCTGTGAGGCCTTTGGCCCCCTAAGATCTAAGATGCCACCTTCCGCTTTAGTACCACCGCGGTCAAATCATCCTTTTGCTCCGTGCCGCCAGAAAAACTCATCAGACTCGTGTGCAGCCGTCGAATCACCTCATCGGGATCATAGTCGTGGGACTCCCGGATCACGCTTTCCAGCCGCGCCAATCCGAACTGCTCACCCTGCTGGTCCTCCCATTCGTAGAAGCCATCGGTGACCAGCACCAGCATATCGCCTGGAGCGAGAGGCGCCTCCGTGGCGCGGCCGTATTCAAAGCCCGTAATCAGGCCCAATGGAATGCCCTGGGCGTCGAGGTTCCGAATTTCGCCCGTGGCAGGACTGAACCACAGGATCGGGCCGTGGCCGGCCGAGAGCAATTGCAATGTTGAACCCACAGGATCGAGCAGAGCAACTGCAAAGGTGACAAACTTGTCTGATGGAAGATCCTCGGCCAGCAGTCGATTGAGGCGATCCACAACCGTGCCTGGATCACCGCTGGCCAGAAAGCTGGCTCGCGAATAAGCTCGACAAGCCGCCGCCACCAGCGCGGGTCCAATGCCATGACCGGTTACATCAGCGAGACTGATGGCCAGCCGTCCGTCGGGGAGTTCCTGCCAGTCGAAGAAGTCACCCCCGGTCTGGTCGGCGGGTTGATTCCAGCCGGCAACTTCGTAGTCCGCAAGCTTGGGCGACTGCTGAGGCAGCAGTCCCTGTTGTATCGAGCGGGCGACGCCGAGGTCGTGGTTCACCCGCTCGAGCTCGCGTTGCAACTCGGCTTCGCGTAGGGCCGCCGAGACATGAGTCCGAATCTGCCCGGCAACGAAGCCCGCGACAATTCCGCCCAGAAGCATCAATAAGGCATAGACGATGTAGAAGGCCAGTGGGAGCGCATCGCTGCGGAACTCCGCATTCGGGTACCGCTGGTACGTATAGACGGTGGCAGCCCCATAGCCTAGGGCTGAAAGAAGTCCCATTAACCAGCAGAGATGCGGTGCCAGGCGAAGCGTTGAAAGAATAATCAAAATGAAATAGACAAGAATGACCGGCGCGACGAGTGACTTGTACGGCGTCGTATAGCTGCTTTCGGTCTGCATGAAGATAGCAATGGTGGGCAGTGTCGTCTCGACAAACACCATGAGCAACCATAACGACCTGTGAATATCCTGCTCCAATCGGATGGCTCTTCTCACGATTGTCAGCATCACTACTTCAAAGCTGGCGGCGGCCGCAAGCAGCAGGAACTGGGCCAGGAGAAGTCGCGGCTCCGCGCTGGTAATACCGCGAACTACTGCGAAAAGGAGCAGTCCGCCCATGACGCACAGCAAACCAAGGATGCGCTTCGACTCGCTTTGGAGAGCCGCGCGATGGAAGGCTTTGGATTGAATCGCATCATTGGCCATGGAATCTCCTCGCCCACTGGCTCAGTATGGAGTGCGGCGACTTGTCGCCGCTGTTGATTTAGTTACTGCGTGATGAAGAAGAATTGGGCGTGTAAATAGTAATCCCGCAGTAGCTAAATCAACAGCGGCGACAAGTCGCCGCACTCCATACTAAGCCGGTCATCGCCTCTTTTTGTCGCCCAAAGACGACCATCGCCATTCGGTGACCTCGGGTTTGTCGATGCCGTGCTGATAAGCGTAGTTGCGACAATCGATCTGCAGGTTTCTAAATTTCTCCTTGGCGTGAGCGCCCGTGTGTTTGAGCTGCGGAACTCGATCGATGACGTCGATTGCCAGGGTGAACCGGTCGATTTCGTTGTTGATCGCCAGCTCCATCGGCGTGTTGATATTGCCTCTCTCCTTGTAGCCACGCACGTGCAGGTTGGCGTGGTTGGTCCGGCTGTAGGCGAGCCGGTGGATCAACCAGGGATAGCCGTGGAAATTGAAGATGATCGGCTTGTCGACCGTAAACAGGCTGTCAAAGTCGCGATCACTCAGACCGTGTGGATGCTCACGGTCCGATTGCAGCTTGAAGAGGTCAACGACATTGATGAAGCGAATTTTCAGATCAGGGAATTCCGTCCTCAGCAGTGCTGTGGCTGCCAGAGCTTCCTGAGTCGGGATATCTCCCGCGCAGGCCATCACGACATCAGGTTCCTCTCCCTGATCGTTGCTCGCCCGGGCCCAGATGCCGATGCCCTTCGTGCAGTGCGTGATCGCGGCGTCCATGTCAAGGTACTGAAGATGGATTTGCTTATCGCAGACGATCACGTTGATGTAGTTCTCGCTGCGCAGACAATGGTTGGCCACCGAAAGCAGACTGTTGACATCCGGTGGCAGATATATCCGGGTTACTTCTGCACTTTTGTTCACCACCACATCCAGGAAGCCCGGATCCTGGTGCGTAAAGCCGTTGTGATCCTGCCGCCAGACAGTAGAGGTAATCAGCAGGTTGAGTGAGGCGACTGTTCTGCCGCCACGAAAATTCATTGCAGATCGTCAACCACTTGGCGTGCTGGTTGAACATCGAGTCAATGACATGCGCGAATGCTTCGTACGTCGAGAGGAAGCCGTGCCGACCACTCAAAACGTAGCCCTCCAGCATCCCTTCCAGCGTATGCTCGCTCAGCATCTCAATGACGCGCCCGTCGGGCGATAGCTCGCCTCCATCGCTGTCCTCCGGAAAGTATTCGGCGAGCCAGAACTTCTTGCTGACTTCATAGACCGCGTCGAGCTTGTTGGACGTGTTTTCGTCAGGGCCAAAGACACGGAAGTTCTGCATGTTCGACTTCATCACATCGCGCAGGAAGATGCCCAATGGCCGTGTGTTCTCAGCTTCGATCTGACCAGGCTTTTCGAACTTGATCCCGTAGTCGCCTGAAGTCCGGCAGACGAAGTGCCTTTTTCAGCAGTCCGCCATTGGCGTGCGGATTGGCGCCCATGCGGCGGTGCCGGTCGGCGCCAGCTCCCTGAGTTCCGGGACCGGCGTACCGTTCGCGTCGAACAGCTCCTCGGGTTTGTAGCTGCGCATCCAGCTCTCCAGCATTGCAGATGCGCCGGGTTTTTCTTAACCCCGGCGAGGGGCACCTGATGCGATCGCCATAAACCTTCGAGCTTGTGTCCGTCGACTTCGGCTGGCGCGGTCCATCCCTTGGGTGTGCGCAGGACGATCATCGGCCAGCGAGGTCGCGTGGCAACGCCGCTGCTGCGTGCCTCCTGCTGCGCTTTCTGATGCTCTGCACGCAATGATCCAGGGTCGCCGCCATCGCCTGGTGCATCGATTCCGGATCAGAACCCTCCACAAAGCAGGGCGTGTAGCCGTAGCCCTTGAACAGGTCTGTCAATTCCTCATGACTGATGCGCGCGAGCAGGGTCGGATTGTTGATCTTGTAGCCGTTGAGATTCAGGATCGGCAGCACAGCGCCGTCCCGAATCGGGTTGAGAAATTTGTTGATGTGCCAGGAAGTGGCGAGCGGCCCAGTTTCCGCTTCGCCGTCACCGACCACGGCCGCTACGATCAGGTCGGGATTATCAAATGCAGCGCCGCAAGCGTGCGACAATACGTAGCCGAGCTCACCGCCTTCATGAATCGAGCCCGGGCGTTTCAGGAGTGCAGTGGCTGCCGATGCCGCCAGGAAAGGAGAATTGCCTGAAGAAGCGCAGCAGGCCCTCCTCATCATGGCTTTTGTCGGGATAGATTTCGGTATACGAGCCTTCCAAATAGACTGGAGCAAGTACGCCCGGGGCGCCGTGACCGGGACCTGCCATGAAAATCATGTCCAGATCGAACTTCTTGATGACCCGGTTCAAATGGGTATAGATAAAGGAGAGTGCGGGGCTCGTGCCCCAGTGCCCGAGCATGCGGTTCTTGATATGCTCCGGTTTGAGGGGCTCGCGCAGGAGTGGATTGTCCTGCAGATAGATCATTCCCAGGGCGAGATAATTGCAGGCCCGCCAGAATGCATGGGTCTTGCGTAGCTCTTCAGCGTTCAAGGGTGCGCCTTGAGTCGTCGACCTCGCGACGCCGAAAGCGCTGAGATTACTGGGTGCAGACATACTCGAACTCATGACTCCTCCATTGATGATGGCGCCCACCAGGAATAGTTGAGGGCTCACTCAGGACACTGGGCAAGGTTCTACAGCCCAAATGTCGGTTGCGTATTCGGAAATTGTCCGATCGCTGGAGAACTTCCCGGAACTGGCCACGTTCAAGGTGACCTTGCGCGCCCAGCCATTCCGATCAGCATACAACTGACACAGTCGCTGATCCGCTTCCAGGTACGAAGTCAGGTCGGCCAGGTGCCTGTAGTAATCGCCGTGTGCAAGGAGCAGATCGCTGAGCGGAGCAAAGACTCCCGGCTCATTTCGGCTGAAGTAGTCGGATGAGATCAGGTCCAGCGCCCGGCGTGTCTCCGGCTCGTTTTCATAATGCCAATACGGGCTGTACCAGCTGCGCCCCGCGGCTACCTCTTCCGCACTCAGCCCGAAAAGGAAGAAATTCTCCTCGCCCGCCTCTTCCGCCATCTCGATGGTAGCACCGTCCCTGCGTGCCGATGGTCAGGGCCCCGTTCATCATGAACTTCATGTTGCTTGTGCCGCTGGCCTCGTACCCGGCGGTCGATATCTGATTGGAGACGTCGCTTGCGGGAATCAGGCGCTCAGCGAGCGAAACTGAGTACTCAGGCAGGAAGACGACCTTAAGTCGCCCGGCGACTACCGGGTCACCGTCAATCGTGCCGGCCAGGTTGTTGATGAACTTGATGATCAGCTTGGCCAGCCGGTAGGCTGGAGCCGCCTTACCGGCAAAGAAGAACGTCCTCGGCGCCAGGTCGAGGCTGGAATTATCTCGCAGCCGATTGTAGAGAACCACGATGCGCAGCGCATTGAGCAGTTGCCGCTTGTATTCGTGAATTCGCTTGACCTGACAATCAAAGATGGTTTCCGGGTCTATCGTCTGGCCGGATGTGACTCTTAGCCAATTCGCAAACTGCGACTTTGCCTCACGTTTCGCCTTGTGCAGACTGTCTTGAAAAGCAATGTCGTCGGCAAGCGGTTTGAGAAGGCTCAGTTGACTGAGATCGCATATCCAGCCGTCGCCTACGGCGTCGGTGATCGGCATGAGCCAGCGCCGGGTTGGCAAGCAGCAACCAGCGCCGCGGCGTGACGCCGTTGGTCTTGTTATTGAACCGCTCGGGAAACATCTCTGCCAGGTCCTTGACCGTCGTTGTGCGCAGGAGTTTGGAATGAATCGCGGCAACACCATTGGTGCTGTGCGAGCCGACGATGGCCAGGTTGGCCATGCGAATCTTCCCTTCTTGGCGATCGCCGCCCTCCTCGATAAGGCTAATGCTGGCAACACGACCTTCGTCGCCGGGAAACCGAGTCCGAACACCATCCAGCAACCGGCGATTGATCTCGAGGATGATCTCGAGGTGTCGCGGTATCATCGTCTTGAACCAGGCGAGCGGCCACTTCTCCAGGGCCTCGGGCAGAAGCGTATGATTCGTGTAAGCCAGCGTTTTTTGCGTGATTTCCCACGCCTCGTCCCACCCGAGATGAGCTTCGTCAAGCAGAATCCGCATCAACTCGGGGACGGCCATCGACGGGTGTGTGTCGTTGAGTTGGATCGCTACTTTCTCTGGAAATGCGCTCCAGTCGGAGTTGCTTTGCCGGAAGCGCCGCACCAGATCGGCCAGCGAGCAGGCAACTAAGAAATACTCCTGCAAAAATCGTAGTGCCTGTCCGCTGGTGGTCGAATCGTCAGGGTAGAGAACTCGTGTAAGAGATTCGGCCGTAAGCGTTTCTGCAAGCGCGCCGACAAAGTCGCCGCTGCTGAATTCCTGAAAATTGAAGAATTCGGGCGAGGCGGCGGCCCAGAGACGCAGCGTGTTGATGGTCTTTCCACCATAGCCCACTACAGGGCGGTCAAAAGGAAGGCCGATCAGCTTGGAGGGCCGGTCGCGCACCACGCTCAATGTGCCAGCACGAATCTCAAACGAGCAGTTAAGGCCGACTTCAACCTGCTCCTGCGGGCGCGCGACCTCCCACGGGTCGGGTCGTCGCAGCCAATTGTCTGCCTCCTCCTGCTGCCAGCCGTCCCTTATGGATTGCCTGAATATGCCGTACTCGTAGCGCAGGCCGTAGCCCATCGCCGGAAGCTGCATGGTGGCCATCGATTCAATGAAGCAAGCCGCCAGCCGTCCGAGTCCGCCGTTCCCCAGCCCCGCGTCAGGCTCCGGTTCAAGCAATTCGACCAAATCGAGGCTCTTTTGTTTGGCGGCCTGACTGACGATGGGCTCGAGCAGGAGATTGGCGACGTTGTTGGCGAGCGAGCGGCCGATGAGGAATTCCATCGACAGATAATAGGCACGCTTGGGGTTCTCGCGCTCGTAGCACTTCTCCGTGCGCACCCAGCGTTGGGAGAGGACATCCCGCACAGAATGAGCGAGCGCCTCAAAGCGTTCTCGAGGGCCGGCATCCGCCAGATCGAGCACGTTGTCAAAAACAAGATGGCGTTCGTAGAATGCGTTGTCCGTTCCGGCAAGCTCAACTGGACCACAGCCGTATTGCTGGAGGAGTTGCCCTGCTTCGGATTCCGGTTTATCGAGTTTCTGTGGTTTCATGAGACTAATTGCTGCCTGGTCGGGAGTCAGGTTCGGAATACACTTATGAGTCTATGCCATTCGGATCGTGAAACAGCAAGTTTTGAACCATGGAAGGACTGAAACTGATCGCCGGGAAGTCCTTCCGTCACCAGGGTTTGCAGGCCAGTTATTTAAGTTTGCAGCGAGTTAACGCCCATTGTATTGGAGAATCCACGAATTGTTGGAGGTTGCTCCACCAAATCGCAGATTGAGAGTCTGAGTCAGCTATTCTTAGAATCCCAGGGAGCCAGGATGGAGCAACTCTCATCGCAACAACAAGAACTGGTATTGCTGCTCTCGAAGCAGCTCGGAGCGATCGATGGAGTCAGGGCTGTCGTCCTGGGGGGATCGTATGCTCGAGGACGAGCGCAGCCGGGATCAGATATCGATCTCGCCATCTTCTATTCCGAGGCGGCTCCCTTTGAGATCAAGTGCATTCGTGAACTCGCCGAGATCGTCAACGATATGCCCGCGCCAGTGGTTGCCGGCTTTTACGAATGGGGGCCCTGGGTCAACGGCGGGGCCTGGCTGACGATCGGCGGCCAGCGCGTCGATTTCCTCTACCGCAGCCTCGAACATTTGGAGCGCGTCATTGCCGAAGCGGAGGCCGGCCGGTATGAGGTCTGCTATGCCCAGCAGCCCCCTTTCGGGTTCTTCAGCGGAACATACCTGGGCGAGATCGCCGTATGCGTCCCGCTGTTCGATCCAGAAGCGCGGCTCGATGTGCTTAAGCGGCGTGTCGCGAACTATCCCGAGGCACTGCGTCGCAGCGTGGTGCAGGACAATCTCTGGTCGGCGGAGTTCGGGCTAGCCGCGTTCGCCGGCAAGTTCGCTGCGCGCTCCGACGCCTACGGGACGGCTGCCTGCCTGGCGCGCGCTGTGAATCACCTGGTGTTGGCGCTGTTCGCCTTGAACCGCAGCTATCTGCTCAACGACAAGACGGCTCTGGCGGAGATTGCAGAGTTCGACAGGGCTCCACGAGAGTTCAGTCCGCGCGTACAGCAGACGCTCGGGCGCCCGGGCGACTCTGCAGCCGAACTGGTCGCCGCTGTGGAGAGCATCCAGGAATTGCTTCGGGAGACCGTGGTGCTGGCGGATGGGCTATACGAGCCACGCTACACACTGCCAAAGTAGGAAACCTCAAAGGTGCACAGGAACTTCGCCCATGCGTAACCACCATGCGGCCGCGTGCACTGGCGCGCCAACGGCGCGACCTAAAACAGCCCAGGGCGAAGCCCTGGGTCAAGGAGGGCCTGTCATGTTAGTCCAGCGATCTTTAAGAGTACGTTTATTCAATTGCATCAGCTTGTTCCTGTCTCGAAGAGTTTGGAATCAAGCCTGCTAAGCATCTTGCGCAGCTTTGCGACGGATGCATCGGTTGTCGCTTCCCCGATACGCGCCATTTCATCGGCCCGAGTGAATTCCGATATATCAAAAGACGTCACGTCGGGCGCGAGCACAAAGTCTGCCGGCTGTACTCCGACGGAGTTCATGTTGTAGTCCTGGACCATGGTCTGTCGCATGATCACTTGAATTGTTGCCAGGAACCGGCTGGCGAACCTTGGAACGGATTCCCTCAAAATCTTTCTCCAGCTTTGCCGTCACAGTTGATGCGATGACAAAGTTGCATCCCTTGGCTACCAGCACATTGGCGGGAACATTGTTGAGCAACCCGCCGTCCACCAACGCCTGGCCTGACTCAATGATAGGAAGCGACAAGGGAGGAAGATTGATGCTTTCCATGACGCCGATGGTCGCATCGTCGGCCTCGCGCACGACCGGTTCTCCTTGGACGAGATCGACGGAAACCGTAAACATCGGAAGAATCAATTGCTCCATCCTGGCTTGACCCAGGTATTTCCGCAGCATGGAATCGAATTGGCGCCATCTGTACTTGTAGAGCAAATACCAGTAGCCGCCGCCGGGCAGCTGTCGAAAGAACCACGATGGCTGCAAATCGGTCTTGAAGACGATGAGCAATATAGTCGGGATCGAAGCCAGCCGCGTAAATTGTGCCAACCATCGCCCCGGCGCTCGTACCCGCCAGCATGTCGATGTAGATGCCATGCTGCTCAAGCGCTTTAAGCACCCCGAGATGAGCCATGCCTCGAGCTGCGCCACCTCCGAGTGCCAACCCGATCTGGATGCCTCGCAAATGATGAACGATGCGTTCGAATCCGTGCTGCAGTAAACTGTTTTGGTTTGCCCCAGGAGCGTCAAAAGTAAGTTTGAAGTCTCGTTCGGCGAGTTCATACAACTCCGGCACATAGGGAGCGATTGGCTCGTTGCTGTCGAGAACCCACACGATCCGGATCTTGTCTCGCCATCTGGGTACGCTCTTCACCAGTCCTTGGAGCAGAACAACTGCTGCGTGCGCATCTTGCGGCCGAATACACCAAAGCACCATGTCGACGTAACTCAAGAGCCGCGTCATTGCCTCTGGTGAATGGTCCGCACGAACATCGATCAGAAGTCGTCTATCCAAGGGCCAGTCTTTAAGAAGGTCTTGTCGAATCTGGCCTTCTTCTGCAGCGAGGAATTTAAAGGGGATATCTCCATCTGGCTTCCATTGCTCGTCGTCGCCGACAACGCCCGGAGACTCGTCCAACTCTCTAAGTCGATGTGCCAATCGAGCCGACCAGTGGACGGCTCGCCTCGCTGTGATGAATAATACCCACGACGGATGGCTTCGGAAGGGAACGATCGACCATCACGTATCGTTTGAACGCGTTCGCTGCCAAGCGAAATAGAGCAAGTTGAAAGTCTGCATGCTTCGCTGCTAGCTGCAGCAGGTCCGATGGCGTCAATCGTATTGCTGTCGAAGGCTCAATAGCCTCGACGTGCAACAGAGAGCGACCCGATGAACCGAGGGCAAGCAATGCAATGGCAAGGCCGGGAACGATAGCGTCTTTCTCAATCTCCTTGCCCAGCGAATCGTGGAGCGTTGACTGCACCCGGCCTGTGATCAGGAAGTACATATGGGTAATTTCTGAGTCGACTTCAAGGACCACTTCACCGGTGTGAAACTCGACCCACTCAGCCGTGTTCGTGATCGCCGTTAACGTCTCCTCGCTGAGTCCCAGTGCCCATTCGAGCCGACGAAGATCCACATGAAGGTGTTCAATAGTGGGGCGAACTGGTTTTTCGTCGCTGCTATTCATCTCATTCTCCTTGAAGCTCAGAATCGAGAGGACCCGCTGCACTTTCAGAAAATGGCAAGAAAGGGTTCAGTCAGGATCCACCACGCCGTTGCAGCCAGGTCTGCCCCCAAGCGAATCCGCTGTTGCGCCATCGCTCTCGGTGACGCTGATCAAGAACAAAGCTACCTGTCTTTATGTTCTATGCGGAACTGAATACGGAACGAGGGCTCAACGATGCGGGTAGTCCCCCCTTAATTGGACCTATGAAAGTTTAGCAGCTGCCAACCATTAACTACCTGATAACTCAGCTAGTTAGGAAGTGGCGGAGGCGTGTGGGAATCGAACCCGACCAACCGAAACTTTCGTCCCGGCCCAACAGATTTGAAGTCTGCGCAAGTCACCAGACCCGATGCGCCTCCCCGTGATCTGACAATCGGAATACTACACCGGACACTCCGACCTGTGACAGACTCAGAGCGACTGTAATTCAAATGACGAAGGGCGCTGTCGGGAGTTAGCTCCCAACAGCGCCCCAGGTGCTTCGCATCAACAGTTGCACGAGGCCACAAAATTAAAGCCAGGGGATGCCAAACCCGCCCAGGAAACCACCTAGGGTGGGTATATAGCCGAGATGGAAAGAGCCCGTGGCTATGACACTGTTCGCCAACGCGGATTGGGTCATCGTTAGAGCAACAAACGCAGCGGCAACGATAGTGTAGATAGTCTTTTTCAAGCTTTCTCCTTGGTGAGGTAAAGCGTTGATTGATGGATTGGCTGAAGTCGCGGGACTCGCAGCCCCTATACTGCTGACAGGGAATTACATACAACGCGCCATGAAGCGCAACGGCTCGAACTGAATGATGATCAGATTACAGAAGACAGGCTGAGATCATCATTAAAGAAAATCTAACAAATTCCTTGGGCGGACGTTAACATTCGGAGAGCTACTTGTCGCTGCTCTGATCACCTTGTTATAGTGCGGAGACAATGCCGGAGACAACTTTCCAGGACCTCGTTGAGCTTGTAGCACGACTGCGCGCACCTGGCGGGTGCCCGTGGGATCGCGAGCAGACCTATGCGACGCTCGGCCCAATGCTGATTGAAGAGGCCTACGAGGTCATCGACGCTGCTGACTCCGGTGACTGGAATGAGCTGCGTGATGAGCTGGGCGACATTCTTTTTCAGATACTCTTCTACTGTCAGATAGCCACCGAGGAAGATCATTTCAATATCGATCAGACGATCGCGCGAGTGCACGAGAAGATGACGCGCCGCCATCCTCACGTCTTCGGCAACGCGACGGCCGAGACCGCAGCTGAAGTGCTCGTCAACTGGGAGGCAATCAAGGCCGAGGAACGCAAGGCCTCAGGCAAGAAAAATGACAAGGACGAGTCACTACTCAACGGGGTGTCCTCGAAGCTTCCAGCTCTGTTCGAGGCTTATCAGTTGACGACTAAAGCTGCGCGGGTCGGTTTCGACTGGGAGCGGATCGAGGATGTCTTTGCAAAGCTTCAAGAGGAGCTTTCTGAGGTGCGCGCGGAGATCGACCGCCCCGAACGCGTTCAGGCAGCAGTCGCCGATGAGATCGGGGATTTGCTCTTCGTAGTGACAAACATAGCTCGACAGGCAGGCGTCGAGCCCGAGCTTGCGCTGAAGAGTGCCAATCGAAAATTCCGGCGGCGCTTCCGGCATGTTGAGACGCGGTTGCGAGAACAGGGATCGAGCTGCGGTGAATCGACACTGGCGGAGATGGATGCGCTCTGGAACGAAGCAAAGGAGATTGAGCGTCGGCCAGAGTGAGCTTTTGAGTCGGATGTCTTCTTTGCGCCTTCTTTGCGTCTTGGCGTCTTTGCGCGAGCCAGTATTTCGCATGTGAGCAATGGGGTCATACACCCCGCGCAAAGACGCCAAGACACAAAGAAGACGCAAAGAAGATAGCCGGATGTTGTTGCCGCCCTCCAAAGGCGGAGAGAGGTGGATGTGGACAAAATACTGGCGATTATCAGGCGTGAATATGTGACTCGAGTCCGTTCCAAGGGATTCATCATCGCCACCGTTCTCAGCCCTCTCATAATGACCAGCTTCATTCTTGTGCCTGTCCTGATCGCTCGCAGCAGCTCCAGCACCAGTTATCATCTGACCGTCCTCGATCAGGCAAAAGATGACTCGCTATACAATCACGCCGTGAAGCAGCTCACCGGGGAGGCGGCGAAAGCCGACCGAATCGAAATTAGCCGCGAGCTGGACACCGGAGACCCGGCCCAACAGGAGGCGCTCAACCAGGAACTCGGCAAGGGCGGCCTCTCCGGATACGTGGTCATCCCGCCCAACGTGCTCGAGACTGGAAAGGTGATTCTCCACTCCCGCAACGTGACCGACTTCGGACGAATAGGAAAAATAAACAATGCGTTCGAAAGCGCCATTCTCGGGCGTCGAATGGAGAAGGCCGGCATCGACTCCTCGCGCGTCGAAGCTCTCCGCAAGGGCATTGACGTACAGATGGTCAACGAGCGTGGTGAATCAGAGCAGGGTCAATCGTTCATTCTCGGCTACGCCCTGGTCCTGATTCTATACATCACAATTCTGATCTATGGCCTGATGGTCATGAGAGGAGTGATTGAAGAGAAGCAATCAAGGATCGTGGAAGTACTCCTCTCATCAGTTAAGCCTTTTCAGTTGATGCTTGGAAAGCTTTTCGGGATCGGGCTCGTGGGCCTGACCCAATACGTCATCTGGACGACGTTCACAATTCTCGTCAGCGGGTTTGCGATGGCCCAGGCAATGATGTTCTCGCAGGCCAAATTGCCGCGAGTTCCGGTGTCGCTGCTGATCTTCTTTGTGGTCTATTTCCTGCTCGGCTACTTTCTATATGCGACGCTCTACGCGCTCATCGGCGCAACTGTCTCGAGTGACGAAGACGGGCAGCATGCGCAGACTCCAATCACCATGATGCTCGTCGTCCAGATGGTTCTTCTGACACTGATTCTGCGCAGTCCCGACGGGACGACGGCAACCGTCCTTTCACTGATTCCCTTCTTTGGCCCGATCATCATGTTCATGCGAATCTGCGTCCAGACTCCACCCTGGTGGCAGATCGCCTTCTCCATAGTCAGTCTCATCGCGACGATTCTCGGAACAACCTGGCTTGCCGCCAAAATATACCGCGTAGGCGTGCTCATGTACGGCAAGCGGCCCAATCTGCCCGAGCTCGCACGCTGGTTGAAATACAGTTAGCCGGTGGTCCTAGGCTTTAGGGTGGGCTCGATCGTAGACCTCCATAAGACGGTCCATCGAGACGTGTGTGTACTGCTGCGTGGTGGAGAGACGCGCGTGACCCAACAGCTCCTGGATAGTCCTCAAGTCGGCTCCCGCATCGAGGAGATGGGTGGCGAATGAGTGCCGAAGAGAGTGCGGGCTGATATGATGCAGGTCGGCGCAGCGCTTGACGTGCTTGTCGATCATCCGTCCTACCGAACGCGTAGTGATCCGAGTTCCCTGATAGTTCATGAAGACCGCCAGAGGATCGAGACGCTCCGGGTCCGCCTCGGCAAGCAATTCGCCCCGCACACTCAGGTAGGTCTCGAGGGCTGCCCGAGCATGATCTCCAAAGGGAACGATCCGTTCCTTCCTGCCTTTGCCTTTGACTCGTACCGTCTGATTGACGAAATCAACATCGCCCAGGTTCAGATTGACCAGCTCTGAGACTCGCACCCCGCTCGCGTAGAGCAGTTCAAGTATGGCGCGGTCTCGCTTGCCGAGAACCGTATCGTTCTCCGGCGTCTCGATAAAGGCGATCATCTCCTGAATGCTGAGATGATTGGGCAGTTTGCGCTCGACTCGTGGGCTGGCTACAAGCCTCGCCGGATTGATCTCCAGCAGGCCCTCGCGGCAGAGAAAGCGAAAGAAGGTTCTCAGAGCGGCAATCTTGCGATGAATCGAGCTCTTCTTCTTCCCTCGTTCGTAGAGCACCGCCATGAACTCGCGAATGGTGAGGTTGTCTATGTCTCGAACGTCGACCTGGCGCCGCTTCCCTTCCTTGTCGGGAGGCGCGACGTGATTGTAGAACTGGAGAAGATCGCTCTCGTAGTTCCGAAGGGTGTGCTCGGAGAGATTGCGCTCGTATTTGAGATGCTGCATGAAGTTGTCGATGTGCTCCTGCATCGGTGAAATCATAGCATTTCGGTCGAAATTGACGTCAAAAAAGCGCCCATTTGCAGGGGCGGCCGTGGGGCGTTAGGCGTTAGGTTGGGGCGGCCGTAGGGGCGGCTCGCGAGCCGCCCCCACTGGGACCTTGGTGTCAACCGGAGGTCTCCAGCAAGGCCCTTCCCGATTCTTTCGAAATTGGCAGGTGGGGGCGGCTCGCGAGCCGCCCCTACGGCCTTCCTTTCGGTCGCCCTACGCCAACCTGCCGCCCCTGCGACCGCCCTATCTTCGCGTTGATGACCTCAATAGAAGGCCCTTGAATGCAATCTCATCCTCGCACCTGAACTCGATCTGTGCGACATAAACAGGCAGATCGCTCTCTGCCGGCGCTGCTCCGGAGAGATTTATCGCATCCTTCTCCGTAGTGACCAGAGCCTCCGCGCCTGCTTCTATTGCGCTCTGCAGGACCTCTCGAAACTCTTTGGCAGTGTATTTGTGATGGTCGGGAAATGTGTGACCCGAAACGATCTCAATCCCGAAATGTCTAAGATCGTGCAGGAGCCGCTCAGGGCGAGCGATGCCTGACAGTGTGGCCACTCGCTTTCGCGAGAAGGCTTGCGGAGCCACGCTGTCGCCGCCGCCCAGCGGCCGCAGACTTACCAGATCGTGGTATGCGTAGAAAACGGGAGTCGCTGGCCGGCAATAAGCTGCAACGAGCTGTTTGATCTCGCGCTGATCGAACGGTTCGTCGGAACGCGTGACAATCACCGCATCGGCGCGCCTGAGGCTTGTCACCGGCTCGCGCAATCGGCCCAGTGGAACCATTTCGGCCGAAGCGATCGGATCGGTTGCGTCAATCAGAACGAGATTGAGATTGCGTTCCAGCGCGAGGTGCTGAAAGGCATCGTCAAGAACGAAAACAGTGACGACGTCCTTCGCCTCCAGCCACTTTCCCGCCCGATAGCGATCGGCATCGACGACTACGCGAACGCCAGGCAGGGATCGAGCAAGCAAATACGGCTCGTCGCCTGCCGCTCGCGCGTCCTGTATCACGCCTTCTGTGTTGGAGACTTCGACCAGACCACTGCTGGCTCTTTTGTAGCCGCGGCTGAGGATCGCTACCTGATGACCTTCATCGTGCAGGTAGCGAGCGATGAAGGCCACACAGGGCGTCTTTCCAGTACCACCCACCGTCAGGTTGCCGACGCTGATAACGGGCTTGTCGAGCCGGCGTGCCTTTTTGTAACCGGTCGCGTAGAGCGCAATGCGCGTGCGCACGATCAACTCGTAGAGCTTGGCTGGCGCGTAGAGCACGGCGCGCTTGAAAGGCATGCTCGCAGGCTTATGAAACAAGCTTCTCGATTGCAGCGACTGTGCGGAGAGTGGCCCCCTGATTCTCGGTCACCGCCGTCAGGGCATTCTCGCCAAGGCGCCGGCTCCTTTCCGCATCGGTCAGGAGCAGCACGAGCGTCTCGCGTAGCTCGGCAATCAACTGACGGTCCGTGGTTCCCCGGAGCTGGATAAGTGCATCGCGCCGGTTGAATTCGTCGGTGATCTCACGGAAGTTCTCCATGTGCGGTCCGACCACAATCGGCTTGGCGAACATTGCAGGTTCCAGGATATTGTGACCGCCCTTGGCGATCAGGCTTCCGCCGACGAAGACAACCGAAGCAAACCGGTATAGAAGGGCGAGCTCACCCATTGAGTCGAGAAGAATGACATCCGCTGGCTGTTCACGACGCAAGCTCTCGCCTGTCGTCTTCGGCGCTTGCGATTTGGAAGCTGCTACACCTGCCGGCTCAGTCTTCAAGGCGACTGACGAGCGCCGCCTGTAACTCAATCGTGAGCCCCCAAGGAGATGCGCCACAGCGTCAAAACGCTCTGGATGGCGAGGTGCGAGGAGCATGCGCGTCTCCTTAAACCGCTCAATCTTGCGCAGATCTTCGAGCACCGCTATCAGAATCTCTTCTTCGCCATCGCAGGTACTCCCGGCAACTATCAATGACGACTGGGGCGACTGATCAAGGCCGAGAGTATCGTCGAAGACAAGCGAAGTCGACTCCGCAGCCGGAGTCAATCCATCGTACTTGATATTGCCGCTGACGAAGACATTTTCGGCGACCCCTCCCAGCCTGACAGCTCTCTCTGCATCAGCCGGCGTCTGCATGGCAAAGCAGCTCACCTGCTGGAACATCCTGCGAGCCAGTCTCCCAAACCTCCGCCAACGTTCAAAGGAACGATCGGAGATGCGCCCGTTGGCCACGGCCACCGGGATCTGCCTCGAATGGCACTCATTGAGGAAGTTCGGCCAAAGCTCGGATTCCATAAGAACAACCGCCTCGGGCCTGATGGCCCGCAGCGCGCGCCTGACGGCGAAACGCCAATCGAGCGGGAAATAACAGAATCCGGAGGCGTCGCCAATCCGCGACCGGGCGACCGCCTGACCGGTCATAGTGGTTGTCGAGACGACAATCCGAAATCTCGGCAGCCGGGCGCGCAAAGCCGTGACCAGTGGTTTGGCAGCGAGCGTCTCGCCTACTGAGACTGCATGTATCCAGATGGTTGGCGAGGAATGGTCAGCGAGACCCGAGGGAAGCGTTCCGAGCCGCTCCCGCAGGTTGCTGAAGTACTTCTTGTTGACGAAGGCCTGGTAGGCGAAGTAGGGAAGAAACGCGATCAGGGCAAGCCCTAGAAATAGGCTGTAGACGGTGTACATAGCGCGGTCACTTGGCCCGCTCGATATATCGTCCTTCGTTGGTGTCTACGCGTATCCGGTCGCCTTGCTTGACGAAGGGCGGGACCTGAATCGTGATTCCGGTCTCCAGTTTTGCCGGCTTATTGACGTTGCTCACAGTAGCGCCTTTGAGCTCCGGCTCGGTCTCGACTACGGCCAACTCAACCACGGCCGGGATCTCGATGCCAATTGGATGACCGTCGAAGAACTCGACCTGGATCATGGTCTCTGGAAGAAGATAGCCTGCGAGGTCGCCCAGCGCCTCACCATCGAGAGCCACCTGCTCGTAACTCTCGGTATTCATGAAGTGGTAGCTCGAGCCGTCACTGTAGAGATACGTCATCTCGTGCTCTTCAAGGATTGCTCTTTCGACCGAGTCGGTGGAGCGGAATCGGTGCTCAGTCGAGTTGCCGGTCTTCAGATTGCGTAGCCGCGTCTGGACCATTGCGCGGAGATTGCCGGGCGTGTGGTGATGAAACTCGAGAACTTTGTGGGGCTGGCCGTTGTGAATGATCGTCATTCCTCGACGAATCTGGGTTGCCTGAATAGCCATCGCTGGAACCTTCCTCCGGAGCGGTATTGCTTGTGGTTGCAAATGGATAAGCATAACGAAGCGGATTGTATCGGTCAAGCGTGGGCCTCCAGCGAGATCTGGCCGCTGGCTGAAAACGTGGCACAGGCTGTCCAGCCTGTGCCAAAATTCCGATGATCAGGCCTTCAGCGAAACTTGCCGCAGGCTGGGCAGCCTGCGGCACATCTGAAGCACATCTTGACCCTTATCCGCCTCTCAGCTACTATCACCTTGCTACGGGGCTTCTGCCACGTTAGTGCGCGGCAACCTTTCAATTTGAGCCAATTCATTTGAAAGGGAGATTGCGGTATCAACCTCGCGGCGGGCACGCTCGTCAACGCACGAGAAGCCATGTCAGGGGGCCAAGATCACCCACCTGTCACAGGCAGGTTCAAATGAAGTTGTCGACACGGCGCAGCGGAAGTCCCGAGTACCTCTTCAACCCGCCACCCGTGGAACTAACCTTCATCAGCAGGTATCATAGGCCACAATGTTTAGAGCCCTTCTTACCGGCGACACCGTCGCCCGAGGTGGTCGGCGGGTCATTGAAGAATGCCTCCGCGATGTACGCCGCGACCGCGAGATCGATCTTGTCGTTTCAAATGTTGAG
The DNA here is from genome assembly GCA_963743045.1 of uncultured Acidobacteriota bacterium. GTDB lineage: Bacteria > Acidobacteriota > Blastocatellia > RBC074 > RBC074 > CAVUOF01. The sequence goes on from CAVUOF010000019.1 coordinate 151,242, forward strand.
AATGCGGCGGCGGGCTTCTCGATAACTCCAAGGATTGCCGCCGACCTCTTCGCCGCAGGCGTCGATGTCATGACGTCGGGCAATCACATCTTCGATAAGAAGGAGGCCATGGCCATACATTGAGGTCGAGCCGCGCCTCCTTCGTCCGGCGAACTATGCGCCAGGAGTGCCGGGACGTGGGCGCTGGGCGGGCGTGGTCAAAGGCGTTCCAGTAGCCGTCATCAATGTTCAGGGCCGCGTCTTCATGCCTCCTTCGGACGATCCTTTCCGCATCATTGATGAGCAGCTTGCCGCCCTGGATCGTCAGATAAAGGTCATACTCGTTGATATCCACGGCGAGGCCACTTCAGAGAAGGTGGGAATGGGCCGCTATCTCGACGGGCGAGTGTCGGCAGTAGTCGGAACTCACACCCACGTCCAGACCGCCGACGAGGAGATTCTCCCCGGCGGCACCGCATACCTTACAGACCTCGGGATGACCGGACCGCATTGACGGAATCATCGGTATGAAAACCGAGATTGTCCTCGAACGCTTTCGGCGAGGAATCTCGCCGCGCATGGAGAACTGCGAGGGAGACAACCGGTTGAACGGTTTGATTGTAGATATCGACGAGTCAACCGGCCACGCGGTAAGGGTCGAGAGGCTCAGCGTTCGCCAGTAGCCTCAAGACAACTCATGAGCCAGCCCCTGAGTCAGCTGGACACGGCAAATGTAGTCGTTGTAGGTGGCGGAGTTGTCGGCCTCGCCATCGCGGCCGAGATCTCGCGCCGCTTTGACGATGTTTTCCTGCTCGAGGCCCTTCCACGATTCGGCCTCGGCGCGTCGACTCGCAACAGCAGCGTCATTCACGCAGGCATCTACTATCCCACAGGCTCACTCAAGGCGCGCCATTGCCTGGAAGGCAGCCGTCTTCTCTACGACTTCTGCGCTCAGAATAAGGTCTCTCACAGGCGAATCGGTAAACTCATAGTCGCTTCAGACTCTGAGTATCCAGCGCTGGAGGCTCTTTTGAGGCGAGGTCTCGAGAATGGAGTGGAAGGACTCGAGATAGTTGGTCACGACGTCATCGCGCGGCTCGAGCCTGAAGTGGTCTCACCGGTTGCAATCTATTCACCCAACACCGGCGTGGTTGACACGGAAGGCCTGATCGCTGCGCTGGCTCGCGTAGCGACTTCGAATGGCGCGCACCTCCTGCCTGCAACACGGCTCATGGATGCTGAAGTGGAATCGAACAGGGCTATCCTCAAGACCGACCGCGAGGAGTTCGCGGCGCGTGTTGTCGTCAACGCTGCGGGTCTTTTTTCCGATGAAGTTGCGCGGATGTTCGGCGAGAACCGTTACCATATCTATCCCTGCCGTGGTGAGTACGCTGAAGTCGCGCCGAGCCGGAGAGATCTGGTCAGCCGGCTCATCTATCCGCTGCCCTTTGCGAGCGGGCATGGACTTGGGGTTCACTTCACAAGGACTACTGAAGGGCGACTTCTGCTCGGTCCGACGGCTCGCTATGTGACGCGGAAGGATGACTACGAAGGCAATCCCGAGCAGCTCAGTTCATTCTGGGAGTCAGCCCGCCAGATCGTCCCTTCGCTCCGTCTCGAGGACCTCCGGCCGGGTTACGCAGGCATCCGAGCGCGCCTCCTCCCCGAGCAGGAGCATCGCTTCGCAGATTTCGTAATTGAACGGGATGCGCGCGCGCCGTTCGTCATTCACACGATCGGCATCGAATCGCCCGGCCTGACGGCTTCACTCTCGATCGCCGCCTCGGTGAGCGCCATGGCCGGCGAAGTATTGTCGTGAGTGGTACGGGAGCGCCAGAAGGTGCTCACCAGAAAGGCGAGAACAACAGCCACCACCATCCAGAGAGCAATCTTTGAATAGTTCTGCTTGAGCAGCGTCGAAGCACGATTACCATAGTAGACGGCGGCGATTCCTTCCAGAACAAATCGGAAACCCCGCCCGACAATCAGGGCGAGAGTCACACGCCACTTCTTCATGTGAAAGAGGCCGGCGGGAACTACAAAGAGCTTGAACGGAAAGGGCGGAGGAAGAACCGCAGCCACGACCAGAGCCCAGATATCGTATCGATCGAGCACTCGATGGATTCGAGCTCGTCGACCCGAATTGGGGTGCTTTATTGTCGCGTCGCCGGTCGCCTGCGCAATCGAGACGAGGACCAGAGAGCCTACGGTGGAGCCCACGATTGCCGCCAGCACGTAGAGCGGCATGAGAGCCGGTGTCTTGTACGAGAGCGAAATGAGAACTATGTCGGGGCCGCCAGGCAGCGGAATAAGGGCCGCGTCCAGAAAGGCGATCGCGCAGATCCCAACAAAACCGAGACCTACCAGGGCAGTTTGAACTGAGCTCAGCCAGATACCGAGCTTGAGAATCATTGTTTTCATCTTGTCAGCAAAATCTCAGTTACCTTCTTCTTTGGGTCTTTGCGCGGTGTATCTTTTGACGAGCGATGACTCCGCTCCAAAGACACAAAGCCAAACACAACAGGAAGACCGCAAAGAATATCAATCAATCAGTATACGATGCCTCCGCCTTACCTTTCAGCTCTCGACTCCGCATTGCATTCTGATACGAACTGGTTGCAAAGACCGCGATCAGTGCGACCAGCGTCATTCCGACCATAAAAACAGCATGCTCCTGAAGAAACTCGAGCCAATGCATGACACGATCCCGCATAAAGAATGCTGCGATTCCCCAGGCATAATAGCGAATCGTGCGCGCGATCATAATCACGGCCGCAAAGCGTCCCATCGGATAACCCAGGGCGCCTGCCGTGGCGACAAACACTTTGAACGGCATCGGCGGTGGCAGAAGCGCCGGTATGACAAGCGCAAAGAGACCCCACCTTCGATAGAGGTCCTTGGCCCACTGCAGATGGCGCGGATGAAAGCGACGCTCAATGAATTCCTCGCCTCCCCGGGCCACACGGTAAAGCACGAGGCACCCCATAACCGATCCAATTGCCGGAAAAAGTGGGAAGAAGTAGACCTCGTGAGGATGGTGCGCTACTCGCCAGACGGTAATGTAATCATTGACTTCCGGTAGCGAAAGCAGCGAGGAATCGAGGGCCCCCACCAGAATCATAAGAGGGCCGGCGGTGTAGATCGGCAGTTCACGCACCATTACCGACAATGCAAGCAGCCACGCTTTAAGCCCCTCGTACATACTTCAAGTGTTGGCCGGAAAATCATCGCGACTTGCATTGGAGTGACAGCCGGTGCCGTCACAGCTTACTTACAAAACACTTACCCGGCAATTGTCTAATTCTATCCTTCATCTCGAGTTGAAGCAACGCAGCCATCAGAAGAGGGCTCTCGATGCCCGACCTGACGAGCAACTGATCAATGTGAATCGGCTCATCAGGGGTGAGCAGCTTGAGCACAAGTCTCTCCGGCTCAGTGGTTTCGACCGCCTCGAGGACGGGCTGATTAACGTCATTTGAACCAGCGCCCGGGCCGTCGATGGCTGTCAGGAGGGCGCGTTGCTCTCGTGGCAGCTCCTCAACTATGTCGCGCCATAGCTGGACAAGCTTCGCGCCATCCTTGATCAAATAATTGGGACCAAAAGAGTTGCGCGAGGTGATGTTGCCTGGGACGGCAAATATCTCTCTTCCCTGCTCGGCTGCGAGACGGGCCGTGATCAATGAACCGCTATGTTCGGCCGCCTCTACAACGAGAACCCCAAAACAGAGGCCGCTGAGAACGCGGTTTCGATAGGGAAAGTTCTGCGAAAGTGGCGGCGTACCCAGAGGAAACTCTGAAATGAGCGCCCCGCTGGCCGCGACCTCTTCACCGAGCCGCCTATGCTCCTTCGGGTAGCAGAGATCCAGTCCATTACCAATTACACCGACAGTCACGCCTCCTGCCTCGAGGGCTCCCCGGTGTGCGGCAGCGTCAATCCCGCGCGCGAGCCCCGAGACGATCGTCAGGCCGCGAGCGGCCAAATCGCGCGCGAGACTCTCCGCCGCGTTGAGCCCGTAGGTCGAGCAGCGGCGCGAGCCGACAATCGCGATGCATGGCCGAGCGCAGGCGGCTGCAAGGTCCCCTCGCACATACAACGTTATCGGTGGATCATAGGTCTCCCGGAGGAGCGCGGGATAGGCGGAATCTACGAGTGTGATGACCGTGATTCCCAGGCGTTCGAGACGTTCAACCTCAGCACTCGCACGCTCAAGAATTGATGAGTCATGAAGCTCTGTAATACTATCCGGCTTGAGTCCCGAAGCCTCGAGAGAGGCTCGCGGCGCCGAAAAGACTCCTGCAGGACTGCGAAAACGATCGAGCAGGAAGTTGGCAGTGCGCGGGCCAATCCCGCGAACCATGTTGAGTGCAATCCAGTCGGCCAGATCGGCTCGCATGTTGATTCTCCAGATGACCAGGGTGGCGGCCAGGGTGGCTGCAGGTAAGTTCTGAAGGTTGCTCGAATTGTGCGGCCGTTTGAGCGTCAGGTCAACTGCTTCGCTTGAGCGCTTCGCTGTGACCGTCTAGAATTGCGTTTCATGAGGGTCCGGCACGCTTGATGACCAACACGTCTCCGATTACTTCTACCGAAGATCGAGCTCTGGCAGTCCTGCGAAGAGCTTCGCGAAACTCTGCTCTCCTTCGAGACGGCGGCCAGGCAGGGTGACGTCGACGCGATTCACGAAATGCGTGTCACTGTCAGACGGCTGCGCGTCGCCGTAGCAAATTTCCGCTCGTGCTTTGCTGCCGAGAATCGTTCGCTCTTAAACAACCGCCTGGCGGAGCTCGCTGAGCACTTGGGGGCTGTTCGGGACCTGGACGTGCTTATGGAGCAGCTGACGGAAGCACTTTCGCTCTGTCCAGTGACTGACCAGCGGTATCTGCGAGCGATGATCAAGCGACTTCGCGATCGCCGGCGGCGGAGGCTTCAGAAATTGATCCGTCTGATTGACAGTTCGCCACTGGCAGGTCTGCAGGCGGGAGTGGCGGGAGTGGTGAAGCCGCCGGAGGAGGTGATCGAGCCTCCCATCGATCAATACGAATTAGAGGAAGTACCGCAGGAAATTCATGGCTAAGCCGCTCAAAGTCAGGAAGGTCTCCTCTCAGGATTCTCCGGAAGAGGCTGCCGTCCGCATCCTGCGTTCCCGGCTGAAGGAGTTCTATTCTCACTGGCCGGACCCTGACACACCTGCGACACCGGAGATCGTCCACAACACACGAATCTCAGGAAAGCGGTTGCGGTATAGCGCCGAGTCTCTTCGCTTACTCTATCGCGACAGGCTGGCTCTGCTGGTGGAACTGCTCAGAAAAGAGCAGGACCTTATGGGCAGGTTTCAGGATGCGATCTATCAGCGCACTGCCATTGAGATGGAGCTGGCTCGTCGCGTGAGGCGTCGCGCGAGCGAGGGGGAGCAGGAGGCACTCGGACGATTGATTGCAGGTACAGGGAGAAGGAGGAATTGATTTATGAGGAGGTCGCCCTGGTATGGCGAGGCGTATGTTCAAAGAAGTTCCGGGCGAGTCTGAAGAGCATGATCTCGAAGGCTGAAAAGGCGCAACCTACTCCAACCAATGAAAATGGCGCCCACTGATTTAGTATGGAGTGCGGCGACTTGTCGCCGCTTTTGATTGCAGTGACTGCGTAGCTATGTACAAACAGCGGCGGCGAAGTCGCCGCACTCCATACTAAGCCGGTCGGCTCATTTCTAAGCAGGGTCGATTGATCAGACTGGCCACGTACCCGGCTCCAAATCCGTTATCAATATTCACTACCGTCACATTCGCCGCGCACGAGTTGAGCATACCCAGCAACGCCGCTACTCCTCCCAGACTCGCTCCGTAGCCGATGCTCGTCGGTACTGCTATCACCGGGACTCCAACCAGCCCGCCAACCACCGATGGGAGAGCCCCCTCCATCCCGGCGACGCATACCACCACCCGCGCCTCCTGAATCGCCTCACGAGCCGCCAAAACGCGATGGATGCCTGCCACTCCGACATCATAGAGCCGCGTGGTCCGATTCCCCATGATATCGGCAGTTACAGCAGCCTCTTCGGCCACGGGCTGATCCGACGTTCCCGCCGTGACGATTGCTACAATCCCTTGTCCACGCTCCGTCGAGTCGCGCTTCACGGTGATTGCTGAGCAGCTCTCATGAAACACCGCGTCGGCTGCAATCGTCTGCACCGCCTGGAATGCAGCCGCATTGCTCCTCGTTACGAGAACGTTCGGTGCGTGCTCCAGAAGCCGCTGAGCAATTCCCGCAGTCTGCTCGGGCGTCTTTCCATGCCCAAAGACAACCTCGGGGAAACCCTGGCGCAGAGCGCGATGATGATCAATGCGCGCGTATCCCAGATCCTCGAACGGCAGGTGCCTGAGCTGCCGCAGCGCCTCATCGAGACTGATGTCTCCATCCCTGTAGCTCGCGAGGAGCTCCTTCAAGGCTTCCTGATTCATTTGCAACCCATAGTTATTCCTAGAGTTATAGCGCGGGCGCGCCACCTTGACAAGCCTTTCGCAAGGCCCCTATAGTGGCGAGCGACCGCTTTTACCTGATGAAGTCCATTATCCTCGGCATCACTGGAGCCAGTGGCTCAATTTACGCTCAACGCCTGCTGGCCCATCTCAACGCGAGTCCAGATGTGGGCCGGGTCGATCTCATCATTTCCCAGGCCGGCGTCCGTGTCGTAGGCGAAGAACTCGGTGTCAACGTCGCCGGTTCCGACGCACGCGTCGTCGAAGAACTGATCGGATCCCACTCCGACAAGATCATCGTCCATCCGGCGACGGACATCGGTGCGACCATCTCGAGCGGATCTCATCCGGTTGACGCCATGGTGATTATCCCCTGCAGCATGAGCACTCTTGCCGCCATCGCGACGGGCTTCACTCGTGACCTTGTGCACCGTGCGGCCGACGTGACTCTCAAAGAGGGTCGGCCTCTTTTGCTCATCCCGCGTGAGACGCCATTCAATGCGATTCATCTGGAGAACATGCTCAAACTGGCCCGTCTTGGCGTCAAGATATTGCCGGCCATGCCCGGGCTTCTATTTTCACCCCCGACACAATTGATGACCTGGTTGAGCATTTTACACATCGCGTCCTCGACCACCTCGGCGTTCAACACGACCAGCAGACGCGATGGGAAGGGACAAAGAAGAGAGTCTGAGTAAGGCATCCCGATTATTTCGAAGCCTGCGTGTAACGCTCGAGATGATCAAGATCGAGCATACACTCTTTGCGCTGCCATTCGCGCTGCTTGGCGCCATGCTGGCGGCACGCGGAATCCCTCCTTTGACGACGATCGCCTGGATCGTCGTAGCCATGGTCGGTGCGCGGTCCGCCGCTATGGCATTCAACCGGCTTGCTGACAGGCACATCGACGCGGCCAATCCACGCACCAGAATGCGCGCTTTACCTGCGGGACTTCTGACCCGGGGTTCGTTGCGCTGTTTACGGTGGCCTCCGCTTCGCTCTTCGTCTTCGCAGCATATCATCTGAATCATCTGGCTTTCGTGCTTTCGCCGTTGGCTCTGATCTCGGTGCTTGTCTACTCCTACACAAAGCGTTTCACGCTGTTGTCTCATTTCGTTCTCGGATGGTGTCTGGCAATCGCTCCGACCGGGGCATGGATCGCGGTCAGAGGCGCAATTGACTCGCCGATTCCATTACTGCTGAGCGTGGCGGTTCTCCTTTGGACTGCGGGATTCGATATCCTTTACGCCTGCCAGGATCATGAGTTCGACATCACTTCCGGGCTTCACTCGATACCGCAGCGATTTGGGATTGCGAACGCCCTCCTCGTTGCACGCCTGCTCCATACGGCGATGTTCGCGGCTCTGGTCATCATCTACTTTCTGACGAGTCTGCATTGGCTTGGGCTGGCGGGAATCATCGCCGTGGCTGCTTTGCTCATATACCAGCACCGTCTGGTTCGCGCGGATGACCTTTCGAGGCTCAATGTGGCCTTCTTCACGACCAACGCCTACGTAAGTGTTATTCTCTTTGTGGCGGTCGCCGCCGACCTTCTTGCTGATCAGGTGAAAACCGATGGTACATGAGTTTCTCGATCGGAGCTTGAACCAAATAGCCGTCAAGGTGGATGAAGGCGTCAGGCTGAGCTTCGACGACGGAGTGGCGCTCTTCAACTCAAGCGATCTCCACGGCGTGGGCCGGATGGCCGACACTGTACGCCGGCGCAAACATGGGCTGGCGACCTACTTCAACGTCAATCGCCACCTCAATCCAACCAACATCTGCTACGCCGATTGCAAGTTCTGCAGCTTCTTCCGCAAGCCTCGCGAATCGGGTGGCTACACGCACAGCATCGATGAGTGTCGTGAAGATGGCGGCTCAGGCCCGTGAACAGGGCGCAACTGAGCTGCACATCGTCGGAGGACTCAACACGTTTCTTCCCTTCTCCTATTTCACGGATCTCTCTGAGTACGCTCAAGCGCGAGCTTCCCGGAGATGCACCTCAAGGCATTCACCATGGTGGAGCTCGACTACTTCGCGCGGTTCTACAAGATGAGCGACGAGGAGGTGATCGAGAAGCTGAAGGCGGCGGGTATGGATTCGTGCCCCGGAGGAGGAGCCGAGATTTTTGCTGAGGGAGTCCGGCGAACGATCTGCTCGCACAAGACTGACGGCAACCGCTGGCTTGATCTCTCAGGCAAGGTTCACGCGGCAGGGCTCAAGACCAACGCGACGATGCTCTACGGGCACGTCGAAAGGCACGAAGATCGAGTCGATCACCTGGTCAGGCTTGCGTGAGCAGCAGGATAAATCTCGAGGGTTTCAATGCTTCATACCGCTGGCATTCTATCCTCCCGAGACGCAGCTGGCGCATCTGCCTGGTCCATCCGGTATCGACAGCCTGAAAACGATAGCCGTGTCGAGGCTCTGCTGGACAACATCGATCACATCAAAGCCTACTGGGTAATGCTTGGAAAGCGGCTTGCGCAGACTGCGCTCCATTTCGGGGCCAACGATTTCGACGGAACGATCACAGGGGGCGGCGAACTGATGGAGTCTTACCTGGTTGATAAGCCCGACGACAATCAGGCAACCCGCGAGGAGATCGTTCGGCTGATCGAGGAGGCGGGTTTCAGTGCGATCGAACGCGATACTCTCTATCACCCGCTGCGCGAGTTCGCGGCAACCGTGCCGCAGGCTGTCTAGCCTGCGGCAGAATTCGCCTGAGACATCGGAGTTAGGGCACCGGGCGATCGCGGAGACTGTTGAAAGTCCGTCCGGCGAGTCGCGCACAGTGCATCCAGTGGCGAGAAAGACTGCCAGGGGCAAGGGCGTCAGCCTGCCCGCCCGCGGCGCGTCCTGGCGCCGGCAGGATAACTCCGATTTCTCAGTTGCGAATTCTGCCGCAGGCTGGACAGCCTGCGGCACGATCAGACACGAAACGTACATGACAAAACGCGAAATCAAGGTGGCGCACAGTCCCGATTCGGACGACGCCTTCATGTTTTACGGCCTGGCGACCGACAAGTTTGACACGGGCAGCCTGCGATTCACCCACGTACTGAAGGATATTCAAACGCTCAATCAGGTTGCCATGACAACTCAGGAGTATGATGTCACGGCAATCTCGTTTCACGCCTTTGCGTACATCTCCGACCATTACAAGCTGCTTCCGCACGGGGCCAGCATTGGCGACGGCTACGGCCCAATCGTGGTTGCGAGGCGAAGCTTTCCGGCAGGTGAGATCAAGCAAAAGACGATTGCCGTACCGGGAGAGCTGACAAGCGCATTCCTCGCCTTGCGTCTCCATACACCGGACTTCAAGTACGAGGTGGTGCCGTTCGATCAGATCACCGATGCCGTCCTGGAAGGACGCTGCGATGCGGGGCTTCTGATTCACGAGGGCCAGCTCACTTTTCAGGATGAGGGTCTGCACAAAATCCTTGACCTGGGCGAGTGGTGGATGAAAGAGACAGGACTTCCCCTGCCTATGGGAGGCAATGCGATCAGGAGGGATTTGCCGGAAGATGTTCAGCGCGAGGTCTCGCGCTGGCTGCACGAGAGCATCAAATACTCGATGGCCAATCGCCCGGAGGCGCTGGCGTACGCGATGCAGTTTGCTCGTGAGATGCCGGTTGAGCTGGCCGATCGCTTCGTGGCCATGTGGGTCAACCGCATGACGCTGGACTATGGTGCGAAGGGGCGGCTCGCAGTCGAGCGCCTGCTATCGGAGGGCCACAAGCAGGGGGTGATTCCACACCCTGTGCACGTGGATTTTCTGGAATGAAATCTACTTGAGAGCCAGGTTTACTCGCCCGATCGCTTCATCAACCTCAGCCGGGCTCTTGAAGCCAACGACGACAGCGTCAACAAAACCGCAGGTCATCGCATAACGCAGTGCTTTATCGCGATCCGCGGCATCCTTGAAGTCGCCGTTTCCGACCATCTTCATTCCGATCACGCCACGCCCCTTGTCGTGCATGGCTTTGATCTCCTTGATGGCCTCGTTGAACTTGCCTTCCGGGTAGTGGACATCGGCGAGATCGCCGTCGACGTAGTGTCCCTGAGGATTGACGCGTGCCAGATGAACCTGCACCCAGTTATTCGTGGTCGCGGCTCGGAGGGCGCCAAGGCCGTGACATTAGCATCCCTTGATCCTGATCCAGCCGCGATGCTGCGCCTCATCGAACGCTGCCATGACCGGCTTAAGGTCCTCGACCCAGGTCGCCTTGGTTGCGCAGTGAATGAGCAGGCTGTCGAGATAGTCGGTTCCGAGCTCCTGGCGATATCGGTCGATGACGGGCAAGGGGTCTTTTACGTGCTCGGGCCGGATCGGCATCTTGGTCTGAATGTAGAGCTTCTCGCGCGGGATTCCCTTGATCGCCTCGCGGACCATGCCGTGGGTCTTGTAGTTTTCGGCGGTGTCGATGTAGGTGATGCCGTGATCGTAGGCGTAATGCAGGAGCCGGGTAAAACCCTCCTGGCCCAAATCGCGCTGTATCTGTCCATTGATCGAACCGGTACCCATACCGAGGCGGCTAAGTTTTACACCGGTGCGGCCGAGAGTCACCTGGTCGGAGGCGGCCCTGACGACCGTAGCCGCGCCTATCTCCTTCGTGATTGCAGCTACGCCGGCAATCTGAGCGGACGTACGAATGAAATCGCGGCGGCTGATCGATGAATGCTCGAAGTTTTGGCTCATGAGTCCCCCGGTTGGATGTCAGGTTCACTTAGCCTTATCTCACAGACTTTCGCCTGATTGCAACCGTAGGGAGTGAGGCGACCTGATCGCCGCTTCCAAATTCTCACTGCAACCTTTGAAATCAAAAGCGGCGATCCAGGTCGCCGCACTCCATACTGAATCAGTTACCGCTCTTCCGGAAGAGGCTCGACGTGAATCGTGGCCACGACTTTGCCGAACTCTTCCTCCAGCTTGTGCTCGACCTGCTCGGTAATCGCGTGACTCCTTATATGATCTCTCTCGATCTCGGGCGTTACGTGCAGATGCATCTCCACAAACATCTCGCCCCCATGGGAGCGGGAACGAATATCATGAACTGAGTGGACGCCCGTCGACGCCTTCGGCCACCTCGGCGATTCTCGTAATGGGCACAGGCGCCGCGTCGACCAGCACTGGAACTGTCTTCTTGAAAATCTGGTAGCCATTCCAGGCAATCACCACGGCCACTCCCAGCGAGACAAGCGGATCCAGCCAGTAGAACCCCGCCCTGACCAGGAAGAGACCCGACGAGCACACCGAAGCTGACCAGGATGTCGCTCTGTGTATGTATCGCGTCCGCAAGCAGGAAATCGCTCTTCAGGCGCCGGCCCTCACGTCTCTCGTAGAGGGTCACAAAGACATTGGTACCAATCGTCACCAGCATTACTCCGAGCGTCAGGGCTGTTATCTCGGGATGGCCCTCGGTGTGGCTCCATAGCCTGTGAATCGCGCTCGAGGCGATCTCATAACAGGTGGCAAGGAGGAATCCCGCAATCGCGAACGCCGCCAGTGACTCGAACTTTGCATGACCGTATTGATGGCCTTCATCGGGCCCGGCAGTTGAATACTTGATGACGATCAGGCCAATAATATTGTTGAGCGAGTCGACGGATGAGTGAATTGCGTCGCTGATCACACTCAAACTGCCGGCAATCAGTCCCGCTGTCATCTTGCCAATGACGACAATGATATTGAGCACGAGAGTTATCGCGAGTACGCGGCGAACTCCCCGCCGGTAAGAGTCATTTTGGGATTGGGAAGCGCTCACTGCAGGAATTATAGTCAAAACACCGGCGGACCTGAATCCGGTTTTCCTCTGCAGCCGTAATCACTGTGTATTCGTTGGGAGGAATGATGGCGCGAAACGTCTTTATTACCGGTGCAACAGGCTACCTGGGTCGAAGGTTGGCCTCTCAACTCTTGCAGCGCGGCCATTCGGTGAGAGCACTGCTGCGAAGAGGTTCGGAAGGCAGACTGCCAGAGGGATGCGAGCCGATCTTTGGAGATGCGCTGCAAGCCACGACTTTCGCCAGCCAGGTTGCCCCGTCCGATACATTTGTTCAGCTCGGTTGGCGTGCCGAAGCCGTCCCCATCGAAGGCGGCACAGTTTCGTGCCATCGATCTCGAGTCGGTTCGGGCATCCGTTTCAGCCGCAAGCAACGCAGGAATCCGCCATTTCGTCTATGTCAGTGTCGCCCATCCTGCGCCAGTCATGCAGGCCTACATCGCGGTCCGCGAGGAGGGCGAGAATCTCATTCGAGATGCGGGCCTCGATTCGACCATACTGCGGCCCTGGTACGTTCTCGGGCCGGGACACCGATGGCCTTATTTGCTGCTCCCGATCTACGCTCTGTTTGAGCGAGTCCCATCGACGCGCGTGAGTGCGCAGCGCCTTGGCCTCGTGACTCTCGATCAGATGGTGACCGCCCTCCTTGAGGCAGTTGAGAATCCGGCTGACGGCATTCGAATCGTCGAGGTCCCCGAAATCAGGCGTCAGGGCAAGCGGTAGATAAAGATTGAATAGCCGATGCGCGCTTCCGGTGTGAGCCTCCGCAAGCGACCCATGAACTCCTCGACGGCTGGATCGCTGATGTACGCACACTGGAGATTGGTAGCGCTCACAGCCAGCAATGAGCCTCGTCGAATCTGATCGAGCGACACACCGCCCTCACGCGATCCCGCAATCGGAAGCGCATTCACCCGATAGTATGCCGGGCTCGCAGTTCCGAAGTATGAGAGATAGAAGGGCTCACCAACCGGGTGTTGCCGCCGGTATTCACCCAGCATCTTCAAGTCCTGCCCCCAGTCGAGATTCGAATCGACCAGCCACTTATACCCTCCAGCCGGGCCGCCGGCGATCTCGTTGAAATAGGAGAGGAAGTGCGGGTAGACGCGAGCCATCTCGAGCAGATTCCAGCCCATCAGCAGTGCGACTATGACCGTCAACACACGGCCACGCGGGTCTTTGAAAACCCGACCAAGCCTGGCCGCGAAGACCACGAGGAACGGATAAATCGGCAACAGATGCCGGTGGCCTATGTTAAGGCTGCTCGAAAGCGCAATCAGCCAATAGAAGATGACCGGTAAGACCAGCATTGCTTCAGAAGCGAATCCAACACCATACCGCCGGATCAGAACCACACTCAGCAGAACCAGCAGCACGAACGGAATGGTTGATTTGATGAGGAACGTGATGATGAAGTAGTACCACCAGCCCGTCGACGAATGCTGCCCCAGGAGGAAGGAGTCTCTGGTCGCCGTGTCGCTCGTATAGAGCACGCTGAACTCATAGCCGGCCGGCAGGAGATGCAGAGGATGAACGGCTCGCATCACACGATTTACCGCGCCGCTTCTTGCCCAGAAATATGACCAGTCGATCCACGACACGCTCTCCGTCGGCGGAGCAATCCGGTAACGAAACCCGTAGCACATCCATAGGATGATGCAGCCTCCGATCGCAACGGTCGCCAGCAGACCCCCGGCCATGAGCAGTCGTCGGCCCTTCGTTACGACCTCACGACGGCCTGCGGTCATAGGTGATGATGAGAGTGCGAAGGCAACTCCTGTCAGTGCAAGCATCGGAAGGACCAGCACGCCAGTGAGCTTGGAAGCGAGCGCAAATCCTACCGATAGACTTACGCCAAGTCCCGAAAATAGCGTCAGACACCTAAGTGCCCGATAGTAGAAATAGACTGACAGGAAGATGAATAAGGCCACCGCCAGGTCGGTTGTGACCAGTTGACTGTGCGCCAGGAAATCCGGCGTTGACAGATACACTACCAGCGCAACCGCGCCGGCGGCGCGTCCATAGAGGTCCCTTGCCGCCCACCACACGGCCAGTCCGAGCAGCAGGCCCAGGAAGACGATCGGCAGTCGTCCCCAGAAGAGCAGCCGGTCGGCGTCATTCCATTCGTAAAGGAAACTTAAACCGAATTTCCATTGGTCGAGTGTCTTCCACGAACTCTCGATGCGGGGCTTTAGTGGAAGAAGGGCGAGACCGGCAATCCACTTTGCCAGTGGCGGATGTTCAGGATTCAGATGCAAGTCACCAAATCTGGCGTATGTGTACGCAGCACCGAGATGGGCGGTCTCATCGAAGGTGCCGCTCTGGCGCGCCATGCTGCTCAATGAAAGCAGGAGGAAGAGGGCTGAGAAGACTGCGAGCGCACCAGCCTCCAACAAGCCGGCTCGTTGCTGGTCAATCGCAAGCTTCAGCCGCACGCTCCCCACACTCTTCCTGACACTATTGATGACGTTTGAATCGGAATGCCGCGAGGGTCAGCGTCATGATCATCGCTGTCGCAACTACAGAAATCCACGCGCCTCGCCTGGCGGCCCGAGCAGTGTAGCGCATCTCGATTCGATGCGACCCGGCCGGAAGAATTACGCCGCGGAGGAGATAGTCGGCTGTAATGATTGGCGTGCGCCGCCCGTCCAGCCAGGCAATCCAATCGGGATAGTTGATTTCGCTGACAATCAGTACGGATGGACGATCTGAGGCAGTCTCGACCATGAGCCCGCTCGTAGTCCGTTTCATGATCTTCGCAGTTCCGGAAAACGAGCTGCCGTCCGCTGAGTGCTCGAGAGCTGGTGCAGGTCCCTCGAGCAACGCGGTGCGGCGTGGGTCAAACGCGGCAGCGCTCGTTCCCTCAATTCGCCTGAGAGCCTCTTCCCCATCGACGAACTCAGCGTCCGGAGTCAACCATGCCCGTGGTAGAGCGCGAACGTTTTGTAGTATTAAGGCACCTCTATGCTCGTAGACCGTTTGCCATCGACCATCATCTCCCAAATGCGGGAGACGCGAGGCTTCGAGGAGGATGCTCGTCTTTCCCGTGCTCGTGTCGAAAATGGAAGCCTTCCAGAGTCTCAGCGGCGGCGCTCCCGGCAGCGCCGCAATACTTACTCGTTTGACAGTCATTCGCCGCCCTAACGGCACGCGTGCGAGATATCGCAAGGCGCGAAAAGCTGGCGGACCGGGATCGCGAGTTTCATCGAAGATCGGTGCGGCCGCGTGCTTCACAGATCTGAGCACGTCCGGACGTTCAAAGGCCCACTCCGCGGTGTCCCTGCCCGCGACCAGGTCGTACTCTACTCTTGCATTGTCGCGCCCTTCGATCGTCAGGTGAGCCACCGGCGTGCCGTCGGCGACGGCACCCGAGTTGGCCATGGTCGAGACCACAGCCAGCGTGTCACCCTCCGCATGAATGGCTCCCAATACCAGGTCACCATTGGTAAAGCTGAAAGGCGCGAAGTCGAAAACGTCAAAGTCGATCCCATTCGTTTTGACGACCGAGGCTGGTGCAATCTCGAAGTTGGAGTATGTGACGACAAAGCTCGTATTCAGGAGATCCAGCACGTGCGACTTGCTCTCGAATATTGATAGATTCGGTTTGGCACCCTTAATTGGTGTCGATCCATCGAGCCAGACATTCCCAAGCGCACGGCTGTAGCGCTGCAGAATGAGCGGCTCGTAGCCGGCTACATTGTTGAGACCTGCCAGAGCTGTGACATTTGGCGGGTCGAGTACCGGCGCCATCGAATACTGGTCGGCAAACACGTTGACGCGCGTATAGACCCTGTTCTCGTCCGGACTGGCCTTCATGAGGAACCTGCTCGGCTCGGAGAGCGATGTCACACGGCTCGCCGTAAAGGTGAATCGTCCCCACCATCTCGAGAAGATCACGAAGGGCTCGGCGAAGCAGACCACGAATAGCAGCGCAAGCACGACCATCCTTCGGGTACGCAGCCCTTCGATTCGCTGGCAAAACCAGAACGCCGCCAAGGTGAGCAGAAGCAAAAGTAGCTTCCATGCGAGATAAACCTTATCCAATCGATTGACATCGATCGGAGCATTGAAATCGAGCCGTGGTATCGTCTTGAGCCAGCACCAGCCGGCAACGACACAAATCAGCAGGATGCCGACGGCCAATGGCATCGCATATCGCTGATATCGCAGCATCCGCCGATCCCTGACAATCGCCAGGAGTCGATCCCAGCCGTAGGCGCCCAGCACACTCGCCGCAAACGTCAATTCAAACGTGTGACGTGATGGAGCCCGAAATCCGTTGATCACCGGGATGTTGAAGGCCAATCGATGGAGTGGCGTAGCAGGCCCCAGCATGAGGAGCCAGGCCACGACTGACACGAGGAACCAGAAGATCACTCGTGCATCGCGCCGCCGGTTACGAAACGCGCTGACAACCGAAGTGACCGCGAAGACGGTGACAAGTGGTAGAACAAATGGTGTGGTCTCGATGTAGTGGTAGATCGGAACGAGGTATGCCTGAAAGGCCGCCTTGGGACCATACGAAAGCTGGCTGTATAGCTCATAACTCAGATGGCGGCGAATGCTCAATCGCACAGCCTGCCACGACTCGAGCACCTGAAATGCGCCAACGGCGGCGCCAAGCGACAACCCTGAGATAACGACGACGAGAGGCTTCAACCTCCCGCGCATCTCAGCTTCGTGAGAAGCCACAGCCAGAAGACAGCAATAGGCGAGGGCCAGCACACCAACATAGACGAAGCCCTGGCCGACCCCGGTCAATACCGAAAGCGCATAAGCCGCTGCCACGCCGGGCATGCACGCGACGAAAGGCCGCCTCCGCGAACGCTCAGCCGCAATCAGGATCAGGGGAAGCCAGACGACGGCATTGGTCATCATTCCGTTCGCGAGCCAGCTCGCCATCATGCCGCCGTACGCAAAACTCAACCCGCCCAACAGCGATGCGGCTCGCGATCTTCCAATCTCTCGCAGATAGAAGAATGTGAAGATGGAGCCAAGTAGGAATGGAGCCAGAACGTATACCTCCTCTGCCCACGGACTCGGAAGAAAGAGGTAACCCCAGGTGATTGGGTAGGCCAGGCCGAGCTGCGCCATCGAAAGCATCGGGTAGCCTGAGAAGATCAATGGCGTCCAGAGCGGCAGATGGCCATGCCTGATGGCCTCCCAGGCTGCAACCCTGAGCGGATGTGAATATAGGATTGGATCAGATGTGATCAGAAGGTGGCCGGCGAAGATTCCGCGCCAGAAGAACAGAAGGAAGAAAATGACTTGAAAAGCTATTGCCAGGATATCAGGCTGCCGATCCGTCAGCCACCGTGCATGCCGGCTCGGGGCGGCGCCTTCTTCCGCTTCTGGAAATGTGATGTTTGCTCTCATGCAGCAGGAGCGATTGGAGTCATAACCGAGCCGCTCGGAGAATTACGGCCCGACAAGACGATCACGAGAAAAACCGCTGGGGCGACTTGAGCGAGAATGCGAGGCAACGACGCATCGATATGGCTCGTAAAGGGAGTCCATGCGCTGAAGAAATAGCCCAGACCAAAGAATCCAAGCGGAACAATCAGCATTACCAGCAGTGCCGTCGCTGCCCACCGGTAAGTCTGAGGCTGCTTTCGCCGCAGCAGCATCAGCAGCAGCAGGGGCATAGCCCAGAGCAGGCTCCAGCTTCGCCAATTGCTCAATTCCCCAAATAGAGCTCTAACAATCGTCGGACCGCGATCGAGATTGCCAACCAGAGTTTTGACGCTCAACGGCAGATAGTCGGGCGTAATTCTGGCGTGACTCACGTGAAGGAAAATCAACCAGGCCATCGTCACTGTCAATCCCGGCAACAGAAGCCACAGCATTTCTCTTTTCCTGCCCAGCGAGAATGCCCTCACGCTCCCAACGACGAGGAGGCAAAACCAGAGCGCTACTCCTTCCTGCTTGACCCACATAAGAGCTGCGGCCGTCACGCCGGCCAGACGAACGCATGTGGACTTTCCTGTAAGGCAATACTCGATAACCGAAGCCACAGCCGCAAGGTAGAAGACTCCCAGGGGAAAGTCCGCCTCACCCGAAGAGACGCGAATCATGATTGTTGGAACGAAAAAGAGCAGTGCGGCCGCTAGTAATCCAGGTCTCGCACGACCTGCCAGGCGAACCGCCGCATTGATCAAGAGACCGGCAGCCGTCAGGTAGTAGATGGGAAAGAGCAGTTTCAGCAAACCCTGATCCCGGTGCCCGAGCCATTCGTATATCCAGGCCTCGGTCAACGGCAGGTATAGCGGATAGTGAGGATGTGGATAGTTGGCTCCGACGTCGGCGAAGTATCCCGCAGGCATGACACCCCCGTTGCTGAAAAGCAGCATGGCCTTGAGCTCCCAGAGCACAAGCCCGTCATAACCGAGTGCCAGTCGAATAGAGAGGCCGATCAGCGCAATGAATTGGACTGCTATCGCCAATGCGAGCAGCCGGTCGGCAATTCCCTTCAATGGCAGGCCGAGATTGATTGTCACCCTCCCCCATTTTATGCCGGCAACCGCGCAACAGATTGCAATCGCCGTGACTACCCAGCGCAATGCTCCGCCCTTGAGAATCATACCCAGCCAGAAACTCAGCAGCGACGTCGCTGCCGTCCCGGTGAGCCATGCAAATCCCAGGAGTTCGATGAGGAACATTCTGCGAGGAGAGACCAGGAGAACGATGCCGCACCCGGCCGCAAGAGGAATCAAAACAGCTATCGCGAACAATAGGCTGTCCATTGCTGAGCTTGAGCACCAGGGATCATTATCAATCGCGGAATCACGCTTGAAGCGGTCAGGGATTCCGCAGGCTGTTGCAGGTTATACAGCAATAGAGCAGCAAGTTTGTCCGAACGGTTTGGTGCATCCGGTGGCTCACACCATGAATATTGAACGAGATGAGGAAGTGAGAGCCCTTTGATGACCAGGTATGCGAGCTGGTTTGCAGGTGTGTTTCGCGAAGCGATGAAGAGGATCGGGCCGGAGGACGGGAGGCCGCTTACTGCTTCCGTGATCACTGCCGACGGGCGTGACAGGGTGGAGCTGGGCACACCTTCATCGGAGAGCAGTTGCCTGAGATAGTCGTCACTCGTGGCGTTGGGTTGAAGAGCGTCGCGAAGAGCTTGGACCTCGGGTTTGAAGAGCGGCAGGAGGCGAAGCTCGATCAGTCCTTTGCTGCCGAGAGCGGTAAACGCGAGCATCAATGTTGCCGCCAGTATCCTATTCATGCCTAAAGCGCGGCGACCGGCTTAGTATGGAGTGCGGCGACTTGTCGCCGCTTTTGAGTTAGATACTGCAGTGATAAAAGAAGAATCGGGCGTATACATCATAATCCTGCAGTAGTAAATCAACAGCGGCGACAAGTCGCCGCACTCCATACTAAACCGGTGGGCGCCATAAAATACTAATTCATGAGGTAATCGAACCACAGATTGGCGAGCTTCTCCTGTGCCGAATTTGCTCGCAGTCTGCCGCTAAGCGCGGCGAAATCGACGCTATCAAGCGGCTGATCCTGATTGAAACAGGAAAAGACAAAGCCAGTCTCAGCTCCCGTCTCGGGGTCCACGTGTCGCTGCAGGCATTGCGCGCAGACCTCTTTCATCATGCACTGCATCGGTGAGTTGATCGAGCCAATCGCTGCATGCCCCCTCCCTGAAGTACCCCGCGAGGGAACCGTTGCGACGCGCCACCTTCACCGCTCCCATCATCCGATCCGAGCCAATGGCAATCAACCGGTCGACATCCCAAAACCTGACCAGCGGCGTGCCGAACTGACCATCTGCATAAGCCTTCATCGCCTGTACGATGTTGCCCGTAAAGCAGTGGTCCTGCGGCCTGAATGGCTCGATCATTTCGCCAAACTCTACACTCCAAATGACCTGGTCGGTCGAGGCTTCGATCTCCTCACGCTTGAAGATGTCCTGCCGCTTCTTGTAGCCCGCGAAATAGATGACCCGGTTCCCTTTTGCCTTGAGAGCTCTGGCAATCGAAAAGAGCACGGCATTACCGAGGCCGCCGCCTGCGATGAGGACTGTCTCGTTGGCTGGGATCTCGGTGGGAGCTCCAGTCGGCCCCATGACAATCACCTCTTCTCCCGGCTTGAGCTGCGTGCACAGCCGCGAGCTCGCCCCCATCTCGAGGACGATCAATGAGAGCAGGCCTTCCTTCGGATCGGTCCATGCACCTGTCAGAGCGATGCCCTCCATTGTCAGCCTCGTGCCGCGCACGACCGGGGCGTTGACCTCATAGTTCTGCAATCGATAGAACTGGCCCGGATGAAATTTGCGAGCAGCGAGAGGAGCGCGGACGACTACCTCGACGATCGTCGGAGTCAGCCGATCGACTCGCACCACGCGGGCCCTGAGCTGGTCATCCAGCATCGAGGCAAGCCTGCAGAACGCCGACTCCCGCTCGGGTTGCTTGTCGGAGTCCAGCGCGGAAATCTCATTTTCGAAGAGCTTGACGATCTCGCGATAGCCGTGTCGTGCAGAGGCCATGGCTTTGACCACATTGCCTGCAAAGGCGGGGTGATTGTCGCCGTAGTAGGTGACATACTTTCCTTCGAAGTCGTATGAGGTGAAGAAGCCCTGACGATCCGAACCAGCCGCCTCCAGGTGGTCATCCGCAACTCTGAACGGCTGGAAGAACTGCTGGCGGCCATCGAGCTTGAAGGTTCCCGGCCATTCTTTTTCATAGATTGTGTTGGGGCTCGTGCCCGCCGCCACGCAGGCAGTTCGCGCGGGCAGCTCAACACGTTCACCAGTCGCCTTCCAGTGCCCCGATTCGTCACGCAGCTGGCGCTCGAAATTGATTCCAGCGAGCTTGCCGCAGCCATCGGCTATAGCCCCGACCGGATCGAGCCTCTCAACGAAGCAGATGCCCTCCTCGAGTGACTTGATTACCTCTTCGTGGTTGAGCCGGTAGGCAGGGGAGTCCTGCAGCGATTTGCGATAGACAATCGAGACTCCGCCCCAGGAACGAACAAGCTTCACCAGATTCGGTTTCTGACCAGAAGCGGCTGCTCGCTCACGCTCAGCGCGCACCTGGCGCGCCGTGCTCGAGCCACCTCCTGATCGTTTCACTCTCCTCCTCATCGAACGCCTTTTCCACCTTCTCTTTGCCGTATGCGCCAATCAGGCTCTCATAACGGTTCAGGACCTTCTCTACCTGCACCGGATAATAGGCCGCGAGCTCCGTTGCTGTATCGATCGCCGTCAACCCTCCACCGATGACAACGGCCGGAAGGTCAACCTGAAGGTTGGCCAATGCCGACTCCTTGAACGCACCTGTCAGCTGGAGCGCCATCAGAAAATCGCTCGCCATTCGCACGCCGCGAATCATGTTGTTCTTCATTCTGACGACCGTCGGCTTGCCCGCGCCTGTAGCGATGGCTACGTGGTCGAATCCAGACGACCAGCAATCCTCGAGCGTCAATGTCCCACCAAAGCGTACTCCACCAAACATCCGAAGATGGCGGCGGCGGGCGAGCGTCAGATGCAGCAGGGTCAGAAAGTTCTTGTCCCAGCGCACAGTAATTCCATATTCGCTCACGCCGCCAAAACCTTCGAGAACTCGCTGATCCAGCTCGTTACGAATCTCATTCCAGTCCCGAACCGGCTCCGGAGCGCGCTCAGAGGTGCCAGTCAGCCGTTCCGGAAGCGGCTCAATCTTCAGACCGTCAATTCCTATTACGCCAAATCCCTCATTGAGCAGGTAGTGTGCGAGCGTGTATCCGGCAGGTCCCAGGCCGACAACGAGAACGTTCCTGCCGTTGTATTCGAGTGCGTGAGGGCGTTCGATGTTCAGCGGATTCCAGCGCGTCAAAAGGCCGTATATCTCAACCCCGTACGGCATGCTGAGGACTTCTGTGAGAATGCGCGTCTCGATCTGCGGGATATTTACCGGCTCCTGCTTCTGAAAGATACAGGACTTCATGCAGTCGTTGCAGATTCGATGCCCCGTGCCGGGACAAAGAGGGTTGTCGATCATAATGACGGCCAGCGCCGCCAGGCTATCCCCATCCCGCCTCAGGAGATGAGCCTCTGATATGCGCTCGTCGAGTGGACAGCCGGCGAGCTCGATACCGAGCGGATTGACGCGATAGCGATGATCGCCTTCGATGAAGCCCTTCGAGCAGGAGTCCTTATCCCGCTCATGACAATAGATGCAATAGTGGACCTCATCCAGCGCTTCGCGCTCGCCCATGCGCGAATCGGTCAGCTTGAATCCATCGCGGCGGCGAAGCTTGAACTCCGGGCCTGTTGCCAGCTCGGGCAGATCAGGTCGAGGCCTTTCGATTTGAACAAGCTGCGAGTAATCGAGAGACTGAGGTTGTCGCCAGGAGACCCATTTTGAAACGCGTTCGGGCGCAATGATGCCGAGAGCCGCAACCCAATGCTCGAGCGTGCGTAGCGCCTCCTTGTCGTTGGCGAGCGTTCTCCACGTCTCCGCGACCTCGAGCTCGTCATCATCATCATCCGGGCCGGACTTGGCGGACTTGGCGCGCGCTTGCTCGGGGTTATATGACTGATCTGACTCCTGAGCCTGCTGACATCTGCATCGAGCCGGGCAAAATTGTTCACGGCCTCGAGCACCGTTGCTGCATCAAGTTTGCGCACACGCCGTTGGATGAAGCTCTTCTTGAAATCGAAGATCACCGCATCCCTTCGTGTAGTCGCGGCAAGCTCATCCGCCTCCGTCTGTACAAGGAAGAGTTGTGAGAGGAATGTGGAGAGATGCCTGGCAGTTGCGACGAGAAGACGTGAGATCCGTACTGACGGAAAAGCCGGATCATCCTTGACCCGGCTGGACTGGCGGTATTGTTGGAATTCTTCGAAGAGAGGTGCGTCTGCCTGTTCTACGCTCGCCCAAAATGCGTCGCTCAGAGCCGAAAGACGTCGCGGCTGGTAAAGGTCAGCGTAGTTAAACCCTTCAATCCCCAGTCTCATAAGAGCCGCGAAAAAGGATCTGTGTTCTTGCCCTCGTTTGCGGCCGCTATTCGACCAGATGAGCTGCGTTGCGCAGCCGCTGCACTGAGCGTTCACGCCCAATGGCGACAAAGACATCAAACATTCCGGGTCCTACCGACTGTCCTGTGAGCGCCGTGCGGGAGGCATTGATCAGCAATCCTGCCTTAACGCCATGCGCTTCAGCGAAGGTGCGGAGAGCCGGTTCAACAGTCACGTGATTGAATGGCTCGACCGTTTCGAGCGTGTCTGCCAGTTGAGGCAGTAGCGTTTTGAGAGCGGCGGCGTCCTTCTGCAGATTCTTCTTCACTGCTGCAGCATCGAACTCGAAGCTCAAATCGTCCACGAAATAGCTACGTCCCAGCGTTGCAAACTCGACCAGAGTCCTGAATCGGGCACGGATCAGGTCAATGGTTCCGGCAAACCATCCTGCCCTTTCGCCGGCGAAATCATCCTGCCAGATTCCAGCCTGCTCAAGACGCGCTCGAACCATGGGCAGTAGATCATCGAGCGGCATCTTCGAAATGTACTCGGCGTTCATCCAGAGCGCCTTCTGGTCCGTCCAGTGGCGTTCGTCCTTCTCATCAAAGTTGAAAACTGCGTTGGACTTGTGAATTGCCTCGAGCGAAAAGAGTTCGATCAGCTCTTTTCGTGAGAAGACCTCGCGATCCGTGGCTTCGGGCGACCAGCCGAGCAGCGCGAGGAAATTGACAAACGCGTCAGGAATGAAGCCCGCGTCCCGGTAGGTGGTGACGCTCACGACTTCGCCATGCTTGCGCTTCGATAGTTTTCCCTTGTTGGGCGCAAGAATCAGTGGCAGATGCGCAAACTGAGGCACTGCCTGGCCGAGCGCCTTGTAGATCAGTATCTGCTTGTGAGTATTCGAGAGGTGATCCTGTCCACGAATGACATGGCTGATCTTCATCTCAATGTCATCTACCACAACACTGAGGTTGTATAGGGGATGCCCATCCGATCTCAGCAGGACGAGGTCTTCTATGTCACGGAAGTCACGCTCCTGGTGACCGTAGACTGCGTCTTCGAATTCTGTCTTGCCCTCGTCGGGAACTCGTAGTCTGACTACGAAGGGTTTTCCCTCAGCCTCAAGAGGCGCAACCTCAGCGGCCTTCAGATTGCGATAAGGGTTGGCCTGCTTCGGCTGGCGCGCGGCATCGGCTATCAATTGCTTGATGTCGGCGTCGCTGCGATCTTCCTTTGGCGTGAAATCCTTGTAGGCATGCCCCGTTTCGAGCAGCCGGGAGACGGCCGCCCGGTGCTGGGCCGCAAATTCGGACTGAAAGAACGGCCCTTCGTCGTAGCTCAAGCCAAGCCACTCGAGCCCCTCGAGTATGCCGCGGACCATCTCTTCGCTCGATCGCTGGATGTCGGTGTCTTCGATCCGCAGGACCATGGTTCCACCCACATGGCGGGAGAAGAGCCAGTTGAAGAGCGCTGTACGAGCTCCCCCAACGTGGAGATAGCCGGTCGGTGAGGGTGCGAAGCGAACGCGGATTTGTGACATAGGAATCGTAGGTAGATCCATTATAGCGGCAACCTGAGACCTCGAAAAGCGACCGATGTAACGCAAACTGGTTGGATGTGCCCCCTCTCGGTCGATTTGTTCTCTCGGTCCCTGGAGATTTTGGCAAGCTTTGCTAACTCTTGCCAAATGCATGTATACTCCGAGGAAGGAATCTAAAACATATGGCCACCATGAACATCTCTTTGCCGGAGGCGCTGCGCAAATGGATTGATGAGCGAATCAGCGAAGGGGGGTACAGTACGGCAAGCGAATATTTTCGAGAGCTTGTCCGCCGTGATCAAAGACGGCGCGACGAAGAACGACTCGAGACGCAATTGCTGGAAGGAATCAAAAGCGGCGAGCCAATCGCGGTTACACCGGAATACATTGAGCGGAAACGCCGTGCCCTGCTGGCGAAGTACACGCCGACAAAGCGTATGAAGAAGAACAAGCATCAATGAAGCGACGACTGTTAATCAGTCCGCGCGCCAACCAGGATATAGACGAACAATTCGCCTACCTCGCCGAGGAGAATTTTGCGACTGCCGTCCAATTCTATGACGCGGCGTTCCAGACCTTCGATGATCTGCTGTTGCGTCCGTTCAAGTGCGGGAGGCATCCAGGCAAACGTGGGCGACCGGCTCAGTATGGAGTGCGGCGACTTGTCGCCGCTTTTGAGTAGAATGCTGCTACGCTAAAAAGAAGCGGGCTCTGTCCTTTCGTCCATGTAACGATTAATCAAAAGCGGCGACAAGTCGCCGCACTCCATACTAAGCCGGTCGGCTTGTCACAACGGTTATGATCGTGCGAGTACTCCACTCTTCACGCGATCTCGAAAGCACGTTGGGCAGGTCGTAGGGGCGGCTCGCGAGCCGCCCCCAGCCGGAACTTGGTCTGGAACCAAATGCTGTTCTAGCGAAGAACTAACACGTGGATGCCGGCGGTCCTCGACTGGCGCCAGCTCTAACGTAAGGTGCGTATGGGGGCGGCTCGCGAGCCGCCCCTACGTCTTGCCCCTAGGTCTGCCGCAGGGTCTTGTTTGAAATGGGATCTCTGTGTGCCCTTACCTGCGGCGTTCGTCTTTCTCGATCTTGCCGTCAAGAATCGAAATGACGCGGTGGGCGTGCCTGGCGATGTCGGGTTCGTGGGTCACGAGGATGATCGTGTTGCCGCGGTCGTGGAGCCTCTCGAGGAGCTGCATGATCTCTTCGGATGTCTTCGAATCGAGATTCCCGGTCGGTTCGTCCGCGAGAATGATGGACGGGTCGTTGACCAGCGCGCGGGCGATTGCGACGCGCTGCCGCTGGCCGCCGGAGAGCTCATTCGGGCGATGCCCCATGCGGGATCCAAGCTCGACCGATTCGAGCGACCGCTTGGCTCGCTCAAGTCGCTCGGCAGACGGGGTCCCGTTGTAAATCAGCGGCAGCTCGACATTGTGAAGCGCCGTCGCTCTCGGGAGCAGGTTGAACGTCTGAAAGACGAATCCGATCTCTTTATTCCGGATTGCCGCAAGTTCGTCATCATCCATCTGGGATACCAGCTTGCCGTTCAGCCAGTACTCGCCCTGGGACGGTGTATCGAGGCAGCCGATCATGTTCATGAGCGTCGACTTGCCTGAACCGGATGGTCCAATGATCGCCACGTATTCATTTCGAGCAATTTCAAATGAGACACCGCGCAAGGCGTGAATCTCTTCTTCACCCATAACGTAGGTCTTCCAGAGATCCACGGTCCGGATCATGGAATCCAGGCCTTTGGTCTCCAAATCCTCGCGAACGGGTTCCGTTTTGATTTCGTCCAGGGTCGCCTCAGTCAGCATCGAATCGTCCTCACCTTATTGTACTTGCGGAGGCGCCTTCTTGGTCTTGTCCTCACGCTTGATCTGCGAGTCGTTCTTCAGACTTCGCAGCTGGCGATATGGACCGATGATGATCTCATCACCCGGCGACAGCCCCTTTGTAATTTCGATGTCGTTCTCGCCTGTGATACCAGTCTCCACCGGAGCAAACACGGCGCGATTGTTGCGAACGAGGAAGACGCCCTTCGTGAGCTTCTTGTTTTCCTTGACAGGTTTGGGCCCGCCCGGCGATGGCGACGGCTCCGGCGTCGGCG
Source organism: uncultured Acidobacteriota bacterium (assembly GCA_963743045.1). Lineage (GTDB taxonomy): Bacteria > Acidobacteriota > Blastocatellia > RBC074 > RBC074 > CAVUOF01. The sequence goes on from CAVUOF010000019.1 coordinate 178,081, forward strand.
CTGCAGCCTTGCCATCACCCTCGCGCTCGACCAGCGCCTGCATGGGAATCGCCAGAATATTATCCTTGCGGTCCGTCGTGATTGTCGCCGTAGCGGACATGCCTGGCCGCAGACGATTTCGCAGTTCCTCCGTGACATCGGTCAGCCGGATGACGACCTTGAAATCCTTGGCCTCCTGCGATCCGGCGACAGCCGTCTGCGCGATCGTCTGACCCGAGCGAGTGACTGCCGAGGCCGCCTTTTCGACCACGTCACCCTGCAGCTCCTTCTCACCGAGAGCGTCAACCTTGATCTTTGCCTTTTGCCCGACTGCGACATTGGCGATGTCGGTCTCATCCACTCGAACCTCGACGTTGATGATCGACATATCGGCGATGATCAACAACGGCGTCGAGGAGAAGTTTGCCAGAGCAAAGGTTCCCGACTGGACGATCGGCCCGACGACCACGCCGTTGATAGTTGCGTATTGCGTCGTCTTCGAAAGAAGGTCGGCCTGGCTTCGCAAGCCTGCCCGCGCCTGAGCGACTCGCGCCTCCGATGCCTGAAGCCCGGCCCGGCTCTGCGAAACGCGAATTTCGGAGTCTCGTACTTGTACCTTGGCCTGCGCCACCCGGGCCGCCGCGGAATTTACTGAGGCCACAGCCTGGTCATAGCGCAACTTGGCGCTATCGTAAAGCGACTTCGAAACGATTCCTGATTCAACCAGGTCAGTGTTCCGCTTGAGCTCGACCTCTGCGTTGATCTTATCCACCTTGGAACGCTCAAGGTCTGCCTGAGCAGTGTTCAGCGCTGCGTTGGAGTTGTTGATGGCGTTCTCGGCGGCTGTTATGGCAACCGTCTGGTTTGTGACATCGGCCTGTGCGGCTCTCAGCGTCGCTTCCTGAATGTTGGTGGCAGATGACTGTTGCGTCGGATCCACCTTGAGGAGCGGAGTGCCCTTCTTGACTTGCTGGCCTTCAGTGACGAAGACGTCGGTCACGCGGCCGGCAACTTCAGCCGTCAGATTGATGAACTGAATCGGTCGGACTTCACCGTTGGCCGTCACCTTGGACTCAAGGATTGGACGCCGCTCGACCTTCGCGGTCTGCACTTCCGGGAAATCACCGCGGCGCCCGTAAAGACTCGCCCCAATCACGGTGGCGAGTAGAACGAGCACAGCCGCACCGATTATTATTTTCTTCTTCTTCGTCACCGCCATCGGTAATCCACGCCTCCAAAATATGAGAACACAAGCAGTTAGATGCTGTTGGGAGCCTTCGACCTAACCGCTATACGAAGGACTACAACACCATGTTTCAAGAGATTTGAAACGTATAAAAAGATAGTATAATTCCCAAATAGACAAAAACATAGTCTCTAGACTCCGCAGCCCAGCCTCGAGTTCCCCAGATACTAACAAGCTACTAATAGGCCTGTGCAATCAGTTTCGCGATCAGTCCCGTCCAACCCGTCTGATGGCTGGCGCCGAGGCCGCTCCCAAGATCGCCATGGAAGTACTCGTAGAAGAGAATGAGGTCTCGCCAGTGAGGATCGCCCTGGAATCTTTCGCAGTTTCCGTATACGGGACGCCGACCATTCTCATCACGCATAAATATACGCGCCAGCCTCTTCGAAAGTTCAGATCCTACCTCCCAGAGCGTCATCATCCGGCCCGACCCCGTAGGGCACTCGACCTTGAACTCCGGTCCATACGCATGATGGAACTTCTGCAACGATTCGATTATTAGAAAGTTTACGGGAAACCAGACCGGACCACGCCAGTTGGAATTGCCGCCAAACAGACCACTGGTCGATTCAGCCGGCTCATAGCCGACCCGATGTTCCGGATCGAGTTCGAATGGATGGTCGAGATGAAACCTGGAGACCGACCGCACGCCGAATGGCGACAGGAACTCGCTCTCGTCAAGCATGTAGCCAAGGATTCTCCTCAATCTGTCGCGATTAACCAGCGTCAGAATGCGGCGAATACTCGTCGCCGTGGTCTGTGTCTCAATGTAGTCGCCAAACTCGGGGAGATTGTCGATGAACCACTGCATCCTTCGCTTGAAACCCGGCAGGAGGTCGGTGATCTCAGCCTCCAGCGTCTCAACCGCGAAGAGCGGAATCAGCCCGACCATCGAGCGAACTCGCAGAGGGATATTCTGACCGCCCTTTTCAGGATCAGCGTCGGGAATATGGAGGACGTCGCGGAAGAAGCCCTCTTCGCGGCTCCACAATTCGATTCCGCGTCCAGCCAGGTTATTCATGGAGCGGGAAATGTAGACAAAGTGCTCCATGAACTTCGAAGCCACATCTTCATATGCCGGGTCCTGCCGTGACAGCTCCAGGGCAATGATCAGCATGTTGAGGCAATACATGCCCATCCAGCTGGTCGCATCCGACTGCTCGAGGCGGCCTCCGTTTGGCAGCGGCGTGCTTCGATCGAAGACACCGATGTTGTCCAACCCGAGGAAGCCTCCCTCGAAGACGTTGTTGCCCAACCCATCCTTCCGGTTTACCCACCAGGTGAAATTGAGCAGAAGCTTATGAAAAACTCGCTGTAGAAAGCGGCGATCCCCGGTTCCGTGGTGCTTCTGCTCGATCTTGTAGACGCGCCAGGCCGCCCAGGCGTGCACCGGAGGGTTGACGTCGGAGAGATTCCATTCGTAGGCAGGAAGCTGACCATTGGGGTGCTGGTACCACTCGCGAAGCATGAGCACCAGCTGCTCCTTAGCCAGGTCGGGATCGATCAACGCCAGGGGAATGCAGTGAAAGGCGAGATCCCAGGCCGCGTACCAGGGGTACTCCCACTTGTCCGGCATGGAGATCACATCCTCGTTGTAGAGGTGCCGCCAGTCGCTGTTTCGTCCATTGCGTCGAGCCCGCGGAGGCTCCGGACCAGCCGGATCGCCGCGCAGCCAACGCTTAACGTCGTAATAGTAGAACTGCTTGCTCCAGAGCAGGCCTGCAAATGCCTGGCGCTGAACAAGAGCTACATCCTGTCCATCCTCACTCGGAGCGAAGGCGCTGTAGAATTCGTCAGCCTCACGCTTTCGTGTCTCAAACACCTCGTCGAACGCCGGACCAAGAGCATCCGCGGCGGGCTGCTTTATCGAAAACCGGAGCTTGATCGTGGTCGACTCGCCCGGCCCGAGCAGACACTCGTAGCGAGCCGCTGCCTTCGTGCCGATCCGCAGCGGGTTGACAGCCTCGCAAATTCCGTTGACTACATAATCGTTGATGCCGTCCTTGACGAAGGAATTCTGGTTCTCAACGCCATGCAGCCTCTGGAGATTGGTCTCGTTGTCTGTAAAGAGCAGCTCAGGATCGCCACCACACACCAGCCAGCGCAGCGGCATATCATAGTGGCGAACCTGGATCACCGATGTATCGGGCAAGGCATCATAGACTCGCAAACGGGGTCGAGGAGCCTCAAAGCCCCAGGACCACGTGTTGCGAAACCAGATGGTCGGAAGAATGTCGAGCGGAGCGGCCTCCGGACCGCGATTGACGGCCGTGATCAATATGAGGATATCTTCGGCCGAAGCCTTGGCGTATTCGACAAAAACGTCGAAGTAGCGGTCTCCATCAAAAATGCCGGTGTCGAGCAGTTCGAATTCGGGTTCATCGCGCCCACGTCTTCGTCCCTCTTCAACAAGTTCCTCATACGGATAAGGTTGCTGAGGGTACTTGTACAGATACTTCATGTAGGAATGGGTGGGCGTCGAATCGAGGTAGAAGTAATACTCTTTGACATCCTCCCCATGATTGCCCTGATCGCCGGTCAGCCCGAATAGGCGCTCCTTGAGGATTGCATCGTTGTGATTCCAGAGCGCGAGAGCAAAACAGACCAGTTGGTGGCGATCGCAGATGCCGGCGAGGCCGTCTTCGCCCCACCGGTATGCCTTCGACCGGGCATGCTCGAATGGCAGGCATTCCCAGGCTGATCCGTTGGCTGAGTAGTCTTCGCGCACCGTGGCCCAGGCGCGCTCGCTGACATAAGGACCCCAGCGTTTCCAGTGGACGCGCCGCTGGCGTGATTCCTGAAGGCGGAGCTCTTCGTTGGTCATATCGCGAATTGCGGGCAATCGCAGGACGACTGCGCTCGAGCCTTCGGCCTTTTCGGGCCCTTGGAATTGACTCGCCACTGATCGCTGCCAATGTGCTGCGGCGTGTTAGTATATGCAGCCATCACCCGGCTGTCCATGCGGCACCTGAATCGAGGAGCTATGCGCACCCCGCTGAACGTAGTAATCGATTTGTCCCACCATAATCGGTCACCAGATTTCCAGAAAGCGAAAGCGGCTGGAATAGTGGGCGTCATTCACAAAGCGTCGGAAGGTTTGACGTACGTCGACCCCACTTACGCGAGCAACCGCCGGAAGGCACTCGCGGCGGGCCTGCTCTGGGGAGCCTACCATTTCGGCTCAGGTGGAAATCCAAAAGGCCAGGCGGATCACTTCCTCGAGGTAGTCGCTCCGGGACCGGCAGATCTCCTGGTGCTCGATTTTGAGGAGAGTTTTTCCGGCCCAACGATGACGCTCGACGAGGCCCGCCAATTCATCGTACACATCCAGGCGCGCGTCGGCCGCTATCCAGGCCTCTACTCAGGCAGCCATATTAAGCAGCTTCTCGGATCGAAACATGATCCTGTACTCGCGCAGTGCTTCTTCTGGCTGGCCCAATATGGCGACACCCCTGTTGTTCCGCCAAACTGGCCGACGTGGACTCTCTGGCAATACACGGACGGAAGTGTCGGCCCGCTGCCGCATAGCGTCGATGGCATCGGTCAATGCGATCGGGACAAGTTCAACGGAACACTGAGCAACCTCAGGCGGTTATGGGGCGTGGTTGAATGAGGGGGGATTACCAACGTTCTCGAAAATGCTGCACTTCGCGACAACGCTGTAGGGGCAGGGCTTGTCCCTGCCCGCCCGGCGCCGTCTGGCGCCGGTAATCCTTTCTTACGGAGGTTGCGCACATTCAATTGCAAGCCCCGCTATACCAAACCTTCGCCAATGCTCTAACCACTAAGTAATAGACGCTTGCGGGGGCTGCCACAGGCTGGACAGCCTGTGGCACGGTTTTCCACTACTCGTTTAGCATTTTTGTAAGGCAGGTGGCGAATTCCGGACCTTTGGCCTCATCCTCGTGCTTAAAGAACACGTAGGCCTCGTTCCAGCTCTGGCGGCGCAGGAACGCTGTCCACCGCCTCAGTGCATCCTCGTCGTACTCCGTCTTGCGAAGCCGAAAATAGCCAAAAGGGCCGATCCCGATCTCAGGCGGCGATGTCTTGTCCGTCTCCGCCAGGCATAGCGCCACGCCGTGATCCGAGAGCATCTGGTACAGATCTTCCTCAAACCAGCTTTCATGCCTGAATTCGAGGGCCGCTAGGGTTCCCCTCGGGACCCGGCTAAGGAACTCCGCAAGCTGCCCGAGATCCTTCTTGAGAAAGGGAGGAAACTGAAAGAGTATGGGCCCGAGCCGATCTCCAAGCGTAGCGGCCACCTCGAGGAACGCCGGTATCCGCTCGCTCGATTGCGCGATTGCCTTCGTATGGGTCAACCGCTGCGGCGCCTTGAGACTGAATCGGAACGTCTCCGGTACCTGACCCAGCCAGCCACTCAAGAGTGCCGGTGTTGGCATCCGGTAAAACGTATTGTTGATCTCAACCGTAGAAAAGACGCCCGAGTAGTAGGACAGCATTCGTGACGCCGGCAGATTCCTTCGGGTAAAACCGACCCTTCCATGGGGCATAGCTGAAGCCGCTCGTGCCGACGCGAATCTCCATCTCAGACTCCTCCTTTAATCATTAAAGAGAGCCGATCCATCACGTCTGGTCTTTGCAATCTGATTAATTACCGTTATGATCTCAGATGTCATCCCTCGTTGACATCTCTGACAAAAGAACAGCAATGAGAAGTGCGTGCCTCCTCGCGTTTTCGCTGCTGCTTGCGTGTATCTTATCCCCGATTGCGAACTGCCAGCAGCTCGAGAGCAGAGATCAAAACAGTGACGCTGTAAAGGCTCAACCGTCCGCGGCCGCAGCCATGCGCCAACGCCTGCTCGACGTGCACTCCGATCCTATTGTCGATCAGAGTTCCGAGCCGCTGGTCAAGATCGAGACGTTCGCACTCAGAGCGCCGGTGGATCCGCAGCCGACTAAGACCGGAAGCTGGCTCGAAGGCATTTCAACCATCTATCAGACGGCAGCCGATCAACGAAGACTCTTCACCGACACTGCGAAGACGATGGAGTTTGAGCAGAGCGGTCTCTATTTCCGGCGAGACCTCTATTCCATCACCAAGGGACTGATCGTGCATAGTTGGTGGGGAGATAGAATCGATGTGGGAGTCTACAAGCGACGATTGCAGAATTCCTCGACTCACGCTTACCGGAGGGGGCTTCGGACAGAGTCAAGGACGCCAGTGCAATTCCTACATTTTTAAGGATGGCAGGGACATCTTCGTAGGCCTTCGATTCAACCTCGACAAGTTCAGCCGCTAGCTCTTTTCCTTCTCCATCGTATCCGCAAGAGCGTCGGAGGCCTTCTGACGCGGCATACTGATCACCGCCTGAATACGCTGACCGGTTCGCGAAACCTTCACATTGTTAAGGATGATCATGGCGGCCGGGTCCGTGGACTTCTTTCTGCGGGCATCCATGAGAGCCAGGTTGGCGATCGCTTCGATGGCCATAGCGCTCTGGGGATTGGCAGTGAAGCCGACGACGGTGAGTTGAGCGAGCGTGTCGATATCGAGAATCAGGCTCAATGAGGTCAACTCGTGTAGAGGTCCGAGCGCTCGACTATCGCTTACCGTCTTCAGGATGACGAGCGCCGCACGATCGATATCCGCGTTGCCCGACGGAATGATCACCTTGTAGTCGGAGAGCGTCCCGTCAGGGTTGATCCTGCCCGATACTCCAACCTTGATACGGTCATTCTGCAGGTCGAGCAGACCAGCCTTCTGCGCCTCGTAAAGCTTCTGGGATCTGATCCTTGATCGGCTGTGTATTGATCTTGCCGAAGCCGCCGGCATAGCCGTCAGCAGGCGCTGTCTCTTTGGCTTTTTCGGCCTCCTGTTTTGAGGCTGCCTCCTGCTCTTTGGCCTTCTCCTCTTTCTCGCGGCGTGCCGCCTCCTCACGCTGCCGCTCCCTCTCGCGTTTGTCCGCCTCGAGCTTGGCGAGCCGGCGCGCCTCTGCACGCTTCATCTCCTCGGGCGTCAACTCGTGAGTCGGTGGTCTGAATCCAGTGTAGCCTTGCGGGTATTTGAGAGGCCTATGAAATGTGATCAGGATGCCGCGATCGTATTCTTCATCGGCAAATCGCAAGGTCCTCAGACCGACAGCTATTGCAAACAGGGGATATACCCAGAATCCGATGGCCACCAGGAGGTGGACGAAAAACGAGAGAGCCATAGCCCGCCGAAATCGCTTTCCACGATTCGACTCCTGCGGCGCCGAAGCAAAAAGGGGTGTGATCACTCCGCGGCCCGGCATGGAACAAGTGTAACACGAAAGACGGTCTGGCTTAATGGGAGCGGGGAAGTCGAGGAAGGTTCCGGTTCGGGCGGGCGAGAGCTACTAATTGCCGGATTCAATCTGTCTCTTGAGGGCTATCGCGTCTCGATCCTGAGGGTCAATCTCAAGCGCCTGTTGGGAATGAGCCAGGGCCTTGGCCCGATCTCCACGCGAGAGATATATCTGTCCAAGCCCTACATGCGCGCCCACCAGCTTCGGGTTGTAGTAGCTTGCAGCCGAGAGCGCGCTGAGCGCGCCCTCGACGTCATTCCGCCGCAGGAGAATTCGGCCCTTGATCATCTGGGCCTCGGCCGAGGTGGGATATGCGCTTAGAATGCGCTGCAGCACATCCAACGCTTCAGTATCGTTACGTGCTTCGTACAGCTGTCGCGCACGAGCCATGTTCTGCTGGAGGGAAATGGCCGCAGCCGAAGGTGCCGCCGGTGTGCTCTGCTGCCTCTCGAGCTTGTAGAAGGACGGCCTGTTGAACTCCATCCTCAACCGTATCAGAAGCGGCATCTGAGCTGCGCCTGACTCCCAGCGAGCATAGTTGTCGCCGAGATAGCGTCTGGCTTCCTGGTCGGCCTTTCCGGCTTCTTCGCTTTGCCCTGCTCCGGCGAGGCATTTGGCCAGCAGGTATTGAGCTTCACCATCGCGTGGATTTGCGGCGACTACGACTCTCAGGTGTGGGACCGCCTCGGCAAAGTTCTTGTTCTTCCAGAGCGCATAGCCGTGATTGAATCTGAGCGTAGTGTCCTTTGGATCGGCAAACTCGGCCTTTTGTAAGAATCTGAAATGCCCGCGCATAGTTGCCTGAACCAGCCTGCAGCGCCGCGGCGTTGTTGAGAATCTCCGTCAGCGGAAGCGCCTCTCCAAGCTTGTCGAACGCCTGCGCTGCCTGACTGATGTAGCCTACGCTATAGTCCGCCAGGCCGAGATAGTAGAGACTCTCGAAGTAGTGCGGATCATCGTTCGTCAACATCTTGAAGTACTTGATCGCTTCAGGGAACGCCTTCTGGTGATAGCTGAGCATACCGAGCTCATAGATCGCCTGTGCATAATGGCCGGAAGCCCCTTCGTTGCGATACTCTTCGACGGCTCGGTTCAGGAATTTTTCGCGCAGCTTGAGATCGCTCGTCTGGATGCCCTTGACGAGGCTCTCATAAGCGCGCGGTGGAACTCCGCGAGCGGTCCGTATCAGCTGATCTCGAGAATAAGGCAGGCTCGGATCGCGCTCATAGAGCACGTTCCACGCAAGCTGTCCCTGCATCGACTGCAGGTCGCCGAGCGAGCCGCTGAAGTTGAAGACGCGATTGCCGACCAGCCGCCCTTCCCTCGTCTCGATCAGGCGTGCCGTGATGGCAATTGTCTCTTTCTTGTTCTCGCCCCCGATGTCATAGGTTCCGACAAGCGCCAGGTTCGCCTGCGCAGAATCTGCGATCTTGATGACCGCCGCTCGCGTCAGAATGTCGGAGGACCTGACGCCGACTCGGTCGTAGGCGATGTTCCGCTCGTCGCTCCGGATAACCGAAAGGCCCGGCGTGTCGAGGAGGTATGAAACCATGACCGAGAAGCTCTCCCCGATCCAGTTGTACTCAGGCCGGCCTGAGACGTTCTCAAACGGCACCGTGACGAGCGTATCTCGCGCCACCGCTGACGTTGAGAGTGCGGCAATGGTTATTCCCAGCATGAGCGCGATCAATGGTCTTCGCGCCCTATTAGATTCCGTCAATTTAGATTTCTCCATACCAAAAACTTTACCACAAAGACGCCTGAACCGCTGCAATCAAGCGCTCCCAAACTTGCTTCCAGCCGAGCCCGTTCGCGTCACAAGAGTGCCCGGATGCCAGATGTATTCCGCTATCTGCAAATCACTGTCGGATTCCGACGCAGCGGAGCAGATCAGTGAAACGCGGGTCGCTGCGCAGGTTCTCGAATATCGGCCAGTATTTGAGGTAAACAAGTAAACCAAAGCGCTCCTCACAGGCTCGGTGCAGCCATTCGAAGGCTTGATCCTTCTCCCCGAGGCCGCTGTAGATAGCCGCGATATAGAATGACGAGACGTATTCTCGCTTGGAGGACTCCTTTAATTGATCGAGTCTCTTGATTGCCTCGCCCCGCTTGCCACCCGCGCATATGCGTATCCGAGAAACGATATAGCTTGCGAGGAATCTGGTGAAAGAGCGACTCCTTTCTCGCATGCCGGCAACGGCTTCCGCATACTTACCCATTTGGCAGTATCCTAATCCAAGATGGCGATATGCCTCGCTAAAACCCCCTTCCATCTCTTGCTCTTGCGTCTTCCGGAATTGAGCCATTGCTTGCTCGTTTTGACCCGCGAAGTAGAGCATTATCCCGACGCCCAAATTGATGATGGGTGAGAGGGGATCAAGCTGTTGGGCCAGTCTCATTTCGGTGACGGCGTCATTGTGCTGCCCCATTGAGGACAAATAGTAACCGTATATCCGGTGAGTAAAAGCGTTATTGGGGTCAATCTCAAGGGATCGCTTGAATTCTTTTCTGGCCGCCTCCCAGTCCCAATCGAATTGCCAGAGCACCCTGGCCAGTGAGGTGTGAGCCTCGCCTAGCGTCTCATCAATTTCCAGCGCCTTCATTGCCGCAGCCTTTGATCTGAGCGCACTCTCTTTAGGCGGCAGTTCTGCTCCGCCCACGAAGTAGACGTCTGCCAATCCGACATAGGCCGGCGCGTAATTCGAGTCCAGATTGAGAGCCTGCTTGTAATGCTCAAGGGCTTTCTGATACGCCTCTTTCGTCCTCTTCTCCGCCTCTGAGCGTCCCCTCATATAAAGCTGATAGGCCTCGACATTCTCGGTGTAACGCTTGGTAATCTGCTTGCGCTCAGCGCCGCTCAATCTCAGTCGCAGCCTGTCAGATATCTGCCGGGCGATTTCTTCCTGCATGGTGAAGATGTCGGAGAGTTTCCTGTTGTACCGCTCGCCCCATATCTGGGTGCCGTCTGACGGTATTCACCAGGTCTGCCTGAACAAGCAGGGAGTCTCCCTGTTGAACCACTTTCCCTGTCAGCACGGCGTCAACTTTGAGATCGCTTCCGACAGTTCGCGGGTCAGCGTCCTTTCCTTTGTAATGAAAGGCGGTCGTGCGCGCGGTCACTTTCAATTGGGATAACTGCGAAAGACTATTGATGAGGCTTTCGGTGATTCCATCGCTGAGGTACTCAGTGTTTGGATCGATATTGGCAAAAGGTAAGACCGCGATGGAGTTGATCGCTGCGCCTCTCTTTCCCCTGAGACTCTCCCAGGTGAAAGAAGTGATGGCTGCCGCCGCAACAACGAGGGCGGCTAAGGTGACTACTACACCGCGCTTATGGCTCCGGAGTCGGGTGATCAGAGACTCTCCCGAGGTTATGCGCGGAATTGCCGTCGCCACATTCCCCGTGGCTGATTGTCGCTCTTCAATGGTCTTCGGCGATTCTGGTTGCTTCTCCCGGCTGAGTCCCGCACCGTTCTTCCACCGTTTCCCGCACGTTCGCGACAAACCGGTAGCCTCGCCCTGGAACAGTGACAATGTATTGATGGTCTTCGAGACTCTCACCGAGAGTCTTTCTCAGCACGGAAATGTTACGTGTCAGGCCGCCCTCTTCCACGATCGTGTCGCCCCAGACAGCCTTCATGAGCTCATCTTTTTCAATGACCCGCCCGACATTCTGGAGAAGCGCAAAGAGCGTGTCGAACGCCTTCGGCGTGATCGGCACAACCTCTCTATCCCTTAGGAGCAGGCGCTTTACGGGGTCGACGCGGAATCGCCCAAACTCGTACAACCGCGTCACTGGATCGGTCATAAACAGCCTGTAAGAAATCCGAAGAAAGTGTAACTGCCCTTGTAAGGACCTGCAGACTTTTTGTGGGCTACTGTCCGTCGCGAGCTGAGCGGATGCGCGTCGGGTTTTAGGAGATCCAACACCGCATTGATTCTAATCGAAGCTCGTGAGGCGGGCAACCAGCTCGAGCAAGTGAGCGTTACCCGGTGGGACTACGCTTCGGCGTATTTCTGGTTTGGGCTGCGGCAGATGTGTGGCTGGAGCGAGATGGCCACACCTGCCCCCTATTTTCGAGATCGGCACAACTGGAGGAAACATGCAACATATAGGAAGCCTGCGCGCATTGATCATGGTTCTGATGGTGGCGGCAGTCGTTCAAGCTCAAACCTCGCGCGCATCCTCGGCCTCCTCCTATATTGAACGCGGAAATAAATGGCTGGCTAAAGGTGACTGGAATCACGCAATTGAAGACTACGACCTTGCGATAGCCTTCGACGCCAGCGCCACGGCTTACTACAACCGCGGCCTTGCGAAACAGCATAAGGGTGACCTGGACGGAGCCATCGGCGATTACAACCGGACAGTCGAGTTAAATCCGCGTTATGCCGGCGCTTACCTTAACCGCGGCGTTATCCAACATGACCAGGGTCACCGAGAGGAAGCAATCGCCGATTTCAACAGGGCGATTGAGGCCAACCCTTTGGACGCCACTGCCTGGAGCAATTGTGGAGTGGCTCTAAGTGAGCAGGGCGACCTGGCCGCAGCCGTTAGCAACCTCAGTCAAAGCATCAAGCTGAATTCCCACAGCGCTGATGCCTGGGCTAACCGCTGCGGCGTCTTTTATAAGCAAGGCGCGTTTGACACAGCCATCGCCGATTGCGATCGGGCAATCAAGCTCGACTCACGTCTCCAAGTTGCCTGGAATAGCCGAGGTCTGGCAAAACAGAAGAAAGGCGATTTTGACGGTGCCATTGAAGATTTTGACCGTGCCATCTTCCTTAGTCCGGAACGGGCGGCATTCCATCACAATCGCGGCTTGGCTTGGCTACAAAAAGCGCGATCCTGACCGCGCGCTGATGGATTTGAATCGCGCGCTTGATCTCGACCCGCAACTGGCTATTGCGTGGGCCTTGCGAGGTCACGCATGGGCAACGAAGGAGGAATTCGCCAGGGCGATCTCTGACTTCGATACGGCCCTCAGGCTTAACCCCAGAATGGCCGATACCTACTGCTCTCGCGGCGTGGCGCGGCTCGCACTGGGTGAGGTGCGGGAGGCAGAGGCAGACTTCGGACATTGTCGAGAACTGGGAGGGAACCTACACCGCAGGCACAGGCGTTACTCAATGAAATGAAGAAGCGGAATCCTAATGAGCCGGCACGCGGCCAATGGGGCGAAGCCGACGGCGTATCGAGCTCAAGGCGCTCGAAATGACCAGTGAACTGGCACTTCGAGTATATACCCTCGCAGTGCCGCAGAATGGAATGCTCATCAGCATCCCGCAAGGTCGCACCTCGTGCGGTGCATAGCCTGCGAGTATGGGTCGAGCTGCCTGTCACTTTCCTTGTGCCTCTTGAGGCCTTTTCGTGGCCCCACGCCGGAGGCTCCATTCCAAGCAGATGGTGAACGAAGAAATCCTGCTGCAGTCTCCGCCCAAAATCCCCACCGGCTCCATGCCCGCCACCCGGAACAAACAGAAGATCAAACTTCTTGTTGGCCTTGATCAAAGCATTCACCACCTGAAGCGTTGAGGCCGGATCAACGTTGGTATCCATCTCACCGACGATCAACAGCAGATCGCCCTGCAGACGATAGGCATTGTCGACATTCGACGAAGCCGCATAGTGCGGGCCAATCGGCCAGCTCATCCATTGCTCATTCCACCAGATCTTATCCATCCGATTGTCGTGACAACCCGAATTCGAGACCGCCACCTTGTAGAATTCCGGGTGAAACAGCAGAGCACCCAATGCGCTCTGCCCGCCCGCCGATGTCCCGAATATTCCCACGCGACTGATGTCGTAGTACGGAAACTTCTTCGCGGCAGCCCGATGCCATAGGATGCGATCCTCAAATCCCGCATCAGCCAGATTCTTGAAGGCCACGTCGTGAAAAGCCTTCGACCGGTTGTTGGTTCCCATGCCATCGATTTGAACGACGATGAAACCAAGCTCCAGCTCAGCAAAGGGCTGGAACGTCACACCAAATGTCTTCGGAACAAACGAGCCTTGCGGCCCTGCGTAGATCAGTTCGATCACCGGATATTTCTTTGCTGGATCGAAGTTCGATGGCTTATAGATGACGCCCCAGATGTCGGTCTTGCCATCCCTCCCCGGTGCGGACATGACCTCGGGCGGGCGCCACCCTGCCTCGAGCAGCTCGTGGATATCTGCACGCTCGAGCTCGAGCACGACTTTCAGGTCATCGGTGCGCCGAAGCACCGAGACTGGCGGGAGGTCAATTCTCGACCAGGTATCGACGAACCATTTCATGTCTGGTGAGTACGCAACCGTGTGGTTGGCATCGCCTTCAGTGAGCGCCGTCAGACCGGTGCCATCGAAATTGATCCGGTAGTAATGAATGAAATAGGGGTCTTTCCCCGGATACATTCCGCTTGCCTGGAACCAGATCACCCTCTTCTGCTCATCGACCTTGTCGACTGCACGGACTACCCAGTCGCCCCTCGTAATCTGATTCTTGACCTTGCCGGTCACGCCGTCATACAGGTAGAGGTGGTTCCATCCATCCCGCTCGGATGCCCAGATGATCTCCTTCCCATCATTCAGATCGTCGCGATACACCTTTCCCGTGTCTCGAGGATTCGGAACGAGGCGACGGTAGTCGATGAATGTCGGCGACTCCTCTGAAATAACGGCGCGCGCCTTCCCGCTCGCCGAGTCGACCTCAATCAGCCGGTAAACCTGATGTCCTCTCTGATTGTACTCAAATGTGAAGGCGCGGCTGTCGCTTCGCCAGACCAATGGTGAAAGGCTGAATGGATTAGGAAACAGGGTGGGATCAATCACCAGTTGCTTCTTCGATTCGACTTCAAAGAGCACCGGTTGAGCGATGTCGAGAGCATCGCCGGGCTTCGCATATTCACGTGTCGAATGCTTCGGCTGAAGCTGATCGGAGGGCGAGGACTCGATGTAGTGAATCTGACGGTGATATCCGGGCCGCACGCGATAGGCTACGATCCATTTGGAATCAGGCGACCAGACAATCGAGCGCAGCGTATAGTAGTTCCCTTCGGATCCATCGAGACTCAGTGGTACAGCGGCATTCTTGTCCTTATCCTTATCCTTCTCCTTATCCTTGTCTTTGTCCTTGCTCCGTAAAAAGATGTTGAAATTCTGGATTGACGCTTCCCATCTCTGATCGGGTGAGACCCTCCCGGTATCGGCGGTTCGGACGATTGGGGGAGCAGGACGTTGCGGCTCAGGTAGGGCGATGCCGTCATTGACCTCATTTGCAGGCTCTGACGGAGGACTATCGGCGTCAGAATCATCGGGATTGACGCTGCCATTGGGTTGCTCCACCGGTTTTGTTTTCGAACAGGCGTAGCTCGAGAGAGCGCACTTCCACCTGAGGTTATACGCTTCGAACTCAATCGATTGTTCGCCGTCAACAAAGGTGATCGTTGTGAACGGCAGCTTCAGAGCTGAAGCCTTCTCACCTGATGCAGCCGAGAGCGACGATGCCAGCCTCTCATGATCGAAGGCAGGAGCCTTCACCAGAGTCGCCGCATCCACCAGAACAAACTGGTATCCGTCCTTGACCGTTTTGCGATACCAGAAGCGTGTGGTCTCGCCGATCCATGTCACCCTGTCTGGTACGTTGAGAGCGAGACTCTGGTATCTGCTGCGCAGGCTTGCCGCTCTGTCATAGTCGGCCTGAGTCAATTGTGACTGAGCCGATACAGTTGAGCATGGCGCGATGGGACAGCTCAATATGCAGAAGACGGTCAGTCTTACGAGGGCCCGTTTCATAAGGCTTCTTCTCCCGGGTTGCTTGCAACGAAACATTGACCTACGATCTCGGAACAGCGACCTTCAACTTCTGTGGCTTTGTCCGGTGATAATATCAGGGTAAATAAGTATGGCGATCAAGTGGCAGGGCGTTATGCCCGCAATCACAACCTGCTTCAACGAAGACCTGACCATCGATCATGGCTTTCAGGCGAAACATGTGAGATGGCTCGTCGATCACGGCTGCACCGGGATCGTCACTCCGGGCTCGCTGGGTGAAGGCGCGACACTGACATTTGAAGAGAAACGGGCCCTTTGGCAAACATCAGCCAGCGCGGCAGGCAGCCGGGCTCCGGTCATCGCCGCGATTGCTGCGCTGAGCACGGCCGAGGCAGTTGAGCTGGCCAGGAGTGCCCAGGACGCGGCTGCCAGGGACTCATGGTTCTGCCTCCATATGTCTACAACAGCGACTGGCGTGAAATGAAGGCCCATGTTGAGGCGGTCGTCCGGGCGACGAGGCTGCCGTGCATGCTCTATAACAATCCAGTCGCTTACGGAACCGACTTTCTGCCTGAGCATATTCAGGAGCTGGCCGCCGAAAACGAGAATCTTGAGGCGGTTAAGGAATCGAGCACCGATGTCCGCCGGATCGCGGCGATTCGTGCGCTCGTTGGAGAGCAGTTCGCAGTTCTGGTCGGCGTCGATGACGTCATCGTCGAGGCGATCGCCATCGGCGCAACAGGCTGGATAGCTGGTCTGGTAAATGCCCTCCCGGCAGAATCGGTGGCGCTCGTCAATTACGCGAAGGCAAATGACCCCAGGACATTCGAGCTCTACCGGTGGTTCCTCCCGTTACTTAGAATGGATACGGTTCCGAAATTCGTTCAATTGATCAAACTCGTGCAGCAGGCTGTCGGCATGGGCAATACAAGAGTCCGGCCCCCACGTCTGGAGCTCGCCGGAGCGGAGCTGGCGCATGCTGAGGCCGTCATTCGTCAGGCTCTCGAAACGCGTCCGGTACTTAGCTGAGAAAGGTTGGTTGCAGTGGAGTTAAGAGGCGAATCAATTATTGGCTTCAAACGCATCGAGGCGTCCGGCGGTGAGGAGATCTTCGGCATCAACCCGGCCACCGGTGAAAAGCTGGGGCCACCCTACCGGGCAGCGACTGCCGCACAGGTCGACCAGGCAGCCCAACTGGCAGCGCGGGCTTTTCAGCGATATGGAACGCTGACGCGGCCGGCAGAAGGCAGCCTTCCTGCGAGAGATCGCGACCAGGATTCAATCGCTCGGGTCTGAATTGACAGAACGGGCGGTAGCTGAAACGGGTTTACCGGCGCCGCGGATTCAATCGGAGACCGGCCGCACCTGCCATCAGCTCAGGCTTTTCGCTGACATGGTCGAAGAGGGTTCATGGATCGACGCTCGAATTGACCAGGCCGATCCCGCGCGCCAGCCGCTTCCGAAGCCGGATGTCAGATCGTTGCTCAAGCCGCTCGGGCCGGTGGTGGTCTTCTGCGCAAGCAACTTCCCACTGGCCTTTTCGGTTGCCGGAGGCGACACAGCCTCCGCCTTCGCCGCCGGCTGCCCGGTCATCGTCAAGGCTCATCATGCGCATCCGGGCACTGCTGAGATGGTTGGACAGGCCGTCCTCGACGCGGCGCTCGCTTGTGATCTTCCTGAGGGTGTCTTCTCTCTACTGTACGGCGCGGGGAGTGATGTGGGCGTCGCCTTGATTCGACACCCGCTCGTCAAGGCTGGTGGCTTTACCGGATATCGCTCAGGCGGCCGAGCGCTCTTCGATGCGGCATCATCGCGACCGGAGCCGATTCCATTCTATGCGGAGATGAGTAGTGTCAATCCGGTCTTCATCCTCCCTCGCGCAATGGCGGAGAGAGGCGAGCAGATAGCGGCTGGGCTGCACGCGTCGGTGACTCTCGGGGCCGGTCAGTTCTGCACCAAGCCGGGTCTCGTCTTTACCGCCGCAGATGCGATTTCAAAGAGTTTCGCCAAGAGGCTGGAAGAGCTGATGGCGGCGAGCACGCCGTTCACCATGCTCACGCCGGGCATCTTTTCGTCATACCAGAAGGGTGTCTCCTCGCGCCGCGGCCACGAGTCGGTTGAGACGCTGGCATTGCCCGAGTTGGTCAATGGCTCAGAAGGCTGTCACGCAACGGCAGCGCTGTTTGAGACGGACGCGCAATCCTATATCGCCGATCCCGACTTGAGCGCCGAGGTCTTCGGTCCGTCGACTCTGCTGATTTCCTATGACGGGCGGGAGCAGATGCTGGAGCTGGCGCGAGGTCTCGAGGGCCATCTGACTGCGACGATTCATGGTACTGAAGATGATTTTCGTGAGCATGAAGAGCTGCTCGCGATTCTCGAGCAGAAGGTTGGAAGGATTGTCTTCAATGGATTTCCCACCGGCGTGGAAGTCTGCCACGCAATGGTCCATGGCGGACCCTATCCGGCGACGTCAGATGGGCGATCGACTTCAGTGGGACTCGCGCGATATACCGGTTCACGCGGCAGGTCTGCTACCAGGGATTTCCGGACTTTGGTCTACCGGATGAGCTGAAGAACGGGAATCCGTTGGGTATCTGGCGGCTGATGGATGGACAATTGACGCGGGATCCAATCTGAGCCGCAAAAACGGCGCAAAAGTCACAAAAGGACTCCTACTTTGATTTTTGTGCTTTTTTGTGGCTACTCCTGCCTCACTCAAGGTTTTCGGCTGCTGCCCGAGCTCTTCGACTCCGAGCTCTTCGACTCCGAACTCTTGCTCGTAGAGCCACTACTCTGCGGACGCTCAACGCTCCGGCTCGTCGATGCCGGACTCTCGAGCCGGTGCTGGTGCCGCCGCCTTTGGCGCTTCGGTATGAATCGATCTTGTAGTCCCCTGCGAACCCGCATTCCCTGAACCACCACCCGAAGGCCTGTTCCCTCCGTTATCACGATGCTCGATCGTTCGGTTCGAGTTGTTGTTGCGTCCCGCGTCAGTATTGATTGACCTGTCTGTCCGCCCACTTGACGATGATCCCGCGGCGGCGGCGTAGTGATCACTCGGGGAGTGGAATGCTGGACGCCCTGATCTCCATTCGATCTCGTGTCCCGTGACTTGACCGTGTCGCCGGGGGCGGAGCCGACCTCTCGGCCGGGTGGAAATCGGGTATCCGAGTGGTCCGAATTACATTCGGAGATTCGGTTTCTGCAGGCGCGGGGCGGAACGTGCCGCTGGCGTTGTTCCGCGTGGCGCGAGTTACCATTGGAGTTGCCAGAGAGCGCTCGACTACAGGGTTCACCCTCCTCGAGGCCTGCTTCTCAGTAGGCCTCAGTCCTTCATCGCCAATCGGGCTGGCAACGAGTCCACGGCCTCCCGGTACCACCGTCGTCTTATTGACTACAACTCGCGGAGACGCAAACCTTCCGCCATCGAGTCCAATCAATCCGCCCGGCGCCGAGTAGTTGCGGAGCGATTCGATCGAACGAATGGAAGTCGTCCGTCCAGGCGTGAGACCGGCAGGATTGCCGGCGACGATCGTCCGGACAGGCCGTGCCTCACCAGGCCCCAACGGCACCCAACCCACCCAGCCATACCTGCCGTTATGGGAACCGTTATGAAAACCGTGATCGTAACCGACGAAAGTGACTAGCGCAGGCGACCATGACCATATCGAAGGTGAATAGGCGAATCCGCTATACGGCAGCCAGCACCATCGACTCTGATAGAAGGCCCATCGACCATAGTGGTAGGGCACCCAACCCCAGGGATCATAAGATACCCAGGTCCAGCCATAACTCGGGTACCAGGACCACGAACCCGCCTGGTACGGAGACCAGCCCAATGCCATATCGTTCGGCGACCAGACATAGCCGTAGTCTGCCGTGTTCCACCACGACCCATAACGGTCCAGATCAGAAGAGCCGGGAATCCACCCGGGCACATACTGTGATGAGGCGACTGACGCCGGCATCAACCGGTCGCGGTCTTCATTCCAGAGATCCCACGCATCCCTTGAATCGGCTCGCGCCACCTGCATCTGATAGACACTCGGATTGCTGCCATCAACCAGGATCGACTTGCCCTGCTTTACAGCAATGGTACCGAGATCCTGGTTGTATACCTCGGCCTGGCCGTCACGAACTATGACCTCGGTAGCGCCATTCTCTTTGACATTGATTCGGTACTCGCCTTCCTTGAGCAGCGTCACCGCAATCGTTGGAGTGTCGACTTCGAAGTAGACCGGGTCATTGTTGCCTGCCTGTGAAGCATCGACTACCTGGAATTGGCGGCGGTCCAGACTCGCAACTCGAAACGTAGCCGTCCCGACCGAGAGCGCAAACTGCATTGTTCCGGCGTCAAGCTTCGTCAGTGAGAGGTGAGTGTCGTGACTGATTCGGGCGACGTTTCTTCCAAGGAGCTCGATTTCGGCTCGGCCGGTGGACCCGGTATAGATCTGATCGTTCTGGTCAAGTGGAGTGTTGCTGGTCACGTCGAACCAGTCGCTCTTCGGATCATTGGCCCGCTGGTAACTGACTTCACCTTCCGCGAGACTGATCCGGACGAGATAGGCGATCGGATCATCCGCCAGGGCGACAGTGCACAAGGCAAGTAAGGCCAGAGCCATCCAGTGGAAAGTCCTTAAATACGAGCCCTTTGACTTTGCGGTTTCATGATCGGCCACCTCCAACTATTTAGACGCAAAGCATGTGCCGTCTGGTTGCCATTGGTTTTTATTGATTGATCTGGGCTTAGCGGCACTCGCGGCCTGGGCCAGGAAGATAAAATACACTTAATCGAGTGCCGCGTAGCAAAACGTATGCTATTTGCTCGGCTTCCAGTTGCTGGTTATCGTTGACGTGGCAAAGTCCCCCATCTGCGCCCAGGGAACCGGCGTCTTGCTCGTATCGCCTGCTCGATAGCATCTCAGGTTCGCGCCGCTCGCGTCGGTATAGGTGACCGATTTGATCGTGTAATCGGCGGTGTAATTCCGGTCGGAATGCCCCTTCTTCAGAGGCATCTTGCCTTCATCGAAGCTGATATCAACGCCTTCCCCCTTGGTCGAATCAATGATGATATCGAATGGCGCCCCCCTCTTAACGGGTTGGCAGGTGATCGTCAGTTTGATTCCGCTCGAAGAAGGCATCAGCCCGTAATAGACATCGCCGCCGCTGACTACCTGGAGTCCGTCGAACCTCGCCTTGTCACATCGATGCTTGCCTCCACCACCAGGACAGTGCTTTCGAACGACGAGCAGGTCTACTGAGCCGCCTGAGACGGTTATTGGTATGTCGGAGAGAAAGTCCTGGGCGGTTCCAGGAGATGAGTCGTGGATGGCAGCCAGCGTAAGCGAGGCCAGAAGTATCACGGCGGCGGCGATCATGAGTTTGAAGCGGAGACCGAAATGGTCACGGGGAAACGAAAGCATTTAAGGGGCTCCTTTCGAGGTGTCAGTTCGTAGCGCAGACTCCCTATGGGAGTTTGTCGCACCGAAGGTGCGACCTGAAAAAGCCCAGGGCGAAGCCCTGGGTGGATAATCGCGGGCCGACCGCCACGCCCCAAAGGGGCAATGTTGGCCCGATGGGCCGCGACCGGTTATTGGCTATCATACCCAGGGCTTCGCCCTGGGCTATTTGAGGTCGCGCCGTTGGCGCGACAACCTCCGGCGCCGGCAACTCGTTGTCGGGTCTAGTCCTTGTCCCGCTGCAGGTAGATGTAGATCGTCGAACTTGCGATCTTCGGAATATTGCACGTAGTAGCCGCGGACGCATCCCGCTTTCCGGCACCGTACTGTTTGGACGACAAACAGGAGATTCTTTACCATCCCTCTGTGTATAGTGCAATCCGGTGATCGTGTAGTCCTCGGCAAAATGCCTGTTCGCATTCTTCCCATAGCTTGTCGTCGCAAGTGGCAGGCGATCCAAAGGGAAGCTGATGTCGATCCCTTCTTTCTTTGGATCGTGAATGCGGCTCGATTCGATGACGATCTTGAAGGAGTCGCTCGGGTTCTTCTTGCTCGTGCAGTCGATCGTTATCGACACATTGCGCTTGCCGCCGTGCGGGGCATTTCTCCCGAAGTAGGCGTCGCCACCATCGCTGTTGTCGGTTATCGAGAGTCCTCGGAACTTGCTCTTCGCGCAGTGGAGCTTGCCGTCAGACGTTGGCGTGCAATCGGCATGAAAGAATTCGATGCCTACGGAACCACCCGAGACGGTAATCGGCACATCGGCGAAATCCTGCGGAAGCGGCTCAAGAACGGGAGCTGGCATGCCAACCACCGCTGCGGCCGTGAGCGCCAGAACAACCAGGAGGCGCAAGAGGATCGAGTAAGCGAATCTCATGGCGGGCTTTCTCCTATAACTACTTAACCTGGGCTTCGAGTTGATTCAGCTTGTTCAGGAACATCCGAATGTCGGGTCTGTTGGTGTAGCTCTGGTAGTCGGCTGCGACCCAGGTAGATTCGAGCCTCTTGAGCTGCTCCTGAGCAAGCTTGACGAAACTGAGTGCGTTCTGCCTGTCGCCTGCGATTTCCGCCGCGAGAGCTGAAAACAGGCAGCAGCGCCACGCCGAATCGGCCTGTCCCTGATCCGTGAATCGCTTTGCTCCAGCGCCGGCTACTGTCAGAGCTTGGGGATCTCGAGCGGCGGTCAATGCCTCCGACAAGGCAACGATGGTTGGATCGGTCAACCAGGCCTTCTTCTCCTGCTCAGCGCGACTGGCCGCCTCTTCGCAGAATTGCCTCCCTTCGCGCACTAACGCCTGACCGAATCTTTGCGAGCCCAATGACCTCTTTTGAGTGAATCTCAGTCTCAGCATCCTCCGGAAGCGCCTTTTGAGCCGACAGAGCGTAGTTGATGGCGCTTGCCAGCTGATTCCGGCTAAGCTCCATCTCTGCCCGCGTCAAAAGAACCTGGGCATGCAGCTGCGGCTGCGGTTTCGGATCTGACTCCAGCTCCTTAAGCGTCCTCTCCGCCTCAGCATAGAGTCCGAGCTTCCATTCGCGGTCGCTTCGGTCGGCAACGATGTAGCTCAGCAGGAACCGAATCCCGATGGACTTCGCCAGATCATAGCTCTCAGATCCTCCGGTTATCGCATTGCGATAGTCTTCCTTCATGGCGAGCACTTTGACCAGATCTATCTGAGAGCGGATTTCATACTCTCTGTTGCTCACCTCCTTCGCGCGCTGCACCAGATACTTGAATGCCTTGATCGATTCGTCATAGTTGCCGCTGTCGCGAACCAGGCGAGCCACGAGCGAGCGAGCGGCAAGCTCTTCGCTCACATAACCGGAATCGCTGAAGAAGGCGACCAGGTCGATCGGGTTCTTCAAATACTGCTCTTCCTCCGCCGACCTGCCCTGCTGTTGCCGGAGGCTTGCAAGCCCGAGGTAACTCTGAGCCTCGAGCAACTTCGCGCCGTTGATCTTCCGCGATGTCCTCAGAGCGCGATTGAAATACCCTTCCGTGACGAGGTCATCTTCAGGAGTGTGACGCCCGGCAAAGAGTGCCTGGTTCCCAAGCTTGATCAACGCCCGTGCCGCGAGCCTTTCGAGATTGTTATCCTCGGCCAGCTTGAGGGCCTCACTCACCTGAATCGCCGCGACGTCAGGCTTCTTTTCCAGCGAAGCCACATCGCCAAGCTGTATCTTCGCGAGAATCTCCTGCGACCGATCAGCGTTCGGCGTAGCCTTCTGAAGGGTCTGGGCAAGCTCGAGAGCCCTCGAGAGGTCTTTGTCTGCTTCGGCGATGTTGCTTCTTCTCAGGTTATAAAGACCACGCTGATACGCTACTTCAGTCTTCCCCTCAATGTCGCTCTGGGCGTCATAGCGTTTGTCGGCTGCATCAAACGCGCGCTTTGCTTCTTCAGCCTGGCCCTGTCTCCCATAAGAGGCGGCCAGACGCAACCACGCGCAAGCCGCATCAAATCGGTTTGCAGCCTCGAGATATGTCCTGGTCTCTTCCTTTGGCTGCCCGCTCTTTTCCAGTGCCTTGCCAAGAGAGAGCATTGCGTGAAGCTGCTCCTCTTGCGGTGCCTTGCCGACAAGCTGGCGATACGCGTGAACCGCGTCGACGAAGCGCCCGTTGACCATGAGATTGATTGCCTGATGGTAAAGGGATTCAACATCGCTGAGCTTCTGGAGTCCGGGGAGAAGTCCAGTGACCTGGAGCAATTCGTTCTTCGCCTTGTCGTCCTGATCAAGCTGAAGCCAGACATCTGCCAGGCGCAGGTGCGTGAGCGGATAGCTGGGATCGTTGGCGGCCGCGCTCTCGAGCGCCCTCGATGCACGGTAGTAGGCCTCCTCGCGAAGACTCTGCAAGCCAAACTCGTAATCTTTTTTTGCTTTCAGGTCGGGATCCCGTAATCTCGGGCCGACACCGAAAAAGAAGAGGGCCACTGCAGCCAGGACAACCAGAAGCACCGGTACGGCGACTACGGGTTTCTTGAGCACCGTCTGCACGGTGTATCTAGCCGTCTTTCTTACCGAGTCCACGACTCTCGTGGCTTTGGTGTCCGGCTCCGATAGAGTCTGCTTGATGGTAGCCACCTCACCATCAGTAATGCTCGATCGGGCCGCGCGCAGATCTGCAGATAGCTCCTCGGCTGTCTGATATCGCTCCGCCGGCAGCTTCTTCAACGCCTTTGCAACAATCCGGTCCAGCTCCGGCGGGACAATCGGATTCTGTTTCGAGGGTGGAGGCGGGTCGAGAGTCTTGACTCTCATCAGAATCTCTCCAAGCTCGCGCCCCGGAAATGGAACGATGCCGGTAAGGCACTCGTAGAGGACGATTCCTACCGAAAAGAGATCGGTTCTTGCGTCGACGTGATCGCCGGATGCCTGTTCCGGCGACATATACTGCGGCGTTCCTGCGATGTTGCCGGGCGCGGAGAGCTGGTTTGTGAGAGTCAGATCGATTGAGTCGAGGGTTATCGAGACCGGCTCGCCGATTCGTTTTGCGAGGCCGAAATCGAGAACCTTAACCTCGTCTCGATCATTGATCATGATGTTGCCGGGTTTGATGTCCCGGTGGATGATCCCGACGCGATGAGCGGCGGCCAGCGCTTCAGTGACTTCCAGCACCACCTCAAGCGCACGGGCCATCGAAAGCTTGTGATATGAACGGCTGAGCGGGTCGCCGTGGACCAGCTCCATTACGAGGTATGGTTGGCGGTCTTCGGTTTCGCCGTAGTCGTAGATTCGTGCGATATGCGGATGGTTGAGTTCGGCCGCGAGGCGAGCCTCGCGAAGGAACCGGGCGTGCTGTTGCTCGTCCCCGGGTGTCATCTGGGGAAACTTGACCGCTACCTGCCGCTTAAGATGAAGGTCTTCAGCTACATAGACCTTCCCCTGACCGCCCCCGCCGCGCTCACTGAGGATCTGGTAATGCGAGATTACCTTCCCGATCAACTTTTGGAGCTCCTGACTGGCTGAGTTACGCTCTTCAAACGCACCCGTGAAAGAGCGTCTATCAAACAAACGCGCGCATTATATCCCGGGTTCCACATAATCTCTAACCGTCCTGTTTTCAACGCGCCTTCCGATTCGAGGTCGCTACTTTTTGGCCCATCGGGAGGGATCCAAACGCATCTGCGTGGCCGCACTCTTGGCGACAAGTGTCTGATCAGCCTGGGTCAGGGTCGCCTCAGTGTAGGCCAGCGTCTTGCCGAGGTGCAGCACGCGAGCCTCACAATAGACATCGCCCTCTCTTACCGCCTTGAGAAAGTTAATTCTCTGCTCAACGGTTGTTGCCAGTTCCTGTGGAAAGATGATCGTCATCAGCGAGTGAGTCGCGGCTGTATCCGCAAGACTATAGATCGCACCGCCGTGCACCGTGTAAGGCTGTAGAAAATCGGTGCGGAATCCCATCTTCATCCTTACCCAACCCTCTCCCGCATCAAGCAACTCGATTCCCATCCAGCGAAGAAACGGGTTTCTCGCGGACCCAGGAAAAAGCTTCTCGAACTCGCTGCTATTTGGCATTTTCAGTCTTCTCCATTCTGTAATAGCGGAAACCCCTTTCGTATTCGTCCAACCACTTCGAGCAATGGCCCAAAAAAAAGGAGTCCCTCTCGAAAGACGGGAACCAACCGCATCCACGCATAAGTCCGGGCGGCTATTCTTCCGGCGGTTGAAAGATGCCTGGTTTGAGATTGATTCAACGCCGGGGCGGCTCACCTCGTGATCTTCGAAGCCGTTCTCCTTCAAGAGACGTCTCAGCTCCGGATACGAGACCAGCCTCAGATGCTCATATGGAATCCTCCGCGCCAGCCTCACATAAGGCCCCATCAATCGGCGGGGCAGCAGGCCCACTCCCCAGACCTGAACGTGCGGTTCACTCGCCAGGCTGAAGCGATTCGGAGTGGTCATAAGCACCTGTCCAGCCGTCCCGGCCCACACGGCTCCACTCGCGAAGAGCGGCCGCTTGATCAGCAAGATGATCAAGAACGTCATTCGCAAGTATCAGGTCGAACGTGCCGTCTTTGAACGGCAGAAACTCAGCACAGGCACAGATCAGCGGTAGATGAAGTCCGAGTGACTCGAGTCGAAGCCTGGCGATCGTCAGCCAGCGGAAGGCTATGTCCACCCCGGCTACTACAGCACACTTTCTGCTGGCGGAGATGAGCAGGCCACCGGTTGCACATCCGACTTCAAGGCAGGAGTCGACCCGTTCGAAACGGGCAAGCTGCTCTTCGCCAAGTCCGTCGAGAGATAGCGCCCGTTGAATGAAACCCTCGGCCCGCGCGGGCGAAACCTCCGGAGTGATACTCCAATAGAGGCGCAACAGTCCCTCAAAATCGAGGCCTTGCGAGTGCTCGTAGAGGTATATACCCTTCTTCCGGTCGTCCTCGAGGCTGATGTAGGGATCGGAAAAGACACGGAAGTCGGGAATGCCCAGAACGACTGGGTATTCTTCGCAGCATTCCGGACAACGATAGAGATTGTTGCCAGACTCGAGCTCACCCTTGCAGCGTGGACAGCAGAATGAGATTGCCCGGGCCATTGCGGGGGCAGAACTTGCTTTGGTCTCTGAAAGACTCACTTGCCTATTTGAAGGCTCGCCGCACATCTCTCAATATCTGCCTTACGGCGAGGTAGCGGTCGATATGGTTATCGACGATCAAATCCAGTGTGGCCCGGCGCGAGAAATAGTACATCTCGATCCGCGGCAATTCGTGCGGATCAGACTCAATAGCGACACGCCCGAGCTTCGTTGTGCAGGCGCCCGCAAACTCACGCTCGACCGTGGCCTTGATATCGGCATCGAAATAGCCGTAGGGATAGGCAAACTGACTGACGCGAGCTCCAAGCTCGTCCTCAATTCGGGCCTTTGAATCGGTCAGCTCACTCTTGACCTTCTCTTTCGGAAGTCTCCGCAGGTCCGGATGCGTTACCGTGTGAGAGCCAAACTCCACGCCCTGGCTGTGCAGCTCGCGGATCTCCGGCCAGCCCATCAAAGGCTGCCTCCCGTTTACCGGCTAATGCCCCGGCCAGCCGTTGTCCTTCCCGCAATAGCCTGTCACCAGAAAGACTGTCGCAGCAAATCCGCTCTCGCGCAGGATCGGCCACGCATGGGAATAGAAGTTGTAATACCCGTCATCAAACGTGATGACAACGGCGTGCTCAGGCAGCGGCTTCCCATCCTCGAGGAGAGACGTCAACTCGCTGAGCCTGATGCCGTGATAGCCGGAGCGGCCCAGGAAGGCTATGTGCTGCCGGAAAATCTCCAGGCTCGTCGAGACCACCGAGGCAGAATCGTCAACGGCCCGATCATCAATTGCCCGATCGTCAATTGAATGATAGGTCAGGACTGGTATCTTGATTGGAGGCTTGCTGTCGATTGCTTCCCCGCGTGCGCAAGCCATGAATCAGCTCGAGATAGCTTGCGAGATGTTTTTCAGGAGTCCAGTGCTCGAGGTATGCCGCATATGCCTTCCTGCCAAGCTCAACCTGCAACGATCGATCCTCAGCGAGCCGGTCGATTGCTGCCTCGAGCTCATCAGACCCGGCATATGTGTAGCCGGCTCCGCTCTCTTCCACAATCTCCGGCAGCGCACCCAGCCGGTGCACTATCGCGGGAGTCGCCGCCGCAAACGCCTCGATCGTCGAGAGGCCGAAGACTTCGTAACAGAGTGACGGCACTATGACCGCTATGGCATCGACGTACAGTTGCTGCAACTCATTCGTGCTCTGCCGGCCGAGAAACTTGATATTCGGGCAGCCTTCAGCGAGGGTCTGCAGTTCCGCAGTGTAGTTTCCGTCGCCGGCGATCAGAAGGCGATATTCAATCCGCCTTCTGAATATTGGAATCACCTCCTGCAGCCCCTTGATCTTCTCGAGGCGACCCGAATAGAGGAAATAACTGCCAGGCTTGGCTTCGGGGGTCTCCTTTGGTCGGGGGTTGAAGTGCGGGAGATGAACCATTGGCGCATCGAACCCAAGCTCCTGGTGCTTTCGCAAGGTGAACAGGCTCGGTGCTATGAAATAGTCGACGTGGCGCGCAGAGCGGTCGAGCAGACCCCGTATAACGCCAGAGCTGCGGTGGCCGCCCTCCCGCGATTGTGCAGCGTATACAGGTTCGGTCCGTGCAGACCTCGCGGTCGAATCTCCAGAGCACATGCATCGGGCAGACCAGCCAATGCTCGTGCATGGTGTAGAGCTTGACGGCCTCGCCGTAAGCCAGCGCGGCTATGCCGATCAGAGACATGTTGTGATAGTGGATGACATCGTAGCGGCGCCCATCGATCAGCTCTTTCAGCCTGTTCGCGAAATAGGGCGTGCCGGTCTGCTGCGTCACAAGCGATGAGACTGCCGGATGACCGCTGGACAGCCTGTGGACGGTTACGTTTGGATGGTTGGTGTAGCTCTCGCTGCCGCCGTTTCCACCAAGCATCCGATAGGCATCCTCGCAATGCACGACGTCAACCTCATGTCCGAGCTCAGCCAGCGCATTCGACAGCCGGTAGACAAAGAGCGCGTCACCTCCGAAATGAAACGGCGGATAGAAGGTAGTCACCATGCAGAAGCGGAGGCTCTCGCTCATCTCTTTTTCGTGCGTGCCGTGGCCTCGAGCAGATTGAGAGTGTCGCGCGCGGCCCGCTCCCATGTGAATAGCTTGATCCTTTCAAGACCAGCAGACTTCATTTGTTCCCGGCTACGCTCGTCGGAGAGGAGTCCGCGGAGTTCTATCGCGAGCGCCTCAGGCTTGAGCGGATCGAAATAACGGCCAGCCGCTCCAAGCACTTCAGGCAGTGATCCCCGCTCGCTCGCCAGAACTGGCAGACCGCAAGCCATGGCCTCAACTGCAGGCAAGCCGAACCCCTCATCAAATGATGGAAGCACAAGCGCCTGTGCGGCCGCGTAGAGACTGGCCAGCTCTTCGTCTATTACGAAGCCGGTGAACTGAACGTGTTCGCCGAGCCCCAGGCGCGCTAACTCGGCCGTCAGAGCGCCATAGTCGGAATGAAACGGATCCCCTTCATAGTCGCCAACGATAACAAGCTTGACGTCATTTGTGGCAGCTTCCCGGACGACCTCTCCAAATCCCCGAACAAGCATCTTGAGGTTCTTGTGAGGGCTGATGCCGCCGACATAAAGGAAGAAACGATCACTGACGGAGAGGCCATACTTCGAGAGGACTCCACCATCTGGCGTTCGCTCGTGGAAGACCGGACTGGGCGCTTCGCCGATGACGTTAACCCTGCTCGATTCAAGATGGAAATAATCGACGATCTGCTGCTTCGAGTATTCCGAGACTGTCAGGAGGGCATCAGCCTGCCGCAGCGCAAGATTCTGTTTCAGCTTCCAGAAGACCTTCTGCCGGCTGGACGCAAAGACCAGCTCAGGAAACCGGTCTGCGATCAGATCGTGAATCGTGACTACGATCTTTGTTGAGCCCAGAATTGGATAGAAGGAATAGACGGCCGGAAAGAAGAAGACGTCAATCTGACGATTGAGCACGCTCCGTGTGAGAGTCCAAAGGTCTCGCAATGATCGCCGGCCGTTGGCCGACGCCGCCTGCGTGGGCGCAACACGCGTCGGCGCGGTCACAATCGAGGCTTCGGCCGGAAAATCACTGTCGCGCGCCGTCTGCTGGTCGACAAAGAGTATGTATTCATGACCGGCCTCAATCGCGACCAGCGATGAAACCAGCTCTCGTGTGAAGCGGCCAAAGCCGCGGCGATTCGACCAGCAGCAGCCATCGATTCCGATCCGCATTGGTCTGGATTTCACTGCTTATTGCGCAACCTTGTAGGGGCAGGGCTGCGCATCCCGAAGGGATGCAAGAAGGTAGCCTGGGCAAGCGAAGCGCAGCCCCAGGAACGCTTGGCGAAGACCACGCGCCCTGAAAGGGCGCGCGACCGTTCGCAGTTAGCACAAGCGCGGCATCTTGCGTCCCTTCAGGAGCGCGGCTCTCTCTTCGCATGTTTCCAGGGGCTGCGCTTCGCTTGCCCCTGGCTACCCTCTTGCATCCCTTCGGGATGCCCGGAGAAGGCACGGTTTTGAGCCAGCCTCCAGGCCCCGCCCCTACGTCGCGGAATAAGCATTCACGCAAAACACGAGCCTGTGGCGAAAATTGGTTCTCCTAGCGCCAATGACGGGCGCTCTCGCCCTCACCGAAGAAATAACCGAGCATCTCACCCAGCGACCATGACGTAGTCAGAACCACCAGGTGCAGCGACGAAGCAATGATTCGCATCCGATCTCGCCTCCGCCCCAGGGCCCGGGCGAGCACTCTCACAGGAAGGATCAGAGGCAGAAGCACTGATCCGCAGCCGTAAATCAATCGGCGCATCCCCTTGACAGGCCTCCTCGCACCGTAGACTCGACCTCCGTGATAGCTATGCCGAACC
The DNA here is from genome assembly GCA_963743045.1 of uncultured Acidobacteriota bacterium. Taxonomy (GTDB): domain Bacteria; phylum Acidobacteriota; class Blastocatellia; order RBC074; family RBC074; genus CAVUOF01. The sequence continues at coordinate 208,194 of CAVUOF010000019.1, forward strand.
GCCTTCCCGAAGCTCGAGCCGGATTGCATTGAAACGACCGCCGGTGAGTGCAGATAGAGGCGATTGCCGGAACTCCGCAACTCGGCATTGACGAATGCTTCAAAGAATCCATCGCGCAGAAGATCGGGGCGGCGATCCCGAATAGCCCTCAAGGTCTCGTTCGTGTAGGTGACATTGTTTCCCGGCAAATGCTGCACCTCGCCGCTCGCTACGGGCGGCATGAACGCGCCGTAGTCGAAGAGATAGACGGCCCAGTCGGCAAGAGTTGCTCGAGCAGGGCGCTCAACGGCTCCGCCGATGGTCATATCGGGCCGCTCTGCATGGCGCCAGTTTCACCTCCCTGCACCAGGACTCATCAACGCTGCAGTTGTCTTCAATCAACGCGATCACGCGATTGCCCGCCTGCGCAATTCCTGCCGCCCTCAGTGCCGGAACGGTGGTCGTTTGCGGCAGCGCCAAAAACTTTGCAAACGGGTATCGGTCATCGAGCTCAGACACAGCGTAATTACTCACTACAACCACATCCGCTTCACCAGCCTCCACGTCACGCCTCAGGCTTGCGAGGCAGGATTCGAGAGAGCTGGCGCCCATGGAGGCAGCTACAACGACCGAAAGCTTCTCGTTGGGTCTCGATAATCCGTCGCCGTTGTCCAAGTCATTCGACCTTCAAGCAGGCTATCTCCGCCGCCCAGTAGATAGCCGGCGAACTCTCCAACAGCGTAGCTCGTGAGGAACGCGCCGAGCAGCGGCAGTGACAACAGAAAGAGCATCCGGAATCTCTTTTTGCGGAATACCTCACGTCCTATTCGCCAGAGCATCAAAGCGGGAATCAGCGGCGAGCCCGCCAGATACATCAGCCGTCTTCCACCCGAGAGCCGGGCGCGCCGCATCCCGGCAAACGATCTCGAGAAGTGGAATCGCTGCCTCATGAAGTAGCCGAAGGTGAACCGCTTCTCTTTGCGCACGACCATTGCCGGCACCTGCATGAGCCTCTCTCCGCGTGCCTGGAGCTCTCCCTGAAAGAATGATTCCCAGTAGTTATCCAGCAAGGATGGTTCCAGAGCTTCGAGTGAGGTTTTCCAGTAAACGCTGTTGTTCCCCGGCAGCCCTCGAGTTTCGGAAGCTTCAAGAGGCAGCATCGCGGAATGGTACTCGCAGATGAAGACCGCCCAATCCACGAGACGACTGAACTTCGCCGGTTCTATCGCTCCACCAATGCCGGCAAAATCTTTCGAGCAGGCGACGACTATTTCGTCCAGCCAGTTGCTCGAAGCGACACATCGCGATTCCGTGAAGGCTACCAGTTCACCGCTTGCACGCCTCATGCCCAGAGCCCTCATCGCCGGTATTCCCAGCGGCCCGTCGGTGTGCAATTGAATGATGTTTACGAGACCGTTCAGCCTCGGGAGCCTCCGGAGCTTGCTGCCTGCTCTGCTGACTACGATCACCTCGGCATTGTGACGCGCACTCTGTTCCGCCAGTGCTTCGAGCGATTTCGTCAGCCCCGGAGGTCCGTCGACATCGATGTTAACGATGGAAATGCGGGTGCCGGTCGGTTTCAGAGCCGTCACCCGAGCCGCGAGCAGCTTTTGCCCGCGCCGCCGAAATAACCGCAGAGCTCACCCAGCGACCAGGCCAGGACGGCCAGTAGGACGAAGTGAAAAGAAAGGCAGAACTGGCGCAGATAGCGGCGCTTGGTCAGCACTGTAGTAATCACGCGTGCCATCAGAACGAACGGCAGCAGCAATGACCCCGCGCCGTACACGAACCGCAGGAGTATCGATGAGCTTGCCAGTCGCATGCCCGGCAAAACACCTGCCATGGTCGAAGCGCCTCACCAGAAAGGCGCCAGCATCGTAGTGCTTCTCCTGGCGAACAACCATCTCCGGTGCCGCCAGTATTTTAGCGCCCTGTTTTCGCATTTCGCTTGACCAGTAGCTCTTCCAAAACTCGGGATGGACATACGGCGATGCCTGTTCGAGTGCCTCGCGCCGGAATGCCAGGTTATTGCCGGGAATCTCATTCGCCGGGCCTGCGGAGAGCGGCAGAATGAATTGGGCATACTCGCAGAAGAAGGCTGCCCACTCCACAGCACTCGGCTCTCCATCAATTTCGACTGCCCCTCCAATGATCGTGTCGGACTGTTGCCGTGGCTGCGATTGGTGAGCCCTGACTATGGAATCAATCCAATCCTCCGCGACGACGCATGAGCTGTCAGTGATTGCGATGATCTCTCCTGTTGCTGCCGTGATGCCACTTCCGAGGAGCCGTGGAATGGTCGGCGTTCCGATATTCTCTACGAAGCGCGCCCACTTGAAACTCTCAACCACGCTGGCGCGCTCCGTCTCGCGACCCCGCGACTATGACCTCAGTCTCGTCGGGATTGACCTGTGATCGAAGCGACTCGAGGCACTCACCCAATCTGCCGCCGGGCATGGCAGCGATGACAACGGATATCCGGGGCGTCAATTCGTTTGAGATGACTGCGGAATGAGATATCCCGAAGCTTCACCGATAGCCCACGCGCAAAGAAAGATGGTCATGAGAGGAACGCACAGAATGAGCTTCTGGACGGTGACGCCCCCTGGATACAACTCTACCGGCTATGCGGCAAAGGAGAAGGAGCGGAACGATCGGAGATGCAAGCAAATATGCCAGGCGCAGAAGGCTCGAAACTCTTCTGCTGCGAGCGCTGCCGAATTGCCTCCCATGCCAGAACCGTTGCCTCACAAAGGCGCCAAAGCCGAAGGTCGACGAGTAGTCGACGACAATGCCCGGATCAATCGAAAGATGGCCGCCTTGCTTCCTGATCTCGGCGTGAACAGTCGGCTCCCAGAAGCCGTTTCGCCAGGAGGCCCGGCAGGCATCAAGTGCAGACCTCTCGTACGAAGCATTCTCTCCCGCGATCTCAACGGCCGGCCCCCTCGCAAGCGGAAGCATGAACTGGCTGTAGCGGCAGAAGTAGACAGCCCAGGCCAGAAGACTTGCGGGCTCGAGCTTCTCAATAGCGCCGCCTGTTGCGGCCGCAGCCGACCTGTGGGCGGCCTTGATCTGCTCTATCCAGTCCTTGCGTGGGAGAAACCCGGCCGCGGTAATGGCGACAATCTCACCGTGGCTCTCTTCGATGCCTCGCTCCCAAAGATCCGGAACGAAGCGCGCACTCGGGACTATGAGGACCTGCATTCGAGGAAAGCGCCGTCGCACCTCCGCGGCACAGAGCCCATCTGAATTGATCACGAAAATGACTTCGACGGTCGCCGAATCGAGCTGTGCATCAATGGCTGCCAAACAATCAGTGATTGCCTTTTCGATCCCCGGAGCATCTACGGCGCCGACGACGACCGACAAGCGTGGCCGGGATGAATCATGCATTCCTCCTATTGCGCTCGCTGGTCTCGAGCCAGTAGCAGGTCCCTCGCGCGAGCGACCGCAATCACGTCGCCAACCGGGATTGGCGACTCCAATCCATTCCTTATGGATTTGTAAAAAAGCCGCACCAGGCGCCGAAGTCCCGGATATGCCGTCTCTCCGCTGACAGCTCGTCGCCCGAGATTTGAGGCAGCCGCGGCAAGCGTCGAAAGTGACTGCTTGAACGGCTGACCAATCTTGCTTGCACGAGAGCTGGAGCCTGTTTCGAGTATTGAGAATCCATGAAACAGATCAAGCCGCAGCGTGCCTGCCGATCCCTTGATTTCGAACGCGCAGACAGGAGGGCGGCTGCTCATACTGATGACAATCGAGAGGGCCGTCTCAGAGCTCGCTCCCAACGCGCGAAGCTCACCCGCTGCCGGACGCGACGTGGTCCACGCGGCTGAATCCAATCCGCCATTGAGGAACCCCTGGAGGAGCGAGAGTGGATGCGGAAGTATCTCGGCCACTATATCGTCCAACCGACTTTCGGGCCTGCCCTCTCCGCCGGCAGAGTGGAAGACGGCATTCATCTCGACGATTCTCCCGAGCTTCGGGATGGCCTGGCGAGCTTCGAGCACGCCTCGTTGAAAGAGGAACTGGTGTACCGGGCAGACGATCGTCCCGGCTTCAGCAGCGCGGCCGATGAGAGCCTCCGCCCCAGCAGCCGAGTCAGTCAACGGCTTCTCAATAAGCGCGTGAATTCGCCGCTCGATGAGCTCTTCAGCGATCGCTACATGTGTCTCCAGCGGCGTGCATACGTGAGCAGCATCTACCTCGGGTGACCGATTCAGGAAAGCCTCGACTGAGGCATGGCATTCGACACCAGGTCCGAGCCTTCTCGCGCGCTCGAGATCGGAATCGACGATTGCCACGACTCTCGCGCCTGCCCGCGCTGCCTCCGCTGCATGCCAACGGCCCATGAGGCCGGCTCCGATGACGCACACGCGAATCGGGCCAGGCGTCTTCATGCGTTCTGTTTCGAGCTCCGCCGATCGCCCACGAAACAGAGGACGTGAAAAAACGGGCCCACGAGATAGAGAAGTGAGCGGAGTCCGGGCGTACGACGGCCAACGTCGTAGATCGCCTTTTGAATACGCTGCAAAGTTGAGAAGGATGCGGCGTCATTGCGTGGGACCGCGGGCAGCAGAACTCGATGGTCACTGAGCCCGTTACGCTTCAGCAGTCGTTTTATATCCCGAAATGAGAGCGGCCAGACATGGTCGTATGACATTCCGTTTGCCAGCCGGACGTACGTTCGCATGAACCTGCGCGGCAACAATCCAACTCCCCAGACTCGAACGTGCGGTTCAGGCGTGAGACTGAAGCGATTGGGTGTCGAGAGAAATAGAATGCCATCCTCGCGCAGCACCCGGCGGCTCTCGCGCAATGTCGCGTCGGGATCGTCGACGTGTTCAATCACATCCTGGGCAAGAATCAGGTCGAAGTGGGCCGACGAAAACGGCAGGTGTTCAGCAGCCGCACAGGCGATCGGCGTGTCGAGGCCCTCCCTTTCGAGGCGAGCTTTTGCAATGACCAGCCAGGGTAGTGCGATGTCTATCCCGGCAACCTCGCGGCAATGAGCGTGTGCTGCGATCAACGAGCCACCCGCGCCGCAGCCGATTTCGAGGACGGACCGCCGGCTCAAAGGCTCGCGATCGAGGCTCAGCGAGGCGATCTCGGCAAGATTCTCCTCGCCCTTCTCTGCAAGCGCGAGCACTCCCCTGACACGCCGGTTGATCAGTTCCTCCGAGTGCTTGCCGTCACGAAACATCATTTCGATAAGAGTCTGGGCGATAAGAGTCTCGCCATCAGCATCTCGAGCCGCTTCCGCAAGGCGTGCCGCCTCCTCGAGCTCAACGGCATCCTCTGGACGATCGATGCGAAAGTCGGGAACACCGAACCTGACTGGGAAGTCCAACGCACACGAACCACACTGATATTTGTCCCTATCCTCAATCAGGGGTCCGTGACATCCGGGACAGCGGAATTCAATCATCAAATTCAATCATCAGACGACATCGACCCAGCGGCTCTTCTCTGCCGATTCGTAGGCTGCAAGCGCGAGAGCTAGCGTCTTGCGATTATCACGCGCCGAACCGGCAGGCTCTTTGCCACTCTCGACAGCATCGATCAGGGCACCGAGGTGTACGGCCGTGGCGGCGGCAAAGGGATTGATACCCTCCCGCGCAATGATGCGAGATTGATTGCCCTTCTGCCACGTCGCCAGGCCGCCTTTCGCAAGGCGCACCTTTGCAAAAGGCTTGCGGGCTCGTGTATTCAGTCCAAGTTCGATGCTTGCAACGCCCCCGATACTCGTATGAATGGATGCCTCCTCGCCATCGAGCGTCAGCTCGAGATACCTGTCCGGACCCTTTCCGATACGGTTGAGAATAATGCTCGCTGCCCTCCCGTCATCAAATTCCAGCGAGATGACGCTGAGATCGTCAGACTTCGATTGAGGCCTGATTCGAGGCATGTGGGCGAAGACCCGCGCCGGCTCCCGGTCGAAGAAGAACCGCACCAGTTCGAATACATGCACGCCGAATTCAAAACAGACCCGGCGCGCCATCTCTCCTCTCCAGCCGGCCTCGGTGATTGCTGTGGGTCTGACAGTCTGGAATGCCTGGATGAAGAGCAGTCTGCCGAATTCTGCGGTGCCAATCATTGCCTTCGCCGCCTGGTAGATGCGCATCAAAGGAAACTGGTTGTTGATGACAACGAAGCGGCGAGCGTCGTCGGCCGCTTGAATAACGGTGTCTGCCTCGGCCAGGTTGTCTGTGAATGGCTTTTCGCAGAAGACGTGGCACCCAGCTTCGAGAGCCATCAAGGAGTGCTCTTCGTGAAATGCGGGGGGCGTACAGACGGCGACAATCTCAGGGCGCGTCGCCGCAATCATCTCGAGCGGCCGGTCAAAAACGGGAACGCTGCTCTCTTTCTGAAGCAGGCTTCGTGCTGTGACGTCGGTATCGCAGCCACCGACAAGAGTTACCCGCCCGCTCAGCTGCGAATAGGCTGGAAGGTGAATCTGTCGAGTCGCCGCACCGAGACCGATGATTGCAAGTCTCTTCATTGACGCTCGAATCTCACTCTTCCCCAGAGACTGGTCAGGGCGCTCCGCTCTGCACGTGTAAGAAAAAAGAGAAGGCTGCCGGCAAAAAGCAGGTAGAGTGCCACCCTGCCTGCCACAAGTAGCGCTGTCCAATGAGCGTGATCACGCGCCAGGATTCCCGCAACGAGTGTCAATGCGAGGCCATAGGCAGTAAGCAGATTCACGCCGCCAGGCGGGCTGTAGCCGTACCTCAGTTTTAGCCGCAGAGTTGAAAGAATGAGGATTAGTCCGCTCGAAATGATGAATGCGAGCGCCACTCCCGTGATACCGAGGCTCGGAGCGGTCAGCCAGGCAACTACAGCCATCGAGAGGTACCCAATCAAGGTCAGCCCGACGTAGACTCGGAGATCATCCAGCCCGATCAGCAGCGCCTGATTGATGCCTGCCAGCTGGTATAGGTACTGCCACACCATGAAAAGAAAGACGAACTGGGCCGCCGTCGCAAATCTCGATGAGTAGAGTATTGCCAGAACAACCTGTGGGAACAGGACTACGGGCAGACTGGCAAGACTCATGATCACGACGAGGCTACGCTGGAACTCGAAGGCTGAACGGAACTTCTCGGCGGGCTCAAGCCTCCGATTCATGATCGGAGTCAGGTAGAGGCCGTTTACCGGATTGAGCACCTGGCTGAGTGCGAGGCCGATTGCCAAAGCGGACTGCAGAAGGCCGGCTTCGGCTTCACCATATCTGCTGAGTATCGAGTATCGCGCGACTAGAAAGGCTAGCGAGTAGCTCGAAGTCGCGACAAACATTACGCCGGCAAAGGTAATGATGTCGGGACTCTCACGAAGTTCCTTCCAGATGCTCGCTGATCTGTCGTATGCCTTCATACCGAGACGCTGCTTCAGGTAGATCAGCGTACCAATTATTACGGCGAGCCCGGCGACTACATTGGCAATGTACTGGCCGGGAATGCCTCCCAGCTTCAAGCCCACAATTGTGCTCACGAGCAGGACGCCTGCCGTAATGACGGTCAATGACGATGAAGCTCTGAATCTCCGGGCCGCCGCCAGAGCATTGGCGAAGAAGCCGCCAAGCACCGTCGCGGGAATGGCAAGCAGGGCGATGATCACGAGCCCGTGATATTGCTGCGCCTGTGGCCGGAGCAGGCGGCCTCCAGACACGGCCACCGCACAGGCGATCGCGGTTCCGACCGTGGCCAGCAGAAGCATCGCCTTGAGAAAGCTGGCGTAGGTCTTCCGAAAGGACTCTTCGCCTTCGCTGTGAGCCCGCGAAAGGAACTTCAGTGCGGCGAATGGCAGGCTCAGGACAGTAAAGTAGGCAGCCGACTGCACTACCTGGTCCACCGTGCTGATCACGCCAACCCCCTCAGGGCCCAGCATGACTGCAAGCAGCTTTGCGCGGGCGACCCCTATAAGAATAGCGAAAGCCTGGAGTGTGCCGATGGTGAGGAATGCTCTGAACATCAAGATCGAGACATCAAGCGGGAGACCTCGCCACACCGCCGGTCTCCTTCTTCTTCAACCAGCCTTCCGGGTGGTGTGTGACCAGAAACTTGCGGCACTTCTCAAAATCAACCTCAAACTCGGAATGCCTTTTCAAGAAGTCTCTGATCGCGGGCAGCGGTCCCGGTTCGTGGCGTTTCCGAAGGATCGGCATCGTGTCAATGATGCCATCCTGAACCAGCAGATAGCTGGAAGGCGTAATCAATGGCGCATAGGCCTCGAGCTCTGCGCGCACGTGCGCTTCGTGATGGTCGCTGTCGAGAATCACCATGACGTGTCCTGATGCGGACGATACCGCCTCTTCAATGCGCCGGGTGACCTTCGGGTCTACGGACGAGCCTGTCAGGAATTCGATTCTCGGGTGCGTGAAGTCGTGGTTCTTCTCCACATCTACGGTAATCACGCGGCCAGAGCCGAGAAGATCGAAGAGATTCGCGTAGAAGAGTGCTGAGCCGCCTTCATGCGTTCCGGTTTCGATAAGGAGCTCCGGACGCAGGTCGGAAATGGTCTCCTGAATGACCCAGAGATCGAGAACGTTCTGCCTGATCTCGCGTCCCAGCCAGCGCGTGTTGGTAAAGTTGTTCGTCTTCTCCATGAGCTGGAGAAAGAAGATGTGATTGGCCATCGACTGGACCGTGGCGGTGCTCGGTTTGAGCAGGCCCAGCCTCCCGCCCCAGCGATGCAGAAATTCGAGCAGATCCCCGCTCGCAGATCTCTTCACGCTCTATTCTCCATGCTGGCTCCCGTATCCTCCGCGACGATTCTTCTGAAGAGATCGACGAACGCGCTCTTGCTGAAGGGCCTGAACTGATCCGATTGCAGGTAGTCCCGCGCATTTCGCTTGAACTTCGATATCTCCTGCTCGTCGAGCGATCGGAGATACTTCCGCAGCTCGTCATAACCGGAGAATCTTCTCATGTCGATGAAGCAGTCGGCCGGAACGTGGCTCGTGATTTCAGGCGCACCGAGGTAGACAGGGATCGTACCCGTGAACAGACAGTCGAATATCTTTTCCGTCACCCAGCCTTTGAGTATCGAATTCTCGAAACAAAGTGGCGAACTTGTACTGACCGAGCGTCTCAGACTTTGACTTCGCTGGCCCGCGCCAGACACTTTTTGCCGCGACGAGCAGCGGGTCTGGACGAATGCGTTGCCATCGACGCCGCGTCTCATGCACGATTCCTCTCAACGTCGCAGGCAGGATGCTGCTCGAGACATTGATTGATGGGCCATCCCAACCTACACCATAGAGATCGATATCCTGCGTACGGCTGAAGAACTCGACGGCGCGAAGCCGTTCGGAGTAGAGCTCGCCCGGGCCATGCGCGATCTTGTTGGCATTCATCATGACCAGGAATTTCCGATCCGAGCGGCGCCAGATATCTTCGTGCACATCATCGAACGATTGCGGCCAGTGAAACCGCTCGCACTTCAGAGGCCCGCCAACGAAAGGCTCGAGCGCCTCGCCATCGCTCCACGTCAGAACTCTTTTGAAGTAGCGCTGGGCATCCTTGAGGCCGCGGTAAAGAGAAGGATCGACGACTGGGCATTCAACTGCAAGACAGGCACTCAGGATCACATCGGACCGGCCCGCGAGGGCCCGGTAATGCGAGAGGTTGCCGATCGAAACGTAGAGATTGCGGCCGTTGGGGGACTTCTCCGACAGGCGATCGACAGTGTGAACGGTCACACCCTCCCGCATGAGCTGGTCTCGCATGCTGACATAAGGTGCGAGGTAGTGATCGCCGTTGAGCTGGCAGTTATCGAGGTTGAAGAGCTGATCGTTCAGCAACGCCGGCGACGGCGGATCGATATAGAGAGAAACTGGATTATCTAACAATGCTCTCCGATCCTACGTTCCTGAATCCCGTGCCATGAAGAGCCTGTCGGAAAAACATAGTCGGGTCTATTCAAGGAAGCAATTTGGAGTGCGGCGACTTGTCGCCGCTTTTAGTTACCTGCTGCTGTATTGGAGCTTAGAAACCCTATTTCCGATAGGTTCTGCAATAGATAACTTAAAGCGGCGACAAGTCGCCGCACTCCAAATTGCTCCCCTGGGTGGGCTATATGATATTTTCCGACAGGCTCTGAAGGGGCGCAAGACCGCTCGCGATCGACCAGCTGTCGGGTCTGGCGTTTTAGGACGCGGTCTCTTTTCGTGCGACTTCCAGGGCTGCGCTTCGCTTGCCGGTCTACCTATCAAGCATCCCTTCGGATGAGCCCTCCCTATAGAGGGCCAGTCACCATGCGACTTCCCTTTGTGTCTTTCGTGGCTACCTTTCCGTCAATAGCGTTGAAAGGCGAGCCTTCACATCTCCGAGCTGGCGTGCCAACTGGTACCACTCGATCGTCCGCCGCAAACCCTCCGCAAAGCTCGTCTGAGGCTCCCAATCAAGAAGACTTCTTGTTCGCGTCAAGTCCGCTGCCCGGCTGTAGACACCCACCGGCTTCGTCGTATCGAATGCGAAGCGCTCCGGCTGGAAGTCCATCTCATCGAAGATCATCCTCACAGCATCGATAATTCTGATGTGCTCATTCGTGCCGATATTCACAGCCGAGGCGTCATCGATTCGCTCAGAAGCACGGATCATCCCATCAACAATATCTCCGACGTAGGTAAAGTTGCGGTCCTGCTGCCCGTCTCCCCAGATCTCGTAGGGATCCATACGAATGAACGCTTTGGCGATCAGTGCAATCACCGCGTGTGTCTCATTCTCACGCTCACCGTAGGCGGTAAAGAGCCTGCAACATACCGACTTCATGCCATGCTGCTTCCAGTGCGCTTTGAGCGCCATCTCGCCCATGAGCTTCGCCCAGCCGTACTCGCCGTCGGCGGCGGCGCATCCGGTCTTGAAGGGATCCGCATACTCCTCCCTGAGAAGTAACGTCTTCCCGTCTTCCGGTTTTATCTGGAGCTGCACGGGATAGACACACGCCGAGCTTGCGAAACATACACGCTCTGTCCCTGCGCGCCGAGCTTCGTCAAAAACTATTCCGTCGAGCACCATATTGGAGGCGCATTCAGCCGGATGAGTGTCAATGAAGCCGCGGCCCCCATGACAAGCCGCGAGATGAAAGATCATCTCGACGTTGTCGACCGCACGTCTCGCAAAGTCGCGATCTCGCAGATCACCCTCGAGCACTTCAATCCGATCGCGACAGCCCTCAAGATTCTCCAGTCTTCCGCTCGACAGGTCATCTGCAACTCGAACCGTGGCGCCAAGACTAACAAGGCGATCCACGAGATGACTGCCGATGAACGACGCCCCTCCGGTTACAAGCACTCTTGTATTAGCCCAGCTTGCCATCTCCCTCCCCTGTGTCCTGAATGATCCTCGAGGAACGCTACACCGAGCTCAGCCCGGCCGAGTAAGCCGCCAAAGAAATCCCGCCCGCGCTCCTTGAGAATGCTCGTATATCCACGCACGCGAGATTGCGCAAATTGCTCTCCGATTCGAGCCTCGAATCGAGTCCTCGCCGCTGCGAACTCAGTCGAATCCGTCTTTGCAGCGACACCAAAGACAAAGGCCGGCTTGAGACGTGGGCCAACGGCGCAAATAGTCCGGGCTGGAAATCGCGACAGCAGGACCGAAACTCCGCTTGCCGTGAATCGCCAGTAGTCCCGAGGCAGCCCGTGAAGACGCAACGCGAATGGTACGCTTACAGCGAGCAGTCCATCCGGCCGAAGTACCCGCTTTGCTTCGTCAATCGCGCGCTGTGGATCAGGAAGATGCTCGAGAAGTTCGCAGAGCAGGATTGTCCCGATCGATTGATCTGCAAAACTGAGGGCACATGCGTCTTCGTGCCGGTCAACTCCAAGCCCTTCCCGGATATCGCAGCCAAGATAATCGCGCCCCGGAAAATAGCCTCTCAGATCACAAAGCCTCTCGTAGCCCGGAAGGTAGAGCGAGCCAATCTCGACTACGGGACCGGGAGGCGCAAAGCTCTCCGCGAAGAGACGAACCGCGGTGTTGATTGCTCGCCTCATCTACGACCACCTTGCGAGCCAGCGCTCCAGAAAGAAGAGGCTGTGCGAGACCGCTGTCCGGTCGGCTCCTCCGTGAACCATCTTTTCGACCGCCGATGAATCAATCAGATTATCGACTCTTCCCGTGGTCATGAATCCGTTGCCGGTCCACTTTCTCAGCGGCATCGCAAATCCCATCTTGGGCCGGTTAAGGATCGAAGGCGGCAGCCACGGCTCCAATGCATTCTTTAAGGCCTTCTTGGTAGCCGTCCTGTCCGCCAATTCCGCCGGAGGAATCCTGGCCGCCAACGTAAGCATGTCACGATGCAGATAGACGGGCCGCACTTCAAGAGATACAGCCATGCTTGCTCGGTCAACTTTCACCAGGATGTCGCCGGCGAGTGTCAGCTTGAGGTCAAGGTACCGCATCGTATTGAGCATGCCCACCTCACGAGGCCGAGCCCGCTCGATTAAAGGGCGCAATGTTTCGACTGGGAGATAATGCCGCAATTCGCTGGCCAGTGGCCCTCGCGATACAGCGATCAGCTCGGAGGCTCGAAAGCCGGTCGACAGCATGTCCGCCGCCATACTCAGATCGTCAGAGCTATGCTGGAAGAAGGTTCGACGCAGCGGACTCTCTTGAGGAAGCACCGAGGCCGCGCCAACCGCCGCCAGCTTGATTGCAGGTCGCGGAAGAATGCGCCGCACACCTTCACGGAGAGCAAGCCGCTGGTATTTCACATAGCCGGCAAAGAGTTCGTCGCCGCCATCTCCCGAAAGAGCCACTGTGATCTGCTTCCGGGCTTCGCGACAGAGGTAGAAGGTCGGAAGATACGAATAATCGTTGAACGGTTCGTCATAGTGCCAGACGAGCTTATCCATAACCGGTGCAATGTCATCTGCTACCACAGTTCTCTCGAGATGCTCCGTATGATATAGATCGGCGACTTCTCGAGCCCACTGACGCTCGTCGTATTCGGGCTCATCAAACCCTATAGTGAAGCTTTTGACTCTGTTGCCGGCGCGGCTCAAGGCGGCGGTCACCGAAGAGGAATCGATCCCACCGCTGAGAAACGCTCCCAGCGGCACATCCGCAATGGCCATCTCTCCTGCTGCTCGTTCGAGAGCCTCACGAATCTGTTCTCCCCAGGTGTTGATCGATTCTTCAGGCCTGAACTCAAAGTCCCAGTAGCTGAATGGCCCGCTTATCTGAGGACCTCGCGCGTTTGGCGTTAACGAGCATGACAACCAGTGGGCCGGTGGAAGCTTTTTCGCCGACTGCCAGATGCTCTTCGGATCGGGCACGAAACCAAAAGTCAGATAATCGGCGAGGGCGGTGTAGTCGAGCTTTCGCTCGAAATCGGGCCAATGAGCGAGCGCCTTGAGCTCAGATGCAAATAGAAACGTGTCGCCGATGAGTGCGTAGTAGAAAGGTTTCTCTCCGGCTCGGTCGCGCGCACAGAAGAGTCGATGCTCTTTAGCGTCCCAGATTGCAAAGGCGAACATCCCCGACAAACGGGAGAGACAGTTCTCGCGCCAGACGCGGTAGGCGGCCAGCAGCACTTCAGTGTCCGACTCCGTGCGGAAGACCTCTCCGAGCGCTTCCAGGTCTTTGCGGAGAGTCTGGAAGTTATAGATCTCACCGTTGAAGGTGATGACAAATCGACCGTCATCCGAGGTGAAAGGCTGGTTGGCCTCGGGAGAGAGGTCGATGATCGCGAGTCGCCGGTGACCGAGGCAGATGCGACCGTCACGCGCTTGCCATAATCCGGCGTGATCCGGGCCCCGGTGAGCAATGATGTCGCGCATCTCGGCTACGCGGTTGGGATCAACCGGCTTTGTTGAGAGAGCCCCTACAATTCCGCACATTCTGCTAATTGCCTTATTCAGCATCCCGCAAGGGATGCGAGACGGAGCCAGGGGCGGCGAAGCGCAGCCCTGGAATAGTCGCAGGGAGAAGCGCCTGGAGTAGGATGGCCAACAATGGACGTGTCAAGGCCCATCGGGCCAACATTGCGCCCTTTGGGGCGTTGCCGCTCGCCCGCGATTATCCACCCAGGGCTTCGCTCCTGGGCTATTTTCGGCCGCCCTTTGGATGCGAAATTGCTCAATACCAATGGTCATAAAAGCTATTCGCAACCCAATCCACCCGGGGCAGGCGAGTCAACACCTCCATTCCTGCATAAAGCAGGAACAGCCTTCCTCGCTGCACGTGGCGACTGCCCAACAGCGCGCGCAGCCTTAGCTCACGCATCAGCATCTTCGCCTCCGCACTCTGCCCAAGAATGTAGTGATTGATTGACCTCCGGAGCTGGTCCTCCGCCCTGTGAGCCTCGTATGCGGCGAGCGCTTCGGTCGTGGCAACCTCGCGGCCTCCCTGATCAAGATACAGATCCATAATCCTGAAATATCGCTCAGCGTCTGTCCTGAGGCGGTGATATCGACTGGAAGATGCGTCCTTAGTGTGCCGGTAACGAAAGAGGTGCCCAGCAAGAATTGCTATCGGATACTTCGACACAATCCGAAGCCACATCTCGAGATCGGAAGTATTGCGAAACTGCTCCTGGCGGTACCCACCCAGCTCGCGATACGCGCTCGCTCGCACCATTGCTCCCGGGCAGCGTAGAAAGTGATTCCGATGAGTCAACAGCGCGTTGATAATCGTCCGAAAATCCAGCGGCCGTTCGGTCTTCAGCTCCGCGGGCAACTCGAGGCGACCGTAATCGCGGCCGTCCTGATCGGTGAAAATGTCCTGGGCAAAGACAGCCGCGATATCGGGATTCCCATCCAGAAACTCGACCTGCTTCTCGACTATCGTCGGAAGATAGACGTCGTCCGCATGAAAGACGCCAATGTATTCTCCACGAGCGAGCGTGATTCCGTCATTGGCGTTCGCGTAGATTCCCTTGTTCACCGGCTGATGATGCAACTGAATCTTCGATCCATACTCGGCTGCGATCTCGCCAGTCCGATCGGCCGAAGCATCGTCCAGAACTATTACCTCGATTCGCGGATAGGTCTGGGCAAGAATCGAGTCGAGACTTTCGCGCAGGTATGACTCACCGTTGTAGACGGGAACGATGATCGAGACCCTCGGATCGAAAGCCTCGCCTACGGCCAACCTGCAACCTCCGTCAGGACATCCATCGTCTGTCGCGCAACCCTATCCCAGCCGTAACCACGCGACCGCTCCAGTCCGGCAATGCTCAATTTCGTCTGAAGCTCCTTCGAAAAAAGCACCTCTTCGAGCGCACGCCGCAACACGTCTATCGAAGCGTCACTTGCGAAATGGGCTGCACCCTGAGCAAATTCCAGAAAAGCTGTGTTGCTGAGCGTGATGGTCGGCGTGCCTGATGCCATCGCCTCAAGTACCGGCATACCGAAGCCTTCATAAGACGACGGATAGATGAAGACATCTGCTGCATTGTATATATGCACGAGCTCTTCGTGAGTCGCGTAATCGCAGTGAAAGACGTCATCCTGCACACCGGAGTCCCGTGCCATCTGCCGGACGTTCAACTCCGCCGTGTCCGATCCAACGATCAGCAGTGCATGTTCGAGCCGGCGTTCGCTTCTCAGCAGCGCGAAGGCCTCGATGAGGTTTGGAATGTTCCGCCGTCTGGTGACTTTGCCGACGAAGAGCACGTAAGGACGCTCGCCATTGACGTATCTGAGCCGGGTCTTTCGTGCGTCCTCGGCGTCATCGAGCCGGTGAAAGGCTGCATCGACGCCATTGGGAATGACCCGGATCTTCGCTGGGCTGACGCCATAGAACCTGACAATGTCCGCCTTGGAAGACTCCGAGACCGTGATCACCAAATCGGCCTTTCTTGCGCTCAGCTGGTATATCAGCCGGCTGCGCGTGCGCTGAACCAGCGGAAATGCATCCGGCACCGCTTCATAGGAACCATGATGGGTGAGCACGGTCCTGCCTCGCGACGCGAGCGGGACCACGTAACTCGGACAGAAGAGAAGATCGCCATTCTGACGCTGAGCAGGAAGTGTCACCTGTTCCCAGTACGTGCCCGAATGCCTCTCTCCGACAATCCTCAGTTCGGCTGATGCCGGCAGAGTCAGCGCCACGCCGTCAGGCTTTCCCGGCACGCAGACCAGGATTCTGTCAAACGGGTGAGGAATGTCTTGCCACCCGCGCAGGACGTATTCGAGGTAGCGGCCGACACCGTAACGGCGGCCTGTCAGGCGGAGCCCGTTGACGACCAGGTTCATCCCTCTACCTGGCCCGCAAGTGCGCGCTGGTAGAGATCGACGGTTCGATCAGCGATCTTCTCCCAGCTGAAGTTCTCGACTGCATAGCGCCGCAGAAGCCCCGAATCGTAGCGATTGCTCTCGCTGGTCATCTCAAGGATCGCCGTGGCCAGTGCCTCGACGTCCTCTTTTGGCACCAGCCGCCCGACTTCATCATTGACGATCTCTTCGGGACCACCGCACCGCGTTGCGAGCACTGGAGTGCCACAGGCCATCGCCTCTATGAGTACGGCGCCAAAAGTCTCGGAGCGGCTGGGCAGTACCAGCAACGAGCTCTCCCGCATGAAACTGGCCACCTCACTCGGCGGCTTCATTCCCACAAACTCGACATTGGCATCAAGACCAAGCTCCGATGCCAGCCCGCGCAATTCCTCCTCCTGCCGCCGGTAGCTCTCGTAGAAGCCGCCACCAACGATCACCAGGCGCAGCGATGGCTTGCGATCGATCGCCTTGCGCATCGCCTTCAGCAACAGATCGACACCCTTCACTCGGCGCAGAAAGCCGACGAAGAGAATCTGATCAGCCTTGCGAGTGGTTCCGTCATCGCGCGAGAAGACTTCCGTGTCGACGCCGTTGGGAAGGACTACAAGGCGGTCTGACAGGCCTGTGAACTGAGCAATGGTGTCTCTCGCATAGTTGCTGACGGCAATTTGAAACGCGCTCTCATGAGCCGCTTGAACAGCACGGCGCCTGACACGCGGATAGTTCTCCATCCACGGCACCCATGGCGCATGCTCCGTGATTACAAATGGCACACTATGGTCCCGGGCAAGGGCCGCAGCAACGACACCGTCAGGAAAACTGAAATGAGCGTGGATGAGATTGAAGTCGAAATCCTTGCGCAGGCTCCGGACGAGGTTGCTCACGCCGCGGCGATAGTTGCCGTCCTCGAAATTGTGAAGCGAATAGCCCGGTCCGGTGAGGAAGCGTGGGTGTAGTACCTCAATTCCATTTCTTCGCTCTTCGACGGGCACGCGCCGGAAGCGCGTATACCGGCTCAGTCCCGGCAGCGGCGGGCAGTAAGGCACCGGAGCAACAACTTTGAGATCGCACCGGTCCGCAAGACGTCGCATGAGAGCTTCGGTCCAGATTCCAAGGAGCGGGGTCTCCTGATTGGGATAGCTCCGCGAGAGGACAAGGACCTTCGGGCGTCCGATTCTCAAGCTCTCGGTCTTCGCGCGAGGAAGAAGATCGTCTGGCCGAAGCCGATGCTCTTCCCCGGGCGCGAGAGTATGCGTGCTTCGCATTTCATGAGCCAGCTCAACCAACTGTTGAGCCACTGCAGGTAGCCGGGAAGTAGTTTGATTGAAAGCCCGGGGTTCGCCGTGTGCGAACCATTGTGCGTATGAGTACTGCGACCGGGCTGCAGGCGATCCCTGGCGAATGTGACCAGGGACATAAGGGCGTTTGCATGCGTCGCTCGAACTATCTCGAAGCCTGTACCGGAGACAAGCTGAGATAGTCCCCTGATCTCATATTTTCGGTAATCTGCGTCGGTTTGACCATCACCCGATCCTGCTTTCGAGTTTGTTCTGATCAGCAGGTAGCCACCGTCCTTGAGCACGCGGTAGAGCTCTTTGAGCGCCGTCGTTTCACCCCCGCCGGCCGGGAGGTGCTGAAGAACGTCATTGCAGACGACGAGGTCGAATGCCCTGTCGCGGAACGGCAAGGCAAGAACAGAAGACTGGAGCAGCGATCGCTCGCCCCTTCTTAAACAGAATTCGAGCGCCGGAACTGAAATGTCGATGCCTACGAGGCGACCCGGCCGATAGCGGCGCAGCCACCCGAGATTAATTCCGGTGCCGCAGCCGGCATCGAGCACCGACAGGCCGATCGAGGCTTCGCTTGAGGATTCGACGAGGCTGCCGGCGATTTCACGCATACCACGCGACCACCAGTGTTTCTCTTCGACATCGTAGAGTCGCTGAAAGTATTCGTGTGACCCGATCTGTGGGTTAGGTTTCATCCGCCAGTACTATCAAGGAGCAATTTGGAGTGCGGCGACCTGGACGGGCAGAGAACATAGCCCATAGCCACAAAAAGCTCGCAGACACGATCCGGCGGCATTCTCCTTATCTTTACTTTTGTGCCATTTTGTGCTTTTTTGTGGCTATCTCCTCTGCCCGACCGGCGTCGCCGCACTCCAAATTGCCTCTCTAAAACGGCTCATCGACGCGCACGATGCGGCGTTCGGTTGAGCTGCGATAGACGGCGTTCGCGATCTCGACGGCCCGCATTCCGGCAACTCCATCAGCAATCGTCAGGCCCTTCTCGCCGCGGCAGAGCTTCTCGAAATCATTGAACTCAGCTTCGAACGTCCTCTCGACCGTCGACTGCCAGCCCCGCACCTTCTCGCGAAGGATGTTCCAGGGATACGATCTGAATGAGCGACGCCGCCGTCCGCCCGGTTCATCGAGATAGACTGCCGCGCTCATCATTGGAGCGTAGTAGGCTCTCGCCATGCCGCGGTCGCCGTATGCTTCAACGTAGAAACGGTAGCCCTTCCACTCGGTCCAGCTCGCCTGCAGCGTGGCGTGTCTCCCTTCAGTTGAGTGAAGCCAGGCGAAGCCGTTGTCCTCAACGCCGTCGAGCCGCCACACTCGACTCGTCGCCACACCAAAGACCTCATCCACCTCTCCCAGGAGATAGCGAGTGAGATCGATGAGATGTATGCCATTGTCCATAAGGGCTCCGCCGCCCATGACTTTGCGGTCATACATCCACGGAGCCTTGAATTCCGAGAGACCCGTGTGCCCGGCAAAAGCCCTCACATGGTCGAGAGCTCCGATCTTCTGCTCGTCGATCGCTGCCTTTACAAATTGAACTGCCGGAAAATAGCGGTGATTGAATCCGGTCGCGAGAACTCTGCCCCTCGCTCGGGCAGTCTCCACGAGGCCTCTGCAGACGGCGACGCTCGCCGCCAGCGGCTTCTCACAGAGAACGTGCTTACCCGCTTCGAGTGCGGCCTTTGCGACAGTTTCATGATCTGACGGAGGAGTCGAGACGATGACAGCCTCTACGCGCTGGTCATCGATCAATCGCCTGAAGTCATCATAGATACTAGCGTCGGACTGGTGTGTACTCTGAGCCACCCTGCCGGCGCGGGAGGAATCGATATCTGCAATTGCTACGAGCTTGTGATTCCTGCGGAGTGCCCTGGCGCGAACTTCCCCGATGGCTCCCGCCCCAACCAGCCCAAATCGCAAATGATTCCCCTATTGTGCCACTTCGCTACGTTTGGGCGGCGAGCCTGCGCCCGAGAAGTGAATCAGCGTTCCCCAGCCTGCGCAAAACGCGCAATACCATAGATAGAGCCAGTGAAGCGGTATGCAGCGGACGCAGAACCAGAAACCACCTCGTCGCCGAAGATACGAGTAGTAGTCTCGGTTGAGCAGAGTTACTGTCAGAAAGAGTGCCCCGCTGAGCGCCCAGACTGCAGGCCAAAGGAGCGACAAGACAATCGCGAGTGGCATCAGGCACGCTGCCACAACGCTCAGTCTTTGAACGGGTGTCACGTTGAGAGACTTCGCAAGCCGGCCGGCTCGCCACATGAGCCGGGTCCACGGTATCCCGCGATCGACGACGTCAGTCTTGATGATGCTCCAGAGGGTCCAGCGCTTGAGATGTTTCGCCGAAATGGCCGGATCGAGCACAATCTTGTGGCCGGCAGCGCTCACCCAGGTGCCGAGCTCGATGTCTTCAATTGCCGGACGGCGATAGCGCTGCTCATCGAATCCACCAAAACTCTGAAAGATATCGCGGCGCATTGCTCCGCAGCCGCTCCAGAAGGTGTTTACCTCTCCACCGCTGATCTGATGGTAGTAGCGATGCGAAAGGTTCTTGTACTGCGAGAGGAAACTCGTCTCGGCCGGCGCTTCATCATACGAACCGACAACCGCAGCCAGATCGTTGTCAGATTCGAAAGATTTTGCGAAGAGCCCAAGAGTCTCTTCGTGAACGCAGACATCAGAGTCGACAAAGACCACTATTCGACCGCGCGCGATGCCGGCGCCAAGATTGCGAGCGTGCGCTGGCCCTTTAGGCTGTCCGACCTCGGCGGCGCGAAGGTAACGGAAACCCTTTGCCGCAACCTCTCTTTCGGGGGACTCATCCGAACCGTCGTCAACGACGATGACCTCGAAATCCCTGTAGCCGGATTTCTCTAGCGCCTCGAGGCAGGACTTGAGCTGATTACCGGCATTCAGGGTAGGGACGATAACCGACAGGAATGGTGCCTGGTCACTGGTCACTCGGTTCCGGGCCGGCGGTGCCGCAGTGCGGCGATCGAATTGTAAATCTTTCCGATGCTCCAACCGATAATCCCGCCAGTAAGCGCTCCGTAAAAGAGGCCAACAAAGCTGCCGCGCCAGCTCACCGAGTAGCCGACGAAATACTGGCCGAGCAGTTGCAGGTGCTGGCCCATATTCGGGCCTCCCTTGATTACCAGCCAGATCGTCATCAGAAAAAGGCCGGCGCCTCCCAGCAAGGCGCAGACTACAGCCAGCACGCCGGCCTGTATTCGGGCTACGGCGCGGCTGACTTCATCCGGCCGGAAACTACTTGTAGCCATAGTCAGCTCCTCGAACGATCAGATCCGGTCGAGCAGATCGCGTCTTTCACGAGCCTCGGCCCTGCGGCGGAGTAGCCACGCGTAGGCCGTGAGGCTCCAGTTTCGGAAGAAGGCCATCGAGTAACCGATAACAAAGCCCCATAGCGATGCCTCGACCAGTCCAATGAATGCCCCCGGCCAGGTCATCTGAAATCCGATCAGATACTGGCCCAGGAGAGAGAGATTTGGTCCGACGATCGGTCCGCCCTTCAGCAGAAGCCACGCCGAGGCGATGAAGAGACCCAATCCGCTGACTAAGCCGACAGCCGTTCCGAGAGCAATCGCGTCGAGCTTCGCGAAGACCTGTTCGATCAGGGCATCCGGTGTGATGCCGGCCACGGCGGGAACAGGGACCAGACGATCACCCAATTGAGATCCCAACCTGAACTGAGGACGTGGACCCCGTTTCGAGGTAGTCCATTTCCGTATTGACCGACCAGACATCGTTCGTCTCTCCGGCGATGTTTCTCGCAGCGTAGATGCCGGTAAGCATCGAATGATCCTGATTGTTGTAGCGGTGAAGCCCGTTGCGGCCAATAGTCTGCAGATTTCGGATCGTCGCCAGATACGACGGAGATGGTCGCGAGGCTCGCCTGGTAGTTCGGATCATAGACCGGGTAGGCCTTCGGCATTCGCACAACAGTTCCGTCCTCAACTTCGTGAGGATCAATCAATCCGACCTGGGCCGCCTCCCGTACACCGAGATCGATCAGACGCTCATCAGCCCAGCTCCATTGATCGTCGTTCTTCCAGAGAAAGTATTCGAGGCCAAGCGAGGTCCGCGACTGATCCGGAACCATGTCCGGACTCCAGTTTTTGTAGTTCTGAACGCGGCCCATTTTGACTTCGGGTGCGTGGATATAGATCCAGTTGTCGGGAAAGACGGCCTCGCGATCAACGATCAGAACGACCGTGAGATAGTCGCGGTAGCGAAGATTATGTGCCGCTTTCAGCACCTCTTCGGGAGGAGCCGGATCGAGCGACTTGATCAGGTCACGGAGCGGCATCGTCGAAATGTAGTGGTCGGCAGTAAGCTCTACCAGCTTGCCCTCCGTATCCCTGCCGAGAATGCACTCAACGCGCCCAGCGCGATGTCGTATGCGTTCTACACGAAAGCCTCCGACGGTTTCGCAACCGCGTTCAGCAACCAGTTCGCGGCAGCGCTCCCACATCATGCCCGGTCCGAGACGCGGGTACCGGAACTGTTCAATCAGTGAGGTTACTACCTGATCGTTCTGACCGCGCTGATCTCCCAGGATCGCGCTGCGCAGCGCTTCGCGAAGCGAGAGGTTCTTGATGCGCTGAGCCGCCCAGTCAGCCGATATCTCGGTGCATGGCATACCCCAGACTTTTTCAGTGTAGGTCTTGAAGAAGATTTCGTAGAGACGTTCGCCGAAGCGATTTGAAACCCACTGCTCGAGATTGCGTTCCTCCGAATGCGGCCAGAGCCGAGCCTTGGTATAGCTGAGCACAATCAGCAAGGCTTCCACGGGGCCGAGTCCGGCGAGCGCATTGAACGCCTTGAGCGGGTAGTCGAAGAAGTGATCCCGGTAGTAGATTCGCGAGAGCCGCGGGCGCAGAAGGAATTCTTCGCTGAAGTATCTCCTGCCAGAGATCATTGATCAGGGGAATCTTTGAGAAGAAGCGGTGTCCGCCTATGTCGAAGCGGTACCCCCGGTAGTTGACGGTCCTCGAGAGGCCGCCGACCTGGTTGTCGGCCTCGAGAACAGTAGCGGGGATTCCGAGGCGGGTCAGCTCATACGCCGCCGTCAATCCAGCCGGCCCGGCACCAATGGTAAGAACACGTCCAATCACTCTATTCTCGTGTAGACACACTTCCGCCTGGACGGCGGACCATGAAAGGAAGCCCCCAAGTGGAGGCGGCGGGATGATTTATGGCTCTCTCCCTGTCGATCTCCTCCCTGGTCTTCAAAAATGCGATTCGTGCGCTGGAAAGAAAGGACGACTATGTCGGATAAAGAGACTATCAGATTGCCGTAAGTCTTTTGTAATGTCAAGATAAAGGTTCTGGGTTATGGGAGATTCTGGGAATTGGAGCAGACTGGTCCAAGCCTGGGACCTTGGCGAGTGCGGCGCCCTGGGACCGCACGCGTCCCGCGTGCTCTTTCTCTTCAATCAGCTAGACAGCCTCCAGAAATAGGAGCACGCGGGACGCGTGCGTCCCAGGCTGCTCCAATTTCTCTGAGAAGCAACAACAATTCGGCGAATTGCGTATGATGGGACTACATGGCTAAAGACCGTGACGCGTTCAAATTTCTGATCCTTGCCTCGGCGATTTCAATCGTCTTCTGGTTCATTCCATATCTCTCATTCATCGTCTACCCGTTTCGGCTCTTCGTGACCTTCATACACGAAGGTGGGCACGCCCTCGCTACCCTACTTACCCTGGGCTCGGTCGAAAGAATCGTCATTCATCAGGACGGGAGCGGCGAAACCTACTCCAGAGGCGGTGCTCAATTGCTGGTCGCCAGCGCGGGCTATCTCTCGAGCACGCTTTACGGCGCACTGCTGCTAGTCTTCTGCAAGCGTGGAAAGCACGTAAAGCCCGTTCTCGCGACAACCTCAGCGGTGATTCTCGCCCTGACGGTACTCTTTGTAAGTGGAATCTTCGGCTGGATCGCCGGAATAGCGATCGCCACGAGCCTTATCTTCGTAACCCTCGTCGCCCGGCCGCGTGTCGCGCACTTCTTCCTCAGTTTCCTGGCGGTTCAATGCAGTCTCAATGCAATTTACGACCTGAGGACGCTGTTCCTCGTATCGGCCTATTCGAGCGGGCCGAGCGATGCCGTCAATATGTACCGGATGACATTGATTCCGCCGATCGTCTGGGCAGTCATCTGGCTCGGCGTCTCACTGTTCACCCTTTTCATGGCTCTCCGAAGCTATAGGCGGGGATAGAAGCGACCGCAGCCCATATAGTATATTGGAACCCGGTTACTGATTAGACGTTTGCATTCCAAGGAGCCCTACTAGATATGAAGCGCAAGCAACTCCTCCGGCGGATGGAAGCCGGCTTCTCCCTGATTGAGCTTCTGATCGCGATCACGATCATCGGCATCATGGCGGCGGTAGCTATTCCGAACCTCCTCTCATACCTGCGCAAGGGACGAGAGACGGCGGCAATCTCCTCGCTCAAGACTGTTCATCAGGCGGAAACGCAGTACCAGTCGAACAGGGGCCGCTTCGGGGCTCTCAAGGAGCTCGCCGCAGACGGCATCCTCGACAAGCAGTACGCCAGCGGCCAGCCGATCAACGGCTACATCTACACCGACTCTGACGTCACTCCGGACACGTATACAGTTCACGCCGATCGTCAGAATGATGGAACGGCGACGCGGGACTTCAACATCACTGAAGAGGGTGTGGTTTTCTATAAGGAATCTAAGACAAAGGGCACTGTGGCACGCGGCGAAGGCAGCGCCTATTCGAGTACCGAGGTAAAGGCCGCCGATCAGGCTCCGGCCGCTGCACCCAAACCATGACAAGAACATAAGTGGATTAGTATGGAGTGCGGCGACTTGTCGCCGCTTTTGATTTAGATACTGCAGTAACTAAAGCAAAAGCGGCGACAAGTCGCCGCACTCGAGTTGACATTTTTCCGTCAGCAGAATTCGCCCATGGCCCCGTAGGAGGCCCTTTAGAAAACCAGGGCATAGATTCCGCCCTCCATAGGAGGGCCATGATTTCGTCGTCAGGCCCGTTTCTCAATTGTTCCGCATCGGCACCTCCATGGGGCGAATCTCGTTCCACGGGGGTAAACATCGGCGGAGGGCTTGGGCGACATGTCGCGACTCTTGCCTAATCGACAACTGGCTCGCCGAATACTATAATTTCGAGGAAGACCCGCGTGAAGGAGTAGAAGTCCGCATGAACAATCCCGGCTGGCCGCGCCTTGCGTCATCAGTTCTGGTCGTGGCACTCGTAGCCATCTGTGGCGTCAACGCCCAGCAGCCACAGAAGCAGCCACAGAAGCAGCCTCAGAAACCGGGCGCCGAGCCGCAAGATCCTCAGACCATTGTCAGCGAGACGATCAACGTCCGGCTGCCGCTCTCGGTGGTTGACAAGTCAGGACACTTTATCACCAATCTCAAACAGGCAGATTTTGAGATCTTCGAGGATAAAGTCCAGCAACGGATTGAGTCTTTCGTTCAGGAGAGCGACCTGCCGCTGGATGTCGCCATTCTCATGGATACGTCCAACAGCGTTAGACCAAAGCTCAAGTTCGAGCAGGACGCGGCTGTCTCATTCCTGCAGACCATGCTGACTACGCGAAAAGACCGGGCACTCTTTGCGACCTTCGATTCGCAGGTCGAGCTCCATCAGGATTTCACGAATCGTCTGGAGCTTCTTTCAAAAGCGATCGACGGCGTAAAGGCTCGCGGCGAGACGCGCTTTTACGATGCCGTCTACCGGGTCTGCGAAGAGAAGATGTCGGCGCAGGGCCGGCGCCGTGCGATGGTTATCATTACCGATGGCGACGATACGGCGAGCGAGAAGACGCTTAACCAGGCGATCGATATTGCCCAGCGTTCGGAGACAGTCATCTATCTGATCAGCACCAAGCAGGGCGGCTTCTTCGGAGTCCAGGCCGGAATGGTGGATGCAAAAGAGGACAAGGAGATCAAGCGGATGGCCGAAGAGACCGGTGGCCGCGCGTTCTTCACCAGCTCGGTGATCGACCTCGAGAAAAGCTTCACCGCAATCGCCAAGGAATTACGAAGCCAGTACCTGATCGCCTACGCACCGTCCAATGAAAAGCCGGACAACAAGTTTCGCCAGATTGAAGTAAAGCTCCCGGGATATAAGGATTTCAGGATCCGGACAAAGAAGGGCTATACCGCGCTTCCGCGTTCGATCAGCGCCAGCAAGTAGAAGGCGAGGCCGGCGAGGAGAAGTATGACGTCGGTATTCCACAATCGTTTGAGGATCGTCGCGGCACTAATAATAGCTGCCATGGCAATTGTCGCGGCGATTCCTTCGTCACCCGTCAGCGCGCGGCAGGGCAAGCAGAAGCAGGATAAGAAGCAGGACAAGAAACCCGCACAGGGTCAGCAGCAGCCGAAGGATGACCAGACGATCCGCGTCGGAACGCAGCTCGTCAACG
This sequence comes from uncultured Acidobacteriota bacterium, assembly GCA_963743045.1. GTDB lineage: Bacteria > Acidobacteriota > Blastocatellia > RBC074 > RBC074 > CAVUOF01. The sequence goes on from CAVUOF010000019.1 coordinate 234,150, forward strand.
TGCTCTTCAGCGTTACCGACAAACAGAATCACTACATCAACGATCTCACCAAGACGGATGTCACGATCCTCGAAGACGGCAAGCAGCAGGATATCTTCACATTCAAACGTGAGACAGATCTCCCGTTGACCATGGCCATCCTGATCGACGTCAGCGGAAGCGAACGCTACACGCTGCCGCAGCTCAAGGATGCCGGTGGCCGTTTCATCGATTCGGTGATCAAGGCGGGCAAGGACACGGCGGCGGTGATCAAGTTTGAGGGCGAGGCCACGCTCATGCAGGGTCTGACCTCGAATACGAGCCGTTTAAGAAGGGCGCTCGAGGAGGTCAGCTTCATCGCCGGTCCGCCTCCGAGCGTCTACGGCGGGGCTACACCGCCGATCAATGGGGGCTCGCGACAGAACGGCACTTCTATTTACGATTCAATCGTTGCTGCCTGCAGTGATCTGCTTGCGAGGGAACCGGGGCGCAAGACGATCATTCTGCTGACTGACGGCGAAGACACAACGAGCCGCGTCAAACTCGGAGATGCGGTTGACGAAGCGCTCAAGGCTGAAGTCGTAATCTATGCGATCGGAATCGGCGATCCGGGCTTCGGCGGCATCAACGATGGCGTCCTCAAGAAGCTCACCGAGCAGACTGGCGGTCGCGCCTTTGTGCCGAAAAGCAACGCGGATCTGGATCACGCCTTTGCCGATCTCGAAAGAGATCTTCGCCAGCAGTATCTGCTCGCCTACGAGCCGGCAAACGACAACTCGGATGGCACCTTCCGCAAGATCGAAGTGCGAGTCAATAATCGCAAAGACCTCCACGTCCGTCACCGGCGCGGATACTATGCCCCCAAGGCCTGACGGCGATCCCAGTCTGGAAAAATCCGGTCAACCTGAAGCAAATCGAAGAGCGGCCTGGCTTGAGGCCAGTCGTCCGGTAGAACTGCTGGCGGACTACCGCATCTGGATACCTCTCATGCTCATGACATGGGCGTTATCGATTGTTTTTCAGGATCACTTCATCTCAGACTGGGATGGCTTCGACTACACGAAGTATGCCGTAACCAACATGCCTTCGGCTCTTGGAGTCGGACGGGCCCTCTTTCTTTTCTACAATCACTGTCTCTGGCTTACGGCGCACCGGCTCTTTGGCATGCGGCCGGAGCATGCTTACCTGGTCATTCGCTACGGCGTCATGCTGCAAAGCGGACCGGCTGTAGCAGGATTCTACTTCCTCTACAAAGAACTGACTGCGAGCAGGCTCGCTGCTCTTTGTGGCGCGCTCCTCATGGCCCTTTCGCCGCTATTTATCATTTACAGCGGCAGGGCGATGAGCGAGATTCCCGCCTTCCTCATGTTCAGCTGGTCCCTCTGGTGGATGATTCGAAGTCTCAAGCGAGGAAGCGCACCCGGTTTCTATGTCTCGGCGCTGCTCTTCGGCTTGAGCGCCAACATGCGCGAGTTTGCGATTTTCTACCTGCCGGCAATTCCGCTGCTCGCCTGGCATTTCGGAAGGACGTGGATTTCAGGGCTTGTGGCTTTTGCGGTCGCCTGCGTGTCTGCGGTCTCTGGAGCCATCTTCTGGTCGCTCTACCGGCCGGCTTACTACATCGTAGCCGTTATCAACTGGTATCGCCTGAGCCGCCAGGAGGCTAAAGTACATCCCGTAACCATCAGGAATGCGGCCTTCCTGGTGACCTATGCATTGGCCTGTTCGCCGATTGCGACCGTAGTGGCGCCACTCTCGTTCAAACCGCTGGCACGATTTCGAAGCCTGAGACCGCTTCTGATCATCGGCGCATTCGGGCTGCTCGCCGACCTGGTTCTGCTGGCGAACTGGGATCTGCCAGTCAACCCTCGATACCCGCTGACGGGCCTTGCCGGGCTGGCTGGAGTTGCGGGATGGGGAGTTGCGGAGCTCACGGCTCGCCGGCCGCGATGGCGGAATGGGGTGCTGGTTGTCTTTGCTCTGATTTCCGTAGTTGGAATTCTTGGTGCTTCAAAATTCGTCCGTGATCAGCGAGCCTGCTACAATTGCGGCCAAGAATTACTTTGAAAAGATTGCTTCGTTTCCCGCCAATTCGGTGTTCATAGTTGGAGCGAGAACGCCGCTCGTCAATCTCTATCAAGGCGTGGACGCACGGCCTGACTGGAAGACGGTTTCATCGGGAGCGGCGTGGCCGGATGAGCGTCTATCTCAGGTGATCGACAGCTATCTTGATGAAGGCCGCCCGGTGTATGTCGATTTTGATCCTCAGCTATGGATGGTGGGCATGCGCGAGCACAGTCGCGAAGCGGCCGGGCTGGAGATGATCAGGCAGAATTACAGGCTCGACGCGGTGCGGGATTCCCTCTACAAAATTGAGAGATGATCGGCCACAAGATTACCCGCGCCCTTCGGGCACGGGGCGGGCAGGGACAAGCCCTGCCCCTACAATCTTCCTCGACAATACTGCACCTCGCGGGAACCCTTGTAGGGGCAGGGCTTGTCCCTGCCCGCCCGGCGCCGTCCGGCGCCGGTATATCAATCCTTCAGCAACTTATACGACTTCAGCCCTACCGAAACCATATCACCGCTCGACAACCGCAATCGCTGCGCCTCCCACTTGGTCCGCAGAGCCTTTATCACAAGCGGAGCTCCTTCACTCGGCCTCTCGCTTCTCTGCAGGTACAGCTTGTTAGACGCTGGTGACGCATCCAATCGCACGGTCAGAGATTCTGTAGCCCCCGAAAACGAGACCTCAGTGACCGCTCCTCTGCCGAGTGGATACGGTGAATCGCCAAAGACCGCCGGAGAGCTCAGTGCGACATCCTCCAGCCGGAAAATGACCTTGGCGCGCGTACCCTCCGGCTCGAGCGGGCCGATGCCAATCCCCGGCAGGTATCGACCGCTGTCCAGTCTGATCAGACCGTCCTGCCATGTTCCCTCGATGACGTTTGCCGCACCGAGGAACGTAGCCACAAACTCAGTGTGAGGGTCGTTGTAGACATCAACTGGCGGACCGATCTGCTCGAGCCGCCCACGATTCAGAATTGCGACCTGGTCACCGAGCTCCATCGCCTCTTCCTGATCGTGCGTAATGAAGAGTGCCGGAACCATCAATGTTTTGAGCAGCGTGCGTATTTCTCGCCGCAGCGGAACTCGAGTCTGAGGGTCGAGGGCGCTGAAAGACTCATCGAAGAGCAGGACATCGGGCTCGTAGGCGAGCGCCCTGGCAATTGCGACGCGCTGCTGCTGCCCTCCTGAGATCTGGATCGGATACTTGTTGCGGTGCTCAGCAAGACCGGTCAGCGAGAGCAGCCGCTCCACGACCTCATGGCGCCGGCTTGCGCTTGACTCCTCGGAGCTTGAGACCAAAGGCGATGTTCTCCGCCACGGTCATCCGTGGAAAGAGGGCATAGTTCTGGAAGATGACGCCAACATTTCGATCGCGTGCGCGGAGGTGATCGACTCTCTTTCCTTTGACAACGATCTCTCCGGAGTCCGGAGCCTCAAGCCCGGCTATCAGGCGAAGAGTCGTACTCTTTCCGCTTCCCGATGGACCGAGCAAGACGAGACTCTCACCTTCACCCAGAGAGAAGTTGACGTTATCGAGTACCGGTTCCTGGTCGAAGACCTTCGTCAGATTCCTGACGCTCAAGGCCGAGGGCCCTTCCAGCTCGCGGCCGGCAAAAGCCTGAGTCTCCGGGAAGAGTGTGAGCACCATTTCACGTGACATCGCTTGCCTCACTTTCAATCGGTAGCCGGTTGGACACTCCTAAGCAAGCTGCTTCCGAAGGAAGATAATCAACGAGAAGATCGCAAATGAGATCAGTGCCAGAACAATGGCAATCGCGTTTGCTCCCTCGACGTCACCTTCGTTGAACTTCGCGTATATATATAATGGCGCGGTCTGCGTCTTCATCGCCAGATTGCCGCTTACCAGAATAGTCGATCCGAACTCACCAATCGAACGTGCAAAGGTCAGCAGGGCACCCGTAATAATTGCTCCTCGCAGGCTCGGCAGGACGACATACCTGAAGGTTTGCCAGCGCGAGGCTCCCATCGTCTCCGCCGCATCCTCGAAGCTTCGGTCAAAGTTATCGAGGACCGGCTTGATCACTCCGAAGGCCAGCGGAAACGTCACGAAGATATTCGCCAGGATGATCGCCGCTGTCGTGAAGATAATCTGAATGTCTGTGTGTTCCAGGTAGCGGCCCAGTAGTCCGAAAGGGCCCCAGAGTAGAAGGAGCGCGGAGCCGGCGACCGCGGTGGGAATCGCTGTCGGAAGACTGATCACAATCATAAGCACGCCGCTCCCGGTGAAGTCGTACTTGCTCATGACGTAGGCGGCAATGATTCCAAAGACAAGATTGAAGAGTGTCGCCGCACTGCTCGTTACCAGGCTCAGGCGAAGTGAAAAGAGCGCTGCCGGCGCTGTCAGAGCCTGCCAGAAGTGAACCGGCCCCTTGCTCAAACCGAAGATGAACACCGAGGCCAGCGGCATGATCACCAGCGGCAGCATGGCCGCAATGACCAGGCCAATACCCACCGGCTTACCGAAATCCAGGCCGGCAGTTGAGGGCCGAGCAGTGTTCCCTGTTGCCATGGTCGTAAGGGGTGTTGACGGACTCCAGTTGCCGAGTCACTTACTCGACTGTATCTGCTTCTTCCAAACGCCCTCGATGATCTCCGGATATGCTTTAGACCACCCGCCAAAGTCGTCGATATCGAAGGGCATCGCGATCCGCGCAAACCGCGATTCACTCCGGTTCAACTTCTCATCTGTAACTGACCGAAAATGATATTTGACTAACGTCTTTTGCGAAGGCTCGCTCCATAGGTAGTTGGCAAAAACTTCCACCAGGGCTCGCTTTTCAGGATTCATTTCCCGATCGATAATGACCACCGGAAAGTCACCAAAGATCGTGCTCGGCGGCACCACCATCTCGTAGGGTTCGTTCTTCGCCATAAGTTGAAGCGCTTCGAGCTCGTAAGTGATTAAAGCGTCCCCAAACCCTGTTTCGAACTGGGTTCGCGCAGCCCGCGCCGATTCCGGGGTAGCGATGACGTTTTTCCAGATTCTCCGCAGCAAATCCAGTGCCTTAGCTTGATCTCCGCCCCCAGAGCTCTTCGTCCGCTCCATTTCCGAGCCATAGATCGCAATCAGCGACCACTGCGCGCCCCCTGATGAAACGGGGTCGGGATGAATAACCTTCACACCCGGCTTTGCCAGATCCGCAAAATCGCGAATCTTCTTCGGATTACCCTTCCGAACAAGAATTATGAACGGCGACCGTGTAAGAATTCCCTGATGCGGAAGTTCATGCCAGTCACTCTTGGTTGCCTTGCCTTCTTTTAAGCGCTCGGCGTCGCGTTCGATGGAAAGAATCGCGATATCGGTCGGCTGGCCCGGCAAGGATCTGGTTGGTCACCATCTCCGAACCACCAAAGTTTGAGGAAATTTTACATGTCTGGCCAGTCTTGTTCAGCCATTGTTTTTGGAAGGCGGGCAGAATCTCATTCTCGAGCGGTTCTTTGAGAACGCTGAATCCCGCGACGTTGAGGGTGATCTCGCCAGGCTGAATGTCACGAGTACGCCGGCATCCTGAGGCGAACAGAATTAGTACACAGGCGCTCAACCAGATCAGATATCCGTTGCGCACGGCCATGAATGCTCTGAGGCTGCAAAGATGCCCTGGTGCCATCGTTATCCGCACAGAGTTGGCCGCACAGAGTTGGCCGCACAGAGTTGGGAGGTGGCAGAGACACTGCCACGTTCCTCGTGCGCCTACCTTCGACGGTCGACATCAGCCCCGGAGGCGTCGTCTGTGTTGTCCGATCTTTGGGTTCCCCTCTTTGCTTACGAGCTCAGAGGCTGGGAATGACTGTGGCTAGCGAGATGCCTTCGGAGAAGACATCAAGGCCCGGACAACGAGTGGGTCACGTAGCCCCGATTAGTCCATTCCTATTCAAGCGAGCAATCGAGAATAATTCAGCGCCGCTACTCGCGTCAGCGTTATACACGCACGGATTTTGAATGTCAACGCTCTGTATTGACTGCAGATCTGGAGATCACGCGTGAATCCCGCACTCAAGTTTTCCGGTGCCCTTCCACCTTCCGCTGCGCTCGTGCGCTGCTATCGCGACAGGCTTTGTACAAGGCTCGCAGCCAATGCTGGCATAGCCCTCATCGTAGAGCCGGTTGTAAGGCAGTTCGTTCTCCACAATGTATTGCCACACCTGTTTTCGGCTCCAGTGCGCCAGCGGATGAATCTTGACAAGCTCGTGCGTCGCACTCCATTCAATGACTCCGATTCCAGCGCGCGTCGGAGACTGGTCGCGGCGGAGAGCGGCAATCCATGCATCCTGGCCTCTCAGAGCTTCACGCAGCGGCTCAACTTTGCGCAGCCGGCAACAGAGATCCGGGTCTCGTGCAAAAAGACGGTCACCATGGACAATCTTCTGCTCAGCGACCGATAGATGTGCGCGAGCCTCGACGATGTTCAGTCCGTAGCGCTCCCGAAGCCGGTCCTTGAGCTGGTCAGTCTCCTGAAACTGGAAGCCCGTGTCCAGATAGATGATCGGCGTCTGCGGAGCGACTCTCGCCAGCTTGTCGATGAGCACGACTCCTTCGGCGCCAAAGCTCGAAGTCATGACGAGGCGCGGCGCAAATCTGGCTACTGCCCACTCCAGCAATTCCTCCACTTCCCGTGTTTCGAAGTGGCGTGAAAGCTGTTTGATCTCAAATTCCGTTAGTGATTGGGCTGACATGGCTCTCCTGTTCTGACACTCCTGCCCGGTCCAGCAGCATATTGGCGATGCGTGCGGCTTCCTCTCTCCTGCCGGCCCTTATCAGGTCCAGCGCCTCCGATTCAACAAACGCATGCAGTAGGGCGCGACGTTCATCAAAATCAGCCACCTGGTTGCGTGCGCGTTGACGCATCTCTGCCGCGAGCAAAAGCAGGTCGCCATATTCGGGACCTATGAGCGTGGCAACTTCACGTTTTACCCTCTGCGCCAATGACGGGCTTCCGCCGCCCGTCGAGATGCTGATCTGAAGCTCGCCGCGCGCGACAACCGCTGGAGTGATGAAGTTGCAGAGGGCCGGCTGGTCGACGACATTGTGGAGCACGCCCTGGTTGGAGGCGGTCTCAGCCACTTCGCGATTGACGCTCTCATCGTTGGTTGCGCTGATAACGAGAACGACGCCTTCGAGGTCGGTCGAATCAAAATGGCTCTCTCGGTGTTCCAGGACTCCGGCTTGCTTCATCGACTCAAGCCTGGTCGTCAGAGTGGGGCTCACGACTATGACGCGCGCGCGTGCTTCAACCAGTTGAACGATCTTCGACTCTGCCACGGCGCCGCCGCCAACGACGAGGACTCTCCGATCAGCGAGGTCGAGATATGCCGGATAGTAGCGCATCGTTGAGACTCTTCCGCGATGAGATCGCGGGCCCGACTACTCATGCTGCGCTCATCGCAGCCTCTAGGGCCATCGGCGCAAACCACTGCAGACTCTCCCGCAGCCTGACAACTTCACCCACGACGACGATCGCCGGCGGTCCAATCCGCTCACGCTCTGCCAGCACGGTTATCTCCGACAATTGGCCGACGATCACATGCTGATGCTCGTAGGTCCCCCATTCGATGATCGCGACCGGAGTCTCGGGACTCCGCCCGTTGGCGATCAGTTTGGAGCTGATCTCGCGAAGTTTTGACATGCCCATGAAGAAGACCAGCGTGTCGACACCTTTCGCGAGGTGTTCCCAGCGGATTGATGACGAGGCTTTGCCCGCCTGCTCATGACCGGTTACAAATGCGACTGAGCTGCTCAGGCCACGATGGGTGATAGGGATGCCTGCATAGGCAGGCACAGATGCGCCGGCGGAGACCCCCGGCACCACCTCCCACTCGATTCCTGCCTCAACTAGAGCGGCTGCCTCCTCACCGCCTCTGCCGAATATAAAGGGATCACCACCTTTGAGCCGGACGACCAGACTATGACGTCGCCCCTTCTCTACCAACAGGCGGTTGATCTCGTCCTGAGTCCAGCCGTACTCGGTACCACGCTTGCCGACGTCGATGAGCTCGGCACCGGCGGCGGCATGAGCCAGGATTTCCGGATTGACGAGATAGTCGTAGAGGATGCAGTCCGCAGCGGCTATCAGATCGCGCGCCTTCAGCGTAAGCAATCCCGGGTCGCCCGGTCCCGCACCCACCAGGTACACTTTACCCATGCGCGGTTGATCAACTCTCAGCATGCCTCTACCTCCTCGAGCTCTGCACTGGTCAATCCGAGCCTGTCGAGCGTATCCAGTACTCTGAGAACAGCCTCTGAGACCGATTCGCGATCGGTGTCGATGACGATTTCAGGGCCTATGGGCTCCTCGTAAGGATCTGAGACCCCGGTGAACTCCTTGATCTCGCCAGCCAGCGCCTTCCGATAGAGACCCTTGACATCCCGGCGTACCAGCGTTTCCAGCCTGGCTTTGACGAAGACTTCAATGAATGGCGTGCCATCGCCCTCGATCTGGCTCCTCACCTCATCGCGGATGTCGCGATAGGGAGAGATCGCCGCGGCAATTACCGTAACTCCGTTGCGAGACAGCAGGCGGCTGACGTAGCCGATCCGCCGGACATTGGTGTCACGGTCGGCCTTGGAGAAACCCAGCCCCTTGCTGAGATTTGTCCGGACCTCATCACCGTCAAGCACTTCTACGTTCAATCCCTGATCACGCAGTCTTGGCAAGAGCTCGTTGGTGAGAGTGGTCTTGCCGGCACCGGATAGCCCGGTTAACCAGATGGTCGATCCTCGCGGACATCCAACTGCCTCCTATGCTCGCAGACCTGCGATCAATACCTCGGCAACCTCGGGCCGCGTGAACTCGACGGGTGGGATCTCACCCTGCGAGAGCATTTCGCGAACTCGAGTACCACTCAACGAGACGTGGTCATCCGTGCCATGCGGACACGTCTTGGCCGAGGCCATGGCCTCGCATCGACGGCAATAGAAGGTGTTGTCGAAGAACATCGGGGTGATTCCGACCTCTTCACGACTGAAGTCACCGAATATCTTCTGCGCATCGTACGAGCCGTAGTAATTGCCAACTCCGGCGTGATCACGTCCGACAATGAAGTGAGAGCAGCCATAGTTCTTGCGGATGATTGCGTGAAAGACTGCCTCTCGCGGCCCGGCATATCGCATCGCCGCGGGAAGCACCGCGAGCAGCGTTCGCGTTCGCGGGTAGTAATGCTCGATGATTACTTCGTAAGCGCGCAGCCGCACCGCCGGAGGAATGTCGTCGGCTTTGGTCTCACCCACCAGTGGATGAATGAGCAACCCATCGACCACCTCGAGCGCGCATTTCTGTATGTACTCGTGAGCGCGATGTACGGGATTGCGCGTCTGAAACGCGACTATCCTTCGCCAGCCGAGCTCGGCAAACTTCTCCCTCAGGCGCCTCGGGGTGGAACGGTAACTGGCGAAGTCGATGCTCTGCGGGTGATCAATCAGAGTTATGCCGCCGCCAAGTAGAAACTCACCCTGCGAGTTGAGATATCTCACGCCGGGATGGCGATCCTCGGTGGTCAGATAAACCTGCTCTGCTTCGCGCTCCTTGTCGTGGGTGAAGATCTCTTCCAGATGGAGTATCGCGACCAGCCGTCCATCGCGGCTTCGAAGCGCCACCGGTTGGCCAGGCTCGAGTCCAGCGCACTCCTCTGCCGTCGCCGAGAGAGTGATCGGGATGGTCCAGACAAGCCCGTCGGCGAGACGTCCGCGGTCGCGCACCGACACGTAGTCCGCCTCGCACATGAACCCCGTAAGCGGCGAGAACGCGCCATTGGCGATCAATTCCAGGTCCGATTCTTCGCGTGCGTTGAGGCTGAGGACAGGCAAACGCTCGCTCACCCGCCTCCATTCATTGTCCGTCGATTCGAGATCGACGAGCACGCCTCCGTGAGGTTGAATCAAGCTCATTCCTTGTTGGTCTCCCTTCGATCGTGAGTCCGGCAACCCGGCCCGGGCTGAGGACGTCGATGAACCCAGCCGCGGATCTATTCCCGTGCCCCAACTCGGGCCGGGCAGCCGGTCTCACGATCCATTAGTTCAAGCGGTGCGGCAGAGCGCCGCTGTGGCGAGTTCCTCGGCGCGAGCACCGGGAAAACTCGCAATGCTGCTACCCAATCTTTCGAGATCCTCGAGCTCAAGCCTTGCAATGAACTGGTAGAACCGCTCGCCGGTTCGCCGTTCCTCGCGATAAGCGCGAACAACGCACTCGATGTAGCCGGCAGCCTCCTCCACCCGAACGCGCCTCGTAAGCTTTCTACCGAACGACGCGTCCTTACCGAGATGCCCGCCCAGATGGACCTGGAAGAGATCTATCTCCTGCCCTTCTTCCATGCCTTTGACTCCGACGAGCCCGACATCGCAGATCTGGTACTGGGCGCAGGAATTGACGCACCCGGTGACACTGATTCGAATGTCGTCGCGAAAGTCAGGGAGCGCCGACTCCAGGTAGCGAATGATCTGCTCGGCCCGCGTCTTGGTTTCGACAATCGCAAGCTTGCAGAATTGATTCCCCGTGCAGGCCACTGTTCCACGGCGGAAGGCGGAAGCATCGCTATGAAGATCCAGAGCTTCGAGCTCGAGCTTGAGCGGTACGACGTTGATCTCCGGGACATCGGCGATGATCAGGTTCTGATTATTGGTCAACCTGATTCGGCCACTCGCATAATGGCGGGCGAGTCCGGCCACTTTGACCATCTGGTCGCCTGAGATCCGGCCGCGCAGCACTGCTGCACCGATGTAATAGAGATCGCGTTGACGCTGCTTGCCGACGCCAAGGTGATTGCGATCGGCCGTGTCCGGAATCTCCGTTTCAGGAAGTGAGTCGAGCGTGCGTCCGAGCCGTGACTCGAGCTCAGCACGGAACTTCGCAACGCCCCAGTCGCAGACGAGAAACTTGAGACGCGCCTTGCGCCGGTTCCCGCGATTTCCATGATCGCGAAAGATCTCGACGATCCGGGTGAGGACTTCAGGAACCTCGTCATACCAGAGAAAGACGCCAAGGCGTCTGGCAAAAACGGCGCGCGCTCCGAGGCCGCCGCCAACCCAGAGATCGAAGCCCGTTTCGCCGTCTTCATTGACGGTGGCAACCAGGCCGACGTCGTTGATCTCATGCTGAGCGCAATGTTGTGAGCATCCCGAGATCGAGATCTTGAATTTCCGGGGAAGATTCGAGAAAGCAGGGTTCGAGATGAACAGCTGGCTGACCTTCCTGACCAGCGGTGAAGCGTCCAGAAGCTCGTCGTCCTGCACTCCGGCAAGAGGACACCCAACGATGTTGCGCACGACATCACCGCAAGCCTCCTGCGTGGTCAGCCCGACACCCGCAAGCTCTTCGGCGATCCGCGGAACATCATTGATGCGCACATAGTGCAGCTGTATGTCCTGCCGCGTCGTCAGGTCACCAGTCGATTGCGCGTAAAACTGCGACAGCCAGCCGATCGTCTCGAGCTGCTCGGCGTTGAGGATGCCATTGGGAATCTTGATGCGGAGCATGAAGTAGCCCTCTTCAGGTGGCCGCTGCGTGTAGACGCCGTACCACTTGAAGCGCTCGAGGTCATCAGCATCGATTGTCTGGAATCCAGAGTTGGCATAGCGCTCGATGTCGCTCCAGACGTCAAGGCCATCCTTTTCTCGTTTGATGCGCTCGGCCTTGTTCTCTGTCATAGTCGCCTCCGCTAAGGTCTGATCTTCATCTGCGCGTTAGCGAGACGAAGTACGACCCGGTTGACGGGTAGGGGTGCTAGATTTCCGTGGGAGACCGGCGTGGGCCGGCAGCGCGGATCAGCGGGTTAACAACAACAACAGCAGCAACAACAGAGGGCGCGGAGAGCGGAGCAGGAGGCAGGATTCACTGAGAGATCGGTCGTGGTGCTACTGGGTAGCGCTCGATCAGGTAAGCGTTGCAACTTCCGTTCTAGTCTCATGGCTTCAGTCACTCCATTTGAGAAGTTAAGTACAATCAGCTTCTTTCTAGCACGGCCTTCCACGGGATGTCAACGAATATTGGCACCACGTTGGAGTTACCGGCGCCAGACGGCGCCGGGCGGGCAGGGAAAGCCCTGCCCCTACAATCTTCCTCGACAATGCTGTACGGCGCGACAACGTTGTAGGGGCAGGGCTTGTCCCTGCCCGTCCCGCGCCGTCTGGCGCGGGTAATCTCGGTGCAGGATTCACTCACTTCTCAAAGCAACCAGAGGGATCCATTCTCGTTGCTCGTCTCGCGGGCAGGTAAGTGGCAACCAGGGCAACAAGCATGAGCACGAGCGCGATCAGAACGAAGGTCAGCGGGTCGCGTGGGCTGACGCTGAACAAGAGGCTCGCCATAGCCTTTCCAGCAATCAGCGATCCCGCCAATCCAGCCAGGATGCCCGCACATGCCAACTTCATTCCCTGCGCAACGACTATTCTCAGAACATCTCCCGGCTGAGCCCCAAGAGCCATCCTGACACCAATCTCCTGCGTGCGCAGAAGAACAAAGTGGCTCATTACTCCATACACGCCAAGCGCTGCGAGAAGGAGTGCCGCTGTCGCGAACAGACTCAGCAAAAGAAGATTGAATCGCCTCGAAGCCACCGACTCAGAAACGATCTCCTCCATGCTAATCGTGGCAAGAACCGGCTGTTCCTTGTCGATCGACCACACCTGCTCACGAATCTCCGCACCGAGATTCCCTGCGTCATAGCGAGTCCGCACAACAAGTGCCATGGTGCGCCACGGGGCCTGACCCTGAGGCGTGTACATCTCAGGATCTGGTTCCGTTTCGAGAGCGCCGTCATGCACGTTGCCGGCCACACCGACGATCAGGCTCAACGGCGCAGTATCGCTATCGATCCTGATTCGTTTGCCGATCGGGTCCACACCGCCAAAATAGCGGCGCTGCATTGCCTGGTTGATGATCACCACGCCGGTGCTTCCAATGCGGTCCTCATCAGTGAAACTGCGGCCGCTCAGAATGGGTATCCCCATCGTCCTGAAGTAGCCGGGACTGGCGCTTCGCCCGTTGCCCATTGGCGTTTCCGCAAAGGAGGTGGGATGAGGCTGTCCCTCGATATAGAACAACGTGGCGGCTTTGAATCCGCTGATCGGGAGTGAGTTGATGGTCCCCGCGGAGACAACTCCAGGCAGTCTCTCGACGCGTTGGATGAGATTCCGGGTGAATTCAACTATATGCTGATCGTCGTGATAACGAGCAGCTGGAAGACGGACTCCAGCGGTCTGAAGATTATGGATATCAAATCCGGGGTCGACCGCAAGGAGACGCACGAAGCTGCGAACCAGAAGACCGCCACCGACGAGGAGGACCACCGCGATGGCCACTTCGGCGATGACGAGGATATTGCGCAGTCGTCCCGAGGCGCTGCCCGCGAAGCCTCGTCCGCCCTGTTTCAGCGTTTCGGCGAGGTCAGGCCGCGAGGCAAGCAGTGCGGGCGCGAGGCCGAAGAGAACTCCTGTAGCTATCGACAGGAAGAGCGTGAATCCAAGAACTGAAGGATCGATCCTCAGCTCGGCGAGCCGTGGAACACTGCTGCTCGAAACGCTGCGCAGCAAATCGATGCCCCACAACGTGACTACCAGTCCCGCCAAACCACCGGTAATTGAGAGAAGCATGCTCTCAATCAGGAGCTGGCGTGCGATGCGTCCGCGTCCCGCTCCGAGCGCGGCACGAATTGCCATTTCGCGGCGCCGGCCTTCGGCGCGCACGAGCAGGAGACTGGCGATATTCGCGCAGGCTACGAGAAGCACCAGGCCAACCGCTCCAAGCAGCAGCCAGAGCGGTCTTCGGACGTTCTGAACAACGAGTTCCCGCATGGAGACGACGCCTCCTCCGAGACCGGAATTGGTATCGGAGTATTGCTGTTCCATCCGCTGCATTATCGTTTCTATCTCCGTCCGGGCCGTTACCAGCTGCACACCAGGCTTGAGTCTCGCTATCACGGCCACCGGATGGTTCTTTCTGCTCGGCGCTTGCGGGACATAAGGAATCCAGAGGTCGCGATTGGAGGATATTCCCAGCGCGCCGGATGAGATCGGTGGAGGAAACTGGAAGCCCGCAGGCATGACGCCGATGATTTCGTGAGCCGCGCCATCGATCGTCAGCAGGCGGCCAAGGACGGATGGATCTCGGCCGAACTTGCGTGTCCAGAGAGCGTGACTAATGATCACCACTCGCTCGTGTCCGGCCTTGTCTTCGTCGGGCTGAAAGTTGCGGCCTTGCGACGGACTTACGCCGAGTGTACTGAAAAGGTTGGCGCTCACAGCCATGCCGCTTATCTGCTCGGGCTCGCCCTGACCAGTGACGCTGTAGTCTTCTTTGTTGAGGAAGGCAGCTGAAATCTGTTCAAGGGTGTTGCTCTGAGATTTCACCTCGAAGTAGTCAGGCAGTGAGAGCGGGACGAGAGCGTCTCTGTGAAGCGTCTGCCAGACCATGACGAGTCTCTCAGAGTCCCGGTAGCGAAGCGGTCTCAGGAGAACGGAATCGACGACGCTGAAGATCGTGGTGTTGGCTCCTATGCCGATGGCGAGGACGAGAATCGCGAGGAGAGTCGATCCCGGATTCTTGATCAGGACTCGTGTGCCGAAACGGAGGTCGTTTAGGAATTGATCGATCATAGTTTCCTCCCACTTGCGGTTCTTCTTTGCGTTCTCTTTGCGGGTAGCTTCGAAGATGCTTGCAAAAGTCGCAAAAGTAAAGATCAACGGAGAATGCGCTGAATCCTTTTGTGTCTATTGGCTGCATATGGCTACCGCAAAGAGAACGCAAAGAAGAGTTACCCGCTCGCACATGCAGAATTGCGTGCCACAGGCCATTTCTTCTAACCCGTTGAAGCAATTGGACCGCCCTTCGCGCGAGGATCGAACCTTCGTTCGCATACGGGATCCTCTCTTCCCAAAACCGAGAAGCCTTGTCTGACAGCCGTCACTCTATTTAATATCTGGAGGAGGAATTGAATGGAGACCCTACTTCGTCCCCCGGTCGCTGCAGATGCTCCGGCCTGTGGCCGCATAATCTATCGAGCGTTCAAATCGATCGCCGAACGACATGGCTTCCCGCCCGACTTCCCCAATCCCGAGGCTGCAATCAGCGTGGCCGAGATGCTCATTGCCCATCCATCGATCTACGGCGTTGTTGCCGAGACGAATGGCCAGGTGGTCGGATCCAATTTCCTGGATGAACGTGATGCAATCTGTGGAGTCGGGCCGATCACGGTCACACCGCAGAGCCAGGATCAGGGCGTAGGCCGTCGATTGATGGAGGCCGTCATCGAGCGCGCGGGCAACGCTGCCGGCATACGCCTGCTCCAGGACGCTTTCAATGCACGATCGATGTCGCTCTACGCATCCCTGGGATTCAAAGTGAAGGAACCGGTCGTCCTGATTACCGGCAGGCTTACCGGACCTGCTCCTCGAATGGAGGTTCGCGGTCTGAGGAACGAAGACCTCGCAGAGTGCGCAGCCCTCTGCCGCAAGGTCCACGGCTTCGATCGCTCGAACGAGCTGCGCGACGCGCTGCACGGCCTTTCACCGCTTGTTGCGAGACGCAATGGCCGGATCACCGCATATGCATCGGCGATCGCGTTCTTTGCCCATGGAGTGGCCGAGAGTATAGAGGACATGCAGGCTCTCCTGCTTGCGGCGGGATCGGTGACCAAAGAGCCTATCTTCTTTCTGCTGCCGACACGGCAGGCAGAGCTCTTCCAGTGGTGTTTGAGCAAGGGAATGCGAATCATCAAGCCGATGACGCTCATGGCCATGGGCGAGTATCACGAGCCTGACGGATGCTTCTTTCCATCAGTCGCCTATTGAAAGACAGAAATCATGGCAGGCGCCATTTGATGCGCGTGTAGGCGATGCTGAAACCGTGTCTCTCAGCGTTGCGCTGCGAGGCGCTTCCCGGCTGAGCGCACATCATGGCGAGGTCGCAGCCCTGCTGCGCGGCATGCCGGAAGCGGCTATCGAGCAACGCCAGTTGCGCCCCCTGCTTGCGACCCTCCGGAATCGTGCTCGCGCCAGCCATAAGAGCCACGCCGTCGTGCATGGCCAGGATCCCTGCAGCGATCGGCTGCCCGTCCAGTTCGGCCAGAAATGCAGGCGCATTCCGCCTGTTCGCTCCGACCTTCATCAGATCCTCGATCTGGTCCGCGAATTCATTGTGTTCGCTCCACCCTCTGGCCGAAGTCTTCGCCCAGATGTCGTGTTCGTCCTCACCGACGATCCGCACGCGAATCTTCTCGTTGACCGGTGCGTCGAGGTTGGCCCCCTCGATGATCGGCCTGAACATGACGCTCGAGAATTCAAATGGGTGATAGCCGCGGCCGGTGAGCAATTTGGCAAGGGTCAGATCACCCAAAGGGCTCACCTCGTGACAGACGGGCGCGCCGCGTTCTTTGAAAAAGGCTTCGATGGTCTCAACGTCGGCAACAGTGTTTGGCTGGAACAGGCCGAGACCAAAGGTCTGCGTCACAGGAGAGGCTACGCCATCGTACATGGCATAGGCGCCACCGACTTCAATCCAGTTTGCACCGATTTCCGGCGAGACTCTTGCCCGTGCCTCGACGAAGGAGATGCAGCTTTGGGCCTCAGCCCTTTCGAGGCGCCGGGAGAGTGTTACATCTGCGAAAATCACTTCGTCGTTCCTCCATGGGCCTATTGCAAGGGAGCAATTTGGAGTGCGGCGACCTGTCGCCGCTTTTGCGTTAGTTACGGCGGCATTATGCAGTAACTAATCAAAAGCGGCGACAGGTCGCCGCACTCCATACTAAGCCAGTGGGCACGTTTCCAATAGGTCTCGATTCTTGAGACAGCCTCCTCGTCCTAGAAGGTTGCCCGGCAAAGCAATGAGTGAGGGAGGCCTGTTCATGCTAATTCGAAGGCGGCTTAGGTTGATTACGCCATCCGCGCAAAGACTCGACGAAGCGTTGCCGTATTTCCATTACACTTGGGCATCCGCATCGAATTCAGTTCCTTGATCACGACGTACCAAAAATGATACACTCAATGAGACATGGGCTCAAACGTCTGCCAGCGCGGTTCTATCGTTCGGATAGTGGGCGCGAGCCCGTGCGGGAATGGCTGAAGGGCTTGGATCCAGATGACCGCCGGATTATCGGCGAGGATGTCAAAGATGTTGAATTCTCCTGGCCAGTTGGCATGCCGCTGGTCCGCTCGCTCGGCAGGGACACTCTGGGAGGTGCGGAGCAGCCTGCCACATGGCCGCATTGCTCGCATACTGTTTTGCGTCGAGAAGGACAGTATGGTGCTATTGCACGGCTTCATGAAAAAAACACAGAAGACACCCAAGCAGGATATTGAACTGGCGTTGAGGCGGAAGAAAGGAACGGCGACATGAAAAAGAAGAACATCGGCTCAACCTTCGACAGCTTCCTCCGCGAGGAAGGCATATACGAAGAGGTCAGCGCGGCCGCGATTAAGCGGGTGGTCGCCCGTCAACTCGAGGAGGCCATGAAGCAGAAAGGCCTTACCAAATCCGCGATGGCCCGGCTCATGCACACCAGCCGCGCCGCGCTCGACCGTCTGCTCGATCCGAACAACGATGCCGTCACACTGAACACTCTGCAGAAGGCTGCCGCCGTCGTCGGCCGCGAACTGCGCCTGGAGTTGGTGTAACAAAGTGTCTGGAGATCGTTCATCCATTCGATCCGTCCGCTCAGTCACGATGCCCCATCTCCCAAACCTGCCTCCAGACTGCCTTCTCATCTTTCGCTGCGATCATCGAGCGAACCTCGCGATACGATGCTGCATAAAGCGCCTGCATCTCTGTGGCGGAGGCTGGATGAGCAAGACGCTTCTCGAGCTCCTCGCGGCTCAACTTGATTGCCGGAACGGCAGAGAGCGATTTCCCCTCACCGGCGAAATGGACCGCAAGCCCCTCGGCCAGCCAGCGAGGTACACGCCCTCTCCCCATATTCAGCACCATGACGTGTGCATATTCGTGGCGCAGGGTGGCCGCCAGGACTCCTCTCTTCTGCAATAGCGAGAGAGGCTGCAGCTCAATAGTTCGATTATTGGAAGCACCGGCGACCCAGCCTGGCTGGCTGCTCGCCGCAACAAACTCCGGCGTCGACGCATGCACATTGACATCGATCACACCAGGCGCCGGAGCCGAGATTGCATCGACACCTGCGCGGTGAATCAGATCTTCACGGGCCGACTCAAGTATGTGAAGCGCGGTCGCCGCATCAGCTTCGTCCGCGCGCGATGGAAAGTTGATGCGAAAGTGCTCACTCGACAGGACCCGACGCTCAGCCGCCTGGCTGTCGACATAATTCACTGCCTCAAACTTTGCCGCGAGGCTCAACGCCGCTGTTGGCGGCATGACTGACACGCTCGTCCCTGGAAAGTAGTGGCTGAGAATCTGCCGATAGCCAAATCCGCGGCGGCCCATAATGTGCGCGCCTTCCTGACAAAGTCCGAGACCGTGACCGAAGCCTCCCCCCTGGAAGACGAAGTTTGATCCGCGTCTTGTGACTTCGAACCGCGAGCTCTTGAGCAGCTCCCAGCCAAGCGCTCGGCCGACGATCAGCTTGAGGTCCCAGCCGCGAACCACTTTGCGCTGCTCACCCTCCAGGGTTACCAATTCGACCCGGCCGGTGTGATCGCGCCGTGTAACTTCAATGCGATCGAGTCTCGAGCCTGTGTCCGTTCGAGGATCGCCTCTCAGCCCCTCTTGCAGGCGATGCGCTCCGATCACATCCGTCCACCTGTAGTGGGGCATCGTCGCGCAGTAGTCGTCGGCGACACCTCTCAGGTAGGGAGGAGCAGTAATACCCCAGAGTGATTGGACGTCCGCAGTCATCCCTCCACACGAGGCGTGGAAATAGGCATCGACAGGTCTTCCGGATGCGTCATCCAGAATCTGGCCCGAGGTCCTGAGAACTGCCTGACTGATCGAAGTCCCCTTCCCCGACCTCCGCCGGTACATAACGCTGGCAATGCGTTGTGCTGCAAAAATCAAATCCTTCGCGCGAGTGGCGTCCGAGGTTTTTCACGGCAAACGTTCTGCTTGCGACTGCCTGCGCTTTAAGCGCTTCCGGCTGGTCTTCGACGCTCGATTCACCTGCGAGGACTCCGGCCAGGTATTCATCAAGGGAAAGACTATCAGTTACTCTTTCGCTGACTCGTCTGACCCGGATCGGTCGCTCACTGATTGAAGCAGGTGTTGTTTGAGCGTCGTGTTCGAGGCTGGGCAGTTCTGCAAAGGCTTCGAAGACGCCACGCGCAACATGCGCCGATTCTGAGCCTCGGCTGCGTTTCAGAAACACCAGAACCGCTATTTCAGGCTCAGCGCGATGCGCGCGATCCTTTGCGGCGAAGCCGACAAACCATCCCTGTGTGTGATAGCCATCGCTCGAGCTGGACGTACCTGTCTTTCCGAAAACGAATTGCTGAAGATGGCCGAGGCCGGCCGATGCGGCACTTCCGTAGACTACCGCGCCTCGCATGCCGTCAATGAGCAGATCTCGCTGGGATGATGAGACGACTTCCCGACCAATCTCTTCGCTGTTGGCCGACGGGCCGGGCCTAAAGAGATGGCCCCCATTGAAAAGCGCCGAATAGGCGGCAAGCAATTGAACCGGCGTCACCAGAATGCGCCCGCTGTTGCCGAGCACCTCGGCCGGCTTCCATGCAACGTCTCTCACGTGGCTATTGAGACCATAGGCCGCAACGGTCGAATCGAAGGCTCCCTCGCTGAGCCGCTCTCCAACTCGGGCATAGTAATCATTACAGGAATAGGCAAGGGCGTGGACCAGATCGAATGGCGCGATGCTTCGAGGATGTGAGCAGGCGAAATCAGCTCCCTGTGAAAAGTATCCGCCCTGACACTGTCTCTGAGTCTCTCGATTGAGTACACCGGAGCGGAGCGCTGCGAGAGTGACAAAAGGCTTGATCGTGGAGCCGGGTGGGTAGCTTTGCTCAAAGGCAAGGCGCGGGTTAACGACTGCCCGAAGGCGGCCCGTGCGAGGGTCCATGACGACAATAGCGCCTTCGCGGTCAGCGAGGGCCGCGGTTGCCGCCTGCTGAAGATCACCGGTGACATCGGGTTTTGCGGAACAGCCGGCGTATGCGAAAGAGACTAGAAGAGAACAGAACGCAGGCAAACCCACTGGTGGAATTACCGGCGCCAGACGGCGCCGGGCGGGCAGGGACAAGCCCTGCCCCTACAGCGTCGCTGCGTAGTCTCGCACCGTCGAGATGGGGCCTTGTCGCGAAGTGTCGCATCGTCGAGAACCTTGTAGGGGCAGGGCTTGTCCCTGCCCGTCCCGCGCCGTCTGGCGCGGGTAAGCCTCCATAGGAGGCTGTAATCATTCAGCTGGCGAGGTGATCTCCGACAATGCACCGAGAGTGAGCAGCCAGCCTGAAAAGATGACCACCGCGACTATCAGAAGACGCAGACTGAAGAGGCCGATCTCGAGCCACGCATTACTCGCCGGTGTCCTCGTCACCGCAATCGCGTACGCCAGACTCCCGAAGACCGCCACGATCAGCGCGTAGACCAGGAGAAACCTCGGTGAGAGTGCCATCCAGACGCTGCGTAATCCCGCCTTCAAGCGCCCCTGCTCGGCCATGATCCAAAGATGAATCGCGACCAGAGGCAGAACCAGGTAAATCAGCAGATTCCTGGTCCAGCGGAGCGCCAGGGACGCATGCAACTTGGCGAAGCCCGCGTCAATCAGCCATGCGAGCAGCAGAAAAGGCAGGCTGATGACCAGCAGTTTCCACCATCCGGCCAGGGCGCGCCTGGCCATTAACTTGATGCCTCCGCCCTCTCGCACATAACTCACGCCTACGAACTGGAGAATGAAAAAGATGGCAATCGCTGCCAGCCCCAGCACGAGGGTTCGCAGAAGCTGCAGCACCGAAGCATCCCGCGTGGCAATGAAGAGATAGAGAACGCCAATCCACAACGAGGTAGAGAATGAATGAGCTTGCGACGATGCCGCGGCGTTGAGCCAGCTTTTCGGCGGCCGAGCGTATTGCCTGCATTACTTGTCTGATCATCTATTAGGCTCCCAACTATTTCTTCTCCACAAGGACCATGCGCGAGCTCGCCGTATTCGACTGCACGGTCGGTTGATACATAAACTGAGCTCGCGCCGGAGCGACTCGGAATTCGCCCGGCACCTGCACTCGCAAAGCGTACTGGTAAGTCGATCGCCCATCGAAGCTGCTCACAAAGATCGCAGTCTTCTGATCGCGGAACTCGCGGTTGCTGTACCAGCCGGTCCACTTACCATCGGTCTGATCAAGGTTGATGCCACTCACTCGTTCAACCTGCTCGCAGCCTGCCGGTATCGGATCCTCGATCATCAGATACCTTCCTCGAGCTCCTTCGACGCGCAGTCTCGAGACCAGCACATCGCCCGATCGAATGGGTCCCGAAAGAGGCTCGACCGTCCAGGCGGACTCTCCATTTCGCTCGGTCACTTTGAGGCGCATGTATTCTCGCGTGAGCTTGAGGTTTGAAGAGTCGCGTGCCGCCGCGTCACCCGGCGTAAAGTAGTCGGCGGTCGCCGACAGGTAGAGCACCCCAGGTCCACGCTTGACGACGCGAATCTGATTCGCCGCCGCGACCTCCGCTCCCTTCTTCTCAATGACGAAGGTCTTGCCTGCGGTCGCATCGGCAGCAGTTACCTTTCGAGTCAGCACCTGCTCGCCGTTCAGATAGACATCGACCGTGTAATTCGGCGAGAGATCCTTGCTCACCTTGAGATAAGCGGTGAGCCCGTAGACCGCAAAGGCCGTGTCGCGAGTGGAAGACCAGCAATATCCCTGCGTGCGATTGCCAACCAGCCACCGCGCGGCCTTGGGCAATAGAGAGCTTTCCGGCGTAAGAGCCGCGAGGGCCTTGAGAGAGAGGGCTGTCGCTTCAGTATCATTGAATACATTGAAGAACAAGTCGCGATTCCTCGTCGATTCCCAGTGAGCGTCATAGTCGTTTAGCCGCGCCGTCTTCTCAATCTCTGCCGCGATCTGCCGCCCACGGTTCTCGTCGTTCCGCGCTTTGAGTGCAAGAGCGAGCATCGCCCTCCCGTACGGTTGAAGCTCATTCTGATGGGCGAAGAGATCGTCGATGTAGCGTGCTTCGAGATCGCCCGTTCCGGACAGCGCGTAGATCGCATAGGCTCGAGTCTCGAAGTCGATTGGCTTGCCGTCTTCCGCCTTGCCTGAATCGAGAATGGCCTTCAGGGCTGTGCGGCCCCGGCTCAGTGAATAATCTCGAATCGAGTATCCAGCGGCCTGCGCCAGCCCCAGCCCGTCCACGACGTATGCCGTCATGAACGAATCGGTCTTGTCGTTCTTCCACCATCCCCAGCCACCGTCCTGATGCTGGTAGTCGTACAAGCGCTCGAGACCGCGATTGACCTTGGTCTCAAGGTTGTTCGTGGCCCGAATTGAGGTTGTCTTGACCTCCTTGAGAGCCTGCGCCACGACAACGTTTGGAAGGAAGCTCGACATGGTCTGTTCGGTGCACCCATACGGATAGCTCGTCAGGTAGTCGAGTGCGCCGAACATGCTCCCTGCAATGGACGGCGCCGCTTCGATCCTGAGCGTGCGCGCCTGCGCATGGGCTCCCTGCGGAAGCTCCAGCGGTATGGTCTTTTCGGCATTGTCCTCGCTCAATGCTACCGAGCCGCCGCGACTCTCCCGGAGTCCGACCGGAACCACGGGTAGCGGTAATTCGACTCCGTCCGATTCAGTGTCGGTGAGCGCCTTCGCAAGAAACCGCACTTCGCCCGGGTTTGTCGCCGTCACTCGCCAATCGACCCGCTGCTCATCCTGCTTCGCGATGTTGACGGTCTTCTCGGCGCTATCCAGGAGCTTTGCTCCGGTGACAGCCAGCTCGATCTTTGTCGACTTGTCGGCGCTGAGATAGTTGTGGACCACGGCCGAGATGGTTGCCGTGTCACCTTCAGTCAGAAACCGCGGGGTTTCGAGGCGGAGTATCAGATCTTTACGTGCGATAACCTTGGAGACCACAGAGCCCACGCGCAGATCGGCCGTTACGGCCCGAGCCGTGGCGCGCCACGTGGTCAGGTTATCCGGAAGAGTTACATTGGCAGTGGCTTTCCCGTCCGCTCCGGTCACCACCGCCGGCTGCCAGAACGCTGTGTCCTTGAACTCTTTTCGAATCGTAGGCTCGACGTATTGCTTTTCGTTCTTGAAGTCGGCGAGCTGATATGCAGGTTTAGCTCGCGCAAGCTTGATCGGCTTGTCGCTCGAGTAGCCCTGAAATTCATAAGAAGTGGAAAAGTTGGTCTGCACCCGATTGAATTGACGCCCATAAAAGGACCGGCGAATGTCTCCTGCAGTGTCGGGACGAATGCTGTAGATTGCTTCATCGACTACGCCGAGACTGACCTCTGCCCCCGGCGCCGGTGATCCATCGGCATTGCGTGCAACGACGGTGTAGGAGGCTACGTCGCGTGGCTTGTATTCCTGTTTGTTGGGTACGACGGTGAGATTGAGGAATTTGTCGCGAGCCGGAACCGCCAGCATCTTATCGGCTGAGTACATCTCGCCATCTTTGACGTAGACCACACTCAGATAGACATTGGGCACATATCGCGCCTCGATGGGTACGTCGATCATGACGGCACGCCCGGCGGCATCGATCCGCTGCGTGTTCATAACCGTCAGCAGTTCTGTGGTCACAAGAAGGTGCGCCTGATCCGTGGGTAGCATTGCAAGAACGTGTGCAGTCTCGCCTGGGCGGTAGGACTGTTTATCGGGAACCAGTTTCACCGAGTCGCTGTCTTCGAAAGAGAGCTCAGTCCCCCTGGTATTGTTACGGTCCGCTGCCCATAAGTATCCGCCCAGCGAGACAATCGACTTTTCGCCTTCATGGACGATCGCCTTGATGTATACGCTGCCGGTGATCGGCACTCGCCAGTTGTATGCTCCCTGGCCTTTGTCGTCCGTCTTCACATCGGCTGAAGCAAGCTCGTGCTCTTCGAGCTTGTATTCGTAGCGGTCCCACTTGCTCTCGCCATTCTTTTCGATCCTCCGCCACGTTCGCTGAATAAACTTGAGTGTCACACTTGCGGCCACTGGATGGCCTTCGTAGTCGCTGGTCCTGACGTCAATCCGGGCATCGTCTCCCTGATAGTAGACGTAGCGCTCGGGGCGCGCATAGGCAACGACCTTGCCGCGTGTCCCGACGAACGAGGCGCTTCCCTCTATTTCACGGCGGGCAGAATCGGTGACCTGAGCTTCAAGGCGGTAGGTGTAATCCCAGGGCTCCTTTTCGTCCGGAGGCGGCACTTCGAATTCCACTTCGAGCCTTCCGTTGGCATCGAGCTTGCCCTCGCCATCCCGCACGAGATCGTTGCCGTAACCGTAGCCGCCACCCTCGTCTTCATCCTCTCCACCACCGCTCATGGCCAGCGGATCGTCCTATCATTGCGCCACCAGAAATGGTAGTAGCGGCTCCGATAGATGTAGTACTTGACCGCCGCCTTCGCGACCGGTTCGCCAAAGAAATATCGGGCTTCAATCGCAAACTTCGTCTTTTCACCGACCGGCACGTATGGTTTTGGCGAGCTGACGCGGACTTTGTATTCAGGCTTCTTGTACTCCTGCACTTCGAAGATGCCGCTCGCCTGAGGCTCCTCTGTCTCGCCAATGCGCACCTCGATCCGGTAGGCCCCGAGCGGAGCTCCACCAGTGATCTCGACCTGTCCGCTGAAACTGCCCCGCGGCGAGAGCGGCAATTCTCTTTCGATCAATTTGCCGTCATTGGGATCGACAACCGAAACGTTGACCGTCTTGCCAGGCGGCAGTTTGTAGCCGTCCGGCGACAGCTCTCGAAGTATGCCCTTGAAGTAGACGGTCTGGGCGGGCCGGTAGACTGGCCGGTCGGTGTAGATATAGCTCGACAGCCCCGGCCCGCGTTCCTCCTCATCGCCATACGTCCGCCAAAGAAGAATGGCTCGAGATCCGAGATGGCAAACTGATCGTGGCCGCTGGCCATAATCAGGTAGGTGTCCCGCCCCACAGATCCGGCATCGGGATCGGTGTCCTTCGGCTCGCTCTCCGGAGCCTGCGGGGCTGGGTCCACCCGCGTGCGCAAGAGGCCTGAGCCGTCAGTCTTGCCGGATCCAAGTATCTTCTGGCCCTTGACGACCTCGACCTGAACGTCACCCCTCGGCTCACCCGATCGTCGGTCCACGGCGTAGACCATGAGCTCACGCTGCGGCGTTGTCTTGGTAACGATGTTGAGATCCGTGACGACCGCGACCGTGTATGCCCGAAGATCCTCGTAGACGGCCTCGACGAGATAGACGCCGGCATCGAGTTGTCCCAGCGTCACGAAGCGAGTGTCGTACTCGTTCTCGAGCGGAGAGAGCATCTGCCGCCAGGTCCGCACCTTCTGATCGGGATTGAGCAGCGGCACACGCGCGAAGTCCGCAACGTTGAGCGGACGCTGCTCCCCTTCGCGAAACTTCTCGTTGAAGTGCGTCCGCGTAGGCTTCGCCAACTGCGATCGAACATAGTCCTTCATACTGAGGTAGAAGGACGTCTTGAGCGACTGCAGCCGGTCCAGAACCGAGGATGAGTGTTGGTACCCCGAAGAGACCTGCTGCTTCTCCTCTTCACCTATTTGATGAGGGTCATTCAGCTGCTTGAAGAACTTGACAGGATCCTTCACGCGATAGAGCCGGAAATCGACGTGATCCAGCGCGCGGTAGTTGATCCAGACTCGTGGCTTGTCGCTTGTTCCGTATGTTCGGTTCGTCGAAAGCGAGAAGCGCGGCGTGTCCTTTGGTGCGGTCGCTTTTGAGGTCTCGGCAGCTCTCCTGCCCGGAGATGCGAAGAGAAGCAGAGTCGCCATGAAGGCGGTGATTACTATTCCACGAGCGAAATGCAACACGGTTTATGTCTCCTTCCGAAGACAAGTTGTTGGTGCGTTAGTATTCCTGACCGCCAAGCAGCTTGAGGCGGTAGAAGCCGAGGAAATTAGGATTCTGGACAACCGGGCGCCATCTCTTGTCAGGATGCTCATCGAGCACCGCCAGCCGGACTTTCTTGATCGTCCCTTCTTCAGAAACCGACGAGCCTGTGTGATAAACGACCCAGTCTTTCGCTCCCGTCTCACCAAACCTGGCGTCACCGAGAAAAATCATGACGTGATACGGATAGCGCTGAACCCATGGCTGATAAAAGAAGAGCAGGTCCCCTGCACGCGCTTCCTGGCGGTTCCGTGTGATGAAGCGCGTATTAAAGTTCTTCAGCGAGCGCGCGTCGGCATATTCGGAAAACCTGGTCTCAATGTCCTGTTCGTGAAAGGTGCCGAAATCTGTCCGAAAGAGCTTCTCACCAAGAATTCCCGACTCCAGTCTGACAGCCTTTACATCGGGCGCCGGTACTCCGAAGGATCCGTCTGTCAGACCAAGACCCTTGAACCACCCGCGATCATGCCGGCGCAGAGCCTCCCGATACGCGAAACGAACCAGACCCGCGCAATCGCGCTGCTCGGGATTCCAGGCGTCGCTCGGCGCGTAGAATTGCTGTTCCGCAATCGCCGTGAACCAGCGCCTGAAGTTGTTGCGGTCTTCGAGCGACCAGAGCTCCGCGCCGTCAGGCAGCCCATCCTGATCGGCATCTTCGACTGAAATCGCATTCACAGTACGGTTTCGGCTGCGAGCCTGTGGGGCGCTCGAGCAACCGGCAAGGACAAGCGCTGCGACAACCGCAACCGTGCCGCAGGCTGTCCAGCCTGCGGCAAAACTGGCAACTCGGCAATTTACCAATGGTTAAGCCCTTCGAACTTTCGCCGCAGGCTGGACAGCCTGCGGCACGTTTTCCGGAAATGACACAACTATTACAAACGAGAGCATCCGAAATTGCTAGGATGGTTCGACTAAAAGCATATCTTTCAGATCAAGGAGCAATCATGCGTGTAGAGCCAACTATGGCTGAGCGGGGCGGTGGCATCAATTGGGGCATCTCGTTGTTCATGCTCGGCATGCACTTAGGCGGTGTGGCAGCGCTCTTCTATTTCAGCTGGAGCGGACTGGCCATTGCAGTATTTCTCATGTGGGTCGGAGGCAGTCTTGGGATCGGCATGGGATATCATCGTTTGCTGACTCATCGCGGTTACAAGGTTTCGAAGACAGTTGAGCGCTTTCTGACTACATGCGGCTCGCTTGCTCTCGAAGGTGGGCCGATTGCGTGGGTGGCTACGCATCGAGTTCATCACGCCTATGCCGAGCGGGATGGTGATCCGCATTCGCCGCGGCATGGGATATGGTGGTCGCATATGGGCTGGTTGCTCACCGGGAAATCACTCCATTTCAACACCGGCGTCACTTCAAAGTATTGTCCCGATCTAGCCAAGGACCCCTTCCACGTCTGGCTCACTCACTGGCATTTTCTTCCCAACGTCGTAATTGGTATAGCACTCTTTTTGATCGGTGGTTGGCAGTATGTACTCTGGGGAATCTGCCTCCGAATCTGCATTTCGTGGCATGTCACCTGGTTTGTCAATTCCGCCTCCCATATTTGGGGCCGCCGGAGGTTCGACACGAGAGACGATTCACGCAATAACTGGTGGGTTGCGCTGCTCAGCTTTGGTGAAGGATGGCATAACAATCATCACGCCCATCCGGCTGCGGCGCGCCACGGTCTCGCATGGTATGAGGTGGACGTGAACTGGATGGGGATCAGAGCGCTCAAGGCACTTGGGCTCGCGAAGGAGGATCCGGCTGGTAGCACTGGATGGCTCATTGATCGATGACGAATCAGAGCCGGCCATCGAAACAGCAGCCTAGCCACGTCTTTCCTGCGCAGTCCTTCCTGCGCACGGGACGTGCGCGCGGACATTAGCCGGCGGTGAAACCGCCGGTAAGGCACCACACCACAGGACCGCGCCCCGGAGGGCCGCCTGACCGCCAATGCGCACAATTGTGCAATTCTCGTCCAGCGGCCCTTCAGGCCGCAACCGCTCACAACCAACGCTTCCGGCGGTTTCACCGCCGGCTAATATCCTCGCAGTTTGGGCGCACGTCCCGTGCGCAGGAAGTGGTTCTTCATAGCATCAACCTCGGACTCAGCCTAGAATGGCTGCAATGCAGCTTGGCGGCCACCGAAAATCCGTCTACTTCTTCACCGTACTGGGTGCATGCCTCGTCGCACTCGCCGTCGCACTCAACGTCGGCTGGATCCTTCTAAACTGGCGAGAGGTCGCCCTCCTCGTGCTCGGGGTCATCTTCTTCGGACTGATCATTGGCGGGCTCGTCCTCAACACCATATTCCTGGTTCGCGAAATCCGCCGCAGTGAACAGCACGACTCCTTCATCAATGCCGTCACCCACGAGCTGAAGACGCCGATTGCCTCGATACGGCTCTATCTTGAAACCTTGCAGCGACGTGACGTCGACGAAAAACAGCGCCAGGAGTTCTACGATATCATGCTCGCCGACAGTGATCGACTCCTGCATACAGTCGAGCAGGTCTTGCGAGCCGGCCGCACCGGCCATCGTCGCCGGCATATCCAGTATGCAATGATCGATATGGCTGAGCTGGTTCAAGCCTGTATCGAGGTCACGCAGGACTGGAGCGGGTCTTCCGGTAAACGCCATCACCTATTCCGAGCAGATTCCTCCAGGCGAGCGCCCGGTCGTCAAAGGCGAGCCTGACGAGTTGCGAGCTGCCGTCTCCAATCTGCTGGACAATGCGGTCAAATATTCTGAACAGGAGGTGCGAGTCTCGGTTGAAGTCTCTATCGATGCAGACCGGCGCGTCATTCTTCGCGTTAAGGACAATGGCATCGGCATTCCCCGCGAGCAGTTGCGGCGCATATTCAAGCGATTCTATCGAGTACCGCGCATGGTCATGAGCAGAGTCAAGGGGACGGGTCTCGGGCTCTTCATCGTTCGATCCACAATCGAAAAGCACGGCGGCAAAGTATTTGCCGAAAGCGAAGGTGAGGGCCTGGGCAGCAGCTTCACAATCTCTCTTCCGAGAGGGCCGGTTCAGAAGCCTGCCATGGAGATTGCAGGCTCAGCTCAGGAGACGGTCACTGCTACCCACTGCCAAATTATGAGCAGGGTCCTGATCATCGAAGACGAGCAGCATCTCGCCCAGGGCCTGCGATTCAATCTTGAAGCTGAAGGTTATGACGTCGAGATTGCGGCGGACGGCGAGACGGCCCTGGAGCTTCTCTTGTCTTCGACAGATGGGCCGCCATTCGACGCTATAGTCCTGGACGTCATGCTTCCGGGAAAAGACGGCTTTGCCGTAGCCTCAGAGCTTCGACTGGCCGGACAGTTCGTCCCGATCCTCATGCTCACCGCGCGAGGGCGTCCCGAGGATGTTCTTAAAGGCTTCGAAGCCGGAGCAGACGATTACCTGCCCAAGCCATTCGAGCTGGCGATTCTCATCGCGCGCCTGAACGGCCTCCTCAGACGCCGGGAGTGGTTCCAGAGATCGCGGGCACCGGATGCCGAAGTGCTTGCCTTCGCGGGAAAGTCCCTTGATTTCGGTGCCCTCGAACTTCGAGTAGGGAATCGAACCGTGAGATTGACTCAGATGGAGGCCGAGGTGCTGCGGTACCTTATCTCCCACGCCGGTTCAGTAATTTCGCGCAAGGCGCTGCTTGAGGATGTCTGGGGACTCCGCGAGGACACGGACACGCGTGCAATCGATAACTTCGTCGTCAGGTTGAGGAGATATATCGAAGATGATCCGTCACAGCCTCGCCATCTGCTGACGGTCAGGGGAGTGGGCTACCGGTTCGTGACGGAGCCCAAAGGATGAGCCCGGTGGTGTTTCAATGCGATCTCGTAACCAGAGTACCGGCGCGTGACGGCGCCGGGCGGGCTAGGGACAAGGGCCCTGCGAATCGACAATGCTGCCGCTGCGTTAATGAACCGCACCGCCGCGACAACGTCGTAGGGGCGGGCTTGTCGCTTGCCCGCTACCCGCGCCGTCTGGCGCGGGTAATCTCGGTAGTAAGGGTAACGAGTCGATGGTACGATGTCGTAGAGACAGCCTAGTCCGACTTCTTGTGCTCGGCAAACCTCTTCAGCTTCATATTGAGGGTCTGCACGCGGAGGCCCAGGATGCGGGCAGCCTTCGTCTGATTCCCGCCGGTCTGGCGTAGAGCAGTCTCAATCAGATTCCATTCGAAGTCATCAACCATCTGCGGGAGGTCGATCCCGCATCTCGGAATCGCCTTGAGCGTCGCGTATCGCACGCGGGTCGGAAGAAGCGACTCTTCGATGCGATGCGGCGGCGTGGCTGCAATAGCGCTCTCGATCGTCGCTTCGAGCTCGTCGATGTTATTGTTCCAACTGTATTCGGTGAGAACTCGCATCGCCGGAGAGGTGATCTCGTGAGCCCCCTTGCCCAGACGCCGCGAAATCTTCTCTGCGAGATGGTTGGCCAGATAGGGAATGTCTTCGCTTCGCTCACGCAGAGGCTTGATCGTAAAGCTCGACGGCCGCAGAAGCTCGATCAACCCGTAGGCCAGTCTGTTCTCAGCGGTCCTCTCCGTAGGATTCCATTCCGTCGCAAAGATCAGTCTCTGGCGGCTCTGAGTGCCTGAACGCCCGCGCCACTTCTGCTCCTCGAGCTGTGCGGCAAAGCGCTGTTGAAGAAGCAACGGCAGGCTCGCCAGTTCATTGATGAAGATCGTCCCGCGCTGGCAGCTCTCGGATCATGCCTCGAGGTCCGAATAGCAGCGTGTGCAGGGCGTCGCTGTTCAGACTATGCGCGTTGACTGCGAAGAAGGGCTGCGCCCATCCCTCGCTTGCCTGGTGGAGCACGCGTGCGACCTGCTCCTGACGCAGACCGCGCTCGCCTATCAGGAGCGCAGGCTGCCATTGGGCGGCCTGTACGCTTATAAATTCCTTCAGTGAGATGACATTCGGACTCACGCCGACAAAACACTCGAAGTTCTGCAGCGAGAGCTGTCGTGGCGCTCCAACCAGCGAGAGGGCTGGTCGTGGTTGTGGTGATGGTCTCATTGAGGTCGGATCGATTGCTTCAGTGGCCATTTGCCGGAACCTCTTGCTGTTGCTAAAAGTGACGAAGGGGGGCGGGGCCTCGCGTTCGGATCACCAAATCCCGTGCCAGGGCCGATCAGTCCGCAAGTCCAATCAATCTAGCTTCTGAAGCTTTCTACTGGCCGGCGGATCGTTTCGTTGGTGTCCAGTTATGGGAAAGAGTATTCCCAAATTCAATCACGATCCGAGTGTTGTCAACTGATCGTCTTTTCGGCCTTCTTTTCGGCCTTCTTTTCGGAAGATTGCGACAGCGGCTGTCGAAAGCCCGACACTTCAATCTTACGTGCGCGCCCCGGAAAAGTTCCATTTTGCTAAATTTCGCAGGGCGCGTCGTGCTGCAGCGCTCGAGATCTACTTCGGGCTTGCAGACGCCTTCTTGATGTAAATGTTCCCGCTAAATCCGACTGCACTTAATTGGGCTCCACCCTGTCCGATGGTTCCCCGAAAACTCTTGCCGCGACCTGGCAGCGTAGTCCCAGGCGCTACCTGGATTGAAAAGTCAGTCTCGATCGATCCGCTGAAAGTCTTCGCCGTGAGATCGAATCCGCTGTTGGCGGGTACAGCGATCATGAGATCGCCGCTCAGGCTTTCGAATGCGTAGTGACCGTCTCCGTAGAGGAGACCCTGGAAGCGAACATTGCCGCTTGTGGTCTTACCACGCACGTCGCGGCTTTCGACATCACGGATGATGATGCTTCCGTTCGTCGTGCTCGAGTCGATTCCTCCGTTCGATCCACTGATTTCAATGTTGCCGCTGACTGAGGTTGCGCGGACGCCGCGATCTGCGTGACGGACGACAATACGCCCACTGATCGTCGAGCTCATTACCCGCCCGCGAACGTTCTCGCAGATCACGTCCTGGCTGATGCTGTCGGCATTGACGTCTCCGCCGGCATCGATCACCTGCACGCCTCCACCCACGGCTCGCGCCACCACTCGGCCTCCGACGCGCTCCACACGAACATTTCCGCTGGTCGAATTGATAATCGCGTCATCACGAACCTTGATCGTTCGAATCTGCCCGCTCGTCGTATGTGCGGTCAGGCGTCCACCAACGTCGCCGATCTGGAGATCGCCGCTGGTCGTCGCGGCCACAAGGTTTCCGCCTATTCGTTCCGCTGTGACTCTGCCGCTGGTTGAACGGACATTTCCATCGCCGGTGGAATCCTGAACCACGACATTGCCGCTGGTTGAGCCCGCGACGACTCGCCCTACCGGTCCGACTACGGACACATCTCCACTCGTCGAAGTTGCAGATTCGATCAACGCGCCGCGCGGAACCTTGAGGTCGTAGTCGACTGAGGCCGAGACCGATCTCATGCGCGGGTAAATGGTCTTGACGTCTACCCGGTCCGGCCTGGCGAATATCTGAATCTCCACCTGGGCTACGTCTTCATTGCGCCCGCCGTGTTTCACGGCGTCTACCTGAACCCGGTTCTCGCCCCAGCTGGTGACCCTGATACGGCCGCTGATGTTGCTCACACTGACCGTGCCACCGGGATTGAGATCGAAGCTCTGATGGACTTCGGGAGCTGTCTGGTCAAGCCGCACTGCCTGGGCGCCGCAAATGATCGCCATCGAAACGACCTCGATAGCGGCGGCGAAAAACATTCTTGTAATTGTCGGTCTCTTCATCTGTTCTCTGACTCTTCCTCACTGCATTGCGATCTCTTGCATCAACTCGACCTTCCTGGAATAGGCAGCGAGGAGAAACTGACCGGCCGCAGCATCGGCCGGGTTCTGGCGCAAGGCCTGCCGGCTCTCTTCTATCGATTTATCGATCAGAGCAAGGCTGCTCTGGTAGTGTTCATAGACAGTTGGATCGAGGGTTCCCTTGCGCTTGGCAATCGCGCCATCGAGCAGACGGATCGCCGAGCGATACTCGCGCTCAGCACGTGCCAGCTGGTTCGTAATCAGCTCCTGCTCGCCGAGTTTGCGAGGTGTCACCTGAGGTGGCGTCTTTGGAGTTGCAGGAACGCTGCCGGATGCGGCCCCAGGCTTCCTCTGCTCGCTGTTCGAAGGAGCGCCTGTCGGCCTGGTCGTCGGATTGGTCACCGGCTCCCGGGTAGGAGAAGGGCTCGGAGCCTCGGCCGCAGGTGTCTGCCTGACCGCCAGATTCCCGTCTTCACCACGACGCTCACGAAGAAGGATCACCGTCGCTGTAACCGAGACGGCGATGAGAACGGCCGCAAAGACCAGTTGTCGCATAACTGCCGGCCGGAACACGGTGGAGACCCACGATGCCAGCGTTTCGCGCCATCCTGCGCCCTGTCCCCATTCGGCTCGGGCCGCGGCAGTCGGCGGCTCGCGCCGGATGCGAGCCTGGATGCCGTCCCACATAGCCGGCGTGGGCTCGAGTCTCGACTGCTCCTGGTAGTGTGAGAATATCTCGCGCTCCCGTTCGAGCGTTTCCTGTGCGCTGCGACAGAGCGCGCACTCGGAGAGATGGCTTCGTATGGCAGCAGCCCTTGCCGAGGGCAGCTCACCGTAAGCCAGATCCTCCAAATCCTGTTGATACCTTTCGCAGTTCATAGCCACTTCCTGCTGCGCTTCACGCAGCGGTTAGGACTCCGCCGGCTCAACGCCCACATAGCCCTCGAGGTGGCGTCTCATCTGGGCGCGAGCGCGATGCAGATCCGTTTTGAGCTTTCCGACCGAGTGACCAGTGATCGCGCTGATCTCCTCGTAGCTCTTCTCGTGAAATATCTTGAGACTGAAGACCACCCGCTTGTCGTGGTCCAGCTCGAGCAGTGCTCGTCGAATCCGGGTGTTGAGCTCCCGATCCAGGACTGCGCCTTCCGGAAGCACCTCGCCCGTCGTCAGCTTCAGGCTCTCCGGCTCGTCGAGGCCTATCTTCCGCTCATCGCGTCGCGCGTGGCGCGCCGATTCGCGGACAACATTGCGGGCGATACCAAAGAGCCATGTCGAGAGCCTCGAATCATCCTTCAACCCGCTCAGGCTCCGGTAGGCGCGCACAAAAGTCTCCTGGGCCAGCTCCTCTGCCAGCTCGCGATTGTGAACGATGTCGTTGATGAAACTGAGCACAGGCCTGCCATAGCGGTTGAAGATGATATGAAACGCCTCTTCATCACCACCTTTGGCGCGCGCAATCACGCCAGACGCTAGTTCAGCAAACGCCATCACGTTACGGCTTCGACAGTCACTGACCGGTGCGAAGCAGGACTCACCTATAGCCGAATCCCTCATCGACCTAGCTCCGCCTGAGCGTAATCGAGCCGTCGCCGGTATGGACCGTCAACGTCGCGCCGCCCTGGTTGAGCCGCGAGCGGAGCGTACTTCCGCTAATCTTGCCTGAGACAGTCAATGGGAGATCGGAGTTGATCGAGCCGTCATTCGTGTGAACATCCAGCTCGGCTGAGAAATCATCCGGCAAAGCAAGCTGCACCGAACCGTCTCCAGTGCGGATCGCCCACGCGCCGGTCATGGTCGAGCCACGCTCGACGGTGATGTCGATCGGACCATCACCCGTAGACGCTTCGAGCGCGTCGAAGCGCCCTCGTATATGGACGCTGCCGTCGCCGGTTTTCGCTCTCAGCTGCCCGGCCACATCCATCAGTTCGACCGCGCCGTCGCCGGTATGCACGTTGAGCTGGCCATGAAGGTTGCTGGCATTGATCTTGCCGTCGCCGGTGCTGAGCTCGATTTGACCAGTCAGGTCCCGTGCTTCGATGCCGCCATCCCCTGTCCGAGCCAGGAGGTTGACCTGCCGTGGCACGGTCAATGTAATGTTGGCCGAGGCTGATGAGTTGAAGCGGACTCGGGTGCGCATTTTGACGTCGACGATGATGATGTTCCCGTCCTGCGATGCGTCAACCTGAATATGGTCGATGTCCTCCTGGGTGCGGCCTCTCTTTTCGATGACGCAGCGCACCGAAGGCTGGTCTGCTGACTCGATCCGGATGTGACCATCAAAGGTTGAGGTTCGGACCGTCGGGGTACCGCTCACCGAAAAGGTCTTCTCCTCGGTTGCGACCTGGCCCTGTCTGCTCTGGCCCTGGACTTGAACTGCCATCGCCGCCATCGCCAGCAGGCTGAGCCAGCCAATTTTTCCGATTAAACGCATTTGCGATCAATTCCTCCCTTAAGCATTTCGTCACCCTGTAAGTGTGTGGAGAGGGCCAAAGGTTTCACAAGGATCGCGATTCCCTCTTATTTTTCAGTATTTTGGGCCAATATGCTATAAGCGTGCCATGGAGAATCAACGCCTCCTCATCACCGGTGGAGCGGGGTTTATTGGGAGCCACCTCGTTGACCGCCTGCTTCCTCGAGCGGCACGAGTCGTGGTGATCGACAACTTTGATCCGTTCTACGAAGCCGCCGTCAAGCGAAGGAACATTGCCGAACACCTCAAGAATCCGGCTTACCGCTTGAGTGAGAATGACATACGGGATTTCGGCTCACTCGAGCGCCTCTTCTCCGAGGAGCGATTTGACGCCATTGTCCACCTTGCGGCAAAGGCCGGCGTTCGCCCTTCTCTGGCCGACCCACGCGGCTATTTCGAAACGAATGTTAATGGTACGCTCAATCTGCTGGAGTTGGCAGCACGGCACGACATTCGGAGGGTCATTTTCGGGTCGTCCAGCTCCATCTACGGTGAGAACCCTGATCCACCGTTTCGCGAGGAGACGGTGGCTTCACCCATTTCACCCTATGCGGCAACCAAGGCGGCCGGGGAGCTGCTGGCGCATACCTATTCGCACCTCCATGGGATGCGCATCGTCTGCCTGCGCTTCTTCACAGTGTATGGCGCGAGGCAACGACCGGATCTGGCAATCCATAAGTTCGCGCGGCTGATCGACCAGGAAAGGCCTATTCCGGTCTACGGGGATGGGACCACCGAGCGCGATTACACTTACATTGACGACATTATCGGCGGCGTGGTCGCGGCGCTTGGATACGAGGCAAGTGATTTTGAGACGATCAACCTCGGAGAGTCTCAGACTGTGACTCTCAACCGGCTGATTGAGCTGCTCGAAGAGGCACTCGGGAAAAAAGCGCTGATTGAGCGGTTACCGCTCCAGCCGGGAGACGTTCCGCGGACGCACGCGGACATTTCCAGGGCGCGACGACTCCTCGGATACAATCCGACGACTTCGATCGAAGTTGGCATTCCGAAGTTTGTCGAGTGGTTCCTGCAGAACCGCTAATGTCCCATTCAAGCCGGCAGAACGCCGGTATTCTGCGATTCCTTCGGAGCTGTTACCGATCCTGCTCTGGGCATCCCGAAGGGATGCGAGAAATTAGCCAGGGGCAAGCGAAGCGCAGCCCCTGGAATCGGCCCAAAAGAGAATTGCGTCCTGGAGGGACGCCAGACAATAATTGGTCTATCGCGAGAGGTCTGGCGGCCTTTCAGGGCGCGACGGTTCTGCCGATGAGCATCCAGGGGCTGCGCTTCGCTTGCCCCTGGCTACTTCTTGCATCCCTTACGGGATGCGGAGGCAGTCTTATTGAACTTGGCCAGGCGTTGGGTTCTTGAGACAATTTCGAGCATGCCCACACAACTTCCCTAGCTCTTCGGGGCGTAATAGCCGGTCCGGGCTCGCGCCGTGTAACCAGCCTTCTTCACTCGCACCGTCAGCTTGCGGTAGCCTCCGTCCCGAGCGTCATTCGACGAGTAGAATCCGAGCGTGTACTGCGTCCGCAGTTGTTGGGCAAGCAGCGCAAAAGTGGCGTCGAGCTGAGCGAGCGACTGCTCGTCCACTTCCTCGCCGTGGATTCCCGGAGTTGTGCCGGGATAAAAAACCTCACCGCCAGTCTCACTTGCCAGAGCAGTCAATGCTCGTTCGGCGGCAAGGTCGCGGAGGTTCTGCGAAGCTCGAAACCCTGTAAAGACGGAGTAGACGACGGCATCGGCTTTCTGCGCCCGAGCCGCTGCCTCCTTGAGATCCTTATGGCTGGTCGTATCTCCACCGTCCGACACGATGATTACCACGTGCCGCCCCTTCGATGGCTGAAGGTAGTCACTCGCGAGGTAGATTCCGTCGTAGAGGGAGGTGGCGCCTTTGGCTCGCAGTTGATGGGTCGCATTCACGAGCAATGACACCTGGTTAGTGAACTCCTGCAGAACGGTGATGTCGGTGGCAACCGCAAAGAGCGCCGCCTGATCCTGCGGCCGCATGACGCGTTCGAAGAATCTCGCGGCCGCGCGCCTCTCGAAGCTCAACCGCTGCGCAACACTCAGACTGGTGTCGTAGAGCATGACCATTCTCAGCGGCAAGTCCGCGTCCCGGGCAAAGTTGGCGAGGCTCTGCGGTACGCCGTCTTCGAGGACCTCGAAGTCGCTGTCTGCCAGCGCTCCATCCGCGGCAGGGTTTCCGCTGCTCACACTCACTACAATGGTGACCAGGTCGCTGTTTATGCGAATCGTTTCCGGTTTCTGCTCCGGCTCAGTATCGGGGCGTGGCGGCAGCGGGTCGTGCGGAACGGGCTTTACCGGCGGCGCCTTGCGCTTCGTATCACCCGGGCGACCGCTCTGGGCCACAGCCGCCACAGCGAAAGCCACGACTGCAGCGGCCACAAGGCATGCGAGAGGCAACGTCGATCTGCGGAAACGGTCTGATTTCATTCTCTGGCAATAGCTCTGGCAACAGCCAACGGCTGCGGGTTACCGGACTCTCCTGACTCCTTGAGCCAGTCACGGAACGCGGCCAGCCCGCGTTCGACCTGCATTCGGCGACGGTCTGCCTTTCGCCTCACTTGCTTCCGCTCCTCCCCATCAAGCGCCGGAAGAAGCGCGAAGGTTGTGTTTGCGGGCTGAAACCTCTTTGCGTCGGCATTTGCGAGGTAGAAGGCGAGCGAGCCGGTCGCGGAAGCTCGCGGCGCCGCAATCGTCTCCTGCCCCCTCGCGATACGCGCCGCGTTGATGCCGGCGAGCATCCCGGTGGCCATCGCTTCGGTATAGCCTTCAATGCCGGAGATCTGCCCCGCAAAGAGAACGCGAGGCTCAGCCTTCATTTGCAGAGTTTCTCGCAACAATCGAGGTGAACAAATAAAAGTATTGCGATGCATCTGTCCGAAGCGAATGAACTCGGCCCCCTCAAGGCCCGGAATGAGCTGCAGTACGCGCTTCTGCTCGCCGTACTTGAGATGGCACTGGAAGCCGACGATGTTATATGCATCGGCCATGAGATTCTCGAGGCGCAGCTGGACCGCGGCGTATGGCTCGCGGCCAGTTCTCGGATCCTCCAGGCCCACGGGCTTCATAGGGCCAAAGCGGAGCGTATCGCGGCCCCGTCTTGCGAGCTCTTCTATGGGCAGGCAGCCCTCGAAATATTTCTCAGGTTCCTCCTTACCGCAGGGATCGTGACCGGGAACCGCCTCTGCCGAAATCAGCGCGTCGTAGAAGCGGTCGTACTCATCTCGCGACATCGGACAGTTGACGTAGTCGTCGCCACCCTTGCCGTATCTCGCAGCGCGGAACGCCGTTTCAAAGTTGATGGTATCACCTTCGACGACCGGTGAAATGGCGTCGTAGAAGTAGAGACCGTCCACGCCGGTCAGCCGCGCAATCTCCTGTGAGAGGGCAGGCGAGGCAAGTGGACCCGCCGCAATAACGTTGACCTCATCAGTATTGATCCGGACAGCCTCCTCACGCCTGATCTCGATGTTTGGATGTAATGAGAGACTTTCAGTCACAGAGGCGGCAAATCGCTCCCGGTCGACCGCGAGGGCGCCACCAGCCGGAACGGCCACAGCCTCAGCCAGTCTCACGAGAAGTGAGCCGCCCGCGCGCAGCTCATCCTTGAGCAGTCTTGGTGCCGTGTTCTGTTCATCGGATTTGAGTGAATTGCTGCAGACGAGCTCTGCCAGATTTCCCGTTCGATGGGCGCCGGTGGTCCGTTCGGGTCGCATCTCGAACAGTCGGACATGCAAGCCGCGCCTTGCGGCCTGCCAGGCAGCCTCCGAGCCCGCCAGCCCTCCACCGATGATATTGATTGTTAGAGCTGAGCCGTTCATTGGGTAGTCAACAATGATCCGCTGCTTTGAGAACAGACCGCCGGCCGGGTAAGTCAATCATAGCACAACCACTGAGTGTCACCGGTCGTCGGCTCGCGCTTCACACTAGCAGACGAGACCAGGCGCCTTGCCGATCTGTGGGGCCAGGTCAAACCTCAGGGCTGCTTCCCCGAGATCGAAAGTGCCTTCGCCTGGCCAGGCCTTGTCTGTAGCGGACTTTCACCGCCAACATATTGCCGACTTACCGGCGCTTCCCCCGAAAGGGCCGCGGAACCCAGAAGTCCCTGTCATTGCGTAGGATCCCTTGCCTCTATTGATGCTTGGCAATATCATCCCGCAACCACCGTCAACGAGGCACTAACCTCATGTCAAAAGCAAAAATTGCACGTACTTTCGGCCTGGCTCTTGCCTTCGCAACAACCTTCACCGGCCTTGCCACGTCCAATCGCGCGGGTCAGGCCCCACCACAATCGTCCGCCCCTACATCTGCGGAGGGCGAGTCTATCTACAAACAACGCTGCGCGATGTGTCACGATTCGCCGCAGGATCGCGTACCACCGCTCTTTTTGATTCGCAGACGATCGGCTGAAGACGTCATCCAGACTCTCACTGACGGTGCGATGAAACAGCAGGCGACTGGACTCAATGCTGACCAGATTCGCAATCTTGCGATCTATCTGACGGGCAAAAACCCGGGGCCTCCGCTGAAGGCTGATCTCGAACGAAACATGTGCGCGGGTGGGATCCGTCCGTTGGATCTGAAGGCTCCGCAATGGAATGGATGGAGTCTGGACCTGGATAATTCCAGATTCCAACCAAATCCCGGAATAAAGCCTGAGGATATTCCACGCCTCAAATTGAAATTTGCGTGGGCCCATCCCGGACCTATGGCTACCGGGCAGCCCGTAGTTATCGGAGACTGGATGTTCCTGACGATCGAAGCGGGAATGATCGTCAGTTTGAATTCGAAGACGGGCTGTACAAATTGGGTCATGAAACCGGGCGCAGCGGTGCGCGCTGCACCAAGCGTAGGGGCGTTGCCTGCGGGTTCAGCAGCAAAACTCGCACTTTACTTTGGCGACGAGAAGTCGTTCGTTCACGCCATCGATGCGGTGACTGGCAAACCAATCTGGAAGACGAGGATCGAAACTCACTTTCTTTCCAGGATCACGGGTGCTCCGGTTCTCCACGGTAACCGGATTTATGTGCCGGTCTCATCCTTCGAAGAGACCGCGGGCCGTGACGCAAAGTATGAGTGCTGTACATTTCGGGGAAGCGTGGTTGCGTTGGATGCCTACAACGGAAAAGTCATATGGAAGAGCTTCACGGTCCAGGACGAGCCAAAGGCTTTCAAGAAAAACAGCGAAGGCACTCAAATGTATGGTCCAGCCGGTGGGGCCATCTGGTCGTCTCCAACGCTTGATCTGAAACGCAAGTCTGTCTACGTGGGAAGCGGGAACTCATACACAGACATGCCAACTGCCCATTCGGACGCGATCATTGCTTTTGATATGGATACGGGAAAGGTGAAATGGGCAAACCAGGTAACCGAAAAGGACAATTTTCTGGTGGGATGCCGGCAGCCGGGCGTCGGCAATTGTCCGGACACTCGCGGTCCTGATCATGACTTTGGCAGCTCGCCGGTCCTGCGAACACTCGCAAACGGCAAGCAGGTATTACTTGGGGGACAGAAATCCGGTGTGATGTGGGCGTTTGACCCGGACAATGGCAAAGTGCTCTGGCACGTCAAAGTAGGAAGTGGCGGAGCGCTGGGTGGAATTGAATGGGGGTTCGCCTCGGACCAGCAAAATGTATACGTTCCTATTGCTGATCCGAGCGGAGCTGAACGCAAACCCGGGCTCACTGCATTGAAACTCGCAACCGGCGAAGTCGTGTGGAATGTGCCTGCGCCGCCCGCAAAATGCAGTTGGGGGCCAACTCGGTGCAATAACTCGCAGTCGGCTGCGGCGACAGTAATTCCCGGAGCCGTTTTCTCGGGCACAGCAGATGGAATACTGCGAGCTTACTCGACAAAAGACGGTTCGATCATCTGGTCATTTGATACCGGAGCGGAGCAGAACACTGTCAATGCAGGTCCCGCGAAAGGAGGCACGCTGGATGGTGCCGGCCCGGTTGTCGTCAACGGAATTCTCTATACAAACTCCGGGTATGGTCGCCTGATTGGCCAGCCGGGAAACCTCCTTCTTGCATTTTCCGTGGACGGGAAGTGATGAAAACATCTGCACTCCTGGCAGTATCCGTTGTCTTGATCTTATCCGCAGCAATGTCGAAGAGGCCCGACCAAGTTTCCAGTTAGACAACACCCGCACCATCGGCTTCGATGTCTCTTTCTGTCACGACTTCAGCGGCTTCCGCGCACGGTGGGCCGTGGCGTATCTCCGTAACCAATCGACAATCCGTGTAGTGCGACGCCGTCCCCCCTGGCTGTTATACAATTCCTACTGCATGAAGGATGGCCTGCTTCAATATCTGATCTGTCCCGCCTGCGGCGGTGAGATATCGCTAAGAACCGACCAACGCGAGGAGAGTGAAGTGATCAGCGGTGCGCTGGAGTGCGCGCGCTGCCACGCCATATATCCGGTAAGAGGCGGCATTCCGCGATTTGCTGGTGAGGAATCGATGCAGAATCAGCGCGCCACGGCCGAGAACTTCGGCGCACAGTGGCAGGTCTTTGACGAACTCGAAGAGCATCACGAAGGGCAGTTTCGAGACTGGATCGCTCCCGTAACACCGGAATTCATTCGCGGCCGGACGGTTATCGAGGCCGGCTGCGGCAAGGGACGACACACGCGCGCTCTTGCTCGCTGGGGAGCGCGTGAAGTTGTCAGCGTCGATCTGAGCGAGGCGGTAGAGGTCGCCTACAGAAATACGCGGGATCTGCCCAACGTGCATATCGTCCAGGCCGACATCTACCGGCTCCCGCTTCGACCGATCTTTGATTACGGCCTCTCGGTAGGCGTGCTGCACCATCTGCCGGATCCCGCCGGAGGTTTCGCCGAGCTGGTTGAGCACGTGCGGCCCGGTGGAGCGGTCTCGGTGTGGGTCTATGGCCGTGAAAACAATGGCTGGCTTGTTCATCTGGTGAATCCGTGGCGCCAATACGTGACGTCGAGGCTTCCCCCGTCGATTCTCTATTACCTGTCTTATCTACCCGCATCGCTTGTCTACGTGGCGGCAAAAGGAGTCTACGGGCCGCTCGAACAAACCAGGGCGAGCCGTCACCTGTTTTACCGCGATTACCTTGGGTACATCGCCCGATTTCCATTCAGGGAAATCCATAACATAGTCCACGATCATCTGACGGCGCCCGTCGCCTTCTACCTGCGCCGCGGCGAGGTTGATCGATGGGTGCGGGATGCCCGGCTGGAGCGAGTCGAGGTCGGCTGGCACAATCAGAACAGCTGGCGCGCCTTCGGGTTCAGGCAGCCAGGCAAGCCATTAACTTCGGACGCGGGGTGATCGAGAGAGTGCAGACAGGAGGCATTCCTGATGGCGCCATGCGCCCCCTCAACTACCAGGTCATGTTCGAGGTTGAAGACGAACACTGGTGGTATGCAGGTCGTCGCGCGATTGTCCTGGGCCTGATAGAAGATGCGCTACACCAGAGCAGCACGGAGCGGCGCATTCTGGATATCGGCTGCGGTACAGGCGCCAATCTTGACCACCTGAGGCGCTTCGGAAGAGTCGAGGGGATCGACCTCTCAATGACGGCACTCGACTATTGCCGTCAGAAGCGGGGACACAGGCGGGTGATCTGCGCAAGCGCCACCGGATTGCCTTTCGCAACCGAATCATTCGACCTGATAACCGCTCTCGACGTCATCGAGCACCTTGATGACGATTTCGCCGGGCTTGGCGAGATAAGGCGCGTCCTGCGAGAGTCGGCTCCGGCAGTCATCTTCGTACCGGCGTTCGAGTCTCTCTGGGGCCCGAACGACGATCAGTCGGGACATCGTCGACGTTATCGACTCGGCGAACTTCGGAGACGAATCGAGCGGGCGGGCTTGCAGGTCGAGCGTATCAGCTATGCCAACATCGGCATGTTCGCGCCGATCTGGCTCGGGCGAAAAATGCTGAATCTCGCAGGAGCGAAGTCGCAATCGGAGAACCGAATCAACCGGCCTTCGATCAACCGCGCTCTGACGAAGCTCTTCAGCAGCGAAGCGAACTGGCTGAGACGGCACAGCCTGCCATTTGGCGTATCGATTGTCTGCGTTGCGCGAAAGACTAAATGATCGAGGCTTCAATAGATCAGACCATTCATAAGATTCGTTCGGTGGGGCCCGAGGTCTCAGTCTTCGTGCCTGTCTACAACGAAGCCGGCAACCTTACCGAGCTCGATCGACAGGTGATGGCGGCGCTTGAATCTCTTGGGCGAAGTTTCGAGGTCATCTATGTGGATGACGGGAGCAGTGACGCAAGTCTCCAGATGCTCACCGCCTTTGCCGCGAGAGATTCACGCGTACGCGTACTGGGCCTCCGGCGCAACTACGGTCAGACCGCCGCCATGGCTGCAGGCATCGATGCCGCGCGTGGCAACGTGCTCGTTCCGATGGATGCCGATCTTCAGAACGATCCCCTGGACATCGCTCGTCTTTTGACCAAACTTGACGAAGGCTACGATGTAGTCTCGGGCTGGAGAGTCGACCGGCGCGACACGTTTCTGACTCGCGTTCTTCCGTCGCGGATAGCCAATCGGCTGATCTCGTGGATTGGCGGTGTCCATCTTCATGATTATGGGTGCTCCCTGAAAGCCTACCGTCGCGAGGTCCTCAAAGACGTCCAACTCTACGGCGAAATGCATCGGTTTATTCCGATCTATGCGAGTTGGGGAGGTGCCCGAGTGACCGAAATACCGGTGGCTCACCGCGAGAGATTGGCGGGCAAATCGAACTACGGGCTCTCACGCCTGGTAAAAGTTCTCTTTGACCTGGTGACAATCAAGTTCATGGCGAGCTATCTGACCAAGCCGATCTATGTTTTCGGTTGGGCGGGCATTTTTGCGTTTCTGATTTCGGCTTTTTCGGCCGCCTTTGCCTG
The DNA here is from genome assembly GCA_963743045.1 of uncultured Acidobacteriota bacterium. GTDB lineage: Bacteria > Acidobacteriota > Blastocatellia > RBC074 > RBC074 > CAVUOF01. The sequence continues at coordinate 278,259 of CAVUOF010000019.1, forward strand.
CCTCATGAAGTTCGCCGACTGGCCGCATCATGCGGACTTCATTCAGACTCCGCTGCCCGTCTTATCGATGATCATGCTCGTCCTCGGAATTCAGCTGTTTCTCATGGGTCTGATTGCCGAGATGGGGATGCGGACGTATCACGAATCTCAGGGCAAACCTATTTACAATATCCGCACACGAGTCAATTTCGAATAAGAGTTGGCCGCAAGAAAAACGCAGAGAACCCAAAAGATATGTGCGGAATTGTTGGAATCGTCAATCGGGACGAGGGCAAGCAGGCCGATCAGGGGCTTGTGAGAGCCATGGCCGGTGCTCTCGCCCACCGGGGTCCGGACGACGAGGGATTCTACTTCAACGGACGCGTAGCCCTCGGAATGCGCCGCCTCGCGATCATCGATCTTCCCGGTGGACACCAGCCGATCTGCAATGAAGACCGAAGAATCTGGGTGGTCTTCAACGGCGAGATATACAACTTCGCGGAATTGAGAGGCTCCCTCGAGTCCGGTGGCCACAAGTTCGCCACGGATAGCGATACCGAAGTCCTGGTTCACCTCTACGAGGAGTTCGGAGATGAGATGGTTACCCATCTCAATGGCATGTTCGCCTTCGCCCTGTGGGACGAATCGCGCGAGCGCCTCCTCGCGGCCCGCGACCGCATGGGCGAAAAGCCGTTCTACTATTCATCGACAGCAGACGCCTTTATCTTCGCATCTGAACTGAAGGCGCTGCTGCTCCACCCGGCGATAGGGCGGCGCATCGACCTCGACTCATTGCGCAAATACCTCTTCTATGAGTTCGTGCCGTCGCCCCATACGATGATCGAAGGGGTCAACAAACTGCCACCAGCGCATAGGTTGATCTGGGAAAAGAATCGGATTCGAACCGAGCGATACTGGCAGATTGGCACGACGGCGGGACCGATCAGTGTTTCCGAGGAAGAAGCCGTAAAGGAGGTCCGCGAGCGACTCGGCGGCGCGGTTCGCAGGCGGCTCATTGCCGACGTCCCGCTTGGCGTTCTTCTGTCGGGCGGAATCGATTCCAGCTCGGTCGCCGCTCTTGCATGCGAGGCGGCCTCGGGCCGTGTAAAGACGTTCTCGATTGCCTTCGCTGAACCATCGTTTGACGAGTCGTCATACGCTCGCGAGGTGGCTGCCCATCTTGGGACCGAGCATTACGAGCATCGCTTCACTGAAAAGGAGATGCTCGACATCGTCCCTGAAATTCCCCGGCTGTTGGATGAGCCGCTTGGCGATGCATCGCTCATCCCGACTTACCTGCTCTCACGATTCACGCGGTCGACCGTGACTGTTGCCCTGGGCGGCGATGGAGGCGATGAGCTCTTCGCAGGATACCCGACATATCTGGCCCATCGCATGTCGGGCTATTACCGGAGCCTGCCTGCTGCAGTGAGGCGAGGCCTGATCGAACCCGTGGTCGCTCGATTGCCGGTCTCAACCGACAATCTCTCCTTCGACTTCCGGGCCAAGAGATTTGTTCGCGGAGCGGCACTTCCGGCGGGAACGCGCCACGCCACCTGGATGGGCTCATTCGATCCCACCGAGCAGAAGAATCTCCTCAATCCCGAGGTACTCGCAGCGAGCCCCGACGGGCAGGTTTTTGGCGAAGTCCGGGCATTCGATGAGACAAACGGCGATGTGATCGAACGAATGATGCGCCTCGATGCGTCCCAATACCTTCCGGAGTGTGTGCTCTTCAAAGTCGACCGTGCAAGCATGGCAGCCTCTCTCGAGGTCAGGGCTCCTTTTCTGGATCATACGCTGGTTGAGTTTGTGACGAGACTGCCGCTTGGCTTGAAGCTTCGCGGTTGGACTACGAAATACATTCTCAAGCGCGCCATGAAGGGTTACCTGCCGGCGAAGGTGACTCAACGGGCCAAGAAGGGCTTTGGTATGCCCGTGGCGAGGTGGGTAAACAAGGAATTGCGGCCGCTGGTGCGTGACACGTTTGCGCCGGAGAGGATGCGGCGCCGGGGGCTGTTCAATGCCGAGTATGTGCAACGTTTGCTGGCTGAGCATTCCGCCGGACGAGCCGATCATCGCAAGCTGATCTGGACTCTGCTGATGTTTGAGCTGTGGCCTGCTGGACAGTAGGAAATCGTGCCGCAGACTGTCCAGTCTGCGGCAAAACTGGCAAATCGGGCTTTAACTTTGATTGACCCTTTCGCCAAGTTTGCCGCAGGCTGGACAGCCTGCGGCACGATTCCGGCGAATTCCTCGGCCGATTTGCGATTTGGGCGCTGAAACTGTAACTTGGAGCCGTATGGTTAAAACCGAAGAAGCGATTGGCGCCAAAGACATCGTTCTTCCCGTTGCGCCTCCCAAAACCATCATCCGTGAGTACTTTGAGCAAGGCCTGGTCACCGTCATCATGGCGCTCTTTCTCATGACTTTCATCGCCCAGGCGGTTGAAGTCCCGACCGGGTCGATGCAGAACAACATAAATATTGGCGACCACCTGTTCGTCAATAAGTTCATCTTCGGCCGCACGACCCCCGGCATCGGATGGCTGCTTCCACAGCGCCAAGTCAGACGCGGTGACGTGGTCGTCTTCAAACTACCGCACGATCCGAAAGTCAATTATGTAAAGCGGGTGATTGGTCTGCCCGGCGACGAGGTCTGGGTTCGAGGCACAAAGGTCCTCGTAAATGGGCAGGAACTCCCTGAGCAGCACGTCACTGTTCAGCTTGCCGGACCCGACTATTCGGCACTCCCTGTCACCAAAGTCGACGCGGCGCCGCAGGGCGCAAAATACAAGGTCTACTACGAAGCCCGCGAGGGAATGGGAGAGACTGGACGGCCACGGTGGAAAGTACGCAGTAGGCTCACCTGCAAAAGTGCCGCCAGACAGCTATTTCGTCATGGGCGACAGCCGTGACAACAGCCTCGACAGCCGCTACTGGGGCTTCGTGCCTCGATCTAACATCATCGCCCGTGCGCTTTATGTCCACTGGTCGTTCAATCCGCGCGACCCGGAGTCACCGGCCACAGGCAATCGCCTCTTGGACTTCTTTAGTAAAACCAAGTGGTCACGCACAGGCACTGCCATCAAATAGTCCTATTCCCATGCCGTGGCCTACCGACGAATAGCTTCTCTTAAGACTGAAGAGGAATTCACCAGCTATCTGGCTGAGCTGGGTGTCGAAATCGCTTTCGACAGCGAAATGGATCACGGCACTCACGCTCCTCTAGCACGCCCCTTCCAACTTGACGGCTTCAATATCGGAAATCGCTTCTGCATCCTGCCAATGGAGGGCTGGGACGGCACCGAGGATGGAAGGCCTTCTGAGCTGACCATTCGGCGCTGGGGCAATTTTGGCGCCAGCGGCGCCAAGCTGATCTGGGGTGGCGAGGCAGTCGCCGTGCGGCATGATGGAAGGGCCAACCCCAATCAACTGCTTTCCACTGATGAAACGACTGGCGCGCTGGCCGGCTTGCGAAGAACGCTCATTAGCTCGCACGCCGAACATTGCGACACGACTGAAGACCTGATGGTCGGTCTCCAGCTCACTCATTCCGGTCGCTTCGCACGGCCCAACCGCAAGGACCGGCTCGAGCCTCGCATTCTCTATCACCATCCGCTGCTCGACCAGCGATTCGGAATCGATGGTGAGTATCCGTGTCTCACGGACACTGAGATTGACGATCTGATAGGCGATTTCGTCAGAGCGGCGGTTCGCGCGCAGGAAGCGGGCTTCCATTTCGTCGATCTCAAGCACTGCCATGGATACCTGGGCCACGAGTTCCTAAGCGCCACACTGCGTGAAGGCCGATATGGCGGGACCTTTGAGAATCGGACCCGATTTCTGCGCGAGGCCGTAGCCGGAATCAGGCGCGACGCGGCGGGGCTCGGCATTGCTGTCAGGTTAAGCGCATTCGATTCGCTTCCCTATCGGCATGGGTCCCGACAGGCGGGGACTGCCAGAGGCCGTAGAGGGCCTGTATCCCTGTGCCTTCGGCGCCGACCCTCGAGATGCGCTGCGGATCGATTTGACAGAAACGCGCATGTTCCTGGAGCTGCTCAAGGAGCTCGGGATCAGGCTCGTTTGCATATCGGCCGGGAGTCCTTACTACAACCCGCATCTCCAGCGTCCCGCGCTCTTCCCTCCTTCTGATGGGTACGAGCCGCCGGAAGATCCCCTGGTCGGAGTGGCAAGACTGCTGCGGGTGACCGCCGACCTGAAAAAGCTGTGTCCCGAGCTCGCGATTGTCGGATCGGGCTACAGCTATCTGCAGGAGTGGCTGCCTCGCGTTGCTCAGCACGAAGTCCGCACAGGAGCGGTCGATTTTGTGGGATTGGGCCGGCTGGTGCTTGCCTATCCTGAGCTGCCGCTCGACGTGATTCAGGGGCGAGAGCTCCAGGAGAAGCGACTCTGCCGGACGTTCAGTGATTGTACGACGGCGCCTCGAAATGGACTGGTATCGGGCTGCTTCCCGCTGGATCCCTATTACCGTGATCATCCGCAGGCGTCTGAGCTGCGCGCGATGAAGCAGCGCCTACGAAAGGGCTGACCGTAAGGTTACCCGCAGCCCTGTCGGGCCGGCGGGCAGGGACAACGCGGCCCGTACAATTTGAAAACAATACCAGCACTTCGCGACGAGTTGTCGGGCAGGGCTGGACAGCCTGCCCGGCACCGCTGGTATCAAGAAAATTCTCTCGGCCTCAAACAATCCACGAAAATGTGGCATCTTTAGAGGTAGAGACTAGTCCGCAGAATGGAGCACAAAATCCTATTGGAAGAGAAGCAGGCTATCGAACTGTTTCTAAAGCATGGCAATGAGGAGACATTTGGCGTCCTCTTCGAGTACGTCTATCCCAAGGTCTACCGCTATTTTGTCCTCCGCGGGCTTGAGTCTGTGATTGCCGAGGAGCTTTCACAGAACGTTCTCCTTACCGTCTATCGCGAAGCGAGCAAGCTGCAGAACGACAAACCATTTCTTGGCTGGCTCTTCAAGGTGGCGCGCAATGAGATGCTTCAACATTTTCGACGTACTCGCGGCGCAACCCGCCGGTGTTCACTTGAGCCGCTCGAGGCCGCCCTGTATCTGGTCGCACCCGATGTCTCTTTCGAGTCCGGATTTGCCGAGCAGGTTTCTCAGCTCGAGCAACCGGAACGCGACCTGCTGACGCTGCTGTATGTGGAAGGATTGAGTTACGAGGAATTGGCAACCGCGTTGGAGCTTCCGCTGGGAACCGTTAAATGGAGGATCTTCAACGCCAAGAAAAAGCTGGCGGCGTCGCTGCCCATCGCCCGGGCGCGTCGCGCGACCAACAGTATGAGAGGCGCATGACTCACGGAATAAGTGACCAGGAGTGGGCGGCTTATCTCGACGGCAGGCTCGACAGCCCGGGTCGCGACCGCCTGGAGGCCCACCTCATCGGCTGCCTGGCGTGCTGGAACTTCTACGAAGAGATGGCCGAGACAAACGAGTGGCTCAAGAGTGGAGGCTCCACCGTACGGCGCGAGTTGAGACCCACTGATGAGCAGCTTCAGGCCGGCTTTGTCGAGGTATTTGCCCGCATCAACGATCCAGCAGTGCAGGGTTCCGCAGGTCAGGAAATTGCGGACGCGTTACACAGACGAGCTCGTGCGCCGGCGGCTTGACTCTCTGGCGGCGGTAATCGCGCCGATGTGCGGCGAGTCAACAGCCCGGAGAGCGCTCAAGTGTGCTGCGGCTGACTCGCCGGCACGCTCGCTCGAGCAATTGACGCCTCATGATTGGGGCCATTTCCTCGCGAGCCTGACGTCTATCGCCAGCGTCATGTGCGGCGAAACGGGCGCCAGCCTTGTTTGGGAGAGTGGACAGCTTTGATGCAAACGCAGGCCAGCCAGGTGAGCCCGGTAAGCTTAATCGCCGCGCGCGTTACACCGCGAGTCGTCATGATCGGCCTCGCCGTGCATCTGGGTCTCTACGGATTGCTGAGCCTGCTTTCGGTGGCACTCTCAGCGGGAAGACCGATTCCCAACCTCGTGATTGCGAGTTACGTGTTGAGGCTGGTTCTCACAGTTATCGCTTACTTTCTCGCGCTCTTGTTGAATGTCGAGGTGGCTGCCGAATACCGGCAGGCGCGGTGGCTGAGGTTCGCATGGCTGGCACTCGCGGCAAACGCGGGAATCTCCATCTTCAGACCGTTTGTAGAGAGTTCGGTTATCAACCGACTCTGGGATCAGCCTTCGGACGGCCCGATAAGCGGTCTTCTTCAACATCTCGTCATCATTCCGGCAAATCTATTTCTGCTGCTTGGTGTGCTGGCCATGTGCTGGGCCTATCATCGGGTCGGGCTCGGATTCGGAATCAAGGTGCGCGATTATCTGGCGATGGGAGCGATCGCCATATTGATGATCGCGACGCTCGCCCTGAGGCAGCACCTGACGCAGGCCCAGTCGCCATTTGCTTTAAGTCGTGAGCTGCAGGTTTTCGGGCTGGTGCTGTTGGCGATGATCTCGGCGGTCAGTCTGGCTTTGCACAGACTCTCCCTGCAGATGGGTGGCGGCAAGCTCGCCTGGGCGCTCAGGTGCCTCGTCTGTTACGTCTTGCTGCGTGCGGTGCTCGTTCTTATTGGAGCCGTATGGCAGCCGCCCCAACTCGGAGGTAGCTGGGTTGCGGGTTTCCGGGAGTTCTTCTTTGTTATGACCTGGCAAGTGGTTCCGTGGCTGGCGGCGCTTGCCGCGGCATATCGCGCGGAGCTGACGGTCGACGCTGCGAGGGAGCTCTGGCAGCGTCGTGTGGACAAGGTTGCGGCTCTCGCTTCAGTTTGATTCAAGAAATCCAGGCCGGAATCATCGACGAGCAAGAGCGATGAACGGCTTTCAAGGTCGGTGCTGCTGGGATGAACTCAGGCCGGGTGCGGATCTGTGTCGATTCATGGGTTCGGCGCTCGGTCTACCAAGGCTGTTTCAAGGTTAGATTCGACAATCTGTTTACAAGGAGACTCTGATGAGAATAGTTCATCCAACCTGGTCGCGCGCGCTGATTGGATCGGCTCTGGCGCTTGTGTTCGCAGTTGCACTTGGTGCGACGGGCGCAGCCCAGACAATCACCGGACGCATCTCAGGCACAGTGACCGATGCCAGCGGCGGAGTTCTGCCGGGTGTTGAAGTGGTGGTGACAAATGAGGGAACCGGCCTCAAACGAAATGACACAACGAACTCTGAGGGCTTCTTCGTAGTCACGAACCTGCCTGTTGGACCCTACAGCGTTCAAGTTGAACATGCCGGCTTCAAGAAAGCCTTGAAGACTGGCTACAACCTGGTCGCTGACGGCCGGTTGACGGTCGATTTTGCGCTCGAGACCGGCGCGGTAAGCGAAAGCGTGAGCGTCGTCGCGTCGGCCGGTGAGACTGTCAACACCACATCCGGAGAGGTTGCGCGAGTTATCGACGGTAAGCAGGTTCAGAATCTCGCGCTCAATGGGCGGCAGTTTATTCAGCTGGCATCGCTCATTCCCGGCGCGGCACTCCTCAGTGACGACCCGCTTTCGCTGATCACAAGTCTCAACGTTAACGGTGCGCAGGCAATCAACGGCAACCGCACCGTCACTACAAGCATCACCATTGACGGCGGTAACAATCTCGATTCAGGAAGCAACAATAGTATTGTCAACAACGTGGGAATCGATTTTCTTCAGGAAGTTAAGATCCAGACGTCGAACTTCTCGGCAGAGTATGGACGCAATTCCGGCGGCGCCATCAATCTGGTAACACGCAGTGGGACCAACGAGTATCACGGCAGCGTGTGGGAATTCTTCCGCAATGATGCCCTCGACGCGAGAAGCTTCTTCGCGCCGCGCAAGGGCAAGCTTCGTTATAACAATTTTGGCTGGGCCATCGGCGGCCCGATCAAGAAGGACAAGCTCTTCTTTTTCGCCGGCGAGGAGTGGCGCTACATCAGGCAGGACTCGGCGGTCACCAGGGTCACACTGCCGACTCGTGCGGAGCGCGCAGGCAATTTCGCTGGACGGAGCGGAACGCTGAACCTGCCGGGGACATCGACGCCCGTTCCAAACCGTGACATCTCATCGCTCATCACGCCGAATGGCAAAGCGATCGCCGAGGTCTACAACCAGATGGAGAAGCTGGCGAGCTCCTATGTGGACACGCCGACCGCCAACAATGCTACTTTCCAGCAGCCGAATCCTTTCGACTACCGAGAGGATATTGTACGCGTGGACTACCACTTCAATGACCGCCATACCCTCTACGGACGTTACATCCATGACAAGTATGACCTGATCGACCCGTTCGGAACCTTCATCAACTCGCAGCTTCCGACGATTCCGACCAACCGTTTGCGGCCGGGCTACGGAATTCAGATCGGCTACACCTGGCTCATCAGCCCGCAGCTGATCAATGAAGCAAAGCTCAGTACGTCATGGAATGGTCAGCGCATTCCGCCGTTTGGAAATTTCTGGCAGCGAGCTTCATACGGATTTACGTTCCCGCAACTCTTCTCCGGCGGAAAGTATGACAATGGCATCGCGGATACGACGATTTCCGGTTTTGCAAGCTTCAACGGACCCTCCGGCTCGTTGCTCTCGCCGACCACTGACATCGCGGCCAGTGACAATGTAACGATTACGCGAGGAGCCCACACCATCAAGGCCGGCGGCATCTACGTTCGGAATCGCAAGGACCAGAATGGGCGCACCGGCTACACCGGCGTCGTCGCCTTCAACGCGAGCGGCAATACCAAAACGACAGGCAATGCCTTCGCCGACGCGCTTATCGGTAACTTCCGGACCTACAGTGAATTCAATGACGATCCGATCGGCCATTTCCGCTTTTCGCAGGCTGAGCTTTTCGTCAGCGACAGCTGGAAGGCATCACGCAAGTTGAGCCTCGAGATCGGGGCGCGGCTGGTCTTCGAGCAACCGATCTACACTCAGGCAAACAATATCGTCAACTTCAATCCAGGTCTCTATGACCCGTCGCAAGCGGTCACGGTTCTCGCGAACGGAACACTGGTGCCCAACTCAGGAAATCGATTCAATGGCCTGATTCGCGCGGGTGACGGAGTACCGTCGGACCAGCTGGGACGCGTGCCAAACGGCAACAGCCCCGCCGTTCTTGCCGTGCCGGCCGGAGCGCAGCGAGGTCTCTATCACTCCCAATTCGCGCTCGCGCCGCGGCTCGGCTTTGCTTACACGCCGTTCGACGACAACAAGACTTCGATCAGAGGCGGATTCGGTATCTTCTACGACCGGCCGCAGGGAAACATTATCTACTCGTCGCTCAATATTGCGCCGTTCGTTCAGAGCTCTCAGTTTGAGAACGGTAACCTCACAAATCCATCAGGCGGAACGGCATCGGCGCTCGCGCCATTCGGCACGATCAATACGATCGATCCGAACCTGAAGATGCCGTACACGATGAATTACAGCCTGAGTATTCAGCATGAATTGCCTCATGGGTTCTTCGTCGAGGCCTCGTATGTCGGCAACCTCGGGCGTCATTTGCTGAGGCAGCCGGACATCAACCAGGCATCTTTCACGGCGCTCGCGTTGAATGCGGCGCTTCCCACGGCCCAGCGCCTGTCGGTCAACGCGCTCCGTCCGTATAAAGGCTATTCACAGATCAGGGAGTTCATCTCTGACTCAACCTCAAACTACAACTCACTGCAGCTCTACCTCACCAAACGGCTCGGCGATTTGCAGTTGACCAGCAGCTATACCTACTCGCACTCGCTGGCCGACACGAGCAATGACACGGACAATCCGGAGAGTCCCTTCGACCGCGGTTACAGCTATGGGCCGACCAGTTTTGACCGGCGCCATGTCTTCGTGAGCACCGCAAACTACGCTCTGCCCTTCCTTCGCGACCATCACGGCGTGGTCGGAATGGTGCTGGGCGGCTGGGAGGCGAGCGGCATTCTCAGGCTCCAGACCGGTCCGTACGTCACACTGACGGGCGATACATCGATCGGCAACCGGCGTGCAGATTTCGTAGGTGGAGACATCTACAATGTGCCGAGCGGCCAGGGTCCGGCGGCGTGGTTCAATGTCCTTGCGTTCAGGCAGGCGCCCGACACGCGCCTTGGCAACAGCGCAGTGGGTGTGATCGAGGGCCCCGCACTGAAACTGCTTGACCTCTCGGCTCGCAAGCGATTCGCGGTCACGGAACGTTTCAACCTCACCTTCCAGGCCGACTTCTTCAACGCGGTCAACCACGGGAACCTGCGTGCGCCGGCGACCAACCTGGGCACGATCGATGCCACGACCGGCAAGCCGACGAACACGACTTTCGGCACGATCACGGCGTCGGGACCGGGCCGCAACATCCAGCTTGCGCTTAAGCTCAACTTCTAGGAAGCGAAGTAGAGCGGGCACAAGAAACACAGAGAACACAGAGGGCTGAAGATGGACTCCATTCAGGCTCCTGTGTTCTTTGTGTTTTTTTACCATAGTCGCGCCCCGGTGGAGCGATCCTGTACAATTCATCTGGTAGAATCACTATGTTTTAGCCCTCACCATCCGTTGGAGTTTGCATGCAGCAAAAGAGAGTCTATGACGCGGTGATTGTCGGTTCAGGTGCGGCCGGTGGCATTGCGGCTCATGTCCTGGTCAACCGCGGACTCAATGTCATCCTTCTCGAAATCGGGTCCCGGTGGGATCCGACGAAGGATTACATCACTACTCACAAATGGCCTTACGAGATGCCATTCCGGGGTTTTGGCAAGCCGGGACAATACGACGGGCTGTGGAAGATAAATGCCTATACAGATCATCTCTACGTCAACCCCAGAGTCGACAAGTATGCGCTCGCGCCGGGCACCGGCTTCCACTGGACGAGAATCCATGCCGTCGGCGGCCGCACGAATACCTGGGGACGCGTGAGCCTTCGATTCTCAGAGGCTGACTTCAAACCGAAGTCGATGCAGGATGGCTACGGTGACGACTGGCCCATTGAATACAAGGACCTGGCTCCATATTACGACCGTGTCGAGACGCTCATGGGAGTCTATGGCACCAGGGAAGGTCTCGCCGTGCTGCCTGATGGCATTTACATGCCGCCCCCTCCGATGCGGTGTGGCGAGCTGCGGCTCAAGGCTGGATGCAAGAAGCTCAATATTCCGGCCATTCCCAACCGTGTTGCCGTACTGACGAAGAACTACAACGGAAGGGCTGCCTGTCACTACTGTGGTGAGTGCGATCGTGGCTGCGACACCTCTTCCCGATTCTCCACGCTGGATGCGATCATTCCCAGTCTGCTGTCAAAGCCCAACTTCACGCTGCGAACCCAGGCCGCGGCTCACCGGGTTCTGGTTGACACAAACACTGGAAAGGCGAGCGGCATATCCTTTATCGATACTCAAACCCGGCAGGAGCATGAAATCTACGGACGGACGGTGGTGCTCGGTGCGGGAGCCATGGAATCGACTCGCATCCTCCTCAACTCGAAGAATCGAGAGTACCCAAACGGTCTCGCAAATTCATCTGGAGTTGTCGGCCACTACCTCATGGACAGCATCAAGTCGGGATTCATCGGCGGTTATCTCCCCGAGCTGAAGGGGGCGCCGGTGATCAATGAGGATGGCGCCGGAGGCGGTCACATCTACATTCCGCGGCACACGAACCTGCCGGGGGGCAGGAACGTCTCGGTGAAGCGTGGATGGCAGTTTCAACCGAATAGCGGGTCGGATATCTTTCCCGGGTTTGCCAATGCTACGCCAGGCTTTCGGATCAGGTTTCAAGAAGCAGGGTTCGCGACGAGAATCCTGCGCGGATTGCAATGGCTGGATTCGGAGAATCGCTGCCGGATTTCAACAACTATTGTGAAATAGACCCTGATGGGCTCAAGGATCGATACGGAATCCCGCAGCTGCGGTTCAATTGCAAGTGGGGTGACAACGATCTGAAGATGGCCGACATGATGTATGACAGCGCCGAGGAGATGCTCCGAGCAGCCGGCGCGGAGGTAACCCCGTATACGCGTCGGACACCCGCGCCGCATGGCGATTCGACTCACGAGGTAGGCACGGTGCGGATGGGCAGTGATCCCAAGAACTTCCGCACTGAATCGTTTCTGCCAGGCGCATGATTTCAGCAACCTGTACATCGTCGACGGAAGCTCATTTGTCTCGATGACGGAAAAGAATTGCACGTTGACGATCATGGCGCTCTCGTGGCGAGCCTCAGACCACCTTGCCGAAGAGCTCCGAAAGGGCAATCTCTAGAGTACCCGCGCTATCGCGCGGGACGGGCAGCGGACAAGCCCTGCCCCTGCAGCGTTGTGCGCGAAGTACCACCGTCGAGCAAGATTGCTGGCGCAGGGCTTAAGTCACCAGCGCCGCCCGGCGCCGTCTGGCGCCGGTGACTCTTCAAATACTCAAACCTCATGAAGAAAACCCAACTCTTTTATGGCTGGAAGATCGTAGGCGCCACCTTCATCTTCATGATGATGATCGTCGGTTTCAGCCTCTACGGCCTGCCACTCTTCTATAACTGGTGGGTTAGGGATTTCGGCTGGAAGCGCGCTGACATTCAGCTTGGCAATACCATCAGCAGAATAATCGTCGGGCCTCTCTTCGGATTCATCGTCGGCTGGGCGCTTGAGCGAATCGGGCCTCGACGCGTCATGGCGATTGGCGCGATCTTTGCCGGTGCAGCCCTCGCCGGTTTCAGCGTGGCCACCTCGCTTCGCCAGCTGTATCTCTTTTACTTCTTCAATGCGCTCGGCTACCTGTGTGCCGGCCCGCTGCCAAGCCAGGTGCTTTTGTCGAACTGGTTCAAGCGGCTTCGGGGCCGGGTTATGGGAATCGCCTACGTCGGAATCGGCGTCGGTGGAATGATTGTGCCCTGGCTGGTTCTCTGGTTTACGCGAGCGTTTGGCTGGCCATGGGCACTTCGACTGCTGGGGATCATCATGGCGGTAACGCTCCTGATCCTGGCAGTGACTGTCATCCGGAAGCAGCCCTCCGATTTTGGAATGCTGCCTGATGGTGACGAGCAGAAAGACAAGACGCCAATCGCCACTCCGGCGCTAAGCCTGTCGCAGGTGTTCCGGACGCCCGCATTCTGGTTGTTGGCCCTTGGGAGCGTTATGAGCATCAGCGCCATCGGTGGCGTTGTCCAGAACCTGGCGCTTTATATTGCCGACGTGCTCCCGGGCCCACGAGCCGATCTTGCCAAGACTCAGGTCTTCTCGATGACACTCTTTGCAAGCATCGGAGGGCGGGTGACAATGGGCTATCTGGCCGACAGAATACCCAAGAAGTACGTCATGATTCTGACGTACCTTCTCGTCGCCTTCTCGATTCCGCTGCTTGTACTGGCGCGCGACTACCCGTCTCTGCTGTATGTTTTTGCGGTAACCTTTGGATTTGGCCTTGGTGCGGACTACATGCTCATTCCGCTCATGGCCGCCGAGTGCTTTGGGTTGGCTTCGCTCAGTCGCGTTCTTGGAATCATTATTACGAGCGACTCGATAGGCGAAGCCCTCATGCCATACTTCGTGGCTCATTCACGAGACACGTCAGGCAGTTATATTTGGGGATTCTCTGTGACGACCATCTTTGCATTTATCGGTGCAATAGCGATCGCTTCAATTCGCTATCGGAATGGAGTCCCGGTGAGCCGCCTGGCGGTCGAAATGAGGTCGTAACGTCGCAAAAGCACGTGTTCATTTCAATGCTCAATTGCCGCAACCTTGTAGGGGCAGGGCTTGTCCCTGCCCACCGGCGCCGTCTGGCGCCGGTAACATCAGCTTATGACAGTTACCCGTGCCGGACGGCACGGGGCGGGACAGGGACAAGCCCTGCCCTACAAGGTCGCGCATTAGAGCAACGAATTAGGGCGAGGCCTGTGGCGACTTCGTGACGTTTTACTAGTCTTACAAGGAGGAAGGAATGCGACGAATAATAATCGGGTTGGCCCTCATGGCACTGACGACAGGCGTCATGGTTGCGGCGGGAGGCACGTGGCGCAATGGCAAAGCGCCGGAAGGCTATCTCGTCGAGCACGAAACCGATATCGCGAAATCAGAGCCGGGACCGCACAAGGGGACAGGGCAGTCGATTGGATACAACTTTTTCAATAAAGCGCCCGGATTCAAGCTTGCTTTTCACAAGCGAGTGCTGCACCCCGGAGCATCGATCGGCTATCACAATCAGGAGACTGACGAGGTCTACTACATTGATAGCGGGACGGGGAAGATGACGATCAATGGAAACACCTTTGACGTCAAACCCGGCGATGCCATCCTCACAAGGACTGGCAGCTCACATGGTATCGTGCAGACAGGCAGTGCGGATCTGACGATCATCGTGTCTTACGATAAGTAGCGGACTCGGCCTTCACGAGATCAACAAGCGCGTTGAAGTCCGGGATGCCACACTCGGGATCACGCGCATACTCTTCAAGCAGGACATTCCCCTCGGGCCAGTGAACCTGGATATTGCCTCGCGCAATCTCCGAGAAGCGGCAGCGTGCGTTCATCTCACCGTGCCGGCTCGATAGCCGGACCCAGTCGCCATCAGACAAATCCCGCTCACGCGCATCCTCCGCATTGATGAGTACGTCCAGCCGTTCAGCGCCATTCAACGGGTCTTTCGAGTGATGAACCATACTATTGAACTGCTTGCCGCGGCGAGTTGAAAGCCTGAGTCTGCCGTTGACTTCGCGACGTTCAATACGAATGCAGGAGAAATGTCCCTTGCCATCCTTCGTTTTGAAGGCCGGCCTGACTGTTCCATCCGGCATTTGCTCCTCACACAATCTCTCGCCTCCCCATTGCACCTGATCGCCGGCCTTCGAAAGGTGTTGGATGCCGTCATAGAACGGAATGACCTGTCCAATCTCGTGTCGTATTGCTGCGGCATCTTCGAAGTGCACCAGGTGCTTGGACTCGGGCTTCGCGAGCTCCGCAATGGCCATCGGAATCTGCCATTCCGGCCAGGACTCACCGATGCGGCGACCTGGAATCTCGGGGCTGAAGAGTATTCGTCGCTCTGTCGAGGTCTCCGTTCCTCCGCCCGGCTGTTCGTAGCGAGTCATGGCCGGCAGGAGGACCACTGCCTCATTTGGCTCAATCATCATTTGCGGGCTCAGGACAATGTCCTGATGCACGCGAACTGGCACGCGTTCTACAGCCTCCCGCACGTATTCGGCTTTTGGGAGTGTCTCGAGGAAGTTTCCGCCGCACTGATAGAAGAGATCGATATTGCCGGCATGTGCCGCCTCGATCATCTCGACCGCATCGAGTCCCCTGGCTGCCGGAACCTCAAAGCCCCAATGCCGCCCAAACTCAGACGCTCCGTCAGCGCCCACCGTGACACCGCCCGGAAATTGGTTCGGCACCGCGCCCATCTCAGCGCCACCCTGCACTCCGGAGTGGCCACGAATAGCCATGAGGCCGCATTTCGGCCTGCCGATGAAGCCGCGGGCAAGGGCGAGAATCTGCTATCGCTCTGACATTTGCCACGCCATCGCGATGCTGAGTGATGCCCATCGACCAGATGAAAACAGCGCTCTTCGCTTCTGCAAGAAGCCGGGCAAATCGAAGCATCTCGTCGCGAGACATTCCCGATTCGCTTTCCAGCAGTTCCCATTCGAAAGCCATAACTGCTCGCTTGAGCTCATCGAAGCCGGTCGTTTGCTCGCGGATGAAAGCCTCGTCGATCCAGTTCTGTTCTATCAGGTGCCGGATGGCACCGGCTATCAGAGCCTGATCGCCTCCGACATTAACCTGAAAGAAATCGTCGGCAATCTTTGTTCCGAAAAGCGCGCTCTCAGTGACTGACGGGACCCAATATCGTTCGAGGCCCGGTTCGCGGTAGGGATTGACGACGGCGACTCGTGTTCCCTGCTTTCGCGCATAATAGATGTACTTCATCGTCACCGGCTGATTATTAGGAGTATTGCTTCCAAAGATGACCAGCAGGTCAGAGCCAATCCAGTCGGTGTATGAACAGGTTGACGCAGCTTCGCCGAGCGCCTGTTTGAGCCCGGTCGTCGACGGTGCATGACACAGCCGCGAAGAGTTATCGACATTGTTCGTCCCCAGAAAGCGAGCCGCCTTCTGGGCGACGTAGTACGTCTCATTGGTGAGGCCGCGCGAGGTGAGATAGAACGCCAGCCGGTCAGGATCACTTCGCGAGATCCTTTGAGCGATCAGTTCCAGTGCAACGGCCCAGCTGACCCGCGCGAAGCCCTTGTCTCCGCGATGCCGGACCATCGGGTATGGCAGGCGCCCGAGCTCACGCAGCTCCGCTGATGACAGCTTCGCCAGTCTGTCGCCGTCTTCAAGGACCTTGATGTCCAGAGCAGGAGCCGTGTTCAGCCGAAGCAGATCGAGACGAACCATGCAGAGATGGACACCGTCCATCGTAAAATCATGCAGTCCGGTAGTCCCGAGGGCGCAGCCGTCACACACTCCCTGCGTCAGAATTCGCCAGGCGTAAGGGAGCTGATCGCGATTCTTCCAGGCGACTCGTGCCATCTCCAGATAATGGTTTGGCTTCACCTGCCCAATACCGTTGGGCACAAGTCCCGCCCAGTTTTTAGGGTTCCAGGTCAATCGAGAATCCTCAAAATTAATGGCTCGAGCCTGCGAGCTGCAACAATCGAGTTCAATTTTTGTCGTTCTTGTGCGAGCATACACTGAGATGTCCAAAGGCGAACTCCCAGTTCTCAAGCAGGCACCCCTCAATTACGACTGTGCCAAATGTCCTGGCTACTGCTGCTCCTACGATTACATCATTGTAAATCGTCGGGACGTCACGCGACTCGGAAGACGCTTCGGCATGACGCCTGAAGAGGCGGAAGCCAAATTCACGAAGCTGATCACCGGCTACGGCCGCGTGCTCCGGCATCATAAAGACCACGTCTTCAAGAGCGTCTGCCGCTTCCTCGATACTACCAAGCGCAGGTGCACCGTCTACGAGCACCGGCCCGGCGTCTGCCGCAGCTATCCCGAAAGCAAGCGTTGCGGCTATTACGACTTCCTCAAGTGGGAACGCCAACACCAGGACGACAAGACCTTCATCCCGTTGAGACAGGAGAGCTGAGCAGGCGCGTGAGAGTGGCGCTAAGGTCGCGCTGAAAGGGACCGCAGAGATTGCTCACGTCCATGGAAAGCTCACCATCCAGCAGGCACCGATAGAAAGTCACCGCTCCGACCGCATGGCCCTCTTCGGCAGTCAGTGGAACTCGGAGGGTCCAGAATCTGTCGGAGGAGAGAATCTCCCGTAGAGGCGTGTCGCCTCTCTCCCAGACCCAGACAATGCTCTCGTCGAGGCCCTCGGTCTGATACCGATTGCGGCTGGAGGCAAGGCTTTGCATGAAGGCGTCTGCATCGTTGACTGACAGAAGTGCGCAATCAAATTCGTTATTGGCCAGCAGCTCGGTAAGCGCAGCAAAGCACTGATCGGGATTCTGTGCACCGCGCAGTGCCGCACCCGTGCGCCTAACCCGGACGTTCATGGCAAGCGACCGCCGACGCCTTGTCATCCCCTGTCTGATCTGGCTGCTAAGCTCGCTGAACTCAGCGTAGCGCAGGTGCTGAACCCCGAGAACGATGCCGACTCCAAGGACGAAGAAGATCAGAGCCGCGAGGTTCCGCTGCGGGTTGAGAAGCATGAGGCCGAAAAGCGAAAAGAGAGCACAGATGCCATACAGGAGGATGACTGCCTGCCGCTGATTCAACCCGCGCCTCAGCAGCATGTGATGGATGTGCCCACGATCTCCCGCCAGAAGCGACTGCCCGCTCACAAACCGCCGAACAAGTGAGAGACCTGCCTCGGTAACCGGTAGCCCGAACGAGACGAGTGGAATCGCAATTGCCACGATCGTTGAGCCTTTCTGGGATCCGGCAATCGAAAGTACAGCCACCATGAAACCAAGAAAGAGGCTGCCGGAGTCTCCAAGAAAGATCGTTGCCGGATTGAAGTTGTATCGCAGGAAGCCGATCACCGCACCAACCAGAATCACAGCCAGCAGGCTCACTGCCGGGTCACCCTGTGGAACCGAGAAGATGAGTATCGAAAGCAGGGCGAAGACCGAGGCGCCTGCGGCGAGCCCGTCGATTCCGTCGATCAGGTTGAAGGCGTTTGTGATCCCAACAATCCACAGCACAGTCACCAGCAGGCTGATGATGCTGGGCAGCTCCCAGAAACCGCCCCATGGCAGCGACACATAGCTGATACGAAAGTCCCAAACGTATACAGCCAGCGCAGCGACCGTCTGAAATATGATCTTTGTTGTCGCACTCGAGCCGCGAAAATCGTCGTAGATGCCGAATAGAAAGATGAAGGTTGCCGGAATGATCAGCATGAGCAGGGCCGGCAACTTGGCGCGGAAGCTCTGACTTACCAGGTTTCCCAGCAGGGGCACGCAGAGCAGGGTCGCTATAAACGCGCAATAGATGGCGATTCCACCGAGCCTCGGCGTTGGCCGCGAATGAATGCGGCGCCCCTGGTCAGGAAGATCGATGGCGCCCCATTCGGTTGCCTTACGGCGCACGAATGGTGTCACCAGAATGGTCACCAGGAACGATAGGATAAAGAGTGTCAGATACGATCGCACTGTCCCGGCTCCTTACTTTTGGCTTCTCTTCAACTCTCCTGGCAAGCGGGCGGCGCTGGTGCCCACAACTCTATCAAGGGCAGAAAGATACTCCTCGGCCAGAACCGACCTCAAGTAGTTATGCTCGACGAACTCTCTACCAGCCGATCCGAGTCGTTTTGCCAGCTCCCGATCGTCGCGAAGCTGTCTCACCGCAGCCACCAGCGCATCGGCATTTTCAGGTTCAATGCAGATTCCGGCATTTGCGGCGCGCACCAGGGCAGCCGCTTCACCTTCGACTGAACAGATGATTGGCCGTCCAGCGCCCATCAGCTCAAATAGTTTTGATGGGAGAACCCGGGTAAAGATGGGCAACCGCCGCAAAGGCACAAGACCTACATTGATGGCCTCGTAAAAGTCCGTGAGCCTTGCTCGGGACTGCTGGTCGATGAATGCCAGGTTGCGAAGCCCGATCTGTTCGGCCAATCGCTTGAGGCGCGCCTTTTCGGCGCCTTCGCCAACGAGGAGAAACCGGACATCGTCCTCTGCGGACATTCGACGACTCGCTTCCAGCACCACCTCGAGGGCATGCGACATCCCGTGCGTCCCGATGTAAGAAACGACAAACTTACCTTCAAGACCGAGCTCGGAACGAATGCTTGAGGCCCGCGCGCAGCCATTGGAGAGATATGAGGCGTCGATGCCGTTGGGAATGACGCAGATCTTGTCGGGCGAGATTCCCTTGTCGATCAGGTAGTCGCGCGTCGACCGGGCGACCGGTACGATGAGTGCCGCTCGACGGTAGAGGAAGAGCTCGATCGCTTCGAGGATCCTGATGAGTGCCGGGTTGCGGAGGGCTCCGAGCTCGACGGCCGACTCCGGCCAGATGTCTCGCACTTCAAAGACGAATGGCGCACGCTTGAGACAGCTCAGGAGATAGGCGGCAAGGGCACAAAAGAATTGAGGCGATGTCCCTATTACGACGTCCGGCCTCTTTGTCATGAATGTTCCGAAGAAGAGCGAAGAGGCGAAGAAGGAGAGAAAGTTGAGAATTCTTCGAGTGAATCCCTTGTTGGGCGCGACGTAGACCCAGGTGCGAAGAAGGTCGATCCCTTCGACACTCTCGCGTTTGAGAATCGATCCGCGGTATTCGGGACGAATGATTCCCGTTGGGTGATTGGGAAAGCCGGTGACGACAGTCACCTGGTTACCGAGACCAACCCAATGCCTCGCATGTTCAAAGGTGCGGGCCGAAGGGGCTCCCATCTCAGGAGGAAAATATTGGCAAAGAAAAGTTATTCGCAAATTGATTTGAGCGATTCCCGCTATCGTGCCGCAGGCTGTCCAGCCTGCGGCAAGACTTCGCTTATCGCCAATCTTGTCGTAGATGGACTGAGGCCACGTTCGCGGTAACTTCGCTTCTTGCCACTTTGCCGCAGGCTGGACAGCCTGCGGCACGATCTCGGGCCAGCCTGCCTGGTCACTGTCGAATTCTGTAGCCGAATGGCTCCGACGGCCGCACGTCGTAATCAAACTCGATCGTCGCAGCCGGGATAGCCACGCCAAAGTCCGGAAAATACCAACCCTGCGCCGGCACTCGCCTGCCGCTTATGATCTTCACGCCGCTGCAGCCAAAAGGCTCAATCAACAAAACACAATCATTGACTCTCAACTCGAGTTGAGCGCCACCAATCCCGCTGACGACGACATCAGGATGAAGATGTACGAAACTCGTCGCTCGACACCTCTCAACTCCAGTGACGCTGTCCGTCACTACCCAGTCGCCATTCTCTTCCCGCAGAATTTCTCTCTCATGCTTCAGGCCGCGATCGTAGAATGGAGAGTACGAGCCCCGGAACTTGAACCAATTCACATCGCCGTCTGCCTGCGCCGACAATATCTCTGCGCGTCTTGCAACTCTGAACGTGCCCCAGAACTCCGATTGCTCTCGACCGTCAAAGCAGACCGTGTTGTGCGCGCGTGTCGAGCGAGAGTATTCCCGAAACTCGTCTCCATCGTATCCATGAACGCCAGAGTCAACGACGAGTGGTCTTCCTCCCATCCACAGTTCATAGCTCAGCACATCACAGTGAGCATGCGCCATGTTGTAATCTGCTGCTGGAGGCCCGCAATCGATAATAATCCGCTCTGAACCGTCCACTGACTTCCAGGTGAAGTAGCCGCTCTTTTCAAATGATTCGACGCCTGCAACTGTGGAAAGAAAAATGCCGCCTATCTCTTCGGCAGCCTGAACGATGAGGCACGGGCGAGACTCAATCAGATTGACCGAATCATTGAAGAGCGCGAGCGTGTCATCCTGGTAGCTCATTGCGCGCAGGAATCGCGTCATTGATTCAATGCGACCGCTGCCGTCCTTCGGTTGCCTATCAAGCCCCTGCAGTAGTGCATAACACTCAACGAAATCGGCTAGCACGAGCGCATGATACATTGGAGACCTTTCGAAGTGGCCTCCATCAGGAAGAACCTGCTCGTCCAGCTCGCGCCATAACAATCGTCTGCCGGTCTCCAGCCATTCAGTTGCGGAAGGGTTATCTCCAAAGAAGAGACCGCCTACGACCAGGGCCTTGGCGTTCTTCAGGAGATGGTTGGCGAGAAGATGATGTTCGAGATGGCCTCGCAGGAAGTCGAGTTGGCGGTAGATGCTGCCGCGCCATCGATCCATGAACGAAGCGTCATGATATATCCCGGCCAGCAGTGCGTACGCGTAGATCCAATTGACGACGCGCAGGGAGACCGGATACGGCTCCCATCCATCACTCACTCCAGGTCTTGCCCTCTCTATCCAGTCTTCAATCAACACCTGACACCGCCGCATGGCTCTCTCATCCCCCCGTTCGACGAGAGCTCGAGCGCACCAAATGGCGTACCCGAAATAGTGGAGTTGATAATTCCAAAGGTGGCTTTCGTAGCGGGAATTCCAATTCACCGACGGCAGCGTCAACGTTCGATTGAGCCAGCTATACCGGCTCTCAAGGAACTCATGCAGCCATTCGTCAACCTGGTCCAGGGGAAAACTTAAATGTCGAAACGACGAACCAAGAAGCCTTCTGATCTCATCAACTGCCGGTTCTGAGGCTGCCGGAGCGGCTTCGTCGAGCGAGACCCACCTTCGTGTGAGGCTTGGAAGGGCCCGATACAGCCGGTATTGGGCAATGCGCCAGGGTCGATAGGTGAGCTGTTCTCTACGAAGATAGGGCAGGGTTCGCAGCGCTAGCGCGAGATTCACCCTTTCACTCCACGATCTGGCACACAGGCTCCGGTCTTCCGCTGGCTATTGAATCCCTGATGCGAAACGTAGTCAGCGTCGTCAAGACCAGACTGCCCAATCTGATTGGCATCGCAGATCCGGTACGCGCTGCTTCAATAAACGAGGCCAGCTCAACATCAAAGCCTTTATCCTGGCTCATCGATCGGGACGATTTCCGCTTGCCGGCATGCCACACTTCGAGGCGCCGGAAATCGTCGAGCACGCCAACTCTTCCAGCGCCGTAGACTTCAATGCGCTCCTTTGGAAATGCGCGATCTCCCGTCGCGAAGTAGTTGATGTTGCCTACTGAACCATCACTGAGCTTGATGACGATAGTCAACGTATCGCTCCCACTCGCAGAACGGTAAGCAAAGACTTCGACCGGATCCGCGTCTGACAAATACTGGATGAAGTCTACGAAATGGCAGACCTCGCCGAGTATTCGGCCTCCGCCCGCATTTCCTTGGATCCAACTGGTATTTGGCACCTCGCCGGCATTGATGCGATAGGTAATCGCAAGAGGCTGTCGGGCATCGCCACTGCGGAGCGAGGACTTGAGTTCGACTGCGAGAGGAGCAAAACGCCGGTTGTAACCCACGAGGAGTCTTCGCCCCGTCTGACTGGCTGCAGCACTCACCTGATCGAGTCCTTGTTCGGTGATCGCCAGCGGTTTCTCTACAAAGACAGTCTTGCCGGCTAGCAAGGCCTCCGCAGCGATCTCGGCGTGCGTGTCATGCCGGGTCGCGATAATCACGGCAGTGATATTCTCGTTCGCCAGCAGCTCTCGGTAGTCGGTTGTGCAGAGTCCAAACTTGTACTGATCGCCAACCGCCTTTGCCGTGCGGCCGGTGGCAGTTGCCAGTCCAACCAGGCTCGCATTGTTGAACTTCGCCATTCGTGGAAGAAGAACGCTCCGAGCAAAATTTCCCGCGCCGATGACCCCGAGCCCAACACTGCCCTGTGAGTGCTTCGCACGCTGTTCATCCAGCTCGAGAACGTGACTCGGCGCAGTCCCGGCAGCAATCTCCGGGTAGCTGAGCAGTATTCCGAGATGCGGCTGGCGCTCGCTGCCAGTGATAATGGCGTAGGCGCGCTCAGCCTCCGCGATTGCAAACCGGTGCGAAATGAGCCGTTCCAGTTTCACCGCACCTGAACCGACCAGCCGCAGGAATTCCGCCATATTGCGCCGCTCAGTCCAACGCACGTAGCCAATTGGATAGTCAATCCCCTCCTCCTCGTACTGAGCGTCATAACGTCCGGGACCATACGAACGAGAAAGCCGAATCTGTAATTCCTTCTCGTAGTAAATTCGCCGTGGCACGTCGAGGCGGACAGATCCGACGAGCGAGACGACCGCCCGATCACGGGCGATGTGGCCGGCCAGCTCGATCGGATCGTTGGTTTCAGCCGCGGCCGTGACGATCACCGCATCTGCGCCGTAGCCCTGCGTGGCAGCTTCGACGGCCTCAACGGCATCCCCGCGAAGAGCGGCAACATCAGCGCCGAGCGCCCGGGCAAGCTCAATTTTTGACTGGTCGAGATCGATTCCGATTACCCGGCAGCCGGCCGCCTTTAGCAGCTGCACCGTGAGCTGGCCAAGCAGGCCCAGACCAATCACGGCGACTGACTCGCCGACCCTCGCTTCGCCCGTTCTGACACCCTGGAGAGCGATGGCTCCGAGAGTAACGAAAGCGCCTTCCTCGAAGCTCACCTGATCGGGAATTCTTACAGCCAGGTTCTTCGGGACAGCGACGACACTCGCGTGAGATGCGTAGTTCATTCCGGCGCAGGCAACGCGGTCGCCGCTCGAGAACTCCTCAACGCCAGAGCCGGTTTCACGAACTATGCCGGAGCAGCTGTAGCCGAGAGCAAGAGGCGTGTCCAATCGCGCTTTGACCGTTCGGAGGGTACTTCCGAGTCCGTCTCGCTTGACCTTGTCAACAACCTGGCGCACGAGATCGGGACGTTGGCGGGCCTTGCCGATGAGCGAGCTTCGCGCGAGGTCGATGGCCATCTTCTCAGTTCCGGCGCTGATCAGTGACGCGACGTTTTGCACAAGCACGCCGCCGGGCGAGGCGAGCGGCTCGGGAACCTCTTCGACCTTGAGGACGCCCGATCGCAGATTTTGAATAACTTGTTTCACGTTAATGTCGGGGCGGCTCGCTCAGTATGGAGTGCGGCGACTTGTCGCCGCTGTTGATTTAGCGACTGCAGGACCATGACTGACTCGCGCTCGATTCCTTCAATACAACAATATCTAAATCAAAAGCGGCGACAAGTCGCCGCACTCCATACTAAATCAGCGGGCGCCTTGCAGCTCACAACCAGCATGCACCATCGGCAACGTTCGAGTAATGTACTTCCGATACCACCTATCGAACATGAGAATCGCAAACAGCTCGTAGCCGTTATCGCGCTTTCCGGCCTTGTGCTCCTCGCGCAATTTTTGAATGTACTCAAATTCGAAAATACCCTCGCGGCGAACATACTCAGCCGGCAGATACTCATCGAAGAATCGGTCGAGCTTCGTCCGCATCCATGCCCCAAGCGGCACGTTGAAGCCCTTCTTCGCTATCCTCTGGTTCTCAACCGGTATCAAGTCTTCAAACACCTTCCTCAGGATGGCTTTCCCTTCGCGCCCACGAAGCCCGGGCAGCTTCAACGAAAACGGCGTCCTGAAGGCCAGCTCGACAACCCGCCAATCGAGGTATGGGACTCTCAACTCCAGGCCCCAGGCCATGCTCATCTTGTCTGAATACTCGAGCAGATTGTCCGCAAGGAATGTCTCAACATCCAGATAGGAAAACCTGTTGCCGTCATCCCAGTTACCTGGAATTCGTCCGAGATGGTCCTCAAGCACTCGATGCGATGCGAGCGCCGCATCCTCGCGCGGCACCAGCAGCCTCGCCTTCCGAGGCTCGTCAAGATAGTAGACCCACTTCAGGTATTGCCGGGAGGGATTGCGATCGAGCCCGTCCAGCAGTGCCCTGATTCGATGAAGGCGGCGATCCGCGAAGTCATCATGAAGACGGGAGACAGCGGCCAGGGCCGCGCGCGCTGCAGGTCTCGGAATCGCCGTCAGATACCGGGCGGCTCGGACCGCACGATAGCGAGGATAGCCGCCGAAGAGCTCATCCCCGCCGGCTCCTGAAAGCGCCACCGTTACAGACTGGCGCGTGTATTGAGCCAGCAGGTAGTTGATGAAGAGAGTCGCATTGCCGAACGGCTGATCGAAATACTCAACCAGGTCGAGCATCTCATCCGGGCGTGAGACATCAACTGAGAGCTCGTGATGCTCGGTGCTGAAACGCTCAGCGATTCTCCGCGCCTCCTTCCGCTCATCGTAATATTCGAGCTCCGTTCCGCCGAAGGCGACGGTGAAGGTCTTCACCGGCCTGGCGGCATTGAGCGCCATGAGCCCAACAATGATGTTTGAGTCGACGCCGCCTGAGAGGAAGGCTCCGAGCGGCACATCTGCAATCATCTGCTTGGCTACGGCATCGGTCATTACCGCGCGCAGCTCGGACCGGAGCTCGCCGACGGAAGTCGTAGGATGGCCCCTCTTTCCCCATGTCGCGACGTCCCAGAACCGCTCGATGCGCACAACCCTGTGCATTCGGAGGTCGTACTCGAGGAAGTGTGCCGCGGGCAGCTGAAAGATTCCCCGGAAGATAGTCTCAGGAGCCGGAACGAAGAGATACGAAAAGAAGTCGTGAAGCCCCTGCCAATTGATTTCGCTCGTCAGGCTGTCCGAGGCAAGCAGCGACTTGATCTCAGAGCCGAACAGCAGCTTGCCCCCGTGCTCGGCATAATAGAGCGGTTTGATTCCAAGGTGATCGCGCACAAGAAAGAGACGCTTGCGGTCAGCGTCATACAGCGCAAGCGCGAACATTCCGTTCAATGCGGCAAAGGCCTCGGTGCCACGCTCTTCAAAGAGATGCAGAATCACCTCGGTGTCAGTCTCCGACGCGAATCTGTGGCGGTCCGGATCGAGTGTCTCCTTTAGCTCGAGGTAGTTGTAAATCTCGCCGTTGAAGGTTATCCAGAGCGTTCCATCCTCATTGGACATCGGCTGTCTGCCGCGAGGAGAGAGGTCGATGATACTCAGCCGGCGATGGCCGAGGTCCAGCTTGTCGTCTGGGAATCGTGAGATCCCCCAGTCATCGGGACCGCGATGCGCAATCACATTGGTCATGCGCTCGATCGCGTTTGGATCAGTCGCCCCAACTATTCCGCAGATTCCACACATCGTTTTAGAACTTACTCGGAGTCATCTCTCAGCAGGAGATGACTGGCGGCTCTCGAGCTCGACTCCTTCGCGTCCCGGCTCACTGCCGAACTGCTGTTCATAAAGCTTCGCCGAGATGACTGCCTCATGCATGCTCATCAGTGTGCAGAAGATGAGGCCCGGCCGGCCATCCAGAAACCCAAGCTTGAAGACGTACATCCAGAGGAATCTCAGCAGCGGCCTGAACGGCAGCCTCGACCAGATGCGCTTGATGTACCTCTTACGCTCGACCGGGGTTCCAAAGAATGAAGCATCGATGGCGCTCGAACCGGCGACACCAGTGGCCAGGTGATGGTATGCACGCGCCTCCCAATTCGAGTATCGATTGTGGCGCTCTATGAAGTGGTAGACGCTCTTGAAGTCCTCGTGCAGGAGGTCATGCGTGAGATAGCCGGGCGTGCCATTCAGAACAACATGCTCGTGAACCTCGACATCGCCTGCGTTCTCCACATCTTCGGTTTCGAGCCGTTCATAGCGGCCGAGCCGGTGGCGAAAGAGCCGCATGTTCCAGCTCGGATACCAGCCGCAATGCTTTATCCAGCGCCCGAGAAAGATCAACTTCCGGTTGACATAATAGCCATCGACGCCGTCCCGATTGTCGATCGCCGCGCGGATCTCGTCAGCAAGCTCTGGCGGGACACGCTCGTCCGCATCGATGATGAGGATCCATTCGTAAGCAAAGGGTAGATTATCGAGGGCCCAGTTCTTCTTACGAGGATAACTGCCGGTGTAGTCGAATTGGACGATTTTGTCGGTAAAACGGCGCGAGAGCTCTACCGTCGAATCGGTGCTGTGTGAATCGACTACCCAGATCTCCGAGGCAAAGGCGACGCTCTCCAGGCAGGCGCCTATGTTGCGCTCTTCGTTCTTGACGGGAACGATGACCGATAGAGGCACTATTCTCGTTGTCACTTGATGCATTCGACACCCAGGCAGTCCTGCCAGCGGTCCGCGTCCTCTACATCCTTGAAGCGCGGCTCCAATGAGTCTCCGAATTCTGCGCGCCGGATGTTACTGAAGCCGGCTTCTTCAAGCTCGCGAGATATTGCTTTGAAGTCCCACATCCAGAGATGTGAGCTATGACCGAGCCACTCGCGCAGCATGCCGCCGAGGCCAGTTGGCCGATTCCTGCGGCCGAGATTCGAATCCTCCATGAATTTCAGGGCCGCATCGGCCTCAGACGAACCTAAGTAGCTTCGAGAAATGTGTTCGAGGTCAGGCAGGACGAGCCGGAAGGTCCCGCCCGGCTCGAGATACCTGAGCGTATTTCGAAGTGCTGCCCGGAAGTCGTCGAGAGCCAGGTGTTCGAGAGTGTGAGAACAGAAGACGGCCTTGCAGCTTCCAGGCTCGACCGGCAGACCTTTGACTATGTCGCCGAATTCAACATTTGCCGGAAACAACGGGTATGGACCACCGCGAAAGTATTGACCGACGATGGGCAGCCGCTGAAGGCGGAGCGTCGGGCTTGCGTCAAAATTGCGCCAGGTCGCCGGTGCCGACAAGCCGCATCCATACTGTACGTACTTGCCATTCCTGGTCATTAGTCAGTCATTAGTAATCGGGCCGTGCGCCCGAGCGTCGCGAGCGGCGTCGACACGCGCGAGACACTTCCCCACGAGAGCTGTCAGTTGTCTCACATGAGCATCCCATGAGAACTGCCTGTAGCGGCTCGAACCAAGCTCGATCAGCTGCTTCCGCAGACCATTGTCTCGCATGATTTCGAGCAATCGAGCCGCCAGGTCCTGATGGTCAAACATTCCAAAGTAGACTGCAGCCTCGCCACAGACTTCGCGGTGAACGTCGAGATCAGCCGCAATTACCGGCAATCCGGAAGCCATTGCCTCAACCAGCGGATGGCCGAAACTCTCTGCATACGAGGGGCAAACCGCCACATCACACCGCCGGTATAGATCGTGCAACCTCTTGTAGGAGACAGTACCGAGCATGGCGATCTCGTCGCGAATGCCGAGTTCGTCGATCAGTTCGGAGGCACTCGTCGCATCATATCCGCCATAGACTGCGCCCTTCTGCAAATCAGTGGTCAGCACCAGTTGGATTCCGAGACCTTGCTTGCCCGCCTCCGTTTTGATCAGAGGCAGCGCTTTGATGACCGTCTCAAAGTTTCGAAAGTAGTTGTAGTGGCTGACGAGCAGCATGCGAAATAAGGGTTGCTCGAGTTTGAGCGAAGAGAGCTCCGAAGCGTCGAGGCCCTCTCCGTTCGAGGTGAATATGCACGGATCAAATCCGAATGGCATGACCTCGAATTCAGGTGTCGCGCGTCCCAAAGACTTCCTGATGTGCTCTCCAAACGCCTTTGTGGGTACGACGTTTACTTCAGCCTGCCGGATTGAAGCCTGTGCAAGCCAGCTTTTCAACCGGTTGGCCACCAGGTCTCCATAAAGGCGCCTCTTATAGAGATCGTTCTCGAACAGATCAGAGAAATAGAGATCGTTGCGATTGAAGAGAATCTGCGGTACCGGCGACGCCATCAAACCGAAGTTCCCGAGGCAGATCAGAAGGTCTATCTTCTGCCGGCTCAAATAACGTCTCAGCCCCGACTGTTCCCACCAGAGTCGAGCGAGGAGGCCTCCGTTGACAGGCGCGGTATCGAAATCGACTTGTTCACCAGCGAGAGTCCGGTATTCAGGGAGATTGGCGGCCGGCGCAAGCACCAGATAGCGATTCTCAGCGTCGAAGAGCGACAGCCGTGGCAGCACGTTTCGAAGATAAGTGAGGCCGCCACCAGCGGTCGAGGCGAGCGCGTTGATCAACACTCTGGCCACTGTTCCTGCTTATCGCAAGTCTTGCGTCATGCGTGGGCGCGATCGGCGATCGGCAGAATCACCGGCGAAGGTTGGCGAACAGTCTTTGCCAGGGCGTACACCAGCAGCAGAGACATCAGGACTACCGTCCAGACCTCATGCGCAAGCACAATAGCCGACCACCAGAACTCGTCGTTCAAAGACGCGGGCAGCCTGCCCTTCGCTATCAGTTGCTGTAGCATCACCGGCCCGGGTACAAGAAATGGCACCATCAGAAGTATCAAGAGCCAGGCGATGACACGCTGCGATCCTTCGAGTGAGGCAACCGCCCAGCTCAATGGAATCACGAGCAGCATCGCGTCATAGGATCGATGGTATAACGGCAGCAGCCCGATGACGATCAGCGTTCCCAGTGAAAGGACATCGTTGATGCCGGGTTTCCAGCCGCGATGAAGCGCAACGTAGCTCGCTGCCAGAATCCCCACTGCCAGGACCACGATCAGGTTCACCAGCCATGTCTGCTGAATGAACGTATTAAAGACCCACTGAAGATTGAGCAGTTGATGACGGCTCGAATTGACCGTCACGTCGTGGCTCGCTGCGGCGTCACCTGCATTGACCAGCGCCGCGTTGTTGGCGAGCCAGTCATGAAGCCATGGGACATGATTGATCTGCATCTGGACGATGGCTGTGCCCAGCAAAAGCCCGGTCACGAGCGCCGCGGTAATTGCGATCCACCATCTCCGCTGGACGACGTAGGCGATTACTGCAAGCCCGCCGATCTGCGGTTTCAATGCCGTAGCTACTCCAAGGAAGATGCCCGCAATGATGTCGCGAAAATGCACCGATGACCAGACGGCAAAAGCAACGCAGGCCGCGGCCGGCACAATCAGGTTGCCTACCCCCATGCCGGTATGTATCGGCGCCAGTCCGAGCGAGAGTCCGACGAAGAGACCGGTCCGCCAGTTCGTAACCTCGAGGCCCCACGTCCTGATCAGAGAAGCGATCATGCCGAGTACAAGAACGACATTGATCAGCGTCATGACGACGCGCGCGACAGGCCACGAAAGCAGGGAGAGTGGTGAAAGCAGAATGAACGTTGAAGGTGGATAGTAGAGAGTGTTTCGAACCGGTCTGCTCTCTTTGGTTCCCCGAGCGACCTGCCAGAGCCGGTTAAGATTGTCGGCGTTGTAGGGATTGGAGCCCTCTCGCCATGCCATGGCACCGATATAGGGCGCCGCAAGATCGTTCGATTGGCGAAGCTCCCGGTACGGTCCTCGCACGACGAACTCGCCGGCGGCGACAATGATGAAGGCCAGCAGCAGGCTCCTCCATACGGGTCTCTTATCCTGGGATTTTATCCCCGGCTGGTCTGTGTCAATCTTTGCGTCAGTCTTCGTGTCAATCATGGGGCTTGAATGAATGACGTCTATTTGAGTTGAGTCTGAAGTCCCGGATAGCTTAACTGGCCCATAGCAGGCACGGCTGCCCTGTCGCTCGCGGTCACTGACCGATGGGCCCATTGACCGACGAGCCCGGCGACCGGCGCCCAGAACATGACCGCCACGAGATTGCCCGCGGCGAACAGCCAGCTCTCGAAAAAGGCATTCACAACACCAGCCACAAAGATCGAAATGAATACTGCATAGATGTGGCGCTCCTCCGGTGGCGCGCGCCGTCGTGTGAGCGTCACCGCCTTCTGCGCAAGGCGGTATAGAACCAGCAGGAATAGCACAGTTCCAATCAACCCGAGGTCTCCGAAAAGCTCCAGATAGCTGTTATGGAGATGCCGGGCAGATTCCTCATCTTTGGCATTGGGAAAGGCGAGCAGGTGAGATGAAGCGAAACCGTAACCGGTGAGCTTCTCTTTCCAGAACATTGGCCAGACCGCGCTCCAGATTTCGAAGCGCCGCTCTTCGTAGAGCTGCTCAGTAATCGCAGAGCTTTCAACCTTTTTCGCCGTCTCCTTGCGCACAAAACTGAGCAGGTCGGTCCCCAGATCTGGAAAGGCAGTGAACGCCCCGATAAGACAGACCGAGGCAGCAACGATCTTCAACCTGCTTTCTGCGTTGACCACAAAAAAGTACGTCGCCACCGCAAGAACCGCCGCCAGCAGACCACCTCGAGAGCCGGATATCCACAATCCGAAAAAGATCAGGCCGAGTAGTGCGAGGTCAAGCCAGCGTTGTCGCGGTGTCTTTGCTTCCACCCGCCAGTGATGCACTACGTAAGGCACTACGAGCGCTGAGAAGACTCCGAGCATGTTCTGGTTGTCGAACGCTCCTGCATACCTCCCCATGACCATCGAGACACCAAAGCTGTCGAACCCGGCGAAATGGAAGACAAGTGCCGGCAACACCACCAGCCATGCGATGTAGTAGTGAAACCTGAAAAAGCCTACGCTGTTCTCGTTGTTGTGCAGATAGAAGGCGAGACCTCTCAGCAGGCCAACGCCGAGCATTGCAAAGCCGGCAGCTCGCGGAAAAGAGTAGGTGAAGTCTTCCGAATAGGTTGAAGACAGAAGTGAGTCAACCACAAAGAGCAAAACCATCATACCGAGGAGGGCATCCGTCTTGAATGTCGGAGGGACCTTAATGCGTAGCGCCAGCAACACCAGCAGCGCGAGTACCGCCCAGCGGGCCAGACTCAGTGGACCAAGGTTATCACCCTGAAACTCATTGACTGTGTCTTTGTTGCCCTTGTTGACCACCATGACCAGGAGGACGGTATAAAAGAGCATGTAGCCGCGCATGAACCGCGCCTGGAAACGGTACCGCACCATCCATAGAAAGCCGGCCAGAATTACTGCCAGAACCATCATTTCGATCTCTCCCAACCGGATGCCAGCGTTCTTGCCGCTCCGGGCCTCGATGACTCCTCCACCGCTCTTACAATACCTCGTGCCGCTCCGGCGATCGACCACCCTGCGATCTTTTCCTGTGAGCGCCTCTTCAGACGAGACAAACGCTCGCGGTCGGCCGCCATGTACTGCATCGCGGCGCCAAGCTCCTTCTCTGAGAAACCTTCGAGCACGACGCCGTTATCCTGACCAACCAGGTCGGCAGTTGCTCCACAATATCGATGTGCAATGACCGCGAGTCCCGAGGCCATGGCCTCGTTGACCACGAGCCCCCACGGCTCTGATTGGGCCGCCAGGACGAGAACGTCCGCCATACCATAGTAGACAGGCAGATCGCCCGGCGTCACTCTTCCGGCAAAGACTATGCGCGGATCGCCCTTCGCAGCGGCCTCGAGGGCCGAGCGCTCTTCGCCATCACCGGCGATGACTATACCGATCCTGTGATCGGGCATCGACCTCGCCGCTCTGATCATGACGTCAACACCTTTGCGACGCACGAGTCGTCCGACCGAAAGGAAAATTACGGCATCGTTCAAGCCGAGCCGCTGGCGAAGTTCCAGCGCCTCACCGCGCCGCTTAGCCACCTCTTCAGCGTAGAAGTCATTGTCGACAGCGAACCTCGCTTCGAAAAGCTGATCTGACGTTGCACCGTACGACTCCCAGAATCGCCTGTTGGCCGATCCGATTGTGATCAGGGCGGCCGCGCTCCTGACTACATGGCGCAGCCATGTCCTCTTGGCAGCTCGCTTCACACCAGTGAGCGAATCCAGGTAATAGTTGGCATCACCGGAAATCGCAAATGGAGTGGCTGTCAGATTGGCCCATTCGATCGCCACCGTTTGTGGAGCCTGCGTGTAACCATAGCAGATCAGGTAATCGGGCTTGCTGCGAACCAGGTGATCGCCCAAAGCGATGGCGGCTGAGTTGTTTGAGCCGATCAATGCGGTCAATCGCGGCTTCTGCCGGTCAAGGATTATTGTCTGATGTCTCGAGCTCAACTCCGGAACTCTACCTGCCCACCCGGCGCTCGTATTCCATGAGGAATTATAGGCGACGGTCAGATACCCATCCCGAATCCGAAGCCACCTGCTCGAAGAGCGGCGTGAAATAGGGAGCCGGAATGTTGTTGAGTAGCAAAACTCTCTTCATTCTAAACTGACTGGCTTTAACTGACCGGCCTAACTGACTGCTTTGACGCTGCCCGTCTTCTCATCGACGACAACGAAAGAGCCACCGACTTCGACGTTGATCCTGATCGCCTTGTAGTCCGGAATGCTGATCGCAACTTCGCGGCGCGCGCCCGTCGGCCCGTGTGCATAGATCAACCATTGTCTCTGGGGCGTGCGTCCCTGAACAAGAGCCAGGGCAAAGACCTGGAGCCTCGTATCCAGAGCCCACGGCCACTTTGGGTCGAGCGACGTATCCAGGAGAAACCAACGGTCGGCGCTCTGGTACTCAGGCGGGACGATGGTTTCATATGGATGCTGATGATTGCGGTTGGCTACCAGCTGACCGCGTCTCCAGAACGCCTGCAACGTGGCGTTGCTGTAGATCCGATCCACCGCCGCGACGATCGGCAGGAAGTATGCCTCCGACTTGGCCAGTGTGTCCTGGTAATCGCGGAACTCTCGTACCACTCGCGGGCGTAGCAGCCACATGCCGAATTGGACCATACCACCATAGCGCGCGGGACTGAACGTCTGACCGAGGTTGGCATAGGCTCTCCTCTTGTCGCTGTCAGAGCCCTCCTGGTGGCCATCCCACGTTGACATCTCAAACCAGAACTTTGGGTTCAGTCTATGCGCCTCGGATTGCATGAATACCCAGTTCATCGACTCGATTTGCGGACTGAAGACCGTGAAGTCCGTCGTGGCCGCCCAATTGAAGGTGTAGAACGAAGGAGAGCCGCCATCCCAGGCCAGCACGTTCGGGTCAATTCTTCCCCGCCGGTATAATGAGTGCTCCATCCAGCCGGCCCAGCGAGCGAAGTGCGGCGGCCCGAAAGCATCATAACCGATGAAGATTGCTCTATCGCGCCATCCCTGTTGCGCCAGTCCGTCCCGCAGGCCTGCCTCGAGAGCCCGGTAGCGCTCAATCCAGCCATCGCCCACGACCTGCCGCTTGAAGTCGTCGTCGCGGCCGGGCCCATAGAGTTTGAGATAGCGCCGGTCGTTTTCGACATCCTTCCACGGGAGCTTCGCGTGCTCGTTGTTGGAGACGAAGATCACAAGCGGAGGATCGGGGTAGAGCGACTGAAGTCTCTTGAGCACAACAGTCGTAGCCCAACGCTGGCCTACCTCGCGCCACCATTTGACCGGACCAAAAGGGGACACCTGGCGTCGTACCGCGCCATCCAGTCCGACAACATTTGGATTGTCATCGGGCGGGAGATTGAGATAGCGATCCTCGACGGAAAGAAGCATCTCCCACTGAGTGCCGACGAACGAAATCGGGAGCTTTGCTGCGGCGCAGGATCTGAGCGGTGCATCGTAATAGCTGGTCCAGCGAGGATCGTCCCCGTGAATGTCCAGGGTCGGCATATGGAACCACGGCAGGAGATGATGTCCGCCTTCAATCATTCGCCTCTGGTAGGCAGGATCGAAGCCTCCGGGCTCGGTGCCGGTGTTCCAGTGCGCTGCAAGAGGAAGGGGCATGCCGGCGGGGCTATCGTTTGGCCGCACGGCCTCGGCTCGAATCGACTCGGCTGTCGATGCGAGTATCTTCGGTGCCCGCGGTCTCAGCAGCGGCGTATGCCTGCTCGGTGGGAGCCGCCGTCGCTGGCTCCGGTCGGGAGCACGAGGTGGTCAAGAGGAGAAGAGCTGAGATGATTAACAGGAAGATTTTCAAGTACAGCTTTCCTTCAGGGCCTATTTCAAATGAATGCCGCAAAACACCAGGGCGGCTCGTAGGGGCGGCTCGCGAGCCGCCCCCACCGGCCTATTTCAATTGAACGCCGCAATATGCAATCAGGGCGGCTCGTAGGGGCGGCTCGCGACCGCCCACCGGCCTATTTCAATTGAACGCCGCAATATGCCATTAGGGCGGCTCACGAGCCGCCCCTACGTGCCGCAATCTATTTCAGCGCGTAATCGCGAACGTAGGACAACAAATTCGTGCTGCGATCCTTTTATGAATATGGCGGGCCAAATGACTTATCCAGCGCCTGTCCCGTCAATATCTGCCAATACGCAGTGGCCAGTCTCCGGCACAACGCCGCATGCTCAGCAAAACTCTCTTCTGTAAACGGCATCAATCCTCGTACCGCGAGCATCACCAGAGAAATCCCCGCATAACCCCACGCATCCAGCCGTCGACCCACCTTGTGCAGGAAATAGACGATGTTCCGTTTCAGCAAAAACGCGACCTGCCCCGTCATGTGATAACCCTCGCGCTTCTGCAGATGAATCACGCTGTCGATCGGCAGATATCTCACATGCCAGCCCTGTCGTCTTGCTCGATAGTCGAGCTCTACATCCTCGACATACATGAATATGTTCTCGTCGAAGAGGCCGATCTGACGCAGGCATTCCGCTTTCAACATGACACACACGCCGTTGAGAACCTCTGCCTCGACCACTTCAGTTCCCGAGAGCTCGCTGAACCTGGAATTGAACCGGTAGCGAACCCAGTGAATCAGATTGCGCCAGAATGACGGAACGAAGAGAACCGTGTTCTGCACTACGCCGGCCTGCCGGAGAAATACGCGAGGCCCGGCAATGCCAACATCAGAATGAGTCTCCATGTACTCGACCATCTCTTCGACAAAAGATGGATTGAGCAACTCGGTGTCCGGATTGAGAAGAAGCACATAATCGGCGCCGTGGTCGAGGGCGTAATCTATGCCTCTATTGTTGCCGCCGGTGTAGCCGAGATTGCTCCCGGTCTGAATGAATGCGAAATCGGAGAAATCCCCGCGAACCATATCTTCGGTACCATCAGTCGAACCATTGTCGACGACGACGATTGAGACTCTCGCGCCGCTCAGCCGGCGCAGGGACTCGAGACAGCGCCTGGTAACCTGCCGGCTGTTATAGCTCAAAACGACGATTGCGACCTGTACCATTTCAGAGATATTTGCGGCGGATGGCTCTATCGTGATAACGACCGAAGAGCGCCATCGGCGCTACAAGAACCATCGCCCCGAGCGATTCCACGACGCCGAATCCGGCGAGTTTCAGCGCCGCTCCCGGGCGCCGCTCGAGCCACCCGACTGCAGTTCGGATTTTGCTCAATGGCAGCGCCACCACCGAAAGGCCAATGACACGCAACCTTGGATGCTTGACCGGATAACGCTTCCAGACCAGGTAGCCGTAGCGATGCGCCATGATGAGCACGTACTCCCAGTGATGAAGCTTCTTCCAGATGGTCCCGATAGTCATCGGACGCTGCGGGTGGAGGACCACAGCCTCCGGACTCCAGATGATCGGCCCAAACTTCTGCGCCACCGCGGCAAGCTCGGCATCTTCATATGCCGGATATGGAAAGGTCTCGTCGAGGCCGCCGATTGCGACGAGCACCGATCGTCGATAGGCACAGTTGCAAGTCAGATATACGCCGCCAGAACGGTTGCTGGGACCCTCGCCGAGCGGATCGAATTCGCCCTCGTTATTGGCGTAAACCTGGCCTTCGACCGCCACGGCCTCCGGGTTGGCAGCCAGCGCCTCGCTCAATCTTCGCAGCCAGCCCCGATCGGGCAGCGTATCGCTATCCGTCATAGCAACAATCTCGGCGCGAGCATTTCTTATGCCGAGATTGCGGGCGGCGGCAGGTCCCCTGGGTGACTGAGACAGATGCCTCACCTGTAATCCTTGCCGCGCGTGATCTTCGACTACTGAATCAATCCGCTCAGTCGAGCCGTCATCGCAAACAAGTACCTCGAAACTCCCGAGAGGAATATCCTGCGCCGTCAGAGCGTCGAGACATCGGCCAAGGTCCGCCGAGCGATTGCGAGTCGGAACAACTACGGAGATGGCCGGATCACTCACGCTGTTCCGCCTCTCTGCATGAGCGATCGATCTCTCTTCCATTTGCTGACAAGTTCACCGGATTGCCTGAGCATTCCGAATTGCATACGGGCGAGATCCCAGGCGCGCCGAGGATTTGCCGACGCCATAGTCTCTTTGCATTTTGTCGCGAGTGTCAGCAGGTACCAGCCAAAGTTTGCAGTCATCGAGCGCCTGGGCTCCGTTATCGCGAATATGAATTGACTCCGGTCGCACCGGTAGTCTCTCTCACGCTTGATCTTTGGATTGGCCTCCCAGCTGGCTCCACGAAAATGACGGATTCGGCAGCGTGTCACGAGCCCGACTCCAAAGCCGTGGCAGGCCGCACGACGGCAAAAATCAATCTCTTCATAGAATGCAAAGTAGATTGGATCCAGGAGGCCGATGTTATCGAAGACGCGTCGCTTGGCTGCGAGACAGGCGCCTTCAACCCACTCGACTGGAATCAGCAGCCGCGCCGAGGCTGGATCGGCCAGTTCCTGCAGGTGACCGGCGACCGCTGTTTTCGTCCAGGAGTTGAAGTCTGTTCCGTCATAAGTCAGCTGCACGCCGCCGAGTATTCCCACTGTGGTGTCTTGCTCACCGGCCTCCACCAGGTATTTCAGGCTCGAGGGTTCGACAATCGTGTCCGGGTTCAGAAGAACAACATAATCGGCGGAGCCTGCCAGAGCTGCACGAATACCAACATTGCTGCCCTCGGCAAAGCCCAGGTTCTCTGAATTGACGATAACTCTGATGGATGGGAACCGCTCACGAACAAGCGCAACGCTGTCATCAGCCGAGGCGTTGTCCACGAGAATGACCTCCACGTTCCGATAACTCGACGCAAGCACCGACGACAGACAGGGCTCCAGCCATTGCCTGCCGTTGTAGCTAACAATGACTATGGAGACCCGCGGTTCTTCCACTCTCAATCTCAGAGTTGGTCAATACAGCCTCGAGCGAATCTACCGCTCGGTCCCAGGTAAACTGCTGCACGTATCTGCATCCAGCCTCGGCCACACGCATTCGAAGTGCATCGGCACTGAGGACTCGAACAAGCTGCCCGGCAAGCGCAGAGGCGTCGTTAACGGGAGCAAGCAGGGCCGTCACTTCGTCTTCGGCGTATTCGCGGACGCCCGGGTTGGCTGCCGCTACAAGGGCGCATCCACAAGCCATTGCCTCGACCGGTGGGAGCGGCCATCCCTCAATCTGACTCGGATGCAAAAAAATCCCAGAAGAGTTGTAGATGCCTCTCAACGCGTCAGGAGCCGGCCGCTCAATGTAGTCGATCCATGCAGGGATCTCAGCCGGTCGGGCATGAGTTCCGAAGAGGACTGCCTGCAATTCGGGTACTCTGGCGCGCGCGATCTCGAGCGCCGTTAGGCCCACCTTCAACCCCTTCCAGGGAGCGGAGTGCGCGAGCATGCATACTCTGGCGGGATGGCGATCGGCAATCGGACGCTCGAGCCTGAACTCGGTGAAGTCCACACCGTTCGGAATATGTGTCGTTCGCCATTCCTCTCCAAACTTGCGAGCTATCTCGAGGAGCCATCCGGCAATGACTACCTTGTGGAGTGGCATTCGCCAGGTTGCGTCCACTTCCGCGGGCGTTCCGAGCCAGGTTTCATATGACTGGATGAAATAGAACTTGCGGCCACGACCAGGCCCAAGCTGATTGACCGCGTGGGCCGTCTGATAGCCGGTTGCAAAGACAGCATCACCCTCGGGAACAAACTGCTCTCGGAGATCCGGCGTGAGAACAAATCTGACTCCGGTATTGATGGTGAACCACGGCAGCAGGGGCCGATTCTGCCACTTGATCTTATTGCGCCAGAGCCGGCTCTTTATTGATTCCCTCAGCCCCGTTTGCTGATCGCAGTTGCGAGGATGCACCAGCGTCACTTCATAGCCGCGGGTCTGAAGGCGATTTGCATACTCGTAGATGATCTTGAAGCCGCCGGCGGGACGATTCAGATACATCGGCAGCACAAAAGTAATGCGCATACCATGCCGCTAAGACCAGCGCTGCAGTAACGTCGCCGCCATGATCCAGCGAAAGACTCGTGGTTGCCTGCTGTAACCCAGTGCCTCACTGAACTGTCTGGCACAATTTCGCCACGCGTGCTTCTTCTTCCAGGCAAATCCGGCTCGAATGTGCAATCGAGCTATCAGCAGCCGGCGATCGACAGATGCTTCGGACCAGAGTCCCGGCGATCGATTCTCGGCCGCTCGCAGCACCTGGAGTGAGACTCGCAGCTCGCGGTCGACATCTTCACCGGCACCCATGAGGTTGTCACGATGAGTGCGATAGAACGCGAGCGGCTTTGGAATTCCGGCGATCGAGTAGCATTGAGCGATTCGAAGCCAGTACTCATAATCTTCGCCACCCTCGAGAAGCTCTCTCGCCTCGCTCATTCGGCCCACCTGTTCGACGCAATCGCGCCGGAACATGACCGTCGATGTGGGGATGCAGTTCCCATGCAGGAGGAAC
This sequence comes from uncultured Acidobacteriota bacterium, assembly GCA_963743045.1. Lineage (GTDB taxonomy): Bacteria > Acidobacteriota > Blastocatellia > RBC074 > RBC074 > CAVUOF01. Next base: position 317,429 of record CAVUOF010000019.1, read on the forward strand.
CCAAGTGAAGGCTCGATTGCGTAGCCGATTTTTCGGTGTATCTCTCGTTTGCCGGCAGCATCCGAGAACATGAGTGACTCGGTATAGACGAGACCGACGTCGGACCGCTCATCGAGGAGGGCAACTTGCTCTGAGAGTTTCTCAATTTTCCAGAGGTCATCGCCGTCGAGAAAAGCAATATAGTCTCCGGTCGAGTCGCGTATTCCGGCATTTCGAGCAGCCGCCGGCCCGCGATTCGGCTGGCTGATGACTCTGATACGTGGTTCGAAGCTGCGAAGAATGCTTAGGGTGGCATCGGTAGAACCGTCATCGACGGCTACGATTTCGAAGTCGGGATAAGTCTGAGCGAGGGCGCTCTCGATGGCCTCGCCGACATAGCGTTGGGCGTTATACGCCGGAATGATGACAGAGACCTTGGGCATGTTCGAACGGAACTACGAGCGCGCCGAAATGAGCCATCCGCGGATGCTGTCGCATCCCGTAGGGATGCGACCGAAGGTAGCCAGGGCAAGCGGAGCGAAGCCCCTGGAAGCGTCCGCCCAAAAGAGTCCGCGTCCTGAAGGGACGCCGGAGCCACTAACACATGGTTAATAGCGACCCATGCTTGCGCCCCTTCAGGGCGCATCGCTTTTTCGTCTACACCATTCCAGGGGCTGCGCTTCGCTTGCCCCTGGCTACTATTCTCGCATCCCTGCGGGATGCCGGACGGTCTCGCGCTGCTCGCCGCGGCGCCGTCGGGCGCCGTGTCACTTCTGGTGCTCTCTTCGTTGCCCGCGGAGATATCCCACCAGCTGCGCAGGCTGCCAAAGGTAATCCAGCGTCGAGAAGACCAACGCCCTCCTGACCCCATAACTCTTCAAGTAACTCGGCAGCCGCTGCATTACCCCTCGCCCTGCAACACTCAATCTCAGCAGCTTCTTTACCGGCTCGTTGATCCTGTACTCCGGCCAGCGCGATCCCAGCAGAAACCTGCCCTCGCCGTAATTGGCGATCGTCCGTAGCAGACTGCGCACACTCTGGCGGTGCCGGTGCCTCACAAGTGCACCTTCCGCAAGCCTGAATTCGTAGCCGAGGTCTCGAATGCGCCTGCAGAGATCCGGCTCCTCACCTCCGGGCTTGCGAAACCTCTCGTCAAAGAGGCCTGCATCAAACAACACATCTCTCCGGAAGGCGGCGTTGGCAGTAATTAAATATGGAATCCGTCCATCTTCGAACCCCGGGTCGAGCAGGCGGATCATGTCGACATATTCACTGACGATAGTTTCACGGCCACCCCTGACGATGCCGCCGACACCACCTACCTGGGCATCAGTAAAACCAGCGACGAGGCTGCCCAACCAGTCCTCGTCGGGCAGACAGTCGCTATCAGTGAAAGCGATCAGCTCGCCACTGCTCAACCGGATACCGGCATTCCTTGCGGCAGCGGGGCCGGCATTCGGCTGGCGCCGGTATTTGATCCGGTCGGAGAGTGCGCGAAGCCTGATCGCGGTCTGGTCGGTTGAGCCATCATCAATAATGATCACTTCACAGGGCTGATAGCGCTGCGTAAGGAGACTCTCGACAGTCGAGACGATCGTCTCTTCGCTGTTGAATGCCGGCACAACTACAGAAACGCTCGGCTTTCCGTTTCGCTGGCTCAAGATCTGCTCACGCGCGGAGACGTGCCGCGAAGCTTTTCAGCAAGCCGGTGTCGCATCCGCTGCCTGATTGGCTGCCAGGTAAAATGATTGGACATCGAGAGTCTCAGGGTCCAATAGTTCCTCGTCCACCATGGTCCCCAGTACCGCGAGGCATTCCTTCTTAATTCCTCGTGATAGCCCTGGAAGTTGTCGCCCGTCTTCGCGCGTGCGTGGTAATTGCTGCAAGCCAGGACCCGGTCCACTTCGGTGAATTCAAAGTTCTTCGCAATGCGGGCCCAGTAGTCGAAGTCCATGGTCAGGTGAAGACTCTCATCGAGCAGGCCCACCTTCTCGAGCACTTCCCTTCTCCAGAAGATCGCCGGCTGATGCATCTCGTAGCCTTTCCAGAATTGAAGCAACCTCAGCCGGTCCCGATAGTGCCCCTCACACATTACTGGGTTGCTCTCGTCATCCGGTATTCGCTGACAATGGCCGACGAGCGCGAAAGAGTTGCCGGCTCGCAACTGCCTCCCTACCACTTCGAGCGCTCCCGCTGTGTAGTAGTCGTCGCTATTGAGCCAGCAGAGCACCTCGCCTGTAGCGCGCTTGAATCCTTTGTTGATGGCGTTGCTCTGACCGCTGTCCGGCTCACTCAGCCAATACGCCAGCCAGGGCTCGTACTTGCGAATGACCTCGACGCTGCCATCAGTGCTGCAACCATCGACAATGATGTATTCGAGATCAGGATAGCCCTGCAGCAAGACCGACCTGATTGTCTGCTCGATGAATTCAGACTGATTGTAGGAGGGAGTGATAACCGTGATTCGAGGCAGATCGCTTCCTGTGACTCTGCGGCTCTCCTCGGTCCAGGGCCATCCCTTGTCGGGAGCAGCTGGAGGCGGCAGTTCGGAGAGCTCGGGACAGCGCATTAGCTGGACTTAGTGGTGTCGACCACACACGCTTTAGACGATTGCGCCACACGCGCAAGTTGCGCCGCAACGGCCGATTTGACCTCTTCCAGTCCGATGGCGCGCATACACTCAACCTCGTTGAAGATACATTGCTCGCATTGCGCCATATGGTTCTGTTCAAAGCAGGGACTGCAGGGCAGCGCCGACCACATCACCGTGTGGTCGGTTCCCCAGGGCGCGAAGCGATGTGAACAGCTCGAGCCGAACAGGCCAACCACTGGTGTGCCCACAGCAGCCGCGAGATGCATTGGGCCCGTATCGTTTCCCACGTAGACCTGACAACGCTTAAGGAGGGCGGCCATCTGCCTCAGGCTGAGTACTCCATCTATCTGATTGATGACGCGTTTACCCAGCCGTCTCACAAATTCTTTGCCGAACTCCTCTTCTCCCGGGCCCCCGACGATCACAAGACGCGCGCCAAACCTGATCAGCCACCGGCCAAGATCAATAAATCTATCGAGTGGCCACTGTTTTAGCTTTGAGCTCCCGGCAGCCGGCCCTATTCCCACCAGAATGTCAGTTGAGACCATGCCGCCTCCGGCCAGCGTACGCTCGGCGAACTCCTCGTCTTCGTTGCTCAACCAGACTTCAAGATGTTCATCGTTCACCTGGCCTCCCGCAAATCGCAGGAGCGCGAGGTTCCGCTCAACCTCGTGCTGAAGCTCAGGCAGATCAAGGACGTCAGTAAAGAGACGATCGTACCCCCGATTGACGTCCTGTTTGCGTAAGTTGATGCTTTCGGAGAAGCCGATGCGCCGGCGAGCCCGGCTGAAGTAAGCCAGATAGGAGCCATGGTAATAATCCACATCCCACCGCGGCACGAGCGCTACATCAAAGTGCCGCGTCCAGAGATGTTTCATGGCGAGGCGCATTGCCCTTTTGTGGCGATGCCATTGGAGTTGAGTTCGCTGCAACACGTCCGGGGCTGTTCTATCGTAAGTAAGAACCTCGTCGACATACGGACAATGCTCGACAAGATTGCGTGTTCCAGGCTTGACAATAAGCGTGATCCACGCGGCTGGCGCGTTCCTGCGCAGCTCGCGAAGGAAGGCTGAGGTGAGAACCATGTCGCCGACCTCATCCAGGCGAATCACGAGGATACTCTTCGCATCTGTGAGCGATGCAGACGGGCTGTTCTTGATGAAAGGTCCGAACAGCCTCCGCGTAGCCTCCGGTGTCGTCACCCACTCAATAGCCCGATTGTAGATTCTGTTGAGCACGTTTTCAGGTATCGATCATCAACCTGGTGGCCAGGTGCGACCGAAGCTCAGTATGAAGTGCGGCGACTTGTCGCCGCTTTTGGATTAGTTATTGCACTAATGAAGGAGAATTGGGCGTGTAACCACGACCAATCGCTGCAGTAACTAACGCAAAAGCGGCGACAAGGTCCGCCGCACTCCGTGCTCGCCGGTGAACGCATTTCATTTCCTGAATACGCACACCTCGGCGGTGAGCCATAATTGCTCCTCGAGACTCACAACCTCAAGCTCGGCCTCTTTTGCCATGGTCGTTACAGCTCGATCAGTAAAGAGGAACAGATGCTCCACGTCGTCAAACATATCCTGCCGTTCTCGAAAGGGAGGCACATAGTCATAGCGATCTATCGCAGTCTGAATGATCGCCACTCCATTGGGCTTGAGCAGCTGACTCACCGCCCGAAGAAAAGCCAATGGATCGCTGCTGTGTTCCCACACATCGAATGAAAGGAAGAGATCGCAAGGCGGCAGTTCCACGCCCGGGAAGGCCCCAGCACGGACATCGAGTCCTGTCTCCTTTTTCAACCAGGAGGCAACATCCTCGCTGATCTCAACCCCAACGCACTCGTACCCGCGAGTGTTCAACTCCTGCAGCAGCACTCCTGGCGCGCAGCCAACTTCGATCACTGCACCCTTCTTCGGCCCATAGCGTTCGATCAGCGAGAGCCATTGATCGACGCGGCCATCGGCGCGGTAGAGAGCCGACCTCTCCTCAATCGGTGGAATGCCCTTGAGACGCTGCCTCGTTCTCCAATAGAGATCGATGGAGTAGAGCCGCGCCAGCTCATCCGGAGCCGGAGGCCGCCAGTTGACGTAAGTTCCGCACTCGCTGCACACTTTGAAGCTCTTGTGCCATTGGAACGGCAGGAGCTGGCCGCCACACCAGCACTCCTCTCTCCGGGTCCGTCGAATCGACCGGAATTGCCGCTCGCCAGCCCGGCGATCGAGACTCGTATTGATGCGTTCGTAGAGCTTGGCAGCCGAACGCAACGGATGCAGAATGTGTCGTACGCCTACCAGATCAGACCTCTAAATAATGCGATCATAGAATCGTTTGAGACTTGCGCTCATCGCGCGTGTGCTCAACTGCTGCTCTGCTCGCTCGCGTCCCAACTCGCCGAGGTGGCGCCTCTGCTCCCGCGAAGCAAGGAGTACCGCCAGCTTCTCACTCAAAGCTGCGGCATCGCCCTCTGGCACGACGATTCCAGCGGAGCCAATGACTTCGGGAATCGCCCCTGAATCGGAGCCAACAACGGGGACGCCGCATGACATGGCTTCGGCGATGATGCGGCCGTACTGTTCCTTCCAATGCGCGGCGGTGAGAGAGGGCAGCGCCAGAGCATCCATGCAGTTGAGATAATTGACCAGATCCTCCGGACTCACCGGGTCGATCATGTGAATACGCCCGCGAAGTTCCGGCAGACTCGACCAGAGCTCGAGCTCGGCTCGCATAGGACCATCGCCGATGATCACGCATTCGACACGCGAGGGCAGTCGCTTCATCGCCGCCAGCAGAACATGAAGGCCCTTCTCAGGAACCAGCCGGCCTACATAGCCGACGATCTGATCACCGCTGAGCTGCAGCCGTGCCTTGAGCCCTGCCGATTCAAGAGGACGAAAGACATCAGTCGAGATGCCCCAGAAGATGCGTTCAAGCGGACGCTGCGGCGGAAATCCCGCTCTTTTGACGTTTTCAAGTGTCTCGGTGTTTGCGGCAACACCCCCAGCCATCTGACGCCACGTCGGGTGCCACTTCAGGCGTCCACGCCGCCCCAGATGAATCGGTCGATTCTCGAATCCGTAGAAGAGCACGCGAGACCTCGGAGACGCTGTCAGCCTCAGCCAGGCGACCTGAAAAAGGTAACCGGAAACAGGCTCGTCGAGGACGTGAATGATGTTCGGCTTCGTCGCACTGATGACCCTCTTCAGTCCGTCAGGGTCGAACCCGCGCCAGCTGTCACGAGGATCGCGAAGCGGCACCGGAACCAGTTGATAGCCGTTCGATTCCTCCGGCTTGCTCAACTCCAGCCAGCCATCCTGGTTGTAGACCCGCTCAACGGCGAGCTTCTGCGGAGCGACGACCGTCAGACTCAAGCCGTCGGTCTCACCCAGGACCTTGAAGATTGCCCGTGGATTCTGCATTGCGGCCGCGTGGTAAACGACCAGAACTTTCATTTCAGGCCATCTATCGCTGAAGGAACTACCCACTCGTGAGGCACGAGCACTCCGATGCCGCGCCACGAATCCGGGTAGAGACGACCGCTTCCGTAAAAATCGCCATCAACCACTTCGAGCTCGATGGCGCTGTGAATGTAGTCCTCGATCTCGCCGTTGACCTGAAGGAAAACGCTGACCACATACTGATTCTGGCTGAGCGGCAGACGTGGTATCCGGCATCTCACACTTCCTTCGGGCGGCAGGGTGATCGGCTCGCGCCTCGTCAATTCGCTGGAGCAGAGAAAAAGGTTCTGGCCAAGCTGGTCTCGCAAGGCGACCGAGATGCGGCAGTTCGGCAGAGGTCTGTCGCTGACCGAACGATAGTCGAGTGCAACAACCAGAGGCTCGCCGGAGACGCCGTGTTCGACAGGCGCCCCGTCGCCATCGAGAAAGAGCGCACGAGTGAACTTTACCCGCCCACTACCCTCGCGTTCGGGGGTAGTTGCCAGATCCCAGGAAGTATGAGCTTTGAGGCCCGCGAGATATTTGGTCATGACGTCCTGCATTGCGCCCGCAGCCGTCATCCGTCCGCGCTCAAGCAGGACCCCGCGCCGGCAAAGGTTGAGCATGACCGCTGTGTTGTGGCTCACGAAGATAACGGTTCGTCCTTCTCGGGCGACGGCGTTCATCTTTCCAAGGCACTTCTGCTGAAACGCGGCATCCCCCACCGCGAGAACTTCGTCGACGATCAGAATGTCAGGCTCGAGATGCGCAGCCACAGCAAAGGCGAGCCGCACATACATACCGCTGCTGTAACGCTTGACCGGAGTGTCGATGAATTGGTCGATCTCAGCGAAGGCAACAATCTCATCGAACTTACTGCCGATCTCGCGCCGGCTCATCCCCAGAATGGAGCCGTTCAGGTAAATGTTTTCGCGGCCGCTAAGCTCGGGGTGAAACCCGGTCCCGACCTCGAGCAGGCTTCCTATGCGGCCGAAGATTTCGACACGGCCTTCAGTCGGCTCGGTAATCCTCGAAAGAATCTTAAGAAGCGTGCTTTTACCTGCACCGTTTCTGCCGACAATCCCGACCACCTCACCCGGCTGAACCTCAAACTCTACGTCTTTGAGGGCCCAGAGATCGCGCCGGCCATTGGTTCTGCCATTCAACCGGGCGTCAGACCGGACAAACGGATTCAAACGGCCAATCGTGTCGACGAACGCGTCGCGAAGAGTGCGCCCGGTAATAGCCAGGAGAGCCTGTTGACTCCCAAGCTCGTAGCGCTTGCTGACTCCCTCTACTTTGATTGCGAACGGCGGGTGCACGCTTAGATCAGGTCCGCAAAGAGCCTCTCAAAACGTCTGAAGGCGTAAGCAGCAAATACCAGCATGGCGGCGGTCATCAGAACCGAAAGCCCAAGGGCCGGCCAGTTGAAGTTTGTCCCGTTGACTCCGCTCAGAAGTGCGACCCGATAGCTGTCGATCAGACCGGACATCGGATTGAGTATCAGCAACGCTCGATAGGGCCGCGGAACGAGGCTCAGCGGATACGCGACCGGCGTTACGTACATCCAAAGCTGAAGAGCGAATGGAATAAGGTGACGAATGTCGCGGTACTTGACGTTGAGGCTGGCAAGCCACGTGCCGACGCCCATTGCCAGTGCCGCGGTCAGAAAGATCAGCAGCGGCAGCACCAGAAAGTTGAGCTCCGAGCGGCACTCGATAGATGGCCAGCATGATGCACATCAGAAAGAATGAGACTCCGAAGTCGACCAGGCCGGCGAGTACCGCAGCAGCGGGCACTATGAGCCGCGGAAAGTAAACTTTGGTCACCAGTTGCGGATTGCCCACCACGCTGTTTCCTGCCGAGCCCACCGCGTTGGTAAAGAAGGTCCACGGAAGAAGGCCGGCGAACGCAAAGAGTGGATACGGCACATTGTCGGAAGGCAGTTTCGCGAGTTTGCCGAAGAGGAGCGTGAAGACCGACCATGGTGAGCAATGGCTGGAGAACAGCCCAGGCAGCACCCAGCATGGTCTGCTTGTACCGGACTTTGATGTCACGCGAGGTGAGAAAATAGAGGAGCTCGCGGTATCTTCCAGATCTCGCGAAGGTCGAGACTGGACCATGAACGGCCCGGCTCGATGACCAGATGCGGAAGCGGATGTGCGACCTCGTTGGATGCCATATCAGATTGCGCCCGCCTATGTGGGCTTACCCGCGCCCTGTCGCACCAAAGGTGCGACCTAAAAAAGCCCAGGGCGAAGCCCTGGGTGAATAACCGCGGGCGGACCGCCACGCCCCAAGGGGGCAATGTTGGCCCGATGGGCCTCGGCCGGTTGTTGGCTATCATACCCAGGGCTTCGCCCTGGGCTATTTAAGGTCGCGCCGATGGCGCGACAATCGTCGGCGCCGGCAACTCTGCACGGCGCACTGTCTCTGCAACGTCGTAGTGAAGTGTGCGTTGGCAAGAAAGATGTATTCACAGATTCTGGCGAGTCCAGGCGTCGAGCACGAACAGGCTCCAGACTCGCGCCCAGCTCACACGCCCGGCTTCGAACTCTTCCCATACGCCTCTTGCCGAGCCAGGCTTGAAAAACCCCTCGATTGCCGGACTCGCCAGCGCGCCGCTGACTCTCTCCCGAGCGCGCCCAGCAGCCAGTGCTTGAAGGGCAGCTCAAATCCCTTCTTCGGGCGGTCGACGATCTCATGCGGCAGATCGCCGGCAGCCTCGACCAGCAACCATTTGGGTCTGCCGGCACGCAGCTTAACGTCGCCCGGAATCCTGAGCGCCCGCTCAACCACCAGATGGTCGATCAACGGCACTCTGACTTCGAGGCTATGGGACATGCTCATCGTGTCGGTATCCCGCAACAGAGTGTTCGAGAGATACCCTCCGAGATCGAGCATCGAAGCCTGGTTGATGGCATCTGCATGCTCGCAATTCGCCAACTGTCGCATGGTCCAGGATCGCACGGACGACTGATCGGTGCCCGCATTGCCGTTGATCGCGAGAAGACGGCGGCGCTGCCCGGCACTAAAGAGCCGGCGATGACTCATGACGGCGTGGCCGTCGAACTCCGACTCACTCAGCAGTCCGCTGATCTTGGTAACACGATTGCTGCTCGCCACGGCACCGATTGCGGCTCCAACTGCGCGGCGCACACCCGCCGGCACGCGGCTGGCTTGCAGGCGCCTGCGTTCATCGCGTGCGATGTTTCGAAAGAAGCCGTAGCCTGCAAAGACTTCGTCTCCCCCTAAACCTGAAATGGCCACCTTCAATCCGGCACTGGCGACGGCCTCAGAGACAATGTAAGTGTTGACGCCATCAATCGAAGGCTGATCCATTGCTGACAGGGCAGCGGGGAGCTTTCCGAGGACCTCATCAGCGGTCACAACCACCGATGTGTGTTCCGTCTCGAAGTGCCGGGCCACCTGCTCGGCATAGATGCGCTCAGAGAACTCCTCTTCCTCAAAACAGACTGAGAAGGACTTGATGCGATCGGCGCTGGCCCTCCGCAGAAGCGCGACTACCGCGCTGGAATCGATTCCACCGCTTAGAAAGACTCCCACCGGCACGTCTGATACAAGACGCAGACGCACAGCCTCTTCGAGGAGCTGCCTCATCTCACCGCTTACGTCGGCGCCATTCTCAACGGAGTCTGCAGCGTCGGCATGAAGCTCCCAATACGGCTCGGTTGTGACCTGCCAGTCTTCGAGCGTCAGCGTATGGCCCGGCAGCAGCTGGTGAATGCCTTCGACGATCGTCAAAGGCTGCTGCACCGAGCCATACGAGAGATAGCTGTCGACGGCTTCCGCGCAGAGCTTGCGCGGAACAAGACCCGTCTGAAGTATTGCGCGCACTTCTGAGGCAAAGATGAAACTTTGCCCGTCAAAGTAGTAGTAGAGCGGTTTGATCCCCAGACGGTCTCTAACGAGGGTCAGCCGTCGAGGCGCCTGCTCCCAGATTCCGAGAGCAAACATACCTCGCCAGCTGTCGATTGCTTTGCGCCCTCGCAGCCCATAACCCTTGAGCAGAACCTCCGTGTCGCTGCTCGAGCGGAATTGAACACCCTGTTTGGCAAGATCGCTTTGAAGATCCCGGAAGTTGAAGACCTCTCCGTTGAACGTGATCCAGCTGCCGGTCATTTCGTCACGCATCGGCTGGTGGCCGGCAGCCGAGAGGTCAATGATTGCGAGACGCGTATGAGCAAGCGCGACCGTGACCTCCCCTCTCGAGACGAACTCAATACCGGTGTCGTCAGGGCCGCGATGCTCGAGCGCTGCTGTTGCGCGAGCCACGGCTCCGGAGACGTCCTGCTCGCTAAGCCGGGTTACGATGCCGAAAATTCCGCACATTATGTTCTTGAGAGTGGGCGCACGAATGGTTTGCCAATCGCCGTGAAGGAAACCTCGTGCCGAGGCAGCATCAAGTTTTCGACTCGCCCGTCGCTCACCTCGAGGGAGACAGACGTGCGCTAATCAGCCATACGACTGCGGCGGCGTCATCAAAAGAGGTCGAGAAGGCGTGTCGGCCGCAAGCAAAGTCGCGGCCCGGTCGGTGGCGAGCGTATAGCTGATGGCTCATCCCCGGTAAGTAAGCGCGGCTTTCAAGATCGGCGCACGACGCCGCGCAGGGCGCGGCTCGGTGAGGGTGGAGTTCGCAAGTACCGCACGTGGGTTGTCCCAGACCAGGCAGTTCGCAGCCTGCCGCCCGACAATCCGTCCCGCGCCGTCCCGGGCATCTTTCAAGCTGGCCTCGCCACGCGTACGCGAGGAGGCTCGGGTCGCAATGAAATGGGCCTGACTTGCTTCCAATAGCTGTCGAGTAAAGATCGCTATCTCTTCACCGTAGCCGCCAGTCAGACTCAAGGCGTCGACCTGTACGAGCGCACCCGCCTCGATCATTCCGGCCATTGCACCTGGCGCGTGTCGCAAGGCACGGCTGCATTCAGGATGACTGACGATGGGGACGTATCCCATGCTCTTGATATCGGCGAGCAGACGGTTGCAGTCTGGCGGCAAGCTCCAGTGAGGGAGGCCCACCAGCAGGTAACGGCTCGAAGCAATCGTCGCCTGGCGTCCAAGACTCCCGACCCTCGATGCCAACCCATCATTCAGCTCCCATTCAAACCCCCGATTGATGGTCAGTCCCGCCGGTGCGTGACGCCGGAGCTCGCTCAACCGGCCCTCGAACTCTGCTGCTCTGGTCAGCGCTTCATCATCGTCGGCCGGCAGGCGCAGACTAACGACCAATTCGTCAATGCCATCATCTCGAGCCCGCTGACAGAGCGCGAGGGCGGGCGCCAGATCAGTTGCCAACGCCTCCTCTCCGAGTAGATGACTATGAATATCAATCATCGTCGTCTTTTATGGAGTGCGGCGACTTGTCGCCGCTTTTGATTTAGCTATAGCAATTGTCAGGAGAAAGCGCCGCCCCGACACATTGGATACGACAATATCCAACAAAACGGCGACAGGTCGCGGCACTCCATATTAAGTACTCACTTCTCAGCTCGCAGCCTCGCTGTCGGTCTCCTGCGGTGCGGAGCCATCCTTGCCGTAATAATGGCTGCTGTAGTAACTCGAGTAGTAATAGTAGTCGTGCGGCTGCAGCTTGATCTGATTGACGACCACTCCGAGGATCTTAGCCCCGACCGAATGCAGATGGGCCGATGTCCTCTGCGCCATCTCGCGCGTCGTGGTGCTGCCTTTGACCACGACGATCACCCCATCAACCATCGACGAAAGAATCAGGCTGTCGGCAAAAGAGGCGACCGGCGGTGAATCGATGACCACGTAGTCGAAATTGCTTGAGAGCGCCTCAACCGCCTGCTTCATCTTCACCGAACCCAGAAGCTCAGCCGGATTGGGCGGTAGTGGCCCTACGGGCAGAACGTAGAGGTTGGGCATGGCAGCCTGAATCAGCGTCGAGAGATCACAATCCCCGGCGAGATAGTTGCACAGACCAATGGTGTTTTTGAGACCAAACACCCGATGTACTCGAGGCCGCCGCAAATCGGCGTCGACAATCACCACGGCCGCCCCTGTCTGCGCAAGCGAGATGGCCATGTTGATGCTGGTCGTGGTCTTTCCCTCCGCCGGCTGGCTGCTCGTCACGAGCAGTGTCCGAGGCGCGTGCCCGGCTGATGAAAGCAGCAGGGCCGTGCGCAGCTGCCGATAGCTCTCGGCAATCGCCGAAGCCGACTCGACCTGCGTCAGAATGACCGAACCGTTGGTCGGAGCCATGGCGTCTGTGAGCTTCAATTGCTTGGTGAATCCAGTGCCAGTGCCGTTGCCACCGCCCAGCAGGCGGCGAGGCTTGGTCCCCTCGAACACCGGTATCACGCCAAGAGCGGGAAGCTTGAGGTAGCGATCGACGTCCTCGACCGACTCGATCTTGTTGTTGACGTAATCGAGGAAGAGCACCAGGCCGATGCCGCCAATGAGCGACAGGAAAAGGCTGATCAGTATGTTCTGAAGCCGCTTGGGCGCCACTGGAGCGCCGGGCATACCCGAATACTCGGTCACCCGGATATTGTTGCGAAGCGTTGTCCCGGCCTCAGCGACCTCCACCCCCTTCTGGCTCTGAAGGAGGCTGTTGAGCATCTCGCGATTTGTGTCGACCTCCTGCTGCAGCATCTTCGCGGTGATCGCACCCTGGTTCTGCTGCATCGTTTCGGCGCGCTGCTTGTCGAACTCGTGCCTCAGGGAATTCTCTTTCTGCTGTGCGACTATGTATTGGTTTTCGATTCCCTTGAGAATGCGCGCGTAGGCGGCACGAAGCTCGCCTTCGACCCGTGCAATCTGCTGGTCGACCTGTTTCACCTCGGGCCACTCAGAAGTAAATTCAACCTCGAGTTGCGCCTTCTTCTGGCTCAGCTCCGCCAGCTTGGTAGTCAGATTCTGAACGATCTGGTCCTTCTGAATCTCGGGCAGCGTTGCTTTGTCAGCCACCTCCTTGGCCAGATCATTGGACATCTGGAAGTTCTTGCGTTCGTTTTCGGCCTGAAGGAGCATCGAATTGAGCGGCTCAAACGAGCCAGAACCGTGTTCTCCTTCTCACCGAAATCGATAACGTTATTGGCCTGCGTATATCGGAGCACGGCCTCCGAAGCCTGTCTCAGCTTGAGCTTGTAGTCAGCAATCCGTTCGTCGAGAAATGCCGCTGACTTCTTGCTCGCCTTGTACCGGCTGTCGAGGTTGTACTTGATGAAAGCATCGGCCCACGTATCGGCGATCTTCCTCGCCATGTCGCGGCTCGTGTGCCGGTAGTGAATCTCAACGAGGCGCGTGTCACGCACAGGTTTGACGTCGACGTTGCCAAGGAGCATCCCGATGTACGGCTCGTAGCGCTGCTGGTCACCGGTGTCGTCTCCCTGGGTGTCATCCGCAACCTGCAGGGTATCGTCCTGGGCTTTCGCGGACTGGCCAATGATCGGCATGAACGCGGGATTCTTGTCGAGCCGCAGGGTCTTGGCCACGATCAAGGCGACCTCGGGCGTCTGCATGTTCCGCATCTGGGTATTGATGTAGGCCCAGTCGTTGCCCATGTTGATCTGCAGCTCTTTGACGCTCACGCTGTTGGTGTTTTCGTTGTCGATCTGGAGCGTCGAGATGCCCTCATAAATCGACGGCAACCGCAGCATGTAGATGGTCGTCAAGGTCACCGCCACTACCATGACGCTCATCGGTATCCACAGCCGGCGCCGGACGATACGCCAATAGTCGCGAAGATGGGTCTCATCACTATCGGCGGCCATCGTTTTGCCGTAGCGGTAGTCCCGCCGCAAGTCCAGGGCCGTCGGCAGTGGCTGCTCTTCCACCGGTATCAGCTTATTTCTGCTGTCGTCCTGCATCGGCTGCATTTGCTGCATCGGTCAACACCCGTCAATACTTGTCTGGCCTATCGTAGCCTTCAGCGAGCGATAAAGAACGGAAGCGTGCCCAGAGCTCCGAGTCCGACGCCAATCAGGCCGCGCTGGATGTTCTTCATCGTCGAATTCGGGACGTCAATCACGTCGTTCGGTAAGAGCGCAATATCGTCGATTTTGCGTTTTTCAATGTCATTAAGGTTGATCACTTTCTGGGTGCGACTCTCGGAGCCCGGCTCCCCACGAATTAATCGGATGCTCTTGCGCGCGGCTTCGAGCTGGCATCCACCGGCCATGGCTATTGCTTCCGTGAGCGTCATCTTGTTCTTCATCGGCAGCGGTCCCGGCTTGACTACGAGGCCGGTGACGAAGATCTGCTCAGTCTCCGGGATGCTGATGACGTCACCTGGATTGACGTAGATATTCGCTTCAGTCACGCCTGCAAGAACGTCCTTCAACTTAAACGAATAGAGGGTTGGAAGCTCGTCGCCGGTAGCCGTGGTCCCAGCACCATTAGCGGCCGCCGCAACCGCAGCAGCGGCTGACTTCACGTCGTCGATAACGATCGGGGTTGGGGCCGGTTCAGGATGTGCCGGATTAGCTGGATCACTTGAGGCGCAGACGTCGCCTTCCCCGTTGCGAATGATGTGGACAGTGCTGCCCGCGTTGCCGTTTGGGCCGCCCGCAAAAGTCAGCAGCTCAAGCAGCCTGAAGCGCCGCTGGAGCTGGAATCGTCCCGGCTGATTCACTGAACCGATGACAGCCACAGGCTGGCTCTTGTATTCCTTGATGATGACATCGACCTGAGGGTCCTTGAGATACTTCTTGTACTTCTCAGTGAGAGCTTCGACGAGCTCGCTTTCAGTCCGACAGGCGGCGCGGATTTCACCGACAAATGGCATTCGAATAAGGCCTTGATTGGTTACTCGGGCCTCACGAGCCAGTTCAGGCCGGCCGAAGATTCTGATGTCGAGCAGGTCATTTGCTCCGATGCGGTAGCTCTGGTCCTGCATCGGGAGCGTTGGCTCTAGGTGCCAGGACCTTCTCCGGAGGTCTTTGCGGGGATTGAGCTGGTGTTTGTGCGACTGGCGATCCGGGCCTGGCGGAGAGTACGAGGAGAGCAATACCCAGAAACCACAGGCAAAACCTCTGCGACATACTTCCCTCCACCGAAAGGTATTCACCTCACGCGATGAGGCAGTTTTCTCCCTCAGGTCACGTGCCTGGGGACAGCCATCGAGTTTGCTCAGTACGCTTCAAAGCCCGCGATCCGGCTCGGCTAAAGCGTCCGGCGCGGTGCTTAATCCGCGGGGGCATACTCGGCCGGGCGCAATCTGGATCATCTGGGGATACGCTATCAAGCCCTTGCCAAAGCGGTAGTTAAGTATCGCCGATGACCCTATGTGTGTCAACTATTATGGGCATCTGAGAAGCCCTTAAGCGGTCGTGACACAGGACTGAAACTCATTCTCTCACTTGATGATACATCATTCTCTAACAATTGTTGCAGTAGTCGATCTGATCGGCTAGGCTGGTCCACCGCATGAAGATTCCGCTTGGCCCTTTACCAGTTCGGCTGATTCTGCTGCTCGTCGTCGTCGCAGCCTTCTCGCTCCTCAGTTACTCCATCGGACGAGGTGCCCTGGGCTCGAGCTACACCACCTATGCTCAGCGGAGCGCCTTCCTCGCTCCTGAAGCAAGACTCGAGGCTACTGACATCGGAGCTCGCCTCGCCCCGACCGATCCGATGGTGCTCTTTGGCCGAGGCGTAATGTATATGTCTCAGGCAACCGACGAATTGCTTGAACCCCGTTTGTTGACTGCCATTGCCGATCTCCGCAAAGCAGCTGCGCTCAGTCCCGAGGACTATCGCGTCTGGCTCGCGCTTGGACGCGCCCTGGATCACAATGGCGACTTTGCAGAGGGGCGTACCGCTCTCGAGCGAGCGAGCGGCCTTGCACCCAACTTCTTTGAGACCCGCTGGGTTCTCGCCAATCATCGCCTCCGCGAAGGCGACCGCGAGGCTGCCTTTGCTGAGTTTCGCGCTGCCCTGGCGACCGAGCCCGGATCGCTGCCGCTGATATTCGACTACGCGTGGAACTCATACGACAAGGACGCGAGGGCAGTGATCGCCGCCCTCGCGCCTCCGGCTGAAGCTCGGGCCAAGCTTCTTTCGATGCTCGTCTATCGCGGCAAGGTAGAGGAGGCCCTCGAGAGCTGGGAAAAGATGCCCCACAATCCAGCTGATACTCGGCTCTTGCTTCAATCGCTGACAGACTCGAGCCACTACAGTGCGGCCTTCAAGGTCTGGTCGGAATCATTTGCGACTGGCCGGCCGGCGCCCGATGCCGGCTCACTCCTTGCCAATGGCAGTTTCGAGCATGAAATCAAGCTCGGCAGCGAGGAGCCGTTCTATTCGTGGAATATCTCCCGAGCAGAGGGTCTCGGCATATCTCTCGACAACAAGTCGTCTCAGGATGGACAGCTGGCGTTGCGGTTGAGTTTTGACGTCGAGCGAAATATCAAACCGATCATCGCTTCACAGACCGTTCCGGCGCGTCCGTCCACTCACTATCAGATGAGCTTCTGGCTTCGGACGGAGGACCTGTTGAATCTGAGTCCGCTGGTAATTGAGGTCTTTGATCCGGCCCACGAGACCAAGTCACTGGCTTCGATGTCACTTGCGCTTGGAAACCGCAAGTGGGGACAGGAGAAGCTCGACTTTACAACGAGCAGTAGCACCGAGGCGATCAGGGTGCGGCTCCAGCAGACGCCGTGTGGCGACGCCGTCTGCAAGGTGAAGGGCCGCATCTGGCTCGACGGCTTCAGAATCGCCACGAAATGATGGCCTGTCGATAGAGATTTGCCGCAGCCTGGGGGCGCACGCGTCTCGCGTGCTCTTACTTTGGCTGATCAGCGAAGTGAAAAAGAAGGAGCACGCGAGACGCGTGCGGCCCCAGGCTGCGGCTAATGAATGGAGAAACAATTCTTAGCAAGCTGATCTTTGCCTCTCTCATCCTGCTATTGATCGTCGCACCGATACCTTACGGCACCGTCGAAGTCTGGTCGACCGCAATATGGGAGATCTGGATTTTCGTCACCGCAACCCTCTGGATCATCAAATCGGTGCTCGATCGCCAGCTCGCGATTGCCGCCAATCCACTCGTGCTACCGATGCTCGCACTTCTCGCCATTGCTCTGGTTCAGCTCGTTCCGATGGGCTCGGGTGTGGCTCGGCCGACGATCAGCTTCGATACCTTCTCGACACTCGAAGCGGCACTCAAATTATCAGCTTTGATTCTCTTCTTTCTTCTGTTCGCCACCTTCGTGAACACTGATTCGCGAAGGGGCACGGCAACAAACGTGAGCATTGCAGTCTGTGTTCTGATTGCTCTTGTTGGAATCGGCCAAAGCTACATTGGCAAGGCGCTCTGGCAGCGCGGGTCCTTCGGACCCTTCGTCAATCGCAACCACTTTGCAGGCTTCCTCGAGATGGGCATTGGACTGGTGGGCGGCCTCATCGTCGCCCGTAGCGTGAGGCGTGAACTGCTCGCCATCTACGGAAGCGCCGGGCTGGTGTTGTGTGCCGGACTCGTCTTGTCCGGCTCGCGCGGCGGGATGCTCGCGCTGGCTGCCGAGATAGTCTTTCTCGCGCTGGTCGCATGGCCAACGGCTCCGGGCCGCAAACGAACGCGCGCAGGAGTCCTGGTTCGGGTCGCGGCAACCATTCTGCTGGGGCTCGGAGCAATCGGCGGAGCCACGCTCCTGGTTGGCTCTGAAGGTCTGGTCCAGAATCTGACTCAGGTCCAGACCGATACGCAGAACGACGAATCGACGAAAGAGCGATTCAACCGCCGGGCCATCTGGAGCGCCACCGCGCAAATGATCAAGGATCATCCGGCGCTTGGCATCGGGCTCGGGGCATTCCCGATGGCCTACAGCCGGTACGACTCGAGCTCGGGCACGCAGCGAGTCGAGCAGTCACACAATGACTATCTGCAAATTCTGGCCGACACCGGCGTGGCGGGCGGGGTGCTGGCACTCATTTTCGCAGCGCTCCTCTTCGGACGCGCATTCTCGGCCGCGCGGACTCGAAATCGAAGACGCCGAGCGATTATTCTCGGCGCCGTGACCGGATGCTTTGCGATCGCCGTGCACAGCTTCGTCGACTTTAACCTGCAGGTGACCGCCAATGCGCAACTCTTTATCGCGCTCGCGGCTATGGCGACGACGGCACTGGAAGACTCTTCTACATCTGAGGTCAGAGAGGCTCACCCTTAAGGAAGGCCCGAACCTTTTTCAAGTCTTCCCACGCTTCTCTCTTCTTGTCAGGCGAGCGCAAAAGATACGCCGGATGGAACGTAGGCAGGACCTTGATCCCGTCGATTCCAGGGTAGTCCTGAAGGGTTCCGCGCAGCCGTGAAATGCCGGCGCGCGTTTCCAGAAGTTCGCGCGTGGCGGGATTGCCAAGAGTGACGATCAGCCGGGGCTTGATGACCGCAATCTGGCGCAAGAGAAACGGGCTGCAGGCGGCCACTTCCTCTCTTTCAGGTTCGCGGTTTTCGGGAGGCCGGGATTTCACGACGTTGGCAATGTAGACTTGCTCGCGCTTCATTCCGATGGCTTCGATCATCTTGTCGAGCAGCTTTCCGGCCCGCCCGACAAAAGGCCTTCCCGTAGCATCTTCGTCGGCTCCAGGGGCCTCGCCGACAAACATCAGCTCCGCTCTCGGGTTGCCTTCACCGAAGACAACATTTGTTCGCGTCTTCCAGAGTTTACATCTGCGACAGTCACCAAGGTCACTGCGAATCTGCTCGAGTGTCTCGCTGGATTCTTCTGCATCACCCAGGAGGGCCTTCGAAACGAGTGCGTCAACCTGCGGCGCCGAGGGCTCAGGTGGAGGGACCTGGACTGGTGTCTGACGACGGGTCAGATCGGTGATGCCCTGCTCTTCATAGAAGCGAAGGCGTTCGGCTACCTGAATGATGAGTTCATCGAGCTCTGAGCGGGGGTCCATGCGATCGCAGTCTCTAGTAGCACGTCTCGTTGATATCGTAAGGTCGCCACAGGCACGTTTGTTTCATTGCTTGATTGCGCGACCTTGTAGGGGCAGGGCTTGTCCCTGCCCGCCCGTGCCGTCCGGCACGGGTAACAGTTTCAAGGAGGCCCGTGCGACTTCAACACCAACCGATAATGGTTACCGGCGCCAGACGGCGCCGGCGGGCAGGGACAAGCCCTGCCCCTACAAGGTTGCGGACATTGCCCATTGCAGTGAAGAGCGTGCGAGGTTTGAGCGCGACATGGCAGTTGACTGGTAGCGACATAGCCGAGACAGCCAACTAGGTGGGAATTCCGACGAGCTTTCTAAGCCCGACTACTTCGTCCAGCAGCCGCTCCGCCAGCTCGAGCTTGGACTGAAGGGGAAGCTCTGTCCGCGTGCCGTCGCGTCTGATGATCGTCGCAGCATTCGTGTCTACGTCGAAGCCGGCATCCTTCCGAGTGATGTCGTTGGCTACGATAAGGTCCATTCCCTTCTCGCTCAGCTTCGATTCGGCGTGTGAGATCAGCGATTCTGACTCGGCGGCAAAACCTATCACTATGCGTTTTTCTATACGGGCGCCGCCGTTCTCACGTCCGCCTGCGGCCCCGACTGCCCTGATGATGTCCTCGGTGGGCTCGAGATCGAGCGTCAAATGAGCGCCACTCTTCTTGATTTTCTGTGATTCAGTGACGACAGGACGGTAGTCACTTACTGCGGCGCAGCCAACGAAGACCGTGCTCCCTGCAACGCGGCTCATGACAGCCTCGAACATCTCACGAGTCGATTTCACGTGTACAGTCTCGGCACCCTGCGGAGGCCGCAACCTCGTAGGGCCGGTCACCAGAACCACACGAGCTCCACGAGCCAGTGCGGCTTCGGCAACTGCGTAGCCCATGCGGCCTGACGATCGATTGCTCAGATACCTGACCGGGTCGATAGCCTCGATCGTTGGCCCGGCAGTTACGAGGACTCTCTCCTCAGTGAGGTCGAGGACTGCCTTCCGTCGCCCACGCACGGCGATATCGATCGCATGCCGAACGATTTGATCGACCTCAGCCAGACGCCCCATCCCCACTTCGCCACATGCCTGGTAACCTGATTCAGGCTCAACCACTTCGACGCCGCGCTGGCGCAGCGCCTCGAGGTTCGCCTGCGTTGCCGGATGATTCCACATCTCAACATTCATCGCCGGCGCAATCAGCACCGGGTTGTTGTTGGAGAGGTAGACGGTTGAGAGAAAATCGTCGGCGATGCCATGCGCGAACTTGGCAATGATGTTTGCCGTCGCCGGCGCGACGAGCAGGAGATCTGCCTCGCGCGCCACAGTTATGTGCTCGATGCTTGCATAATCCGGACGCTCAAACATGCCCGTGATTACCGGTTCTCCGGAAAGGGCTTCGAACGTCAGGGGCCGCACGAACTCGGTCGCATGACTGGTCATGACGACGCGCACTGCCGCGCCGGCCTTTTGAAGACCGCGCAACACTTCGGCAGCCTTGTAGGCACCGATGCAACCTGTCACGCCCAGCAGAACTTTCATTCGACCCTCAGGCAACGCCCGGCGCGAATGTTATGGACGACTCGCTACTCGGGCTTCTCAATCTCGAAATTGACCAGGCCCCGGTTTACCTCCTCAACGGCAACTCGCGTCGGCTTGGCGGTCACGGGAACCTGAATTCGCGGCCGTGCACCCTTCTGAAGCTGTTTGCTTCTCTTCGCCGCGATCAGAATCTTTCTATACTTGCTGTCGATTGGCATTGCCATTCCTGTCGGATTCTCCTTGTTTTCAGAATTCTCAGCCATCGTAGAATGACCTCCAATTATCTCATGAATGTCATCAGGATGTTCTCGGCCACCGTAGCGCGCCTCTCGCGCCGGCATCGCGCGGCCATGATGATCGCGGCCAACTCCTCCGTTGCCCGTCCGAGGTCATCGTTGATTACCAGATAGTCAAAATATCGAAACTGCTCGATTTCGCTTCTTCCGTTGAGCAGCCTTAGCCGCAGGTCGCTCGTTTCATTGGCTCCTCTTCCGCGGAGGCGGTCAACGAGCGCCGCATACGACGGCGGCAGCACGAAGACAGTAATCGCTTGCGGGTAGAGCGCCCGCGCGTTTGCCGCTCCCTGAACGTCGATCGTCAGGATGACATCCATGTCACGGCCGAGCAGTTGTTCGACCACGCTGCGCGATGTGCCGTAGCGGTTGCCGTGTACTTCCGCCCATTCAAGGAATTCGTCTCGAGCGATCATTGCATTCGAACTCGTCAGGGCCGACAAAGTGGTAGTCGACACCATCAGTCTCGCCCACCCTTCGCGAGCGCGCCGTGTAGGAGACTGACGGCATGACCTGTTCGAGCCGCCGGATAACGGCAGCCACGAGTGTTGTCTTTCCGGCTCCCGAGGGCGCCGAAACAATGATCAGATTTCCATTCACAAGTAGATCAGATATGGAGAAATCGACGCTTGGACCGTGCCGCAGGCTGTCCAGCCTGCGGCAGAGATCGCAAATCGCCACTTCTCATTGATTATTCCCTCGTCACTCTGCCGCAGGCTGGACAGCCTGCGGCACGCCCAGGCAGTCACTCCACGTTCTGAGACTGCTCGCGCAACTTCTCGACCTCGGTCTTGATCTCGATTGCCGCGTCACAAAGGCGCAGCTCAGACGATTTCGACAAGATCGTATTGGCTTCCCGGTTCGTCTCCTGAAGCAGAAAATCAAGCTTCTTCCCAACCTCGCCATCACTCGTCAACAGTTCGCGCAGCTGCCCGAGATGGCTCTTCAACCGCGCAATCTCCTCGGTTATGTCGCCCCGCTCCGCAAGGTAGGCTACCTCCTGTGCCAGCCGGGCCTCATCAATGCTCGTATCCCCGAGAAGCTCTCCGACACGGCTCCGAAGTTTTTCCCGATAGGCGTCAACAAGACCGCTCGAGTCCTCTTCAATCACAGCGAGATGTGACTCGATCCGGTTGACTCGACCCGTCAACTCTTTTTGCAGCTCGTGACCTTCGACTGCTCTCATGGCAACCAGCGCGGTCAGTGCCTGGGTCAATGCCGCCTCAACGCCCTGCTCGATCTCCGGAACGAGCTTATTGGCCGAGGCCACTGTCTGAAGCACATTGGGCATTCGAGAGACGGTAGCCAGATCGGCCTCGCCGGACAGCCCGAACTCGTCGCGGAGCGCACGCAGCGCCTCGACATAAGCACGCACAAGAGGCCGGTTGATCTCGTATCCGGTCGTTCCCGACTGAACGAGGCTCACGCTGACATCAACCCTTCCACGCGAGACGGCCGCCTGCACCTGCTTTTTCAGCCTGATCTCGAGACTGGCCAGCTCCTGCGGCGCTCGCCAGTGGATATCCAGATTCCTGTTGTTAACCGAGCGCAAATCAACCGTGACGCTGAAAGAGTCGCCCGCCACCGTGCCCTGCCCATACCCTGTCATGCTCTTCAGCATTTACTCTGTTCCTCAGGTTCGTCAGTTTTCGCGGCCAAGCGGCAGTGTCACTGCAGGCCTCTGGCCGAGCGGCCATGCCTCGAGCAGCTCTCTGCCATCGGTGAACTGTAGATCATAGAGACGCCGGTAGACACCCTTCCGAGCCACGAGCTCGTCGTGCCTCCCGACTTCGATAATCCTGCCGCCGTCGACCACTACAATGAGATTCGCCCGTCGAACCGTCGAAAGGCGATGTGCTATAACAATTGTTGTCCGGCCGGCCATGAGATTGCTCAATGCCTGCTGCACGAGCATCTCGCTTTCACTATCAAGGGCCGACGTCGCCTCATCAAGAATCAGAATCGGTGCATCCTTGAGAATTGCACGAGCGATTGCGATTCGCTGTCTCTGCCCGCCGCTCAGGATAAACCCTCGCTCACCAATAACCGTGTCGTAGCCGCGCGGAAGCTGCCTGATGAAGTCATCCGCAAGCGCGGCCCTCGCCGCGTCGCGAATCTCACTGTCGCTGTCACGTCTGGCGTGAGCCCCGTAACCGATGTTGGCGCGCACCGTGTCATTGAAGAGATGAACCTCTTGCGTAACGATTGCGATCTGACTGCGGAGTGAGGCGAGTTTGACCTCTCGGATGTTAATGCCGTCGATCAATACCTCGCCGTCTACCGGGTCGTAAAATCGAGGTATGAGATTCGTAATCGTGCTCTTGCCGGCACCGCTCTGACCAACAATGGCGACCATCTCGCCAGCGCGAACGGTCATCGATACATCTTCAAGGACGGGCATATCAAAACCGGCCCCATAGCTGAAAGAGACATGCCGGAGTTCGATCGCGCGTGAAAACGGCGGCAATTCGCTTGCTCCAGGCGGGTCGGACATTTCGGCATCCTCATCCATGATCCTGAAGATGCGCGCCGAAGAAGCCAGGCCCTGCTGTAGATCATGCTGCAGACGGCTCAGGCGCCTTATCGGATCGTAAGTCTTGAACATGAAGAAGAGAAATGCGACGAAGGCGCCGAGTGTCATCTGGCCCGCGCCTATGCTCGTCTGCGCGTAAAGAAGCAGCAACGCTACAGCAACGATGCCAAGCGTCTCGAGCAGGATTGGCGAGAAAAAATAGACTCGCATCGCCCGGAGTTGATCGCCCATCTGCTTGCCAGCCGAGGCACGGAAGCGAGCGCTCTCGTAGCCTTCCATGCCGAACGCCTTGACGACGCGCTGCGACGAGATCGTCTCCTGGGCCACGTCAAGCATCTCAGCTCCGCTCTGCTGACGTGAGTCCACGTACTTGCGCAGGCGGCGATTGAACGTGGTTGTCAGGTAGCCGACTGGCGGCGCAAGCAGAAACATGATCGCCGCGAGCTTCCAGTTGAGACGAAAGAGAATGACCAGGTAGACAACGAGGCTGACTGACTCACGAAGCAGATCGCGGAGCGTGTCGGATACGGCTCGCTCGACCAGCGATGCGTCGCTCATGAGGTGGGCCGTCAGCTCGTTTGTCGGATGCTTTGCGAAGAACGTCGCCGACTGGCGCACTATATGGTCGTATAGCGACGAGCGCACATCGGCAATCACGTGCTGGCCGATGTAGCTCATGGAGAAAGAGGAGAAGTACTCGGTGACACCCTTGGCGAGGGTGAATCCGACAAGGAGCATCGCAATGATGTGCCACCCGCTCGTATTCGAGGTCGAAATCCACCGGTCGAGACTGAGCCACGAGAGGGCACCGGGATTGTGGTTGCCGCCGGACAGCTGGTCGAAAATGGGGACGAGGAGGAGTCCGATCGCTCCTTCGAGCAGGCCTGTCGCCACCATGAGGACTATCGACAGCGCAAACGTGGGCGTGTATGGTTTTAGGTAGCCAAGCAGTCTGCGGAATTCAGCCATATAAGAGTCAGGCTAGCGGTAAACCCAACATTTTATTGGGTTGATTCCCTGGGGTCAAGCGGAGCGACCTGGTTCATTCTCAGGCGGAGTCGGGCCTGGCATGCCACTGGAGGGAACAGCCGAGGGCAGACCTGGACCGGAACTAGGCGGAGGCAGCCTGGGACCGCACGCGTCTCGCGCTGCTCCTTCTTATAACATTGTCGGCGCGAGTTAATGATTCCGGGCACGCGGGACGCGTGCGGCCCCAGGCTGCCCTAACCTCTCCGTGTCGACTGGGCGGGTGATGAAATGGGTCAGCGGGCGAGCGGCTGGTCACTCATTTTGAAGACTCATGCGCGAATGCTGCGTTCAACAGACGGGCTTCATCAAAATGATTCCCAATGAGCTGCAATCCTATCGGCAGGCCCTTCGAAGAGATTCCACAAGGCACGCTCACCGCCGGCACACCAGCCAGATTGATCGTCACCGTGTAGATATCAGTCAGATACATGGCCAGCGGATCATCCGTCTTTTCGCCCAGCTTGAACGCCGGCGTCGGAGCCGTCGGCGTGGCAATGACATCGCAAGCCTGAAAGGCCTTCGCGAAATCTTCGACCAGCATCGACCTCACTCGCTGCGCCTTCTCGTAGTATGCATCGTAGTAGCCTGACGAGAGCACAAACGTGCCGAGCATGATCCGCCTCTTCACCTCAGCCCCGAATCCCTGGCTTCGCGTCATGCGATACATCTCCCGAGGGTTCTCGCCTCTTCGGCGCGGAACCCATACCGGACGCCATCAAACCTGGCGAGATTCGACGATGCCTCGGCCGTGGCGATGATGTAGTAGACAGCCACTACGTGCTTCATTCTTGGGAGACTCACTTCAACCAGTTGCGCGCCCATTGCTTCGAATTTCCGGATCGCGGCCTCTACCTTCTCGCGCACCTCTGTGTCGAGGCCGTCACCAAAGCATTCGGGCGGCACGCCAACACGCAAGCCTTTTACTGAGCCATTCAACGCTCCGAGATAGTCCGGGACATCGATATCGGCGGAAGTTGCGTCGTGACGGTCGCGCCCCGAGATTACCTGGAGCACTCGGGCAATATCGCGGACATTGCCTCCAAATGGCCCTATCTGGTCGAGCGAGGAAGCAAATGCTATCAGCCCGTAGCGCGAAACTCGCCCGTAGGTGGGCTTCAATCCCACGACGCCGCAGAACGATGCCGGCTGCCTGATCGAGCCTCCAGTGTCGGACCCCAGAGAAATTGGGGTCAGACCGGCCGCCACCGCGACTGCCGAGCCGCCGGAACTTCCACCGGGGACATACTCCTCATTCCAGGGATTGCGGACCGCACCGAAGGCCGAATTCTCATTCGACGAGCCCATCGCAAATTCATCGCAATTCGTCTTACCGACAACGATCGCGCCGGCAGTCTCCAGATGCGAGACTGCGGTTGCCGTGTAGGGCGGGACGTAATTGCCGAGAATGTGAGAGCCGCAGGTAGTACGAACACCGTCGATGCAGAGGTTATCTTTTATGGCAACCGGCACGCCTGCGAGCGGATGCGTCTTGACGAGTTCACGTATCCGGGAATCGAGGGATGCGGCCGTCGCCAGGGCACGATCGCGGTCAATCGTCAGAAACGCGTTGAGCCTCTCGTTGGAGGCTTCGATTCGATCGAGCGCATCGCGGCAGATCTCCGTCGGTACGGCGTCGCCCGACGCATAAAGACGCTGAATCTCGTCAACGGTAAGACTCTTGTTCAATCCTGCTCCTCTGAAGACTACCCGCCAATTACTCTCGGAACTCGGAAATGGCCGTCCTCGGCGTCTGGCGCTCCACGGAGCGCCCTCTCCTGCCCCAGGCTTGGCTCGACAACATCCTCGCGAGCCGTCACGGAGGTTTGAACTTCGCCGGCGCTGCGCCCCTGCCACGGCTTGACCTGCGACGTGTCCAGCTCGTTGAGCTGATCGATGTATTCGACGATGGCGGCCAGCTGATTCGAAAAAGACCCTTTCTCTTCTTCCGAAAGTTCAAGGTTGGCCAGGCCTGCGATCTTCTCCACTTCCGTTCGAGTTATCGGCATCTGCTTTGGTCTCGCTCCTTTCGATGCAGCGCGCAGCTGCGGTTAGAAAACTGCGCCTCAAAGATTCGCTGTCAATCTGATCGGCGAGAGGCTTCAGTTCTTTCTCGAGCTGCTTCGTGCGCCGGAATCGGTATTGGATCGGTTTCGGAGGCTGAGCCCGCTGAACGAATCTCGGATCGACACGAAACTCGATGAAGGTGCACAAGCGGCGCGCCAAGAAGCGAGTCGAGTTTGAAGAGCATTGAGCTGGCGATGCGCTCGAGCTCCTTCTTCCAGGTATTGTCGAGGGTCGCGACAATGAGGTTCTTCTGATAAAGGCGGAACGGCTTGCAGACGCCGGATAACTGCGCCCCAGAGACCGCATTCCACGCGGTAAAGACTGCCTGTTCGCGCAACTCCTGATCATCGGAGAGCCGCACGATGAACGGCAGCATTTTGAGCAGGCTATCCATCTTGTTTTAAGGAATTTGGAGTGCGGCAACCTGTCGCCGCTTTTTGGTTTAGCTACCGTAGTGACTAAATCAAAAACGGCACAGGTCGCCGCACTCCAGACTTAGCGTCGTCGGCCCGTCCTTCCCGGTGTGCCATGGGCGACCACTGGCCAGTACCTTTCGAATACGAAATCAGGACTGTTCTCACGATCATGGCAGACGACGCAGCTTGCCGGCGCGGCAGGCGCCTTATAGTTGCCTGCGGCGGGAGCCTTGATATGCTGTGCTCCCGGACCATGGCAGGATTCGCACTGAACGTTGGCAAACTGTGGCGTTGCCTTGATGTTGATGAAGCCACCGCGCTGAAAAGCGACTGAATGGCAGGCAACGCACGCCGGATCGAAGGTGCGCTGGCGTCGCTCAAGGGCCGCAAACGCCCCGGAGTGGCGGCTCTTCTGCCAGACCGCATACTCAGCCGTATGGCATTTGGCGCAGGCTTCAGAGGTCACATATCCGGCTGCCTGCGCATTCCCTGAGCCTTTGGCGACCATTGCCACAGTCTCTTCTTCTGCCATCTTTGTCTGGACGGCATCGATCTGAGCACGCGCCGCTTTCGTCATGCCGGCCATCTGGGGCTGATCGGGAATAACTTCATCAAGCTCGACGTAGCGATTGGTGAACTTATCGATCGTTCCTTCCGCATCGGCATAGCAGCGAAGCTCACCGAGATGCTTCGTCTGGTTGGCTGCGTAGAGGATCAGGGTGTTATTGACCTGCTTTGGATCCGGAACCAGGCCGCGACCATCAGCCGCGATGATGACGTCGAGGTCCTCGTTCTGAAGGGCCAGCTTGTTCGCGGTCGCGAGCTTGAAGTAGCCGAGTACCACGGTCACGTCGGCCTTGTCGTGGACCGCAGCGAGAGTTTTTTTGGCGGCCTCGGCCGGATCGTCGATGGTGAAGCCGGTAACTCCCGCGGAATCTTTCAGCTCATCCGGAATTCTGTCGCTCAGGCCTATGAATGCGATGCGCAGCGGGCGCGCCAGGCGCTTCGCAGTGACGGTCTTGATAACGTACGGAAGTGGTTGCGTCCACGTGGAGTCGACCGGATGAATATTGGCGGAGATAAGCGAAGTCTTCGCCGGAACGATTTTCCGCCCCAGGCCGCAGGAGGACCTTGAGATAGGGCAGGTCGCGATACGAGAGATTCGAGACCTCCAGATTCATCTGCTCGTCAGCTCGCACGACCCAGTCGTTCATGACTCTGGCGTCTGCCCGCAGCAGACCCTGCTGATCGACTTTGTCAGCCAGGTCATCGCTGAAGATATGGCCCGCGTCGACCATCAGTGTGGCCGCATCCGGGCTCCTCTGCCTGAAGGCATCGATATAGCCAAGGCGGCGGGCCAGCCCTCCGAGCGGATGAATAGGGCATCCGCAGACTTCGAGATTGCCGTGAATATCAGCAGAATAGAAGAGCACGGCGGCGTATCCGTCGTCCGTGGCCAGACGATCCTTGAGTGTGCCGCTCGGAGCCGGGCCTTTGGCTAACGCTTCGCGGTCCTGGGGCTTGGGATTTTGCGTCTGGAAGAGGTTACGCGCCGATCCGACACGCGATGAAACCATTGCCGCCAGGGCGACCAGCAGGAAGGTGGAAGTGACAAGCAATGAAGGAGTTCTGTTCCGGCTCGACATCTCTTTCTCCGGCCAATAGTCTATTCGATGTCCGGCTTGCAGTCGATACCGGTTTATGAGCGCCCCAATGATTACACTCGCGTCATCATCACCGCGAAGAGCCGAGCTCCTGCGCGCCGCAGGATTTCAGCTCCGGATACAGCCTTCGGACGTCGATGAAGCGCGTGAGCCGGATGAGGTGGCTGACGTCTATGTCATGCGCCTCGCTCGTTCCAAGGCCGCCGCCTCGAAAAAGTCACCCGGGTTGGTACTCGGAGCGGACACCGTCGTGGTGATCAATGGCGAAATTTTGGGCAAACCGCGCGATGAGAGTGACGCAGAGAGCATGTTGTCGAGACTCAGTGGTCAATGGCATGAGGTCCTTACTGGTGTGGCAGTGATAAACGGAGATCGCTTCGCCTCCGACCTTGAGAGGACACGGGTAAAGTTCGCGGAGCTGAGCCGGGACGAGGTTCGCTGGTATATCGACACCGGCGAAGCTTTTGACAAGGCAGGGGCGTATGCGATTCAGGGACGCGGGGCTCTGTTCATTGAGAGAATTGAGGGGAGTTACTCGAATGTGGTGGGGCTCCCGTTGCGGCTGGTCTACCGGCTGGCGCGTGAAGTGGGCGTGGATACTGGTGAGGCGGCGGCGACCAGAGCAGGATAGCACGGCACGTCACATTAGCGGCTGCCGAATCTTTGCGTCTTGTGCGTCTTTGTGCGCGAGTATCTTGCTCTTGAGATACGCCGCACGTCCAAATGACGCCCTTGAGACGCAAGGCGTCCGCGAAGATGCCCGATTAAAAGATTCCGTTAAGCTGCAGCAGGTGTCCCATCTTCTCCTTCTTCGTCTGAAGATACTTATGCGCCGGCAGAGGCGCTTGCACTTCGAGCGGCACTCGCTCCACAACCTCGAGCCCTGCCTTGATCACTGCCCTGACCTTGTCAGGATTGTTCGACATCAACCGAATCCGTCGCAGCCCCAGGAGCTTGATGATCTCCGCACACTGATCATAGCTTCTCTCATCAACCCCAAACCCAAGCTGCAGGTTTGCTTCGATCGTATCCGCTCCCTCGTCCTGCAACGCATAGGCGCGAATCTTGTTGACGATCCCTATGCCGCGGCCCTCCTGCTGCTGGTAGACAATGACTCCCGTTCCCTCTTCCTGTATGAGCTCCATCGCCCGGTCCAGCTGTGGACCGCAATCACACTTGAGTGAGTGAAATACATCTCCCGTCAGACATTGTGAGTGAATGCGAACGAGGGTCGGGCGCTCCGGCGAGAGCTCTCCCTTGACGAGCGCGACAAACTCCTCATCGCTGTTTGTGCTGCGAAATCCGATGATCCGAAAGGGTCCGATTGCAGTAGGCAGGTTTGCCTCAGCCTCTTTTCTTACCGTGAACCCTCCTGTTGCTCGGTTCTCGTTACTTCCATTTTCAGACTCCATCCAACCTCCATTAGCGTCGTTAAAATGACCGATGTTGCAAAGGATTCAACAAAACTATACGGGCCGCTCTCAAAGAGTGTCAAGATAGCGAGATATACGATATATATCAGAGCGAATGGCCAACCTCGCCGCCTACCTCATAACCGCGTTAACGATATCGGACGGATTGTTACTCACTTACCTGGTCCTCGACGACGCCAGCTTTGGTTTCCGTCTCGCAGCGGGCACTGTCACCGGCCTCGCTTTCCTGGCCCATCTCGGCTTTCTTTTGGCGCTGGCGTTTGGACTCAATACTGCAAGCATCGCTCTCACAACTCTCATACTCGTGGCCGCACTGGCATGGCTTTGGTGGAAGCAAGGAGAGCGTCTTCGAGCCGATGTCGCGCGGATCTCATGGCGGATAAACGCCGGCTCACTCTGTTACTGGATCGTATGGATCGGATTGCTTACCTGGATCTTCAGCCGCGTTGCCGTCTATCAGGTTGATGGACTTCACACATCGCCCGAGGCCAACTTTGGTGACCTGGCGTTTCACCTCAGCGCCATCACTTCGTTCGCTTACGGCGAGAACTTTCCACCACGGAGCCCGATATTTGCAGGCCTGCGATTCACCTATCCGTTTCTCATCGATTTCCTTGCCGCCTTCTTCCTGCGAACTGGAGCGAGTCTCTTCAACGCTCTCTTTGCGGCCAATCTCTCCCTGGGTCTCGCTCTTGTCGCCATCATAGGTGACCTGACGAGGCGGCTTGTGCGTCCACCTCTGGCAGCGCGCCTCGCACCGGCGATCCTTTTTCTCAGCGGCGGTTTTGGCTTCTTCAACTTTTTCCAGGACATGTGGGAACCAGGCGAGAGCATGCCTGGCCTCCTCGCACATTTGCCCCGCACCTACACGATTGGCGACGATCTTGTGACTCCCTGGGGAGACGTACCGCTTCGCTGGAGCAATCTGGTAACGACACTGATCGTTCCGCAGCGCTCGCTCCTTTTTGGTTTGCCGTTGGTCGCCTTGATAGTCATTCTCTGGTGGCTGGCAGTCGACGAGCAGCGGGACCTCGGTGAACGCCGCAATTGGATGCTCGCAGCAGGCGTCCTCACCGGGCTGATGCCGTTATTGCACGCGCACGGCTTCTTCGCGGTGGCAATGGCAAGCGTGGTAGTGACTGCCGTCTTTCGATCGCGCACCTGGATTCGCTACTACATTGCGGCAGCAATCGTTGGAGGTCCTCAGGCACTCTGGTTGAGCTCGACTCAAGTCCGCGGAAAGCTATTCGAACCCCACTTCGGCTGGGACAAAGGTGAGTCGCCCTTCCTGCTGTTCTGGGGTGTTAACGCCGGCGTGCTGATTCTTCTGCTGATCGTGGCACTTGCCCGGCCGGCTTTAATCGTCAAGCCAGGAAGGCGATTCTACCTGCCATTCATTCTCTGGTTTGTGATGCCGAATCTCTTTCTCTTCGCACCCTGGCCGTGGGACAACATCAAGATTCTCATCTACTGGGCGCTCCTCTCCTGTCCTTTCGCCGCTGCCGCATGCGCTTCAATGCTGGGTTCGAAGATGGTCTTTTCAAGAATGGCCGGAGTATTGGCGATTATCGGACTGACGCTGGCCGGAGCCCTGGATGTCACGCGGGCCCTGTCTCCGGTGGAGCACCCTGTGCTCATCAACTCTGTCGAGCTCGACGTCGCCAGAATGATTCGCGAGCGCACGCCTCCACATTCTGTGATCATGCATGCTCCCATACACAACTCGCCCGTAATAATGACGGGACGGCCGTCATTGATGGGATATCCCGGCCACCTATGGACACACGGCATCGATTACACGGAGCGAGAGTCGGATGTGAAGTGCAATCTACGGTGGACGCAGTGACGCCGAAAAGCTTTTGAAAAAGTACGGCGTCGACTATGTGATGGTTGGTCCGGTCGAGCGGGCGCAGCTCAAGCCGCAGGAGTCTTTCTTTATCGGTCACGAATTCCCGGTCATCATTGACTACCAGGGCTACCGTGTCTACCAGATACGAAAGCCGTAACGGGCCTGTCGGGAAAATATCATATAGCCCACTCAGGGGAGCAATTTGGAGTGCGGCGACTTGTCGCCGCTTTTAGTAACCTATTGCAGGATCTATCGAAGAAGAGGGCCTCTCAGCTCCAATACAGCAGCAGGTAACTAAAAGCGGCGACAAGTCGCCGCACTCCAAATTGCTTCCTTGAATAGCCCAACGATGTTTTGAAGCTAACAGCTCGTCACGGCATCGCGCAGGCGCCGGATTTGCGCAGCGTGATTGCGAGCGTGGTCGGCGTAGATCCGCAGCCAGTCTTCGACGCCATAGCGCCCGCTCTCCGTATGCCAGCCCTCGCGCTTCCAGTCGTCTTCGGAGAGCCGCGCCAGTATCTGGGCCGTCGTGGCGCGAGCGGCCCGGAGCGCTTCGAGGGCCGGGTTCATGTCCCTCTCGTTGTAGCCGAGCCGGGTGGCAAAGAGCTTCTCGTCGTAGCCGGTAATGACTGCGTGCTCCTCAACCAGCAATCGTCGCAACCTTATGGCGCTGGTCATCTCGCTGTCAGCGAGGTGCTGTACGACTTCACAGGCGCTCCACTTGCCCTCAATCGGATGATCTGCAAGCCGGGAACTCGGAAATCCTTCGAGACTGGCGGCAACTTCATCGTAGCCGGCTTCATAAACCTTGATCAGTCCCTTGCGCTCTTCCGATGTCATACCTGGTCTCCTTGCAATCCTCGATTGTAATTCAGGGTGTAGGGCGGTGGAGCGATTCCGTCACGCAGGCCCGGATCATCGACGGGCAGTGCAACCGTGGTTTGAAGCGGCAGCACTCCAGCCCAGACATCGAGATCCAAATCCTCCGGATCATCCAGAGGCGGCCCCGTACGGACCTTCGCGGAACATTCGACGAGCGGAAGCGAAAGGACCATGGTAGCCTTCAGCTCCTGCTCGGAAGGCGGACGAACCTCAGCCCAGCGGCCGCGGATCAGATGCTCTGTGAAACATTCGAGCGCCGCAGCCTTCGCCTCCGGATGCTCAACCGCCGTCGCCCGACCAAGTATGACTACCGACCGGTAGTTGATCGAATGATGAAATGCCGAGCGTGCCAGCACGAGGCCGTCGACGAGCGTCACCGTCACGCAGACCTCAATGCCTTTCGCAAGCGACCGCAGCATGCGGCTCGCGGCTGAGCCATGAATGAAGAGGAGATCTCCGAGCCTGCCGTATGCCGTCGGTATGACGATGGGTTGACCATCGGCAACGAAGCCGACATGACAGACGAACGCTTCATCGAGAATCTGGTAGACTGTGGCTCGATCGTACTGGCCCCGCTTCGGCAGCCTGGAGACGGTTGTTCGTGGGGTCGGTATGAAGCTACCTTCCTTGCTGAAGAGCATTGAAGCATCCCCCCTTCAGGGCGTACTCTACCGGCGAAGTGGCACTTGTTCAAGTACCACTTTTATGATGCAATACCAGTCCACTTTGGAGACAGTTTCAGAAGGAGCCCGAAGATGGAGCTGACACTCACGGTAGATCACAATCTGGAGCGGCCTCTTCATTACCAGCTCTATGACGGCCTGCGCGAGGCAATTCTTGCAGGAAGGCTGAAGCCCGGCGATCGCGTGCCATCGACGCGCTCTCTGGCGCAATCGCTCGGAGTTTCACGGGCAACAATCACGCAGGGCTATGAGCAGCTTCTCAGCGAAGGTTATCTGCAGGCCATCACCGGATCAGGCACGCGCGTCTGTCGTGAGCTCCCCGATGACGTCGTCCGCCCCGCGGCTTTCAAACCCTGACTCATCAAGTTCAGACCGAGCGGATGAGAGAGGGCATTTACTGGGTCAACGAGGCACCGAAGCACGCCGAAGGGTCTCTCCGAATTCGCAGCGAAGCTTTCGATCGTCGGCAATCTCCAGGGCCGCCCGAAGCATGCCCTCAACTTTGCCGAGGGGAGGCCTTCGCTGGAAGAGTTTCCCATGCAGCAATGGCGGCGTCTCATGCTCCGCCATTTTCGCCACGGAGGACCTGAGCTGCTCGATTATGCGGGAGATCCGCGCGGCCATCGGCCTCTCAGGGAGGCGATTGCGAGCTATCTCTCGCGCGCCCGTGCTGTCGAATGCGAATCGGACCAGGTGCTCATTACCAATGGCACGCAACAGGCCTCACTCTCGTCGCTCGGGTACTGGTTGAGAAGGGGGAGACGGTTGCCCTGGAAGATCCCGGATATTTGAGCGCTCGTTACGCGTTTCGGGCCGAAGGCGCGAAGCTCAATCCAATCCCGGTCGACAGTCTGGGGATGGAGGTGGACCGCCTCAGCGGGCCGGTGAAGCTGATCTACGTTACGCCCTCGCACCAATTCCCGACCGGCGCAGTCATGCCGCTGGCAAGACGACTCGAGCTGCTCTCCTGGGCTGAGTCTGCGAGCGCATACATCGTGGAGGACGATTACGACAGTGAGTTCCGATTCGGCGGCCGCCCGATTCCGTCTCTCCAGGGCCTCGGCGGAGCGGAACGCGTGCTCTACATCGGCACTTTTTCCAAGATGCTCTTCCCTTCGCTTCGTCTCGGCTACCTGGTTGTTCCGAGGGCGCTCGCTCAGGTATTCGCTCAGGCCAAATGGCTTATGGACCGTCATTCGCCAAGTCTCGAGCAGCGGGTTCTGACCGACTTCATAACCGAGGGCTTTCTCGAGCGCCATCTGCGTCGCATGCGAACACTTTACAATCGCCGGCGGGGGGCGCTCGTCGAAGCGCTCGCGCGCCATTTCGGCGACCAGGCCACCGTCTTTGGCGAGAGTGCCGGGATGCACCTGGTGGTCGACCTCCGTACGCCCTACGAATGCGGGGAGGTGATTCGACGTGCCGCCGATGTCGGTGTTGGAATAACGGACATCCAGCAATACTATCTCAGGCGCGCGCCGGCCAACCGGTTCCTGCTGGGATATGGGGGCCTGAGTGAGCGCCAGATTGCGCAGGGCATCAGGCTCCTTGCTGAAGTAGTTCGTTCATAAGAGCTCTCCGCTTTTGAATTCGTTGAAACGGCTCAGCCAAATGGGTAGTATGTGTTTCGGCTTTCGGCAGTAGTCGTCCGTTTTCCCGGAAAATGAATCCCCGCTCAAGTATCTCAACGCGATGATCATCATCCCAGCGATCGATTTGCGCGGAGGCCGATGCGTGCGATTAACGCAGGGCCGCCCCGCCGAACAGACTGTCTATTCCGAGAACCCACTTCACGTAGCTCGCCAGTGGTACGACGCCGGTGTCGAGATGCTGCACATAGTCAATCTCGACGCTGCACTCAACGCGAATGACGCTGACAACCTGAGAGCGCTCGAACGAATCCTTTATGACGTCAACATTCCCGTCCAATGTGGAGGCGGTGTCCGGTCTTTGGACGATGTGCAAAAGCTCGACGAACTCGGTGTGACTCGCATTGTCCTTGGGACGGCGGCGATCGAGACTCCGGTGCTTCTCCAGCAGATCATCGACGAATTCGGCTCGACCATAGTGGTGGGGATCGACTCGCGCGAAGGTAAGGTAGCCGTTCGAGGGTGGGAGAAGACGTCAGAGGTGACCGCCCTGGAGCTCGCGCTGAAGGTGTCCGAGATGGGAGTCGAGCGCATCGTCTATACCGACATCTCGCGCGATGGAATGCTGACGGGCGTCAATCTGGATGCGACGCGAGAGATCGCCGAGTCGAGCGGGCTCAAGGTGACGGCCTCGGGAGGGGTGGCCACGCTCGACGATATTTACGCATTGAAGGAGATCGAAGCATCCGGCGTGGATAGCGTGATTATCGGGAAGGCGCTGTATGAAGGCCGCTTCACCATAGAAGACGCCCTCGACGCCGCCGAGGAGTAGTAATCGTGCCGCAGGCTGTCCAGCCTGCCGCAGACTGTCGCTAATCGCAATCTCGTCGTAGCAGGACTGACTGCGGCACGTTTCCTGAGCGCCGATTATCGTCAAGGGCTGGATCCCTGGGCAATGTCCCGCCTGGTAACTTGGCTCTGATTACCGGCAGCGAAGAATGCGGCCGATGGACATCTCGCAGACTCCTGCAACTTCGTTTCTCGCCCACTCTGCTGCAGGCTGGACAGCTTGAGGCACGTTTCCCGAGATCATTCCCAACCCCTGATCAGATTGAGTTTTTCAATCTGGGCAACCGACCAGCCAAGTCATCTCATCCAAGAGGAACGCGGGAACGCTCATGCGCGAGGCTGAAGACCAGGCTGCTTGCCCTTGGAGCTTCGTTCGTGCTATTGATGATGGCTTTTGAAGAGCGGGTTATAGAATTCTAAGAAGCTAAGAAATGACGAAATCGCTGGTCATCGTAGAGTCGCCGTCCAAGGCGAAGACAATCAATAAATACCTGGGTAAGTCCTACATCGTTCTCGCCTCGGTTGGCCACATCAAGGATCTGCCCAAAAAGGGCCTCGGCGTAGACGTCGAGAACGACTTCAAACCCACTTATGAGGTCATGCCCGGCAAAGAGAAGGTCGTCAAGCAGCTCAAGGACGCGGCCAAGGATGCCGAGGCAATCTACGTCGCAACTGACCCCGACCGCGAGGGTGAAGCCATCGGACGTCACATAGCGGAGGTTGTCTGGCGGCCGCGGGCGGGCCCGCAAGTCAGTCTACCGTGTCCTCTTCAACGAGATCACCAAGAGCGCGATCTCAGGAGGCTTTCAAGACTCCGGCGAGTGATCAACGACAACCTCGTCGACGCACAGCAGGCGCGGCGAGTCCTCGACCGCCTCGTCGGCTACCAGGTCAGTCCGCTGCTCTGGGACAAGGTCAGGCGCGGCCTCTCTGCAGGCCGGGTTCAGACGGTTGCAGTTCGCCTGGTCGTCGAGCGCGAGCGCGAGATCCAGGCATTCCTCAAGACCGAATACTGGACGGTCGAAGCCGATATCTCGGCCCAGCTTCCACCGGCGTTTGATGCACGACTCCACAAGATCGGCGAGCTGACCGTCAAGACCTCCGGCTTCGATAACGGCACTCGCAAGAACGAAGTTCACATCTCGGATGAAGCCACGGCCCAAAGGATTCTGCACGAGCTCGAGGGAGCGACAGTATCACCGTCTCTGAGGTCGTCACCAAAGAGAAGAAGCGGAATCCTGTGCCGGCCTTCATTACCTCGAAGCTCCAGCAGGATGCCTCACGTAAGCTGCGATTTACTGCGAAGCGCACCATGCAGCTCGCGCAGAAGCTCTACGAAGGAGTCGAGCTCGGGTGATGAAGGCGCGGTTGGACTGATTACTTATATGCGTACCGACTCGACCCGCGTGGCCGAGAGCGCATTGCAGGAGGCGCGCGAGTACATCGGCAGGCAGTACGGCCCACAACTATCTTCCCGAGAGCGCCGTTCATTACCGGTCCAAGAAGGGCGCGCAGGACGCGCACGAGGCGATCAGGCCGACTGCGGTCGAGCGCACGCCGGAGTCGCTGAGCGGGCATCTCGGAAAGGATGAGCTCGCCCTCTACAAGCTGATCTGGCAGCGATTCGTGGCATCCCAGATGATGCCGGCACTCTTCGATCAGACGACGATCGACATCGACGCCCCCTCACCTGCTGCGGGCACCCAGTACCGCTTCCGAGCGACCGGGTCTGTGCTCAAGTTTGACGGCTTCCTGGCGGTCTATGAAGAAGGCAAGGACGAGCGCGACGAAGAGGACGAAGAACGGGCCCACTCGCTTCCTCGCGTCGAGAAGGGCGAGCAGCTGTCGCTCAAGGGACTGACGCCGGAACAGCACTTTACCGATCCACCGCCAAGATACACCGAGGCGACGCTGGTCAAGGCTCTGGAAGAGAAGGGCATAGGTCGACCTTCTACATATGCGTCGATCATGTCGGTCATCCAGGATCGCGAATATGTTGAGAAGCTCGAAGGAAAGTTCCATCCGACGGAGCTTGGCTTCATCGTCAATGATCTTCTCGATCGAGAGCTTTGCCGATATCTTCAACGTCGAGTACACAGCGCGGCTGGAAGAGGAGCTCGACGAAATCGAAGATGGGAACATCGTAGTGGACCGCGGCCCTTCACGAGTTTTACGGCAAGTTCAACAAAGACCTGACATCGGCGCAAAAGCACATGCGCGATGTCAAACGGCAGGAGATAGTCACCGACGAGCTCTGCGATAAATGCGGCTCGAAGATGGCAATCAAGTTCGGGCGTTTCGGCCAGTTCCTTGCCTGCACAAACTATCCGGAGTGCAAGAACACTCGTGAATTGAGCAAGCCCGGAACAGCCAACGGGTCCGTCCGAACCTTCGGCGGAGGCTGCTGAGAATCCCTACGCTGATGAGGTATGCGAGAAGTGCGGGAGCCAGATGGTCCTCAAGCGCGGGCGATTCGGGCAATTCCTGGCCTGCTCGGCATATCCTGAATGCAAGAGCACCAGGCGGATCACAAAGAGTGGGGCTGTGGCGGCACCGACGGTGATTCTCGAGGAGAAATGCCCCGAGTGCGGACAGCCGCTGGCGATCAGGCATGGCCCGTACGGCGAATACACGGCATGCTCAACCTATCCAGACTGCAAGTTCATCAAGCGTGAGAGCACCGGAGTTGCTTGTCCAAAGCCGGGCTGCCGCGGCGAGATTGTCGTCAAGAAGTCAAAGCGTGGAAGGGTGTTTTACGGTTGTTCTGAATATCCCAACTGCGATGCCGTCTTCTGGGATAAACCCGTGGCTGAGCCTTGCACGGAGTGTGGAGCGTCCTTTGTTCTCGAAAAGTACAACGCTCGCAAGGGCGAGACGACGCGGTATTGTCACAACGAGGAGCGCCCCGCCCGCACTGCCCGCCCCCGCTCGCCCCGCTCGCAAGAAGGCAAGCTAGTAGACTAGTGCCCTTTCAGGGCTGGCCTCTCCTACGTGAAACCCGGGAATTCTTCAGGTTCGTTTGGGGGCGGCTCGCGAGCCGCCCCTACGGGTGTCTGAATCTCTGCACCAGCGAAATGGCTGCACGGCAACTGTGGGCAATCGTAGGGGCGGCTCGCGAGCCGCCCCCACAGGCCTGGCCCATCTTAGCGGCCTCAGAGGTTCTTCAACCAAACGTTCCGCACTTTCAGTTTCATCGGCGGCCCCATATGCATCTGGAAGCCGATCAAGCCGCCCATGGCGCGATTGGCCGGATCTTCGTCTATTGCCTGCGCCATCAACTGCCCGTTGAAAATGTGCGTCAGAACATTGCCGCGCGCGATGATGTGCACCTGATTCCAGTCGTTGGTCCTGATCAACGCCTTGAGTTCATCGCCGCTGCGCAGATTGGCCACGACCTGCTTCTTGCCCGGTTGCAGGCGCGTCATCTGCCCGCGCAAAGCCAGGAAGCCACGGCCGCGCTCTTCATAAAGCTGACCCGTGTATCGGTTCTCGAAGTCAATATCTGCTTGATAGCCTTTGAGGACCCATTTCGCGACATCTGGCAATTCGACGCTGCGATATTGCACACCGCTGTTGGTCGCGTTCATGTCGTATTCCACTTTGAGCTCGAAATCTTTGGGCTGGCCGCCGCGCCAGATCAGGAAGGTATTGATCTTGATTGGTTTCTCCGCTGTGCTCTCGCCAATGATGACTCCATCCTCGACGCGCCAGAACTGCGGATCACCGTCCCAGCCTTTGAGCGTCTTGCCATCAAAGATGGACTCAAACCCCGCGTGATCGTCCATCACCAGCGCATCAATGCCTGGGCCACGACCCTGGCCACCTCCCGCTGGGGGCCCTTGTTGAGCAATGGTAGAAAAGGCCAAAACCGCAGTCGCGAGCAGGGCGGCTGAAATTGCAGCGGGCTTTTTCATAGAACTCTCCTTCATGCGAACGGTTGGAGTTGCATTTTCGGTGCGACAGAGAGCACGCGGGACGCGTGCGGTCCCAGGCTGTCCGAGCGTCCCGATTGGGCTACCTGCGAAATCGATAGGCCGAGCCGGCGATTGATCGAAACTAGCCAGGCCTGGGAGCGCACGCGTCCCGCGTGCTGCTGCCGCGAGCGCTATGGCTCATGTCGCCTGTCTCCACGCTCTCCCATTGCCGCGTCTTCGCCGACTTCAACACGGCATCGGTAACGTAGTCGGTCGCCAGGCCATCTCTGAATGTCGGGGCCGCTTCTCTACCAGCGCCCAATGCCTCCAGAAAATCCGCGAACTGGTGAGTAAAGGTATGCTCGTAACCGATCTGCAAACCCGGCACCCACCAGTGCTTCATGTAGGGGTGATCGCCATCTGTGACGTGCACGCTGTGCCAGCCCCGTGTCCGCCCTTCATCGCCGTGATTGAAATATTGAATGCGGTGCAAGTCGTGCAGGTCCCAAAAGGCCGACGCGTGCTCGCCGTTGATTTCGAGCGTATAGAGAGCCTTGTGCCCGCGCGCATAGCGTGTCGCTTCAAACGTCGCGAGAGAGCCATTTTCAAACCGGCACAAAAACGCGCAGGCATCATCAATTCCGACCGGCTCGATGTTGCCCGTCAAATTGTGTTTGCGCTCTTTGATAAAGGTCTCGGTCATCGCTACCACTTCGCTGATCGAGCCATTCAACCACAACGCCGTGTCAATGTTGTGCGCCAGCAGATCGCCAGTCACGCCGCTCCCGGCCACGGCTGCATCCAGGCGCCACAAGCCTTCGCCACCCTGTGGCAAATCCTGCGAGATTGTCCAATCCTGCAAAAACTTCGCACGGTAATGGAAGATGCGCCCTAAGCGTCCTTCATCAATCAACTGCTTGAGCAGGACGATCGCCGGTACTCGGCGATAGTTGTACCAGACCATATTGGCGACTTTGGCGGACTCGACCGCTTCGGTCATGCCGCGGGACTCTGCGGCGTGTCGCCCCAGCGGCTTTTCGCACAACACCATCTTGCCGGCCTGAGCAGCAGCGATGGCAATCTCAGCGTGAGTGTCATTGGGGCTGGCAATGTCAATCAGGTCAATGTCCTTACGCTCAACCAGCCTGCGCCAATCTGTCTCAGCCGCTTGATAGCCCCAATTCTGCGCGAAGGACTGCAAGCGCTCAGGATTGCGCGCGCAGACAGCTTTCAGCACAGGCTGATAAGGCAAATCGAAGAAACGGCCCGCTTGCAGGAAGGCGTTGGAGTGGGCACGGCCCATGAAGCCGTAGCCAATCAACCCGATGTTCAACTCTTTTTTGTTCACGACTATTTCGAGGGACTAGTGGGCTGTATCGGTGAAATCGCCAGCGAACGACACTGACTGCCGCGCCAACGGCGCGACCTGAAATAGCCCGGGGCGAAGCCCCGGGTTCGTTGCCAAACCGTGACCAAGCCCCAACGGGGCGCCATTGCGAACTAGAGTCAAATGCTCGAAACGCCACCCCGTTGGGGCTGTGTATGATAGCTGGCGAATACCCAGGGCTTCGCCCTGGGCTGTTTTAGGTCGCGCCGTTGGCGCGCCAGCCTGTGGACGCATCGGTCGTATGCGTGGGCTAAGTCCGACTTGAGTTTGTGATTTCACCGTTACAGTTCACTAGTAGCCTGGTTCCAACCGTGCGCATTCCGCACCGCAATCATCGTGGCCAGAATATTGCGCCAGGTTTGCTTATTCAGCATCGTTTCGTTCGAGAACATGCAGCCGTCCCAATTGATGTGCTGCGTGCTGCGCGTCGGCTCACCCTGCTCATCACGCAGCCACAAGCCAGCGGCACGGACGACATCCATTTTGCCGTTGGGATCGGTTGGCAGGCAGTGGCGGCCGGTCTTGTCGTGCGAGCCGGAGCCTTTGACGGTGGCGTCGTTCTGCGCAACGTGGAAGTCCTTTACCCACGGGCGCAAGACGCTGATCATCTTGCCTAAGGCTTCGTAGAGCACTTCCTTGTCCGACCAATCATAGTCTTCAGGCAACAGGCGGTGTTCGGGCGCGTTATATCCGATCGTGAACAACATCGTGTGCGCCATATCGGCCTGAATGCCCAGCGTCTCCGGGCGTCCGACTTGTTCGAGCAGTTCGTGCAGGTACTTCCAGCTGTGCATCGCGCCCCAGCAGATTTCGCCTTCGGCCGCGAGCCGCTCGCCATAGCCCTCAGCAATGTTGCAGGCTTCGTCAAACGTCTCCGCAATCTTCCTGGTATTGCCCACGGGGTCGGCAGCCCATTCTCCGGGCGAGCAGGAGGAATCAATTCGCACGATGCCGTACTTGCGAATACCGAGGTCGCGCAGCTTCTGACCAATGGCGCAGGATTTGCGCATCTGCGTCAGGAAGGCTTTGCGCTCTTCTTCAGACCCCATCGCCGAACCGCCGCCTGTCGGTGCCCAGACGGGCGCGACCAGCGAGCCGATGACCAGATTGCGTGAAGCAACTTGATCGGCCAGCTTTTTCAGATCATCGTCGGATGAATCAATGTCCGTGTGCGGCAGCGACAGGAAGATGTCTACGCCATCGAAGCGCTGACCATCCACTTCCGCCGCGGCGGTCAGATCGAGCATGGTTTCAAAATCAATGACAGGTTCGCCATCGGGCCCACCTTTGCCTACCAGGCCGGGCCAGGTCGCGTTATGCAGTTTCGGATATTGGTAGTTGGTTGTAGCGCTCATCGATGAGCTCCTGGGAAATGCCGGACAAGCTGCCGGCTTGTCTTAACCGAACTCGTCACTTGTTTCTCAATGCCTGAGCTATTGCCGCTTCGGCCAGAGGCGCCATCACGCCATATCCTGCGTCATTCGGCAGCTGCCCGTCATCAGTCAACTCTTTTTTCAGATTACGCCCCTCGGCCAGCGCAGAATAGTAGTCGAGATATATCGAACCGCTCGCCGCCGCGTACTCCCTGAGCCAGCTATTCATGCCGATGATCTTGCCAAACGGGCGCAGCAGCGACTGTTTCGTATAGCAATCGCAAATCGGTGTCACCGAGGCGAGTACGACGCGGATGTCGTTGGCTTTGGCCAGCTCGACGATGGACATGATGTTTTCGGCGAACATTCCCTGCGTGATCGGGCCAATCAGGCTGGCGATGTCGTTGCCACCCGCCTGAATTACAACGACCTTCGGTTTCAGCGCGATCACGTCCTGACGAAAACGCACCAGCATCTGCGGCGAGGTCTGCCCCTTAATGCCGCGATTCAAGTAAAACTTGCCCGGAAAGAAGGGCGCTTTGCCATGCCCCCAATACTCCGTGATCTCGTCGCCGAGAAAGACGACGCGGTCTTCGTTGGGACGGGGACGCGGCACTTCTGTGTTTTCGCTGCCGTACTGAATCAACCCCGCCCAATCGTTCAACAGATGCTGCTGCGCTGCGAGCCGCTTTTCGAGTGCCGCCACGATGGTGGCGCAATTCTGCTGTGGTGCATGTGCCCGAACGTAAGAGCCCATTGCCAGCAAGAATAGTAATAGATAGAGAAACAGAGTTTTCATCGCTCAAAAGTCAGGCGATCCTTCTTCGCTTCGATCTTTTCAATGTCAATGCCCGGTACCTTCTTCAATTCCTCGATAGATTTGAATGGGCCGTTCTTCTCGCGGTATTGAATAATCGCGGCGGCTTGCGAACGTTTGAGCGACAAGCCGCTCTCCAAATCAATCGCCGCTGCTTTGTTCACACTGATCTTCGGGAGCTCATCAGCAGGGAAGTTTTTGACAAGATATTCGAGCACTGCGTCATGCTCTTGCTGTGTGGCTTTCATGCCAAAGCCTGCCATCTTCTCCAGGGTGCGCTGCCAGCCGGTCCGATCCTGGCTCAGCGAAAATGCCTTGTCCAGTTCATGGCACTGCGAGCAAAGCTTCTGGGTCTCTGCTTTGCCCGGCCCATCGGGTAGTGATCTGACCTGACTGGCCGATAAAGTTGCCGATGTGTTGACGAGGTAAAACGCGAAAGCGACAACCAACAACATAGAACGGCAGCTGCGAGAAACCACCTCTTTCATGCATCAATGCTCCATCGGGAACCCGAACGCGTAGATCATGCCATCATAGGTCGTCAAATAGACCTGGCCTGAGCCGCCGGACAACCCTCCGCCACGAACAAAGGAGCTAATCGTCGTGCCGCTCGACCAGAGCTCCTTTCCGGTCGTCGCCTCGAGCGCATATAGGACTGCGGGCGAAGAACGCTGCGCGCGCTGGGCCGCAGTCAGCTTGCTGTCATTGCTATGAAACTCGCCGCTCGAGGTCACAAAGACCACGCCGTTGATAATCGTGGGTACGAGCGGAGTAACCATCTCACGCGAGGCCCAGGCCGATTGCGGCAACGGCGCGCCGTTCTGTTCGACAATCTTCCAGGCCACGACCGCGTCTTTTGTCACCGCGCCGTTGCCGGCTACAAAGCCGAGCTCGACAGCCTGCGTCCCTGCGGTAGGTGCGAGAATCCAGCGCGTGCCACTGCGTTCCTGCCAACTCGCCAGCGCGCCCGGCATAAACTCCCCAGTCTTCAAAGAGGCTGAACTAGTGGAAAGCGGCGTTTTATGATCAGCGCCACCCAGGTTGGCGCCGTCAAGCAGATGTAATCGCCCATCTTTGGTCGTCGCGGCGACCAGCGTCTTTCCTGCATACTCGAAGATAACCGGTGTCGAAGAGAATTCCTGATTCCCTGCCGAATACCAACCCTTCACCTTCAGCGTTCCGGCTTCAAGCGCGACCAGCGAATTGGGCAATTCGCTGCCACTCCCCGTTGCGACATAGAGCGTTCCATCTCCGCCAAAGGCCGGGCCGGCAAGACCGACAACGTTGGCCTTCCATGTGTTGACCTTTTTGGAAGTGAGATCGAGTGCCCAAACACCATTCGCCAGGCCGCCGCAGCCCCCCTGGGTCACGACGTAAGCGATGCCGTCCACGACGATCAACCCGCTGGCGTTGGCATTCGGCGGCAGGAATTTGACTGGAGGCTCGTAATCAACGCCGTTTGACAAGTGCATCGAGTGCATCATCCCATCACTCGACAAAGCGTAGACGAGGAAAGGTCCTGCCCCAAACTGGCCGCCCGCCGGGTTCGCAAGATTCGCAGCATTCGCAGGACTGGGGCGGCGTGTAGCTGCGTTACGCGCCGCGCCGGGTGGCGGGCCAGGCATGGTTGGCGGAGTCACGGCCAATGTGACTGCGCCTTTGCCGGCTGCCCCGACTGCGCCTTTGGCCGCGCTACTACGCCCGAACCCACCGACGCCCGGCATT
Organism: uncultured Acidobacteriota bacterium; assembly: GCA_963743045.1. Taxonomy (GTDB): domain Bacteria; phylum Acidobacteriota; class Blastocatellia; order RBC074; family RBC074; genus CAVUOF01. The sequence continues at coordinate 362,384 of CAVUOF010000019.1, forward strand.
GATGGCAGCGCGGCGACGGTCGGACGCACCACACTGGTCGTCATCCCGCCAGGGCAGGCGATCGTGCTTGCCGGCGGGGCGGCGCCTGACGCCAGATGCTTCTCCCATTCCATACGGCCCAGGTCGGTATCAATCGTGAAGACTTCGTCGGAACTGCCGCCCACAAAGCCAAGCATCCGAAAACCACGGTAGCCAATCAAACGCTCGAGCGTTGACGGCGGCGTGAGCGAGTTCAACTGTTTGGGCTGATTGTTGAGCTTGAGCTTCCACAGAAAATTGAAGCCCGGCTTCTGCATCGTTTCCGGCGAAATCTTCGGATCCGCCCTGAGCCAGGCCGAGCGCTGAGCATCGGCATTGCTCGTCATCCAGTCAGTGTCGCCGCGACCCTGGGCTTTAGTATCACTTGCCCAGGCCAGGCCACAGCCCAGGCAGATGCTGACCACGGCAGCGAGTCTTCTCATTATCGAAGCTCCTCCGAACGAGTTGGACGTCAATGCGCTCTTCTTTGCGGTTTTTCTTTGCGTTCTTTGCGTCTTTGCGTGGGGAGTGTCTCGCGACAGGCTAATTGCGAGTTACTCCGCGCGCAAAGACGCAAAGAACGCAAAGAAAAACCGCAAAGAAGAGTGACAACCGCAGAATCACCGTCGAACTTACCGCTTCGACCTAACCGTCGAGCAACGCTACACCTTTGATAAACTGCGGGCCGAAGCGATCTTCCGCAAAACCCCGTGGCACCTCGTCGAGCGTGCGGTAGCAATGCGTAATGAACCTGGAGACATTGATCTGGCGGCGGCTCAACAGACTCAAGGCCTGCCGGTATGTGCTCGGTCGCCCATCTGTGTCAAAGCCGCCCGAAGCGCCAATGGGCGAAACCAGTGTCGGCTCCAGGAATTGCACATTGTTGAGCACTCCCAGGTCGACGCTGTGATGGCCGTGCCCGTATAGCAGCACCGTTGCCTGTTTACGCAACAAGCCGGGCATCTGCTTGAACAATTGGGCCACGCCGGCCGATTCGATCAGGCAATGAATGCGCTCGCCGTGTGTCAACTCCTGCACATCTCGCACCAGATCGGTTTGTATGGGATCGAGCGCGGCACTGGCACCGTAAGCGAGTGCCAGCTCGCGACGCTGCGCCGACGGCTCGCTGACTACCAGCAGGCCCTCGAAGCCCAGCACATTGCGCAGATATTGCGTGAAGAGCAAGCCGGCCGGACCAGCGCCACACACCAAAACGTTACGTATCGGGCGTTCACCGCCGAAGGTATAACGCGCGTTGGCGTTCATGAGCATCGCGCATGAATGAATGACACAACCAAGCGGTTCAGCAAGCGCGCATTGTTCCATCGGCAAATCGCCTTCAACCTTGACCGTGTTGACGGCGGGTACCGCAATGTATTCGGCCAGCGCGCCCTGCAGGCCCGTAATGCCGTGCTCGCGGTATTCGGCGCACTGATGCGAGTTACCCGTAGCGCAGTATTCGCACAACTCTTCGGCGGCGCGGCTGACGCAACTCAGGCCCTGATCTACGACTACGCGGTCGCCGACTTGCAAATCGCTGACCGCGCTGCCCGCCTCCACCACCGTGCCGCAGAACTCGTGGCCCAGTATCTGCGGCCGTTCTGAGAGCGGAATCAGGCGCCCCTGGGCATCACTGTGATAATTGGCGTGCCCTTCGAAAATGTGAAAGTCGGTGCCGCATAAGCCTACACCGCCGACTTTCAACAAGACTTCGCGCGGCTGCGGCGCAGGCCGCGCAATTTCACGCACCTCCATTTGTCTGGGCGCCGTGAGTGACAGCGCGCGCATATTAGTCGTCGAGGATTGATTGCTCATTGCACTTCGAGGTTCACAGAGGCTGTCTCAACTCAATTCCGGCATCCGCGGATTCAGAATGTTACCCGTGGCACGAAGCGCGCCCCTGGTGTACGAGCAAAGAACCGGTCCTGAAGCCGCCGACTATGCGTCGTCAATGCGAGAGTCCCGCAGCCCTGTCAGGGCGCAGGGCTCATCCGCTAACGATTCCAGGGGCTGCGCTTCGCTGCCCCTGGCACCGTCTGATCCGTGCGGGATGCCGGAGCGGATGCTTGGCATTTGTTGAACGTCACCAAGCCTTATCCTACGAGGTCTGCGCAATAAGCATTGATCCTACTAGGGAGCCGACTGCTCGCTCTTAACACCGAAGCAGTATTGCACGCCATCAAAAGTATTGAGGTAGACTCGCCCGTTGGCAACCGACAGCCCGCCCCAATGGCTCCACGAAGCGATCTGCTCGCCGCTTGACCAGAGTTCCTGGCCAGTCTGCGCGTCCAGCGCGTAGAGCACCGCGTGAGTCGACCCTTTGATACGAAGCTCGGCCCGGTTGTAAGCCAGCCCAATATCGAACTTTGCCTGGTCGGTGTCTTCGCCGCTACCATAGGCGAAGACGATGCCATTGGCGATGACGGGCGGTTCGGCACGGCTCATATCACGAGAAATCCAGGCCGGAGTGAGCATCCACTTGCCCGCTTTCTCTTCGACCCTGAAGGCGGTGACGGCGCCGAAATTGACCGGGCCGTATTCAATCGGGGCGCTGAACCTGGAATGCTTCGGCCCCCAGAATGGCGTCAGCGCCCAGCGCGTTCCCCTGGCATCCTCCCAGGACGCCATCGACCCCCAGATGCCCGCCGAGGCGAAGTTGACCTCTTCATTACAAATCAACGGCGTGCGGTAGAGTGGCGTGCGGTGGTCGTCGCCACCGATTGATTCGATGTCCATCAGATAGACACGGCATTCCTTGCCCGCATCAATCATCAACTCCTTGCCTTTGTATTTGAAGATGGCGGGCGTGACCTGCATATCCAGGTCGCGTTTCCAAAGCCACTCGGCGTTGGACGGGCCGTAATAATCCACCAGCTTGCCGGCTTTAGTCACCGGGTCCTGCTGCACTCCAATGATGCCGTTGCCGTAAATGCCGTTCTCCGGATCCCACCGCCCGTCGCCAGTGCCTGTGTACATCGTGCCATTGGAACTTATCGCGGGGCCGGTGCGCCCCCACATACCGCCGCCAGCCGGGCCCCACGAGCCCACTTTATCCGTCGCCAGGTCGTAGATGTAAACCATATTCGGATTACCGCCGCAGCCCTGTGCTGTGTGGGTGTAGATGACGTTGTTGCGCAGATTCAGCGCATAAGGCTTTCCGTTTGGCGGCATGAATTTGGCAGGCGGGGCGATCTCGTTCGCCCGTTGCCAGGTCCAGGCGACGCAACGTGCCATCCCAGGCCGCGGCGTAGATGATGTATTTGCCTTGCGTCTCGGTCGGCCCGATGACCGGCGTCGCAGTGATCCCGCCGGGACAGAGAATGCCCGCACCGCGTCCGCCGCCCGCAGGCGGAACCCAGTCTGTCTGGAAACGATGTTTCCAGAGCAGCGCGCCCGTTTCGGCGTCGAGTGCATAGAGGTTGTCGGAGACCCCGGTGACGAGCACGATCTGTTTTGTCCCGCTCGCTGTGGTCACTCTGCTGGCAATCAGAGCGGGCAACAAATTGTGCATCTGGCGCGGCTCGTTATCGAGCTTCGTCTTCCACAGCAGCTTTATATTTTTTGCGTTGGTGGTCGAGAGCAGATGCTCGTTCTTTTGCCAGGCACTGCGCTCGATGTCGCCGCCGTCGGTCAACCAATCTGCCAGGTTGCTCTGCGCCTCCTGACGCGGGTTCCACGCCAGCAACAAGAGCAGCAGCACGCCACCCACCTTGAAAACCCTTCGATAGTCCACCTCGAACACTCCCCAATTTGTTGATACGGAACGACGACCAGTCGTCGCTATTTTCAAGTTGTGATTAATGCTGGAAATTGCATGCCGGGGCCGCCCAGGCAGCCCCAGCAATTATCTATCGTTAGCAGCGGGTTTCAAACTGCCCGTCAGAAGTTGAGTTTCAAACCCATCACCATGCGACGAGAGTTGGCCGCGGAAGTGTACCAACCCAACGTGCCGTTGACCTGGTAGGCAGCATCACCCGGCTGTTTGCTCAGGTCGAATCGCGCCGCGGTATCCACTCCGGTGAATTGCGTATGGTTGAAGACGTTGTACATCTCCAACCGGTACTGCAATCGCACGGCTCCTTCGCGCGCCAGTCCAAAGTTCTTGAAGATGGAGATGTCCCAATTGTTCGTCCCGGGGCCCCGGATTGGGTCTTTCGGCGCGTTGCCGATGCCCAGGTTGGCTTTGCTCGGCGCCTGCACAACCGAGGTATTGAAGTAACGCGTGAAGGTGCGGTCGCCATTAGGCAGGTTTGGATCCCCCACCAGCACCACGCGGCTGTCAACACCGCTGGTCAGCGGGGTGCCGGCCAGGTCGGTGCCCTGCACGGTGCTGTAACTGATGCCCAGCGGCGCGCCGCTGATGAACGACGTGATGCCCGACAGCTCCCAACCGTCGAGCGCCTGGCGCGTAAAGGCGTTGTCCCAATACTTGCTCAGGCCGGGAAGGTTGTAGACATAGTTGATCGTCAGGTTGTGCGTGCGGTCGAAGCCCGCCTTGCCGTAATTCCGGACGCCCGGCTCGATGAATGGATTCACGTTATTGTTGTTGCCGTCCACCAGATCCATCGCCTTCGACCATGTGTAACTCAGCCCGAACGCCAGGCTCTTCGTGACCCGGCGATTCGCCTGCACCTGCAAGGCATGATAGTTCGAGTTCGAGGCGAACTCGATGTAGTTGATGTCGCCGTAGCCTCTGTACGGACGCAGAAAGTTATCGGGCAACGGCGTCGCGCCGCCCGACACGGTTGGGTCAATGGACGATGGCAGGAAGCGCCCACCGTAAGACACTGAATTGATGCTGCGCCGCTGCAGCAAGTGGCGCGACAGCGAGCCGACATAGGCGACATCAAGCACGGTGTTGAAGCCTATGTCCCGCTGCACTCCAAGGCTGAAGTTGTAGACTGCGGGCGAATCGTAATTGCGCTGCACGCCGAAGACCCCCGCCGGACTGACCGAGAGGGGCGTCGCCAAAAGGTCTTTGATCGTCGTGAAGTTGGCCGTCGCCGTAATAACGTTGGGCGGCAACTCGACGAGCTGCAATATCTGGTCATCGTTGAAACGATCGTAATAGATGCCCGCGCCGCCGCGTATTGCCGTCTTGCCATCGCCGAAAAGGTCGTAAGCGAACCCGAAACGGGGGCCGACGTTGAGGGCCGGCCCGCTGAGCACGCTCTCCTTGACCACTTGCATGCCCTGGAACGGCGTGCCCGTACCGGCGGCGAATGTGCCGATCTTGACTGAAGGCAGCGTTTGGCCGGTTACCGGATTGCGCGCAACGCGGTTGTTGCCCGAACAGGGATTGGCCGTCAGACAGTACGGCGTCATCAACGCCGGCTGCTTCGACGGGTCGAACAGCGTCGGATCGAAGAATGCCAGGTCGTCGCCCGCGCTGATCGTCGGCTGGATGTGATAAAAGCGCAGCCCGAAATCGATGGTTAGCCGCTTGGTCACTCTCCAGTTGTCCTGCACAAACCATTCGATGTTCTTGTAGCGCGCGTGACCGTTCAGCTTCTCGTTCGACTCGGTGTAGGAGTTGACCACGCCGAGCAGCGTGTTGGCGAAGGCGTTGTTTGCGTCGAGCGGGTTGTTGGTGTTGCGGTCGAAGCTGAAGGTGCCGTTGAAGAACGAAGCGCGAGCCGCATTGCGCGTGGTGTATTCCAGGTAAAAGCCCGCTTTCACGTTGTGACTGCCCCAAATCTTCGAGATGTTGTCAGAGAAATTCCAGATGTTGTTCGTCCCGAAGAAGGGGAACCGCTGTTCAATGTTGAACTGCGGCGCGTTGGCGATGCCGCCGAAGGTGGCGTTCGGAATCAGGTTCAGCGGATTGATCGCCGGGTTGAACTGCGGCAGCGTGAGCCCGATCTTGTTGCGGTCGTTCTTATCAATGCCCGCCTGGTTAAGAGGCTCGACCGTTTGATTCGCGCGGTTGACGCCGAAGGTGAATTCGTTGACCAGCGTCGGGCCGAAGTTGTGGATGAGCGTCGTGACCCATCCCGAGGCCGCGATCTGGTACTTGATTGGAAACTGCGGCCAGACGTTCGACGCGAGCACGAAATTGAAATCGCCCTTGTACTGTTCGTTGCTGTGAATGCCGCGCGCATAGAAGGTCGTATTCTGCGCGATGTTCCAGTCGACGCGCAGAATCTCCTCGTGGCGCGGCTGCTCCACCGTGCTCTGGAAAACGTTGTTGTAATTGTAGGAGACCAGCGACGGATCGTAGTTGGGCAGCGGGAAGACGCCGAGCAACTTCTGCCCGTTCGGGTCAATACGATTGGCCGGAATCACGTTGCCGTTGAACGGTTGCCCGGTTTGCGGGTCTCTAATGACGATCAACTTGCCGCTGGTGTCCAGAGTCTTGGAGAAATCGCCTGCGCGTTCGAGCGCGGTCGGATAAGTGATCGTCCCTTGCCGCGTCGGGTAGGTGCGCGGTAAATACTCTTGCGAATAGAAGAAAAAGAGCTTGTCGCGGTTCCGATTGAAGTTCGTGCCTGGAATCAATATCGGCCCGCCGATGGTCCCGCCCCAGTAATTGAACCGGTACGGCTGCTTCGGGATATTGCGCAGGTTGTTGAAGAATTCGTTTGCGTTGAACTGCTCATGGCGTTTGAAGTAGAAGCCGCCGCCGTGAAAATCGCGAGTGCCATTCTTGATGACGACGTTGATCGTGCCGCCACTGCTCCGCCCGTACTCGGCCTGATAGTTGGTCAATAGCACTTTGACTTCGCCGATGGCGTCGAGACCCGGCGCCAGATACGGTCCCTGTTGCGAGCCAGTGTCGAGCGACGAAACGCCATCAAGCGTCAGGTTAAGCGTGCCCGTGCGCGAGCCGTTGATATTGACGCCGACCAGATTGTTCCAGCCCGGCGCTTCGCGGTTGGCCGTGTCTACGACGCCGGGCAGCAAGCGCACGAGCCCCATATAATCGCGCCCTTTCAGCGCGATGCCCTGAATCTGGTGTTCATCAATCAGACCCGCGCGTTCGGCGCTCTCCGTCTTGACGAAAGTCTGTTCGGCAGTGATGGTCACGGTCTGGCTCACATCGCCGACTTCGAGGACGAGCTTGTGCACGTCAACGCGCTCGGTCGCCGTCAAGACGATGCTTGTCCGCTCGAATCTCTTGAAGCCGCCGGCTGACACCACGAGCGAATAGGTGCCTGGCAGCAGCTCCGGTACCACAAAGTTTCCCTCGTTATCGGAGATGACCTCGCGCACCAGCGCGGTCTTTTGATTGGCGACCTGGACTCTGGCATTTGGCACCGCGCCCCCGTTCTCGTCGGTGAGCGTGCCGGAGATTTGGCCGGTCAATCCCTGCGCAGAAGCAACGAGATGAACAGGCCAACCAGCGTGCCTAACAGAGCCATGAGCAGACGGTATGAAGCTGGTTTGATACTGGGTGACATAACCTCTCCTTTCGTTTGACTTAGTTGGAAGATCGTGCAGACGAGCACCCCCGCGTGGCGCACGGATGCTGCCGCGCTAGAAATTGATTTGGATTGGTTGGACAACATCCCAGCAGTTGAGCGGTCCGGGTCAGCCGCGCACCCGGCGGCTTTACGGTTTGTCGAGGCCGCATTTGAATCAATGAATCAAAGTGGTGCCGCGAGTTCTTTTGGCAGTACCGCTTTGAAGAACCTCGGTCTTCCAGTCCGAGTAACGATTCTCGCATCAGCCCGCGCAATTTCACCCTGCTCAGCCGGGGCAGCGCTTCAACGAGCTTTTCATGTTTGGCGGCGCTGGCAGGTACGACTCGCGGGCTGCGGCGGTCTTTCATTAAAAAGAAGGCGAAGAGCGGCACAACGATGCGCTCCAGGCATTCGACCAGGTATTCGTTGCCTGACATCTCCCAGAGTTTGCGATGGAAGGCCAGGTCGTTTAGATAGAACTGGTCGAGGTCGAGCGCCTGCGCACCCTCTTTCATCTTCTCGGTAGATCGGCGCAAGTGCTCGATGTCGTCGGCCTTGACACGCTCCTTCGCCCACTCAATGGCCAGCGATTCCAGCTCGAGCGCAGGCGGAAAATCTTCTCCACATCGCTCCGTTCAAGCCGGGTAACAGTCGTTCCCTTGTAAGGGACTCTCTGCACGTAGCCCATGTGCTCCAGCTCGATGAGCGCCTCGCGGACCAGAGGAATCCCGGCGCCAAGCTGCTGCGCAAGCTTGCTCTCGACGATGGCTTCGCCCGGTTGAATGACCCACCCAGAATCGCCGCCTTAAACGAAGCGACCACCTGATCCCGTTTCGAGACAGGCTGAATTAGCTTTAGCGCATTCTCGCTCATAAATTCCTCTTTGAGCCTGCTGGATAGGCTATCGAAGGCGGGATCATAGCCGCGATCATCCTAAGAAAACAAGATCATAAGATGATCTTGTATATCTTTTTATTGGCATGGAGGTAGAGGCGAGAATGGGCTGGCAGCCTTGGCTCGCAAAAGGTGCTCCCGCGCTTCTTACGGAGCCAGTGTAATTACGCCCCAGGGACGGTCGCCCACTTTGATCTTCTTGATGACGGTCAGATTTGATACGTCTACAATCGAGACATCGTTGGAGGGGCCGTTTGCGGTAAAGAGCAGCTTGCCATCAGGTGACAGCGCCAGGCCCCAGGGTCTGGCGCCGACCTCGACTGCGCCGCTGACTTGCTCTGTCGCTGTGTCAATTACCACGACTTTTTTGCCTCGGCCCGTGCTGACATAGAGCTTTGTTCCATCCGCTGACATCGCCTGGCCCATCGGTTTGAGTTCTGCGCCCAACGGGATTGCGTGCAGCGGCTTGTGGTTTTGCGCGTCGACAACCGTGAGCGTGCCGTCATTTTCATTCGTCACAAAGGCGCGCGTTCCATTGGGCAGGAAGCTGACTGAGCGCGGCCGGCGTCCGGCTTTGAATGTCGTCACGGCCTCGTTGGTGGCGGTGCTGATGACGGTGACGGTGCCGTCGTTTTCCGATGTGGCATAAATAAAGCGATTGTCGGGGCTGCGCGTGACGCCTTCCGGTTCGGTGCCCATCGGCAGCGTCTTCAGGATGTTGCCGGTCGCCGTTTCGACAATGCTGAGCAGCGGCGGCGTCTTCATTGGCAGCGTAGAGCAGGCGGCCATCCCCGCTGAGCGCCAACTGCTCCGGGTCGGAACCGCCCGGCAGAATGCGCGTCACTTTCTGTTGCCGCACATCAAAGACACCGATGCCATCGGCGGTCTTGTCGGGCGGCGGCAACTTGCTTTCATCGACGCCCGGCGGCGCAGAGGGTGATCCACTCAAAGCCACGTAGATCAAGAGCCTGTCAGGGCTGGGCTGAATGCCGCGTGGGCGCTTCCCGAGGGGCAGCGTGGCCACGGCCTCCTGTTTGATCGGGTCAATGACCGTGATGTCGCCCGACGCCTCATTTGTGACATAGACGCGATAGGGTGGCGGCGCGGGCGTCGCGACGGGTCGCTGGCAAGCTACTAAAGAGATGGCGCAGAGCGGCAGAAGTAAGCGGCGGACCATTTTCAAGTCGCAAGTCATTAAACCACTATCCTCTTTCATTGCTTTATTAGCGCCACTTGCTCTGTATGGGCAGGGCTTGTCCCTGCCCTTGTCCCGTGCCGTTGCGGTCATCGGGGAATCGTGCGTGTACACCATAGAGTAACCGGCGCCGGACGGCGCCGGGCGGGCAGGCGACAAGCCCTGCACTCCCTACTGAGAGGTCGCCGCGTGTCACGTTGGCCATCGGCTTATTTCCTCTGGCTGAAGTTTGCCGATTCCTCGGAGACTCCAGAGCGCCGATTGGCGAGCCTCGCAAGCGAGAAGAGGAGATCCGATAGCCTGTTGAGATATCGAACCGCCTCCGGATTGATCTCTTCGCGTTCCATGAGCGCGACTACGGTCCGCTCAGCCCTTCTCGCGATTGTCCGACACATGTGAAGCAACGAAGCGACACGCGTGCCGCCCGGCAGAATAAACTCTTTAAGCGGCTCCAGTTGTTCCAGGCACTGATCGATGGCCTCCTCAAGAGCGCCTATGTTCTCTGCCGAGATTCTCGGAACAGCTATGTCCATCGGACTTGCGAGGTCCGCTCCCAGCACGAAGAGCTGATTCTGAATACTGCCCAGCAGCTGATCGAGCTCTGCGTCGTTATTCTCGGCCCGCACCAGTCCAAGTACTGAGTTGAGCTCATCGACATCGCCATACGTGGCGACTCGAGGGTCTGCCTTGCTGACCTTCTGGCCGTTGACGAGTGTGGTCTGACCGGCATCTCCGCTGCGTGTGTAGACTCGGGTTATTCGCACATCGCAAGGATATCTCATGCGGCGCCCGGTTGCATCCCTTCCCTTCGCGCGGTTAATCTTTGCACTCTTATGACATCTCCAACAAGACTTGGAATCTTCGGGCTTGGAACGGTGGGCACAGGCGTGGTCACGATGCTGCGCAATAACCCTCAGTTCGAGATTCGCTCCATTGCCGTGCGCGACCGCAACAAGCCGCGTGAAATCGATCTCAGCAGTTTCGAGCTGACCGACGATCCATTCCGCCTGGCAAGCAATCCGGACATCGAGATCATCGTCGAGGTAGCCGGTGGAATCGTTCCCGCACTCGAGGTCGTCAAGCTGGCGATCAACAATGGCAAGCATGTGGTCACGGCCAACAAGGAATTGATTGCGCGCCACGGACCGGAGATCTTCGAGCTTGCGCATCGCAACAACGTGACCCTCTTTTTCGAGGCGGCTGTCGGTGGCGGCATTCCCCTGATCTCGACGCTTCAGCGCGGGCTTCAGGCGAATCGTATCGGCCGCGTGGCGGGCATTCTCAACGGTACGACCAACTACGTTTTGACGATGATGGAGCAGGCTGGATGGTCATTTGACCGGGCGCTATCGCAGGCTCAAGCCAGCGGCTACGCCGAGGCTGATCCATCGGACGACATCGAAGGCCGTGACGTCGTCTATAAGATCGCAATTCTCTCTTCGCTGGCATTCCAGTCGCCTGTTGAGGTTGAAAACATCTATCGCCAGGGGATCAGCCAGTTGACCGATCTCGATATTCGCCTCGCCGCCGAGTTCGGGTACCGGATAAAGATGATCGGCATTGCGACGCGAGCCTCGGGACAGGCGCTTGACGTGCGCGCTCATCCGATGCTCATACCATTGCATCATCCGCTGGCGGGCGTCGAAGGCGTCAATAATGCGATCTTCATCAGCGGCAGCGCTGTCGGCGAGATCATGCTGACCGGCCCCGGCGCGGGACGTCTTCCGACGGCGAGCGCGGTGGTTGGCGATCTGATCAATCTCGCAAGCGCGCTCAAGCTGCCGGATTTCGCGCGATACTTCAAGCCACAGATTGGTGACCATGTAACTGAGGTGGTTCCCATAGGCGAGACCATAAATGCCTATTACATCAGGCTCGAGACGCTCGACTCGCCTGGTGTTATCGGCGACCTGGGCCATGCGCCTCGGCCGAAGCGGCGTGAGCCTCCATAGCGTCACGCAGAAGGGCGTCACTGGTGATGGCGAGGCGAAAATCGTCCTGCTGACTCATCGCGTACGAGAGAAGCAACTGCAGAAAGCGCTGGAGGAGATTCGCAAGCAGCCGACGACGAAGGAGGTTGGAATCGTGCTGCGCGTCCTGGACGACACTGCGTAACGAGTAACCGCAAAAAACACAAAACTCAACTCAGACCTTTTGTGGTTTTGTGCCTTTTGTGGTTAAAAACCAATCGATGGCTGAAAAACCGCACGTAGTCATAGTAGGAGGAGGATTCGGCGGCTTGTTTGCAGCCCAGACGCTTCGGCATGCCGCTGTTCGCGTCACCCTCATAGATCGTACGAATCACCATCTCTTCCAGCCGCTCCTCTACCAGGTAGCCATGGCCGGTCTTTCGCCCGCCAATATCGCTGCGCCGATCAGGTCGGTCCTCAGAAAGCAGGCCAACACAACGGTCATACTTGCGGAAGTCACGGGCGTGGATCTCGCGGCCAGCTCCCTGACGACAACTGAAGGCACGTTCACCTACGACTATCTGATCCTCGCCACAGGAGGGCGCACAACATATTTCGGGCACAACGAATGGGAGAAGTTCGCCCCGGGTCTTAAGGACCTCGACGATGCCATCGAGATACGGCGGCGGGTGCTCCTTGCGTTCGAGGCTGCCGAGAAGGAAGAGAATCCTGAACGCAGGAGTGAGCTGTTGACCTTCGTCATCGTTGGAGGCGGACCGACAGGAGTCGAGCTTGCAGGCGCCGTTGCAGAGCTCTCTCGCTTTGTCCTGGCGCGCGATTTCCGGACCATCGATTCCAAGGCGGCGACGATCCTGCTTCTCGAAGGCGGCCCGCGAATTCTGACTACCTTCCCGCCCGATCTCGTCTGCCAGCGCGGTCAGGCAGCTGGAGGAACTGGGAGTCAAGGTCCGGGTCAATGCCAAGGTGACCAACATTACTCAGGACGGCGTCAGTCTCGGCGATGAACTGATTCGAAGCGCCACGGTCATCTGGGGAGCCGGGATCGAGATGACCACCCTCATGAAGACTCTCGGGGTCCCGCTGGATCGGATGGGCAGGATTGAAATCGAGCCCGACCTGACAATTCCCGGCTTTCACCGGGCGTTTGCCGTCGGCGACATCGCCAGCTTCAGTTATCAGACCGGGCAACCGCTGCCTGGCGTCAGCCCGGTAGCCATGCAGATGGGAACTCAGGCGGCGCACAATATCATGCGCGAGCTTGCCGGCATGGACTACAAGCCCTTCAAGTATTTCGACAAGGGAACCATGGCGACGATCGGGCGCAGTCGCGCCATCGCCGTCATCGGCAAAGTCCACTTGAGCGGCTTCATCGCGTGGCTGGCATGGCTCGGAGTACACATCTTCTTCCTCATCGGCTTCCGAAATCGAATAGTGGTTCTGCTCGAGTGGGCCTGGTCCTATTTCACCTACCAGCGTGGGGCGAGATTGATCACCGGGCGCAGGCTGAGTGTCACGCCTGCCGGATCAGCGGGACCGTCTCAATCTTCGCCGGAACCGATCAAAGCCGGCGAATATCAGATGCACTAACTCTGTCGAACGAGGTCGGTCTCGAGGACGCGAACAGGACGTGATTGCGGCAGCAAAGGCATGAGAGGTAAACGAACGGTGAAGGTTGTTCCCTGACCCGGAGTGCTTGTGACTTCGATCTTCCCGCCGTGAGAGTCGACGATCCACTTGACTATCGACAAGCCGAGCCCAAAGCCACTTGCCGTGCGGTCACTCGTCGTCCGCGAGTGACGGAAGAATCTCTCGAAGATAAACGGAATGTCTTCCATTGGGATGCCCCGTCCCGTGTCAGAGACTACGAGCACCGCCTCCTGGTCTGAACGTTTCAGTCCCAAGGTAACGTCACCGCCGAAGTCCGTATACTTGATCGCATTATCCAGCAGATTCAACAGCAGCTGTTTGAGGCGATGAATATCGCCATTGATCATGACTTCCGAGTCGGGTCCGTCGTATCTGAGGTGCTGTTCCCGCATCTGGGCCAGCGGTGTAATGTAGTCAATCATCTCGCCGCAGAGCTTATCGAGCGACAGAGGCTCGCGTTGAAGCGCCGTACTTCCAACATCGGCACGTGCCAGCGTCAACAGATCGTCGACAAGCCGCGAGAGACGGATGATCTCCTCCAGATTCGAGGTCAGGACCTGCTGGTACTCGTCTATTGAGCGCGTTCGACGGAGTGCAATCTCGATATCGCCTCGCATTACGGCAAGCGGGGTGCGCAACTCGTGAGAGGCATCCGACGTAAACTGCCTCTGGCGCTCAAAGGCGGCCTGAAGGCGTGCGATCATGTTGTTGAAGGTTGCTGCGAGGCGGCCAATCTCATCCATTCGGGCGGGCAGCGGTACTCGTTCAGTGAGGTCACCGGCGCCTATCTGTTCTGCTGCACGCGTGATTCTGTCAACCGGTCTCAGAGCCTGATTGGCCAGCAGGAGACCGCCGTAGCTGCCAAGGAGAAGAACCACCGGAACGGCCACGCCGATCAGCAGGAGGAGCTTGAGCCGCGCCTTCCGCAACGGATTTACGGACTGGCCCGCGCGGACCCAGTAGACGTCTCCGTCAGGATCTTTGGCCCTTCTGGTGGCAAATCGAATCCATTCACCGGAGGGCAGGCGGCGCGTTTCGAAGGCCGTTCTGTTGTACTCGAGCGCGTTGAGGGCCTCCATATCCGGCGGAAGCTGGTGATTGGTGCTCCCGACTTCGTCGACAATCCTTCCGTGAGCATCAATGATCTGCGTGATCTGTGGATTGATCATCGCCTGATCGCTGTGCTCTTCAGTGGGGCTGGCGGTTCTTTCGTCAGTGCTCGACAGCCTGCTGACCATCATCGACACACGGTGGCCGAGTGATTCGTCAACAATGTTCAGAAGGCTCCGGACGAGGTAGAAATAAATTGTTACGCCGAAAATGAGTAGAACGGCGGTAAGGATGGCAAGATAGTAGAGCGTCAGTTTTTCACGCAGTGACGGCATCTGCAAGCTGAGCTGTCCCCGGGCGAAGGGGACAGCGGAACTGCGCTCAGGCCTTCGTCTCTGAGATTAAGCGCGATTCGGTGGCGGGTGTCTTGAGCATGTAGCCAACGCCACGCACCGTGTGAATCAGCTTGGGCTCAAAATTCCGGTCTATCTTGTTTCGCAGGTAGTTAATGTAGACGTCGATTACATTGGTCAAAGTGTCGAACGTCTCCTCCCAGACCTTTTCCGAGAGTAGTTCACGCGAGAGTATCTCATCCGGATGTCGCATGAAGAACTCGAGCAGGGCGAATTCCTTCCCCGTGAGCTGCATCTCAACACTGCCGCGGGTGACGCGACGCGAGATAAGATTTAGCGTCAAATCGCCGACTTGAAGCCTGGTCGTGTCTTCCGACTGGCTGCGGCGTTGAAGCGCACGGATGCGAGCAAGCATTTCGGCAAACGCAAACGGCTTCGTCAGATAGTCATCGGCTCCGCTGTCGAGGCCTTTGACCTTCATGTCCACCGTGTCGTGAGCAGTAAGAACCAGTATCGGCGTTTTGTTACCGGCGGCTCGCAGCTCGCGAGATACCTCGAGGCCATCACGTCCGGGAAGACCGAGGTCGAGAATAATGAGATCGTGACCTCCGCCAAGACCCGTCTTTAAGCCTGCTTCACCGTCATACGCTACGACAACCTCCATTCCCTCTTCTTCAAGGCCGCGCTTGATCAAATCGGCCATCTTATGCTCGTCTTCGATTACCAGCACGCGCATCTTGGTCTCCCGTTCTTTGAATGTTGTTGGTTGGGTTGCTGAGTACTCTAGCACGAAATCTCCCTTCTTAGCAGATTACACTTGCCGCGTTGTCTCGAAAAGATTGTAGGGGCAGGGCTTGTAGACTGTTGCAAAAGACTCCGAAGCGCTTTCTCCGCGTCTGTTATTGACGCGAGATCAGTGTTCGTTCCTGCGCACTGAAAGTGCGCGCGGATATTAGCCGGTGGTGAAACCACCGGATGAGAAACCAAGCGAAGCGCAGCGCCCTGGAATATCGCTGGACGAGACTTGCGTAGAGCGTGCCGTCAAGATACTGAGTTACAACGAAATGGCATACGTTAGTATGGCAGTCCAGCGACCCTTTCGGGACGCGATTCTTTGTCGTCGATGCCAGTAACCGGCTGCGTTTCGCTTGCACCGGCTAACTATCCGCCCGCACGTCCGGATGCGCAGGAATGCATCGCCGACACTTGTCCCTGCCCGCCCGGCCCCGTCTGGGGCCGGTAACACTTTAATCCAACTTCAAATCACTCACTTCGAGGCCTTGCCGTGACTGCCGCCATCAACCATTCCAGGTAGGATCTTGACCCGGCAATCACCGGAAGAGCCAGAATCTCAGGAGTCTGATATTGATGGTTCTGTCTGATTACCTCTTCGATATCTGGATAGGCTTCCCGCGTCGTTTTGATCAGGAGGAGCGTTTCGTTTGCCCGCTCGACGTGATCCTGCCACCGGTAGACTGTTTTCATTTGCGGCAGCACTTGAACGCATGCTGCCAGGCCGCGCTCGACCAGCAGGTGCGCCAGCCACTCGCCATCCTTCTGAGTCTCTGTCGTAGTCAGCACGACCAGAGCGTCAGCCCGGCGTTGCCGAACTCTTCTCTTGCTCAACCGTCTCAGGTGATCCCTTCTCAGGTGATATGGATTCTCCGGCGACGTCGAGCGGCGGTGACGTGCGCGTAAAGAATGCTTCGTAGAGTTGCTGAGCGCGTGGCAAATCCGGCTCTGCTACAAGAAGCTGTATCTCCGAGAATCCACCCCTCAGCACAAGCGGCTCGAGCGCGCCGAAATTTGCACCTTTGAGCACCGCACGAATGCCGTTGTTGGAGAGCAACTCGCCAACCATTCCGGCTTCAGCCGCATTGGCAAAACCGGCGAGCCGCTTAAACTCGAGTTTCGAGTCCTCCTCACTCGGGTGTTGTTCGTCGGGTTCGGTTCTCATTACGTCCACTCACCACGAAAGACTGAATAGGCTTCGCCAGTCTGCAGGACCGTCCCATCCGGCCGCCAGTCCACTTTCAACGAGCCGGCAACGGTCCGCACCGACACGCTCCGGTCGGTAAAGTCATTGAGAATTGAGGCAATCGCAGCGCCGCAGGCACCTGTGCCCGATGCCAGAGTCTCGCCGACGCCTCGCTCCCAGAACCGAGCCTCAATTTCCTGCCTGCTGACAACGCGAACGAACTCGACATTGGTGCGCTCCGGGAAAATCGAATGGCGTTCAATTGACGCGCCGAGCGAGCGCCAGTCAATAGTCTCGAAATCAGGAACAAAGATCGTGCAGTGCGGGTTGCCCATCGAAGTCGCCGTAAATTCGACCATCTGGCCATCAATCTCGAGCCGTTCTGCAATGACGCGGTCGAGGGGCGACGGCAAATTGACAGGAATCCCTTCGCTTTCCAGGACCGCTTTTCCCATTTCCATGGCGAAACGGCCGCCATCGGGGGTTCTGTCTCTAATAAAGACTGTTCTGATGCCTGCGCCGGTTGCAACTTTGATTTCCGGAGAGGGGAAGCTTAGGCAAAGATAACAATACGCGGCCACACAACGTGTTCCATTGCCTGAAATTGCGGTCTCCGTGCCATCGGCGTTGAAGAGGCGCACCTCGACGTCGGCACCGCTTTTCGCTCTTTCGAGAAGGATCTCGACGCCGTCGGCACCGATACCAAAGTGGCGGTCGCAGATCTTGCGGGTGAGAGATCCGAGACTCACGCCGGACGGCAGTTGGGATTCATGAACTATCAGAAAATCATTCCCAAGCGCCTGAAACTTATGGAATCGCATAGCCCTTACAGGAAGATGCCAGGAGGACTCTTTTCACTGCGCCTCACTGCGAACCGGGCGCGCCAACGGCGCGACCTGAGACAGCCCAGGGCGAAGCCCTGGGTATTCGCCAGCAATCACGCGCGCAGCCCCAACGGGGCGGCGTTTCGAGCATTTGACTCTAATTCCCAACGGCGCCCCTTGGGGCTTGGTCACAGGTTCCGCTACGAACCCGGGGCTTCGCCCCGGGCTATTTCAGGTCGCGCCGTTGGCGCGGCAGTCGGTGCCGCTTCACTAGTTCCACGCCGCAGCTCTCACTTGCCGAAGAAGATAGGGACGATGTCCACGAAGAGGATCTTCAGGATCGTCATTCCCGGGAGAATCATCGCATAGCCGATATCCACTCGGTCCGTTGGCACGAGCCTGTTTGAGAAGGCGAGGATCGCCGGGTTGCCACACGCACCGGCAATGATCCCGGCCACCTGGTCGTACGACATCTTGAAGACGTACAGGCCAATCACCATGATCGGAACCACCAACGCCATCACCGTAACAGCTCCCAAACCGAGGAACAGGAATCCTGTCTGCGATACCGTGGCTACGAACTTCGATCCGGATGACATGCCGACCTGTGCGAGGAAAATGGTGAGGCCGAGGTTTCGCAGTACCAGGATGGCGGAAATCGGGATCGTCCAGCTCAGGCCGCCGGTCCGACGCAGCTTGCCGAGAACGAGTGCCACAAGCAGCACGCCTGCAAGTCCGATGGCGATCTTCGCAACACTGGGGCCGCCACTGGGGATTGGTATTTGGATAACCCCGACCAGGAAACCGAGCGCCATACCAAGGCCGATTGAGACATAGCTGAACTCGGCGGTTCCCGTAATAGAGTCGCCGAAGAACTTACGCACCGCCGGGAAGTTCGCGCGATTGGCGAGAAGGCCAATCCGGTCGCCGAATTCGAGAACGAGGTCCTGCTGCCCTTGCAGGTCGCTGTCGCCACGCCGGACGTGCACCACCGAGTACTGAATTCCATCCGGCAGCTCGAGCTCACTGAGTGTTCTTCCGATCACGGCGGGCCTCGACGCGAAGACGCGGAGATAGTCCAGGTCGCGGCGATCGTGGGCAATCTGGCCGGCTGCCGTCTCGCCGAGCTGTTTCCGCGCCATCTCCAGCCATTCCTTGTTCGGACCCACGGCGAGCACTACGTCATCCGTCGTGGAGAATAATCTCCGGTGATGCGGGCTTGTTGGTCTGGTCTGCACGCACCGCGGCGATATGCACCCCCACGGGCAAGGTCGCCCGTCACCTCTCGAAGGCTTTTGCCGACAACCTCCGGATTGTGGATTGCAATCTCGAGGATTTCCTGCTGGGTACTGCTCGACTGCGCGATGCGGGGCTTGAGGATCAGAAAGCCGAGATATAGAAACAGGATCGGCCCCGCGACGCCGAACGGATATGCTACCGAGTAGCCAACCGCGGGGTCGTCATTGCCGAGCGCCTGGATCGCCGCCTGCAGTGCCGGAGTGCTCGTTCCGGAACCCGCGAACAAACCAATGGCGTGACCGAGCTTGACCTTCCCGCCGACGAACGCGAGGGTCACGGCTCCCGCGCTGAGGACACCGATCAGCGCGACGAGGTTTGCCTTCCGTCCTTCCGCGCTCACGAGGCCAAGAAAGAACGCCTTTCCGCACTGGATACCAACGGCATAGAGGAAAAGCGCGAGTCCGAGTGTTCCCACCATGGCCGGAGGGACCGACTTCGGCGCAAACCATCCGACGGCGAGAGCGACAAACAGGACTGCCCCGACACCAAGAGAGAAACCCTTGATATTGATCTCACCGACCAGATAACCAATCGCGATCGTCAGGAACAGCGCCATCAGCGGCTGCTGCTCGAGAAGCGTCCTTATTAGTTGCATCTGTCAACCTCGTGTGGGGTCCACCTTGGTACGTCGGCCGGTTGACATTGTAACCAATGCTGCGAATGGCTCACATGAAAGCGAAGGAAATCGGCGCATTTTGTTCGAGGGAGTTCCAGGGCAATGTCCGCGACCTTGTAGGGGCAGGGCTCGTCCCTGCCCCGGCCCGCGCCGTCGGCGCGGGTACTCATGCGTTATGGTCGGGATCGTTACCGGTGCCGGACGGCACCGGGCGGGCAGGGACAAGCCCTGCCCCTACACGGTGGCGCAAATACAGCGTTGAATTGGAGCGGCCTGACGCGAGATTATAGGGGCATGGACGTGCGGCGAAAGGGTCGTTGCAACTGCCACTCAATTCCTGCCTAGTTGCTTCTTTGCAGCTGCGACCACCTGGTCCGGTTCGAACCCAAACTTCCTCTGCAACTCCTTCAGCGGGGCCGAAGCTCCGAACGTCTTCATGCCGATTACCTGACCCGACGGTCCAACATATCGCTCCCACCCAAGAGTTGAAGCCTGCTCCACGGCGACACGTGCTTTCACTTTCGGCGGCAGGACGCTGTTCCGGTACTCTTCGGTCTGCTGCTCGAAGATTTCCCAGGAGGGCATGGACACGACACGCGAGCGAATGCCTTCAGTGAGCAACTTCTCGTGGGCATCGACTGCCAGGCTGACTTCACTGCCCGTGGCAATGAGGATTACTTCAGGGTCGCCGCCCGGCGCGTCAGCCAGCACATAGGCTCCATGCGCGACACCCGAGGCTGGCGCGTACTTACTCCGGTCCAGCGTAGGAAGCGGCTGGCGCGACAACACCAGCACCACAGGCTGGTGGCGTAATTGCACGATGTAACGATAGGCCTCAACCACCTCGTTGGCGTCGCCCGGCCGCAGTGTGATCAGTCCAGGTATCGCACGCAGGGATATCAGGTGCTCGACCGGCTGGTGGGTAGGACCATCCTCCCCGTCGCCCATGGCGTCGTGCGTAAAGACGAAGAGAGCTGGCAATTCCATCAGCGTCGCGAGCCTGATTGCAGGGCGCGCATAGTCGCTGAAGATGAAAAACGATGCACCGAATGGCCGAAGCTTCGACAGCGATAGTCCATTCACAATCGCGGCCATCCCATGCTCGCGAATCCCGAAATGCAGGTTCCTCCCATTCGAGCTTTCTGCCTGGAAATCTCCCGCACCGGCAAACGTCAGAGTGGTCTTGTTCGACGGCCCGAGGTCGGCAGAACCGCCGAGAAACCACGGGATGTTTTGTGCGAGTTGGTTCAACACCTTGCCCGACGCGTCCCGTCCGGCAATACCCTTTGCATCGGCCGGAAAGACCGGGAAGCTCATGATCCCATCCTGCCGGGAGCTCCCTTCGTTGCATGAGCTCGATTTCGTTCGCCAGCTCGGGATACCTGGATCGATATCCTTCGAACAGCTCCGTCCACTCGCGCCGCAAACCCGCACCACGCGCGCCAATGCCGGCAGCGAAATGCTCGTAGACCTCATCTGGAACAACAAACTTTTCATCCTCGGGCCACCCGTAGCTGCGTTTCGCGAGCCGGACTTCATCCTCGCCGAGCGGCTCACCGTGAGCCGCTGCGGTGTCCACCTTGTGCGGTGAGCCGTAGCCGATGTGGCTGTCCAGAATGATGAACGTAGGGCGCCCCTTCGTCTTTCGAAAGATTTCCAGCGCCTGTTCAATGCGCTCACAATCGTTAGCGTCGCCAATCCGCAGGACATTCCAGCCATACGCCAGGAAGCGAGCCGCAACATCCTCGGTGAATGCCAGGCGCGTGCTGCCTTCGATCGTGATGTGGTTGTTGTCGTAGACCCAGCAGAGGTTGTCGAGGCCCAGGTGACCGGCCAGCGATGCCGTTTCATGCGAAATGCCCTCCATCAGGCAGCCATCACCACAGACCGAATAAATGTTGTAATCAAAGATGTCGAATCCGGGCTGGTTGTAGCGGCTCGCGAGCCACTTCCCCGCGATTGCCATCCCAACACTAGTCGCAACGCCCTGCCCCAGTGGCCCGGTTGTGGTTTCGACTCCCGACACCCAGTGGTACTCGGGGTGACCAGGCGCCTTGCTGTCCAGTTGGCGGAACCGGCGAATGTCGTCGAGCGTCACCGAGGGCTGCCCGAGCCTTTCATATTCAGCGTTCACGGCGCGTGTCCCGCTGAGATGGAGAGCCGACCAGAGCAACATCGAAGCATGGCCGTTCGAGAGTACAAAGCGATCCCTATTCGGCCAGATCGGATCCTGCGGATCGAAGCGCAACACCCGGTTCCAGATCGTATAGACCAGAGGCGCAAGCGCCATCGGCGTGCCGGGATGGCCCGACTTGGCCTGCTGCACTGCATCGATCGAAAGCGTGCGAATTGTGTTGATGCACAGTTGACCAGGTTTCGCGTCGCTCGAGGGAGATATGACTTGTGAAACACTCATGGCTATCTCCTGTCTAATCTCTTAGTGTAGGCGGACTGCGTATCCAGTAAAGCGACCTTGGCCAGACGGCGCAGGTGGCGTTCGGCCTGACTGAATTGGGCCGCCAGGAAAGCCTCGACAAGGTCCCAGGCGGTGGACGGGCCGACAACGCGGCCGCCCAGACAAAGGATATTCATATGATCATCCTCGACGCCCTGGCGCGCAGAGAAATGGTCGAGGATCAGGCAAGCTCGCGCGCCGTGAACCTTGTTTGCGCAGATTGACGCGCCCACACCGCTGCCACAAACTGCTACCCCGCGCTCAACCTCACCTGCCGCCACCGCCCGGGCAAGTGGGATCACAAAATCGGGATAATCGTCGCCCGACTCCAGGCTATGAGCACCGAAGTCTACGACCTCATGACCTGCCTCGCGGAGTTGCAGAAGCAGTTGCTCTTTCAACAAAAACCCACCGTGATCAGTGGCGATTCCGAGACGCATGTTCTCTCCTTGACATTGTTGCTCACTTATCTAATGGCTCTCCAGGCCCCTTCTGCTTGCGAATCGCCGGCAATTCTTACGCGGCATGGTCTGCAAGCGTGAGTTTCTCTTGACCGATTGTTGGATTGCACCATCCTCCCGGCGGTGTCACCCGCTCAACCTCAACGGGTCCCCAGGTATTCGTTTCGTATCCGTAGATCGGTGTCCCGTTCTTCAGCACCGGATCGACAATCCTCCACGCCTCTTCAACGTAGTCTTCCCGTGCGAACAGGGTCGAGTCTCCTTCCATGGCGGATCCCAGGACCCTTTCGTAAGCGTCCATCTCACCAGGGTGAGGCAGACTGCTCGCCACCATCTCAACCGACTGCGCGGCCATCTCTTCCCCTGGGTCCATGACCATCATTCCCATGGCAATTGTCATCTCAGGATTGAGACGGAGACGCAACTGATTCTCCTTGAGAGCCTCGGTAGAGATAAGTGAGGGAGGCTTGCGGAAGCGGCCCACTATTTCTGTGCAGGTCACGGGCAGACACTTCCCCGCACGGATGTAGAATGGAACACCTTTCCAACGCCAGGAGTTGATCTCCAGCTTCAATGCGGCAAAGGTTTCGACGAGCGAATTCTGTGCTACTCCCTTCTCGTCGCGATAGCCGTAGAACTGGCCTCGTACCAGGTTCTTCTCATCGATTGGCGCGATCGCCTTTAGTACCTTGACCTTTTCATCACGTATAGATTCGCTGTCGAGTCTGGCTGGTGACTCCATCGCCAGATGTGAGAGAACCTGAAAAAGATGATTCTGAACCACATCGCGAATCGCGCCTGTAGCATCGTAGAAGGCTCCTCGCCCCTGGACACCGAAGTCCTCCGCCATGGTGATCTGCACACTCTCGATATAGTTGCGATTCCAGAACGACTCGACAAATGTGTTCGCGAAGCGAAAGACCATCAGATTGTTCACCGGTCGCTTACCCAGATAGTGGTCGATGCGAAAGATATCTCCTTCGTCAAAAGCGCCAAGCAGAATCTTGTTCAGTTCGCGCGCCGACTCGAGATCGTGCCCGAAAGGTTTTTCGACAATGATCCGAGCACCCTTGGCACTGCCCAATTTCGCCAGCTGTTCGACTACCGCTCCGAACAGAAGAGGCGGAATAGCCAGATAATGCGCTGGGCGCTGGGCCCCCTGCAGCTCCTTGTCAAGCGCCTCGAATGTTGCTCGGTCTCCATAGTCACCATCAATGTACCGCAGCAACCCGCACAGTTTCTCGAAAGCCGCCGGATCGAGCCCGCCATGCTTCTCTACGCTGTCACGCGCCCGTGCCCGCAACTGTTCCAGATTCCAGCCGGACTTGGCTACACCGATGACCGGCATATTCAAATGCCCGCGCTTGACCATCGCTTGCAGCGCTGGAAATATTTTCTTGTAAGCAAGATCCCCAGTCGCGCCGAAGAAAACCAGCGCCTCCGAGTGCAGATTACTCATGGTGCCTCCTTCCAGCTATGACTTTTCGGCTGCCTTCTCCAGGTGTCCACCAAATTGGTAGCGCATGGCAGACAAGAGCTTGTCCGCAAAAGCTGCTTCCCCCCGTGATTCGAATCGCTCGAAGAGAGCAGAAGTCAGAACCGGGACTGGCACTGCCTCGTCAATGGCAGCCGTGATCGTCCAGCGGCCCTCGCCCGAGTCTGAGACTCGGCCGGCGAAATTCGAAAGAGTAGGATTTTCGTGGAGAGCTGTCGCCGTGAGATCCAGCAACCAGGATGCGATCACGCTGCCGCGCCGCCAGACCTCGGCGATGTCAGTGAGATCGAGGTCATACTGATAATGCTCGGGGTTACGCAAGGGCGTGGTCTCGGCGTCAATTCCGTGCTGCTGCTTCCCGACATTGGCGGAACGCAGCACGCCCAACCCCTCGGCATAGGCGGCCATAATCCCGTATTCGATCCCGTTGTGCACCATCTTCACGAAGTGGCCGGCGCCACTTGGACCGCAATGCAAGTAACCCTGTTCGGCAGTCCCTTCAGGCTTCTCCCGCCCCGGCGTGCGCGCAATCTCACCCGCACCCGGCGCCAGTGTTGCGAAGATTGGATCGAGGTGTTTGACCACGTCGGCCTCGCCGCCAATCATCATGCAGTAGCCTCGTTCCAGTCCCCACACCCCACCGCTCGTACCCACGTCGACATAGTGGATGCCTCCTGGCGCCAGCTCCTTTGCGCGCCGTATGTCGTCCACGTAATAGGAATTCCCGCCGTCGATGAGAATATCTCCTGCGTCGAGCAGCTGCAGAAGATCAGCAATGGTCTCGTCCACAACTGCCGCTGGAACCATCAGCCAGACTGCCCGCGGTTTCGCGAGCTTCTTTACCAGGTCTGCCAGCGAGGCGGCTCCGATCGCCTTCTCCCTGGCCAGGCTGCTCACGGCCTCGGGCGACCTGTCGAAGACAACACAACTGTGGCCATTCTTTAGCAGGCGCCGCACCATGTTGGCGCCCATCCTGCCGAGCCCTACCATTCCAAGTTGCATAACCTCTCCTGGTTCAAAAGAAATCGTTGACCTACTCTTCGGTTAGTCGGCGGCCACCCTTGGCCGCATCAGCGCGAGCAGACTCAAAAATGTCGGCAAACTCCTGATAGCGGCTGGCTATTGCGGCGACAGCAGCTTCGCGTGTGGTTTTCTTCGCCCTGAAGTCAACGAGAGGCTGCCAGAAGTCCGTCCGGCCTATAGCGAAACCGATGAACCCCGTAACTCCGGCTGCCGTCGTCAACCATTCGCGCACCTTCTTCTCGTCCTCACCGCGGCCCAGAACGATGCAGCCGACGTGGTCACGGCCGTTGCGATGTGCTGCGTCCACCATCTTTTCGCAGTCCTCGCGACGGTCGAGCCCTTCGATCTTCCAGACATCCGGCTCGACGCCGGCGTCCTGAAGCTCCAGGATGGCCTGCGCCATCAACCTGGGGCGAAGCTCCAGGTCGTAGGCCTTCTTATCTCCCTTGAGCTTCTCGAGCTGCGATTTCTCCGGTGGCACCAGCAGTTCGAACATGAACCGGCTCTCGCCCTTGCTGTGCAGATAATCAGACAGCTGCTTAAGGCGCGCTGACTGACGCCGGTTCAATGCCTGATCACCCTCCGCGTTGTAGCGCACCAGTACCTTGCAGAAGGTTGGATGAAAGGCTTCGATGTGTGTGGCGAAGTCCGCGCCGTACTCGAAGTCGAACTCCTCCTGCCCGCTCTTCTCGGCAGGACAGGCAATTGTGAAGCCCCGCGCCGCCGCATCGCGGAGAATGGCGGCGCCGAATTGCTCGTCTACCAGGATGCCGGCTTTTTCCCTTGGCACACCGGCTTCCACGGCAGCCTTGAAGCCGTCGTAGATCACCTCCTTGGCAGCGGCAATTTCGGCCGTCTGCGCGGGGCTTAAATCACCGTGCCATCCGAACATCTTCGTCTCGAATGAGCCACGGTGGTCGTAGGGCAGAAGATAAAGCGGTTTGTCATAGCCGATCGTCATTATGATGACTCCTTCATTTCTCGATATCGACGGATCAGGTTATTGGTCGAACTGTCATGGTTGAGCGTCGGCTCTTCCTTGCTCTCCAGCTCCGGAATAATGCGCTGAGCCAGCACCTTGCCGAGCTCGACACCCCATTGGTCGAATGAATCGATGTTCCAAATGACGCCCTGGGTGAAGACAGCGTGTTCGTAGAGGGCAACCAGCTTGCCGAGGACTTCCGGCGTAAGCCGCTTCGCAAGAATCGTGTTCGAAGGCCGGTTGCCGGTGAAGACCCGGTGCGGCACGAGCCAATCCGTTGTACCCTCGGCCTTCACCTGTTCAGGCGTCTTCCCGAACGCAAGCGCCTCCGTCTGGGCGAAGACATTCGCCAGGAGCATATCGTGATGCCGGCCAAGCGGATTGAGCGATTCAGCAAAGGCAATGAAGTCGCAGGGAATCAACCGGGTCCCCTGATGAATCAGCTGGTAGAACGAATGCTGCCCGTTCGTTCCCGGCTCACCCCAGTAGATGGCGCCGGTTTGCTGTGTCACCTCGGTTCCGTCCACGCTGACGTGCTTCCCGTTGCTCTCCATCGTCAACTGCTGCAGATATGCCGGAAATCGCTTCAGGTATTGCTCGTACGGCAGAACGGCGACAGTCTGCGCACCGAAGAAGTCGTTGTACCAAAGGGCCAGCAGCCCCATCAGTACTGGCAGGTTGCGCTCGAAGGGTGTGGTCCGGAAATGCTCATCCATCTGGTGGAAGCCGTCCAGCATGGCACGGAAGTGATCCGGGCCAATGGCGACCATCGTCGAGAGGCCGATCGCCGAATCCATCGAGTAGCGACCGCCAACCCAATCCCAGAACTCGAACATGTTTGTGGTATCGATGCCGAACTTCGACACCTCCGCCGCGTTCGTCGAAACAGCCACAAAATGCTTTGCGACCGACGTCTCGTCGTTTCCGAGCGCTGCCAGTGACCAGGCCCGAGCTGTGCGGGCATTGGTCATCGTCTCCAACGTGGTAAACGTTTTCGATGAGACGATGAAGAGCGTTTCGGACGCATCCAGATCCCGCACAGCCTCAGCGAAGTCGGTGCCATCGACGTTCGAGACAAACCGGAATGTCATGGCCCGCTCGCTATAATGCTTGAGCGCTTCGTACGCCATGACCGGCCCGAGATCGGAGCCGCCAATCCCGATATTGACGATGTTGCGAATGCGTTTTCCTGTATGACCCTTCCACGCACCACTGCGAACGCGATCTGCGAAATCGGCCATCTTGTCAAGCACGGCATGAACTTTCGGCACTACATCCTCGCCGTCGACGACAATGGATGTGCCGCGCGGTGCGCGGAGCGCGGTGTGGAGCACCGCTCGATTCTCGGTGAGGTTGATCTTCTCCCCGCGGAACATCGCCTCAATTCGAGCTTTCAAATCGGCTTCCTCAGCAAGCCGGAGAAGGAGCTGAAGTGTCTCCTCGGTAATGCGATTCTTGGAGTAGTCCAGGTGGAGGCCGACGCCGTCGACCACCATGCGCTCGCCGCGTTTCGGGTCTTTTGCGAAAAGGTCGCGCAGATGCAGCTTCGACACTTTTTTGTAATGCGCTTCGAGCGCTTTCCACGCCTGGCTCTTGCCCCCCGGTTGATTCTTGACTGTCCCTGTCATGCTTTTCTTCCTTTCATCTCATGTCATGCGACGTCTCTCAGCTCTTAGCTGGAGGCTTTTAATGCTCGGCTCTTGGAAGAAATCACTGCCATGAGATCATTCCACGAACCGACAAATGATTTGGCTCCCTCATCCTGAAGCTGGGCGGCCAGGGCGTCGACGTCGATGCCCGCCGTGGCAAACTCAGCCAACACCTCTTCACAGTCACCACCATCTGCAGGCAGCAACTCGCCCAATTCGGTGTGAGCCGCGAGGGCCTTTAAGGTTCCCTCAGGCATCGTGTTCACAGTGAAAGGCGCAGCGAGGCTCTTGATATAGAGAATATCCGAGGCCTTGGGATCCTTGGTTCCAGTGCTTGCCCACAACAAACGTTGCGGACGAGCGCCGAGGTTGTAGACGCGTGCCAGCGCGGCGAACTGAGAAGAGTGCGCGCTGCCTTGTAGGTACGTTTCGCGATAGCAATGCCAAGTCGGTTGTGCAGCTCTTCGGGCGTCTTGTTCGCGATCGCCCCGTCCCAGCGGCTGATGAAGACCGATGCTACTGAATCGACATTCGGGTTGAGGCCGGCATCGATGCGTCGCTCGATGCCTCGGAGAAATGCTTCGGCGGCAGCCAGGTAATGCTCGCGGGAGAACAAGAGGGTGACATTGATGGGTATCCCCGAAAAGATTGCCTCCTCAATTGCGGGAAGACCCTCTTTTGTCCCGGGAATCTTGATCAGGAGATTCGGGCGCGCCGCCCGCGCGAACAAATCTTTGGCCGCAGCCAGCGTACTTGCTGTGTCGTGGGCCAGAAGAGGGGACACTTCCAATGACACCCATCCGTCCACTCCATTCGACTTTTCGTGAATCGGTCGAAAGAGGTCCGCAGCCCGGGTGAGGTCTTCCAGTGCAAGTTCGAAGAAAAGGTCCTCTGCTGATTCGCCCTTCGCCAGGCTTTTAGAGATCGCCGCGTCATAGGCCGTGCTGTTCTTGATTGCATGATCGAAGATCGTCGGATTCGAGGTGAGCCCCGTCACTGACAGCTCTTCGATATATTCCTTGAGCGTACCGCTATCCAGAAGATCGCGTGTAATGTTGTCCAGCCAGAGACTCTGGCCAAGGTCATGAAGTAGTTGTGTTGCTCTCATCTGATCTCCTAAGTTATTGCCCGTTGTTACTTGTGGGTTCCATTTTGAGTAAGTAGGTGTCTGGTCTCGTTCCACAGTCTGATAGCCGGTTGATCAAGACTGTGTTCATAGCCCAGCGCGCTCAGGCTCGCAGTACTCAACATCAACGACCTGGCGCCGAATGTTTCGATACCAACCCAGCGCGCCGCCAGCACTCGCAGGAAATGCCCGCTGGAAAAAAGTAGAATATCCCCTGGCAACCCTCGCAGACGTTTGACCACGCGGTCAGCGCGCTCAGCGACCTGCTCCGGCGATTCGCCCCCGGGGGCGCCGTCGCGGAACAGTTGCCAGTCTGGGCGTTCTTCATGGATCTCGGCTGTGCGGCGACCTTCGTATTTGCCATAGTCCCACTCGACGAGATCGTGGTCGACTTCAGCCACAGATTCAAAACCGGCCAGCTCACAGGTTCGCGCGGCGCGACGGAGGGGGCTGGTGAAGACTCTCGCGAATTGCAGGCCGGCTTAGCGGCTCATGAGAGTAGTCGTGCATTCCGCTCGCCGGCCTCAGTCAGAGGCAAATCAGTAAGCCCGGTGTGCTGGCCCGTCAGGCTCCAAACCGTTTCACCGTGCCTGGCAGCGTAGACGACGGGCAGTTCTGCGGTCTTTGTCGGGGACATCCTTACGCTTCCTCCTTCAGGCTTTCGAGCCCATATGCGGCAGATCCGAGTAAAGCAGCGCGAGTGAGAATGATGTGGACCGGTGTATGTTCCATGAAGCTCAGCGAAGCGGCCCTTCCGCTTGAAAGAACGCATGAAGCCAGGACCCTCAAGCACTTTCAGCATGTGCAGAGGGATACCGCCGGCAAGGTAGACACCGCCCGTAGCGAGCACCTTGAGCGCCAGATTGGACGTCTCGCTCGCCAGAATCGAAACGAACGTGTCTACTGTGGCCGCGCACAACCTGCTCGGATTTTGTGGCTTGATAGCGGATTCAACGATGACTGCGGTGCGATCCGCTGCGGAAGAGATCAATTCGGCGACTTCGGTGTTCTCAGGGATCTGTTCGACGGTTTTGAGATAGTCATAGATGTTTGGAATCCCGATTCCAGAGCAAACATGCTCGAAACTGCAATGGTTGTATCGCCTAGCATTTAGCGGAGGAGTCCGATCTGTCGGTCATCCGTCGGTAGAAGTCTGAATGCCCGCCTTCGGAGCTGTGAGAGACATACTTCGATCCGTCCCACGTCAGAAATGATTCGCCGAGCCCGGTACCAGGCGCAACGACGCCGATCGCACCATTCTTGACGGGCTGACCGGCATTCAGCGTGCGAACATCGCTTGGCCTGAGAATGGGAATTGCCCGGGCAACAGCCTCGAGATCATTTATCAGCCGGACGGACTTGAGCTTGAGATCCTTTGTGAGCGATGCTTCATCCACCGCCCAGGGCAGATTGGTCACCCTCACATGCCCGTCGATGACTGGTCCGGCGACATCAAAACAGGCTCGGTCGACCGGCGTCTTGACCGTCTTGAGGAACTCTTCCACGAGAGCTTGCAGACTGGGATAATCTGCACTGTGTACCTCAGCCTGAAGGAGTGGCGCGTGCGGCCCGCCGCCGTCCGAATAGACCCCATCTGTTTTTGTGCCACCGATGTCTCCGCGAGTAATATCATCTTAGCTCCTCACTTAATGGTTGGCCCACAGTATACCGGACAACCTCACGCGGTTTCGGTGGTTTGAATAATCCTCCAGGACCTCTCAATCTCCTCGAGGGTTCGCCCCTTCGTTTCAGGCACGAGATAATAGAGGCCCATGATAAGAGAGCGAGAAGTCCGTAGCACCAGAATGTCCATTCCGGCCTCGATCAAGGAAAGAAAGGTCAAAGAGACCGCGAAATTCGCAGCCCAATTGGCTGTTGCCGCGGTGCCCTGGGCAACACCCTGATTCTCAACGGAGATTTCTCAATGACGAAATGGGCCGACTGATTGCGAATGATGCTATACGCCATTAGCGTGATGACAGCGATCCGGGAAGCCGGCGCCGCCGCATCTCAAAAGCCAGCCCAAGGATGCCTAAACTGACAACCATACCGGCCGTTCCGGTCAACAGTGTGGCCTCCGCCCTGCACGGTCTACCAGCCACATGGAGACCAGTCATATGACGTTTACGACACCGATCCCCGCCGTAGCGAGAATTGCGACCGAAGCGGATGAAACACCCGCAGACTGGATAATGGTCGGCGCGTAGTAGATGATCGTGTTGATCCCGTGACTTGTTGAAAGACGGCCAATCCTATGCCGACAATCAACGCTGGGCGAACTGCAGGAGTCAAAGATCGACCAACTCCCACGGTGAGTCGTCTCTGAAAGAGTGCCTTGAATCTCCTGAAACTCAGACGCGATATCGGCGGTACCGCGAATCAATGAGGATTGCGGGCCGTGTCGACATGCTATGCTAGCCAGCCAGCGATCTCGGGCATAAAGAACATCCCGAACCCCAGCAGGAGGCTTGGAATAATCGCCAGGCCAAGCATCCATCTCCATCCTCCGCTGTCGGCAAAGGCGTAGTCGACCAGGTACGCTGCGAGAATACCCACCGTTACCGCCAATTGGAAAAGAGAGACTAACCAGCCGCGTGCCTTTGCAGGAGAGACTTCCGAGATACGACCGTGGTTGAGGCGAGTCCGATTCCCAGGCCCACAATAGTTCTACCGACGAGCAAGATGCTGAAGACCTGCCAGCGCGCATATGAGGGCTCCACACATAAAGATGATGGAGGTAACAATCAGAGTGACCCTCCGGCCCAAACGGTCTGACAGGCGGCCTCCGCCGTGCCGCTCCAACCAGCACCATGCTCACGACCAGTGCCTGAGGAAATGTTGACAGAGCAAACTCCTTCTTGATGAAAATGATGACGGAGATGGCGGCCGTATCAAATCCAAAAAGCAGTCCTCCCAGGGCGGCATCATGGCTGCGATATAGACGAAACCTGTGCTTCTCGCATGTGCA
Source organism: uncultured Acidobacteriota bacterium (assembly GCA_963743045.1). Taxonomy (GTDB): domain Bacteria; phylum Acidobacteriota; class Blastocatellia; order RBC074; family RBC074; genus CAVUOF01. The sequence goes on from CAVUOF010000019.1 coordinate 393,751, forward strand.
GCCGACACGACTTGAGCATTTGTATACATTGTTCTACTCCGAGATGGTCGCGTTACCACCACGATTCGGCTTGCACTCCGTAGGTGAAGCCACTCGTTCGATCGCGAAACGGAACTCCGCCGACGAAGCCGGAAGGCCGTCCGACCAGCTTGCATACGTCAGAAAGACTCGATACAGGGCGCAAGAACTTCCGGCCGGCCCCTGGTCAAATTTGCAGCCAGCCGTCGTACAGACCGTTACCGCTGTGCGTGTGATCGACGCCGCCCTCGACCGCCAGTGAGAGATAGTCGCTAAAGAAGAAGACAGGCCTTGCGCCAAACGAGACCATCGGTTCCACCCACTGCCAGGTCTGCCATCCCGCGACTGCTGATAGATAAAGAGCGGCATGATGGCGAACTTGTCGTTTGGTTGGAGAAGCATGTGCTCTGCGACTCGGAACCTCTCTGAGCTCTTGAGAAAGGCAGTCGGGTCGTCGATCGACGTGCCGAAGTTGCTGGCGACTCCCTTTCCGTATTGAATTGAAAACCAGTTGTAGCCACCTTGCCATTCCAGGCGTTGATGACCGATCCCGAAGGCAAATCCATTTGTTGAGGGAATGGTCACGCCAGTCGTCTGTGTCGTGCCGCCCGGCGCTCGTGCAAAATCGAACCACGCACCGAATTTTCCGCCAGGCACCTTGACATCATAGAGACGCACATCAATGTTACTCTTGGCGTAGTTCCCGTCTTCGGTAATCACGTCGGCTCGCGCACCTGCCAGGTAAGCGACCGACATCTTGCCTATCTTGACGTTCACATCCTCGACTCCTCCGCCATAGCCGCTCGTATCAAGAATGTAGAAATCATCGATGTGGGCCTGGTACCTACGGTAATAGCGTTCGCCGGCCCAGAATTTGGCTTCCGGCTGGCTCTTTATCAGGTTTCCTACCTGAACGAAGGCTTCACGCAGACGGAACTGATCGTTGCCAATCCCTCCAATGAAATTCGCATAATTGGCGGAGTTCGTGGTGTTTGCCTCAACCAGAAACTGTGTCTTCATCCAGACCTTGTTGGTATCGTGCTCCGGATTCAACCAGTTGCTTACAAAGATGAGTTCCGCATATGTCTCGGCCTCATTACCCAGCCGGAACTTCGCGTCAGCTCCGGGGGCTTGAAATGCGACCTGCTGTCCCCCCTTGCTGTTTAAGCCGTAGCCAGCCCGAAAATACCCATGGAATTCGAAGGCCTTCACTTGCTCTTCCAGCCTCTCGATCTTCGTCTCTGCATCCCTCAGTTGGTCGTAGGTTGGCGCCGCGGGCACCTGTCCCTGAAGCGTCTGATCATTTTGACTTGATTGTCCGAGTGCAGCCTTCTTTGCCTCCTGCGCGGCCATCTCGGATGCCGACACAACACCTTTTGCCTTGCGGATTCTGCCTGGCTTCGCTCTCTTTCCTGATCTGCACTTCCAGGGCGGTGATCCGTTCCTGTAATTCGCGCGTTGTCTGCTCGTATTGCTGCTTCAGCTGTTGCAGTTGTTTTTGCAATTCGTCGGTTTGGGCGTGTGCAGGGCAGAATCACGTAAAGGACGACTCCCAAAATCAAAACCATTCTTTTTGGTTTAGAAACGTCCAACCATAGCCCTAAAGATCGTGTGTTTGAATTGGCCAGCTTCATGATGATCTCGCCAAGAGCGAATGCAAGTCCTGCTCCACCTGTAACTGGTTGAATTCCTTATCTTCTAACTACTGGATCGCGACCGATTTCAGCAATTGCTGATTTTCGGCATGTCTCGCGTGATTTGGATTTCATGCTCATTCCGCGACGTTGTAGGGGCAGGCGCGATGACACCGAGAACTCATGCCAGGGACCGCCTCTCTGCGTGGCCTCCCTCTTTTGTGTGCGTGGTGGGATACCAGAGTAGTTCGGTAGGCGTTACCAGTGGCGCGGACGCGAATCAACAACTCGCCGTCTCCGAGTTGCGGTTGAGAGAGAGCAGCCTCGATGAGTAGGGGACCGTCTTGTGCGCCGCTCACTCTCATTGCTTTCATAAATCACCTTTTGCGGTTCGCGTCTCCCGCATCCCGTTTTAGGGATGCGAGAGGGTAGCCAGGGGCAAGCGAAGCGCAGCCCCTGGAATGCGCGTCGGAACACCCTTGCGCCCTGAAGGGTCGCAAGACCTCTCGCGATAGACTCACCCGTTTGTCTGGCGTCCTTCCAGGACGCGGTCCTTGTTTTGGGCTCGATTCCAGGGGCTGCGCTTCGCTGGCCCCTGGCTACCTTCTCGCATCCCTGCGGGATGCCCGGAGCAGAATCCCGGATAATTTTCGCAACAGTCTCCTTGAGCCCTGCCTAGAAACCATGAGTGAACGAGAAATAGATCATGTTTCGCTCATTGCTATGTCCGAGTTCGACGCGAGCGGCAAAGCTCTTCGATATCCGGTATTGGACGCCACCTCCTGCACCCGTACGCCAATTCCTGGAATCGAAATCATCGTTCTGGATGACCGCCGGATTAGTCTTCGAACGGTTGTCCCCCCACACCTGTCCGACATCGGCAAACCCAAAGACGTCGAGTCCCTGATTTTCGGTTCTCCGCCACACCGTCTGGCGCAGTTCGCCCGAAAAGAGCAGGCTGTTATTGCCCCGGAACCGGTAGTCCGGGAATCCGCGCACATAGGAGCGGCCTCCCACAATCGCCAAATCGTAGAATGGTATTTGGCTCCCACCCTTGGGTGATTTCAGGTCACTGTAAGCACGCACCGCCAGTGAAGTCCTGTCGCTGAAAAGGGGAACGTAACCACGAGCATCCAACTCTCTCTCCAGCCACCCGTAATCCTGAAAGACCGGATTGTTGTCATAGTTCAATCCGTCGGCCGATGCGAAGCGGCCGTAGAGGTAGAAGCCTTTGGTCAGCCCCTGATCGTCGTTGCGCCGGTCGTACTCACCGTAGACACCATAGGAGAAGATCTTGGTGTTCGTTTGAAATCCCGGCGCCCAGCGAGTAATCGGTACGACGCTGGGGTTTCCTGAGTAGAGCTGATCCATCGGGATATCATTATGATCGTCCCCGTTGAAGGTCCCGGTGTTTGCCACTCGCGCATATACGCCGGCCTGTAAGCCGCTAGCGAAATCGTGATAGAAAGTGGCATTGACGGACCGCTGTTCCTGGTCGAAGTTAGTCTGGAAGTCTTTCGGGAAGAGAGGGCCAATGCCGTAAAAGTTGTCTTTTGTCCTCCGAAGATAGGTAACCCAGAACTGAGCGTGCGTATTTTCGTCGCCAATAGTGGGGATGTAAGCGCCTGCTTCGAACCGACGGTAGAGCCTCGTCGAGGTCACGGCCGAGACGCGAAATTCAACCCACTTGATAAGGTCGGCCGTTGTCATTTCGAGGCCAAAGGTCATGCCGGCTCCGTGCGCGATTCCACCGGTGAGGGCATTGAAGTGCTTATTGCCCAGATTGATGGCAACAGCATCTTCACGCTCCGGAGCGCCTCGCTCACGCGTCGAGACCCGCCTTGAAAGGTTCGAAATTGTTGAGCCCGCCTGGGGCGTGGGCGTTGGCGTCGGCGTGGGTGTCGGCGCAGGTGTATCCGGGTTTGAGCCGCCGATTCCAGGATCGGATGAGGCCGCTCGGCTCTCTTTCGCGATCCTCCCCCGCAGTTTGGGCCTGACAGCCTGGTCCCGTCGGTATCAGCACTGAAAGAGCACCCACCGCTAACCAGATGAATGGCCGGCTTGCTAATTGTCTCATTTTCATAAATACCCCCCTCCTGAAGTAACGTCTGAACGATTCGTTTGAGTAACAGAGTTGTTAGACTACCTAACTCGATTGCACCCGAGCGTGTTCATACACCTCCTGCTTTTCCTCCTGGTTGTGACGATCGAGCGGAGCAGGTGCCTTATGCTCGACGATGAGCTGCGAACTACGCTGGCGCGTCAAGTATGACCACAGCCACTGCGTCCAGACGCGCACGCGATTCCCGGAAGCAGGTAGAAACATAAGGTGAATGAAGGCCCATGCCAGCCACGCCGAAAGCCCGCTCAATCTTGCGACGCGGGAATCCAGAACGGCGAAGCCGCGTCCGATCACGGCCATGTTGCCCTTGTCGAAATAGCGGAATGGTGGCGGTGCCGGATGCCCCGTTTCCCTGTTGGTAATCACCCGGCCCACGAATCGTCCCTGCTGCATAGCCACTTGCGCGACGCCAGGCAGCGGCTTGCCGTCCTGGTCGAGCGATGCCGTATCACCGATCACGAAGATCTCCGGATGACCGGGGAGACTGCAATCGGGCTCTACGCGCACGCGCCCGGCCTTGTCGGTCGGGGCATTCAGCCATTTAGCGGCAGGCGAAGGCGTGACGCCGGCAGTCCAGATGACGGTTCGGCAGGGAATGCGGCTGGTTCCAATGACGACCGTTGCCTCGTCAATGGCCGTGACAGGCTGTCCTGTTCGCACCTCGACGCCCTGGCTCTCCAACCGCGCCTGGGCTTTGCGGGATAGTTCTTCGGGAAAACTGGCCAGAATCCGGGGACCGGCTTCGGCGAGAATGATGCGTGCACTCTGCGGATTGATCCGGCGAAAATCGTCCTTAAGCGTGAACCGGCGCAGCTCAGCCAATGCGCCAGCCATCTCCACGCCGGTCGGTCCGCCACCGACCAGTACAAAGGTGAGCAGGTCCTGATGCTTCGTCGGATCCGGCTCAATCTCTGCCGTCTCAAAAGCCTTGAGCACCTTGGCGCGGACCGACGTGGCATCCGAGAGAGACTTCAAACCTGGCGCGAAGGGCTCAAACTCATTGTGCCCGAAATAACTATGTGTCGAGCCGGTCGCCAGGATCAGGTAGTCATATTCAAATGGGGTATCGGGCTGGCCCAGATAATCCACCAGCACTCGGTGGTTCGCGACATCTACGCCGGTAACCTCTGCCAGAGCCACGGTCACGTTGCGTTGGCGACGGAGCAGATGCCGGATCGGCGCGGCGATGTCGCCAGGCGCCAACGTGGCAGTCGCAACTTGATAAAGGAGCGGTTGAAACAGGTGATGGTTGGACCGGTCAACGACGGTGATACGGACCGGCGCATTTTTCATAGCCTGGGCGGCCCTGAGGCCTCCGAACCCACCTCCGACTATCACTACTTCTGGTTGTGGCTCCCTTACCATCGTCCTTCCTTCCCTCCCCAACGTTGTTTATTAGACGACTCCATCGAAGGCGAATCGAACACGATCTTCATCCGTTTCATGAACGCGATCAGAACAACGGCCAGAGCCGCAACCAGAGCGAGTGCCATGTAACCGTCACTGTATGCGAGCGAGTAGGCTTGTACCTTGACTTGTCCGCCAAGGATCAGGGCGGCTCTCGCCTGCGCCTCTTCGCTGCCGGCCGAGTTTGGAAATAGCCCATGCGCAATCATCGCCAACCGTTCCGAGGTGAGCCAATCTCCGCCGTCGACGTGCAGACCAATCATGTTTGAATGAAATTGTTCACGCACTGACACCAGCCGTTGCATGAGTGCTGTACCGAGCTCGCCTCCAAACAAACGAACGCAATGAATGAATGACGAGTAGGTTAGTGTGTTGATCGGATTGGCCAAGGCATTCGAATCAAACGCATTCTGTACGAACGAGCCGACCAGGGCAGTAAAGGTCAAGGCGAGCCCTAATCCGATCACAATCTGCGTGAGGAAGAAATTGTCAGCGGCCCAGGCGCTGGTTAACTGCGCATTAAGCAAGCAAGCAATCGCGACTATCGTGAAACCCGTCGCGAGAACTAATCGGTTATCGAGCCGGCGCATCAAACGGGCGGCGACTATGCCCATGACAACGAGCGGCGCGATTAGCCAGAGCAACACGCGGCCAGTCTCAAGGGGCCGATACTGTTGCGTAACGCCGAGTACCGCCGGCAGCAGGAAAGCGATCGCCAGCATCACAAAGCGAAACGAGAAGAGCGACGCGACCAGGATCATGGTGTTCCGATTGACCAGGAAGATGGGATTCACCATCGGGTTGGGTGAGAGCCATCGGCGAATTATCGTTGCGGCGAGCAGAAAAGCTGCCGTCAACAGCAGTCCCACAATCACGCCTGAATTCAGCCAATCGAGACGTTCACCTTGATCCAACGCGCCATAAATCAGACATAGTCCCAAGCTGCCGTAAAGGAACCCTCGCCAACTCAGAGCCGGCTTTGGTCCCTCGCGTTTGGGTGGGTGCGGGATTGCAAAGTAAACGCAGAGCATCATCAGCGGCGTTAAGAACGCGCTTTGCCAAAAGATCCAATGCCACGACAGATGTTCGGTGTACCAGGCTACGAGGGGCGTGCCGACGCTGGTTGCGCCGACGATATCCATGGCATAGACGCCGATGCCGTAGATCACGTAGCGAATAGGCAGTGCACGGAGCGCATAGGTCAGAGTGAGCGGATAGAAGGTTCCAGACGAGAGACCACTTATCACTTGCAAACAAAGCATCACGCGCAAGCTTGGCGAGAAAGGCAACAAGAGAGAACAGAGTATGAAAACCGTTCCCGCATAGAGCAGCACGCGACGCGGTCCCAACAGGGCCCCGACAAACACTGAGAATGGCCCAATGAACATGAGGGCCATGTTGTAAGCGGTTGGGATCCAGCTCGCTTCATCGAATCCAAAGCCCGTCGCGCCACGCAGGTCGGGAAGGCCGACGCTGATCATTCGACCGTTTAAGGTGGCGATGCCGGCGCCGAGAAACACGCCGAGCGTGCCTACATAGACATTCGGTCGGATCGCAGGTTTCGCCTGTGGAACTGACATCGGCGAGCTGTCACGCACGAGTGGCGCGGCCGTCACCTTGCGCATGGTCAACGTGCTCATCGCTTACCCCCCGGCGGGGTATTCTTTCCGTCAGCCTTGCCGGTGGTTTTGATCCTCGAGATGACCGACATGCCCGGGCGCAGTCGTTGGCGCACGTTCTCGTCAGGCTCGAGCACGATCTTGACCGGAATGCGCTGGACGATCTTGGTGAAATTTCCCGTCGCATTGTCGGGCGGCAGCAGCGCAAATTGTGAACCACTAGCCGGAGCGATCTCCTCGACATGGCCTTTGATAACCAGTCCCGGGAAGGCATCCACGGTGATCTCGACCGGATCGCCTTTGCGAACATTGGTGAGCTGTGTCTCCTTGTAGTTCGCCAGCACCCACGGGTCGCTCTGTACCAGTGAGAGCACCTGTGTGCCGGGGCTGACCAGCTGGCCGACACGCACCTTGCGTTCACCGACAATGCCGTCCGTGGGTGCGAGGATGCGCGTGTATTCCAGATTGGTCTCTGTCACCTTCAATCCGGCCTGTTTCGCATTCAGGTCAGCCCGGAGTTGTCCCTCCTGCGAATCGAGCACAGCCCGCTGGCGGCGCTGCGCTTCCAAATCAGCGTTGCGACCCAACAATCCGGCTTTGGCCTGTGCCAGATCGGAGCGGCGGACCGCCAGGCCGGCCCTGGCCTGTGCCAACTCCGCCTCGCGGCTGCTGAGAGTGGCACGGAGCGGTCGGCGTCGGCGACAACCTGCTCCAACCGTTGTCTGGTTGCTGCGGCCGCTGCGACCAGTGCCTCCTGTCGTCGCCTTTCAGCTTCGGTGCGGACCACGTCGGCCTTCGTCCCCTCAACTGCCCCTTGAGCATCTCTGATTTGCGCCTGGCTGGCTTCGATCGCGGCCTCCGCCTGGGCGACCTGGGCCGTGGCAGCTTCGATTCCTGCCTGCGCCTGCGCAATGCGCGCGTCCTGCAGCGATTTTTGACGCTGGTTGTTTTCGATGGCGGCTTCGCCTGCCCGTACACCAGCCACGGCCTGCTCTACCTGGGCGCGATAGTCATCGTCCTTGAGCTGCACCAGCAGATCACCGGCTTTCACTTTCTGGTAATCGTTGACGGCGACCTCCGAGACTGTTCCCGAGACGCGCGTGCTGAGCGGTGTCAGGTCGGCTCGCAGGTAGGCGTTATCGGTCTCCTGTGTCTCGCGGCTCCCGGTCCAGGAATTCCAGTTGCCTGTGATGGCGTAAAAGATTGCGGCGGCGAGCAGCAGAATGGCGACGGGAATCAAGAGGTGCCAGCGTGAATTGCTCTTGGCCTTGCTCACCTCGGTGGCTGCGGCCGGTGCGGGCGTGGTTGGTGCGGGCGGGCGGGGGGCGCGGGCGGGCAGGCGCAGGTGCCTGCTTCGCCTGTTCGACATCTTTATTCGCCGGCGGGTGAGTCAAATTCGGGCTTTTTACTGATTCTGCGGCCATCTTGCATGTTCTCCTTAGATGAAGCCCTTACCGGTCAGCCCCGATCGCCTTCTCGAAATCCGCCTTGCTCGTCCAGAATGAAAGGAGCGCCTGTTGATACTGATGATTGGCTTCAGCCAGCGATGCCTGTTGTTGCAGCACGTCTTTAAACAATGTCTCCTCCGCGGCATACCGCGCGTTGTATACGCGCACATTCTCGGTTGCCGTCTGCTGCGCCAGCTGGGCCGTGATAAGCATCTGTCGCGACTGTCGCAGCTTGCGGTACTTATCGCCGACCTCGATCAGCACCTGGTTTTGGGTCTCGCGCAGAGCTGGTCTCAGCCTGTTCAATCGTCTTGCTCCTCTCAGACATCTCGTGGCTCTTCCGTCCCCAATCGAACGGCTCCCAGGTCAACAGGAAGCCTCCGTAGAGGATGTTCGCTGGCAGCAGCCGAACGTTTATCGGCGCCATGAAGCCGACTCCAAAACTCAGATCGGGTATGTACTCCGACTTCTTGATCCGACGATCGTATTCAGCGGCCTTGACCTTCAACTGCGCTTCTTTCAATTCCGGCCGCTGAGCAAGAGCGAGGTTGCGCGCCACAGGCAAATCGACCTCGTAACGGGTCAATTCCGGGACTGGGCGGACTCGGAATTCGGTGCCAATATCGCGGCCCATCAGGTTGTTGAGCTTCTCTTTCTGATCCTCCAACTGGTCGCGTAAGGTCATCGCTTCGTAGACGATCTTCTGGACACGCGTCTTGACCTCCAGAGCTATCGGCCTTCAAGGCTGTCTGTTCGATGACGAAGTGGTCGGTCACACGGTCCAGCTCGTAGTAGAGCTTGAGCGTCTGCTCGACTGACTGAAGCGCGCTCTGGGATTGCAAAACGGCGTAATATGCTTTCTTGACATTGCTTGCGATCTCCTGCTGTTTGCCGCGCAACTCCTCTCTGGCAATCTCGCGCCCGGTCTTGATCTTCTTGTCAACCAGGCTCAACCGGTATTGTTGCAATACCGGTTGGAACGCGCCGCCATTAAAGTAGAAGGCAAGACGTCGGGGGTTGGTAACATTAATATCCGCTGCCGGAACGGGGCCGACACCCGGCAGTGTGCCGAGGTCGCCTTTCTTAAAGTCAAAATTGATTGTCTCGAGCAGCTGAACCGCCAGAACTGAAAAATTGAATTGCGGGAGCCGGTGAGTCTTCGCCACCGCGAGCCGGTCGGCGAACTTGTCGAGTTCGAGTCTGGAGACTTTGACCTCTCTGTTTTCACGCAGCGCCAGTTCAACGGCCTCCTCTAAGGTAAGTTCTTCGACTTGTGAAGCATTGGTTGCCATGGAGGGTGCCACCGGCGGAGGCTGTTGGGCCGACGCCGGGCTCGCCAGCAAGGAGAGAGTCAACAACGCCAACACCCATCTGATTTGAATAGACGTTCCTGCTCCCATTTCTAGCTCATGCTCCTTGAATAGCGGCCGTGCTCCTGGCCTTCATTCCTGGTCCTGCTCCGGGAGATGTCTCGTGGGGCCTCAAGGCTTCGGAATGCACTCCTCGTGCCGCCCGTAAACAGTTGAATTGACTCGCTGTTTTATGCTTTAATGCGTGCTCAATTTCAGCAAATGCCGGTTTTCAGCAAATTTTTTACGTGCTTAAAGGCAAAATTTTCACGGCTTAAAGGAAGGAATAGATCGTGCCGCAGGCTGTCCAGCCTGCGACAGACTGCGCGAGTGGGGTATTCAATGACGATGGTCCGCGGGCTATTGCCAGCCTGCGGCAGACTACGCAGATCGGGGTATTCAATACGATCGTGCCGCAGGCTGTCCAGCCTGCGGCAGAACTTCGCGAGTGGACAAATTCAATGGCGATCCGGTCTGCGGCAGATTGGCGTGTCATATTCAATGTCGTAGCACCGAACTTTGCCGCAGGCTGGACAGCCTGCGGCACGATCTTCAGGCGACACGATCTTCAGATCGCGCGATTCACGCAGCCGACAGTGAGAGTCGCTTGAGCTTGAATAGATGTTTATTGATGCCCAGACCGATAATCTTCGACTCAAGCGTCTGTCGAGGAATTCCCAACTTGGTGGCCGCGCCCGAAGGGCCTCCGACCCGACCTCTACTCTCGGCCAGTGCTGTCTCGATCAGTTCCTTTTGTTGATCCTCGTCCAGCCGCAGCAGTCGTGTAGCGGCCAGGCTCTGCGGACGCGATCGACTCAGAGACTCGGACATCAACCAGGTCTCGTCTATCGTAAAGGTCTCACCGTCACACAGGATCAAGCCGCGCTCAACCAGGTTTTGCAGCTCTCGAATGTTGCCTGGCCACTTGTAAGCCTCAAACAATTCCAGTGTCTTCTTATCTATTTTCTTGATCTTCTTCCCGGCCTGCTTCGAGTAGCGAAAGACGAAGTACTCAACTAATGATCGAATGTCATCCTTTCGTTCGTGCAACGTAGGCATTTGGATCGGAAAGACATTCAGCCGGTAGAAAGAAATCCTCACGAAATGTTCCGCCAGCCACTGCGGCCTTCAGATCCCGGTTCGTGGCTGCCAGCACTCGCACATCTACAGAGATCGACTGGCTACCGCCGATTCGCTCAAACTTGCGTTCCTGAAGCACCCGCAGCAACGCGATTTGGGTATCCATCTGCAATTCACCGATCTCATCCAGGAAGATGGTTCCTCCGTGCGCCAGTTCAAACCGTCCCAGGCGCCGCTGTATAGCGCTGGTAAAAGAACCCTTCTCGTGTCCAAACAACTCCGAGGCAATCAGCGATGGCGGTATCGCCGCGCAATTCACGCTGATCAATGGCCGCGTCAGCGACTCGACCGCCTATGGATGGCGCGAGCAATCAGCTCCTTGCCCGTTCCGGTTTCACCCAGAATGAGAACCGTGGAATCCATCGGTGCTACTCTGGACACTTGCCAAAGTACGTTGCGAAGAGGTTTCGAAGATCCGATGATTTCCCTCGAACATCGATGGGGAATCGATCTCTTCGCGTAGCGCAAGATTCGCGTTTCTAGCTTGCTCCTCTGCCTGCTTGCGGTCGTCGATGTCCGTCCCGGTCGCGTACCAGCGAATGATGTCTCCATGTTCGTCCCGCAGCGGCCGGTAATCGACGAGAAACCAGCGGTACCGTCCGTCCCTCCCGCGAGTTCGATGCTCCAGCTGAAAGGGAATCCTGCGTGCAACCCCCTTCTGGACCTGGTCACGCACCCTCTCGAGATCGTCCGGATGAAGAGCACTTGAATACCCAACCGGAATCTCTGCCAGGCTGAGAGCGGTCAATTCGAGGGCAGCTTTATTGCCGTGGAGCCCGGTCCCATCCGGCGCCAGAACGACGATGGCCTGCGGTATGGCATCGATAATTTTGCGGCGCTCAAGCTCGTCTCGCTCAAGCTGGGCCTCGCTACGCTTGAGGTCCTCGATGTAAGTGTTTGAGCCATACCATCTGACGATCTCCTAAATTTGTTGCAGACTGGCACGGCGCAAAAGAGGAACCAGCGATACTCTCCATCGAAACGTCGAAGGCGAGCTTCCTTTTGAAGCGGCTCCTGAGAAACGAGAACATCCAACCAGGCCTTCATTAGCTGGCCGAGATCGTCCGGATGGATTGACGCTTTCCATCCCCAACCGATAGCTTGTTCCATTGAAAGGCCCGTAAAGTCGAGCCAACGTTGATTTAGAAACTCCATGGCTCCATCGGTCCCGCAAGACCAGGCAAAAGTGGGAATCTCGTCGATCATTGTCCGACGATGGTCTTCCGGTGCTTCACGCAATCGAACGCCTCTTCAAGGACCGTTCGCTGATTCGAGATCGCCTTTCTCTGGCTCCTCAAGTCGAATTGCACTCCGTTTCCGCAGTCTGTCGTTGTTGTTGCAATTGCCAGCATCGTTCAAAGCCCTCCGTAACACGCCCACGTGGAGTTTCAATCTTTTGTCTCTCGGGACATTGGCGTTAAGGTTTCACGTTTGAATTCAATGCCATGCTCCCCGCGAACAATGAAAATCGCGTGTGATTTTCTTGTTCAGCCACTTAACGCGGGTCGCACCTTCTCAAGCAGATCCTCATCATCGAACGGCTTCGACAGGACCTCTATTGCGCCTGCTTTCATCGCCTGCATCTTCATCTATCCGGCAGAGCGCCGTGATAAAGATGATTGGAATGCGAATACCGTGAGCATTCAGCTTCGCCTGCAGCTCGAGGCCGGACATCCCCGGCATACAACGTCCAGGACGAGGCAGGCAGTCTGTTACGCTCGATCCATTCAAGGAATTCTTCCGCTGAGCCAAAGCACCACGCCGAAAACCCGGCGGATTCCATCAGATCCTTGAGCGCACTCTCCATCTGATCGATCATCATCAACTATAGCAACAATCGGGAGCTATTCTTGCTGGTCACGGCGCAATTATGCTAGGGCGCAGCGAGAGGAATACAATTACACATTGGTGGCGTCGAATGGAACTTTGGTTACATGACATCCGATTGCCGGTGGGTCGTTCACGAGACGTTGGAATAATCCTGGTCTGAGTGCGGAAGTCGTTATGAGGCGATAACGCGGTCCAGTCGTCGGGTTCGCGAAGGGCGTAGTTGGCTAGCCCGATTTCAACGTGTCCGCCATTCTGATGAGAGCGCTCAACGAGTCGGCCTTCATTTTCTTCATCACGTGGCCGCGATGAATTTTCACCGTGTGTTCACCAGTCCCGAGTTTCCAGGCAATCTGTTTATTCAGCAGTCCGGAAACCACGAGCACCATCACCTCGCGCTCGCGGGCGGTCAGCGTCTCGTAGCGTTTCGCACCTCCAGGATCTCCCGACGCTTTTCGCGCAACATTCTGTCCCGGCCGAGCGCCTGCTGAACTGCGTCGAGCAGCTCCTGAGGCCTAAACGGCTTCGTCAGGAATTCAACGGCACCCGATTTCATCGCCCGAACTGTCATTGAGACATCACCGTGCCCTGTTATGAAGATGTTGGAATCGTCACGCCGGCTTCGGCCAGCTCACGTAGACAATCCAGACCACTCATGCCGGGAAGCCTGACGTCGAGAACCAGGCAACCGGCTCAGTCGGCGCGTTTACTATCAAGAAATTCCTGCGGCGTCGCAAACGCCTCAGACCGTAACGCCACGGACGCCAGAAGATCCTGGATCGATTGGCGCACATCCTCGTCGTCGTCAACTATGAAGACAAAAGGTGCGTCTTCATTGATCACTTGATACCTCGGTTCCGTCGGCAAGGTGAAGCGAAACGTTGCGCCACTATTCCGGGTTCACAGACGCCCAAAACCGGCCGCCGTGCGACTCGATGATCGTGCTGCTGATCGCGAAACCCATACCGGTGCCCCCGGCCTTTGTCGTAAAAACTCGTTGAAGATCTCTTCCATCTTGTCAGCGGGTATTCCCACTCCGTGTCACTCACCGAAACCATCACCTTCTCCGCCCTCGCGTCGTGTGCTTATCTTGAGCTCGCCTCCTCGTTCGCTCATCGCCTCCATCCCGTTCAGCATCAGGTTCATCAACACCTGTTGCAATTGCACCCGGTCGCCGCTCACCGAGGGCAGATCCGCCGCCAGCTCCGTACGCATCACCACCGAGTGGCGGCCCGCCTCACTGCGCAGCAACACCAGCATCTCGTCAACGACGTCGTTGACCGATACCATCTCGCGCTGCTGCAGACGTCTTTCTTATAGAAGGACCTCAAGTGGGTGATGATCTCGGCGGCCCGCTTCCCGTCATCCTCGATCCGCATGGCCGCCTCTCGCGCCCTCTGCACCTCCGGTTGATCCCGGTTCAGCCAGCGAAGACAGGCGCCGGCGCTGGTGATGGCGGCAGCGATGGGCTGGTTGATCTCGTGGGCGATCGAGGCGGTCAACGCACTCAGTGTAGTGACACGCGCCATATGGGCGAGCTCGGAACGGGCCCGCGTCAGGGCCTCCTCGGAGGTTTTGCTTTCAGTTATGTCCTGAACCGCGCCGATGAACACGGGGCGACCCGCTACCGTCTCCATTACGTGGGCAACAGCATGGACATGCTTCACGTTCCCAGCCGGGGTGATGATGCGGTAGGTGAGTTCGAGTTCCCATCCAGCCCGTCGACGGTGCGCTTGAACGCGGCTTCGAATAACGGAAGATCCTCGGGGTGGACGACGTCTGAATCGCCTATGCGCGATTCTGGTCGCCGGATCGAACTCGAGGATCCCGAAGAGCTCCTCGGACCAGTTGTGGTCGTCCACCAACAAATCCGTGATGAAGCTGCCAGTCTTGCTCAGCCGCTGGGCTTCCGCGAGACGAAGGTAGGCTTGCTCGACCTACGCCTCCGCCCGCTTTCGCTCCTCGATGTCGAACGCGGCCGCATACCATCGATCGATTCTTCCCTGCTCATCGAGCAGAGGATTGTAGCGGACCTGGAACCAGCGATATACGCCGTCCTTACCGAGGACACGTTGCTCATTTTCGAACGGTAAAGCGCGTGTGAGCGCCTCACGGCGCTCCTCGCGCAGCCTTTCCACATCCTCCGGGTGGAAAAAACGAGCGCGATAGTCGTCTTTCCGCACATCTTCCAGAGTGAGACCGGTGTAGGCCAACACCGCTTGATTCACATACAGAACGGACCCATCGGTGCCAACACGTGGATGAAGGTCGGGATCACGTTGATAATCAGGCTCAAATTGCGCTCGTTCGACTGCAGAGCCTCTTCAGCCGTTTTGCGGTCATTCTACCAGCGAATCCGTGATGATCTGCAGTAACGTCCCCATATCGAAGTAGATGCGACCCGCAGTGATCTGCCGTTTCGCTGAATCGTACTCATAAACCCCACAACCAGGAAGTCTAACTCGAGCACCGGTCGCCACATGGCCGGCAAATGGACCCTTGTGATGCGCTTCGAAACTGAATTCAACGAAGACCATACCTGGTCCGAAAATCATGTTCTTCACAAGGTGGCGGATTCCCGGGAACGCAGTGATAAATGGCCGAACGAACTGATCGCGGAGGGCTTCCTTCCCCTCCATGAGCGTGCCCGGAATTTGAAGCACCACATTTTCCGCGTAGTAAGACAAGATGCGATCCTCGTCCGTTCCTCCCCACGCGTCGTAGTACTCATTGATAAACGATTCGACGTCAAACACAGACCCGAGTGAAGTAGAAGCCGCCATGGTTCCCTCCTTCGCTCGCGTATTTTACACCAGGGACGACGAGCGTGCGCCAGTCGATGGCTGCAGCAAACCTGGCGAAAGGAGTATTCAATGACGATCGTGCCGTAGGCTGTCCAGCCTGCGGCAGACTGCACGAGTGGGGTAATTCAATGACGATCGTGCCGCAGGCTGTCCAGCCTGCGGCAGACTTCGTGAGAAGGTAATTCAGTGAAGATTCTGCGCAGGTCCAGCCTCCAACAGACTTGGCGAGTCATATTCAATGTCGTAACACCGAGCTTTGCCGCAGGCTGGACAGCCTGCGGCACGATCTTCAGGCGGCACGATCTTCAGATCGGGCGATTCACGCAGCCGACAGTGAAAGTCTCTTAAGCTTGCACAGATGTTTATTATGCCCAGACCGATAGTCTTCGACTCGAGCCTCTGTCGCGGAATTCCCAACTTGTTGGCCGCTTCGAATTCAAACCTGCCTTGCAAGAATCTTTTGCCGCCATATAAGCATCCAACGGCGATAGCAGGACGATCATCAGCCAGAGCGGTACCGCGACCATTATGCTGATGAGAAGCATCACCCAACGGTTGGCGCGGAACGACGAGGTCTCCTCTGACAACTTTTGAGACACGAGGCCTACCAGCGGGCCTGAATATGACCGGCGCAGAGTTCCACTACCGGAAAGCGCTCCAGTCTCGCAATCAGACCTGTCGGCGCTCTCCATGATAGCGGCTGGAAATGCTGCGAGGAACACTCACTTCCTGGTCAACAACGCGGTGCTGACTGACGCCACAGCGACGGCAGAACTTGTCCCGTTCAAGTTGCTCGGCGCCACAAGCACGGCACAGTGTAAGATCGGTTGTTTCGGCTCTCTCTC
Source organism: uncultured Acidobacteriota bacterium (assembly GCA_963743045.1). Classification (GTDB taxonomy): domain Bacteria; phylum Acidobacteriota; class Blastocatellia; order RBC074; family RBC074; genus CAVUOF01. Next base: position 409,964 of record CAVUOF010000019.1, read on the forward strand.
GCTCGAACATTCCTACCTCTTCTCGTTGCATCGTCAACAACCCAGCAGGGTCTGGGAAGAATCACTTTGCAGTGTCGGAACGGGCCACTTCAACGCTTTTCGCCTTCTTAATTGTCTTTTGGGCCTGCCAGCCGTCGTGCGTCTGGCTGGGCCCCACAATACGAGATTTTGAGCAGCGGACGCATCACGAGATAGAATGTTTTTTGGTTACCTCTCTTGGTTGTCCGTTGCGTACCTCTTTCGAGGTAGGAGCAGGAAATGACAACCTCTCCCCGGTTTTCCGAAATCTTGTCATCGCGCTCGTGGCGACAATTTCGCAAGCCATCGCAGTGAGTGTTTCGCGGACTGGTCGAGGAAGGCGACTTTGCCTGGGACGGACAGCTCGACTTCCGATCCCTTCAGTTCGTCTCTATTCACCTTGAGGCGCGCCCCAATTTTCTCCGCCCGCTCTCGCATGCCCCGGAGCTCCGAGTATCTATCGCTTCCCGGCCCTGAGGCTTGAGGATCAATGCCAGAACCGTCATCACGGACGACGATCCGCAATTGTCTCGCAGCATACTTAAGTTGAACTTCGACGTTCCTGGTCCGAGAGTGGTGAAAGGCATTGACCAACGCGTCACGTCCGATACGGTAGACTTCATCGCGGATGAGCGGATGCAACAACCTGGGTTTACCGTCGACAACCACGCGATACGCAATCTGTTCACGAAGGGCGAGTTCGTTCGGGACGCGTGCGAATGCCTGTTCGAGATCAAGATAGTCCGACGTAATAGACCGCAGCCCGAGAACCGTTTTTTGCCCCTCTTCGATGACCTGAACCATCAATTCCTCGACCTGGTTCAATGGGATCTTCACTTGCGAATCGTCAGGCAGTCGCTCGACCGCCACGTGTAGCTTCATCGATGCGCTGAGGACGCCCTGCAATAGTGTGTCATGCAAATTCTGCGCGATACGTATTCGCTCATCGAGTCTCTCTTCGAATCGGGAATTCAGGTCTCGAGTCAATTTGCGCAGCTGAGCCCTATGAAAGGCCAATAGCGAAAGAATACAAGCCAGACCTCCCAGCGGCCGAAACCACCACGCCTCCCAGAACCTCGGTATCAGCAGCCTGCCTGCGCCTTTGACAGTCGCAACGGCGGCCACAGCTCCGTCTCTGGCTGGGAGGACACCGGTCCTCGCAGGTGGATCGTAGTCCGGCTCGACCAGCAGTGCTGCATACTCTGTCCCCAGGTGGGTTGAATTTCGCCAGGTCGAGTCCGGTTGGATTTTCGTGAATTGGTGGTCAGTGAAAGGCTGGATGTACCAGTCACCGCTACGGGCATACAACACTATCTTCTGTCCCGGTCGAGAGCCGATGACATAACCTTCGATGGCTCCCATCTTCGCAGACCCGCCCTCATCGCCCGGGGAATCGTTGTGAACTCGATTGAAGGAGTGACAAGGGTGCGCGACGAGCGGCATCCGCTGAGCCCGAGGCAACAGATGATCGCCAGGGGACCTCTGATCGAAAACAGGATTGCTTGGGGCAAGATTCTCAAGTTCTGATGCCATTCTCTAGTTGCCGGCATTCCCCTCAGTAGGATTCGCAATGTGCACTATGCAGGGTGGACTAGGGAAGAAACATCACGAGATAGAAAGCTTTTTTGGTACCACTATCGAGTGATGGGAAAAGTACTACTATTGTGGTAGTTGGATCACCCGAGATTCCGACGTTGTAGGGGGCAGGGCTTGTCCAGCCCGCCCGGTGCCGTCCGGCGCCTGTGTTTCTGGGCATCCCGCAGGGATGCAGGAGGGTAGCCAGGGGCAAGCGAAGCGCAACCCCTGGATCGTACGCAAAAAAGCACCGCGTCCTGAAGGGACGCGAGGACCAACACATCGGTTGAGAGAAGAGCGATCTCGCGCCCATCCAGGGCGCACAGCTTTTATCGCTGGGCATTCCAGGGGCTGCGCTTCGCTTGCCCCTGGCTAACCTCTTGCATCCCTTTGGGATGCTCGGAGTAGGATCGGCGGCAAACGAGATGTCCTGCTAGAGTTGGATGATTCCGCGACGGACGGCAATCGCAACCGCCTGCGTACGATCTGAGGCGCTCAGCTTCTCCATGATGTGCTTGATGTGAACCTTTACGGTCTCCTCCGAAATAAAGAGCAGTCCTGCAATGTCTTTGTTGCGATTCCCATTGGCGATGAGCCGGAGGACCTCGACCTCACGCCCGGTCAAGGTTTCATCACCGAGATGTTCAGCGAGTTGGCCGGCCAATTCGGCCGGAATCCACTTCCTCCCCGCGTGGACCTGGCGGATCACCTCAACCAATTCCTTGGGCGGCATGTTCTTGAGCAGGTAGCCTCGCGCCCCTGCCGCTAGTGAGCGCTGGATCTCAGTGTCGCCCTGGAACGTTGTCAGCATGATGATCCTCACCTCAGGAAACTCCGCCCGTATCGCGATCAGCGCATCGATTCCGCTCATGTCGGGGAGTCTGAGGTCCATCAGGGTAACGTCGGGCCGATGCTCGCGGAATTTTATAATGGCTTCGTGACCGCTGCTTGCCTCAGCCGCGAGCAGCATATCCGGCTGGCTCTCAATGATTGCTGCGATCCCCTCGCGAAGCAGGGGATGGTCATCAACGCAAAATACGCGAATGCGGGATTGATCGCTCATTTATCTGGCCCCTTCCTCTCTGGAGTCTGCGGTTCCGTTTTCGCCAATGCAGTCTATCCAACCCGTTCTCATCTGCTTGAGGAATTCGGGCGAATTCGATGGAGGGGCCGGCGTTTCGGCCTGATGCGCGGCATCCCTGGAGCAGAATGCAGGCAACCAGGACGAATGCCGTTCTGCAGGCGAAACCACTCGGTTGTCCATGTCGAATTTGTGGCATTTCTTAGAGAAAGTTGCCCACTGGCTTAGTATGGAGTGCGGCGACTTGTCGCCGCTTTTGATTTAGTTACTGCAGTGATGAAGAAGAATCGGGCGTGTAGTCTTGATCCCGCAATAACTAAATCAAAAGCGGCGACAAGTCGCCGCACTCCATACTAAACCAGCGGGCACTTTTCCTTCCAATGGAACCTGCGATTCTCCGAGTCACTCAAGCAACCTGGCATCACGAAAGGGCTTGATCAGAAACCACTGCTCCGGTCTTCATCGCTTGCACCGTAATCGGGATGTCCGGGTGCCCGGTGACGAAAATGATCGGAATTCCAGCCGAAGACTATTGCTGCTTGAAGCACCGCTTGTCTATATTGAGCGCTCTAACCTTCGATTCCAGCGTGGAAGATGGGAGGCCCAGCCGTGCTGCAGCACCGAACGGCCCGGATACGCGACCTTTGCTTTCCGCTAAAGCTGCTTCGATTGCGTCTTTCTCATGGGTCGCCAGGGATCGCTGTGCTGTCCGTTGATTCGCTTCAGGTTCGACGCGAGCTTTCGTTCGTCGCCCCGACAGCCACCGCTCGTCAATATAAAGCTCATTTGAATCCGAAACGATGACCGCCCGCTCTACCACGTTCTGCAGCTCTCGAACATTACCCGGCCAGTCGTACGACTCGACTATGTCCAATGTCTTCTTGCTGATCCTGTTGATTTTCTTTCCCGCACGCTTGGCGAAGCGGTGAACAAAGTACTCGACGAGGAGTGGAATGTCCTCGAGGCGTTCGCGCAATGGCGGCACTTCGAGGGGAAATACATTCAGTCGATAATAGAGATCTGATCGGAATGTATTCTCCTCGATACCAGTTTCGAGGTCGCGGTTCGTAGCGGCTATCACCCGGACGTCCGAGCGTATCGGCCGACCACCGCCGACACGCTCGAACTCGCGCTCTTGCAGAACGCGTAACAGCGCGATTTGAATCTCCGCCGGCAGTTCCCCAACCTCGTCCAGGAAAATGGTGCCGCCCTCAGCCAATTCGAAACGCCCTTGTCGTCGTTGCGTGGCTCCCGTAAACGCTCCCTTCTCATGGCCAAAGAGCTCCGATGCGATGAGTGAGGCCGGGATTGCCGCGCAGTTCACGCTGACGAACGCACGAGCCGATCGGCGCGATCGTTTGTGGATCGCCCGCGCGACGAGCTCCTTTCCAGTGCCGGTTTCACCGGTGATGAGGACTGTCGAATCTGTCGGAGCCACTCTCGATACATCAGTAAGCAATGATTGCAGCGGCGCCGAGACTCCGACGATTTCCTCAAACATCGACGTCTTGTCGATTTCCTCGCGAAGAACGATGTTCTCCTTCTTAATTCCCTCTTCCGCCTGCTTCCGGTCTTCGATGTCGCTAGCTGTCGCGTACCATCGTGTTATCTGTCCTCTTTCATCTTTAACCGGACTTCGGCGGACTAAAAAATAGCGAAACTCACCGTCGTGCCTCATGAAGCGAACTTCGAATTCATACGGCGCGCCGTGCCGAAATCGGTTCTCCGTTTCGCCCAGATAGCGTTCGCGATCATCTGGATGAACGAAATTGATTCGAGAGATGTCTCGCCATTGGTCGATGGTGATGCCGAAATACTCGAGCGCTACGTGATTGGCATAGAGAGGGCTTCCATCGGGCCCAAATACACTGATGTGCTGCCGCGAGAGTTCCAGAATCTGTCGAAGCTCTGTCTCTTGTGTGCGGATTCTGTCCTCCGCAGTCTTGCGCTCTTCGATTTCTACACCTGTGCCGTACCACTTGACGATTTTCCCAGTTTCGTTGCGCAGTGGTACCTTGCGGTGGAACATCCAGCGGTATTCTCCATTGGCTCTGCGGAGGCGCGTCTCGTGTTCGAAAATTTTTCCGGTCGTGAGGCAGGCTCGCCACTTGGCCATAATCCCCTCGACGTCTTCAGGGTGAACGAAAGCCCTCCACTTCCAGCCGGTCACGTCGTCCAGAGTGGCGCCCAGGTATTCAAGCCAGGACTTATTGAAGTAATCGACGTAGCCGTCAGGCCTGGCGGTGTGAATCAGAGCGGGGATCGAATCGACGTCAAAAGCGATCTCGCTGTGGATTTCGCCTTTCAAATTCGCAGTTTGGACCGATATTGCTGCTGTCGTCATAACTCCCCTTCTGACGGCACCCTCTCGTTGCCCCGGCCGTCATGGGTCGCAGTTTCCGATTTCTCCTTCGGTAAGAATCGAGTGGAATTCTGCCACAGGCGTGCAAAAGCCATCTTGAACAAACCTGTTGTGTTTGGAACGTTTCCGATAAATCGTGATCCGAGTCATTGATTGAATCATCAGGTCAATAAGTTCAGGAACATCTCGTCAGCCGGGGATTATGGACCCTCGAATCAATGAGCACATCACGATATAGAGTGTTCTTTGGCTACCCTGTTGGCCCCATGCGAGGGCTACCTCTTTCGGGCTAATAGGGAATCACCCACGCGATCCGAGGGCGGGTATTTCTGGCTCGGCGGCACAGCAGGACAACGAGACTGTCTCAAAAAGCGTTCGCAAGACAGCCTTGAATGTAATTTGGCCTGACGCGACCTCCGTTAGGAGGTCAATGTTTATAGATGCCAGTAGAAGATGCGCCGCCCTCCATAGGGGGCCATGTAGGTATCCGTCAAATGCCAGGCCTACCGGCACATGTCCCTCCTATGGGTGGCTGTCGGAAAAACATCGTTGGGCCTATTCAAGGAAGCAATTTGGAGTGCGGCGACTTATCGCCGCTTTTAGTTACCTGCTGCTGTATTGGAGCTGAGAGGTTCTATTCTTCCATAGATACTGCAATAGGTTACTAAAAGCGGCGACAAGTCGCCGCACTCCAAATTGCTCCCCTGAGTGGGCTAATATGATACTTTCCCGACAGGCTCCCTATGGAGGGCCAATCTTTCCTCGCGTATTCTATAAACATTTGTAAGAGGCCGTGCGCGTTCAGAGCATTTATGGGAGCCATCGCAGCAATTGAAGGGATCGCCGCTGCCCTCGCACCGGAGGAGAGCAACTCAGTCTTCGTCTTCGTCGGCGGCGGGTTGGACGACTGTAACGCGGCGTCCAAACAATCGCGCATCCACCGAATAGGCTCCCGGGCCAAGCATCGCGAGCGCCGCAGCATCCAATATCTGGAAAATACAGACAAGGCTGCCTGCATGGTGACCAATCAGCAGATTCACGACGGCGAATGCGCAGGCAGTCGCCGACAAAAACGGTGTCAAGAAGCCAATACTCAATGAGATGGAGATCAATATGACACCTGCGAAGAGGAGATGGTAGGAAGACATGTAGCCATTCGCGGCGCTCACCACGAGGGCAGCAGCCACAGATATTCGCAGGAGCAATAACGCAAGACCCGGCCATCCGCCAGGAAACATGGAAAACAGTCGTTGCACGGGCTTGAGTGTATTGGGTACCGGTTGAGCGGCATACCCAACTTAAGGTTATGTTTCCATAGCTCTTTTGAGGTATTTAACACCTTCGGCCATCATTCTGGACCTCAAGCAGCAGCCGCGGCGCCGACTGAAGACAGATCGCAGGCTCTCCGTGATCTGTTCAGAATTGAAGCTTGAGCGCCAACTGGATCGAGCGCGGTCCGCCAATCTGGTAGAGAGGGTTGAGACCGCCATTGGCGCCACCGGAGCCCAGACTGTTCGCCAGCGTTTGCGTCGAGCGGCCGAACAACGGGCTGGTCAGGCTGTTGATGGGATTGCCGAAGTTCGGGTGGTTGAGGATATTGAAGAACTCGGCCCGGAAACGAAGCTCGCATCTTCTCGGTGACGTGAAATTGCCGCTGCAACCCAATATCCGCTTGCGAGGCTCCGAAACCCCGCAGCACATTGCGCCCGAAATTACCCTGCTGCCCGGCGGGCGCGGCGGTAAAAGCCGCCTTATTGAAGATCTTGCCGCCGGGATATCCCGAGCCAAAGAGTCCAGCGGCACTCCTGGGTTTACGTTCGGGCGCGGATAGAGGGCGATGCCCGCAGCACGAAACATCGCGCCGACCACGTCGACGGGCGGAGCCGATCGGGCCAAGCACGAAACCGTCCAGCGACCAGCCGCCCAATATCGCATGGACAGACCTTGCTGCGATCCCGGAGAGGGCAGATCGTAGGTCACGCCCGGCGGTAAATGAATGCCGGATGTCAAAGTCCGAATTCCCGCGGTCGATATTCGGATTGGCAAGCGAGCCCGGCGTGTTGAGGTAGTTGGCAAATGCATCCGTCGAGGCAATATCGATCGAGTGGGAGAAGGTATACGATGCCAATCCTTGCAACCCACGCGACAAACGCCGCTGGAACTTGAGTTGCAGAGCATGGTAGTCCGATGTCGCCGAATTGTCGGTCAGACGAGACAGACTGAAAATTCGGATTCACGTTGAATAACGATTGGTCACGCGAAGCAAGTCGCGTCCGATGGCGCCGATGTACGTTAGCAGACAGACTTTGGCTGCTTCCGAGGGACTGCTCCAGCGCGACATTCCACTGATAGCTCCGCGGAAGCTTCAAATGAGGGTCGGCTACCAGAATAGTGGACACAGGCGGATTGAGCGTCAGAGCCGGAGGAGCCGCGTCCTGCGGACTCAACGGAAACGGTGCGAGCGGGCTGAATGATCTTGGTGGCACTGTAGGGAAAGTAGCTGGAGACCCCTCCCAGCGATCCTTGCCCGAGATCGTAAAAGATCCCGAACGCCGGCGCGCAGAACGGCGCCCCAATTCGGGTCTCCGCCGAGTTGATAGGCGAGTCCCAATCTCGGCGCCACATTTCCATACGTTGTCTCGTAGAGCGGAGTGCCGCGAGGCGCCAGAGCGATCGTCGCCGGATTATCCAGGCCCACCACGGTGAATGGATCGTTCGCCGCGTTCTTGCCCTTCAGCGGCGGATTGATGTCCCACCTCAAGCCATAGGTCACCGTCAATCGGGCGTGATCTTCCAGGTGTCCTGGCCATAGAGCGAGAAGTTCTGCGACAGCAGCGCATTGCCTTGCATAGGCGAACGTGGCGGCGACCGAGCCGTTCCCGAAAGAGCTCCTCCCGGCGCGGCCGTCACTCCCGAGAACTGCACAAATTGACGGTAGGAGAACGGACTGCTGAAAGGCGCAAGCCAGCGATAGTCCACGCCAAACTTCAATTGGTGGCTGCCCTTGGTCACCGACAGATTGTCGACAAGATTGACCTGGCGCTGCTCGTTCGTCGCCGAATTTGCCCTGATTGTACTGCTCCGGCGCCCGGGATGAACAATCGGAAAGCGCCATTCGCGGACGAGAACCCGGCGGGAAACAAGAGCGGAATCGGGAAGCGGCACGGCTCCGCCGAAATCATCCAGAGCGTACGTTGATGCCGACCCTGTGGTTGCTGTAGTTCACCCGCACTTCGTTGCTGATTTGCGGCGTGATCAGTTGCGTGAGGCCGACGGTTCACGGTGTGCACAGAGGATGAAAGCGACTCTGTCATGCTGAGGACGGACCGGACGCCGGAACGGGGCCTCGCTGGTCCAGGCTGGACGGCGAGTAGTTATAGCGGCCAAACAAGTTGAGCTTCGAGTTGACGGCGTGATCCAGCCGAATGCTGTAGGCGTTCAGCGAGGAAGGATTCGAATAGCCGGCGTTGAATTGCGCCAACCCGGCCCCGAGCGCCGCGCCGTTCGCAATCGGAAATGCATTCAAGTAGGGACGCATCGCGGCCGGAGCCTGCTGCCGCGACGCGGCGTCCGGCACGGCGGTCTGCTGGGTCGACGGCTGGCGCAGCCGCAGCCCTTCATAGGAGAAGAAGAAGAACGTCCTGTCTTTGACGGACCGGCCCGCCGAGCACACCGCCAAAGTCATTCTGCCGCTCCTCGGGTTTCGCCAGGCCGTTGAAGTTCACAAACCAGTCCTTGGCGTCCAGCACGCTATTCCGGAAATACTCGAACAGCGTGCCGTGAAAATCATTGGTTCCGGAGCGCGTCACAATCGAGATCTGTCCGCCGGGCGTGCGTCCGAACTCCGGAGCAAACGAAGACGTCTGGATGCGAAACTCCTGCATGGCATCCACCGACACCAGGCTGTTGGTCCCACCCGAAGCGCTGAGCGCGGGCAGCGCTCCGCCGGCGGTCTGCACCAGTGGCGATGTAGCCGGTGACGCCGAAATTGGCGCTGACCCCATCCACGGTGAAATAGTTGGCATCCGCGCGTTGTCCATTCACGCTGAATTGTCCCTGGTCGTCGAAAGCCGTGGCGGTCACCACCACGCCCGGCGTCAGCATGATCAGGGTCTGGAAACTCCGGCCGTTGAGGGGAAGATTCTCGACAAATGCGCGGTCGATCACGGTGCTGACCGTCCCCGACTCGGTATTCACCAGAGGCGCGCCGGCTTCCACCGTGATGGTCTCGGAAGCGGCGCCGAGCGTCATCTCGAAGTCGATTTCGAGAGCATCCTGGACGTGAAGGATCACATCCGGCTTGATCAGCTTTTTGAAGCCGGGCTTTTCGATTTCGATGCGATAGGAGCCGGGAGGAAGATTCGCCAGGTGGTATTCGCCTGAGCCGTTGGTCGTGGCTTCGTAACGGACATTTGTGCCGGCGCTGATGGCGGCGATTTGGCGTCGGCGATCAGGGCTTTGGAGGGATCGGTGATGCGGCCCGTGAGCGAGGCGTTTGTGGATTGGGCGCGCAGAAGCGCCGTGAACGAGACGAGGAACAGAGCGAAAGGCAGGACTCGACGCACAGTTCAATCCCGGGTGCGTGCACGACAGGGTGCTGAATGCATACAGCGAGCCTCGCGGTGCGTACATCCTCACATGGATGGAATTGACGGATACCTCTTTCGGGTTACTGCGGCATAACCTCGAGGCCGTGCGAAGCGCACGAATGGCGGCTTCAGATCGAGTAATGATCGTGCATCGTCATGAGGGGAGCGCGTGCAGCGCGACGTGTGGCGCGTCACGCTGGGCATACTGCTGGCGCGGTGCCCTTGCGCGTTCGCGTTGAATCCGGCGCTGGACGTCAGCCAGTACGCGCACACGGCGTGGAAGATCCGCGACGGCTTTTCCAAAGGCACCATCCACGCCATTGCCCAGACGCCCGACGGTTATCTCTGGCTGGGCACGGAATTCGGCTTGCTTCGCTTCGATGGTGTCCGGAACGTCCCCTGGCAGCCGCCACCGGATCAGCATCTTCCCATCCAGCTAGATTCTGAGCCTGCTCGCCGCGCGCGACGGGACTCTTTGGATCGGCACCTCGAAAGGGCTTGCAAGTTGGAAGGGCGGCAAGCTCACTCAGTACGCGGAGCTTGCCGGACGAGCGTATTCACGCGCTCCTTGAGGATCGTGAAGGCTCGGTATGGGCCGGCGGGCTGGCGGCTTCCCGCCGGGAAGCTCTGCGCGATTCAGAATGGCAGCGTCCAGTGCTACGGAGAGGACGGCAGTCTTGGCAACGGAGTGTTCGGTTTGTATGAGGACAGAGGGCAATCTCTGGGCGGGAGCGATGAACGGGCTGTGGCGATGGAAACCGGGTCCTCCAAAATTCTATCCGCTGCCAGGCGAGCCGGACGGCATCCAAGGTCTGGCTGAAGACGATGACGGCGCGCTCTTGATCGCCACGCGCGGCGGAATCCAGGCGGTTCGTTGACGGGAAAGCTCGAGGCGTATCCGCTCCCAGGTACTGCGCGGCAGTTCAGGCCGTAAGGCTGCTCCGCGATCGCGATGGCGGTCTGTGGATCGGAACTTCGGACCGGGGCCTCGTGCATGTACACCAGGGAAGGACAGATGTATTTGCGCAGTCTGACGGCCTCTCAGGCGAATACGTTAGCAGCTCTCTTTGAGGATCGTGAAGGCAATATTTGGGTCGCGACCACGAACGGCCTCGACCGCTTTCGCGACTTTGCCGTCGCCACGATTTCTGTGAACCAGGGTTTATCGAATGCTCGACGTCGGGTCCGTTCTGGCGGCCAGGGATGGAAGCGTTTGGCTCGGCACGTCCGATGGCTTGAACCGATGGAATAACGGGCAAATTACGGTTTACCGCGAGCGCAGCGCACGCGCGAGCCGGGGTGCGCGAGATAACCGGTAGCGGATTGCCGGACATGGCGTGGAGTCTCTTTTTCAGGATGATCGCGGGCGAATTTGGGTCTCCACGCTGCGCGGCGTCGGCTACCTGGAGAATGACCGGTTTATTTCCGTAAGCGGCGTTCCCGGCGGAATCGTGCATTCCATCGCCGAGGACACTGCGGGGAATCTGTGGATCGCCAACCAGGATCTCGGTCTCTTTCATTTGCTCCGGGACAGTGAGGTTCAGACAGATTCCTTGGGCTAGGCTAGGACGTAAGGACTTTGCCACGGCTCTGGCCGCTGATCCTTTGCAGGGCGGCCTATGGCTTGGTTTTTTCAGGGTGGCGTCGCGTATTTCAAGGACGGTCAGGTCCGCGCATCCTACACGGCCGCCGACGGGCTCGGCGAGGGCCGTGTCAATGACTTTCGGCTCGATCAGGACGGTACGCTCTGGGCCGCCACCGAGGGCGGGCTCAGCCGGTTGAAAAACGGCCGCGTCGCCACGCTGACCAGCAAGAACGGATTGCCCTGCGATGCGGTTCATTGGGTCGATGGAAGACGACGCCCATTCGTTCTGGCTGTACACGGCCTGCGGCCTGGTGCGCATTGCGCGCACCGAGTTGGATGCCTGGGCCGCCGCGGTGGACCAGGACAAGATGCGAAGCGGACGATCCAAGCCACGGTTTTCGATAGTTCCGACGGAGTAAGGCTCCATGCCCATACCGGCGGCTACACCCCCATGTCGCCAAGTCCCCGGATGGAAAGCTGTGGTTCACGACTCTGGATGGCGTCAGCGTCGTCGATCCGCGCCACCTGCCCATCAACAAGCTTCCGCCGCCGGTGCACATCGAGCAGGTCACCGCCGACCGCAAGACCTACGATGCGTTCCGATGCAGCGGACTTGCGCCTGCCCCCGCTGAGTACGCGATCTGGAGATCGACTACACGGCGCTCAGCTTCGTCGCGCCGGAGAAGGTGCGCTTTCGTACAAGCTGGAAGGCAGGATCGCGACTGGCAGGACGTGGGCACTCGCCGGCAGGCGTTCTACAACGATCTTCCTCCACGCAACTACCGCTTCCGCGTGATCGCCTGCAACAACAGCGGCGTATGGAACGAGGCCGAGCGCTCCTGGATTTCTCCGTCGCCCCGGCCTACTACCAGACCCCTGGTTCCGCGCGTTGGGTGTGTTGAGCCTTTCTGGCATTGATTGCGGGCGCTCTATCAATGGCTCGCCTGCGGCAGGTGGCAGCGATTACAACATGCGCATGGAAGAACGGTCAGAGAGGGACGCGAATTGCCCGGGAATTGCACGACACGCTGTCTGCAGAGTTTTCAGGGGGTGATCCTGAAGTTTCATGTCGCCGCAAAGCAAATCCCCGAGTCACGAGCCGGCCCGGCAGGCTATGGAGAATGCGCTCGACCGCGCCGACGAGGTCCTGGCGGAGGGACGAGAGCGCGTTCGGAATCTGCGCGACACGACAATATCGCCCAGCGACTTGCCGGCGGCTTTCAAGCGTATCGTGAAGGAGAGCCCCCACGGCCGCGCGACGATCTTCAAGACGACTGTCGAAGGCCGCCGCGAGAGTTACAGCCGATGGTCCTGGAGGAAGTCTTATCCATTGGGCGTGAGGCGCTCGTCAATGCGCTTCGTCATTCCGAATGCCTTCACACTGAAGTAGAAATCACTTACGATCCACGGCAGTTTCGTTTGCGGATTCGCGACGATGGACGCGGCATCGATTCCAGGATGCTCGAAGAGGGGGGCCGGCGTGGCCACTGGGGCCTCCCGGGAATGCGAGAACGCGCACACAGGATTGGCGCCCGGCTGGAGCTCTGGAGCCGTCCCGGAAGCGGGACCGAAGTTCAATTGATCGTACCTGGAACAACAGCCTATCGAGCCCTTCGCGCCAAATCGAAGAGATCCTGGTTTCGCCGGCCCTCCGGCATCGATTTGTGAGCAGCTATGACCGCCACCAAGACCATTCGAATTCTCACTGTGGATGACCATCCTGTGTTGCGCGAAGGGATCGCGGCTGTCCTCGGAAGCGAACCGGACATGCTTCTTGTTGCGGAGGCGGGTAATGGAGGTGAAGCGATCGAGCAATTCCGGACGCATCGTCCAGACGTAACGCTGATGGATCTGCAGATGCCCGGCATGAGTGGGATTGATGCAATTCGAGCCATCCTCAAGGATTTTCCAGGCGCGCGCATCATTGTCCTGACTACCTATAGCGGTGACGCACAGGCAGTCAGCGCATTCAACGCCGGCGCTTTCGGATACCTGCTTAAGAGCATGCTCCGGAAGGAACTGGTCGAAACCATTCGCTGCGTACACGGTGGCAGAAGAAGAATCCCTCCCGAAATAGCCGTTTCAATGGCTGAACACTATGAGGACGATGCTTTGACCGCGCGCGAAATCGAGGTCTTACGGTTGGTGGCCGCCGGTAACGCCAACAAGATAGTCGCTGACCATCTTTCCATTTCAGAACAGACGGTCAAAGCTCACGTCAGGAGTATTCTCTCAAAGTTGGGCGCGAACGATCGCACTCATGCGGTAACGATAGCTTTGAAGCGCGGCATCATCGACATCTAAGTTGGCTGGCTTCAACCCGGGCCGGCGTGACTGCAAAATCATGCGGTATCGCTGGTTGCGTACTTCCTGCGCACCGAAGGTGCGCGCGGATATTAGCCGGCGGTGAAACCGCCGGATTGACGTTCCCCCACGTCCTCGCGCCCCGGCAGGGGCGCAGGACCGGAGCCCAGACAATGCTATTTCGGCGTAAACATTGTGGATTCAACTACGTGCTCGCGCAAATCTGGTCCGGCGGCCTTCCAGGGCGCGACGCTCTTTTGGCGATTTCGTTCCGGTGGTTTCACCACCGGCTAATATCCTCGCGCACGTCCCGTGCGCGGGAATGCCCAGGTGCCTAGTCCTGACAAGAACTCGGATTTTTCTCAATCCTGCTCGGCATCCCGTAAAGGATGCCGGAGCCGAAGCGAAGAGCGGCATTGTATAGAAAGATTGTCGCGGAGTGAGCGGTTACGTTATGACCGAGATGTCCTACTAGAGTTCGAAGGTGGTGAATTCTTTGAATTCCCGATAGCGTGCGCGAATCTCATCCGTCGTCAACCTTCGGAGCCGGTCGCAGCTGAACTCCTCAACATTGAACGAAGCCATAACCGACCCGTAGATGACAGCGCGACGCAATGTCGCATCGTCAATCTTGTCGGCCTGGGCGAGATAACCCATGAATCCACCCGCGAAGCTGTCGCCGGCGCCGGTTGGATCAAAGACAGTCTCAAGCGGGAAGGCGGGGATTGCAAAGAAGGAATCTCGGGTAAAGAAGGCGGCCCCATACTCACCTCGCTTGACGACGAGCATCTGGGGTCCGAGCTTGAGTATCTTTCGCGCAGCACGAATCAGATTGGCCTCACCGGCGATCTCGCGAGCCTCGGCGTCATTGATTATCAATGCATCGACGAGCGCTATCGTCTGCAGCAATTCCTCGGGCGTCCGCTCGATCCAGTAGTTCATGGCGTCCATGGCCACGAGGCGAGCGTCAACCTGTTTTCTCACCTCGCGCTGCAAGGAAGGGAGGATGTTCGCCAGGAAGACGAAGGGTGTGCGACGAGCAGCCTCACTGAGCTGGGGCTTGAAATCTGCAAAGACGTTCAGCTCTGTGTCGAGGGTTTTGGCCGCATTGAGATCATAGCCATATTCACCCACCCAGCGAAATGTCTTACCACCCTTGATGCGCTCAATTCCGCTGGTGTCAACGCCGCGTTCGACAAAGACCGCGCCGTCTTCTTCGGTGAAGTCATCCCCGACAACAGCTACTATGCCAACCTTGGTGAAGAACGAGGCAGCAACTGAAAAGTGGGTGGCCGCGCCACCGAGACTGCGTTCCCTGACCCCGAATGGGGTTCGCACTGAGTCGATGGCTACCGACCCCACACATAATAATGACATTCAATGATCCTTCTTTGGTGTGCTCTGTGATTGCAGCCCGTCAAGCTGCTGTTTGGCGTCTTTCGCAAACTGACTGTCCGGAAACTCCTTGATAAGTTTGGTCAGGTATTCCTGTTGCTTATCGTGATCGCCGATGCGCTTATAGACCTCGCCGAGGAGGAAGTAGACCTCATCCATCCGCGAGAAATTGGGGTTGAGGTCGATGATCTCGAGGAGACGGCTTTCAACCCCCTTGTTGAGCCGCTCAGCACTGTCCTTATCCTTATTACCCTTTGAGGGCTTGCGCTTGAAGTAGTACTGGGCAACCTCGAGACTGTGGATGGATTGCTTCTCGAGCTCCGGATCTCGCGGCGCGGCGATGCTTCCCCGGCCGACACCCTGCTGCACTGATGATGCAAGGACCGGCCCACCAACGACGACCGAAAAGACACACGCGGCCGCGATGCAGATGTTGCTCGCGAATCGGGCCTCATGTTTCATTGCTACCTCCAACTGAAAATCACTGTCACTTGCCGAGATATTTTCCGACGATCGGCGAGAGCCGCTCCAGCGCTTCCGCAGAAACACCCTCTCTCTGGGTGAGAATAGCGTGTTTCAGAGCCGAAGCGCACTTGCAGTTGCGCTCAATTGCAGCAACTCGCTTAACGGTCTCGCGAATCAAACGTTGAGCAGTGGCGGCGTTGCGATTCAGATAGTCGATGACCATCTCCACGGTCACGGAATCGTGCTCCGGATGCCAGCAGTCGTAGTCGGTGACCAGTGCCAGAGTCGCGTAACAGATCTCCGCTTCGCGGGCCAGCTTCGCCTCCTGGAGGTTGGTCATCCCTATGACATCCATTCCCCACTGACGGTAAACCTTCGACTCAGCCAGCGTGGAGAATGCCGGACCCTCCATACAGAGATAGGTCCCACCCCTGTGAATCTTTGCGCCCACTTCCTTACCGGAGGCTTCGAGTGTGTCGCAGAGGACTTCGCACACCGGATGCGCGAGCGCCACGTGCGCAACGATTCCGTCGCCGAAGAAGGTTGAGACGCGCCCTCGGGTCCGGTCGAAGAACTGATCCGGAATCACGATATCGGTCGGCGCGTACTGCTCCTGTAGTGAGCCTACGGCCGACGCCGAGATGATCCGTTCCACGCCGAGCACCTTCATCGCGTAGATGTTCGCGCGAAATGGGAGCTCAGTCGGCATGAGGCGATGTCCGCGGCCATGCCGCGCGAGGAAAGCGACGCGAACTCCCTCAAGTGTCCCGACGAGCAGGGAGTCCGAAGGTGGTCCGAATGGCGTCGTTGTTTCTATTTCACGAACATCGGTCAGGCCTTCCATGTGGTAGAGGCCGCTCCCGCCGATGATTCCAATTCTGGCTTGTTCCATGTCTTTCGTCGCCCGGATCATGCCCTTCCAAAGGAGCAATCGTTGGGGTGCGGCGACCTGTCGCCGCGAGCTGCGCCTAGTAGCGGCGACGGTCGCCGATCACGTCCTGAGGCCCTATTGCGTCGGTGACTTCATCTCGCCGCGCTGCGCGCTTCCTGGACTCGGCAGCTTGAGTGACGGCTTCCGTCCGGCAAGCGTCACCGTGAAGTCATCGGGCGCCGTCACCGGATACTTCAGTGTCGCGTCTTCCATTGCTCGTTCGACCTTCTTGCGGGTCACTTCCTGTTCGGCGCCATCGGCCTCGCGAGTGGCAATCAGGATATGTCGCGCCTTGATCTCCTCCTGTGACTCTCCGGTGGCCGGTTTCGCCGCCGGATCATGTGGATTGGGAGTGGCTGTCTTTGGCGCGGTCCGCCGGTCCTCGACCTTGATGATATGGTAGCCAAACTTGGACTCGACGATGCCACTCGTCTGTCCCGGCTGCATAGCAAAGGCAGCATTCTCGAATTCAGGAACCATCTTCCCGCGCGGAAACCATCCCAGGTCTTCGCCGCCGACGTCCTTCAAGACAGCGTCGAAGTCTTCACCCTTTTTGATTCGCGCCAATGCATCCTCCGCCTTCTTTTTGAGGAGGGCCCGATCGGCTTCAGGGTGTGCCGAGAGATACTGCTTCAGCTCATCCGGCGTGGCTTTGTTTTTTTCTTCGAGAGAACGGGCATACAAATCGGCCAGAAGATTGGCGCGCTGGAACTTGAGCTTGGTCATGAGAAACGGATCCTTGTCGACGCCAGCCTGCCGGGCTCGGTCCGCACGAATCTTAAGCTCACTCCATTGACCCTTGAGGGCGTCGATCTGTTCTGGTGTCGGCCCCTTCCCATCCTGGCTGAAGAGCTTGATGTCGGAGTCGAACTGATTCTTATGCGCCGCGTAGTATGCGTCGAGTTCAGGCTTCGGGATTTCGGCTATTGGATTTCGCTTGTTACCCTCTGCGGCAAGAGCCTGCGCAGTCTGAATCTCCATCTGGCCTTTGAACCTGTCGGTCTTGTCGATGCCGGCAGCATGCGCGGCCTGCGCCAATGAGTACATTTTCTTGAGGTTCTTGATCAACTCTTTCCTGGCAGTCTGCGTTGTCGAGAGCTGATCCTTTTGCGTCGGCGGCAGGTTATCGGCGATCGACGTCAGATCGTTAGCCGTGATCACCTTATAACTCTCGGCGTTCCCCGCAAAGCGCCATTGCCAAACGATGATTCCGAGGGCCACCAGAACCACCGCGGCGATGAGGAGCCACACCTTGCCCATCGACCCCGTCGACTTTGTTTCGGCCGTCGATGCTGGCGCGATCTTCGACACCGGAGGGGATGGTGGGGCAGAGTCGGCGAGGGGCGTGGTCGCCGCAACCGGCGGCTCGTCCGTCAATCCGGTTGTCGCCGGCGCAGTTAACTGATCGACTCTTCGCGGCGCAGATCGAGCAGAGCGTCCAGTCGGTATTGTCATGCTCGACATAGTCGAGCCAGGAGGCCACGTCGAGACTCGGATCGTCGTCGGGCCGCAAGCCGGCGTGAACTGCATCGCGTATTTTCGAAGCCTTGTATACAGGAGCGCCTTCCTCGATCGGACGGTCGCATAGATCACATGTCGCCATAATCCTTTTCCTTTTCTTTGGAGCTACTCGCTTTTCAAGTCTTGCTTTTCGACCAATTCAACGAGCACGCCTCCGGTGCTCGATGGGTGAATGAAGGCAATCAGGCTGCCCCCGGCCCCGCGCCGGGGCTGCTCATCGATGAGACGCACACCTCGCGCCTTGAGGCCTTCCAGAGATTCAGCAAGATTGGGCGTCTCGAGGCAAATATGGTGAATGCCGGGGCCGCGCTTCGAGAGGAATCTGCCTACGGGACTTGCATCGCTTGTCGGCTCGAGCAGCTCAATCCTGCTCTCTCCGACTGGAATCATAGCCACCCGGACGCCCTGATCCTCGACGGTCTCGAATTCCTGAACGTTGAGACCAAGGCCGTCCCGCCAGAAAGCGAGGGCCTTGTCGATCGACTCCACTGCTACTCCGAGGTGTTCGACAATCATGGTTTTCTGGAGGGTTTGCGGGGGGAATTCGACCTGGCTGGCTCTCGCCTGTTTGGCTCGGGAAGGTTGGTCGTTTGTGAGCAGTCTCTCAATAACCTCGTCCACGATCGTATATGGATCCCTCGTGCGAGCAGCAACTGAGGCCGCCAGGCTATCGAGCTCGCCCGGTGCGAGTGCCCGCTCTATCGCCTGAGAAAGAAGCTTATCCCGAAGGAGCTCCACTATCCGATCTCTGGCGAGCACTGATCTCTCGAGGCGCAAAGCCGGATGTGCTCGACGATGATCGGCAAAGCCTTCTATCGCGGCTGCGAACTCATTTATCCCTCGACCTTGAGTTGCTACCGTTCGGACGATCGGAGCATGCCAGCCATCAGATCGCGCCGACATTTCAAGGAGGGCAATCAACTCGCGCTCGGTCCGGTCGACGCCGTCACGATCGGCCTTGTTGATCACGAAGACATCTCCGATCTCCATGATTCCGGCTTTGATCGCCTGGATGTCGTCACCCATACCGGGCACAAGAACTACCACCGAGACGCCGGCCGCCTTGACGACATCTATCTCGTCCTGGCCTACTCCCACGGTCTCGATAAGCACCTTATCGTACCCGGCAGCATCCAAAACCGCAACCGCATCAATGGTTGCGCCGGCGAGGCCGCCGAGCTTGCCGCGGGTAGCCATGGACCTGATGAATACTTTCGGATCGTTGGTCAGGGCCTGCATGCGAATTCGATCGCCGAGCAGGGCTCCGCCGGAGAAAGGGCTCGAAGGATCGACCGCCACTATTCCGACTGATTGCCCTATGCTGCGATAATGTAGCGCAAGCTTATCAACCAGCGATGATTTGCCCGCGCCAGGCGCGCCCGTGACACCGACGACGAGCGCACGTCCGGTATTCGGAAAGATGGCCTTCAGCAGCTCGGTCGCGTCAGGTGCATTGTTCTCGATCATCGAGATAGCCCGAGCAACCGCGCGCGGATCACCGCCAAGAATACGTTCAACTAACGTCGTCACCTGGGTCATGAGCAGTCGGTAAATATAGCCTTAACTCCGGCCAACCGCCAGTAACTCGTTGGCGTCAAAGCAGCTGATCTGGATAATCTCCAGGGAGAGATGAACATGGACTGGTTGGCGACATTGGGAATGGGACTCGGAAGCGCGTGGCTGTCGGGCATAAACCTCTACGCCACGGTTCTGACCCTTGGTCTGCTCCAGCGATTTCACTTCGTATCCCTGCCCGGTGAGATGGGCTTTCTGAGCGACTGGTGGGTTCTGGGGATAGCTGGAGCCCTCTATGTTGTCGAATTCGTAGCCGACAAGATTCCGGCAGTCGACTCGGTCTGGGACGCAGTTCACACGTTCATCCGAGTACCAGCCGGGGCAATCATCGCGGCCACTGCGTTTGCCAATTTCGACCCCCGCGTGAGGCTCTTCGCATTGCTGGCGGGGGGTGGGCTGGCTCTCAGCTCTCACGGCACCAAGGCAGCGACTCGGCTAGCGGCCAATGCCAGTCCCGAGCCGTTCTCCAATATCTTCCTGAGCCTCTTCGAGGATGCGTTGACGATTGGCTCGACGATCCTCATGGTCTTTCATCCGGTGGTCATCCTGGTGATCATCGTTATCTTTCTGCTGCTCGCGATATGGCTCATGCCGAAAGTCTACCGGCGGTTCAAGGATGGACTCGCGAGATTGCGTCGACGGCTCGCCTTTAGTGACCGGACGCCGGCCAACAACACCGAATAGGAATCTCTGTGAAATCGAAGCTCTCAATTCTTCTGCTGGTGCTCCTGGTTGCATTGCCGGCTGGTGCAAAGGCGCCGGCTACACCCAAGGCCGCCGTTCAGGCATTCTTCACGCTGCTTAAGGCGAAGGAGTACGCGGCACTCTACCAGTTCCTGCCGAATCAACTGCAGCAGCAGGTCTCGCGGGACCAGCTGATCAAGAGCCTCAGCCGACTTGACGAGTTCATCATCATCGATCGCATGGCTATCGGGCGAGTGCAGGAGCAGGGGGACATGGCCGTCGTCGATACGACGATCTATGGGCGGCTCAAGCGGCCAATGGAGATCAAAGGGCAGAAAGTCGACTCGGGACGGGTGAGCGTTCAGCAATTGCTGGTGAAGGAAGAGGGAACGTGGAGGGTGGCTACGGCAGATGGGAATACGCGGGCAGCATTCCTCAAGCGGCACCCGGATTTCAATCAGAAGTTTCAGTTGAGCCGGCCTGAGTTTGCGACTAAGCAGAACGGCAAGTGGGCAAAGTTCGGCGCGTGAATTAGGAAGTGCCGAATCCGCACCTGTCGGGCACGCGATTTGCAGGGTTAGTTCAAAAGCGCTCGCTACGTGAGGCTTAAATGTAAAGAGCGGCCTCCGAGCAAGTCGGTATCCGTCAGATTGGCTCAAGAATTGCTCTCCTATCGGGAGGCTGACGGAAAACATCGTGGAAGGAGCGGCGTGCGGCGACTTGTCGCCGCTTCCAATGACCTGCTGACGTTGGAGCTGAGCGGCCTCTGCTGGGATGATCCTGCAATGGTTACTGCGGCGAAAGTCGTCGCGCTCCAAATTGCTCCCCGGGGCGGCTCTACGATTTGCCGACAGCTCCCTACGAGGGCGATCTCTTCTGGGGATTCATGGACATTGGCCTACTGCGGCACCCTACGACTGCACGACTTCTTTGGGCTGGCTCCATTCAGCTTCGAACTGCATGATTCCGTGAATGACTCTGTCGGTCACCACATCAAACTGATACATCTGATTGTGAATGTCGGCCGGGTCCTTCCAGTCCGGAGCGCCGTTTTCGGTGTAAGCCTTGAGTGACAGGTAGTAGCCATTGAACGGGAGGTCGAGGTGCGCCAGGCGCAACTCTATCGAGCCCTCGCCACGCTTGATCGGGAGAGCCATCGGGTGCGTATCGCAATTGTTGATGCTTCCGATGAAGACCCCGTCGAAGCGATGAATATCGACGGCGAAAACAGGCGCTTCGAAATCCTCCTCGGAAACAAAATGCAGGCGTATGGTGACCTCGTCGCCGGTGTTGAGAATCCAGGTCGGACGCCCCTGCCCATTGAAGAGCTCAACCCGAGTGAAGTGGATGCGGCCGTTTCCCCAGCGAGCTCCACTCAGCTCGAGCTCGCGCACTATCTCCTCGTGCTCCGGAGAACGAATCCCCCTCGCACCTGACACCTCCTGCAGCCATTCGTCCTCGAGACGAGCGCAGTAAGCCTGATACGCCGTTACCACTTGTTGAGCGGGGCCAGCCATTGCCACACCGCCGGCCTCGAGCCATACGGCGCGATCGCAGAACCTCTGGATGAGCTGTGGATCGTGTGAAACGAAGAGCACGGTCTTTCCTGACTTCCGGAAGTACTCCATGCGATTGAGAGACTTGCGCTGGAAGTAGACGTCTCCGACCGAGAGAGCCTCGTCGACGATGAGCACATCGGGGTCGACGTGAATCGCCGACGCAAAGGCCAGTCTCATGAGCATGCCTGTGGAGTAGGTCTTCACCGGCTGATCAACGAAACCTGAAAGTTCAGCAAAGTCGACGATGACATCGAGACGGCTTCGCATCTCCTGCTCGGTGAAGCCGAGAATCTGGCCGCTGAGCAGTATGTTCTCGCGACCGGTGTATTCAGGGTTGAAGCCGCTCCCGAGCTCGAGCAGGGCGGTGACTCGACCTTCCACCCGGACATCACCTGTGGTCGGCTGCAGTATGCCGGCAATGATCTGAAGCAGCGTTGTCTTACCGGCGCCGTTGCGTCCGATGACGCCCACCGCCTCGCCGGTTCTCACTTCAAGGCTGATGTCCTTGAGCGCCCAGAAGTCGCGATGAAGCTTCCGGCGCCCGCGCAGAAGAATCTCTTTCAGGCGATCCGATGGCCTTTCGTAGATGCGGTAGAGCTTGGAGATGCTGTCAACCTTGATCATGAGAAGCTGACTCAGTCATACAGGCTGGCCGGGTAGCGGTCGATCTGTTCACTGGCCTTTCTCGCCACCGCAAAAATGTTATCACCCCGAAGTTCGGTTGATGCGCCCGAGCGATTCAACCATTCGATGAACTGCGCGTCTGGCTCATGCCAGAGGTCCTCGGTAAAGAGCCGTTCAATCTTGAACCCTGCCGATTCGAGCGCAAGGCGTACATCCTTCGGCGTATATTCGCGGCTGTGCCGGTCTCCTCGGCCGCCGACATTGTATGAGCCGTAAATGTAGGGACTGCTGCCGGCCAACATCTCCTGGATGCTGAAGGCACTCGCCACATTTGGCGTCGTCAGAATCAGCAGCCCGCCCCATTTGAGAACCCGATTGAGCTCGGCCAGCATATGAATCGGGTCCTCCTGCAGGTGCTCAATCAGCTCGCAGCACAAGGCAACGTCAAAATGGCCGTCCGCGTAGGGAAAGCGATCCCGCTCGACGTTGACGTTCTGCATGGGAAGGCTCAATTCCTCACCGGTAATCGAGTGAGTGACACGCTGTACCTTCTCGCGCGGATCGCCATCCCCGATTGGCCACCAGTTGGTCACGGCAATCTCCTCATAGTGACCGTACCGTTTGATGAGCGGCGTCATCTGCAGGTAGCTGCTCAACTCCAGGAGCCTTGCACCTGGCGCGGCTGGAGGCAACAGTTCCACTGTTCTGATGATCCGCTGACCATGCCGGCCGATATAACCGGTGGCGGCCTGGTCGCGATCGAAGAAGCCTCTAAGGTACTCGAGCGCCTCGATCCGATCGAGCGTTATCGTCTCACTGGACCTGGGTGGCACGATCCAGGCCACGGGACGCGCGGGCTGTCGCCTTTCGTGCCCTTCGCCAATGATGCGCTCGGCAAACGCGAGGTAGTGCGCAGCCGATTTGCCGATCTCGCAATCCTCGCGAATGTACTCGGCAGCCTTGCGGCCCAGCGTCTCACGGAGCAATGGCCGGTACGCAAGCTTGCGCAGAGCCGAATAGAGATCGCGCTCTTCGTTCTCACCTGGCGCGACCTTAAGACAAATCTCTTCAGGGAAGTCGGCGAATTGACCGAAATCTGACACAATCACCGGTTTGCCGGCTCCGAGCGTGCGGATCAGTGTGCCTGAAGTCTCGCCGGCCGTCGGATATCTGAGATTGACCACCACGTCTGCAGCCTTCAAATACCTGAAGAAATCGATCTCGTCGATGTATCCCGTAATTCTCGACTGCTCCTCGATCCCCAGCTCGCCAAGCATAGGCGCGACGCTCCACTTCCAGTGATCCTCACCGGCGATCAGGCAGAAGGCATTCGGCACCACATCGAGGAGGTGCTTGAATGCATTCAGGAGCACTGGAATCCTCTTCGACTGCGTTACAAATCCAAGCGAAGCGACAACCCACTTGTCATCGGGAATTCCGAGATGCCGCCGGCACTCCATCCTATCCCACTTATCGAGCTCAAAGACTCGCGGTGAGAGATGATGAGGAATGATTTCGACGGGCGGCAATCCGCTTCTCGAAGCTTCGAGCTGAGATGCGGCATACGGATTGTGAACAATGATTCCGAGACTACGGCTGACTAAGCGTCGATTGAGAGGGAGAACGAACTGCTGGTATTCGCTTCCGACGTCCCGGGCGCGCATATCGGCGATTTCGCTGCCGCGGCGCCCATATGCGAGAAACATCTCATCCCGATAGGCATCCTCGTCATCCCGTCCGAGTGTCTGCCAGGCAATCAGGTGATGAAGGCAATGCTCGTGAAAAACGACCAGCCCGGGATGCTGCAGCGCCTGCTTGTAGATGTATTCGTGAAAGGGATTGTTGCCCTGATGATAGATGGACAGGTCAAACGGCTTGCTCTTATTGAGCGCATCAAAGGCTGATGCCTCGTATACCACGTAACCATTGCGGTCCGTGGCGCCGACAATCCTGTTCGACGAAGACGGATATCTCCGCTTTGCGTGCCAGCCACGGCAAAAGCTCGGCGCTGTAGTCGCCTATGCCTGATTTGCTTGGTGGAAGCGGGCTGAAGTAGGCAAGACGCATGAGGCTCGATGGCTCTCAATTGATGCAATGGCCACACTCAGGCGGCTCGCGAAGCATGCAGCTTGTGGCCAGTCGTACCCTGCCTGCCCCGTCCGCGATAGAAATAGGTCACCGCGGCGAGAACGAAGACTACTATGGCAATGAACTGCGAGGTCGAGACGCCGGCAATGAATCCTCTTGGATCGTCGCGCCAGAACTCAATCACAAACCTCGCTACAGCGTAGAGCGCGGCGTAGCACAGAAGTACCTGGCCATCGAACCTCCGCCGCCGGCGAATCACCAACAGAGACAGGAAAATCAGAACCATTGCCGCCGCTTCGTAGAGCTGCGTCGGATGCAGATGGAGTGGCGCCGTGAGGCTGCCGAGCTTGCTCGCCCAGACATCTCTCGAAGCGCTATCCAGATGTTCGACGATCGTCGGCACACCCGTAACTGCGTGGCCCTGGTCCGAAAAGTGGACTCCCCATCTCGCAGTCGTCGGCTTTCCCCAACAGCATCCGGCACTGAAGCAGCCCAGACGGCCAATCGCCTGACCGACCGCTATCCCGGGAGCAAAAGCGTCGGCCGTTCTCCACCACGGCAGGTGGTACATTCGCATGACAATGACGGAAGCAATGACTGCGCCGATGAAGCCGCCGTAGAAGACACCGCCCGAACGGAGAAAGTCCAGAGAGAACATCTGGCGCCAGTCTCCGCGATAATAGTCCCACTCGGTCACGACCATGAGGATCTTTGATCCAACCAGCGAGGCCGCCAGCACCCAGAGGCCCAGGTCATAGACTCGGTTCTTGTCGAGACCATCACGCTCGGCCAGACGTGCAGTGACGTAGAGACCGGCTATGAAGGCAATCGCGAGAAGCAGACCGTAAGTATTCAGCGTCAGGTTGAGCGCTTTGATGGTGAAGAGTTCGGGAGACATGGATTTCTAGTCTGAGGACGTCATTCCGGTCTCTTCTGCCGCAGGTGCCGATGGCTCAGCGACCAGCGGCGCCGGCTTTTCATCTCGCAGGAGATCAATCGCGAGCATTGCCGCGCCGATGCAGATCGCCGCGTCGGCTATATTGAATGTCGGCCAGGTAACTCGGTCGGCAAGGTGAAAGTCGAGAAAGTCGACCACCTCTCCGAGGCGTATCCTGTCGATGAGGTTCCCCGTAATGCCGGCGAGGAGAAGAGCCAGGGCCAGGTTGAGCCGCGAGTGCGAGGCGCCGGTCCGAGTCAGATAGACGGCTACCGCAACGGCCGCGGCAAATGAGATTCCGGCGAGCAGCCATTGCATGTTGAAAGGGCTGTCTGCGAAAAGACTGAATGCGACCCCTCGATTGCGAGCGTAGCTCAAGCGGAAGAGCGAAGGAATGACATCGATAGTGCCGACAGGTTGAAGCGACTGCGTCGCCCATGCCTTGGCGGCTTGATCAAGGATGAGGACGACGGCCACTCAGTATGAGAAAAACGCCTTTTCGATTCATAGGTACTGCATTGATCGCTTCCCGGCATCCCGAAGGAATCCGAGAAAGTAGCCTCCGGCATCCCGAAGGGATGCAAGAAGCGCAGGGCTAGCGAAGCGCAGCCCCTGGATCGTCGTCAAGAAACAACCGCGTCCTGAAAGGACGCCAGATCAAACGTCGGAGAAATCTCGCGCCCTTTCAGGGCCAGCGCTCTTTGCGTGAGCTTCCAGGGGCTAGCGATAGCTTGCCCTGGCACTTCCTGCATCCCTAGGCAGTCTGCGAGCACGATCTCAAGCCTCACCCGAGCATCTGCTCGAGATTCCCTACGCATCGCAGACACGCTCCCGGGAATCTCGCATCGGCTCCGACATCGGTCGTGAAATTCCAACACCGCTCGCACTTCTCACCGTGCGCTTTTTCAACCGTCACCCCGAGCGCCGAGCCGTCGCGGAGTTCCACTTCTGAGACAATGAATACATACTTCAGATCATCACCGAACGATTCGAGGAACGACCTGGTTTCCTTGTCAGCCGTAACAACCACTCGCGCCTCGAGCCCCGAGCCGATGAGCTTTGCGCCGCGCGCTTCTTCCAGCGCTTTGAGCACTGTGCTGCGTATGCCGAAAAGCCTCTGATACCGCTCGAGCAGGCTATCATCCTTCCACGAAGGCTCCTCTTCCGGAAACTCGGCCAGATGAACCGAGGCTGCTTCAGAGAGCGCTCCGGGTATGTTCTCCCATATCTCATCCGACGTGAACGTCAATATCGGTGAAACCAGCCTCGCCAGCCGGTGCGCAATCTCGTAGAGCACCGTCTGAGCCGATCGTCTGGCAGACGATTTCGTCGCGGCAGTGTAGAGCCGGTCCTTCAGAATATCGAAGTAGAGGGCAGACAACTCAACGGTCGCGAACGAATAGAGAGCCTGGTAGACCTCCGTGAAGTCATACCGCTCATAGGCCTCTCTGACGCGCCGCGTAACATCGTTTAGAGTCGCGAGTGCCCAGCGATCGATCTCAAGCATCTCGCCGTAGCCGACGCTGTCCCGAGCCGGATCGAAGCCATCCAGATTCCCGAGCGCAAATCGAGCCGAGTTACGTATCTTCCGATACGCCTCGGAGATTCGCGTGAGAATCTCCGAAGAGACTCGCATGTCTTCGTGATAGTCGAGAGCTGCGCACCAGAGTCTGAGGATCTCCGCGCCGCTCTGCTTGACCACCGTCTGCGGCTCAATCGAATTGCCTCGAGACTTGGACATCTTCTGGCCGTTTCCGTCCACAGCCCAACCGTTGGTGACTACAGTTCGGTACGGCGCCTCGCCTCGAACTTCGAGGCCGATGGCGAGCGATGAATTGAACCAGCCTCTGAACTGGTCTCCACCTTCGAGATAGACATCGGCCGGATACGGCAGCCCTCGCTTCTCGAGCACCGCCATCGAACTGGATCCGGAGTCTATCCAGACATCGAGAATGTCATTCTCTTTGCGGAATCTCGAGGCGCCGCACTTGCCGCACGTCGTTTCGTCCGGCAGCAGAGCCTCGGCTTCGCGCGCATACCAGGCGTCGGCCGACTCTGTCTCGAAAATTCGGGCGACGTGCTCGATGACCTTCGGATCGATCAACTCCTCGCCGCACCCGTCGCAATAGAAGACTGTGATCGGCACTCCCCATGCTCGCTGCCGCGAGATGCACCAGTCTGGCCGCCCGCGGAACATGTTCTTCATCCGCTCGCTGCCCCACGAGGGTACCCATTGCACCTTGTCGCAGGCGGCGATCGCACGCTCGCGCAGGCCGGTCTTCTCCATCGAGATGAACCATTGGGCGGTAGCCCTGAAGATCACAGGATTGTGACATCGCCAGCAGTGCGGATATGAATGGGTAACCTTCTCTTCGAGAAGCAGTGCTCCGAGCTCGCCAAGTCGAGCGACGATCTCCTTGTTGGCCTTGAATACCTGCATTCCGGCGAAAAGCTCGACCTCGGGAGTGAAGTGGCCGCTGTTGTCGACCGGACTGTAGCTCGGCAGGCCATACTTCTTGCCGATCACGTAGTCGTCATAGCCGTGACCCGGTGCCGTGTGGACCGCACCCGTACCTGCATCGAGGGTCACATGATCTCCAAGCATGAGGAGCGATTCCCTGTCGATGAACGGATGTCGTGCCTTCAATCCATCGAACTTCGAACCGTCGATCCGCGCAATCTCTTTTGCCCCGGTCCAGCCAAGCTTTGATTCGAGCTGCGCCAGTAATCCTGAGGCGACAATGAACACCTCATCACCGACTTCAACAGCGCTGTATTCAAAACTCGGATTGAAGGCGATGCCAAGATTGGCCGGAAGAGTCCACGGCGTCGTCGTCCAGATGACGATGCTCACTTTGCGGCCGGCGAGCTCCGGACTCACCTGAGCTGCGTCGGGAAACGGAAACTTCACATAGACCGAGGGACTCGTATGGTCGTCGTACTCAACCTCAGCTTCAGCCAGGGCGGTCTGATCGTGGATGCACCAATAGACAGGTCTCAGCCCCTTGTAGATGGATCCATTCTCGACGAACTTTGCAAAGACTCGAACCGTATCGGCCTCATACCTGCTGTCCATCGTCAGGTAGGGTTGATCCCATTCGCCCAGGATGCCGAGCCGTTTGAACTCCTCCCGCTGTTCCCCTACATAGCGCTCGGCGTGCTTGCGCGCCGCGCGCCGTATCTCCAGCGTCGACATTCCGGACTTACGAATGCCCAGTTCGCGGTCCACCTGAATCTCGATTGGCAGTCCATGGCAGTCCCAGCCGGGAATATAGGGTGTCCAGAAACCCATCATCGCGCGGGACTTGACGCAGAAGTCCTTGAGAATCTTGTTGAGAGCATGGCCAAGATGGATGCGGCCGTTGGCGTAAGGAGGCCCATCGTGCAGAACAAACAACGGCCGACCACTGCGAGCCTGTCGCAGCAGCTCATAGAGACCCATCTCTTCCCACTTCTTGAGTCGAGCGGGCTCGTTCTGAGTTAGATTGCCCTTAAGCGGGAAGCTGGTCTTCGGCAGGTTGACGGTGGTCTTCAGGTCTATGCGGGTATCTGTCTCCATATTGCTGGGCTTATCTTGGACGGTCCTTTCACCAAAAGATTGATGATAGCGTATTGAAGGGCAATAAAAAAGCACCCATTAAGAGCTTATCCGAGACACGAGACAAAGCCCAGCCTGGGACCGCACGCGTCTCGCGTGCTCCTTCTTTTCTTGCAATACCTGAATAAACGAAAAGAAGGAGCACGCGAGACGCGTGCGGTCCCAGGCTGGGCTGTTTGTCACGGCTCCGATTGCTCTGCCGACTAGATGAACAGTTCTTCGTCCTGGTAGGCGCGGTTTACAGGTACCCGGTTTCCCGCAAGCAGCACTTCGAGACCCCGGCGAAGCCCGGCCATGACGTAGGAGAACTCGCGCGCCGGCTGCAGCACGCTATCCTGTACGAGCTCCGTGGTGCGTTGGAATCGATCGGTCGCCGTCGTGATCACATCCTGCATCTTGTCGATGTGAGCCCGAGTCCGTTCGACCTCGCGACGGGCCAGTGCCGTACTGTCACCGAGAAGATTTCGAATGTCAGCCGCCTCGTCTTTGGCCATCTCACTGATTGCAGTGAGGTGCTGCGCACCCTGGGTAATGTATCCGGAGGCTGCGCGCAGCTCGACCATCAGTGCCTGAGCCGTCTTCAGAACGGGTTCGGCATTCCCGAGCATGTATTCGGCGCGATTCTGCAGCTCCCCAACCCGGCGGACCAGCGCAACCACCGAAATACCCAGCACTGCGACAACCGCCGTCTGTAACACCAGCAGGATCGTAACGACGACCGAAAGATAGATGATGTACTTCTCCACAGTCCGCCTCCCAACCCGTCAAAATTGCGGGGGATGCCTGGTTGTCACTGTGAACGTGTTCTAGCTCTCTTCGGCCGCGCTATCCTGACGCTTGGCCTCACGATAACCCTGCTTCCCAGCTTCGATGGCCGCAGCGACTTGCGCTTTTTGTTTCCCAATGACGTCTTTGCCGCGATCGGCCAGATCGGTCACAGCCTCTCGACCGCGAGCAGCAATGTCAGAAGCCCGGTCAACGCCTGTCTGGTATGCCTGCGAGGCCTTATCGCCCAGGTCTCGGCCAGTGTCGCGAGCATAGTCGACTCCCTTGCGTGTCCGGTCAGCGATGTCGGCGCGCAGCTCGCTACCCGCTTTGGGTGCGAACAGCAACGCGGTCACCGCTCCAATACCTGCTCCAACGAGAAAATAGATCAGCTTGTCGCCACCCGCGCTCTCATCAGCCATGATTTCCTCCTCCCAGGGTGTAAATCCCTGTGGAATAATTGGTTACTGGGGAGTTAAAGAACTATATCACCACCCATTACAAACTTCAACAAACCCTTAAGACACAAAGAGACAAGAAAGAATCACTTCCTTCTTGTCTCTCTGTTTAGTCATCAGGCGCAGGTGCTAGAAGCTGAACCTCGCGCCAAGCTGCAACGCCCGCGGTCCACCCGATCCGAAGACCTGACCAACGCGCTGCGTCGCCTGGCCAAATGCTCCGGAACAGGTAGTTGGATCGCCCGCCTTGGTGCAGGTGTTCATGTTGTAGTTGAATCCGCTCAGGTTGGCGATGTTGAAGATGTTGAACATCTCAGCGAAGACAGAGAACTTCCAGCGCTCCTTGAAGGTGAAGTTCTTGGTCACGCGGACGTCCTGAGAACTGAAGTTGTCACCAAGAGAGTAGTTTGACGGCAAGCCGATGATCGGAATGTTCTGACCGCGAGCATCCTTCTTGCCAGCGTAAGTCGTGTTCCATGAATCGACCGCAGCCGCGAGATCGCTCTTGCCGCAACCGCGATTCAGGCAGTTGAAATCGAGGCCGGGAAGCGGTGTCGTCGCCGTTCCGTCTCCGTCGAGGTCGACATTTGGGACGACCGCGGTGATAGGACCGCGGCTGGCCATTGATGAGATCACGCCGAGCTGGAATCCCCATGGCAGATCGACGATTCCTGAAACGTTGAAAATGTGGCGCGAGCCAGCTCGGCCCGTAGCTTTGGAAGATATTGTCGAGGTTGTAGATATTCCCCAGACCACTCTGGCTTGAAAGCGCGTAGGAGGCGGTGAAGAGAAACCGCTTCGAGAAGCGCTTGTCCACCTTGACGAGTAATCCAGTGTAGGTACCTCTCCCGCCGGGCTGCCAGAAGGTGATCGCACCGGTCGAGCATTCCGCGTTGGGATCCGCCTGTTGTGTCCCGACGCACTTTGGTATGACGGGCGTTTGAACGCCGTTGATTCGGCGGTTGAACCGATTGAGGTCCAACTCACCGATGAGGGTATTAACGAAGACCCTCCGCACGAAATCTGCCGAGAGCACCATGTCATGACGCAGTTCGCGTTGCACCCCGATGCCCATCTGGTAGCTTCGCTGTATCGGATAGTCTGGCGGATAGAGCTGCGCACCCGCCTTGTTGACCTGGATATTGCGGACGGAAAGATCGGCCGGATCCTTCGGTGCGAGCGCCGCATTGACGGCACCGATCTGCTGCTGGACGATCTGCAGGTATTGGCCGAGGGTTAAGGTGGTCAGCGCGTTGGACGGCAGGTTTGCGCCTACGGGAACCGTTCGTGGCAAACCAGTCTTCGGGTCAATGTCGCTGAAATTGAAGATCCCCGGGAAGGTATTCTTGAAGCCGCTGGATGGAAACTGAATGCGGCCATTCCCCACGGGCCCGATAAACGCCCGCTCCTGCAGTCGCCGCCATAGCAACTCTGTGTCGTAGTAGATACCAGCGCCACCGCGGATGACTGTCTTGTTACTCTTGTCAACGTTCCACGCAAAGCCGAGCGACGGTGAGAAGTTATGGTAGTTGTTATTCGTCGCCGAGAGATCGCTGCCATAGATCGGTGCGAGATAGGCCGGTTTGGTAAGGTCTCGATTGACAAGCGTGCTCTCGAAACTCCAGGCCAGGCCAAGATTGAGATTCAATCGCGGTGTTACGTGCCACGTGTCTTCTGCAAATATTCGGTACCGATCATTCGCTTTGGCCTTGTCGATGTTGTAGGGGGGTGGCTGACCCGGATCACCGACGCCGACTACAGCACCTGCAAAGGGCAGATTGAGAAGATCAGCGTTGGTCGAAATTACGGATGGCAGCTTCGGGAAGAAGGCAGCAAGAGCCGCGGCGGGCAGCAACGATTTCACAGACTCGGGAGAGAATGCAACTGCGCAGCCAGGATCGCAATAACCCCAGAAGCCGGTTCCCGGCGCGTATTCAAGTTCGGTTCCGAACGCCAGCCGGTGTGAACTCTTCTGCCAGGTCAGCGTATCAAGGAAGGTGAACCGGCGCAGGTCACGTCCCTGAGTCGCATTTGTCGTATTGCCAACCCCAAAATTGCTCGATCCAACGAGCGTCAGATTCGGGAACCCGAGCCCTATGCAGGGGGCAGGGCAGACACTGTCATCGGCGAACAGGTTCCTGTTCTGCCAATACGTGAAGTTGAATCTGAAGTCGTTGACCAGAGTCGGCTTGAGCGTCGAAGTCACACCCAGCACGCCCTGGTCTGAGAAATTTGTGTTCTGAAGCCAATTGGACGGCAGTGGGGCACCCGCCATTCGGCCCAAACCCGGAATTCTTGTCATGCGAATAGCGGAGGAAGGCAGTGTGCTTGTCGGTAGCCTTCCAGTCTATTCGAACACTGAAAAGGTGTCCGTGATAGGGGCTTCCAAAGTTCCCTGCGAGTCCGCGGACTGAGGGCAGGTCCGGCTGGACCGTAAAGACCTGCGTTTGACTCGTGTATTCGTAGTTGGTAAAGAAAAACAGCTTATCCTTCTTGATCGGGCCCCCGAACCAGACGCCCGGATTGCGGCGGGCAAAGAAGGGATCCGGGTTCACGGGATTGTGAACCAGTCCAGGGTAAGCGGCCATGTTGTGATCGCGGAAGAAGAAGTATCCCGACCCATGGAACTGATTGGTGCCGCCGCGAGTGACGATGTTCACTGCACCGACGCTGGTGATTCCGGTTGAAAGGTCGAAGTTGGCAGATGAGAGCTGAAACTCCTGAATGACCTCCTGCGAGAAATTCATTCCTGTCTGACCTTCGATCGAATTGCGGACGTTTCCGCCGTCGACCGTGATCGCTGTCTTATTTGAATCGCCGCCCAGCACCGACACGGAGAAGAGCGAGTTGTATTGGGATGTCGTTCCAGGACTGACCGACACCCCAGGCTCGAGGAAGGCCAATTGGAGGAAGCTCCGGCCGTTGAGCGGCAGGTCCTGAATCTTCTGACGGGTGATCACTCCATCGATCGAGTGTGTCTCATAATTGATTTGGGCCTCGGTGCCCTGCACCGTGACCACCTCAGTTGTCTGGCCAACCTCCAGCTGCATTTCAACGGTCACCACTGAGCCGGTCGAAACTGTCACTTCGTGGATCAGAGTCCTGAAGCCTTGCGCCTGAGTCGTCACCTCGTACTGGCCGGCTGGAAGCGCAGGAGCTGCAAACGTCCCGTCCGCTGCGGTTGTGAGTCTTCGTTCGGCACCGGTCCCCTTATGTTTAACGATGACCACGGCGCTCGCCACAGCCTCGCCGTTGGCATCAGTGACGGTGCCGGATATTGTTCCGACCGGCGCTTGCGCTGAGACCGCAGCCACCCAGGTCAGTATCGATGTCGCAATCGAAAGGCAAACGATTACTTTTACAGAAACAAGCTTGTGGACGAGGGAGCTTGGTACCACGCTGTTTCTCGCAAGGCCTCGCAGCATAGAAATTCTCCTTTTACCGTAACGGTGCTTTTGGAAATGAGGGATTTGGTAATACGCCTCGGGGCGCAGGAATGCAGCGACGAGAAGGCTGCATGGGCTTGCAACTCCACGATCTTCGTGAAAGCCGGCAGCTAGCCCGGCTGGAAGACCACATTTTCTACTTTTGAATACCCAGCAATCCCTGATGAATCGGAGGAACGGATGTCCTCCTTGGTGATGAGGCGATCGTGCGCGACCCGAAAGGTCCACGCGCCGCACATCATGGTATCAATATTCGCCGCCTGTCAAGTTACGAAAAACCTATGCCGGGGCGCCTCGTGAGCCGCCTTCCCATAGGCGGCTCCGGTTTGGAGGGCGGCGACCCTGGGACCGCGGGCGTCCCGCCCGCATGCTCGTCGCCGCTAGCCCTTTTGAAATCATGTCGGGCGGGACGCCCGCGGTCCCAGGGTCGCCGCACTCCATACGCCCGCTCCAAGTTTGACACCCCCGAAGCTGGAAAGTAGAATGCAGACAAAGGAGATTCATATGTCCGACTTCCTTTTCTTCCTCGTAGGGATTCGGAGCTCAAGAGCTAATCATCATTCTCGTGATTCTGCTCGTCCTCTTCGGCGGTAGTCGTCTTCCCTCGCTTGCCAAGGGATTGGGCGAGAGCGTCCGCAATTTCAAGCAGGGAATCTCCGAAGACCCGGACGACATCAAGAAGCGAGAAGAGAAGACGCGAACCGTCTAATCGCTCCCGGCTCTTTGCCACTTTTGCCGAGACCCCCGCGGCACCTCACGGACCTGCCGCATCGCGATGGCTCGCAAACGCTTCCACAACGCGCGGCGCTCACGTGCATCTGTAGGTTCAGAGCGCTCCTATCTTGAATATATGCTCTCGGCGCCGGCCCCCGTCATGACGCGGGCGGAAATCGTGCGCCTGCTTCGCGGAGGCGAAGATACCTACCTCGAGCTGAAAGTCCGGTTCAGCAACGTCGAAAAGCTGACGGCCGAGATCATTGCCCTCGCAAATACCGCCGGAGGAGCGATCATCTTCGGCGTCAATGACCAGCTGCGGATCGAGGGCGTAGATGATCCGGAGAGCATCGAGACTCAGCTGCGCGAGATTTGTTCTCGGCTGATCCAGCCGCCGGTCTTCCCTTACATCAACAAAGTGGCCTTCGACAACGGGCGGCGGATCGTCCTTCTCGAAGTAGACGCTCAGGATCGCCCGCACCGGACGATGGATGACCGGTTCTATGTACGGGAGGGCTCAACCAAGCGGGAGGCAACGCGGGAGGAGCTCTCGCGAATCTATGATGAGTCAAACCTTACGCGATTCGAGCAGGTTCCAGTCTTTCAGTCGTGGGTCGAAGACATCGACGAATCGCTCTTCTGGAGCTACGTCCGCGGCGTCAACCCCGGGTACTGGGGCGATGCCGTCAAGGGCTTCCCTACCGAGCTCGTCATGCGCGACATGGGACTCGTCTCACGCTTTGGTGAAGAGTGGGTGCCGAACTTCGGCGGCATTCTGCTCTTCGGCCATCACGAGAAGGTCGCTGCGATAGCGCCTGGCGCTACGCTGGCCATGACGCGTTATAGCGGGCGTGACATTTCGGCGCCGATCGTCGAACAGGTGAAGATCGAAGGCAACCTCCTGCGCCTCTTCGAGGGAGCGATCAACTTTGTCGCCAGATACGCCGACCTCTGGGATGCGAGGCCGTCGCGAAAGACTCTTGGAGCTGCAGAGCTGCCGATCGAGGGCCGAGCGAACTATCATCGTGGTGTCATTGTCGAGGTCATGACCAACGCGCTCGTCCATCGCGATTGGAGCGCTTATCAGCGTCCCGCGCGTCTGAACGTCTTCGATGAGAGTATCGAGGTAATCAACCCGACCAAAACAATAGATCAACCTGTCATCTCGCTCCGTTATGGCGTGGCCAACCCACCCAACCCTCGAATTAAAGCGATCTTCACCAACCACCATTACGGTATCAATGTCTCTCGCGGCGGCATACCGATGATCTTCGAAGAGGGTGCCTCATTCGCGCGTCGTGCGCCTGAGGGTCCGGCAATTGCGAACGGAGATTTTCGCCTGAAGGTTTACGGACTCACGTGATGTGGGCCTCTTCAAGGAAGCAATTTGGAGTGCGGCGACCTGTCGCCGCTTTGTGTTAGTTAGCGAGAATCTAATCAAAAGCGGCAACAGGTCGCCGCACTCCAAATTGCTCCTCGGATTGGGCTCAATTGATTCTTTCTCGACAATGGAGCATTGCTACTTGACTATCACCGGCGGAAGACCGGCGCTGCTCAGCTGACCATTGAGCGCCTTCAAATCCACAGTCGTGAGTTCCTTCCAACGAGCCAGCACAGCCTCCAGAGACCTCGAGGAGTTTGTCGAGGCCGTATTCATCGCGATTGTCGGCGCGTCGTCGGCTCCATCCACGGCTGTCAGGAGCTGACCCAGCTCCGCGAGCATGCGAGTCAATGTCGGTTCACCTGCACCGGCCGCCGCTCCGCCTCTCGTTATCCGCTCGCTACGCCCCTCAATAGCCGCCGCCTTCTGATCAAACGCGGCAATCGCAGGATTCGCAGCCGCCCGGTCACCGAGAGCTCTGATCTGAGCTCTCACCTCGCGAATCGCCTCAATAGCCTGCTCGGTCTGGATCATCGAGTCATAAGTTCTCTTCGCCAGAGCGAACTGCTGCTCCCAGGCAGACCTCGGCGACTTTACGCGAGGGTCCATTTCGAGCTTCAGCCTCTTGTCGTAGGTTTGCCCGCCGGCACTGAGCTTCACAGTGTAGATGCCCGGCAGCGCAAGTGGTCCCATTGGGGTGCTCGGCGTATCGCCAAAGTTCGCCGAGATGGGATAGGTGCGAGGCAGGCCCTCGGGTGCCGGATAGTGAAGATCCCATACAAAACGGTGCATTCCGGCTTCGGAGCCCAGGATTCGAGGTGGTCTTATCCAATAGGTCGGGATGGCCAGCTCATTCTCGTGCACGGCCTCCGGTTTATCGCTGCTGGAGAATCGTCTCACGAGCCGTTTTTCGTGGTCGAGAATCTCGAGCGTCACGTCTCCTGCAGGCTTCTCTCTGAGATAGTAGTCGATGATCGCGCCATCAGGCGGATTCTCACCCGCAGGCTCTTCCTGCGGGAGCGGTGTGTCCGTGTTCACGTTGCGCCGGTAACGGTAGGCAGTCTGAGGCTCGAACAGGAAAGCGTCCGCGCTTGACGTCTTCCCGGTTATCTGTCTCAGAGGTGTGATGTCATCCAATATCCAGAAGCCGCGTCCGTGCGTGCCCGCTACGAGATCGTCGTTGTGAACCACAAGATCACGCACGGAGATCGCCGGCATGTCGAGACGCAGGGGCAGCCAATGGTCGCCATCATCAAGTGAGACAAAGACCTCGCGTTCTGTTCCAGCAAACAGAAGACCGCGTCGCACCGGATCTTCACGGACTACGTTGACTGGAGCATTTGCTGGCAGACCGTTCGTGATCTCCTGCCAGGTCGTGCCGAAATCGTGCGTGCGATAGATGTGGGGCCGCTGATCATCGAGACGGATCCTGATTGATCGCGGCATAAGCAGTAGCGCGATCGAAGCGTCCCGCATCCAAAATCGAGACCTTGCTCCAGGCGGTCAGATTTTTGGCGTCACGTCTTTCCAGGCCTTGCCTCCATCGCGAGTGACGTGTATCAGACCATCGTCCGTTCCAGCCCAGATAACATTGGCATCCTGGTAGGATGGCGCAATCGTGTAGATCACGCCCCTCCGCGGCTGCCTGGCCAGCTCTGGTGTCCTGAAGATGCCGATGCTCTCAGGCACCTGGGGCGATTCTCTCGTCAGGTCCGGGCTTATTACTTCCCAGCTGTTGCCGCCATTTGTAGTCTTGAGGACAACCTGTGCTCCAAGATAGAGAACATGCGGGATCCTTCGGTGAAAACAGCACCGGCGCGGTTCGCAGAAAGCGATATTTGCCGTTGCGCAAGAATCTCCGGAGCCACGTTCTGCACCTGGCCGGTACGCTTGTCGAAGCGTGTGATCTTACCCCCATAAATGAAGTCCGGATTGAGAGGATCCGGGGCCACGTATCCATACTCTTCCACTCCGACTGTTCGCCAGTCTCGAAAGGTGATGGCTCCGTCGTCGCCTCGGCTCGATTCCGACCGAGCCGCTTTCCTGCTGTCCCCCGTAAACCCAGTAAGGAAACTGGTTGTCAGTGATCACGTGATAGAACTGGGCGGTTGGCTGGTTGTACCACGAGCTCCAGGTAGCTCCGCCGTTGACCGTGATGATTGCTCCCTGATCTGCCGCCAGAAGGATGATGTCGGGGTTCGCGGGATTGATCCAGATGGTGTGGTAGTCGTCTCCGCCTGGTGCTCCCCGAAAAGCCTTATAGGTATGTCCTCCATCCTCTGATCGATAGGTTGCGATATTCGCGATGTAAGTGACATCGGGGTTCTTCGGATGCACCTTGATCTCTGCGAAATCGCTCCCGCGGCCCCATAAACGGGCGTCGTTGCTGATCCGTTCGAAGCTCTCCCCCGCGTCGTCCGACCGATAGACGCCGCCAAGCTGCGAAGCATCCACAGTCAGGTAGATACGGTTCAGATCGGACGGAGCGACCGCAATGCCGATGCGACCAAGCCCCTGCTCGATAGTCGGCAAGCCGCTGGTAAGCTGCCGCCACGTAGTGCCGCCATCAAGTCGATTTGAAGAGACCGCTCCCCGTGCCTTGCCATGCACCGTTCTCCCAGGGACCCTGTCGTGAAGCCCAGAGTGTCGCATAGACAGTCTGGAAATTGAGCGGATCGTAGGCCAGAGCTATGGCACCGGTGTTCTCATCCCGATAGAGTACCTTTTGAAAAGTCTCGCCGCCATCAATCGAACGGAAGACGCCTCGCTCTTCATTGGCACCGTACGGATGTCCGAGAACGGCAACAAAGAGCCGTTTCTCGTCGCGAGGATCGACAATAATTGAGCCTATTTGCTCACCGTTGTGCAGTCCCAGGTGGCGCCACGTCTTGCCCGCGTCCGTGGACTTGTATATCCCATCGCCGGTCGATAGATCCGGCCGTTGCAGTCCTTCCCCACTTCCCACGTAGAGGACATTCGGATTGGACGGTGCGACCGCCAGAGCTCCTATCGATCCCGTAGGCTGATCGTCGAAGATCGGACTCCAGATGCGCCCGTAGTCCGTCGACTTCCAGACGCCGCCATTGTTGGCTGCGATGTAGAAGATATTGGGTGCGCCGGGGACGCCACTGGCGGCAACTGTTCTTCCGGCACGAAACGGCCCGATCATCCGCCATCGCATCTGCTGGTAGAGCGAGGCGCATCCTGGGCCGAGATCGATGGCCAACAAACAGAATCGCGATCAGGGTTGTGAGATGTCTCATCCTTTAAGCCTCCTAAAGAGATGATACAAAACACAAAACCGGGAACGAATTAATCGAGTTTATTCGTTCTTCTTTGCGGCCTTTCTTTGCGCTCTTTGCGTCTTTGCGCGAGGAGTAACTCGCGATCGGCCGTTATTCGAAATACTCCGCGCGCAAAGACGCAAAGAGCGCAAAGAAAGGCCGCAAAGAAGTTCTGGACAAGGGGCTCAATGATCGCACCTTACAAACGTCTCGACACGCAGATCGCTGCCGTCGGTTAAGATGCTTATCGCACCGCATCGACTTGTCTGCAGAAACATCGAGCACCGGCCCCTGCCAGTCGCTGAAGGACTTCGGCGTGGGGATGTCCAAAGGGGCTCGGATTCGCGACCGAGATCACGGCATAATCAGGACTCACTCTTTCGAGAAATGGCTGCGTCGACGACGTTCGAGAACCGTGATGGGCCACTTTGAGAACATCAGCCCGCAAATCACTGCCCGAGCGAACCAGCCGCTCTTCGATCGGACGCTCAATGTCGCCGGTGAGGAGAAAGACCCGGCTGCCGAAGCTCAGCCGCAATACCAGCGATTCGTTATTGCCTGAGCGCGGCGGATGAGTCTCAGGAAATGGCGCCAGTACATCGACGCGAACACCGTCGAGATTGAATGAATCACCTCGAGTGAGCGTCCTCAGCTCGATTCCTTTCTTCTCTACCGAACGCTTGAAGGATCTCAAACTGCGCATCCGATGGCGGAATCACTCCAGTCACCGCGACCCCGACACGAAAGGCAGGAATGATCTCGCTGAAACCCTCCGTATGGTCCGCATGCCCAATGAGTAGCCGCAATGATATCGATTCGCTTGATACCGTGAAACCAGAGATAGGGCGCGACAGCCGCCTCACCGGTGCCGATCCGGTCTTCGACAAAGTCTCCGTCCCGAGCCTGATTCCCTGTCGCGATCCGGCCTCCGCTATCGACCAGCATCATCGCCCCGCGAGGAAAGCTGAGAACTATGGCATCACCCTGGCCAACGTCCAGGAACGTGACTCCAAAACGCCCTGGAATGAAGTGATGCGGAACCGGGTGGCCAGACCAGCCGAGCCCCATAATGGCGAGCAGCCCCGCTAATATGCCGGTTGCCGCCGTTTTTCGCCGGCGAGGGACTGGCAGTCCAAGCGGACTCCACCTGTCAAGGACCAGAATAAGAACCAGAATGGGAGCGAAGTAGAAAAGACAGATCATCGGGGACCAGGGGCCGTAATCCGGAACACGGAGGCTGGCTGCACTCCAGGCCACCGACAGCCTCGTCGCTCCAAGAATCAGTCTGCCCATGAGGTCGATGATCCATGCCGCGGAGGCGATTCTCAGCGTCAACTGGCAGGCGAGCAGAAAGGCTGCGCCGCACAGGAGAAGCACCGTCATGAGAGTCTCGACCATGAGGTTGGCAGCTATGGCCACGATTGAAACGCGATGGAAATAGTTCACCTCGAATGGCAAAGGCATACCTGAACGCAGCCAGTCACGGCGACGGCTGTCGCGGACCATCGGAGTAATCGTTGTGTCAGCCGCCCCAGCCTTGTCGCGCCGAGCCGCACTGCGAGACCTGACTTCTCGATGCGGAATCTCACGCTTGAGCGTGACATCTCTGCGTGAAACCTGCCTTCATTCCAGAAGAGCACTTCTGCCCACCAGCGCACTCTGTGCGACGCCTGGGGTGGATAGGGAGTCGATGCACGCGGCCGCCATTCACCTATGCTTTTAAGGCGCTGATGGAGAGGCGCGGCGCCGGCAGTTATTGCCAGAACCGTCATGAAAGAAAGCTGGAACGCCGGATTGAAAAGGTCTCGAGGCGACCACGCAAGCAATGCAAGAGCCGCCGCTCCGAGCGCATTGATACCTCCGGATGAACGCCAGATCGATAGCCCGCCCAGGGCAATCGTCACCATGACAACCGAGCGGGTAACTGACGGCTCAGCGCCCACCATGAGTCCGTATAACCACAGCACTAAGGAGACACAGGCACATCGTAAGATGGAGCTCGAAACCAGCCGCCTGAGAATCAAGGATGCGAGCACGCCAAGCAACGCGATGTGCGAACCCGAGATGACAAGCAGATGATAGGTACCGCTTGCGCGAAAGGCTTCGCCGGCTTCTCGCGAAAGAAAGTGAGGATTCCCAAGAAGGCCTGCAGCCAGTATTCCAACTGCAGGCTGTCTCAGGCGTCGAAGGATGCTGCTCATCATTCGAGCCCGAAAATTGAAGAGCCAACTCATCAGCAACTGTCGCCTGTCGCTGTCGAGCCGCTCGATCAGAAGCGGGCTCTTTACCGTGCCGACTGCGTCGTATCCCTTCAATTGGATCAGCTCGTCGAAATCGGGCGCGCCCGGATTCCTGTAGCCCAGCCTTACCTTGAGACGTGCGCGGATACTGACCCGGCAGCCAATCTCGAGCCCGAGTGAATCATATTCACGTCGCGTCCTCTCATCTGAGAGAGGAATGAGCAGGCGGACGATTCCGGTCAGGGGTTCATCCCCGTCAGGAATCTCGGCCTGATTCACCGCAAGATCCAGATAGATTCGGTCCGGGGCAAGCTCCGGCGCAGAGGCCAGAACGCCGAGGAACGCGACCGGCTCGTCATTGGCCTTGATCGCGATTCGCCTCACTCGTGAGTGATCGGCCCTTGTCCCGGCAATCGAGATGAGCTCGGCTCCTGCCGCGAAGTGGCCGAGAAGCAGGATCGTCGAGGCGATTGCACCATGCCGCGCGAGGTGAGAGGCAGCCGCAACTGCCCAGCATATGGCCCCGAGAACAAACCAGAATGGAATCGCTCTGAAGCAATTGCCTGCAGCCAGGCCGCAAATGAAGGCCAGAGCCACAAAAAGCAGTGGCTGCTCGACCGGCACAATCTGGGGAAACCGGACGCGAGACCTCTTCCTCTCCATCGAGGCACTCATTTAAGAGGTGGCGAGCGGACTGAAGGTGGGAACTGAATTATAGGCTCAAAGGCTGAGTCGCGCGATCGTTTCTACGTGAAAAGTCTGCGGGAACATGTCTGCGGCGACGATCTCCTGAAGGATGTAGCCGCGGTCAATCAGGAGCCTCAGGTCGCGTGCAAGCGTTGTCGGATCGCATGAGACGTAGGTAATGGCATGGGGCTGAAGAGCAGCAAGCCGATCGATGACTACGCGGCCCACACCTGCACGAGGCGGATCCAGAAGGACGACGTCCGGTTGCCCAATGTCACTCGTCTTGTACTTCAGCCATGCCTCGACGGACATCTGGTCGTAGCGGAGATTGAGGACATTGTTCGCGCGGGCGTTCTCCATGCCATGGGCGGCGGCGATCCGATTCCCCTCGACAGCTACTACCGAATCAAATCGCGAAGCCAGCGGGAAGGTAAAAAGGCCGGTCCCGGAGTACAGCTCGACCGCAAGTCTGCCACTCAATTGGCCGACTACGGCCTCGACAAGCCCGCCTACCAGGAGGCGATTGGCCTGAAAGAAAGACCGGACACCAAATCCGTAAATGAAATCGCCGATCTTCTGATGCGCCGTGCCGAGGGCATCGACATCGGCAGTGCGGTCATTCTCTCCAGTCGCGGGAGCGACAATCAGCCCTTCATCGCCGGCTATCAGGTAGACACGTGTCGCATCAGCCGGGATCAGGCCGGGCTCGTCACGCAATCGATGGAGCTCACGAGCCGCGGCTGGAAGCAGGATCGGGCAATCGAAGACGTCGCAGACTTCGTGGGTGCCGGCTTTGAAGTAGCCGATCTGCAGGCATCCGGATTCGCCTCGCGACAGCTTGATTTCAGCGCGTGAGCGATAGCCGAGCTCCGATGAGGTCAGGACTTCGATTGGTCGCGTCCATTCGAGGCCGGCAATGCGCCGCAACGACTCGCGCACGAAACCGCGCTTGGCCTCGATTTGCGCGTCGTAGGTCAGATGCTGAAGTTGACATCCACCGCAATCGCCGAAATGCCCACAGGGCGGAGTGCGTCGAAGGGGCGAGGGTTCGAGAATCTCGAGGATTGTACCGCGCGCGAAATTGCGTTCGACATCGACGATATGGATTCGCAGTCGATCGCCGGGCGCAGACAAGGGAACAAAGACAGCCTGGCGTCCGACGTGGCCAAGGCCGTCGCCGCCGTAGACCAGTTTGTCGATGACGACCTCGCAGACTTCACCGACCTCCGCGCCCTGCGGATGGTCGACCGACTCCCGTTCTGTGAAGATGCTGGTGCCCATCAATAGTGACTTCTTCTTTGCGTTCTGTCTTTGCGTCTTTGCGTCTTTGCGCGAGGAGTATCTCCGCTAGCGGAGATACTCCTCACGCAAAGACGCAAGACGCAAAGAACGCAAAGAAGAGGCCTGAAGTCTAAAGGTAGAAGAGACTCAGCCTTGGTACTTGGAACCGGTCGCGAAGACCCTTCGCCACAAAATTATCGAGAGTCTGCTCATAGATCGCCGGATCCATTCCCTGGCGAAAACGGCGCAGTTGTGAAGCCCCCTCACGACGCAACTCTTCGAGCTCAGGCGGCTTTATGCCATCC
Source organism: uncultured Acidobacteriota bacterium (assembly GCA_963743045.1). Taxonomy (GTDB): domain Bacteria; phylum Acidobacteriota; class Blastocatellia; order RBC074; family RBC074; genus CAVUOF01. Next base: position 453,416 of record CAVUOF010000019.1, read on the forward strand.
TTGAGACTCGAAAGAATCAGTTCCTCGAGGCGAGTCAATTCTGACTCAAGGCCCTCGGAATCGACCTGTGTCGAAGTCTGAAGTTCTTCGATGAGCAACACCAGCCTCTCGCTCGCGCGAGTCATTGCCTCGCCTCTATCGCGATCGGCTTCGGCCAGTCTACCGCGAAGCGCTTCAATCGCGGCTTGCCGCTCAACCAGATATCCTCGCACAGCTTCGAGACTGAACGGAGATTCAGCATCCTTGATTGGCTTCTTTGGCTTCTTCTCCTGGTGACCATTCTCCTCGTTCGCGCCGACGCGGGCAGCTCGATGCTCCTCGTATACCGACTCGACCTCCTGCTGGCAATAGAGGAGTGAGTTGATCTTTCGCGCACGCTGCGGACGAGCGCGGCGTGACTCGAAGGTCGACCCGATTCCACGCAGGACAACCTGCAGTGGAATTCCACGCTGCTTCCAGGTCTCGATCAGGTTCCACTCCAGCGGCGAGATCAGCATGTGCGTTCCTCGCTGCCTGACGAATTCGTTTTCGATCTCAGTAAAGTAGTTGAAGTAATTCATTCCGAGAAACGGCGCTATGTCCGGCTCCTCTCGTATATCAGGCGGAGTCCTTCAAGCGTCAGATTCTCGTCAATTATCTCGATGAATTCCGATCCTCGTCCGATGAGCTTCGCCAGGCCACCCGTCGCAATGACTCGCGGGTGGCCGTCGATCTCGGCGGTCATCCGCTTGAGGATGCCATCCACCAGTCCGATGTAGCCATAGTAGAGGCCGGACTGCATGCTCGCGCCCGTCGTCTGGCCGATGACCATCTCCGGCCGCCTGATCTCGACACGATAGAGCCGCGCTGCCCGCTGGAAGAGCGCCTCCGCCGAGATGACGATGCCCGGCGTGATTACACCGCCGAGGTACTCACGCTTGGCCGAGACTGCGTCAAAGGTGGTAGCCGTTCCAAAGTCGACGATCAGACACGGCGCGCCATAGCGCTCAACCGCTGCCACACTGTTCACTATTCTATCTGCGCCGACGTCGGTGACTGGAGTATAGCGGATCGTAATCCCCGTGTTGCTCGTGTGGTCGACGAACACAGGAGTCTGTTTGAGATAGACTTGCGAGACCTTCTCGAGGGTATAGTTGAGCGGTGGAACTACCGAGGAAATTGCCACAGCGTCGATCGCACCAAGGTCGAGTGAAGCTGCTGCGAGAAGATTTCTGAATTGAATCCCGTATTCATCGATTGTCCGGCTTCTCTCGGTCGTCAGTCGCCAGTGCGCGATGAGGCTCTCTCCGTCATACACTCCGAGGACTGTATTTGTATTGCCAACATCGATGACCAGCAGCATGCTCGGATACTAGCACAAAGCATGTTGGATTGAGTGATCTCATCGAAGAAGGAGAATGCCATGCCGGATGTTGTTCCAATGCTTGCATACGAAGATGGCTTTGCTGCGCTGGACTGGCTGACCCGAGCCTTCGGCTTTCGTGAGCGACGAGAATGACGGCGCCTGACGGACGTCTTGCGCACGGTGAACTCGAGACCGGAGACGGCCTGATAATGCTCGCCACGCCGTCGCCGGATTACCAGGGCCGCGAAAACATCGGTCGGAGTGTGAGCAGGCGCGACTCTGGTCGAAGGTGCCATGGGTGATCGATGGAGTGCTGGTGATTGTTGAAGACATCGACGCCCATTATGAGCAAGCGAAGCGTGAGGGCGCGACGATCCTTTCGGAGCCTGAGGACGGATTCCCTGGGCGGCGCTATCGCGCAGAGGATCATCCTGGAGCGAATTGACAAGATACTGGAGCCTGGGACGCACGCGTCCCGCGTGATGTTCTTTGACCAGCGAAGTTGAAGCAGAGTACGCGGTACTCGCTGGGTAGTGTCTCTAGGGCTTATGCAGTCTTTTCTAAATGGCAGGGTGAATGTCCTTGTCGGAGACATCACCGGGCAGCACGTCGATGCTGTAGTCAACGCCGCAAACTCGTCCCTCCGTGGCGGAGGAGGCGTCGACGGTGCAATCCATAGGGCCGGCGGTCCCGCAATTCTTGCAGCCTGCGAGGAACTTCGCCGAACGCAATTCCCAGAGCGGCCTGCCAACTGGCGAGGCAGTCATCACCACTGGCGGGAATCTTCCCGCTCGATATGTGATTCACACAGTGGGCCCGATAAAAGGGTCGCACGGTGACCGTGACGCTGTGCTGCTCGCAGCCTGCTACCGCAACTCTCTCGAGGTGGCCGTCAGGAACAGCTGCGCCTCTGTAGCATTTCCGGCGATCTCGACCGGGATCTATGGATATCCTATGGATGAGGCGGCCGGCGTCTCGTCTGAAGCAATTGCTGAGTTCCTCGCAGCCAACACGTTGCTGAAGGAGGTTCGACTGGTATTCTTCTCTGAGAGGGATGCGGCGGTCTTTCTACGATTCCATTCGTTTGGCCCACTCGATTTAGTATGGAGTGCGGCGGCACTTGTCGCCGCTTTTGCTTTAGGTACTGCAGAATCTAAATCAAAAGCGGCGACAGTGGTCGCCGCACTCCATACTAAATGGGTGGGATCCTGACCGTCGAGACTTCACCAGCGACCATAGTTCTCAAGCCGCCGTCATCGGCACGCAGTCTCAGCGCGCCGTTGGGTGTCAGACCCGCGGTCTCACCTTCGATGTACTGATCGTCGATCATTACGAGCACTCTTCGTCCCTGTGCATACGTGGAGAGCTCCTGCCACCGATCGATTGCTTCTCCTGTCCCTCTCCTGCAAATCCGTCGATACCACTCCTGAAACTGGCCGAGCAACAGGTCACGAAACTCAATTACATCCGTAGCATTGGCAGTCTCGATGAGCACCGATGTGGCTGACTCGGCCAGTTCAGCCGGAAAACGCCGGTGATTCAGATTGACGCCAATACCGACAATCACGCGCTGTCCGGTGCCGGCTCCGACAACCTCGGCGAGAATGCCGGCCACTTTGCGCGACTTGATGAGCACATCGTTCGGCCACTTGATATCCACGCCTGCGACACCGTATGCGACGAGCGTCTCGGCTACGACGACCGCGCTCATCAACCCCAAAACGGGCAGTTCGGCTGTATTGAGACTCGGCCGCACGAGAATCGACAGATAGAGGCCATCGCCCGGCGTGGACAGCCAGTTGCGCGACCGTCTTCCGCGGCCAGCCGTTTGCTGATCGGCGGTAACGCAGGTCAATTCAGGAGCATCGACCATCGACTTGAGCACGTCGTTTGTCGAGCCGACTGACTCGAAGTGATGAATCTGTACGGGTGACATCGAAAACGGCCAGTCAGGCGGGTCTTAGTTTGAAGCTGATATCGACTGCCGGAGCCGAGTGAGTGATTGCGCCAATTGAAATCAGATCGACACCCGCCTCTGCATACGCACGGACGTTATCGATATTTATCATTCCTGACGCCTCGGTCAGAGTCTGGCGGCCGGACTCGTTGCTCGCCTTGACCACCTCGACCGCCTGGCGAACCTGTTCAGGGGTCATGTTGTCGAGAAGCAGGACGTCGGCATTGGCGGCAAGCGCCTCGCGAACCTCTTCCAGGTTTGAGACTTCGACTTCGATCTTATGAAGATGGCCGGCGCTTTCGCGCGCGCGGCGAACGGCTTCTGTGATGCCACCGCCCAGAGCGAGATGGTTGTCCTTGATGAGGATGCCATCATCAAGCCCGAGTCTATGATTCCGGCCACCACCCGCGGTGACCGCATACTTCTCGAGCATTCGCAGACCCGGCGTCGTCTTGCGTGTATCAACAATTCGCGCCGAAGTGCCCTCGATGACATCGACGAAACGGCGAGTCAGAGTTGCGATTCCCGACAACCGCTGAAGAAAATTGAGTGCCACTCGCTCCGCTGCAAGCAGTTCCTGAGCCTCACCCAGCAGCCTGGCGAACGATTTTCCAGCTTGTATCTGGTCTCCGTCGGTGGCCGAAGATTCGATCTGCATCTCCGGGTCGAAGGCATTGAAGGCGGCCTCGGCGACTTCGAGTCCGGCAAGTATGAAATCCTGCTTCGCGAGGAAACTGCCCCGCGCGCGAACGCCGGATCGGATCACCGAACGGGACGTGATATCTCCCCTGCCGAGGTCCTCATCCAGAGCATGGTTTACGGCTTCGTAGATGATTTCCGGGTCGAGCGTAATGAACATATGTCCCATACTCACAGGGATTCAGTGATGGCTTCCAGCCTTGCGATCTGGTCCTTCAATTCAGCCACTCGCATCTGGGCAGTCGCCACGACGTCAGGAGCCGCTCGCTCGACGAAGCTCGCGTTCGACAAACGGCCTTCGAGGGTGGTCTGCTCCTGTTTCAGCTTCTCCAGGTCGCGAGCCAGCCGTTGACGCTCCTTGTCAAAGTCAACGAGTCCGGCAAGCAGAATCGCAATCTCACCGCCGCTCGTCACGGCGCGTGCCGCACCACGCTCGTGTGACACGCGATCTACGATTGCGAGCTTCTGGAGGCGTGCAAGACTCTCGATCTGCGGTGCATTGCGCGAAATGACATCGCGGGCCGCGTCTCCGGCCGGAGCGATTTCAACCTGCAGCAGAGCCGCCGGACCAAGGTTGAACGTCGACCTCATATTGCGAATCCTGGTCACCGTTTCAATGACCAGACTCATTTCGCGCTCGGCCCGTCCGTCAAGTTGCGCGGCATTGTGCCTGGGGAATGAAGCAAGGCAGACGGTCTGGCCTGCATGAGGAAGCCGTTGCCAGAGCTCCTCCGTGACGAACGGGAGAATCGGGTGAAGCAGGCGCAGGCTCTGTTCAAGAATGTAGACAATCCGCCGCTGGACGGCCAGATTCTCCGGAGTCAGATCCTTCGAGGTGACATATGGCTTGGCCAGCTCGATGTACCAGTCGCAGAAGTCGTCCCAGAAGAAGTGGTAGAGCGTGGATGCAGCTTCATGGAAGCGAAACTCGGCGAGAGCGTCATGCGTGTCGAGCGCGACTCGATTGAGCCGGCTTAGTATCCATCTGTCTGCCAGCTCGGGTGAGCTCGTCTCCGTATCCCATTCTGCCGGCTCCTGCGAATCCATCACGGCTCCGCAGTTGAGCAGGACAAAGCGCGCAGCATTCCAGATCTTGTTGACAAAGTTGCGAGCCGACTCGAGCTTCGACTCATTGATCTTGATATTCATGCCCGCTGCGGCAGCAGAAATGAGTGCGAAACGTGCGGCGTCCGTGCCGTACTTGTCAAAGATCACCAGCGGATCAACGACATTGCCCTTGGTCTTCGACATCTTCTGGCCTTCAGGATCGAGAACGAGGCCGTTGATGTAGACCGTGCGAAAAGGAACCTCGCCCATGAGCTTGATGCCCATCATCATCATCCTCGCCACCCAGAAGAAGATGATGTCCGGCCCGGTAACCATGACCGACGTTGGATAGTAGGTCTCGAGGTCCCGTGTTCGCTCGGGCCAGCCGAGCGTTGAGAATGGCCAGAGCGCAGACGAGAACCAGGTATCGAGGACATCCTCATCCTGACGCAACTCTTCGGCTGGCTCGTGACCGCTGGCGATCCAGCGTTCCCTGGCCTCTGACTCGTTGCGAGCGACGACTATCTTTGCATCCGGGGCATCCGGGGCATCCGGGCCATCCGGACCGTACCATGCCGGAATTCGATGTCCCCACCAGAGCTGTCGCGAGATACACCAGTCTTCGATGCGTTCGAGCCAGCCGCAATAGACCTTGCTCATGCTCTCAGGCACAAACGTCGTGCGCTCGTCACGGACTGCTTCGAGAGCCGGTTCGGCCAGCGGCTTCATCCGCATGAACCATTGTGTCGAAAGCAGCGGCTCGATGACGATGCCGCTGCGCTGGCAATGGCCGACGTTGTGCTTGTAGTCTTCGACTTTGACGAGCAGGCCTGCGGCTTCGAGATCTGCGACGATCTGCTTTCGCGCGGCGTAACGGTCGAGCCCGCGATACTTCTCGGGAACGGCATCCGTCATGCGTGCGTCCTTGCCGATGACGGTGATCAACTCGAGTTTGTGCCGCCTCGCAATGGCGAAGTCGTTGTGGTCGTGACCGGGCGTAACCTTGACCAGGCCGGTGCCAAACTGCGGTTCAACGACGTCGTCCGCAACGATGGTCAGCTCTCGGCCGACCAGAGGCAGGATGACCTTGCGGCCAATCAGATGGCGATAGCGCTCGTCTTCGGGATTTACGGCAATCGCCGTGTCACCCAGCATCGTCTCAGGCCGGGTGGTTGCGACGACGATGTACTCGCCTCCTGAAGCGCGAATAACGCCGTTCTGCCTTGCGTTCTCGCCTTCCGGCTGCGAGCCCCCAAAAGAGTCTGCAAGCCCCTCGGCACTTGCCGGCACGCTCCCATCCGAACCCTTTAATGGATAGGCAATATGATAGAGCTTGCCGGAAACCGGCTTCATTTCGACTTCAAGATCTGAGACCGCAGTCTGCAGTCCGGGAGACCAGTTGACGAGATACTCACCACGATAGATCAGACCTTCGTCGTAAAGACGCACGAAGACTTCGCGCACGGCGGATGAGAGGCCTTCATCCAGAGTGAAGCGCTCGCGCGACCAGTCAACGGACTCTCCGAGAGTGCGCATCTGCTTCTGAATTGTGCCGCCGTGATGCTCTCTCCAATCCCAGATTCGGGCTACGAACTGTTCACGACCAAGATCGCGTCTCTTAATGCCCTGGCCATTCAGAAAGCGCTCAACAACCATCTGCGTGGCGATTCCGGCGTGATCGGTGCCGGGAAGCCAGAGAACGCGATCGCCCGACATGCGGCGCCATCGAGCAAGAACGTCCTGCAGCGTATGGTTGAGAGCGTGGCCGATGTGAAGATAGCCGGTGACGTTTGGAGGCGGAATGACCATCGAAAAGACTGGGGCATCCGCGTCCTGTTGTGTCTCGGGTTTGAAGAAGCCTCCCGCTTCCCAGAAGGGATACCAGCGGCCCTCGACATCTTTCGGTTCGTAGGCTTTAGGGATGTCCATAAACTGAGGCATCATCTGGAATCTGATTTGGAAAGTCAAAGGTATTACCGACGCCAGGCAGGTGATAGGGGCGGCCAGAGGGAGCAATTTGGAGTGCGGCGACCTGTCGCCGCTTTTGATTTGGATACTGCAACAGCTTAATCAAAAGCGGCGACAGGTCGCCGCACTCCAAATTGTTTCTGAATCGCCGACGGGAAGGTCTGTACTAGCGAAAGATATTGCTAACTAACACCCTTCTTCTTCTTCTGTTTCTTGGGGTCTGCGCTGGTTGGCTGTGCGGTCGAATCAGACGAAGAGCCCGTGGTAGTCCGAGGGCGAGAAGTGTCAGTGGTGGTCGCGGCGTCCGGCTGCGAAGTCGACGGAGCCTGCGTTGTCGGAGCGAGAGACGTTCCCGTGGTGCTCGCTCGAATCGTCTGACCCGGAGTAGTGTCTGCCGGTTTCTGGACTCGATCGAGCGTCTCCTGCTTGACATCGCCGTCCTCGTTGATCAGCACGCCGGCCCGCGAGATCGTCAGATCATTCATACCGAGTACGAGCTTCACATTGCCGACCATCCCGGGTCGCGGCGGAGCCGGATTGTCGTTGGCCGGCTCAGGAATCGGTTTTCCAAGCTTCTCCAGGTACGCCTTCGCATCCTTCACATATTCGCTGTGCGGGATATTTCGCACGAGGTCGGTGAAGTACTGCGACGCCTCTTCAGGCTGCTCCTGCTCAATCAGCGAGACACCCGCCTTGAAGAGGGCCTCGTCGCGATAGCTGAAATACGGATAGTTCTTGATGATATCTTCGTACCGGCCGGCTGCCGCCTTGTATGCACGCCGGGTCGGGCCAAAGTAGAAGTTGCCTATGTCGAGCTCATGCATTCCCATGACCTGCTGGACCTGAGTCAGCCGTTCGTTGATCTCGGGCTTGAGCGGTGAGCTCTGGCATGTCTGCATTGTGGCCTGCAGTTGGAACTCAGCCTGTTTAGCCTTGGTCCAGTCACGATTGAAGGCATTCATCTGCCGCATGTAGGCCTCGGCGATCTTGAGCTTCACCTCGCAGGCCAAAGGATGGGTCGGAAAATACTGCGCGAAGTCCTTGTAGCCGCCGATAGCCTGTTCGAGCTGAGTCGTACCACCTTCCCGGTAGAACGAGTCAGCCGTCGCCAGCTTGGCAAGCGGCAGGTATTCGCTATCCGGGTAGGTATTAATGACTACATTAAGCAGCAACCGAGCTTCGTCGTAATGGCCCTTCCGCAGCTTTGTCATGGCGTCCGCATAGAGCTCGTCCGGCCGCCCTTTGGCATCATTCTTGACCTTATCCTTCGAGCCGCAAGCCGACAGAATCATCACGCCGGCAAGCAGCAGAAGTGCCGCCACAACGGGAAGGTGTCTCGGTCTCATATCAACAAATACTCCTTGAAACTAAACGAACGCTCGCGCATCTGCCGCGCGGGCGAGCTCGCGAAGAGCCTGGGCCGGGTCTGGGGTACCGAAAACGGCTGTACCAGCCACGAGTATCTCCGCACCTGCCTCTACTACTTCCGCCGCATTCTCCGGACCGATGCCGCCATCGATTTCTATCCGAACGTCCCTCCCGAGACGGCGGATCAGGCCACGCAGGCGGCGAAGCTTGTCGAGCGATGTCGAAATGAACTTTTGCCCGCCGAAGCCCGGATTCACCGACATGAGAAGGACATAGTCGATCTCATTGCTCATCTCCTCAACATAGTCGAGGGGAGTCCCCGGGTTAAGCACGAGACCTGCCTTGCAACCTGCCTCGCGAATATGGTTCAGCGTGCGATGCAGATGATAGGTCGTCTCGGGATGTACCGAGATCATGTTGGCCCCGGCTTGCGCGAATTGCGGAATGTAATCGTCTGGATGTTCGATCATCAGATGGGCATCGATCGGCAGGCTCGTCGCCTGGCGCACCCACTTGACGATAAAAGGACCAATCGTGATGTTGGGCACAAAGTGGCCATCCATCACGTCGACGTGGATATAACTCGCGCCTGCCCGCTCGACCAGCGCCAACTGCTCTCCGAGGCGCGTGAAATCGGCTGATAAAATCGATGGCGCGATTTCGGCCATAATACTTCCAGACTGGGCTTTGACGAGAGATTTACCTTGATGATCTCGAGGCACCCTGGCTGACGCTGACGCGCACCAGTTGACCCGTCTTGACAGTCACTCCCGCGGCCGGCGATTGAACACTCACTGCATTCACCGGCACATTGTCATCGTTGGTCTGTCGCAACTGCATCCTCAAACCGTGTTCAGAGAGTGCCGCCTCGGCCTCGTGCGGCGATTTGCCTACAACATTCGGAACCTCAACGGTCCGCCCACGGAGGATCATATACATGACTCCGCCAGCGCTGAGGCAAAAGACCACTGCGAGACATGCAATAACAAGCAACCGCCGAAGAATAATGAGGAGATTCTGACTACCAGGCAACGACAAACCTCCACGCACTCCGGCCACTCTAACACATCCGATTCCGGCTGTCAGGGGGCAGCAGGCTTAGCTATTCGTTATCCCATGAATCGTCGTCAGGCTGATAACCTCGAAATTGCGCACACCCGAGGGAGTGCGAACCTTGATCTCATCGCCCTCTTGCTTGTTGAGGAGGCTCTGCCCTATTGGTGAGGAAGTCGAGATCAGTCCCTGCTCGTAGTCCGCCTCTTCCTCCGATACCAGGCGGTAGGTGACATCGCTGCTCCGGTCGATGTCCCTCAAGACTACCGTCGAACCATAGGAGGCGCGGTCGTGCGGCAACCGGCTGACATCAATGCTTGAAAGCCGAGCCAGCTGTTCACGCAACTGCCGCACTCGGGCGCGCACGAAGTCCTGTCGTTCACGAGCCGATTTATATTCAGCGTTCTCAGATAGATCGCCAAGCGCAGCGGCCACACGCAGCGCACGCGGGAGCTCGATGGTCAGCTCGTGCTCGAGTGTGCGCAACTCGGCGACGATCTTCTCCTTGCCTGCGTTGTCTTTCTGTTCGCTCAATTCAATCCCCTGCACAGCATTCAAAAAAAGGCGACTGCCGCACTCTCGAGGCGACCGGCTGGTCGCCGAGCTTGCGGCAGCCCGTTAACGCTATCATAGCCGTCAGATGACGGCAACCCACCAAGAGTTTGGACGAGTTACCGGCGCCAGACGGCGCCGGGCGGGCAGGGACAAGCCCTGCCCCTACAATCTTTGTCACAATGCAGCACTTCGCGAAAGACCTTGTAGGGGCAGGGCTTGTCCCTGCCCGTCCCGCGCCGTCTGGCGCGGGTAGCTCTACTTCAGCACGTTGACAAGCTCCTGGACAGCAGCCGCCGAACGCTGGAGCTCTGCCCGCTCGTCCGCCGTGAGATTGATCTGGATTATCTCCTCAATGCCACGCGCGCCAAGCTTTACCGGCACTCCGACAAAGAGGCCGCTAATTCCGTACTCTCCCTCGAGATAAGCGGCACACGGCAGAATCTTCTTCTTATCCTTTAGAATCGCCTCAACCATCTCGACCGCCGCCGCCGATGGAGCATAGTAGGCTGAGCCGGTCTTGAGCAGGCTGACAATCTCGGCGCCCCCATTCCGCGTTCGGTTGACGATCTGGTCGAGCACTTCCTTAGAAAGAAGTTCGCTCACCGGGATGCCCGCGCAGGTCGAGTAGCGCACCAGCGGCACCATCGTGTCGCCGTGCCCTCCAAGCACAAACGCGTGAACATTCTCAACCGAAACATCGAGAGCCTCCGCGAGGAAGGTGCGCATGCGGGCTGAATCCAGAACACCGGCCATGCCGATCACGCGCTGTCTTGGAAAGCCGGAGCGGCGGAGCGCCACCTGGGACATGGCATCGAGCGGATTAGAAACGATGATCAGAATCGCGTTTGGTGACTGCCGGACGATCTCCTCGGTGACACTGCCAACTATCCCGGCGTTGGTATTGAGG
>CAVUOF010000020.1:0-88608 GCA_963743045.1 uncultured Acidobacteriota bacterium
TGCGCTGGTGATTTCACCGATACAGCCAATTAGCTTAGCGAAGATGGTCAACGAGCATGAGATCGCAGATGACCGGGTCGATCATCGTCACGAGGGCATACTGGCGATCGGGTGACTGAATTGATGCTCGTCCGGCCTTTCACCGAGAGCCTTCCTAGCGAATAGATGCTCTGAGCAAGACTATTCTCCTCGACCGCAGTATCTGGCCAAAGCCTCTGCATAAGCTCGTCCTTCGACAGCGACTGCCCGTGCTGTTCGATGAGCCCTGCCGTAGCAGCAGCCGCTTAGCCACGTCCACCTCGAATGGCCCACCATTGCCGCTGAGTAACAAGCCGATTCGACCCGACCGGACTGGATTTGGCGGCTCAAAATAAAACACCCCGTTAGGCGGTAATAACTACCCGAGTTCATCAACTCTCTAGCAAGGAGCCCAGGAACAACGACTCGAATCCAGTGGTCTGTTTCGAAATGCGCTTTCTAAACGCGCTAAGGAGATAATTCATGACACGTAAGCCATTGAATCCAGTGACGACATCAAGTGCAACCGGACGGTCCTTCATCCGTAACCGCGCTGTGCGCCAGGATCGCGGTTTCACACTGATCGAGCTGCTGGTCGTTCTCTCGATCGTTTGGGTTTTGATCCGCTGATGAGCCCGACAGACGGTCAACGGGCAAGCCAGTCACACAGAGATGCCACGGGAGCTCGGGCCAGGTCCTGGCTAAGCAGTCAAACCGCAGTACAACACCAGGGAGATAATCTTGAAAAAAACCCTTGCACTCGCTGCCATCGCGCTCGTGCTTCTACTCGGCGCGGCCTTCCAATCGTCCAACTCCGTCCCGGGCCAACTGAAGGACATCCAGTCCCAGCTCAGTGGCCTCGAAGCGCAGATCGCTTCCTTAGCCAATAAAGGGCCGCGCAAGTTCTACCTGACGAAAACCCTCCACACCGGCGCCCAGGCGCTTTCGGCCTGTGCCACGGGCTACCACATGGCCTCGCTGTGGGAAATCCACGACCCCACGAACCTCCGCTACAACACGGAGCTCGGTTTCACCAGCGGATCGGATTCGGGCTTCGGCCCGCCCGTCTGGTTACTACGGCTGGATTCGCACGGGGAACTCTCTTCACACTGATGTTCCCAATCCCGGTTCGGCTAATTGCAATGCGTGGACGACAGCCGGCGACGGGAGAGCATGGAACTCTTGTTTTCCTGCCCGTTGGCTGGGCCCCCGCCCAGGCAACAGCATGTCATAGTCGAGCCATGGGTCGCCAACGGCCTTCGCGTGCGATTCACCGACGCGGTCTGGTGCGTGCAGGACTGAAGAGAGAGAGCACGCGCACACTTGATCCGCCCGCCTCGCACGCTCGGGAGAATTCACCTCCTTTAACGTGAACTACTAAACAAAAAGGGGACCCAATGAAGAAGGCACGACCGGCACTGATAATTGCTTCGACAATATTGGTCTTGATCGGAGCATCCAGGAGGCTGCCTGCGGACACAGGCACTTGTGGCGGCACCGCTGCGACGCTGCCGTTCACTGATGTTGCCGGCAATCTCTTCTTCTGCCAGATAGGCGAGGCATTCTTCTCAGGACTGACCAATGGGACCAGTGCAACGACCTACAGTCCTTCTGACAGCGTTCCGAGGGAGCAGATGGCGGCGTTTATCACCAGGACACAGGACTCGGCGCTCAAGCGTGGCAGCCGCCGAGCTGCATTGAATCAATGGGCGCTGCCTGTGAATTTGCAAGTGGGTGCCCGAACAACGGTAGGGATCGGGTCCTGGCGGGGTGAAATCGGACGGTGCGGATCTCTGGGTTGCGGACTACACAAGCGGAGACGTCAAGCGAGTCCGGGCTAGCGATGGCTCGGCAATCGGAAGATGGACTGGAGCAGACGCAACGCGTTCGGGGTACTGGTCGCTCGCGGGCGGATCTATGTCACTGGTAACACCAGCCCCGGGCAGTCTCTACCTGATCGATCCCACGCAGCCGCCAGGTATGGTCACAACCTTGAGCGGCATGCTCGGCGACGGCGCTTTCGACATAACCACTGACGGTCAGTACATATGGACAGCTAACCAGGGTGGCTCGGTATCGAGAGTCGACCCCGACACGGGCGCTACGACTAACATCACGACCGGGTTCACTGAGCCTACGGGCATCCTCTTTGACGGCGCAAGTCTGTGGGTAACTGATTACTCGACCAACATGCTGCAGCAAATTGGGGTCCAACGGTGCGGTCATTCAGAATGTGACGGTTGGTGGTTTTCCGAACCAGCCGGTATTCGATGGCTCGAACATCTGGGTGCCTAATTCCGGAAGCGCATCAGTTAGCGTCGTGCGAGCCCGGGATGGCCTGGTCCTGGCAACGCTCACCGGAAACGGGCTGAATGGCCCCATACAGGCTGCGTTCGACGGCCAACGAGTCCTGGTAACCAATTACACAGGCAACCGGGTATCGATCTGGAATGCGACCGACCTCACCGCAATTGGCTCGGTCTCTACGGGTAACTCGACGATTCCTTTTGGCGCATGCAGCGACGGGATCAATTTTTGGATCACGTTAAATGCTGCAAACCAGTTGGTCAGGTTGTGACCGTGAGCACAAGAGACAGGAGATGAATGAACAGGAAGCTTCAAAAGGTTCTCGTTACTACCTTCTCGCTAGCCGTCTTGTTGTCAGTATCGACTCGCCTGCCGGCTGATACCGGGACGTGCGGCGGGACAAGTACCCCACTTCCGTTCACTGATGTCGCCGGCAATCTCTTCTTCTGCCAGATAGCCGAGGCATTCTTCTCAGGCCTGACCAACGGAACTAGTGCGACGACATACAGCCCCCTGGACAGTGTCCCAAGGGAGCAGATGGCGGCATTCATCACGAGGACGCAGGACTCGGCCCTGCGGCGCGGCAGTCGGCGAGCTGCATTGAATCAATGGGCGACACCCACCACTCTGCCAGTTAACCGGCAGAACACCGATAGGGGGACAAACCCTCGGCGTGAAATCGGACGGCACCGATTTGTGGGTTGCTAATAACAACGACGTCAAGCGAGTTCGAGCTAGTGATGGCTCGATACTCGGAACGTGGACAGGGGCAACCTTTGGCGCAGCGGTGCTGGTCGCTCGTGGACGGGTCTATGTCGCTAGTAGCCAAAGCCCGGGGCGTCTCTACCGTGATCGATCCCAGCCTGCCGCCGGGTGCGGTCACCACCTTGAGCAGCTCACTTGGCAACACTCCGCAAGACATTACCACCGATGGACAGTTTATTTGGACAGCCAATCTGGGTATCAACACTGGCTCGATATCGAAAGTCGACCCCGACACGGGAGCTGCCACTACCCTCACTGGTTTCAATCAGCTTTTCGGCATCCTCTTTGACGGCGCAAATCTCTGGGTGACCGATGCTAATGTCGGCATGTTGCGCAAGTTGGATTCGAGCGGTGCGATCGTTCAGAGTGTGCCCGTTGGCGTAAGTCCGCAGTTTCCTGTCTTCGATGGCTCCAACATCTGGGTGCCTAACCAGTTCGGCCCATCAGTCAGCGTCGTGCGAGCCCGGGATGGCATGGTCCTGGCAACGCTCACTGGAAATGGGCTGTCTGGACCCGCCCAGGCGGCGTTCGACGGGCAACGAGTCCTGGTAACGAATCAATCCGGTGACAGCGTGTCGCTTTGGAATGCGACCGATCTGACCCCGATTGGCTCATTCACTACCGGTGCCGGGACGGGTCCCTTTGGTGCATGCAGCGATGGCATCAACTTTTGGGTCACGCTGCAAAATACACATCAACTGGCCAGGTTTTGACCGTTAGCACATTTCCTGGGCCTTCTTGCGGCCCTCTTCCATGATCGCGTCAAGAGCACCTGAGGAACATCCGCCCTGCGCGAAGTCGGGCGTACCTCCTCCGCGCCCCTTGCAAACGTCTCGGAGTAGTCGACTCATATCCAACGAGATATCCGCTGCGCGCGCAAAAAGGAGTCTCGCGACCTCGCGTTCGCGAGTCGCCAGCAGCACAATCACACTTTCGTTTGCCACGAGCGCATGTGCCAGAAGCTTGACCTCCTCGAAATCCCTGTCATCGAAAATGTGGGAGATGATCCTTCCAGCGCTTGCACGGATTAACTCACCCGCTTCGGTACGAGCTGCTATCTCAGCAAGCACACGGTTCCGTTTGGTCAGGCGTTTGTTCTCCTCGGCAAGACGAAGTACCGATCCGGTGACTTCTTCACGCGCCACCGTGAAGTGGCGAGCCAGCGCATCGGCTGTGCCACGAACTGCACGATAGTCGCGTAACGCGCGCTCACCGCAAACAAACTGGACTCGAGTCATTCGCTTGGCGCGCTCCCAGCTTCGCGCGGCAATCAGTCCGACCTCTCCGGTCCTGGCTGCGTGTGTGCCGCCGCAGGGAGAGAAATCAAACTCATCAATTTCGACGACGCGGACGCAATCGCTGACAAACGACTCTTTCCGGAGGGGCATATTCTGCGCCTGCTCGGGAGTCAGAAGGTGTGTGCGAATGGCGCGATCATCGAAGACGACTTCATTGGCGAGGTCCTCGGCGCGGCGCGATCGCCTGGGCAACCTCATCCGGCTGGGCCTCGAGCGTGAGATCTATCTCGGCCGCCTGGTCTCCTATGCGGAAGCCGCGCGTCTCGGCTCCGAAGAGGCGAAAGAAGGCCTGCGAGAGAATGTGCTGGCCGGTGTGTTGCTGGGTCAGATCGCGACGACGCGTCCGATCGACCTGGCAGTCGACTCTTTCGCCGGGAGCGAGCGAGAGAGGGCTGGCCAGATGATGGAGCACTCGCTCGTCGTCATCGATAGAGACGTCGACGACGCGAGTGTCGTTGATGATTCCGGTGTCGTTTGGCTGCCCGCCTCCAGTTGGGTAGAAGGCCGTCTGGTCGAGTACCACGACGGGTTGGCCGTTTTGCATAAAGCTATCGACGACGACAGCCGCGAAAGAGGTGAGATGCGGGTCTTGCCAGTAGAGTTTTGTTGTCATAGCGATATCAGTGCCATAGGGGCACGATCGTAGGGAGCGCAGTAGGGGGGGCTCGCGAAGGCCGCCCCTGGAAACGTACGCAAGACCGCTCCTGAAAGGGACGCAAGACCCTATCTTGCTGGCGTGAGGAGCGCCTGTCAGGGCGGGCGGCTCGCGACATCCGCGGCTGCGCTACCGCCCCGGCTACCCTCTGCCCCTTGATGCGCCCGGTCCTAGCTAATCTACAACTGGCGGCAGGGTTTTCGGATCGCCCGTATTCAGGCATTCCGGATGGCCAAAGCCCCCCTTGCTCTCTCCTGTGCCGCCATGTGGGTTATCCTTGATGTCAAAAATTATGTTGTCCGGCCGGTTGGCATCGCCGCTCACACCTCCGACCCCTTTCATATGATCCAGTCCAAGGATATGGCGAACTCGCCAGGCAATAAAGTGGTCAGCACACGAAGTGTCGCCGCTCACGCCAAGCCCGCCTCTAATTACCTTTCCTGCGGCATAGAGCGCCAGGCCGCCCCCAAACACGTTGACGCCGCCTATCCGCAGTCCAACCATCGGATCGTCAATCATTCCGTATTTTGCCGGGTCACCAGCGTAGGCCACAGTGGTGTCCACGGGATTGCTATGCTGAAGGCCATAAAGACTGCCGCCCGGATTGACCGCGGAGTACAGGTTGGCTGAAGACAACGCCAGACCCGCCGATTGGCCGGACCCCGCGCTCGCCGATGTGCTGTCGAGACTGAATGCGTTGCCCGTATTCGCCTTCTGCGCGGAAATTACGCGACTGCCGGGCCATTGCGCCCCACTGCTCAGCCCTGAGAACGCTACGGCGCAGACGAGCCCGTTGCGATCGACGATCGTAGCCCACATATGATTGTTCAACCCACTTGTCTCAGTTGCGGTAGCGGCATCGAGCGCAAGCTTCAGCGCTGCGTAATTTGGCAGCAGCGCGCAATCACCGGCCGCACTGGTTGGAAAGACAAGAACTATGCCCAACAGAAACACCATGACGGTTACTACCAGCCCCTTCAGCATCGGTTGATCTCCTTTGATGTGTTGATTGTTGTTGATGTCAAGCTACACCCATGAGTGTCGATGAGCACAGATCCATCACAGCTCAAAAAGAGCGCAAGCCCACTTGCTCAGTATGGAGTGCGGCGACTTGTCGCCGCTTTTGATTTAGATAGTACAGTGATGCAGGAGAACAGGGCGTGTAAACCATAATCCTGTAGTAACTAACGCAAAAGCGGCGACAAGTCGCCGCACTCCATACTAAATCGGTCGCCACGATTCACTGTTGAGGCCACTTGGTTGATGTTGAAACAGCAATCACTGCACTACCTAATCAAAAGCGGCGACAAGTCGCCTCACTGTCCACTGTTAAGGCCGACTTCAGCGTACCGTTCAGGCACTGTAATTGCGGGCTGTAGTGGCTGAACGCGTCCGGCTTTGACTGACACGAACGTCAGCGGTGATTGTAGTTGAGGCCGCCGGGCCGGGCAAACAACGGCTGACATTTCTCAATTCAAATCTTCTTCATTTACCGTGACCGTTTTCCCGACTACTTGCCGCATTAGCTAACGTGGAATCGATTCAGCCCGAATGTCACATCAGGACCGCCGGCGCCTCTCCCTTGTGGCGGCGAGTTAAACAAGCGTGCGTCTCGCAAACGCTGGCTTGCAGGGCGGCCCACTACTTTCACCAACACCAGGAGAGATAAATGAGGAGAAAACTTCGCATCAGTCTGGTAACTACCGCTTCGCTGGCAATCATAGTCTCGGCATCGACTCGACTGCCGGCCGACACCGGGACCTGCAGCGGAACGGGCACCACAATTCCGTTCAGTGATGTTGCAGGCAATGCCTTTTTTTGCCAGATAGCCGAAGCATTCTTCTCGGGTTTGGCCAACGGCACCTCGCCGACGACGTATAGACCCTCAGACAATGTCTCGAGGGATCAGATGGCGGCCTTCGCAACCAGGACGCAGGACTCCGCCCTGCGGCGCGGAAATCGTCGGGCTGCCTTGAATCAATGGGCAACGCCTATGACTTTGCCAATGACTGGTAGGACCACGGTGGGAACGGAACCTCTAGCGGTGAAATCAGATGGTGTAGATCTGTGGGTAGCGAGCTCCCTAAGCAACGATGTCAAGCGAGTCCGAGCAAGCGATGGGTCGGTACTGGGAACGTGGACAAGTGCAAACCAGGCGACGGGAGTGCTGGTAGCTCGCGGGCGCGTCTATGTCACCGGTTACAATCCTGGGAATCTCTATAGCATTGATCCAAGCCAGCCCCCCGGGGTAGTCACGACCTTGAGCAGCACAATTGGCGGAGGTGCGTTAGATATAACCACCGACGGTCAATATATTTGGACAGCTAACGCGGGTGGCTCGATATCAAGAGTCGACCCGGATACGGGAGCTACGACTAACTTCACGCCGGGCATCAATTCGCCCTTCGGCATCCTCTTTGACGGCGCAAATCTCTGGGTGACCGATAGTAACGCCGGGATGCTATGCAAATTGAATTCCAGCGGTGCGGTTGTTCAGAGGGTGGGCTTTGGCGGCCTGCCGACATTCCCGGTCTTCGATGGCTCGAACATATGGGTTCCCATAGTTGGGGAGGTCAATGCGGCGGTTACCGTCGTGCGAGCCCGCGATGGTATGATCCTGGCTACGCTTACCGGAAATGGGCTGAATAACCCCTCGCGCGCTGCGTTTGACGGCCAACGAATCCTGGTAACCAATCTGTACGGTGACAGCGTGTCGATGTGGAATGCGACCGATCTGGCCCCGATTGGCTCATTCGCTACAGGCCCTGGGACGGGTCCCGATGGAGTTTGCAGCGACGGCATCAATTTTTGGGTCACCCTGGCCTTTGCAAACCAACTCGCCAGGTTTTGACTGTTAAGGGCGTCTCCAAGGGAGCAATTTGGAGACGCGGCGACTTGTCGCCGCCTTTGATTTAGATTTCGTGACCAAACTGCAGTAACTAACGCAAAAGCGGCGACAAGTCGCCGCACTCCATACTAAGCCGGTCGCCGCGCTTCACTGTGTCAGTTGGCGATTCATGGCAGCAAAATCGAAATTATTCCACGCCTCGGCGATCTTCCCACCTTCTATTCGCAGAATCGTCATTCCCGTGATATCGATTCGACGGCCCGTTGAGCTCATGCCGAGTGTCTCTCCACGATGTGTCCCGGTAACCGCGCATCGAACCGCGATCTTGTCGCCTTCACAGATTGTATCCATGACTTCGACGTGCAAGTCCGGGAAGGCATCTCTTAACATTTTGTGAAATGGCTTGAATCCCGCCGGTCCGACAGGCTCATGGCCCGCAACTTCGGCCAATCCGTGTGCAATTCCGTCAGCAGCGAAGAGTCGCTCGATGGCATCGCTGCTGCCTTGATTCCAGACTTCTTCAAACCATTCGTGTGCGAGAGTCTTGTATTGATCTGCCATGATATCCGGCCTCCCATGTTAACGTAAGCTCATAAGCACGACGTTGCTCGACACGGATCCCTTAAGGAGCACGAGCCGCTTCCCATCCTCAGACCAGTCGAAGGAGAAGATTTCCTCGTCGTTGAAATCAGTGACTTGAGTTGGCAGGCCGCCTTCGAGTCGTTGGCTCCAGATATTGGAATGGCCGGAGCGGCTGTCAACATAGGTCACCGCTCTTCCATCACGGGTCCATCGAAGGCCGGCGGACCGGTTGACTGTCGCAGAAGTCTCGAAGACCTTCTCAGGTGCTCCGCCTTCAATTGGGATCACAGCTATGCTCATCCGCGTCAGCCTGCGAATCCACTCTTTCATCGAGGGAGAAACAAGCGATGCGTTTTCCATCCGGTGATATCGCCGGGTAATAGAAACCGCATCGTTCAGTTGAGTGCTGTTACCCCCTCAATCGGAACCCTCCAGAGCGCGGACCACGATGTTGAGCCGGGAGCGGTATAGACGATCCACCTTCCATCCCGTGAAAGCTCAGGTGTGTGCGCCGTTGATTTCTGGCTCACGTCCTGGAGGTTGCCATCGTCGATATTCATTCTCCATACGCTCGCCCGTTCCCCGGCGGTGCGGACAAACACGAGGATGCGTCCATCTGCTGACAGCGACGCCTCCTGATCACCGAATTTCCCAAAAGTCAGTTGCCTGAGGTTGTCTCCATCACTGCCCACCGCCCAGACGTTCCAATCTTCACCAGACTTCTCGCTGTAAATAATTCGTCCATCGGGAGCCCAGGAGACTTTGTCGTAGTCGCCCAGTGGCCTCAACGAGCGCATTGCGTAGCCTTCCTGTAACCTTTCCCCCGTCCAGATGCCGGTCAACCGCCTCCTCTCTACGCTCACCAATTCCCTCGAATCAGCCGTCAAGCTAACACCCATGTAATCGTTCAGGTCATTCGTCATGCGCGCGGCAACACCGCCTGGATATGAGTCGGTCCAAAGCTGCACCGATTTTCGCTCAAAATCAAAAACGCTTAACACAAGGCGATCGCCGCCTTTCACCCACTGAATCCTATGGATGAATGGCCACTCCTTCGAAGAGGCTGCGTTGTTAATCTTTTTGCCCTGAGGGTCAAAGAATTCCAGGTGCTTTCCCTCAGAGTATCCCGTGGCGGTGCAGGCAATGACATTTCCATCGGGCGACCAGGCAGGATAGTCGAAATAGAAGGGCAGCTTTCGCTCCGCCAGCCTCGCTTCTCCGCGGCCATCAGAATTGCATACCATGAGGGCGCTGATACCCTCCTTTGAGTACTCTCGAACAAAGGCGAAGCGCTGGCCATCCGGGGAGAAAGAGACAGGCGAGTCCAGCCGCTCGATTATCTTACGTGGAGTGCCGCCGACCGCCGGTATGGAGTAAAGCGCAGAGAGTGGTTCACCCGGGAGCTTCGACGAAAGGTCGTTGACCACATAGTAAAGATGATTCCCGTCTGGCGAGAATGTCAGCCCAAGGTAATCGAAATCGGCCGCAGGTATCTTCTGAATCTCCTCGCCAGTCGCAATGCGCATCAGGCGCAAGCTTTGACGACCGCCCTCCTTGCTCACGTACGTCAGGTGCTCACCATTCGGCGAAATGGTCGCCAAAAGAACGTCGGCATTCGAAACCAGACGAGTCATCTTTTCAGGTGTTGTGGTTGGCCCCGAGTGCAAGTACCGGGCAATAATAAAGAATGCCGCCAGTAACAGCGCCACTGACAAAAGTGAGATTATGGCCCTGGCATAGAATAGTCGACCGGAAGCATGTGCGGCTTTCTGTGGCTCCCGCACGAGACTACTCTTATCAGAGTCATGAGTCGGACGTCCTTCGACAATGTTTACAACTTGTTGCAGGTCATGGATAAGCTCGCGGGCCGTCCGATAGCGATTGCTGCATTCCTTGGCGAGACATTTATCGATAGTTCTCTGTAGCTCGACAGGCACCGAGGGGTTGAAATTCGACAGCGGCGCGGGCTCTTTCATCAGGATGGATGCCATGACATCGGTGGCTGTCTGTCCCTGAAATGGCGCTACGCCGGCGAGCATTTCGTAGATCACAACGCCCAGGCTGAAAATATCGGTCCGCGCATCAACCTTCAATCCACGCGTCTGCTCAGGAGACATGTAACAGGCGGTACCCATTATCAGACCGGGATTAGTGCTGACCAGGTGCGCGGTCGACACTTCCGCCTCGAGTTCTGATGTTTGTCCCTCGAAAAGCTTGGCCAGTCCAAAATCGAGCACCTTGGCGTAGCCATCACGACGGATCATCACGTTCTCTGGTTTGATGTCCCGATGGACAATCCCGGCCTCGTGAGCAGCTGCCAGCGCGTCTGCGATCTGCAACCCTATTTTGAGTGTCTCCGACGGTGGAAGCCGTTTAAGGGGAGCGCTCGTCATCCGATGGCGCAGAGTCTCGCCGTCTATGTACTCCGTGACGATGTAGCGTGTCTCGCCAGCTTCAGTAGTGGCGTGGCCGATTTCGTGAATTGTGATGATGTTCGGATGACTGAGTCCCGAGGCGAGGCGAGCTTCCTGCTCAAAGCGACGCACGCGCTCGGCATCGGCGATGAATTCAGCTGGGAGCTGTTTGATTGCCACTTTCCGGCCAAGCCGGGTGTCGAATGCGAGGTAGACTTTGCCCATCCCGCCTTCACCGAGGAGGCCCTGCAGCTCGTAGTGGCCTATTCGACCTGTGGCGACCGGCTCGTTTTCCGTAACCTCAAATTGAGGGTCAAGGGCCAGCGCTCGTGCCGCAACCTCAAGCGCCTGTCTCTCGATAAAGCTTTCTGCCGGACCGTCGTAAGCAAGCAGGGCGATAAGCTCCGAGCATAGTTCCTCATCCCCCGCGCAGGCCCTCATGACAAACTCGGTGCGCGCCGCCGGCTCATACTCGAGTGCCTCGTGGTAGAGCCTCTCCAAAAGTTGCCAGCGGTCCTTGTTCATTTTGGGTTCATTTTGGGTTCATTTGGGCTCAACTTCGCGAAGCCTGCGCAGGAGCCACGATTTTGCCAGCCGCCAATCTCGCCGGACGGTCTCTGGTGAGACATCCAGTGCCTCGGCCATCTCCTGTTCGCTCAGGCCCCCAAAGAAGCGCATCTCCACGACCTTGCTCTTGCGATCATCAATCTCAGCCAGAGCCGTCAAAGCCTCATCCAGCGCCAACAGGTCTTCGTCCTGATGCCAGCTCACCGTAGCTACATCACCCAATTCAAGGGGCGGGGCACCGCCGCCACGTTTTTGGTAGCCGCGATGACGTGCGAAGTCGACAAGGATCCGGCGCATGAGCCGCGCTGAGATGGCGAAGAAGTGAGCGCGGTTTTGCCAGTCTACCTGGCTCGCATCAATCAACCGCAGGTAAGCCTCGTTGACGAGAGCAGTGGTCTGCAGTGTGTGTCCAGCGCGTTCGCGGCGCAGGTAGCGTCGCGCGATGAGCCGCAATTCGGAATAGACGAGCGGAATCAAGCTCTCGAGCGCTGTTTGATCGCCACTGCGCCAGGCAAGCAGAATCCGGGTAACTTCGTGTGAGGTGCTGGCTGACATGTTACTCTCCGGAACCGGCTGGTGAGACGTCGGCGCTGCATTATTGCATTTTGAAGATTGGTTTCGCTACCTGTCGGTGAAATTCTCTTTGCCTGCCTTACCGTTCTTAACCACGTTTCACGCATCAATGATGGAACGCATGCGCACCGAAGGTGTGGTCAGCCTGCCGGCATGCAAGTGGTCAGATGACACACTGGCCTGGGACCGCGGGCGTCTCGCCCGCATGACCTCGCATCTTGTGCATTTCGAAACCATGCAGGCGGGACGCCCTCGGTCCCAGGCATCAACCCGGAGGATGCAATGAGAAGGAAGCTCAGATCAGCATTAGTTCTTGCTTCGATATTGTTGGTTTTGGTGGTCACATCCAACAGGCTTCCAGCCGACACGGGCACGTGTGGGGGATTAGCTGAGACGCTGCCGTTCACGGATGTCACGGGCAACGCATTCTTTTGTCAGATAGCTGCAGCATTCTTCTCGGGCCTTACCAACGGGACAACGGCTACGACATACAGCCCTTCGGATAGCGTGCCGAGGGAGCAGATGGCGGCCTTTATCACCAGGACACAGGACTCGGTCCTGAGGCGCGGAAGCCGGCGCGCGGCTCTTGGGCAATGGGCTCCGCCATTGCGGGCTGCGAAGACCGGGCCGTGCGCGGGGAGATTAGCCGGTGGTGAAACCACCGGGCTATTCTCACGACACTGAATCGCGCCCCGAAGGGTCGCCGGGATCGCCGATAGCAACGTAGACCGGCAATTTCGTTGTGAGGCGGTAATTGACGGCAAGCTCCGTCGAAAATCGGGTCCAGCGACCTTCCAGGGCGTTGCGCCTACCGGGAAGTCTTGCCTGCCAGGCAGGTGTAGCGCGACGCGTACCGATGGCGATGGTAAGTGCTGCTCGCAACACGAAGACGCGCGGCCTCCGTCGGGCGGCAATGTTCACAGATCGCGGTGCAATATCCTCCGTAGATGGCCGCATCCGTCTGTGCGCCGGTGCACTCACGGATAGCTTCATGGCCCTCCTACGGAGGGCGGCTTCTCGTTCTGCTGGCATCTATAAACATTGGCCTCCTTGCGGAGGCCGCGTCAGGCGCATTCACATCTGAGCGTTCGCGCTGCGGACCGCTTTTTGAGACAGCCTTGTCCCTGCCCGTCCCGCGCCGTCTGGCGCGGGAAATCCCGATCGCTTCTCCGCAGATGGAACAGCCTGCGGTACAATCCCTCCATGGCTAAAAAGGGCAGTATCCTGATCGCCGACGATGAGGAGATCATGCGCGAGGTTCTGGAAAGCCTCCTCTCTCAGGACGGCTATCGCGTAGATCTCGCGAAGACCGGCGAAGAAGCGCTCGCCAAAATGAGCGAACGCCCTTACGACGTAATTCTGCTCGACGTTTCGATGCCGGGCATTGGAGGTCTCAGAACACTTGAAGAGATACTCAAACGGGATGGTGAGGCGGTGGTCATCATGATCACAGCCTACGCCACCTTTGATACGGCGATTGCTGCCTGGCAACTTGGCGCCTTCAATTGCATTCGCAAGCCGTTCGAGAACGAGGGCATTCTGCGCCACGTAGCAGCCGGCATGGCGCGGCGCCGAGGCGACGAGGAGCGGCGAGTCCTGCGCCGCACACTGCGAAGCTCGATCGATCGCAGCCAGATTGTCGGCAACTCTGCAGGGATGCGCGAAGTCTTCGACCTGATTGAGCAGGTAGCTCCTGCGCGAACTACCATCCTGGTAACCGGCGAATCCGGTACCGGGAAAGAGGTGGTTGCGAGGTCGATCCACTTCTCGAGCCCCCGCGCCGAGTCGGGGCAGTTTGTGGCGGTCAATTGCAGCAACATTCCGGCCGATCTTCTTGAATCTGAGCTCTTCGGTCACACACGAGGCGCATTCACCGGTGCTGTTGCCGCCAAGAAGGGTCTCTTTGAAGTTGCCGATGGCGGCTCAATCTTTCTGGACGAGATCAGTACCGTACCGCCCGAGACACAGGCACGATTGCTTCGCGTGATTCAGGAGCGCGAGTTCACGCCGCTTGGAGACACTCAGCCACGGCGCGTGGACGTCCGGATCATCGCAGCCACCAATACCGACTTGAGGAGGGCCGTGGACAATGGAGACTTCCGCGAAGACCTCTTCTATCGCTTGAATGTCATAAACATCCATCTGCCGCCTCTGCGCGACCGTCGAGAAGACATCCTCCCGCTCGCTCAGCATTTCATTCGCAAGTACAGCGAAGAGAACGGGCGATCGATCACGGATCAGCTGTCGCCGGAGGTGCTCCGCGCGCTGGAGACCTATCGCTGGCCAGGCAACGTCCGCGAGCTCGAGACGGGGCTTGAACGGGCTGTCATTGTCGCCCGCGCCGATTCGATCACTCTCGATTGCCTGCGCGACGAGATCGTCAATCCGCCCGCCCGGATGGGTGCGGGCGAGCCAGCCGACTCCTCAGCCAGCTATGACTTCACTCGTGGCATCTCGTTTTACGACGAGGTGTCGCGCTTCGAGATTGACCTCATCCGAAGGGCGCTGGAGTTTACCGGAGGCCATCAGAGCCGGGCTGCCAAGCTACTCGGAATGAACAACACTACGCTCAACAGCAAGATCAAGGTCTATAACATCAAGCTTTGAGTTGCCCTTGAGTTGCCCCTTGTTGAATGCATTCCGGGGAATTATGTGAGCGATTCAAATGATCGCCAGGGCTATGCGCTGGCGGCCGGAGCGGCTGCGCTTTGGGGAACATCGGGTGTAGTCTCGAAGTTTCTCTTCCGAAGTGTTCTGCGGCCGATGGACGTGCTCTCCCTTCGGACCACCCTGGCGGCCATCATCATTCTCATCTCGGTATCGCTTAGCGCGCCGAGGTTGCTGCGCATACGCCTCAGGGATCTCACCTACTTCGCGCTGCTGGGCGTCATCGGCCTGGCTGCCAATCAATATCTCTATTACGTCGCGCTCGATTTGACGAGTGTCGGCTTCGCCCTCCTCCTTCAATACACGGCGCCGATTCTACTGATGATCTACGGAGTGCTCGCCAGGACCGAGCGAATAACAGCCGGCAAACTCCTGGCGGCTGGCTGCAGTCTGATCGGATGTGCGCTCATGGTGCTCGGCCACGCGGGTGGAATGGCTCGAATATCGCTACCGGGAGTCGCGTGTGCGCTGGGTGGAGCGGTTGCGTTTGCTTTTTATAGCGGGTATGGAAAGAGCGGCCTCAGCCGGTTTGATGCGCGAACGGTGTTGAGCTATGCCTTTCTGTTTGCAGCAGGTGTGTGGTTGATCCTGAGGCCTCCGTGGAAGATGCCATTGGGATCGTTGGATCGGGCTACCTGGTTGTGGATCTTTTATCTGTGCTCAGTTGCGACGGTGCTGCCTTTTGGGCTTTATCTCGCAAGCTTGCGGCACCTCGAAGCGAGCCGCGCCAATTTGACCGCTACACTGGAGCCGGTGGTGGCATCCGCGATCGCGTGGTTCGTCCTGAGCGAGACGATGTCAGGAGTGCAGATCTTGGGAGGGATGGCGATCGTCGCGGGTGTCGCGTTTCTTCAGCTGGAGCAGGAAGTAGCCACAAAAAGCACAAAATGCACAAGAGAGGGACAGCTGGCGCCCCCTTTTGTGTTTTTGTGCGCTTTTTGTGGCTGTTCCTAATCGATTCGCGAGAAGCCTGCCAGCGAGCACAAAAACACAAGGGGACGTTGGAGTCCCCTTCTGTGTTTTGTGCTTTTTGTGGCCACTCTTACTGCTGGTTGGGCGGTTGCGACCTTCCAGTTGAACGTACGCTCCTGGAGGCCAGAACTCGTGTAATCCGAGGGAACCTCAAACAGCGACTTGGCAGGGTCCTTGCGCACGATGTTGACGAGCTTGTAGGTATTCTCTCCAAATCGCGGATCGCTCTGTCGAGTCATAAGGACCGTCTGCAGGTCTGGCGAATACCACTTCTCGAAGACGATCTCGAGCGGCTTTTCATTGCCCATCTGTCCTGCAGGAATCGTGGTCACCGAGCGAGTTCCCACAGCCTTGATGCCATCGAACATCTGCTCGCCCAGCGACTCGGTCACCGGCTTCGGCAGCTGCTGAATCATGGGAATCCAGCTGCAGCCGTTGCAGTGGACGGTGCCGCATCTTCTGACGAATCACGCAAAGTGAAATTGAACGTCAGCGTGCCCTGGACTTTTGAAGCCCCGCCCGAAACCTCCGCCGGCTTGAACTGCCACTGACGAGCCGCCTCCAATGACGCATCGCGCAACAGTGGAGGACCCGAGACGAAATCGGCAGCGAGCACGCGGCCGTCCGGCCCGACCGTCACCTGGACCAGGACCGGCCAGATACACCAGCCGCCTTTGCGACCGCGGGATAGCTCGGTTGCACTCTCTTGACGGCGCTGCCCTGAAGAGTCCCGCCGGAGACCTTGAGCTGCTTCGCATCGTTGTCAGCCGTACGCGTCATGAAAACAACATTGCCACTCTCTCCGTCAGGCTTCACATCGTTCGAGGACCTGCGCATCGTAGTGATCTGCATCTTGCGAGCCGTCCGCGCCACCGGATCCAGAATGTAGTTGATTCCGGCTACCGGATCATTGAGGAAGATCATCTGATGCTGATTCCCTGCTGCGGCCATCGGGCCCATTGCTCCCAACGACTGTTCCCGGCGCGTGCGACCTTCACTGTCGCGATAGAGGCCGGTGGTCGAGCTTCGGACGATCCGATTGCCGTCAGCCAGCACCTGGACGGATTCTGTAACGGCGTCCGCCGAAAACGGCGCGCCCTTGACGACCTTGCCGTCGAAGCTCATCTCGGTGGCCAGATAGCTGAAGCCCATGGTCGGGCCCTGAGCGCCGATGAGCACATCCGGCGGCATGATGCATCTCCTGACCCGGCTCTCCGACTATGGCGGTTGCCTGGGTGAATACCTGGCGGTCAATTGTCACAGTCCGACCAGGCTCCTGGCTCTTATCCTGAGATTGGGATGCGGATTGAGCCAGGATTCCCGGGCTGTTTCCGACAAGCGTCAAAGCGCAAATCAAACTGAGAGCAGCTTTTCTTGCGGTGTTCATAAGTCTCCTTTTTCTTCTAGCGTACTAAACGTATGGCTCGAGCCTGTCCGTCCGGACCGAGCAGCAATTCCGCCGTGATCGCTTCATTTGCGCGCGCGGGATTGACGGGAAGCCCATAAGAGATGAGTGCGCCGCGAGGCATGGCAACGCGAACCACCTGGCCGCTCTCGAGCGGAGGCTGATCGTTATTGATCGTCACAGGCAGGAAGTCGGTGACCGCCTGCGGCCGGTCTGCCACGACATCCATTGACAAGGATGAGTCACCGGCGATCGTCCGCGTGGCGCCGACCAGCGGTGACCTTCGTGATAAGCGCAGGGGCGTACTTTGTGTTTCGGGCGGTTCAACGCTCGCCGTGAAACCGGAATGTGGCGGTTCGGGAAGCGTCGCTCGGCTGCGCCGGGGCAACGACTGGAGCAACAGATGGGGCCTTGGACGTTGGTGGTGCCACATCCGAAGACCAGCGGCGCGCACCAAACGTCACTCCGAGTGCTGCCCCGAGTGCTGCGATGACGACAGCCGCCGCCGCGAGCATCCAGCGCCGCGACTCCTTGACTTGATGGGCCTGCGAAACTACGGAGCCGTTCTGCCAGCTTCGATACGCGTTCATGAGGTTGCTTTCGACTGCCGGTGGGGCTGCGAGTGTCGCATCCCCGAGCCTCAGTCCGCGCAGTGCGGCGTTGAGCCTCGTCTCTGCGGCGAGGCGAGCCGCGCATCGGCCGCAATCGGCGATGTGACTCAAGCCAGCCTGTCGGTCGCCAGCGTCCATAATCTCGCCGCGAACAAGTTCTACAACTATCTCTTCAAAGTCTTTGCAGTTCATACAAGACACCCCGCGGGGCTTATGCGCTGATTAGTCCCTCCCCGCTCAGCGGCAGCCGGCGCTGCCTCTCGAAGTCTGGCCGTCAGCATTGCGCGCGCACGGTGGAGTCTCGACCGCACAGTTCCAACCGCACATCCCAGCGTTGCCGCAGTCTCGATGTAGCTCATCTCTTCGAGGTCACAGAGGATCATGACCTCGCGATAGCGGGCCGGAAGAGCAAGAACCGCCCGCCGCACGGAATCGATCAATTCATTGTGAGTCAGGTCACCCAGCGGATCGCCATCGACTATCAACTGCTCAGGCACTATTCCCTCATTTGACTCGAGGTGAGCATCGATCTGAACGAGGCTCCTGTCGCGCTCGAGTCGCTTGAGAACATGATTGCGGGCGATGCCGAAGAGAAACGCATTGACCGAGCCCTTTTCGGAATCGTAACGGGCACCCTCTCTCATGAGGGCCATGAACGCTTCCTGGACGACATCCTCGGCGATCATTTCAGAGCCGCTCATTCGAAGAGCAAAGCGGTAGATGCCCGCCTGCCGGCGCCGGTATAGTTCGCGAAAAGCGTCTTCATCGCGGGAAAGCAGCCTGCGGAGAAGTTCTTCGTCGCGGACGGTTGACGATTCGCTCTGGATTGTTCGCATGCGTTCTCGGGCCTATCTGGTCATGATAGATTCCAGCACGGACCGCAAAAAGTTCCAGAAGGAGCCACGAAAAAACACGAAAAACACCGACTAACTGCCTTCGTGCCTTTTGCGTCTATCTTTGCGTCTTAGTGCGTCTTTGCGCGAAGATTATACTCGCTACCAGGCCTGTGCCGAGATACATCCTCGCGCAAAGACGCAAAGAGCACAAAAAGCACAAACGAAGCTACCTATGTGCCTTCTGTGCTTTTTGTGCTAATCTTTTACCCGAATCTCGAAGAGTTTCGGCCAGAGCTTGCCAGTCACGAAGATTCGATCGCCGCCGGCGTCATACGCGATGCCGTTGAGAACATCGACAGACTTCTTCCGATCCTCCGGTTTGAGAAGACCCGAAAGGTCAATCCAGGAAGCGACTCGTCCCGAATCAGGGTCAATGCGAGCTATCCGATCCGTCTGATAGACGTTTGCGTAAATCTGGCCCTTGATAAATTCAAGCTCGTTCAAGTTAGTCTGCGGCTGTTCGCCATTCCTGACCTTCAGATCGCGCCGCGTTTTTTGCGTTTCCGGATCCAGGTAGCGAAGCTTGTCCGTACCGTCGCTCATGATCAGCGAACTTCCGTCATGAGTCAGGCCCCAGCCCTCTCCCTGGTACGAGAAGTCGCCCACTCGATTGAAGGAGTCGAGGTCGTAGATGAATCCGATCTTGCTCTGCCAGGTCAGCTGGAACATCCGATCTTTATAGAGAGCCAGCCCTTCTCCAAAGAACCGCGGCGCGAGGTCTACCTCCTTGATCACCGCCCCCGTCTCGAGGTTTACCTTGCGCAGACTCGACTGACCATGGAGTCCGGTGCTCTCGTAGAGAAAGCCGTCCTGGTAGACCAGTCCCTGGGTATACGCCTTCGGATCATGCGGATAGGTGCGCACAATCTTGATAGCCGACGACCGCTGCCTTCAGAACAGCCGATCCATCTTGATTGACGTTGCGAGGGTCCGGTTTGACTGCGGCGAGTAGAGTCATACCGGCCAGGAGAACAATTCTTGCTAGCTCCATAAATGTCGGTTACAACGCGCCTTGCGACATCCTTTCAATATGATAGTATCACCCGAGCGATGTTGGTCGCTAAGCGAACGCGGGCATGGACAAGTTCAGAATCATTGGCGGCCGGCCTCTAACGGGGCGCGTGCCGGTCAGTGGAGCAAAGAATTCGGCGCTTCCCTGTATGGTTGCCGCTCTGCTGACGCCTGAACCTGTCACCCTGCACAACGTCCCCTACGTCCGCGATCTGATCACGATGCGCCGGTTGCTGGAGGACCTTGGCTGCACCGTCCTGGTACCGGAACTGCGGACGCATCAGATCATTGCAGCTTCAGTCGACTCGGTCGAAGCACCTTACGAGCTGGTCCGCACTATGCGCGCCTCGGTGCTCGTTCTCGGACCGCTGATCGCCCGCTTCGGGCACGCGCGAGTCAGTTTGCCGGGCGGCTGCGCGATAGGTCAAAGGCCGATCAACCTGCATCTCTCTGCCCTCGAATCGATGGGGGCAACGATCGAAATGCAGAGCGGCCGCGTGGAAGCGTCGGCTCGCCGTCTGAGAGGTGCAGAAATCCACTTCGATCAGGTCACAGTCACCGGCACAGAGAACGTCATGATGGCCGCAACACTGGCAGAAGGAACAACGGTCATCACGCAGGCTGCGCGAGAGCCCGAGGTTGGCGATCTTGCCGCTCTTCTGAACAGGATGGGAGCGAAAATCGACGGAGCCGGCACCGAAACAATAACGATCGAGGGGGTCGACAACCTTCATGAAGCCGAGCACACAATCATTTCCGACCGCATCGAGGCGGGGACATTTCTCATGGCGGGAGCTATCACCGGCGGCGATCTCGAAGTGACGCAGTGTACGCCTGATCACCTGACGGCAGTCGTTACGACATTGAGAGACGCCGGAGCCAGAATCGAGGCCACAGAGCCGGACGTCTTGCGCGTCAGAGGCAATGGAATGCGCGCACTGGATGTCGCCACCAACGTCTATCCGGGCTTTCCTACAGATATGCAGGCTCAGTATATGGCTCTCATGACGCAAGCCGACGGTGAGTCGGTCGTCACCGAAACGATTTTCGAAAACCGGTTCATGCACGCGAGCGAGCTGAGCCGGCTCGGGGCACGACTGAGGATTGACGGCAATCGGGTACAGATTTCAGGACCGAGCAGGTTGACAGGTGCTGGTGTCATTGCTTCGGATTTAAGGGCATCAGCATCGCTGGTGCTGGCGGGGCTCGCCGCTCAGGGAGAGACCTGGGTCGACCGCGTCTACCATATCGATCGCGGCTACGAGAAGATTGAAGAAAAACTGCGACTTGCCGGTGCACAGATCGAGCGAGTTAAAGATTGAGCAAGGAGGGATTCAGTGTCTGAAGCAGATTGCATTTTCTGCAAGATTGTCGCCGGCGACATCGCCTCAAAAAAGGTCCAGGAAGACGAGCGAGCCTTCGTCTTCATCGACAATAATCCACAGGCTCCCACGCATGTACTGATTGTCCCGCGCGAGCATATCGAGTCACTGAACGATGCTGCGCAGGGCGATGAGCCATTGCTGGGTTATCTGATGAGACTCGCTTCAAAGATCGCCAACCAGTTGGGGATTGCCGAGAGCGGATTTCGGACTGTTATCAATACCGGCAGCGAGGGCGGTCAGACGGTTCAACACCTGCATCTGCATGTCCTCGGTGGGCGTCCCATGACCTGGCCGCCAGGATAGGCGCCGGAGGTTGTCGCGCCAACGGCGCGACCTCAAATAGCCCAGGGCGAAGCCCTGGGTATGATGCCAACAATCGGTCGAGGCCCATCGGGCCAACATTGCCCCTTTGGGGCGCGGCGGTCACCCGCGATTATCCACCCAGGGCTTCGCCCTGGGCTTTTTCAGGTCGCACCTTTGGTGCGAACACTAGAACGGCCTGGCAGCCGTACGCCCGATCCATCCAAATATCTTACCGAAGGATCTTATTCTCGAGCTTGATGGTGTGAAGAGTTCGACATCCGCTACACCGATGTCCTCGTCCGCGTGCTTCTCCTTGAGCCATCGCTGAAAGAGGTCTCTCGCAGGCACCGGGTCCTTTGCCGCGAGAAGCATGGCGCGCCTCAGTTCCGCAGGGGTCACGATCTGGAAGCGGTAGGTCGCGTAGTAGGATTTCAAAGCTCCAAAAAATGCCTCGTCGCCAAGCTCCTGCCGCAGAGCAACGATGAGCATGGCCCCCTTCGCCTGAACGATCGCCGAGTACTGAAGGGCGTTGCGGAAGTCCTTGGCCGCATGGTCGATCTCGAGGTCGGGACCATTCAGCATCCGATAGGCCAGGTAGTTTGCGCGCAACTGCTGCTCGATCGCGTTTGCTCCCGCCTCAGCACCATAGGCCGCCTCGTAGTAGTACGCAGCGCAGTAGTTCGCCAGAGCTTCATCGAGGTAGGGGAAACGCTGAGGATCGCTTCCAACAGCTACACCCCACCATTGATGCGCCGTCTCATGCGCGATGGTGAATTCACGAGCCGACTTAATAAGATCCGCCTGCTCCTTGACGATGGCAGGCAGGTGAGCCGCCTCAGGCGCCTCAAAGTCGATGTAGTAGGCCTGCGCCAGCGCGATCAGTCCCGGAAATTCAATTCCGCTGTAGCCGGCCGGCAGAGGCAGCTCGACAACCTTCAACGCCTGAAAGGGGTAATCACCAAACTTGTTGGCGTTGATCTGTACCACCCTGGACGCGATCTCCAAAACCTCACTGCCTAGACGCTCATCACCTTCCCGAAACCAGGAGACCACGCGCACTTCACCAGTACGCTTCTCGGCCATCTTCAAATGTTCGGCTATGATGACCGCGAAGCCGCGCATGCGCTCGCCTTTGAATGTGAACTCGCGTTTTTTCTTTGATCCCTGTGCCGCTCCAGAAACAATCCGCCTGCCCGATTCGTCGCCTGAGGCGATCACTTCAAGCCCCTCCGGGCAGGCGACCGTCACATCGTAGTCCGCCACTTCAGTAAAAACGATGCTGCCCGCACCCGCCGCAAGCGCCTGATCGCTGAGCGGCGATTGATCCGCGGCGAGCATGGGATACGCATATCCCAGGAGCATCGCCTGCTCACCGGAAAAGTAGATGTCGCGAGCGTCGCGAGTCTGCCGCTCCGTGCTCATCGCATCGCTCACTTCCTGGAGGAAGTGCGCCAACAGGCTGGTCTCTTCCCGCTGGACGATCGGCACTCGTCCAACGAACTCGAGCGTCAGCTCAAGACTCTGAGTCGGGGCAAGCTTCGCAGGCAGCCAGACCTTGAGCACCGCCCCACGCGACTTGGACATGACTCTCAAATCGCGGCCTCCAGAAAGCACTCGAGTAACGACGATCCAGGGCTCCTCCTGCTCGGTCAGGCCAACGTTTGGATACAACATGGAAGGTAACCGTTTCGAGTACCTGGTGAGTCGAGTTGAAGAAACGAACCAGCTCACGCCCCTTTATGCGCGCTCCCTCGTAATCGATGTCGAGGTTGAGTGAGTAGTGCTGCTTTGCGAGGGCCGGTTGTACTGGGAATCCGATTCCGGCGTAGGCTTGATGCCCCAGCTCTGTGGCCAACACCAGGGCTCCGCAACCCAAGGCTGCCAGGCCCCGGCTTGATAGAACATTGAGAATGTTCCGGGACGCACGTGCCTATGTTACCGTAGCCGCAAAAAAACACAAAAGGCTCAAAACGCCTGCCGTGTCCTTTGTCTTTTGCGCACTGGCTTATGGCTAAATCGGCATGTGTTAAGAAAACTTACCGCTACCTCAAATACGTGGGCAACCTTGCCCTTGCGAATACCTCTTGGGATGGTCTTTATTGCGCATGGATCACAGAAGGTCTTTGGATTATGGCACGGGCCCGGACTCGCTGCCTTCACTCACGGCGATGCGCCCCTGGGTCTCCATCCTTCGTGGATACTGGCTGACGGCGGCCGCCTTCTCCGAGCTGGTCGGTGGGGTCCTGGTGCTCCTCGGCCTGCTGACTCGTCTTGGAGCATTCGCCATCATGTGCGTCATGTCCGTCGCAATACTGGGAATCCACTGGGGTTCATTCTTCCAGCAGAATCACGGAATGGAGTTCGCACTCTCGATGTTTGGCGTGGCTCTCTCGCTCCTGATAACCGGAGGCGGCCGCGCTTCCGCCGATCAGATGATCAGTCGTCGCTAGGTGACAATGCTCCGACTTAAACGGTACTTAGCGGCGACTCTCGCCGGCATCCTCGTCGTATCGATTGCCTGCAGAACCCCGAAACCGGCCTCGACTCAGAGGTACGAGATATCCGGCAAGGTCGTCTCCTTCGATAGATCAACGCATAAAGTGACCATCTCGCACGGCGACATTCCCGGTTACATGGAGGGAATGACCATGCCATTCACCATCAAGGATGACTGGGTCTACGATGCATTGACTCCCGGTGCCGATATCAAGGGGACGCTGGTCGTAGAAAACGGCTTGACCTGGATTGAGAACGCTCAAGTGACAAGTCTCGCGGTTGATGGCGCGCCCCCAAACGGTGCTGAGCATGCGGGCAATGATCCGGTTGCGGGAACGCTGGTCCCTGACTTTGCTCTCATCAACCAGGATGGCGCAAAGATCAGTATCAGTCGATACCGTGGGCATATTCTTCTGCTGACGTTTATTTACACGCGATGTCCCCTTCCCGACTACTGTCCGCTGATGACCACGAACTTCTCGGAGATCAACCGTCAGTTGACCGCGTCGAAGACACATCTGCTGACCATCACGATTGACCCTCAGCACGACACGCCGAAGGTGATGAAGGACTACGCTTTGAGAACCTCGGGGGTGCAGAAGTTTGATGATTGGGAGTTCGCCACGGGAAGTGCGGACCAGGTGCGGGAGATCGCGCAGTTCTTCGGGTTGAGCTATTGGCCGGATAAGGACCAGGTAGTGCACTCGTTGCGAACGGCGCTGGTGGGGCCCGACGGCAAGGTCGTGAAAATATACCGCGGAAATGAGTGGAAGCCAGCCGAAGTGGTAGCCGATATAAAGGCGCTGCACTAACCGACTGTCTCAACAATGTTCATTGGCACCGACCTCACTGGGGTGCCGTCGCGCGCCAAGGGCGCGACCTGAAACAGCCCAGGGCGAAGCCCTGGGTTTCGGCGACGAAACCCGCGCGCAGCCCTATCGGGGCGACGTTTCGAACAGGTTCGAATCAACGCCGGTGGACACCACGCAAAAAAGGTACATTGTTGGCCCGATGGGCCTCGACCGATTGTTGGCTGTCGTACCCCAGGGCTTCGCCCTGGGCTATTTCAGGTCGCGCCGTTGGCGCGACAACCTCCGGCGCCGGTAGCTCTTCCAGGACACAAATGTCGCGTGTGACGTCGGCCAACACAGGAATGTCGGAGAAGGCGTTACTTCAACAGATTCTTCAGCACAAACCATATGTTCGCGGGCCGCTCGGCCAGCCGTCGCATGAAATATGGATACCAGTACTTCCCGTACGGCACGTAGACCCGAACCCGATATCCCTCCGAAATCAACTTCTGCTGAATATCCCGCCTGACTCCATAGAGCATCTGAAACTCGAATGCCGACTTTGCAATCCCCTCCTGCTTCGCAAACTCCTTCGTCGCCGAAATCATGAGCTCGTCGTGAGTCGCGATCCCATGATAAATGCCGCTCTTCAGGAGCACCTTCATGATCTTCACAAAGTTGGCATCGACATCCTTCTTCGCCTCAAAGCCGACCTCTACCGGCTCATCGTAAGCGCCCTTGCACAAACGAATGCGCGCCTTGCCGGCAAGCAGTTCCTGAGTGTCGGCTTCGCTTCGATACAGATAGGCCTGAATCACTATGCCGACATTCTCGAATTCCTGGCGAATGCTCCGGAATACTCGGAGCGTCGCATCCGTCCGCTGCGAGTCCTCCATATCGATGCGCACGAAATTTGAATGGCGCGCAGCCGTTTCGACTATCGTCTGGGCGTTCCGGCGGCAAAACTCCTCATCGATATCGAGCCCGAGCTGCGTCAGCTTGACTGAGACATTGGAGTCAACGCCAGCCTCCTCGATACGGTCCAACAGCCGGATATATTCTCTGACCTCGGCCTCGGCATCCGCTCGTGATGTGATGCTCTCACCAAGATGGTCGAACGAAGCTGCAATGCCGGATGAGTTGAGTTCTCGAATGGCAGGAAGGGCCTGATCGATATCCTCGCCCGCAATGAAGCGCCTGGTTATTCGCTTGAAGGTGTCAAATCTTGAAACAAAATCTTTGAGACTCTCTTGTCGTGCGAGGTAGAGCAGAGCTGTTCTCGTGATCATAAGCTGAGACGAGAATAGAGCATGGCCAAAAGGGAAATCAATTCTGACCGCACCGCGCAGGTCTCTTTTGCCCATTTTCTGCCTATGATAGTCTAGGGGGGAATATGGACCTGCTGCTCCTTGTCGCGCTCCTGCTATACCTGGCCGGTGCGTTCCAGGCAATCATCATATTCGCGACCAAGCAGAAGGGTGCTTCGCGGGCCCTCTTCTGGACAACTGCGGCCGGATTTGCGTTGCATAGCGCATCGATCGTGCTCGGCTGGGTCCAGCTTGGACATTTTCCAATCGTCAATGCCAAGGAGGTCAGCTCCTTTATCGCGTGGGCGATCGTCGCCTACTACCTCCTGATCAGCTGGAGGTTTCACGCCCGTGCGCTGCCGGCCTTCATTCTGCCCGTCGTCTTTCTCTTCGCCCTGATAGGTCTCATTCTTCCGGAAGTCAACGGGCCTTTGCCGGTCGCGCTCGAAGGTGCGATCAGCGCTACCGCCCTGACCCGGGTCATCTTCCCTGTTCATGTGACGCTCCTGATCTTCTCCTATGCTGCGTTCACCGTCACATTCCTCAGCGGAATCATGTACCTGGCGCAGGAGCGAGAGTTGAAGAGCAAGTCGTTCGGCCCGGCATTCTACCGGTTGCCCGCGCTCAATACGTGCGATGAGCTCGGCTATCGCTCGCTAACCATCGGCTTTGTCCTTCTCACGCTGGGCATGGCGACTGGAATACTTTGGAACCACCAGCGCGACGGCCGGTACTGGCACAACGACCCGAAAGAGGTGCTCGCCCTGATCACCTGGCTGGTCTACCTTTTCATCATGCACTATCGACTGACTGCGGGATGGCGCGGCCGCCGGGTGGCATGGCTGGCCATTGCTGGGTTTGTGGTAGTCCTGGTGACATGGGTTGGAGCGCGGTATCTGCCTGGCTATCACGTCTTCGGCTAAATCCGTAATGGGAATAGTTCTTGTAGGAGTCAGTCATAAGACAGCGCCGGTTGAAATCCGTGAGAGGCTCACGTTTTCGGAAGGCCTGATTCCTGGCGCGTTGCAGGAAGTCGTGGACCATGACACGGTCCGCGAAGGACTGATAGTCTCGACATGCAATCGCACTGAGATCCTTGCGGCAACATCAAACGAGACCGACTCCGGTGTCGCATTCCTTTCGACTTTCCTCTATCGATATCACGGCCTCTCACACAACGATCTCAGCGACTACCTCTACTCGAGAGTCGATCTCGAGGCCATTAAGCACATCTTTCGCGTTACCTCGAGTCTCGATTCGATGGTCGTCGGCGAGCCGCAAATCCTCGGACAGGTGAAGGACGCATTTCAGCTCGCGCGTGATGCCAATACTATAGGTGGCACGCTCCACCGCCTGATGAGCCGGGCATTTGCCGTGGCCAAGCGCGTGCGGAACGAGACCGGGATCGGTACCAGCGCGGTCTCAATCAGTTTTGTCGCCGTTGAACTTGCGCGCCGTGTCTTCGAGACGCTCGAGGGCACAACCGTCATGCTCATCGGGGCGGGTGAAATGGCCGAGCTCGCCGCGAGACACCTGACCAACTACGGCGCGAAGCGCATCCTCATCGCCAATCGAACCCCGGAAAGGGCTGAGGCCCTGGCTCGGGACCTCGGCGGTGAATCGTTAGGCCTCGACGAGCTTGGTAATCGGCTCAAAGAGGCTGACATTGTCATCTGCTCGGTCGGAGCCCAGGACTATCTGCTTGGCCCCGAACTCGTCCGTCATGCCCTTGAAGGACGGCGCAACCGGCCAATTCTCATGATCGATATCTCGGTGCCTCGAAATATCGATCCGGCGATCAGCAACCTGGCCAACGTCTTTGTTTTTGACATCGACGATCTTGAGGCAGTAACGGCATCAAACCTGAAGGAGCGCGAGAACGAGGCGCTGCGAGCCGAAGCGATCATTACGGGCGAGGCTGAGCGCTTCGTAGCATCACTTGCGGATATCGATGTCAACACGCTGATTGGGCTCTTTCGACGCGATGTTGACGCAATCGCCGAGTCCGAGTTCGAGCGGAGCAGGCGCCGGCTCGGAAATCTGACGCCGGAGCAGGAAGAGGCGATCAAGGTGATGTTAAGCGCGGTGGTCGGCAAGTTGACTCATCCGATTATCAAGCAGGTTCGTGATTCCGAGCCTGACGCAGCATCCTTCCTGCTCTCCTGGCGCGAAATGAATCGGCGGGACAGGAAGAGAGATGAATGATAATTCCGGGTGCCAGACGGAGCAAGAACGCAGGGACCGGAGGTTGTCGCGCCAACGGCGCGACCTGAAATAGCCCAGGGCGAAGCCCTGGGTAGGTGGCCAACAATCGGTCGAGGCCCATCGGGCCAACATTGCCCCTTTGGGGCGTGGCAGTCCGCCCGCGATTATCCACCCAGGGCTTCGCCCTGGGCTCTTTCAGGTCGCACCTTTGGTGCGACATTGGGGCGGCTCGCGAGCCGCCCTACGTGGGAGGAATAACGTG
Organism: uncultured Acidobacteriota bacterium; assembly: GCA_963743045.1. GTDB lineage: Bacteria > Acidobacteriota > Blastocatellia > RBC074 > RBC074 > CAVUOF01. The sequence continues at coordinate 28,339 of CAVUOF010000020.1, forward strand.
GACGCTTCAATTGGAACTGTAGCAACGGGTCGAATAAAACAGGCAACTGCAGCCAATACTCGAGAGATTCCGTGGTTCACGCTGGCAGCCCTCTTCGGCTCGACGAGCATCCTCATTGGCGGAATCTGGGATATCTCGTGGCACCGTAGTATTGGCCGCGACACGTTCTGGTCTCCACCTCATATGGCCATCTATCTCGGCGGGATCGTCGCCGGGTTGGCCGCAGCCTGGGTGGTTCTAAAGACTACTTTCGCCGGTGACCAGAGTGAACGGGATAAGAGCGTCCGCATCTGGGGATTCAGGGGCCCACTTGGCGCATTCTTCTGCATCTGGGGCGCAGTGGCCATGCTGACCTCGGCACCCTTTGATGACTGGTGGCACAACACCTACGGACTAGACACCAAGATCTTGAGTCCACCGCACGTCATCCTTGGGTTGGGCGTGATCATGATCAAAGTAGGGACGATGCTCGCCGTCCTCGCGCTTCAGAACCGCATTGAACATGACGCTGAGCCCGGCACCGGCTGGCCACGGTTGTTCTACACATATGCCGCAGGGCTCCTCTTGAGCACGATCTATCTCATGATGCTCGAATTCCAGGGCCGCGGGCTGATGCATACATCAATCCTGTACAAGGTAGGCTGCGCAGCGTATCCGATTCTTCTCGTCGGCGTCTCACGAGCGTCACGCCTGCGATGGCCGGCGGTTGCCGCGGCAGCAGTCTACATGGCCTTTTTCATCGCGCTTCTCTGGATTCTCCCCTTCTTTCATGCAGAGCCGAAGCTGGGTCCCGTGCGCAACCCAATAACCCATATGATGCCTCTCAACTTCCCGCTGCTTCTGATTGTGCCGGCTCTGGCCATCGATTTACTCATCCGCCGGCTGCGAGGGAACGATTGGTGGCACGATTGGTATCTGGCACTCGCGCTTGGCATAGGATTCTTTGCTGTATGGATCGCCGTTCAGTGGCCATTCGCAAATTTCCTGATTTCAGAAGGCGCACGAAACTGGTTTTTCGGTTCGCACTACCTGCCCTATTTTTTGTCACCGGACTATCCGAATCGGTATCGCCTTCTTAACTGGGATGGCTCGACGACCGCACTGCTGCGAGGCCTCGGCATTGCGGCAATGCTGGCCATCATCTCGTCGCGAATCGGCATCTGGTTTGGCGACTGGATGCGGAGAGTTCAGCGATGAGGCCACGCGCACGGTGGCTTCTTGCGGTCTTCCTGCTGACGATCACAGCTGACGCTCACGTCGGAAGCCCGGATATCTTCTATGAGGGTCCGGCGGGTCCGTACCGGGTGACTGTCTCGATTCGACCACCCGATGTGGTACCGGGCACCGCGCAGATCAGCGTACGCACCGAAGGTGCGAAGCCGTCTCACGTCACACTTCAGCCCATCCCCTTCGAACAAGGGACCACGGGAGCCCCTCGGGCCGATGACGCCGTTCGCAGTCCTGATGACCCTCAGGAATTTCATGGCCAGCTCTGGCTGATGGAGTTCGGCTCATACAGCGTGAAGGTCGGCATTGATGGAGATGCGGGAAGCGGCAGTCTGCTTGTTCCAGTCCCCGCGATTGCAACCGCTCGGAGGAAGATGGGCCCACAACTGGGTCTGCTGCTCGGCGGACTGGCACTCCTGCTGGTTCTGAGCGGAGTGGCAATCGTCGGTGCAAGCGTCGGCCAGAGTACTCTCGCGGCTGGCGAGTCTCGCGACGCCTCGCGGCGTAGAGTGACCCTGCCGGTGATGATCGTGACAACGGTGGTCTTTGTGCTGGCACTCTTCTTCGGGCGGCGCTGGTGGGACAGTGTAGATCAATCGTATCTGCACTACATGTTCAAGCCTGTTCGCGTGGTTGCCACTGTAGATTCGGCCCATGGCCGGAATCAACTGATGATCAATGTGGAGGATCCCGGCTGGTCATCCCAGGGTCTCGATGACCTGATCCCGGACCATGGAAAGCTCATGCACCTCTTTCTGATTCGAGATTCCCTCGATGCCTTTGCCCATCTTCATCCGCAAAGGTTGTCGGGCTTCTCGACAGCGCTGCCGCCACTGCCCGCGGGCAGCTACCGAATGTATGCCGACGTGGTCCATGCACAGGGACTGTCCGACACTATCACTGCCATCGTAGAGATTCCCGCCGGTGGTCCTTATGAACCAGTGGACCCTGACGATTCCTGGAGCGTCGCCACGCCATCCTCGAGTAACACCGCGAGTCTCTCGGACGGCTCAACTATGGAGTGGCAGCGCCCAAACCCTTTGGTCGCCGGCAAGCTTGAATCGCTGCGATTTACGATCAAGAGCCCTGACGGTTCTCCAGTCGAGCTCGAGCCGTATCTTGGAATGGCGGGCCATGCCGTCATCACCAGGGATGATGGATCGGTCTTCGTCCACGTTCATCCTTCGGGAACGGTTTCGATGGCGGCTCAGCAGGCGTTCATGAAAAAGGTGGGGGCAACAAGTGAAGCAGACCAGATGCATGCCAATCACGTGATGAAGATGTCTCCAACGGTGGTGTTCCCATATTCGTTCCCGAAAGCGGGAAGCTATCGACTGTGGGTTCAGGTAAAGCGCAACGGCCAGGTGCTGACCGGCGGATTCTCAACTGAAGTGCACTGATTCAGTATGGAGTGCGGCGACTTGTCGCCGCTTTTGATTTAGCTACTGCAGAGATGCGATTTACACGCCCGATTCTTCGTCATCTCTGCAGTAGCTAAATCGAACAGCGGCGACAAGTCGCCGCACTCCATACTAAATCAGTGGGCCTGGCTTCTCAGGGGTAAGCAATATGAAGAGTTTATTGTTGTTGAGTCTCCTGATCTGCGGATTTCTCATCGCCGGTTGCGCGACCAGGCCGCAGATCGTCTCACTCCCTCCCGGCGAGTGGGTCGATCTTTCGCACGACTTCTCCAACGAGACCGTCTACTGGCCAACCGCCGAGCCATTCAAGCTCGAGACAGTCTCCGAGGGTATGACACCCAACGGCTATTACTACTCCGCCTACAAGTTCAGCGGAGCTGAACACGGCGGCACCCACATCGATGCTCCTGTCCACTTCGCGCAAGGACACAACAGCGTCGATCAGATTCCCGTGTCGCAACTTATCGCTCCGGCAATAAAGATCGATCTCCTGTCCAAGGTAGCAGGCAATCGAGACTACCTGATTAGCGTTGCCGACTTCTCCTCGTGGGAATCTCGGAACGGCCGAATTCCGGATGGAGTCATCGTTCTCCTTCAGACGGGCTGGGCGGCGAACTGGCCTGACAAGATCAAATACCTGGGAACTGACAAGCTCGGGGCTGAGGGTGTAGCAGCGCTTCACTTCCCGGGCCTCTCACCAGAGGCCGCGCGCTGGCTCACTGAACAGCGCAGGATTAACGCGATTGGGATAGACACGGCCAGCATAGACTACGGCCAGTCGCAGCTCTTCGAAAGCCATCGCATTCTTATGGAGAAAAACATTCCTGCGCTGGAGAATGTGGCTGCACTCGACCGGATCCCCGTCTCCGGAGCTCTGCTCGATAGCCATGCCGATGAAGATCAAAGGCGGGAGCGGTGGACCGCTTCGACTGGTGGCGCTCATTCCCCGTACTTAGGCCCCGCACTTGGGCCTACCTGACCATAAGCCGCAACTCGTCTATCCGTCTCGAGAGCTCCGCATTGGAGACCTGCTGATATCGCGGTGGAAGCATCGACCTCGAGGTTGCCTCACGCGCAGCAACCAGCTCCTGATATTCCACAGCAAGCTCGTCGCGAGCCGGCGTAAACTCAGAAGCCACGCTCGCGATGTGCTGATTGCCGACACTCGTCGCTCCAGCCTGCCGCGCAACGCGTCTCGCTCGAATGAGAATCGATTCGATGTCCGCACCGGATAGACGCAGCGGGCTTCGCGTAACCGGCGACCAGTCGGTTATCTCGTGCTGAATTCTGTTCTTTCGTGCCATCGCCTCGGCGATCTCCTGCCTCTCGCCTTCAACCTCGGGATAGAAGAGCGAAATGTGCTCCTCGCAGCGGCCCTGGCGCTTGAGGTCGATCGGCAGCAGATCCGGGCGCGAGGTCATGAGAATCCAGAGAATGCGCCCGCGATTGGCTGTGTCGCCCATCGCCGCGGCAATCTCTCGAGAAGACTCTCTGATCGACTCCGGAATCCCCTCCCGAGTCGCGATTGCCAAGCGCAGCATCGGCCTCATCGACGAGCACAACGATTGGTGCGAGCGATTGAAGCAGATGCAGAATCTTTTCGAGATTTGCTTCGGTCGATCCAACCCACTTGTCGCGGAAGTTCTTGAACTCGACCACATTCATTCCGCAGTCGCGAGCAAAGCACTCGGCGAGAAAAGTCTTTCCGGTGCCAACCGGGCCGGAGATGAGTATGCCCATCGGCGCTTCCTGCGTGTCGCCCCGTTTGATTGTTTCTGCGATATCCCGGAGATAATCCTTCGCCGGTTTCAGGCCGCCGACGTTCTCGAGGCCGTTCCGCGGAGTGACAAACTCGACCAGCCCCACGCACTCAGCCTCAATGATCTCCTTCTTCTTGAAGCGGACGTCCTCGTAGGTCAGGCCGTCGTCCGAATGCTGGGCCGCGCAGAGCAGCGACCGGAGATGGATGTTGTTGAGTCCGGAAGTCATTCCGGCGAGCTGCGCCACCGGCATGGCTACTTTGACTGGATAGGCGGCGAGAAACTCTTTCAGGTATTCGAGGCGCTCGCTCTCATCCGGGTAGGAGATGTGAATACGCGCCAACCGCGGATTCTCCCGAACGCGCGGCTGGACATCGGCCAGAGATTCGGCGATCAGCACGACGATGTTGTCGGCCTCCATGAGACGGGCGCTGGTCATCCATCGAAGCAATGACACGAGAGCGTTCCGGTCATCACTCGAGATGTAACTGATCTCGCCGGCTGGAAAGATCGTCTCGAGGAAGTTGATGATTACAGCGACACGATCGGTGTAATAGAGAAACCGCTCGATCATCGGGAGGGCGCGCGCCGGATCGCGCGGCAACTGGCCCGCCGAGGTAATCTGTAGCAGCGGATCAGCTACGCGCTGCTGAGCGATGAACGCCCTCAGTGTCTCGTCGGAGTCGAAGGTGATGCCCTCGCTGCGGTTGTAGTGAACAATTCTCTTATTGCCGAGCAGTTCGGACTGGAGAAATGCGAGAAGAGAGACGAACCCCGATCGGGATCTCGTCAGGTCGTAGACGTTGTGGTGCAGCAGGAAGTGCGTCGCCTCGCCGCCACGGTATTTCCGCACCAGCTCAGCAGCCCACTCGGGCAGCCGACCGGATGCAGCAAGAGAATGTTGGGAAGAGGTCATAGTTCAGAAGAGTCCTCCTCTTCTTTGCGCTGTTCTTTGCGTCTTGGCAAGTCTTTGCGCGGAGAGTATCTCGCAAGGGCCTGGTCTCGAGATACTCCTCGCGCACAAGACGCCAAGACGCAAAGAACGCGCAAAGAAGAGAGCTCTCATTGCCGGGCCGGAGCCCCAGATGTGTCGATGCTGAATCCGAGAAGTCCGCTGATCGGCTGCTTGTTCTCCGCAAAGAGCGCCTTCGAGAACTCCCATTGGCGGGCCGCCTCGATCACCTCTTTGTTCAACTCAGGCACCGATGAGCTGACCACGTTCGCCGCGGTGACGCGACCTTCGGGTGAGATTTCGACACTCACTCTTACTTTTCCGGCGAGCTTTGTCTGGCGTACGTTGTCAGGTATTGCCGGCTCGACCTTCCGAGTTGCTTCCGCCTGAAGGGTGAGTGACTGCTTCTCATCAAAGGCACGCGGCGCCTTTGACGGTTTCTCCAGTTCGATTGAGAGCGCGAAGATGATGAAGTACTTGAAACCGTTCAACGACTCGGCAGGTGAAGAGGGGCGCACGAACTTGGCCATAGTCCGACGCACCAAGAGCGAGGCTTGGCGGAAGAAAAAAGTAGGTCTTTCCAGATTCTGCCTCGAACGGAAGAATGGCCAGAGCCAACGGCGGGTACTTCATGTCGTTGCCGTAGTGCACCTCGACAGCAGGAATGATCGTCTGACCTGGCGTTACGCCATCGCCGATGCTGGTCGCTGCGTTGAGCATCAGTTGAAGCTTCCGTCCGCCTGCCTCGCCAAAGTTTACGACGGCGCCTCTGGGTGAACGCATGACGCGGTGCTCGTAAGTCTCGAGAAGAGCCACCTCGATACCCGGGTAGGCCTTTTGGAGGCCGTTCACCCACTTGTCGTAATCGTTGAGCGAAGCGGTGGTCAGCCTGAAGATCTGGTCGCTGAGATCAACCTTAGCGCTATCCTTGACGCGAGCCTGGAAGATGCGAGTCGTGATGTAGATCGGACGGCTATCAGCCTGTGCGAAGGCCGGCGAGTAAAAGTATGTTGCGGTGAGCAGCCCGATAAACAGTTGCTTCAATCTATTTGGCATGTGTGAGGTTTTTCCAGTGAAACCGTGCCGCAGGCTGTCCAGCCTGCGGCAGATCTCGGGACCATGCCCGAGCAGAGAAATGAGTTTTCTTTGTGTTGTCCATTAGCGAAGTCTGCCGCAGACTAGACAGTCTGCGGCACGATTTCTGACAAGGCCTCAGTAGACCTTTTGCCACGATTAGCGACGCTCAGTGGCAAGTGAGGGGCGCAATTGGCTGGCCTCGCGATTGAGCGAATCGAGCTGGCTAATGATGGGCGCCGTCTGCTGCAGAATCTCCTTGGTCATTTCGATCGACGAGAGCAGCGTGTCGAAATCGAGCGTCGATATGTGCTCAGGCGTCGGCATGGTGACTACCTGGTCATTCACCAGATTGAAGAAGTTCTCGATCATCTGGAGCTGCGCTTCGACACGTTTGACGCTGCGCTCGATATCGTCAAAAGTCTGCAGGCGTCTGCGAAGGATAGCGACGTTCTTTTCATGCAATGGCCGCGTGGTCTCGTCGGACATTTGCGCCGCACGTTCGGCCTGGCGCAACTGGTTCTCGACCGCCTGACGGTTGATAGTCCTGAGGTGGTTCTTTCGACGCCGGTACTCATCGAGCAAGTCGACAAATGCCTCCCACGTCGTCTCGAGCTCCTGAAGCTGGGGCGGCGCATCCTGCAGTCGCGCAAACTTCCGGTAGTTGTCCGATATCTGCTTCTTGAGCCAGCTCAGGTAATCAACAGCTTCGCGTTCGCGAGGATCGAAGGTCTTGATAACCTCCTCACGCTGCCTTTGTCGCGACGCTTCGATCAAGGCTCGCGACTTTTGCTCAATCCGACGACGATAGTATACGGTCCTCGGAACAACGGTGAGATAGAAGCCTTCGGCGACGAGGGCACCGCCGAGTATCATTGTCGGCTCGATCCAGGTACCCATTAATGCTGCGGCTGCAGCAGCCGCACCCGAGACAAGGAGGCCTGCAATGTTGATCGGCTCTTTGAGGGCTTCTTTGAAATAGGACAGGTTCAATGCCATAAGTCTTCACTGCCGAGCCGCTCGCGAAACTCTCGAAGATGAGCTTTGCCCCGCAGGATTCGGTCTTCAGCTACTCCAGTGTCTTGGCCCGGTCGTTGGGCAGGTTCTCGGCCGCGCCCAATGTCTTTTCGGTGTTCACCACAGGAGCGCCCTCGCCGAGCGCAGCCGGCGCAGCCTCAGGAAGCATGCCCATCTGCCTCTTGTAGGCGAGGAGCATATCCGAGGCTTCAATAGAGGCCACTTCGGTCTCGATCTCCTGCATCTTCGAGTCGAGACCGCTCGTAGCAAGCTCGGCCTTGGCTTCGGCGGAGGCGACGCGCCGCGAGACCTTCTCGCGCATATCGTCGAACGTCGCTGAATCGTCGCCGACCTGAAAACTGGTCATCGTCTGGGCCAGCTGCTCCTGCATTCGCGCCTGTTTGCTGGCAGCGATCAACTGCATAGCCTCATCCGACTTTCGCTTCATCTGCAACAGATAATGGTCACGGAACTTGATCGCTTTTTCGGAGGCCAGTTTTGCATTCTGGAGCTGGAGTCTGGTTGCCTCGAGAGCCTTCTGAGTGGACTGAACTTCGCCGATAAAGGCCGTGGCTATGTCATCCCGGCCCATCTTGATGGCAGCCTTGACCTTGGCGTCCAGTTCATTGATCTTGCTGCTCTGCTGTTCGACGTTGCGGGCGAGCAACTTCTCGTTGGCCATGACCTGGGCGACGTTGTTGTTCATCTCCGGAACCTTGTCGCGCATGTCCCGGATGACCTGCTGAAGTATCAGCTCAGGATCTTCGGCTTTTTCGATGATCCCGCCAAAGATCGATCGAAACAGCCTTTTCATTCTTTGCCACATGATGATCAAGCTCTCCCGTGAATGTGATTTGGGGCGCCTGCTCCCATCGCTCACTAAACGCTAAGAGAGACTCTCAAGTTCAATACGGCTGCGCACCCACTAGCGCTGAGTATAACAAAGTCTGCAGCGCGCGCCCAAGGTCCTCAGAGATTCCTTTCAACTATGGCTGCTATTTACCGGTTCCATCGGTGCTTACCGGTTGCGCCGGCGACCGGCGATGGGCTAGGATATGCCTCTCAAATCTCTAACTAAAGCCAGATTTCCTCGCGGGTTAGCTGGAGTCGTGGGGCACGCCCAAGCTGAACCCGAAGTGAATATGATCAAGATCCTGATAGCCGATGACCACGCTATCGTACGCCGGGGCCTCACCCAGATCGTATCTGAGGAGCCCGACATGGTCGTGGCCGGAGAGGCTCAGAATGAAGAAGAGGTCCTCTCGCTGTTAGGCAACGGCGAATGGGATGTCGTCATTCTTGACATCACCATGCCTGGCCACAGCGGGCTGGAGGTACTTCGCGGACTCAAGCAAATGCGCCCCACACTTCCCGTACTAATTCTGAGCATGCACCCGGAGGATCAGTTTGCGGTCCGCGCGCTGAAGGCAGGCGCTGCGGGATACATGACCAAAGAGGCAGCCCCTGACGAGCTCGTCAAAGCTATCCGGAAGGTTCTCGAAGGCGGCAAGTACGTCAGTTCGACCCTTGCGGAAAAGCTCGTTCGCGGCCTGGCGCCACCCGCTGAGCGAATGCCTCTCGAGGCGCTCTCTGAGCGTGAATACCAGGTAATGAAAATGATCGCCTCGGGATGGACCGTGAGCACGATCGCCGAGGAGCTCAAGTTGAGCGTCAAGACCGTGAGCACCTACCGTGCCAGAATTCTGGCCAAGATGAGGCTCAGATCAAACGCGGAGCTGACTCACTACGCGATTCAGAATGGACTCGTGAGCTGGGAGCCGCAGCCTTGAGGCAGCCTGGGAGCGCGCGCGTCCCGAGTAGTCTTGTTTGGTGACTCAATGCGACGAGAAAAAAGAGGAGCACGCGGGACGCGTGCGGTCCCAGGCTGTTACAGTTTCTCCCACTGGGCCACTCAACGTTTTCTTAACCTGATATTTTCTTGACCAAATTGGCGCACATGGCGTACAAGTAAGCCTCGATGTCCTTGCTGCCCCCGTGGCCCCTTGCAGAACAATGGCAGAACATTTGAAGTTACGCCTAGTGCTCCTCACACAAATGGATCAGCATCTTCGCTAGCTTTCCATTCTCCCTCGACCGACTGCGTTTTTCGAAAGGGGAAGCAATCTTGACACGGCTTAATACCAACCTCATAGCGACGACACCCCGGGCCTCTCGATCGTTAGTGACGCAAATCGCCCTGGTGGCTGTCGTGCTGGTTTCGCTCGCCGCGCCAGCCTTTGGGCAGCAGACACGCATCATTCGAGCGCGCGACGGCTCGGCATATGTCGGCCAGCAACTGACGCTTCCAATCCAACTCGTTTCGCTGGGAAATGAGAACGCGGTTGGATTCAGTCTAAGTTTCAGCCAGACGATATTGACCAACGCTCAGGTGTCGACGAGTGGCCTGCCCACAGGTGCGCAAGTCAATATCAATACCGCCCAGGCATCACAGGGACGTATCGGAATCGCCATCGCGTTGCCGGCCGGGCAGAAGTTCGCGGCCGGAATAGTTCAGCTCGCCTCAGTGACATTTGTAATGGCAGCGAACGCTGGCAACGGCGCGACGGCGATAACCTTTGGCGATCAACCGGTGACTCGTGAAGTCTCCAATGAGCTTGCACAACCGCAGGCCGTGACGTTTACTCCGGCAGCCATCCTGGTCAATCCATTGACGAGCAAGTCTGCCGCGGGGTTCGGGTTTGTGCCGGACGTTGCGTCGCCGGACTCGATTGTAGCGGGCTTCGGACTCAATCTGAGCAATACGACGGAGCAGGCAGCGACGCTGCCCCTGCCGACGACCCTGGGGAACGTGACGCTCACCATCCGGGACAGCACAGGAACAGACCGGCAGGCTGGGCTTCTCTTCGTCTCGCCGGGCCAGATCAACTATGTGGTTCCGGCCGGAACTGCCTCGGGCCCGGCGACTATCACGTCCAGCTTCTTCGTTACGGGAACACCTTCGACGCTGACATTCGGCACACTTCAGATCGGCCGCCGTATCGCCTGGAATCTTTACTGCCAACCAGAGTGGCCAGGGAGTCCCGACCGCCTACACTATTCACGCAAAGCAGGACGGCAGCCAGGTGCAGGAGAATGTCTACGTGGCCTCGGCGGCTGGATTTGTTCCCAATCCAATCGACCTTGATCCGGCTACTGACAGTGTTTTTCTGGTTCTCTTTGGAACGGGCATCAGAGGCCGCTCGGCCCTAAGCGCAGTGACAGCATCGATTGGTGGCGTCAACGCTGCCAGTGGCGTTCGCGGATGCACAGGGGGCTTTTGCCGGGTTGGATCAGGTTAACATAATGATTTCACCACCTCAGACCCTCAAGGGGCGAGGCACGGTAGACGTGGTATTGACGGTTGACGGAGCAAAGTCGAATACAGTCCAGATCAATTTCAAGTAGTCCGGAAAGCCTCAAAGAACCGCAAGAAACACGAAGGCCGGAGGATTCCCTCCTTCTTCGTGTTTTTTGCGTTTTTTGCACCTATCTCTGCATTTCCAGCCAGTTTCACAACCCTTTACTTCATGAATGCGTCTTTCACTCGCGAAGCCATTCCTGAAGCCACCTGAGTCACAGGGTTACCCACCTCGTATCGAGCCAATGCGTGCAACGCTCTTTGTCACTCTTCGTCTGGTCGGCAAATGGCCTCGTGCCGCGCCGGCCCAGGTCGGCAATCTCCGGCAGTTTCTCGAGCTTGTTGAAGAGCTTGACCAGGCCGACGGCGGTGCCGAGTGGTTGCGGGACGAGCGTCTGGCAACGCTTGTTTCGGAGGGTCTCCTCTACCGCGACGGCAGGGTGTTTCATCTCGACGCGTATTGCATCATGCCGACCCATGTCCATGTGATCTTCGCCCCGTATCCGGCGGGAGCGCGAGTCGGAGGGGAAGATTCATTCGTCTCGATTCTGCACTCGTTGAAAAGGCAGACAGCGATGGAGGCCAACCGGATTCTCGGGAGGCAGGGTAGCTTCTGGGAGGGCGAGAGCTTCGGCCGTTATCTACGAGACCAACTGGAATGGGAGCGGATTGTCGATCATGTGCTCAACAATCCCGTGCGAGCGGGGCTGGCGAGAGATTGGCGTGAATGGCGCTGGAGCTTCTGCCGCTACGAATGGCCATAGGATATGGAGTGCGGCGACCTGTGGAGTAGCCGAAAGAGATTAGCCACAAAGAAGCACAAAAGTCACAAAAGAGGATTCGAGCGAGCATGCTGCCTGATATCCATTTTGTGACTTTTGTGCATTCTTTGTGGCCTAGATCTTTCTGGCTACCCCACAGGTCGCCGCAATCCAATCAAATCAATTCTGGCCGACACGACCTCCCTGGCCACCGCCCGCCGGATGGCCGGTCGGAGCGCGCTGGTAGTTCGGATAGACAGGCTTGTGATGTGCCTGTGGTGGACTCTTCCGCAGGGCTTCGAGCGTCACCGTCACTGCTTTCTCAAGCTGCGGGTCGTGTCCTTCGCGAAATGCCCTCGGATCCATGTCGACATCGATATCCGGGGCAGTTCCGTGATTCTCCACATCCCATGATCCATTCAGATTATAGAAGGCGACACGCGGTGCGGTGACCGTCCCGCCGTCCATGAGCTGCGGGTAGTCGTAGATTCCAACGAGTCCGCCCCAGGTGCGCTTACCGACCAGCGGTCCGACCTGTGCCTGCCGGAAGAGCCATGGAAGCAGATCGCCGCCTGAGCCGGCATACTCGTTGATGATCATCGTCTTCGGTCCAAAGATCGAACCAACCGGCGTGGTGAAATCGGCGCCTTCGCGCGTCGTCCAGTAATTCATGAGAGGCCGACGCATGTAATCTACGATGTAGTCGGCCGCCGAGCCGCCGCTGTTGAAGCGTTCATCGATGACCGCACCCTGCTTGTCGATCTGAGCGAAGTAATAACGGTTGAAGTTCGTGAAGCCCGCACCACCGGTGTCAGGCAGGTAGACGTAGGCCAGCTTTCCGCCGCTCAATTGATCGACCTTGCGCCGGTTACCTTCGATCCAGGCAAGATTGCGCAGGCCTGTCTCGCTTCCAACCGGCACAACCGTCACTTCACGCGAGCCGGCTCCGCCCGGGTCCCGCGCCAACACGAATGACTACCGACCTGTTGGCCGTATTCTCAAAGAAGCTGAAGATATCGTCTGAAGCCCGCAGATCGCGGCCATTGACTGCCAGAAGATAGTCGCCCTCCTTGACGTCTACGCCAGGCTGCGTCAAGGGAGCACGCAGCTGCGGGTTCCAGTTCTCACCGTTAAATATCCGCGCAAAGCGGTACCGGCCGTTCTCAATCTTGTAATCGGCGCCGAGCAGTCCGCCCGGGACCGGCGTTGGCTGTGCCCATTCGCCGCCTCGCGTGAAGTGATGGCCAACCGACATGTTTCCGAGCATCTCTTCGAAGAGATATGTCAGATCGGCGCGATGCTCGACGTTCGCCAGGAAAGGCTCGTACTGCTTCTCCGCCGCTCGGATGTCGAGTCCGTGCATTCCAGGGTCATAAAAGAAGTCGCGCTGAATCCGCCAGGCCTCGTGATACATCTGTTTCCATTCGGCGCGCGGATCGACAAGCACCTCCATCTCGTCGAGTTTAAGCACCCCTTCACCAGGCTTTATCGGCTGTGCTACCGAGGCAATTGCGAACCGTGGTTGCGCCGCACCTACCGGGCCAATCGCATAGAGCACCTTCTCGCCGTTGGCCGAGATTGTGAAGGCGCCAAGACCCTCAAGAACCTTCTCGACCTTGCGCTTCTCGAGATCGAACTTCTGCACAGTGAAGCCCTGTCCCTGGCCTGCTTCTGACAGGAAGAGGATTCCGGTCTTCCCGGGTACCATCCCAATGTAGTTCGATGCTGGAATTGGCAGCGCCAGGATCCGCTGTCCGATGTTGGCGAAGTCAATGTTGACTGTTACCGGCTCCTTCTTCTCACCCGGTTTCGGCGTCTCGGGCTTGGAAGAATCCTGGGCCTTCTCCTCATCGCTCTCCGGTGCCAGCGGCGACGGCTGGTCCTTGCGAAGAACCATCAGGTATGCGCTGCGTGTGATCCGATTCGGAATGCTCGACATATCCAGCCAGCCCGATGACGGTCCGGCGTTGGTGCTCGCCGTGAAATAAAGATACTTTCCATTCTTGTCGAATGAGGCATAGCGTGCATCGCTCAAGCCATCCGTCACCTGCTCGGTCTTTCCTGTTTCGAGAGAGTAGATGAAGACCGCGCCCAGACGGTTCTTGAGCTGCTTAGTGTAGGTAATCCACCGGCTGTCCGGAGCCCACGCGGGATCCATAATCCGAAAGGGATTGTCAAAAGTATTCGTATCAATCTTTACTGGCTTCACTGGCTTGGAAGGGCCTTCCTTCTCGACGTCCACATACCAGAGATTGAGTCGCTTGTCGGTATAAGCGATCTTCTTGCTGTCTGGCGACCAGATCGGCGAGTAGAAAAACGAAGGCGGATTGCCGAGATTGATCTTGCGGACATCCCCCATCCCGTTTTGCTGGCGAAGGTGGAGCTCATATTCACCAGACTCATCTGAGAAATAGGCGATCCATTTGCCGTCCGGAGACCATGCCGGATCTCGCTCGGCGACTCCCGGGGTATTGGTCAGATCTCGCGCATTTCCCTTCTCGGCAGGAACAGTGAGAATCTCCCCGCGCGCGCCAAACACCGCTCTCGCACCCGTCGGAGAGAGTGCGTAGTAGCCGATGCGATTGGCAACCTTCTGATATCGCGGCCGCACGGCCGTCACATCTCCCTCGACAGTGATCTCGAGCTTCTTCGGCTTGTTCGACTTGAGATCAAGCAGGTAGATCGATCCGAACTTGTCATAGACGATCGCGTCAGGACCTGCGGAGGCAGTCTTGATGTCGTATCCATCGTTCTGAACCACCGGGCTTACCTTCTTCGTCGAGACATCGTAGGAGAAGAGGCTCACGCCGCCGCTTCGGTCCGACAGGAAGTAGACTTTGCCGCCAACCCACATCGGATTGAAGTCGTTCGAATTCTGACGTGGAATCTCTTCGATGCTCGAGTCTGAGAGCCTCGCCAGCCAGATCTTTGTCATCTGCCCACCGCGATACTTCTTCCACTGATCGAAAGCGCGTGAGATAGGCATATAGGCCAGCCGCGCACCGTCCGGCGAGAAAGAGCCCTCGGAGCCCATTGGCAACGGGAGTTCCGTCGGGAATCCTCCCTCGAGCGAAACGGTAAAGAGACGGGTGTAACGCGGCGAATAACTGTTGCGATTCGACCGGAAGAGGATGCTCTTGCCATCGGGCGTCCAGCCCGCAACCTCGTCGACTCCCGGGTGAAACGTCAGCCGTTTCGGAACCCCACCGGCTGCGGGGATGACATAGACATCGACGTTGCCGTCATATTGGCCGGTAAAGGCCAGCGTCGAACCGTCGGGTGAGAAGACCGGATCCGACTCAATGCCGATACCCGTGGTCAGGCGTACCGCGTCGCCGCCATCGCGGCCGACGATCCAAAGATCGGCTGCGTATGCAAAGGCTACCTGGGTCTTGCTGACCGCAGGCTTCTGGAGCAGCGTCGGGCTGACCGTCTGAGCCTGTGAAAGGCCGGCAGCGGCAAACAAAATCGTGAGGATGAGCATCGTCCTTCTCATTTCAACCGTCTCCTTGTGTGACTTGTCGTCTATCAACCTATCGCGCCCTTCGGGCACAGAGACTGTTGCAAAAATCATGCGGTATCGCGACCTGGTCGCGTACTTCCTGCGCACGGGACGTGCGCGCGGATATTAGCCGGCGGTGAAACCGCCGGATAGGCGTTCCCCCGCACGTGCTCGCGCCCCGTAAGGGGCGCAGGACGGAGACCACGACACGATGCGATTTCACTCGTAAACTATTTTGTCAATCACGTACTTGCGTGAATCTGGTCCAGCGCCCTTCCCGGGCGCGGCGCGCCTTCGGTGGATTTCTTATCCGGTGGTTTCACCACCGGCTAATATCCGCGCGCACGTCCCGTGCGCAGGACCTCCCACGAGGATATCTCAAAATGTCCCCGGTCCTCTCCGGCATCCCAACGGGATGCGGAACGTCACTGCTTATCAGTCAACACCGTGTGGCCGTTGTGATAGTTCGGGTATGGCGGCCTCTTGTATTGAGGTCGCGGATTCTTCTCAAGTTCGCTCATGAGTACTTCAACCGCCTTTTCCAGCTGTGGGTCATGTCCCTTTCGCCAGGCGGCGGGATCAAACTCAACCTCAATTGTCGGCGAGATACCGACGTTTTCGACTTCCCATTCACCATTCAGCCCATAGAGGGCGGAGCTCGGAGCACCGACAAAGCCACCATCCATGAGCGGTGGGGTTCCGTTTACGCCAACCAGACCGCCCCACGTGCGTTTCCCAATCAACGGACCAATCTGCAGCTTCTTGAAATACCAGGGCAGCGCGTCTCCACCCGAACCGGCGTGCTGGTTGATGAGCATTGCTTTCGGCCCATAGATCGCTCCGGCCGGAGTAGCCCAGTCGACACCTTCGCGAAATGCGATCATATTGAGCAGCGGGCGAGTCAGGTGCTGAACGATATAGTCTGACAGCAATCCGCCCGAATTGAAGCGTTCATCGATCAGCGCTCCCTGCTTGTCGGTCTGCGCAAAAAAGTAACGCTGGAAGCTCGTATATCCTCCATTTGCCGTATCCGGCAGGTAGATGTATGCAAGCTTGCCACCGCTCAGCTCGTTGACCTTGCGCCGGTTTCCCTCGATCCATGCGAGATTCCGCAAGCCGCCTTCCGAGCCTAATGGAATGACCGTCATATCACGCGCGTTTGATCCATCGGGATTCGGACCAACACGAATGACCACCTGCTTGTTGGCCGTCCCTTCGAAGAACTGATAGACGTTGGAAGTGGCTCTCAGGTCGCGTCCGTTGACTGCGATGAGATACTCGCCGGTCTTGACGTTAACGCCCGGCTGCGTCAGCGGCGCCCGCAGACCCGGATTCCAGTTCTCACCGCTATAGATGCGGGCAAACCGATAGCGACCATTCTCAATCTGATAGTCGCAACCGAGGAGGCCTCCCTGAACGCGGTTCGGATGCGGAATATCTCCTCCCCCGAGAAACATATGTCCCACCGAGAGCTGGTTGAAGACTTCAGTAAACAGGTAGTTGAGATCGCTTCGATCACCAACGCCTGCCAGATACGGCTGGTAGTTCCGCTTGAATTCCGCAAGGTCGACGCCATGAAGCCCTGGGTCATAGAAGAAGTCCCGTTCGAAGCGCCAGGCCTCATTGTACATCTGCTGCCACTCAGCCTTCGGATCAACGTAGACGTCCATTTCAGCGATCTTGAGAGCACCCTCTCCAGGCTTCGGCGGTTGGGCCGCCGGCTGAATGATCCACTGCTGACCCTGCCGGTAAAGCATCTTCTCGCCATTTGCTGAGACGCGGAAGTTGGCCGCGCCGTCGACCAGTTTGTCGAGCTTGCGCTTTTCGAGATCGTATTTCTGAACCGTCATGCCAGGTCCCGGGCCAGGTCCCTGGCCTCCGTCCGGAACCTCCAGCAGATAGATCATGTTGGCCTTGCCTGCAATTAAGCCGGCATAGTTACGGACGGGCACCGGCAGTGCGATGATCCGCTGATCTATGTTCTCGAAATCGATACGAACAGGCTTCGGCGGCTCGGGTTGCTTCTTTGCGGGCGTACTGCCGGAAGCGGCCTCGTCTTTTTTCTCTTCAGGCTTGTCGGCGGTCTTATCGTCGGAGTTTTCGGGGGCTTCTCAGCCGCGGCCTTCACCTCCTTCTCCTCGTCACTCTCGGGCGCGAGCGGTGATGGCAGGTCGTTGCGAAGAACAATCGCGTAAACGCTCCGAGTCACCGGGTGTCCCAGTGAAGAGAGGTCTGCAAAGCTGATGGACGGACCGACGTCGGTGCTGGCAGTGAAGTAGAGATACTTCCCGCTTCGGTCGAAGGCAGTGTAGAGAGCATCGCTCATACCATCAGTGACCTGGGTGCTCTTCCCGGTATCGAGCGAGTAGACAAACACTGCTCGCAGCCGGTTCGAGAGGTGCTTCGTATAGGCGATCCAACGGCTGTCCGGCGCCCATGCCGGAGAGAGCGTCCGCGCCGGTCCGCCAATCAGGTTGGTGTCGATTTTGACCGGCGAAGTCTTGTCGAGGTCGAGGTAAAAGAGATTGTGGAACTTGTCGTAGAAGACGATCCTCTTGCTGTCAGGCGACCAGATTGGTGAGAAATAGAAGGCTGGGGGAAGCGCGATCTTCTTCACCGAACTCTTCAGTCCCATCTGATCGATCACGTGAAGGGCGTATTCGCCGGACTCGTCGGAGAAGTATGCGATCCATTTCCCGTCCGGCGACCACGACGGATCGCGTTCCATGACAGCGGTTGTCTTCGTCAGATTACGAGGGTCACCCTTCTCGGATGGAACTGTGATGATCTCACCGCGCGCTTCGAAGACGGCGCGAGCTCCAGTAGGCGAGAGCTCTGCGTTGAAGATGCGCGTGCCCACTTTCTCGTAGTGCGGGCGCACCGAAGCAAGATCAGCCGATAGCCTGATATCCACTTTGGACTGACGCCCGGACTTCAGATCATAGACATAGATTGTTCCGAACTGCTCGTAGACAATCGCTCCTGGTCCGGCGGAACAGAATTTAAAATCGACGCCGTCATTCCTGATGAGCTGCTTGACCTGCTTTGATTTGGTGTCGAACTCAAAAAGGCGTGACCGGTCCGCTTCTGTCAGACAGAAAGTAGATCTTGTCGCCTAGCCAGACCGGGTACTTATCATTGGAGTTCTTCCGCGGTATCTCCTCGACCGAAGAGTCCGAGAGTCTTGCAATCCATATCGGCGAAGTCTGCCCGCCCTTATAGTTTTTCCAGCCAGGCTGCCATTGGGGCGTTGGCTGATAAGCGATGTGCGAACCGTCCGGTGAGAAGGAGCCGCGCTCGGCGATGGGCAGAGGTATTTCTTCAGGGAACGTCCCGTCGATTGCCATGGTGAAGAGTCGCGGGAGCGACGTGTAGTTGCTGCGAGACGATCTGAAGAGGACGCGCTTCCCATCATTCGTCCAGCCAACCACCTCGTCAGCGCCGGGATGATAGGTCAAACGCTTCGGCACGCCGCCGGCCGCCGGCACAACATAGACGTCGATGTTTCCTTCATACTCCCCGGTGAAGGCGATCATCGAGCCGTCAGGAGAGAATATCGGATCCGTCTCGATGCCCACTCCGGTTGTCAGCCGCCGGGCATCACCACCCTCTCGTGCCACCAGCCAAAGATCGCCGCCGTAGGCGAAGGCAATCTGGGTCCGGCTGATTGTCGGTTTCTGCAATATTGGCGGGGTATTACCCTGCGCGAAAACGAGACTTGCGGCAAACTGCGCCAATGCGAAGGAGAGAATTAACCTGGTCATGTCAGCTGGCTCCTGGAAAGAATCACGCGATCGGGTTGAGTGGCCTTGTAACTCTACGTAGAATGCTGACGTTCAGTTCCTCAATTTCGGTCAATTCGGGAATTCCGAACATCGCAGGCAGTTGGGATAAGTCTACCGCAATGGCCGTTACCCCTTCTGATGCAAGAGACTAACACTTTGCCTGGACCAAGGAAATGGAGCCGATATGCCTGGAACAAGACGAGTCTATGCCTGGCTGGTATGTTTGGCCTTTGCTGTTCTTGCGCAGCCTGTAGCGTCGGCAGCCGAGACCGGTTTCCTCAACCGGGTCGTGACTATCGGCAAAGATTCATTCAAATACCAGGTCTACGTTCCCGAAAATTGGAACAGCAACCAGAAGTGGCCGGTGATTCTCTTTCTTCACGGCGCAGGAGAGCGCGGCGACGACGGAATCGTCCAGACTGAAGTCGGAATCGGAACGGCGATACGCCGTCACGTAGAGCGCTTCCCGGCCGTCGTCGTATTCCCACAATGCCGCAAGGAGAGTCGCTGGACCGATGAAGTCATGACGGCCCAGGCACTCAAGGCGCTCGAGACGGTAATGAAAGAGTTCAAGGGTGATCCCGATCGCGTCTATCTCACCGGAATCTCGATGGGGGGATTCGGCACCTGGGGAATCGCTGCAGGCCATCCCAAACGGTTTGCTGCCCTGGTTCCCGTGTGTGGAGGCATTCGACGCGACAATCCAGGCACGCCGTCCGCTACACAGGACTCAATGGCACCAGATGTTTATGCCGCCACGGCCACGAAGATAGGCGCAACCCCGACATGGATTTTTCATGGTGATGCCGACAAATCGGTCCCGGTGGATGAGTCGCGCAAAATGAATCAGGCAATCAAGGCGGCCGGCGGCAATGTCAGGTATACGGAATATGAGGGGGTGGCTCACAATTCGTGGGATCGCGCCTACGCCGAACCCGAGTTGCTTCCATGGCTGCTCTCTCAACATTTGTCGAAATGAGGAATAGCCACGCACAAGAAACACAAAGATCATTGACCTTGTGTTCTTTGTGCTTTTTGTGGCTACTCTTCGTCAGATATCCGAACATGCAGAAATATGATCTGATCGTCATCGGTTCAGGGCCTGCCGGACAGCGCGCCGCGATTCAGGGCGCGAAGATTGGAAAGACGGTGGCCGTGGTCGAGAAGCGAGAGTGCATCGGCGGCGCCTGCATCAATACCGGAACCATCCCAAGCAAAACGATGCGTGAGGCCGTGCTTCACCTGTCGGGTTACCAGTACCAGAGTATCTACGGCATGAACTACCGCGTGAAGGATAAGATCACGATGGCGTGACCTCTCCTTCCGCGTGCAGCACGTCATCAAGACCGAGATCGACGTCACCCAAGCGCAGCTCTCGCGCAATGGAATCGATGTTCTGAGTGGCGTCAGCAAGCTTCATCGATCCGCACCACATCCGTGTTGCGGGGCTGCGCAATCAGATGGATTATGAGGCCGAGTTCGTGATCGTCGCGACGGGAACAAAGCCCGCCTCATCGCCGAGCAGTTCCGATCAACGGTCGAACGATCATCAACAGCGATCAGATTCTGAACCTCCCCGCAATCCCCAAGACGATGATCGTCGTCGGCGGCGGCGTCATCGGCGTCGAATACACATCGATGTTCGCCGCCCTCGGCGTGCGGGTGATCCTGATCGAGAAGCGTCCGCGGCTGCTCGAGTTCGCCGATTCCGAGATGGTCGAGGCGCTCTGCTATCATCTGCGCGACAACCGCGTCACCTTGCGACTCAACGAAGAGGTGGCATCTGTCGAGGAGACGGCCGGAAGGCATGCGTGGTCGCGAATCTCGAGAGCAACAAGAAAGTCTCGGGCGATGTCCTGCTCTATGCGGTCGGGCGGCAGGGCAACGTGGATGACCTGAATCTTGCCGCGGCCGGCCTCGAGGCGGACAGTCGCGGGCGGATCGAGGTCGAACGCGACTATCGCACCAGGGAGCGCAACATCTTCGCCGTGGGTGACGTGATCGGATTTCCATCGCTCGCTTCAGTATCGATGGAGCAGGGCCGGATCGCAGTCGGGAACGCGTTCGGCATCTCCGTGAAAACGGACCCATCGCTCTATCCGTACGGCATCTACACCATCCCGAGATTTCCTTCATCGGAAAGACAGAAGAGCAGCTGACGGACGAGGACGTCCCGTATGAAGTCGGACTCGCCTACTATCGCGAGATTGCACGCGGTCAGATCCGCGGCGACACGACCGGTCGACTGAAGCTCATCTTTCACCGGGAGACGAAGGAGATTCTCGGCGTCCACATCATCGGAGAGGGCGCCTCGGAGTTACTTCACATCGGACAGGCGGTCATGAGCCTGAAAGGGACAATCGACTACTTCGTCGATACAGTCTTCAACTATCCAACCCTCGCGGAATGCTACAAAGCGGCTGCTTTCAACGGGCTGAACAAGCTTACTCGTTTCGCGTAAGAGAGCCCGAAGAGGAATTGCACTTATGTCACGGGCGATTGGCGTTTTCGCAGCGGAGCATATAGCGGCAGGGCTCGTCGAAGAGAACCGTATTGCCGGACCCATCAGATTCTTTCCGAACGCAATGAGCGAAGCCGACTCGCTTGAAGAGATGCCGGCAGAAGAGATTCTCGAACGCATAGAAGAGCAAGTGCTCCAGGTGCAGAACGGCGAGGAGATCACGGCCGTGGGCGTTGGCTTTCCCGGAATCATCCGCGATGGAGTGATCCAGGAGTCACCAAATCTTCCCCAGGTCAAAGGACAGGATCTGGCGACAGCTCTGACTTTCAAACTCAATCAGCGAGGCATACGGGCCGGCGTGCATGTTCTCAACGATGCCGATGCTACCTCAGCCGGAATAGCCGCCACACGCGGGCCAGCTGGACAAGCTGGTTCGCGTCTGGACGCTCGGGAGCGGAGTCGGCTTTGGCCGATATCCTCAGGCCGAGGGGGTTTGGGAAGGTGGCCACATCGTCGTAACGATCGATCCCAAAGAGCACTTTTGCAGGTGCGGAGGACTGGGTCACCTCGAGGGTATTATGGGCGAGCGAGCGATGAGACTCCGCTTTCTGGATCTCGAGCCAGAAGAGGTCTTCGAACATGCAGGCGCGGGCGATCAGCGCTGCATCGCCTTCGTCAAGCTCTGGCATCGAGCGCTGGCCGCAGCCACGGCTACCAGCATTCACATGGATGGTCCGGGCAAATTCTTTGTCACCGGGCCGAACGCAAAGTACATCCAGACGGGCCTGCTCGACCTTTACGTTAATGACATGGTGAAGATGAGCCCGCTGCAGGGGAGCAGCATCGAAGTCGTGCCTACAGGCGATGACATTGCGATCATCGGAGCCGCGGTCAGCGCGAAGCTGGCAATTCAGGCCAGAGAGTCACCTTAGCACGTGCCGCAGGTTGTCGCGCCAACGGCGCGACCTTAAATAGCCCAGGGCGAAGCCCTGGGTATGATGGTCAACAATCGCGAGGCCCATCGGGCCAACATTGCCCCTTTGGGGCGTGGCGGTACGCTCGCGATTATCCACCCAGGGCTTCGCCCTGGGCTTTTTCAGGTCGCACCTTTGGTGCGGCGATTGAAATCAGCCTCCGCGTTTCGCAATCACGCCGCGAATGTACTTCAGGTTGGTTGTCATATCGTTCTCGACTGAGCCAGTCGGAGAGTCTGTCTCGAGCTGCGCCCACTTGTCGTAGCCTATATCAGCCAGTGCATTGACGACCGCCGGGAAATTGATCTTTCCCTCGCCAAGAAAATGCGGATTGTCCTTGAGGTGTACTTCGCAGATGCGCTCGCGCCCCAGCCATCGGATTTCCTCGATGATGTCGAAGCCCTGCTGAGTCGAGTTGCCCACATCGTAGTAAGTCAGCACCGCCGGCGACTTGCTCCTCTCCATGAATTCTGACGTTGTCTTTCGCCGAGATCGTGTCCTCGAGCCCCAGGATGACACCCGCCTTTTCGGCCGCCGGCGCCAAGCTCACGGAGCGCGTCGCCGACGAAGTCCATCTCTGGCGTCGTCTGGAGCGCCCACTTGCCGAAGAATGGCACGAGGATCACCTTGACCCCGAGATCCTTGGCGATGGGAATGGCCTCACCCACCCATCGCTGTCCCAGCGGGTCGGACTTCAGGCCATTGACGTGCAGAATATCGAGACAGACCGAGGTCAGCGGCAGTCCGACTCGTCGTGATTCTGCGAGGTAAGCCTTTCGAGTCGATCGGTCCTGCAACTCCATCTTTCGGCCAATACTGACTTGCACGCCATCAAAGCCCAGTCGTTTGGCGAAGGCGATCGCCTCGAGCTTTGCCGTCAGCTTCAGGTTCCAATCGGGAGCGCCCACTTTAAACTTCACTCCCTGCCTGAGAGCGGAAGCGATTGCGGCGTGTCGACAGAGTGCGGCCGTGGCCATGCCTGCAGTGCCGATTTGTAGAAAGCTGCGACGCGATATGTCCATCTTTGCCCCCTTGAACGATTCGGGTGTTAAGTTAAAGTAAAAGACTGCGGATAAGCAATCCTTAATCGTTGGAAAAGGATGTGAGCTTGCTGAAACCACGCCGAACGAGTTGGATCAATTTCGAGCGAAATCCAGCCAAAATTTTGAGCTTGCGGGACATAGGCGTGCCTGCGTAGCATGCGCGCAACACTATTGAATAGGTTTCCGCCGCCAGACGGCGTTGTCGGGGCGATCTACGAAGGAGGGTCCCAAATGTTGCGATGGAAAACGTGGGTAGGTTTGGTATTTGCGGTTCTGGCTCTGTCCGCCCCAGCGGCGGCACAATCCGGCGCCATCACAGGCCTCATCCAGGGAACGGTCAGCGATTCATCCGGCTTTGCCGTCGCAGGAGCGCGAGTCACGATTGTCAACGCGGATACCGGCCTCGCACGAGAAGGCACCACGGGAGCGGACGGTCTCTATCGATTTCCTCTGTTGCCGCTGGGCAATTTCACAATGAGGGTCGAGGCACCCGGGTTCAACAAGTTCGAGCAATCGGGGCTGACGCTCACAGGCGGTTCGACTGTTACGGTAGACGTAATCATGAGGCCCGGGCGAGATCAGCGAATCAATTGTCATAAGCGCCGCCGGGTCGATTACAGAACCGGCGCGCGTCGATATCGGTGCGACAGTCAATGAACGATCGGTGACGAACCTGCCGCTCGTCTCCAGAAACGTCTACAACTTCATTCTGCTTCAGCCCAATGTCTCGGCGCATCCCAACACCGAATTTGGTGTGCCTCGCAAGATAAATGCCAACGGCTTCACCGACCGCATCGACTACCAGCTCGACGGTGGCAACAACACTGAAAGCGATCGTAAGGGCATCCGGCTCATGCCGATCTCGCAGACTTTCGTTCGCGAAATTGTCGAAGCCACCAACGGCTACGCACCCGAGTTCGGCAATACGACAGGCACGGTCTTCAACGCAGTGACTAACTCGGGAACAAACGAGTGGCACGGAAGCGCAAATTACATCTTTCGCAGGCCAGGGATGACCGCCCGTCCAAGCCGCCTCGCAGCAACCGCGCCAAAACCTGACCTGAGACTGGACGATCCGTTCGGCACGATCGGCGGCCCAATAATTCGCGATCGGCTCCACTTCTTTGCCTCTTACGAGAAGAGTGATCGCAATCTTCCTTCGGTCATCACGGTCACAGCCGGCTGATGCGGCGCGTATAGGAATTCCTATCAGCGATCTCGGGTCGGTGCCTTTTGCGCAGCATAACCAGTTCGTCTTCGGGCGAGTCGACTGGCAAATCAATGACAAGCACCGGCTCATGGGCCGGTATATGTATTTCCGCAACGACTCGCCGAACAATCCGAACAACAGCGGAACCCAGGGCGGCCTGAAAGTGGCGAGCACGGCTAGCACGGTCTTTGTTGACCGGGCACACGCCGTCGGCGTCCAGCTGGTTTCTACGTTCACACCGAGGATGATCAACGAGTTCCGTTTCCAGCTCGGATATCGGAACGAAGTTCAGGCCGCGGGGCCCAATACGCCTACCGGACCTTACATTTTCATCTCCGGCATAGCCGCATTTGGAGGCCCGGACGATCTGACTCCGGCGATTCTCAAGGAGAAGACACCCGAGTTCGTCGACAACCTTACTCTGCTGCACGGCCGCCACAACTTGAAGTTCGGCGGGCAAATCCGTCCGATCTTCGACAATCCGAGCGATTTCAGTTGGGCGCAGTATAATTTCTCCGACATAAACTCATACCTCGCGGCCAAATCCGGCACGAATCCGAGAAGCTATTCCAGTTTCCAGCAGACAATCGGTGATCCCAGAATCAGCTTCACGACAACCTTCTATGGCTTCTTCGCGCAGGATAGCTGGGCGGTAACACCGCAACTGAACATCACTTACGGGCTGCGGTATGACATCTATGTGCCGCCTAATGCGAATCCTTCGTCGACTCTCCCGGTGAATCAGGATTTCCGTACCGACAAGAACAACTTTGCCCCGCGTATCGGCGCAGCCTATTCGCTTGGCAAAGACCACAAAACAGTGGTCCGTGCGAGCGCAGCGATCTTCTACGACACACCGCAGACGGACTTCTACAGGCGGGCGATCCTGATTAACGGCAATGTGGCCTACTTCAATGCCAATATCCCGCCAACCAGTGCAATCGCCCCGGCCTTCCCTAACGTCTTCACGACGGCTCCTGCCGTGACTCTGGGAAACCAGGATGTCGCGGGTGTTTCGCCTGACTTCCGCACACTCTACTCAATCAACACGAACATCCTGGTGACGCGCGAATTATCGAGCGATATGGCCCTGACGGTGGGGTACCTATATACGAAGGGCACGGGTCTGCCCATCGCTCGCAACATCAATTTCATCAGAGTTCTCTCGAGGTTGCCGGACGGGCGGCCCGTCTTTTCGACGGCGCCGGCTGACCGGCTCTACCCGCAATTCAACAATATCTATGTCGACGAGTCCGTGGGCAATTCCAGCTATAACGGGTTGAGCGTCTCGCTCAACAAGCGATTCGCACATGATTTTCAGTTGCAGGCGAACTACGTCTACTCGCATGCCATCGACGATGCTCCGGAGGAGAACTCTGTGGACTCGGCTCGCCAGACTCTATCGGATCCCACCGACCGGTCGAGAGATCGAGGCAGCAGCCTCAGCGATCGAAGGCACATCTTTACCTTCTCCGGCGTATGGGAGCCTACTTTCCAGGCCTCGAGTCAGGGATTGAACTATCTGATCAACCACAACCAGCTGGCATTCATCGTCAACACCACCGCGGGAGAGCCCTACAACATCACAGCCAATCGGAATCTCCTCGGCTATGCTGAGCCGGCGCGGGTCAGCCGTCCCAATTTCATCGGACGAAATACTTTCATGGGCACGCGGATCGGTCAGGTCGACATCCGCTATTCGCGGTTTATCCCGCTCAGTGAGCGCTACAAGGTCGAAGTGCTGGGCGAGTTCACCAATCTCTTCAACCACACAAATGTCAGCCTGGCGTATAACCTCACGCAACCCGTGGATACGCTTGGAAACCCGACGCCCGCGCCAGGAACTTTCGGGACGTCCACAACTACTCGCGATCCTCGCTATTTCCAGTTGGGCTTCAAGTTCCTCTTTTGACATCTCCGCGAAGTCAGACGGCCGGCTGTGGCCAGTTCTGGGATGACTGACGTAGAGGATGTCTCCAACTGTGTCGCGCGATCTGCCTCACGCTGAGGCAGATCGCGAGTTATATCTCACCTTCTCTCTTATAAATAGCTGTCACCATTGACTCTCCTAATGCCGCAGGTACGGAACGCTTCTTGCGCTCATCTTTTGGTTCAGGGGAAGGACTATCCATCTCGCAAGCGGAGAACACTTGGAACTCTCGGAACGCCCCGAGTTTCTCAGAGTGGATAGCATTAGGAGGAGGTCATTCAATGTCCATGAGATTACTGAAACTAGTAATCATCGCTTTGGTTGGCGTTCCCTGTTTGGTTCTTTTGCTAAATGGCAAACGCGCACAAGCCTTTCGGGAAGGCCCACCGACCGGAGTCACAGGCGCACCGAGCGAGGTCAACTGTACTGATTGCCACTTTGGCGGCGGACCCAATACCGGCGGAGGCACTCTGTCGATAACCGGGCTGCCGGCTACGTATACAGCTGGCCAGGAGATAACCGTCACGGTGACGATCTCTCAGTCCGGCAGGAGCCGCTTCGGGTTTGAACTGACCGCCATCAATGACGGCGGAAACGCGGCAGGGACGATCTCGGTGACCGATACGACGCGCACCCAGGAGCTGACCGGCCCCAACGGGCGGATGTACATCTCTCACACGGCGGCCGGAACAAATCCGACCGGCGCGGGTACCAACAGCTGGTCCTTCAAATGGACTGCCCCGGCAACGAGCACAGGCAAGGTCACCTTCTACGCTGCCGGCAATGCTGCCAATAATGATGGCGCTCAGACGGGAGACCTTATCTACACCACGTCGGCGAGCATCAATCCGGGTCAGGCGGCACAGCCGCCGGTGACCACAGTCTCCGCGGCCAGCTTTGCTCCGAGTGGGCCAGTAGCACCTTTATCGATTGCCGCGGGGTTCGGCATAAACCTGGCTACGGCGGTCGGATGATGCTCAGGCCCAACCACTGCCGACAACTCTCGCCGGCGGCACAACCGTCAAGGTGAAGGATAGTACGGGCGCGGAGCAGCTGGCAGGGTTGTTCCATGTCCAGGGGAACCAGATCAACTACCTGATACCTCAAGGAACATCCAACGGGAATGCGACGATCACTGTCACCAGTTCTGATGGCACGACATCGACTGGAACGGTTCAGGTGGGCACCGTGGCTCCCGGTATCTTCACTACCAATTTTTCCGGAACCGGCGTACCGGTCGGTTTCGTTGTCCGAGTTAAGTCGGACGGCACCCAGACCCAGGAACCAATCAGCAGCGGGACAACACCGGTGCAGATCGATCTCGGACCCGACGGCGAGCAGGTGATACTGGTCATCTTCGGAACCGGATGGCGATTCCGGAGCGATCTCTCGGCGGTCACAGCCCAGATCCGCGGTGTGGCTGCACAGGTACAATTCGCAGGCGAGGCTCCGGGATTCTCTGGCCTCGATCAGACAAACATTCTGATACCGCGATCGCTGGCCGGCGCCAACGCTAATGCCGACGTGGTCTTTGTGGTCAATGGTCAGAATGCCAATACGGTGACAATAAACATTAAGTAGTCTATACTTTGGCCGTTTCCACCAGATAATGTGGGGCTCGCTTTGCACGGCCATTCTGGCCGGGGTGAATCGGACATAAATGGTCTCCTCCGGGCGCTGGACTTCCGGCGCCTGATGATTGGTCTCGTCTGAGCGTGGCGCTTCAACTCCGATCCCTCTCGCAGGCGGTCGCGCGTCAGATGGACGAAACTCACCACTTTGAAAGGAGTAGTCATGAAAGCAGTCGGACGAGCGACCGCGATCCTTATAGGGTTCGTGGTCTTATTGCTGTCTTCACCAGCTATCGCCGAGACACTCACGGTGACCGTGCCAATGAGTACGGTCAATGAGATAGCCCCACCTGTGCCGCTTCCTAATGGCGCGTCGGGATCGACTGTCCTGACCTTTAATATCACACGCGACGCCAGCGGGAACATCACCAACGCCTCGGTCAATTTCCTCACCCAGCTCACTTTTGCGAGCGGTGTGACAGTGGTCGGCCTGCACATTCACGAAGCTGTAGCCGGGGTCAATGGTCGCGGTCAAGATCAACACCGGCTTGAGTGCTACGAACAATCTTACCTTCGCTTCGGGCCAGGGCCTGATCAATCTCACTGCCAACAACGCTGACATTGAGATCGTCACGAAGCTCCTCGCAAATCCAGCCGGCTACTATGTGAACCTCCATACAACTGTCAATCCTGCTGGTGTGATACGAGGTCAGATCAGCGCGAACCTCCTCAAGGAGTCGCTCGGAGAGACGGTTACGCTGAGCCCAGCCAATGAGGTCAATCCGAATCCGGTACCGCCTGCGAATATCACCGCTCAGGCGGCTATCACCATCAATCCAACGCGAAACGCGCTGGGTGTAGTCACGGGAGGCTCAGTAACCTTCACCGTGAGCTTCGACTTCAAGGGACCGGTAACCGTCGTCGGCCTGCACATTCACGAGGGAGCGGCGGGTGTTAACGGACCTATCAGGATAGACACGGGTCTAAGTGCCACAAACAATCTTGTCGTGCCATCGGGGGTTGGCACTGTCAACCTCACGGCGATCAATCAAGATCCGGCGGTGCTGCAACGAGTGTTGGCTAACCCGTCGGGGTGGTACGTCAACATTCATTCCACCGTCAACCCTGCCGGAGCAATGCGCAGTCAGCTCTCAAATCTGGTTGCACCGGCAGTGATCACCTCGCTCTCAAGTTACGCGGTCAACATGCAGAATAGCCCGCTGAATATCGCTCTCACCGGCGAGAGCCTCGACAACAGTCCTCGAGTTCTTGTGAATGGCCAGCAGGTGAGCGCTACTTTAAACACAGCGAACAACACCGTTGAAGCCCAGATCCCGGCCAACCTGGTCAACGCGCCGGGTAAACTCTTTATCCAGGTGGGCTCGTCAACCGGACCGCTTTCAACGGCATTGGTGCTCGTCGTGGTTGATCCCGGCAAGGCAACCAATACCAATGCCACTACAGTCGATTCGGCGCGTTTTGCGGCACTCGTATCGCCGGAGGGTATTGCCTCAGTCTTCGGCACCAACTTCGCTCCAGGCAATGCTTCAGCGACGGCCGTTCCATTGCCGACGACTCTGAGTGGTACTCAGATTTTCGTCAGTGGTGTGGCGGCGCGACTCTTCTTCGTCGGTCCTGGACAAGGCAACTTCCAGGTGCCAACCTTCACGGCTCCCGGGACGGCGACGGTTGTTGTGACACCGGCTGATGGGTCCGTTTCGCAGGGCACGGTGGCGGTTAATGTAGTCGCACCCGGTATCTTTACGACCACCATGGACGGGAAGGGTGCTCCGGCCGCCGTGGCCTCGAACGACGGCGCCACGTTCAACGTGCCGGTGAGCAATCCCGACGGCACAGCCGCTCCGATCAATGCGGGAGCATTTGTCGCATTATTCGGAAGCGGATTCCGATTCGCGCAGAATACGGACACCGCCAATAACGGTGTTGCGGAGTCGGTTGATGTAACTGTCGGTGGTGTAAAAGTGACACCGCTGTTTGTCGGTCCGCAGGGATTCTTTGTGGGCCTCGATCAACTCAACATTCAGATACCGGCGAGTCTGGCTAAGGCTGGCCCGGTTGAACTCGTAGCGACAGTCAAAATCGTGGACCTCACGACGGGAACAGTCGTAACGACACTCTCGTCGAACACAGTCCAGCTCAATATCAACTAACACCTTTCCAAAGAGGGGCGGCTCTGAGCCGCCCCTTTTAGTTTGGACATTTTTGCGTAGCAGAAATTAGCCGCGGCCTCCATAGGAGGCCCATGTCTATAGAAGATCAGGCGTAGGTTCCGCCCTCCATAGGGAGGCTGTCGGAAAAACATCGTTGGGCCTATTCAAGGGAGCAATTTGGAGTGCGGCGACTTGTCGCCGCTTTTAGTTACCTGCTGCTGTATTGAAACTGAGAGGCCCTTTCTTCGATAGATTCTGCAATAGGTAACTAAAAGCGGCGACAAGTCGCCGCACTCCAAATTGCTCCCCTGAGTGGGCTACATGATATTTTCCCGACAGGCTCCCTACGGGCGCCCCTTTACTTTGTCGCCGCGACGTTCGCGCGCTCAAATGCTTCCCTGATCTCCTCGAAATCTCCCGCAGCCACCGCCTCTCGCAAACCCTTCAACCTTTCGATCATCAGCTCGAGCGCATTTCCGATATTTGTCTGATTCGTTGCGCAGATATCACGCCAGATCGTCCATGAGCTGGCTGCAAGTCTGGTCATGTCGCGCCAGCCTGACGCGGCGAGCTGCTGTGCCAGCGCGTTCGAGGGCGTTGCGGCCGGCAGGGATGCCAGCGTAGTTGAGACCAATTGGGGCAGATGGCTGATGAGGGACACGGCAATGTCGTGAGAGGATGGGTCGGTCACCAGATGATTCGCACCGATGGCGCGAATCAATTCCACGAGGACCTCCAAGGTTGGTGGGTCTGTCTTCTCGTCCGGAGTGAGAGCGTAGACAGCGCCGTCGAAGAGGTCCTCTCGTGCGTGTTCCACGCCTCGAAGTTCGCTGCCTGCCATGGGATGGCCTCCAATGAAGACTACGGAGTCTGGCAGATTTGTCTTGGCTATTCGCGATATCTCGAGTTTGGTGCTGCCGGCATCGGTGACCAGAGCGCCGGGCTTTAGGAGAGGACCGCTCGTCTCGAGAAAATGAATGATGCCGTGGATTGGCGCAGCAAGGTAGACAAGGTCCGCATCGCAGACCCTTCCGTTGTCGAGGCTGTCTTCGATCGAGTCAATGATTCCACGATCGAGTGCCCATCGTGGACCCCGCTGTCCACCACATGCAGTAATGCGGCCGCCGAAGCCGGCTCGACGCAGTGCAAGAGCGAATGAGCCTCCGATCAGGCCACAGCCGACGATAGTCACGTGTCGAATGCGAGAGAATGCCTTCAATGTCATTGGTACGATCGGAATATTAACGCAGCGACTTGCTCAGTATGGAGTGCGGCGACTTGTCGCCGCTTTTGCGTTACCTATTGCAGCGCTAAGATTCACAGGCGCCATTTTTCTTCATAACTGCACTACCTAAATCAAAAGCGGCGACAAGTCGCCGCACTCCATACTGAGCAAGTCGGCGCGTTTCCCTTGCGCTCAAATCGTTCTATCGACTGCCGGGGCGATCATTCGCAGCTGGACCATGAGCTTTTCGAACTGTTCCGGGAATAACGACTGCGCTCCATCACAAAGAGCCTTGTCAGGCTCGTTATGGACTTCAATCAACAAGCCATCCGCTCCGGCAGCGACCGCCGCTCGAGCCATAGGCGGCACCTTGTCACGCCGGCCCGTGGCATGACTCGGATCGGCCACCACAGGCAGATGCGACAGCTTCTTGATTACCGGAATCGCCGAGATATCCAGTGTGTTCCTCGTATAGGTCTCGAAGGTCCTGATCCCCCGTTCGCAGATGATCACCTCATGATTGCCGCCCGACATGATGTATTCCGCCGAGAGTAGCGTCTCCTCGATCGTCGACGCCGGCCCCCTCTTCAGGAGAATGGGCTTGTTGATCTTCGAGAGATCCTTGAGAAGATTGAAATTCTGCATGTTCCGCGCACCGACCTGGAGTATGTCGACGTGGCGAATAAACATCGGAATCTGCGACGACTCCATGATCTCTGATACGGTCAGCATTCCCCAACGGTCGGCGGCATCGCGCAAGAGCTTCAATCCCGGCTCTCCGAGTCCCTGGAAACTGTAAGGTGATGTTCGAGGCTTGAATGCTCCTCCCCGAAGTACACGGACGCCCTGCGCGCTCACTGCAGCGGCAGTGGCCTCAACCTGGTCGCGATTTTCGACCGTGCAGGGACCGGCCATCATAATCACCTGGTCCCCTCCGAAGACGACGTCCTTGATGGTGATTCTGGTTCCCTCCGGCTTGAATGCGCGCGATGCAAGCTTGTACGGTGCGCTGACCCGCACGACCTCGTGGACCCCATCGAGCAGTTCCAGATCCCTGGTATCGGCGAGTTGAGACCCGACCGCTCCAAGTATCGTGTAGCGGGCGCCGGTCGACCGGTGAATATCGAAGCCGAAATTGACGAGTCGCTCGACGACCGCGGTTATCTGCGCCTCGGACGCATTCTCTTCCATTATGACGATCATTTCCCTGACCTCGTTTCCTGCTGAGTCGCTAACCGCTCGACGCGGCGGGACTCGTCAATCACACGCTCAAAGAGGCGCCG
Source organism: uncultured Acidobacteriota bacterium (assembly GCA_963743045.1). Taxonomy (GTDB): domain Bacteria; phylum Acidobacteriota; class Blastocatellia; order RBC074; family RBC074; genus CAVUOF01. The sequence continues at coordinate 61,064 of CAVUOF010000020.1, forward strand.
TATTGCCTCCGGCTCGAGCGGGCCTTTGTTTGCCCTGGTCACGTTGGCAATAACCTCCGCCTCGCGGGACGGTGAATAGACTTCCAGGCCCATGCCGTGCTTCACGTGACCGATTTCGATTGCGCATTGCGATCGTTCGTTGAACAGCTCAACCAGTTGAAGATCGATTTCATCAATTCGGCGTCGCCAATCGTCTACGCCCTCTTTTGGTTGATCCTGACTCATAGTCCCCCAATCAACTCGCGCGCGAGTCTGCTTACTTCGGTAACCAGGTCGCCGAGTTGAGGTGTCGCTCGATCTCAAGTACCAGGCGGCTTCCGACTACTGCCGCATCCGCGTATTCCCAGACCTCCGAAACATGCTCGCGGCGGGAGATTCCAAAACCAACCGCAATCGGCAGCCGCGTATGCCGTCTCACGGAAGCAACCAAATCACGCAGCTCGCTCGACAGATGCTCGCGAACACCGGTCACGCCTGCCCGCGCCAGCACGTAGACGAAGCCGCTCGAGTGCTCGGCAATCAATCTCATCCGAGCCTCGGTGGATGTCGGCGCGACGAGGAAGATGGTATCCACCCCCGACTCCCGCATGCTCGAGACGAAGCCGTTGGCCTCCTCAGGAATGAGGTCCGTCACAAGAACTCCATCGACTCCGGCTTCACGAATTGCTTTTCCCGGATTTGCCGTCTTGAACTGCATCACCGGATTGTAATAAGTAAAGAGAACGAGGGGCACTTCGCTCCGTTTTCGAACCCGCTCGACAAGGCCAAGAACCTCAGCCAGTCCGAGTGATCGTTTCAGCGCTCGTTCAGAGGCCCGCTGGATCGCCGGCCCGTCAGCCATCGGATCCGAAAACGGCACTCCGAGCTCGATCACGTCGGCACCGGCCTCTTCAAGCCCGAGGATCAACGCTTCAGTCGTCTCCAGATCCGGATCGCCCGCGCAGATATAGGGAATGAACGCCTTGCGTCCGATTGCGCCCAACTCGTCGAACTTGTCGCTGATGCGGCTCACTTGTTACCTGCTACACAATTCCCTTGCTCATCACCGTATTGACGTCCTTGTCACCACGACCCGACAAATTGACCAGGATGATTCTGTCGGGCTCCAGCATTGGCGCAAGCCGCTTGAGGTAAGCGATGGCATGCGCCGACTCGAGTGCGGGAATGATCCCTTCACAGCGGGCCAGCAACTTAAGGGCTTCAAGAGCTTCGTCGTCGCTGACCTCCGTGTACTCCACTCGGCCAGCTTCGCGAAGGTAGGCATGCTCCGGACCGACACTTGGGTAATCGAGTCCAGCCGAAATCGAATGCGTCTGCGCAATCTGCCCGGCATCATCCTGGAGGACAAAACTCTTCGTTCCCTGAAGAACTCCGATTCTTCCTCCGCCGCCGGCAAGAAAGCGCGCAGCGTGCTGCCCAAGCTGTGAGCCGACACCACCCGCTTCGACGCCGATCATGGCAACTTCGCGGTCGGCGAGGAACTCATGAAACAGCCCGATCGCATTGCTGCCGCCGCCCACGCAAGCCAGCAGGTAGTCAGGCAATCTTTTTTCGGCTTCGAGTATCTGCCCTCGGGCCTCTCGCCCTATGATGCTTTGAAAATCCCTGACCATCATCGGGTACGGATGCGGCCCGAGAACCGACCCAAGCAGATAGTGCGTATCGGCTACGTTGGTAACCCAGTCTCGAAGCGCTTCGTTGATGGCGTCCTTGAGCGTCCGGCTGCCCGCTTCGACAGGGACGACCTGGGCCCCGAGAAGACGCATCCGAAAAACGTTCAATTCCTGGCGTCGCATGTCCTCGGTACCCATGTAGATCACACACTCGAGGCCGCAGAGAGCGCAGGCGGTCGCTGTAGCCACACCGTGCTGACCGGCTCCCGTTTCAGCGATGATCCGCCGCTTGCCCATCCGCCTTGCGAGCAGAATCTGTCCGATGGCGTTGTTGATCTTGTGAGCGCCAGTGTGTGTCAGGTCCTCGCGCTTGAGATAAATCTTTGCTCCGCCAAAATGGTCGGTCAGCCTGCTCGCAAAACTCAGCGGAGTCGGACGCCCGACGTACTTCGTGAGCAGGCTCGTAAGCTCGAGATTGAAAGACTCGTCGGACTGAGCCTCAGCATAGGCAGCGCAAAGCTCCTCGAGCGGACGCATCAGCGTCTCAGGGACAAAGCTGCCGCCGTATTGGCCGAAATGTCCGCCTTCATCAGGCGTGCTCAGGAGGTCGTGATCCACTCTTCCATTTCCTTCTTCAAAAGTCTTAGCCTGGCCACATCCTTGCGTCCGGGACCGCTCTCCACACCGCTGTTCACGTCAACACCGAAGGGAGTGACCGTGCGAATAGCCTCTGCTATGTTGTGCGGTCCGAGGCCACCCGCAAGAATGATGCGCGCAAGTCTTGCCGCCTCTCGAGCAAGACTCCAGTCAAACTCCTGGCCGGTGCCGCCATAGAGTGATGGATGATAAGCGTCAAGCAGCACAGCCGATACCTTGTACCCAAGGACGGCCTCGGGATCGAAGCTGTCGCTGACGCGAAGGGCTTTGATCACGCGATCGCCGCCAATCGAGGCACAATAAGCAGCATCCTCATCTCCGTGCAACTGAGCAAGTCGGACACCGCTTGCGGCCATAATGTCGATGACCTGCTCCGGTCGCGACTCATTCACGAAGACTCCGACTGTCTGCACTCGACCATCAGACAATGCAAGCATGTCAATGATCTCACGCACCCTCTCGGGCGAGATATAGCGGGGGCTCTGAGGATAGAAATTGAATCCCAGGTAATCGGCACCGCACTCGAGTGCCGCCTCTGCGTCCTCGAAAGTTGTGATCCCACACACCTTGAGCCTGACAATCTTCATCCCTCGATCAATTTCAGAAGCGCGGCGCGCTCATCCGCAGCTCGCATGAGCTCTTCACCAATGAGAACAGCACGAAACCCGGCCGAACGGAGGCGCTCGATGTCGGCTCGAGTTCGGATCCCACTCTCGCTCACCAGCGTGCAGGAGCCCGGCAGGCCTGGCGCGAGTTCGATAGACGTCTCGAGCGTGGTCTCGAAGGATCTCAGATTGCGATTGTTCACACCGAGAATGCGAACGTCATGCCGGAGTACGCGGTCCGCCTCTTCGCGGTCGTGGATTTCCACGAGGGCGTCGAGTCCGAGACCGTGGCAGGTCTCGAGAAGCGCAGCGAAAAGGTGATCGTCGAGAATCGCGGCAATCAGGAGGACGGCGTCTGCTCCTGCGTCCACTGATTCGTAGAGTTGGTATTCATCAACGATAAAGTCTTTGCGAAGCAGCGGTCTCGAGGAAATGGAACGGATCACCCGAAGATCGGAGAGGCTTCCGGCAAAGAAATCCTGTTCAGTGAGGATTGATATGGCCGCTGCCCCGGCAGAATCGTAGTTGCGAGCGATGCTCGCCGGGTCGAAGTTTTCGCGGATCAGGCCACGTGAGGGTGATCGGCGTTTCACTTCGGCAATAATGTTGATTCCGTCGCCGTTGAGAGCGGATTCGAATACGTGGTTGGGGGGATGCGGGACTGTTCTCCTGCGGAGCTCGTCTTCCGGCAGGCGTCGCCTGGCCTCGGCGATGCGCTCGCGTTTACGTTCGACGATCTGTGTCAGGATGTCGGGCATGTTGTTTGCCAATTCAGCAATTGAATCCATTGAGCCCAACCCGAGGGGCAAATTGGAGTGCGGCAAGACCTGTCGCTGCTCTTTGCGTCCTTTGCGTCTAGTGCGGCGATCAGGAAGTAAGTGAGGCCTGCAAATCATAGCGTTGCACTAACTAACCCAAGAAAGCGGAGAAGGTCGCCGCACTCCAAATTTCGCTCCCTTGCGGACGCCCTTGAGCGGTTTGTCCGCCATCAATCCTCTGATCCCGTGAATCTCCTCAGGGCGTCCAGCTTCGCCATTGCTGCGCCGGAATCGATTACCCGTTCCGCCAACTCTTCCGCCCCTCTCAATGAATCGCATTCTCCAGATACAAACAGCGCGGCCGCCGCGTTGATACTGACCAAGTCGAACGCTGCATCCCGGCGAAGCCCCGAAAGCACCGCAACAATCGTCTCGGCGTTCTCCTCGGGCGAGGCACCTCGCAATGATTCAACCGCAGACCTGCTCAATCCAAAATCCTCAGGAGCAATTTCAAATCTTCGCAATCCAGACGGGGTTGCTTCGACAACCGCAGTTGGGCCGCTCAACGTTATCTCGTCCAACCCATCCAAGCCGCGCACGACCCACGCCCGCCGCGTGCCGAGTCGCACCAGCGCGCCCGCTATTTTCTCAGCCGCGGCCTCATCGGAGACGCCGGCCACCTGGAACGGCGTCCCTGCGGGATTGGTCAAGGGCCCAAGCAGATTGAATATCGTTCGCACGCCAAGTGCGCGACGCACCTGGGCAACCCTCTTCGTAGCCGCGTGATGTAGGGGCGCAAACATGAAACAAATGCCGACTTCGTTGAAGCACTGCGCTGCCCGTTGTGGTTCCAGATCCGCCTTTATCCCAAGGGCTTTCAAAACATCCGCGCTGCCCACTCTGCTCGTGACGCCGACATTTCCGTGCTTGGCAACCGGCACGCCCGCCCCTGCAACCACCAATGCCGCAGCAGTAGAAACATTGAACGTCTTCGCCTGGCTCCCGCCGGTTCCGCACGTGTCTAATTTCCCATCTTTCGTGGCCGTTAGCGGCAACCGGAATGCAACGATTGCGCATCGCTTCGGCGAAGCCGGCAAGCTCCTCCTCGGTCTCTCCCTTGGAAGCGAGCGCCACCAGAACGGCCGCGATCTCAGGCTCAGTTATCCGATCGCTGATCAAGTGCTCGAGAAGCTCCGCCGCCTCCTGCTGCGTCAGGTGAGAGTGCGCAATCAGTCTGTTGAGCAGCGCATTGATCATGAGGCCCTCGAACGAGCCGGCAGCTTCAAAAAATTCCTGAGCAATGTCTTACCGACCGCAGTCATGATCGATTCCGGATGAAACTGCACTCCCTCACAGATGAAATCGCGATGCCGAAGACCCATGACCAACCCATCGGACGTCGTCGCCGAAACCTCCAGCTCCGGAGGAATCGTCTCGCGAGCGACGATCAACGAATGGTACCTGGTTGCGAGAAACGATTGTTCAATGCCCGCGAAAATTGTCCGGCCATCGTGATTAATCTTGCTCGTCTTTCCGTGCATAAGGTACGGGGCTCGCTCAACTCTCCCGCCGAATACCTGTCCGATCGACTGATGGCCAAGGCAGACTCCAAGAATAGGAATCTGGCCACCGAAGGCTCTGATCGTCTCGAGAGTTATTCCGGCTGAGTCCGGTGTACCCGGGCCGGGAGAGATGACGATCCGCTCAGGTGCCTGCCGTCGAATCTCTTCAATGGAGATCTGGTCATTACGAAAAGTTCGGGGCTCCGCACCCAGCTCGCCCAGGTATTGAACGAGGTTGTATGTGAACGAGTCGTAGTTGTCGATTACCAGGATCATCTCAAGACACTAAGGCCGGATTTTAGGGCCATCAAGGTTTGACCACCGCCTCAATGAGCTCGATTCGCTCCCGAGGCGTTTGTCCGTCTACCGGCGCCTTTTCCATCTTGTCGAGCGTATCGAATCCGTCTACCACCTTGCCAAAGATCGTGTACTTGCCATCCAGGCTGGGCGCGGGCGCCAGAACGATGAAGAAGGAGGTCTCGGCAGAATCCGGGGCATCTGCTCGCGCCATCGAGAGCACACCACGAATGTGGTTTCTCTGGCTGAACTCAGGCTTGAGTTTGTGAACCCACCTGTCAGCCGAATGCGTCCTGCCTGCCGGACGGGTATTGCCGATGCCGCCCTGGACCACAAAGTGCGGAACGATACGGTGGAAAGCTGTGTGATCGTACCAGCCGGACTCAACCAGCATCAGGAAGTTGCGCACATGCTCAGGCGCAATCTCCGGCTCGAGCACCAGGGTGATGTCGCCGAGCGTCGTTCGAAGGATAACCTCCTTGCGCATATCGTCGACTGACGCATCCTTGTAGGGTTGGGTCTTTTTGGGCTCAATCTTGATGCTCAGAATTCTGATCGGAGTCAGGACGAGCTGCTGCTCGTCGGCGGCAACAAGAGAAATCTTTTCGACGATGTCCATGCCTTCGGTAACCTGTCCGAAGGCCGAGAACTTTCCATCCAGCATGGGCTGCGGAGTTACGCAGATAAAGAACTGCGCGCCATCGCTGTTGGGACGATCCGGCAGGCGCACGGTCGAGACTGTTCCACGGACATGCTTAACTGAGCCGATCTCCTCATTGAGCTGGCTCAACGCACCGGTTCCCCATCGGGCTCGCGGCGTCTTCGGATCCTTGAGCAGTGGATCTCCGCCTTGAACGATTCCGCGCGGTATGACCCGGTGAAAGGCCGATCCATCATAGAACCCTTCACGGCTGAGCTTGACGAACTGCTGGACGTGATGAATGGCCTGTTCTGGAAGGAACTCGAATCGGATCACTCCGAGGTCCGTCGTGATCACGGCCTCGAGGCCAGCCGCCTGCTCGGCGGTCACTGCGGCCGCCGGATCCGGGGCGTTCTTCTTGCGCGGTTGTGCGGCTGCAGGGATCGTCACGCAGATCAGCATGACGAGCGCCAGTATGCGGTACGCGTACCCGCGCCAGACGGCGCGGGACGGGCAGGGACAAGCCCTGCCCCTACAACGTTGTCGCGAAGTGCCGCATTGTTTAAAGAGATTGTTTCATAGCTCTGCCTCGGCCATTTCAAGGGCACTGACGATTGCCCGCGCCTTGTTGATCGTCTCCTGGTACTCGTTTGCGGCGATCGAATCGGCAACGATGCCGCCGCCGGCCTGAATGAAAGCGTGATGACCTCGCGCATACATCGTCCGCAAAGCAATGCAGGAATCGAGGTTTCCTGAGTAGTCAAAGTAGAGTACCGCTCCGGCGTATGCGCCTCGTCGCGTCGGCTCGAGCTCGTCGATGATCTCCATGGCCCTCACCTTCGGTGCACCCGATACCGTCCCTGCCGGGAATACCGCCGCCAGGGCGTCGAAACAGTCGAGACCATGCCCGGAGCTGCGCGCGCAGCTCTGACACAAGATGCATAACATGCGAGAAGCGTTCCGACCACCATCAGAGGCCGAAACTTCAACCGAACCAAACTCCGCGACCCGTCCAAGGTCGTTCCGTCCCAAATCCACGAGCATGACGTGCTCAGCCCGTTCCTTCTCATCGGCTGTCAGCTGCTCGGCGAGCTTAATGTCCTCCGCCTCAGTCTCGCCACGCGGGTAGGTCCCGGCGATTGGTCTGTATTCGAGCAGCCGGCCCGTACATCGCACGAGCATCTCAGGGGATGCGCCAAGAAGCGCCTCATCGTCTCCGAGTTTCAAAAAGAACATGTATGGAGAAGGATTGATAGTCCGCAAGGCGCGGTAAATCTGAAACGGCTTGGCGTTAATCTCCGTCTCGAAGCGTTGCGCAAAAACAACCTGGAACGCATCGCCCGCGCGAATGTACTCCTTGATCTGATCGATGGCGGTGTCGTAGCGCTCACGCGTCATGTTCGATCGGATCTTCACCCGCCCGGAACCGCTCTTCGGCGCCGGAGGTTCGAATGGTGCCGTGAGAGCCTCCTCGAGCCGTTCGATCTCACATGACATGCCGCGATGTACTTCTCTCGAAGATCATCGCGGCTCTCGCCTGCAAAGACGTTCGCGATGATCTGAATCTGGTGCTTGACATGATCGAATGCAAGAAGGCTCGAGAAGAACATCACGGCGGCGGTGTCGATCCCGAGATCGTCCTGCGCTTCAGCCGGCAGCTTTTCGAACCAGCGGACCGCATCGTAGCCGAAGTAACCGACTGCCCCTCCGGAGAATGGCGGCAGACCCGGAACGCGCACTGGGCGGCGTGGCCCCATGATCTCGCGCAGCACTTCCAGCATGGGTCCCTTGCGAGTCTCCTTTCGGCCGTCGGAATACTCCACTTCAACTTCGTTGCCGCGGCCGCGAACTATGGTTTGAGGATCCTCTGCCCAGGAAGGAATACCGGGCAATCTTTTCACCCCCTTCGATCGACTCAAGAAGGAACGCGCGCGAGGCTCCACGTTCGATCCGCAGGTAGGCCGAGACAGGCGTCAGCAGGTCAGCCAGCACAGTCTTGAAGACGGGAATGACCGTTCCCTTCTCTGCAAGGGCTGCAAACTCTTCAAAGCTTGAAGGACTGATCTGCGCCATAGCGCTCCTCAACAGTGAAGCGCGGCGACCGGCTCAGTATGGAGTGCGGCGACTTGTCGCCGCTTTTGATTTAGTTACTGCAGTGATGAAGAAGAATTGGGCGTGTAAACCATAATCCTGCAGTAACTAAATCAACAGCGGCGACAAGTCGCCGCACTCCATACTGAGCAAGTGGGCCAATCTATTTTGCTTGCTCGATTTCTGATACTTGGGATCGACCGGCCGTCCAACTCTCCGCTCAAGCTCACCAGCGACGTCAGCCAACTCGATATCTCGCGCCACCATGAGTACCAGAAGATGATAGAGAAGGTCCGAGATCTTGGACGTTAACTCCGCTTTTCCATCGTTCTTCGCAGCGATCATCGTCTCTGCCGCCTCTTCTCCAATCTTTTTAAGGATCTTGTCGAGGCCACTTTCAAAGAGATAGGTCGTATAGGAATTCGGAGGCCGCTGTTCGGCCCGCTCCCTGATTAGCTCATGCACGATCTTCGAGCTGCCTTGCCAGAGTCACGCCGGCTGGATTCGCATCTGCGAAGCAGGTCCGAGCTCCGGTATGGCAGGCCGGACCCCTGGGCACCACCCTGACCAGTAGAGTGTCGGAGTCACAATCGGGTCGAATATCGATGACCTCCTGGGTGTGGCCCGAAGTCGCGCCCTTATGCCAGAGCTCACGTCGCGAGCGGCTCCAGAACCAGGTCTCTCCGCTCTCCAGGGTCCGGTCGAGGCTTTCGACATTCATATATGCCAGTGTCAACAGCTCGTTAGTGCGGTCGTCCTGAACAATTGCTGGAATCAATCCCTCACTAGAGAAGTTGAGTTTCGCAGACCTTAACCGAGTTATCACGTCTTCCTTCATAAACTACTTAGTCTATTGCGAATTTGCGAACCAGCCAAGCGCTCAGGATTGAGGTCGAAGCATTTGGCAGCGGCGAAAACCAGTGGTCGGCCCCGGGGATCAGCTCCAGACTCACATCGCTATGACCAGAGCGCTTCAATGCTTCGGCGATGTAGCGCGCGTCGGTTGCCGTAACCTCGACATCCTTCTCTCCCTGGAGCAGGAGAACGGGAATCGCGATCCCGCGCACCGTTCTGAGGGGATCGGCCGTGAGCACCACCATGGCCATCTCAGGTTGCCTGGCGGCGGAAAGCAAGAGAGCGTCGCTCGGATCGATCCGTGCATCAGCGGCGAGCTTCCCCCCAGTCTCGAGAGCTGCCAGCCAGGCGTCAACCTGTGCGAGGTAACTCTTGCTATCCTCCGGCAGACTCCTGGGCGGACTCTTGGGCTGTCGAGCGAGACGAGAATTTATTTGTTCGCGAACAAGCTTTGATCCTGTGCGTCCCGGAGACGCTGCGAGGACGAGAACGGCCGGGCGCGGCTCCTGCTCGCTCACGAGGAGTGCTGTCGTGGCGATCAGCCCCCCAAAACCATGACCAAGAATGGCTATTCGTGCCGGATCGATCTCCGGCCGCTGGTGAATGTATCTGATCGCCGCGGACACATCCTCTACATAGTCATCAAAACTGCTTTGCGGCTTGCAGCCGGACTTGCCTGAACACCGCAGGTCGAATCTGAGCACGGCTATCCCGCGAGCCGAGAGCTGATTCGCGATATCCCGATATGTCGCCACAGGTGTTGCCTCACCTGGCACGCTTCCCCACTCGGAGACTATCAGGAGAGCTGGTGCGCGACGCTCCTTTTCAAAGACGGGCAACGTCAGGATGCCAGAAAGCTCAACGCCGGAGCTGCCAATCCTGGCATCCTGCTCGCGAACCTTGAGCTGACCGGCGACAATGGACAGCGTCCTTGCCGCCATGGGGGCCGGCAGGAGGGCCAGTAGCACAAGCAGCAGCATGATTCTGGTGATTTGCCGGATTAGTGACCATATCTCCGCTTTCAGCGCATGAGGACGCCTCGCCCCCTCAGATACTCTTTTGCATCACCGATTGTGAACTCGCCAAAGTGAAAGATTGAAGCCGCGAGCACGGCGCTCGCCTGTCCTTCAGTGAAGGCTTCGTAGAGATGCGCAAGGTTCCCGGCACCTCCCGAGGCAATCACCGGAATATTGACCGCCGATGCAACCGCGCGAGTCAGCTGGATGTCGTAACCGTCCTTCTGACCGTCGCAGTCCATGCTCGTCAAGAGAATCTCACCTGCGCCAAGCTGCGCTGCTTTTGCAGCCCATTCGACGGCGTCAAGCCCGGTCGGCGTGCGGCCACCATGCAGGTAGACCTCCCATGACGATGATGATGATGATGAGGCGCATGTGGGACTCTGATCGCCTCTTTGCATCTATTGCGACGACCATGCACTGAGCCCCGAAGCGCTCGGCGCCCTCGCGCACGAGCTCAGGATTCTGCACTGCGGCAGTATTGATTGAGACCTTGTCGGCTCCGGCAAGGAGAATCGCCCTGACATCATCGACAGTTCGAATACCTCCACCGACAGTAAATGGAATGAAGACCTGGTCGGCGACGCGCCGTACCATATCTACCACAGTTTCGCGATGGTCCGATGATGCGGTGATGTCGAGAAAGACCAGCTCGTCAGCACCCTCCCGATCGTATCGTGCCGCCTGTTCAACCGGATCACCGGCATCGACCAGGTTGACGAAGCTCATCCCCTTGACCACGCGACCGCGGTCGACGTCGAGACAAGGGATGATGCGCTTCGCAAGCATTGTGGAACCGCCTAAGACAATCGAATCTGCTTTGCCGAAATCACGTGCGGCACGGCCTCGAGCTCTGCGAGTGTTGACTCGTCAAGCTCCTGGTCGACCTGGTAGACAGACATGGCAATGCCGCCTGCCTGGTTCCTGCTCAAGTAAAGCTGCGCGATATTGATCGCATGATTCCCGAGGAAAGTGCCGATAGTACCAACGACTCCCGGCTGATCGTCGTTGCGAACGACGAGCATGTTGCCTTCAGGCGCAGCCTCGAGCCGGTGGGCATCGATTCTCACGATTCGCGGGTCCTGGCGCCCGAAGATGGTTCCGGCCACTCGGCTCTCCGCGTCGCCTGCGCGTACCGTAAGTTCGACCAGGCTGGTGAAGTCGTGCCCCATTCGCGCGAGCGACTCTGTGACACGGATGCCGCGAGCTTCGGCGATCAACGCGGCATTGACCTGGTTGACATGTCCGGTCACCGGCGTCAGCAGCCCGGTGAGAATGGCTCGCGTCAACGGATGAATATCGAGTATCTGCCACCTGACCGCTGTAAGCCACCTGCACTTCGTTGACTGCCGAGCCAAAGAACTGCGTCTGGAATGAGCCGAGTTTCTCAGCCAGAAGAAGGTAGGGTCGAAGCCCTTCGAGGGCCTCGGGACTGACCGCGGGTACATTGACGGCCCCCTTCACTGCGCCGCTCTCGAGGAAATCTGCCACCTGCTCGGCAATTGTCGTCGCCGACAGAATCCTGGGCTTCGGATGTCGACGCGCCGAGATGCGGCGTGACGATGACCTCATCGAGGCCAAGCAGTGGATGATCCTTTGCGGGGGGCTCCTCAACGAATACGTCGAGGGCGGCGCCTGCGACCTTCCCGGACTTGATCGCCTTGTAGAGAGCATCTTCATCTACCAGCCCGCCGCGAGCGCAGTTGATGACTCGAACACCGTCGCGCATTTTTGCGAGGGCTGCTTCGCCGATGATGTGGCGCGTCTGATCGGTGAGCGGAGTATGGACGGTGATGAAATCTGCTCGACGCCAGACGTCGTCCAGCGAGGCCAGCTCGATTCCAGCTTTCGCGGCGAAATCCGCCGAGAGAAACGGATCGTAAGCGACAATCTTCATACCCATGCCGGCGCCGAATGACGCGACGATCTTACCGATGTTGCCGAGTCCAACGATGCCAAGCGTCTTGCCCAGGAGCTCCGTGCCCACAAAACGCTTCTTCTCCCATTTGCCGCCTTTGAGCGAGGCGTCGGCCTGCGGAACTTTTCGCGCGAGAGACATCAGGAGAGCCATTGTATGCTCGGCGGTCGTCACGCTGTTTCCGCCGGCCGCGTTCATGACGACTATGCCAAGCTGCGTCGCGGCAGGAACGTCGATATTGTCGACGCCAGTGCCGGCCCGGCCGACGACTTTGAGATTGGTGGCCGCGGCAAGCACGTCACCGCTGACTCTCGTCTCGCTTCGAACGATAAGGGCGTGGTAGTCGGAAATGATCTTCTTGAGCTCGTCTGCTGGGAGTCCGGGCTTGAAGTCGATGTCGAACTTTTCTCGTTCCTTGAGCTTCTCGAGTCCACGGGCCGAAAGGTTGTCACTAATCAAGACTCTCATTGGCGTCAAAATACGAAACCGTCCTTCTATTCAAGTTGTGGAAGAGGGGTGCGAGAGGCGGCGTGGTTCAGCACCACCAGCGATAGGATGAGCAGAGATGAAGGCTTTGCCGAAGCATGAGGCAGTATGATATGTGGCCGCCCTCAAAAATGCAAACATGAAAAGGGCAGGGTGCGGGATTCACCGGCACCCGTAGGGGCGGTCGTAGGGGCGGCTCGGCGAGCCGCCCCACACGGACCACCGCAGACAAAATGCGGTACATTGCTAAGGCGCAATTGGGGGCAGCTCGCGAGGCGCCCCTCGGTTGCCTCCAAACGGACCACCGCAAGCAAAGATGGGGTAATAGCTGAGAGGCAATTGGGTGCGGCTCGCGAGCCCCCTACGGCTGCCCTACGGTTTCCTATAAGGCATCAACACATGGGCCCATCAATGTTGACACTTTGCAATCATTGAACTTAGTATGAATGCTGATGACGTCAATACTTCTTCTGGAGACCTCGCCGGTCTACTCCTATCTTCCGATTGTCCTTTTCCTTGTAGTGGCTGCAGCCTTCCCTGGCGTAGCCCTCCTGGTGTTTCGAGCCATCCGGCCGCGAGTCTACGAGGCACAGAAGATGTCGCCCTATGAGTGCGGCATCGATCCGATCAAAGACGCACGCGATCGATTCTCTGTCCGCTTCTACATCATCGCGATGCTCTTCCTGATTTTTGACGTCGAGACGGTCTTCCTTTTGCCGTGGGCAATCACCTTCGATCAGCTCGCCGTATTCGGGCTGGTCGAGATGCTCATCTTCGTCGGCATTCTGGTTATTGGGTACTTCTACGCGTGGCGCAAGGGTGCGCTCAACTGGGCCTAATCGGGGAGGCATATGGCGGTCGAGTTTGATCAGGGGAGTGGCAGCGGATTCATCACCAGCAAGGTTGACTGGGTCATCAACTGGGGCAGAAGCTCTGCCCTTTGGCCAATGACTTTTGGACTTGCATGCTGCGCCATCGAAATGATGGCCACTGGCGCGTCGCGCTTCGATCTTGACCGCTTCGGAGCAGGCGTCTTCAGGCCAAGCCCACGCCAATCAGACCTGATCATCATTGCCGGCACCGTGACCTTGAAGATGGCCACTGTGGTGAAGCGTGTGTACGACCAGATGCCCGAACCAAAGTGGGTTCTCTCGATGGGATCCTGCGCCAATGTCGGAGGCCCATTCAATACCTATTCAACCCTTCAGGGTGTCGACCGCATAATCCCCGTAGACGTTTACGTGCCTGGATGCCCTCCTCGCCCTGAGGCTCTGCTCTATGGCTTGATGAGACTGCAGGACAAGATCATGAAGGAGCAGCCCACGCGTTCATTCTTCGGCAGACGAGATGTTCGCCCTGAGGATGCACCCCCGCCTTCGGAGACACTACCTCCAGTACCGGGAAGCCCGCTCGAGAAGAACGCTAATATCGAGGAAGAGGCGCCGGTTTAGCACCCCGAAAAGAACTCCAGTCTAGATTGCCAGGTTGAGGCGATTAATTACGTCCGGTGAGATGATTGTCTCATTGCGTTCCGGGCCCGTTGAGATCAAGGCAAACGGTGCCTGCGAAAGCTCTGAGAGACGCTCAACATAAGCCCTGGCTGCCGAAGGAAGCTCGTCCCAGGTGGAGATACCGACAGTGGTCTGTTTCCATCCCGGCAGCGTTTCATAGACCGGTTCCGCAGCACTCATCTGGTTTGCGTCATATGGTACTTCAGTAGTCTCACGGCCATTTATTCTGTAGGCTACGCAAACCTGAATCTCGTCGAGCGTATCGAGAACATCGAGCTTCGTCAGGGCCAGCGCGTCAAGCCCATTGACCATGACGGCATAGCGGGCGACCACGGCATCGAACCAGCCGGTGCGGCGCGGCCGTCCGGTTGAGGCACCATATTCGCCGCCTCGTGCACGTAGAACCTCGCCCAAATCTTCAGTCAGCTCCGTTGGAAAGGGGCCGCCTCCGACGCGCGTCGTATAGGCCTTGATCACTCCCATCGTAACGTCGATGTGTGAAGGCGCGAGCCCGGTTCCCGTACACGCTCCCCCCGCAGACGAGCTCGAGGATGTGACGTAGGGGTAGGTGCCATGGTCGATGTCAAGCATCGTCGCCTGTGCGCCTTCGAGCAGGATGCTTCGCCCCTCGCCGGCTGCTCGATTCAAAAGATAGGTCGTGTCGACTACGTGAGGCGCGATCTGTTCTGCCCAGCGCTGGCCGTCTTCCACCAGCTGATGGACATCAATCGGTTCACCGCCAAGCATCCTCAGCAGGCGATTCGCCTGCTCCGCGTTGTGCGCGAGCTTCTCGGTCAGGGTGGCAGGATCAGTGAGATCTCCCGCGCGCAGCCCCCGCCTCGCCATCTTGTCCTCGTAGGCCGGGCCGATTCCGCGCATCGTCGTTCCGACAGCATCGCGGCCGCGATGCTCTTCGACGCAGCGATCGAGAGCTACGTGATAAGGAAGGATCAGGTGCGCCCGGTTGCTGACCAGCAGATTCTTTTCAGTGACGGTGATCCCGCGCGCTCTCAGGGCATCAATTTCGTTGAGCAGAGCCTGTGGATCGACTACCACACCGTTGCCAATAACGCAGGTCTTTCCGGCGTGAGTGATTCCGGAAGGAATCAAGTGAAGGACGAACTTATGATCGACCTGGTCCCGGCGAATGATCACCGTATGGCCGGCGTTGTGTCCGCCCTGATAGCGCACAACAACATCGAACCGGGGGGCAAGCAAATCAACGATCTTCCCCTTGCCCTCGTCTCCCCACTGGGCACCGATGATCGCGAGGTTCATGCGCAAGACTACTTTTTCTCGAGGTACTTTTCGACGGATACCGCGGCTTGAACGCCGTCGGCGACGACATTGGCGAGTTGATAGATGGGTCGGACGCAGAGGTCACCGGCCGCGAATAATCCTGGAACTCTGGTCTCCATCAGCTCATTGACGACTACGCGCCCCGTGGGATCGAGCTCAATGAGATCCTTGACGAGGTCCGAATTGGGAATCCATCCGATAAAGATAAAGACTGCCTTGACTGGTACTTCCGCAACCATGTCAGTCTTGAGGTTGCGGACACGAACGCCTTCGACCTCTTTATCACCCAGCACAGCATCGACAACCGTGTTCCACACCGGCTGCACTTTATCGTGATGCAGGTACTGCTCGATGAGTATCTTCTGAGCGGTGAAGTGGTCCTTCCGGTGTATCGACTTGACCTCGGAAGCAAAGCGCGTCAGGAAATGTCCCTCTTCAACCGCCGAGTTTCCGCCGCCTATGACTGCCACGGGAACATCCCGAAAGAAAGCGCCATCACAGGTCGCGCAATAGCTCACGCCAAAGCCGGTCAATCGCCTCTCATCAGGCACGTCAAGGGTCCTTGGATGGCGCCCCATTCCAAGAATCACGGCCTTCGAAGTGACAAACGTGTCGTCACTCAGACCAACCTTGAAGGTGCCGTCCGCCTGCCGTTCGATGCTCGTCGCACCAGTACCAATTTTGAGCTCCGCGCCAAAGCGTTCGGCGTGTCTGAGGAAGGCATGGGCAAAGTCGTAACCCGAGATGCCTTCGGCGAAGCCCGGATAGTTGTCGATCCGCGCCGTAAGCGCAACCTGGCCTCCCGGAACCTGCTTTTCAAGAACCAGTGTCTTGAGAAGCGCACGGCCGGTGTAAACTGCCGCGGCAAGGCCCGTGGGACCCGCACCGATAATGACGACGTCGTATTGAGGGGTCATAGACTCCAAAATCGAGGCGGAAGGCCAGCGTTGTCTAGGGCAATCGCTGGCCTCTCAGTGTCAGGACAACTGCTTCTCGAGCATGTTCGAAATGAAATCCTTGGCATTCGAGGGCACGCCAACAACGCGGTCGGCCTCCTTGCCGTCACGGAAGAGAATAAGCGTAGGGATTCCCTTGATCCCGTACTTGGAAGACATGTCAATGTTCTCGTCAACATTGAGCTTAACGATCTTGGCCTTACCCTGGAACTTCTCCGCAACTGCGTCAATTGTTGGAGCCAGCATCCGACACGGAGCACACCAGGCCGCCCAGAAATCGACCAGTACTGGCTGATTTGACTTGAGCACCTCGGTCTCAAAACTAGTGTCCGTTACCTCGCTCACAAATGCACTCATCTTTTCTCCTTTAACCGTTTGACTTGTCTAACTTGCTCCATTCAAAGCGACAAACCCTCCCACAGCGGGAATATCACCAGCAGTCGCTCGAGTGATTATAGCAGACCTTGCCAAACCTTGGGGGCCACGTTAGCTCTAAAGCCTTTAACGCCTCGCCGCTGCAACCTTCTCGTAAGCATCGAGATAATTGTGCGCCGCCCGGTCCCACGAATGATCCGCGCGCATGGCATTAATCTGCAGCTGCCGCCACGCGTCGCGATCGTAATATGCGAGGAGCGCTTCGTAAAACTTCTCCGTCAGCCTGGTCGCCGAATACTCATAGAATTTGAAGCCGTTGCCCTTGCCAGTCGCCCTGTCAAAGTCAGCAATGGTGTCGTCGAGTCCGCCCACGCCGCGCACGATCGGCACGGTACCGTACCTGAGACTATACATCTGATTCAAGCCGCAAGGTTCGTACGCCGAAGGCATGAGGAAGATGTCTGCGCCGGCCTCGATCAGGTGAGCAAGCTCGTTACTGTAGCCGAAATAGACCCCCGTCTGATCGGGCCGCGTGTCTCGCACCTGCTGGAAGAAATCCTCGTAATTCTTATTGCCTGACCCGAGCAGCACAAAATTTGCCCCCGCATCGAGAATCGAAGAGATAGCGTCAGCTACAAGATCGATTCCCTTTTGTACGGTCAGCCTCGAAACCATCGCGACGACGGGAACATCGTCATTTACGGGCAAATAGAAGCGCTCCTGAAGGGCCCGCTTGCATTCCTTCTTACCCGACAGGTCGTTCACCGAATATGCAGCCGGAAGGTACGGATCGTGTGCCGGGTCCCACTCCCCAAAATCGATGCCATTGAGAATCCCCAGCAGATCCTGCCTTCGCTGACGCAGAAGAGGATCAAGCTGGTTGCCGTATTCGGGCGTCTGGATCTCCGCAGCATACTTGCGGCTGACCGTTGAAAGCGCCGTAGCAAAAGAGAGACCGGCCTTGAGAGCATTTGCCTGGCCATGAAAATCCATGCCCTGCATCGCAAGATCGGGCCTGAAGCCGATATGAGGCAGGAGCTCTGGATGAAAGACGCCCTGGTAGGCGAGGTTGTGAATCGTAAAGAGAGTCGTCGTCCGAGCGAAAAATGGATCCTGGTCGTAGACCGTGCTGAGATATGCCGGCAGGAGCCCAGTCTGCCAGTCATTGCAGTGGATCAGGTCCGGCGGTGGCCCGATCCTCTTGCAGAGCTCCAGGACGGCCCGATCGAAATAGGCGAACCGCTCAACCTCGAAATCGCCGTATCCGTAAATGTAACCGCGCGCAAAGTAGTCGGGATTGTCTATGAAGTAGACAGGCACGCCCTCGAGATCATCCTGCCAGACGCTCGCATACCTGACACCATCGGCAAAGGGTACATAGAGATCATCAAAGAGACGATGCCCGGTGTCCTCATCAACGATATCGCCGCGCCTTCCGGGACCGCTGTAGCGAGGTGTCGCAACGACGATGTCGCAACCCAGTCTCTTGAGGGCTTTTGGCAGCGCACCTGCGACATCTGCCAAGCCACCAGTCTTGGAATAGGGGACGACTTCCGACGATGCGAGAACGACTCTCATGGTAAGACCACAAAAAACACAAAAGGACAGAAAACACAAAGAAGAGCTACGGCCCGTTCAAGGACAACGATGTAGGGGCAGGGCTTGTCCCTGCCCGCCCGGCGCCGTCCGGCGCCGGTAATCTGATCCGGACTGGCCTCATGCGCTGGATTGTTCGCGCCAACGGCGCGACCTCAAATAGCCCAGGGCGAAGCCCTGGGTATGATAGCCAACAATCGGTCGAGGCCCATCGGGCCAACATTGCCCCTTTGGGGCGTGGCGGTCCACCCGCGATTATCCACCCAGGGCTTCGCCCTGGGCTTTTTCAGGTCGCGCCCTTGGCGCGGCAGACCTCGTGTCGAATATTACGCCGGCTACTTCTTCAGCTCTGGGCGCAAATTGAGATTTCGGAGCAGGCGGTGAAGGTAGTTGGGATGAACATCGAGCAATCGCGCCGCGTCTGTGACGCTGCCATTGGCCTGCTCGATGGCCATGAGAATCACCTGCTTCTTCGCGGACGCGACCGCTTCATGATACCGGGTGGCCGGACCGCCCGGTGGAGATCCCTTCTCGAGCAACGTCTCCGGCAGGTCTTCCGGAAGAATGAACTGCTCAGTCCCAAGCACGACGGCCCGCTCAATCGCGTTTTCGAGCTCCCGCACATTGCCCGGCCAGTCGTAGTCGGCAAGCAAGGCGCGCGCCTCGGGCGAAATCCCCTTCACCTGGCGCTTGCATTTTGCACCGTACTTGGTAGCGAAGTAGTTGGCGAGTAGTGGAATATCCTCTCTCCGCTCGCGCAGCGGTGGCATGACGAGAGAGACAACATTCAGCCTGTAGTACAGATCCACGCGGAATGACCCCTTCCGTATGGCGTCCTCGAGGTCGCGGTTGGTCGCAGCTACGAGGCGAATGTCGGCCTTCATCGCGCGCGTACCGCCGACGCGCTCGAATTCATGATCCTGCAGGACTCGCAGCAATTTAGCCTGGAGAAAAGGGCTCATCTCACCGATTTCGTCGAGGAAGAGAGTTCCGCTATCGGCCAGCTCAAGCTTCCCCTTCTTCATGGCTATGGCCCCGGTGAAGGCACCCTTCTCGTGTCCGAAGAGCTCGCTTTCAAGTAAACCCTCAGCAATAGCCGCGCAATTGATGGCAACAAACGGCTTACCCGAGCGCTCACTGTTGTTGTGCAAGGCCCGCGCGGCAAGCTCCTTTCCGGTGCCGCTCTCGCCGCGAATAAGGGCCGTCGTGTCCATCGGAGCAACTCTGGCGATAAACTGGAGAACGTCGCGCATTCGAGCGCCCTCTCCCACCATATCGTGCTCGATGTTGATCTCGGCATTGAGGCGTTTATTCTCGGTCTCAAGCAGCTCCCTCTCCTGCGCGTTCTTGATTGCTACAGCCGCGATGCCGGCGATGGCCGTGACAAGCTGCAGGTGGTCTTCATCGAACCAGGTGATCGGGTCGCTGGTGCTGAGATAGATAACTCCCAGCTTTTTCTCATATGCAACGAGCGGCACCGCGAGCAGCGATCGGGTCTCTTCTGAAGCCAGGCTCTCGACCGAGTTGCCCTCACCCTCGAGGACGTTGTTGCTCAGCATGGCAACGCCCTCTTTGAGTACTCTTTGAGCTACTGTCCGGCTGCAGCGAACCGGAGCATCGCCCGACTCCCCTCGACGCCAGCCAAAGACCGACGAGAACTCCTCGCTATTGTGGCCGGCCAGAAGGATCGCGCCGCGCTCGGCAGGAACAACCTCGCATGTGAGATCGAGCAACTGGCGCTGAATCGACTCGATTCCCAGGGTGGAGTTGATCGTCGTGCTGATCTTCAGTAGAGCATTGAGATCGCGAGCTATGCGCGCCGTCGGCGGCAGTGCAGCCACTTTCTCCGGCTGAAGGTAGAGGACGTCTTCCTGCCGGAGCCTCACTGTCTCGGACAGATTGTGAAGGTCATCCAGTTCGACTGCGAGCCTCGGAGACGGCTCGTCACCCTCCTCGGTCAGGAACATGAAGGTCGAATCTCCGACGCCGATCCTGTCGCCATGAGAAAGGGTCTTCTCATGAATAGGCAGGCCATTGACGTACGTACCGTTGAAGCTGCCGAGGTCGATTGTGATGAATGAGGATTCGGGGGCGCTCTTGATCAGGCAGTGGCGCCGCGAGACGGAAAGATCGGTATCGAGGCGAACACTATTGGCTCCTTCGCGCCCGATGGAGACTTCCTCGTCTGTGAGGTTGATGACGGCACCCTTGAGTGGCCCCGTTAGCGCAATCAATCGAGGAGGCATCTTTTTCTGGCCCTGGCCGGTATTCTCACTACCACAAAGGAGATTTGCAAGCGGCTACACTATAACGCAGCAGCGAGTCACATTTACTATCCGATCGGATAGGACCTATCTGATCGGATAGCGATCTCAGGGCAACCAATATCGACTTAACAGACCACTTTTGAGAATGCTCCAACGCTAAACCTTGCAGATGTCGTCGGCCGGGATGACCCTCCGATCACTGAGCCACTCGCGGCCGACTGGCACGCAACTTGTTATACATATGGCGCGAGCATGATACGGCGAGTTCTTCGGCGGCTTCCAATGTTACTCCGGTATAAAGGAGGCCGCCGAAGAAGAAGAGATGAAAGGCAGAAAAAGATGATGTTCGTGAATTCATAACGCAATCAAATTCACCTCAAGCGTCCTCACGCTGCCACATACGGCAACCCAACTCCTCCTTCCCTTGGGTTGCCGTATTTTCTTTTGATCAACCCCTTCAACCGTCCAGCGCTGACAGGACAGCGCTCTTGTCGGCGGCAACCTTGACGATACGACTTACAAATTGCGGCTCGATGGGCTGATCTTCGCCGAGGGTGCCCTGGTGATACTTAACGGTATACTCCGGATCCTTGAGAACGTGGCCGGTCAGAATCGCCAGGATGTCCTCATCCTTGTCGACCAGACCCGCACTGACCATTTTCTTCAATCCTGCGAGCGTCGCGGCTGATGCAGGCTCGCAACCGATACCGTCATGGCCAATGACGGCTTTCGCATCGGCAATCTCCTGCTCGCTCACCTCTTCGACTGAGCCCGCCATCCATCTGAGCGCGCGCTGAGCCTTTTTCCATGACACCGGGCTTCCAATTCTTATAGCCGAAGCCAGCGTCTTAGCACCGGAAAGCGGTTCGAGTTGCTCGCTTCCCGCCTGCCACATTCGATATAGCGGATTGGCCCCATGGGCCTGGACGACGGTCAACCGTGGCGTCTGATCAAGAAGACCAAGAGCTTTGAGCTCACTGAAGCCCTTGGCAATCGCCGAGGAGTTTCCGAGGTTGCCTCCAGGTACAACGATCCGATCCGGGGCGCGCCATCCTCGCTGCTGCATCAGCTCAAAGGCAACGGTTTTCTGCCCTTCGAGACGAAAGGGGTTGACCGAGTTGAGCAGGTAGAGATCGGTCTCGTTTGCTACTTCCCTGACAAGGCCCATGGCCACGTCGAAATCACCGTCGACCTGGAGAACAGTCGCGCCATAATCCAGCGCCTGAGCAAGCTTGCCAAGCGCGATCTGACCCGATGGCACAAAGGTGTAGGCGCGCATGCCTGCTCGCGCCGCGTAGGCGGCCATCGAAGCTGACGTGTTTCCAGTACTCGCGCACGCGACTCGCTTCGCTGCCAGCCTGCGCGCCTGAGTAATTCCAGTCGTCATCCCAAGATCTTTGAACGATCCGGTCGGGTTGAAGCCAAGATGCTTGAAGGCCAGCCGGCTCAGACCTGCATAGGCAGCGGAGAGCGGCGCGTCCAGGATTTGTGTCTGTCCCTCGATCATGGTGACGATCTCGCGATCATCATAAGCGGGTAGAAGCTCGCGGAATCGCCAGACTCCACTCTGATCAAGTCGCAGGGACGAACCGCGCCTCTCGTCCCAGATCAGTTTGAGATCCGTGCCGCTGAGAGCGTCGAGATCGTAGGCAACATCGAGTAGCCCGCCGCACTTGAGACAGGTATAGAGTTTTGAGCCGGTGTCAAAGGTGCTCGCGCATTCAGTCTCGATGCACTTTAGGGAATGGAAAGACATTCAGGTTGGCGGCCTGGCCCAGCTCAGATGCCCAGCTCAGGTAAGCGATGGTTTGTGCAATTCAAACGCACGATGTATTGCACGCACGGCGTCGGCTGCGTCGTCCGCGGAGACGATGAACGAAATGTTGCGCTCCGATGAGCCCTGCGATATGGCGATTACGTTGACGCCGGCCTCCCCGAGCGCAGCAAAGACCTTGCCGGCGATTCCTGGCGTGCCTCGCATTCGATCGCCAACCGCCGCAACCACGGAAATGGAGTCATTGGCCGAAACATCTTCGATATGACCCTGCAGCAATTCAAGCTCGAGCGCCTGGCGCAGGGCCTTGACCACCCTTCGACCCTCGCTCGCGTTGATGACGAAGCAGATGTTGTTCTCCGACGATGCCTGCGAAATCATGAGGACGTTGGCTCTCTCGGCAGCAACCGTCGCAAAGCTCTTGGCTGCAATTCCAGGCATGCCCTGCATCCCTTTGCCACTGATGGTCACAAGGCTGACGTCCCGAATCGAGGTCACCGCCTTGACTCCGCGCGAAGAGGGTCGCCCCTCCAACGAAACGCGGGTACCTGGATCCTCGGGGTGAAAGCTGTTGAGAATGCGCAATGGAATCCTGCTCTTGAGAGCTGGAATTATTGTCTTGTAGTGAAGGACCCTGGCTCCGTAGTAGGCGAGCTCCGAAGCCTCGCTGTAAGAAATCTCGCGAAGCGTCCGCGCCTCATCGACCTCTGCCGGATTGGCTGTCATGACTCCGTTGACATCGGTCCAGACCCAGACTTCGTGAGCGTCCAGGGCGGCTCCGATGATCGCAGCCGAATAGTCGGACCCACCGCGCCCGAGAGTCGTCTGTACGCCATCTTCAGTTGCGCCAATGAATCCGGTGATTACCGGTACAACACCTTTCTCGATGAGAGGTTTGAGCCTGGACTGCACCCGCTCCCTCGTGCGTTCCATGAAAGGTTCAGCAGAGCCAAACTGGTCGTTGGTGACGATGAGCTCGGTCGAATCGATTGGCTCCGCCGCCACGCCCCGAGCACTGATTGCCCCAGCCAGCAGTGGGGCCATAAGCGTCTCACCTGTACCCGAAATGACGTCAAGCAGTCTCGGTGTCAGCTCGCGAACCATGGAAAGGCCGTAGCACAGCTTCTCGAATCGATCGAGCCCGCCGGCAATTCTTTCGAGCGCCGCGTCACGGGTTGCAGATTGATCGCCAAGAAGCTGATCGGCCACGGTTCGGTGACGATCGAGTATGCGTTCTCGGACTACACCGTTCTCCCAGTTGCCGTGTGTCGCTCCCTCGGCAGCCTGGACCAACTGGTTCGTGATCCCGCTCATCGCCGACGTGACGACCACAACCTGGGCTCCCCCAGAGGCACTGGCGCATACGAGGTCGGCGGCCTGGGCAACTCGCTCTGCCGAGCCGACCGAGGTGCCGCCGAATTTCATAACGAGGAGCATCGTTGGCGAGTGCCATCCCGGCGACTAAATGAGGTTCCTGGCGGCGAGGAGCTCGGCATTGAGAATTGCGGCTCCAGCAGCGCCGCGCACGGTGTTATCACCAAGCACGAGAAGCGAAGTCGAGGACAGCTTCGCCAACCGCCCTACTGCCGTGGCCATTCCATTCTCCGCATCGTGGTCGAGGCGCGGCTGCGGCCGGTCACTCTCTGCCCTACAATTACCGGCCTCTCAGGCGCGGTTGGCAGCCGGAGCTCCTGGGGCAATCCGCGAAAACCGGCAAATGCGTCTCTCACTTCGTCGAGACTGGCTGCGCGGCTTAGTTTGACTCGCACCGACTCGAGGTGGCCGTGCTGGACGTTTACCCGTTGCATTGTGCACTGACCTTGAACGGCGCATTCTCGATGCCGTGTTCGGTTCATTTGCCAGGATCTTTTTGGGCTTAGCTTCAGCTTCTCATCTTCGGTGCCGATATATGGAATCACGTTGTCAGTGATGTCGATCGAAGCAACTCCAGGATATCCGGCGCCTGAGATCGCCTGCATGGTGGTAACAATGACGGCCTCCAGGCCGAGCGTGATGAAGGGGCGCCAGCGCGAGCACGAGGGCAATTGCCGAGCAGTTGGGGTTGGTCTCTATCAAGCCTCTGTCGTAGCCACGATTCCTCTTTTGAGCCGGAAGCAGGTCGAGGTGATCAGGATTGACCTCAGGAACGATGAGAGGCACGTCATCATGCATCCGATATGCCGACGAGTTACTGATTACCGGGTAGCCGGCCTTGGCGAAGGCCTGCTCCGAGTCGAGTGCGATATCGGATGGAAGGCTGGCAAGCACGAAGTCGCAGTCAAGCGGAGGCTGGCAGGGTTGCACCATGATCGCCGAGACCGCAGCTGGCATCTCGAAGGGCAGCTTCCACGAGCAGGCTTCGCAAAAGGCTTACCCTCTGATCTATCGGAGGCGGCGAGCGCTGTCACTTCGAAGTACGGATGCTCGCGGAGCATATGTATGAGGCGCTGACCTACCGCCGGTCGCGCCAAGGAGGCCGACTCTTCTTTTCCGATGTGCCATGGACAACTCCTGCTGAAGCGCCGCTTAAAGCAACGCTCCGCGCGACACACGTCAGCGGGGCGCATCAACACTTCTAATAAATGCGGATGGTATTGAGAAGGCTGGCCGATGTCAAGTATTTGTCACGACAGTTTGGCCGGGACAGGTTTTACAACAACTTACACCGGGGACTGCCTCCGGCCGCGCGAATGACTTCCACAATCTTACATGATCGCGAGGCTGCGAAGTTTGAAGAAGCTTAGTAACAAGCCGAACACGAAGATGGCACCGAGGCATGGGGAACCGTTGTTCGAAGATTCATCTCACGTTTGGAATTGCCGGTAATCATGACCACCCGTCCGACAGTCACTCCGAGCGCAATGCCTGCATGATATCGACACGAGCGGCGCGGGCCGCCGGCATCATCGATGCGATCACGGCGACCGCCATCAGCACAATCGCGTGACAGCGCCACCGGCAACACTCCTGGCATTTTCATATCAAGGAAATACCTGGCCCCGAGACGCGCCGCCAGGAATCCAAATGCCGCGCCGGCTACCACGCCCGCCGCGGCCATCACGGCTCCTTCGACGATCACGCCTCGCAGCAGATCTTTGGGCTGCGATCCCAGTGCCAGCCGAATGCCGAATTCCCGCATCCGTGAAGTGACTGAAAAGGTCAGCACGGCGGCGACGCCAACCACCGCAATCACCAAGGCGACAGCCGCGAACACGCCAAACACCAGAGAGTTCAGACGATCTGGCGTGAGCACCTCGGCACGCACGTCTTCAAGCGTCGCCGCATGCTCAACCGGTTGATCGGCCGACATGCCGCGAATCGTTCGCGTTACCGGCGTGACCAGCGCATAGGGATTGGCACCCGTATGGATGAAAAGACGGCCGGCAAAAATCGGCCCCTGTTCAAACGTGCTGTAGATGGTCAGAGTCGGTTCCGGAACGATGTGGAGGTCGTCAATGTCGGCGGTAACCCCGATGATGCGATGCGGCGTGGTGGGTATACCAGGAACGAATTGCAGCACCGGGTCGGTCCAATACACATGACGATTCAGCGGGTCCTGATTGGGGAACATGCGTTGCGCGAGCGTCTCACTGATGATCGCAACAGGATCTTTCGCATTCGGTATCGAGTTCGTTGAAGTCACGGCCGGCGATGATCGGAACTCCCAGCGCCGCGAAGAATCCGGGAGAGATGACGCGCATTTGGCCGCGGGGATCTTCGCCGGGAATATGGGTATGCCCGTCGGCAGAGAACTGCAGGCCCAAGCCGTTCTGTTCGCGCCAAGGAACTGCCATCCCGAACGCAGTCTTGTTCACTCCGGGCAGTGCATCAATCCGCCGGATCGATTCCTTGTAGAACTCCACTACTTGCTGCGGCGTTTTCCCGTAGCTCATAGGAGGAACATCGATGGCCAGGACGTGGTGAGTATCAAGACCTGTATCTATTCGCTTGGAGCTCGATCAGAGTATTGATCACCGTACTCGCGCCGGCGAGCAGCACGAACGATGCCGCAATTTGCGTCACGGCGAATATGCGTTGCCTGCGGCTCGTGCTGCCGATAATGCGAACGCTACCGCTCGACAGGCTCAATCCCTGGGAAGCATCGGCCGATGGGAGTCGCGGAACAAATGCCAAGATCACAGCCGCAATGAGGGCCAGGCCGCCCCGACCCAGAGCAAACTCGAATCCACTTTGAGATCAAGTGCACGCACAGAGAACCGCGACGCGTAGCGAGCCAGAACGGCCACCATCGGCTGCGCGCTCAGGACTCCAATCGCGGCGCCGATACCACAAAGCAACAGGCTTTCGGCGAGGAGCATGCGGCGAAGGACTCCCTTGCTGGCACCAAGTGCTGCACGAACCGCCAACTCGCCTTCACGGCGAACCGTGCGCGCCAGAATCAGGTTGGCGACATTGGAACAGGCGATGATGAAAACCAGGCCTGACGCCGCAAGTAAAACCAGCAGAATAGTCCGCGCGCCGAATGTAATCTGATCACGGAAGCATCTTGGCGTCAATGTGATAGTCGCCGTTTGCCGGATACGCTTCAGGATGATCCTTTTTCATTGCGGCGTACGCGGACTGTAGCTCGGCGCGCGCCTGATCCAGAGTGGCGCCGGGAGCAAGGCGCGCAAACACCTCGGTCATGCGATGGATCCGGCCCGTGACCATCGTCGCCGATAAGATGATGGGGGCTGGTCACAACATTCGCGATAATTTCCGTATCTTCCGGATAAGGGACGCACGGTTCGAGTACGCCGATCACCGTCGCGGACCGATCACCAAAGCTCCCAAGCCGCACCGTTTTCCCCAGAACGGAAGGATCCTTCTTGAACGTCGTTGACCAGAAGCGATAGGTGAGGACGACCGCGCCGGGCGCGTTGGGACCATCGTCCTGTTCGCCCATCAGACGACCAAGAACGGGATGAAGTCCCATGACATCGAAGTACGAGCCGCCGACCACACCGGCCTTGACTTCACGCGGCTCTCCCAAGCCGATCATGGTGAAGCCGATCGTGGAAAAGTCCCCAATCGCGCTCAGGCTCTTCACGCTGGCGCGCAGATCCTGAATCTCAGGTACGCTAAACGCCACATTCGGGTCGCGGATGCCGGGGGCACTCTGCCGGACATAGATCAGACTGTCCTCGTCGCGGTTGACCAATGGCTTGAGAAGAACGCCGCGCACCAGTGTGAAAATTGCTGCATTCGCACCGATGCCGAGAGCGAGAGTTAGAACGACGGCGATCGCCATCCCGGGCGTCCGAATTAA
>CAVUOF010000021.1:0-125628 GCA_963743045.1 uncultured Acidobacteriota bacterium
GCAACTTGTCCGGATTGCGCACCACGTAGAGCGCCCGTATGACGTCACCCTCAATCTCGAACGCCGCCGTCTGCACCGGTCCCTCGGGTGCGTCCACGATGACACCGGGCAGGCCGTTGACGGTCGCAAAGCGCATCGTGAAGTCCTCGCGCCACCACGCACCTGGGCGTTTCCGCGTGGCGCTCAACCAGGAACCGCGCCGCGCGATCGGCGCCCTCGATCACGTTCAGCGCCGCCGCGCACCTTGCCGCCGCCGTCCGTCACGATGCGCACGTCGCTCGCGAGCAACTGCGTCAGGGCATTGAGATCGCCCGACTGGGTTGCCGCCGCGAATGCGGACATGAGCTGCGCATGTTTCGCATCGATCTCGCCCGAATGCGCCGGCGGCGCGGTCGCGCCGCGTGGTCGCGCTGCGCGCACGTGCGCGCGTGCGCGGGCGGCAAGCTGCCGGCACGCGGCCTCGCTCCGCTCCAGTGCCGTGGCCACTTCGCTGAACGAGAAATCGAACACGTCGTGCAGCAGGAAGGCCGCCCGCTCGAGCGGCGACAGCCGGTCGAGCGTCAGGAGCAGCGCGATGGACAGATCCTCGGCCAGCTCCGTGCGGCTGTCGGGCGCGAGCGCTGCCGTGTCAAAAACCGGCTCCGGCAGCCATGGACCGACGTACTCCTCGCGCCGTGCGCGCGCCGAGGTCAGCATGTCGAGACAAATCCGCGTCGTCGTGGTCATGAGAAATGCCCTCGGGTCCGACACTTTGTCGCGGTCGGCCGCATGCCAGCGCAAGTACGTCTCCTGCACCGCGTCCTCGGCGTCAGCCATCGACCCAAGCATGCGGTATGCGAGACCGAGCAGGCGCCGGCGGTACGGCTCGAAGCTCGCGGCCGGATTCGACATCGCGCTCGTGGAGCTCACGTCATTCGCCCCGGCTCTAAGGCGGTGCGGCGGCAGCGGGCCAGAGCCAGCCCGCCGAGGGCCATGGCGATCAGCCCCAGCACGAACGCCGCGGCGCCACCGACTACTCCGTTGCCGGTGCCGGGACCACCGTTGGCGATGGCCAAATTCAGCCCGCCATTGACCACGGCGATTAGCCCCGCCACCAGGGCCACGATGGCTCCGAGTCGCCCGGAGGCGGTGCCGAAACGACTGGCGGGGCGGGCCAGAGCCAGCCCACCGATGACCACGCCGACCAGTGCCAGCACAGCGACCGTGGTGGCCCAGAGTCGCCGGGGGGTCAGGCCGTAAACCGTGGTGGCGGCTGGCTCGGAAACGTGCGCGGCCACCAGCACGGCATGCACAAGCCCCCCGAACAGGGCGGCTGCAGCCAGGGCGGCGAGAATAATAGCGAAGGTTCGTTTCATAGATTTTCGCTCCTCCAGTCTCCAATGGTGGGACGGGATAGGGCTTCGGAATGTGACATGGCAGCCCGAATCGACCAGGTAATAGATATAATGGCGCCGCCTGGGCTCTGCAAGCCCCCATTCGAGAAGATCTCGCCGCGTTATCCAAAAGGTGCCCCCTTCCAATTTGCCACCAGCTTGGAGTGCACAACGGCTGGTGAAACATGCTCGCTCCTACTGGCTACTGCTGGGTGACATCTGACCCGGCGGTTCTGGGCGATGCTGGGCCGGATCGCGTTGCGACCGATACCGACGGGCTAGTTGGATCGTGGTCCGGCGAGCAACTGAATCCGTCTATAAACTGTTTGAGCGTAAGGAGATCTTTTGCAGAAGCAGCCCGCAAATCGGGCAGTTTGGGGCTGAGTTGCTGCGGATAGGAGTGGTCCCGATGAAAAGTCGTTTTACAGTGTCGCCAACAGCCGAAAACGGGTGTACTATAGTGCGGTTTCCAAGATTAAAAAATGGTAATGCTGGGTTCCGCTCTGTTTGTAGCGAGCCGTACGCCAGTAGTGTTGAAGCGGATTCATGCCAATCGAAATGACAAACTTCCGCGCGTCTGAGTCGCCAGTGTCTTGCGTGCTTCGGCCGGCTCCTCGCCTCGTGGCGTGAAGGCCGGCAGGGTCATTGTCAACTCAAGGGATCAGGAAGTGGTGCTGGAATCTTATCTGGAAACGAGATAAACACGGTTAGCCCACTTCATGCCAATGTTCAGACTTGGATGAGCAACCATAGTCAGCAATGCAGTGCCATTGTAGGAATTCCCGGACTGAGAGAGCTGTGGGCGGAGACCCTTGGCGATCCCAAAATCTCATCGCCGTCCTGGATGGCCCAGTTGACCAGTCGCATAGTAGCCTGACTGCCGCTGACCTTACCCGAATTGAGACTCTCGTTTCGGGTGTAGCTGACCGTGGCCCAGCCTCACAGCATGGGACCCACGTCGCCAGTGTCATCTTTGCACATCACGATGGACCGATTAAGGGGATCGCGCCTCGTTGCCGGGGCTTGATTGTCCCAGTCTTCAAGGATGGGGATGGGGGTTCTATTGCTCCTTGTTCACAAGTCGATCTTGCACGAGCCATTAATCAATCTCTTCAGGCAGGCGCTCATGTTATCAACATCAGCGGTGGTGAGCTTGCGCCTTCCGGTACTGCTCACCCGCTACTCGCTGATGCAGTCAGGGACTGCATCAAACGTGGTGTTCTTATCATTGCTGCGGCGGGCAACGAGGGGTGCGATTGCCTGCATATCCCTGGCGCGCTACCGTCAGTATTAGCGGTAGGAGCAATGAATGCACAAGGCAAGCCGATCGACTTCAGTAACTGGGGCAAACAATATCAAACCCAGGGTATTTTGGCCCCTGGGGAAAACATCTTAGGAGCCAGTTCTGGTGGCGGCACTGTTACGAGCAGCGGGACCAGCCATGCGACACCTATAGTCTCTGGTGTCGCCGGACTTCTGTTGAGCCTTCAGCTCAAGCGTGGACGGGAACCTGATCCTCATGCGGTACGCGCGGCTATTCTTGATAGTGCAACCGGATGTAATGAGCAGCCAGCATCAGATTGCCGGCTACTTCTCGCCGGGCGTCTTAACGTTAAAGGGGCGATGTTGCAAATCACAAGAGGAATAAACGCTATGTCCGAATCCAATGAAGCACCAGAAAACACTCTATTTCAGAATGACGCAAGTTCTGCGCTTAGAATATCCGCACTCCAACCACCGCCACCGCAGGTGCAGGCGGCGTCCTTCGAGAGCGGCACATCGGAAACTGCTTTGGAGAATCCACCACCAGCAACTACCACAAGCCATCAAAGGAAAGAAGTCCTGGTGGCGCAGGGATCTGTGAGTCCCGGCAATATTAAGGCCGCTGCCTGCGAGTGTGGGGGCACAGCTCCTCCCCAGCTCGTGTTCGCTCTTGGGCAACTCGGCTATGACTTTGGAACGGAGGCCCGCCGCGACTCCATCATGCAGCATATGAAACAGCCGGCAAATTCCGACGACCCTCTCCAGCTCTTGTCCTATCTCAAAGAGAATCCCTGGGATGCGGCTGCAATTCTTTGGACCCTCAATCTCGATGCCACACCGATCTATGCCCTGCAAGCTCAAGGTGGATTCGCAAGCGAGACCTACCAACGGCTGGGTGACTTTCTCGGTGAGCAGGCCAGGGGAGAAGTCGAACGCGTCTCGATTCCAGGCTATAGCACAGGGAGTGCGAGGCTACTTACCGGCCAGGTTGTTCCCATTATCTGGCCGGTCTTGCGTGGGATGTATAGCTGGAACACCATGGCGCTAGTCCAGGCCATTTGTGGCACTCCTCCTCGAGAAAAAGCCCCACAAAAAGAGAAAGACGAATACAGCGTAAAAGCTCAAGCCGTTGCAAACTTCCTTAACCGTGTTTATGAGGAGCTTCGTAACCTGGGCATCACACCACAGGACCGGGCGATCAACTACACAGCCACGAATGCCTTTCAAGTTACGCAGGTTTTTAAAGACGCGATTAAGGAGGAGATGAATCTTGACACTATTGAAGTGGAACGGAGCCCGATCTGTCGGCCAGACTCCGATTGCTGGGATTTGAAGCTGACATTCTTTAACCCCAGAAAAGTATTTGAGCAGGCCAGAAAGGTATACCGATTCACTGTCGATGTGAGCGATGTGGTACCTGTTATGGTCGGCTCGGTGCGTTCCTGGTATGTGCGGTAAAAACAAAGCATACAGATAGATAGAGATCCCTACCTGTCTGACGGAGGCAAAACATGAGACTTCCAGTTCAATCCGATCCCGTGACACGCAGTCCAAAAGGAGTGTTAGCCTATACGGGCATTACTGCATCCTCCGTGTGTTTCGATGGACCACCAGGTTCATGTTGCGCACAAACGCATTGTCCCGCTGGATTTTCGTGCCGTGAAGCCAGGATTTCTAGCAGCGACGTAGTATATAAATTTTCATGGTGTGTAGCAAACAGGTTAACCATTGGTTTTGGAGGCTAAACCAGGAACGCAGTCCGGAGCGCAATTGTTGTCTGCCGAGCTTAGAGGTTGAATCCTGCTACGGCGCAGTACAGTGTGCCAGTTCACCGTTGGTGTGCGCCAGGTGACATCGGTAGTGGTCAGTTCGGTGCGTTTCTGGTGCATACTGTAAAAACCTAACGAATACAGATTTAGAAACTTTACCTCTTTGAGGGAGATAAAATGAGACTCCCAGTTCAATCAGATCCTGTGATGCGCAGCACGGGAAGAATGTCAGACCTATACGGGCATTCTTGCTTCTATAGCGAACAAGTTCATCCCGAAGCCACCGCCCCCACAGGCCGATATCAAGCTGTGTTGTTTCGGGAGCAGTTGCAGCGTTTTGAGCGGCGTCTGTGCGTTCTCGACCTGGACGTGCACGGGCGAGACGGCAACTCACTGGACCGGCTGCACATGCACTAAACACTGTGGCTGACGAGCGCACACGCGCAGCACGAGGAAAAGCTTGCGCGTTGCTCAGCCGGGAGCGAATTTAGTAGTGTCGATCACGGGAAACGCATCCCCGACATGGCACTCAGATTCGGTCATGCGTAAAGGAACTCAGAGACCGTAGGGCGCAATAGGCTTGGCGTATTGCCTCATATGTGACGCCCTATTGCGGCACAAGGTGGAGACCTTAATTATGAGGACAAAGAAATGAGACTTCCTCAAAACTCACAAGGTATAAAACGTAATGTGCTTGGGAGGGAAGGTAACAGAGAGATAGGCCCGTCTCAGTATTTGGCTATCCCCGATCCTAAGGATCCATTTTTGCCTATTCCCTCGATTCCACTCTACATCGCTTCTTACTGCACTGTTTTTTCATCGATGATCTGTTGTACTCGCAACGGTCAGGTGCAGTGTTATCCCAAAACCTGACCGACCGGCGTGCGACCCGCGAAAAGCGAAAGTATGGACGGATTCCGGCAGAGAGAATCGGAAATCTGACCTAACAATTCACCCGCCGAAGTTTAGCAGCGATGTACGCTAAAGACTACAACGCGCATCGACAGTAACCAGCTTAAAACTGCGGCAATCAGAGACGCAGTCTCCTTATGACCGACATCGGCAGATACAGATGCAGAGCGTCATCTTTAAGCTCGGTGAATCCATACTTCAAATAGAACTCTCGCGCGGCTGCATCTATGGCCCGGACTTCAACTGCGTAGATGCCGATCTGTTCGGAAACGAGCTGAGCACGCCTCAATGCGTCCATCAATAGAAATTCGCCCAGACCCTGGCCCTGATAGCGGGAGTCGACCGCAAGGCGACCGAGATGAACAACTGGAATCGGGTAGCGCGGGAGTCTCCTCTCGGGCGTCTCCTGAAACCCGACAGCGCCGGAAGAGATGCTGTAGTAGCCGGCAACTTGAGGGGCGCCGACTTCGGTGATCACAAACGTCCGGCTCAAGCCACGCTCCTCATTCTGCCCCGCAAATTGCTTGAGAAAGACGTTTAGATCCTGGTTTCCGCAGTCAAACGAGCCTCTGTCATGTCTACGCGACAGAGGTTCTACGTCGCCGTGCATTGGCCGTCCTCTTGTATCGAGCGGCTGCCCGGCGCAGCGCCTGGTTCGGTTTGCGAGTAGTGTCGTCCAGCATCTGCAGGAAGATGTCGCGATCCCGGTTTGTGAGCGCTCCTCAACGATTCCTCCTCGAGCACTCTTTTGGCTCTCTCGTAGAGAGTCGAGAGTGCGAAGTCGGTCAGACTCTGCCCTCTCACCGCAGCCGCCTGCTCGATAGTCCGCTTTACGTCCCTTGTCAGCCGAAAGTCCAGGCGAGCCTCCTGGGTCGTGGTCGCATCCGAAGGTTTCATGGTTCCCCCGCTCTTCAAACCCTGCGTCTCGGCGTCAATCGTGCCGCAGGCTGTCCAGCCTGCGGCAAACTTCGCGAACATATGCATCAATCTTCGTACCTCTTCAGATGGAGTGTATCACTTCTGTACGGCAAATAGCCACACGCATTCTCCGGGCCGCTTGTCACGAAAAGCCAGGAAGTACACGGGCCGGCATTATAGAATTGGCCTATGCAACTTCCGGTCAATCCGCCGATTCTGCCTATGCTCGCCAAGCGTGTCGGCGAATTGCCTGTGAAAGGCGAATGGCTCTTCGAGCCGAAATGGGATGGCTTCCGCGCCATCGTCTTTCGCGACGGCGATGAAGTCATGATCCAGAGCCGCGATGAGAAGCCGCTCAATCGCTACTTTCCCGACCTCATCGAACCGCTCAAGTCGCAATTGCCCGACCGCTGCGTCCTCGACGGCGAAATAGTCATTGCCAGGACATGGCGCGCTCGACTTCGATGCGCTGCAGCTTCGCATTCACCCGGCCGAATCGAGAGTGAGACTTCTCTCCAAACAAATGCCGTCATCAGTCGTCTTCTTTGACCTTCTCTGCGAAGGCGACCGCGACCTGCGAAAGACGGCCTTCCAGGAGCGACGCCGGGAACTGGAAGCGCTGCTCTCATCCGCAGTGCCTCCAATCCATATCACTCCGGCGACCAGAGATCTGAGTACCGCCGCCGACTGGTTTAGCCGCTTCGAGGGAGCGGGCTTCGACGGTGTTGTGGCCAAGCCGGTCTCCGGAACCTACGAGCCAAACAAACGCGTCATGCTCAAGGTCAAGCATGAGCGCGACTGCGACTGTGTAGTCGCGGGCTTCCGATGGTTCAAGAAAGGTGAGCGTTCTTCGGTGGGGTCACTGCTGCTCGGGCTCTACAATGAATCCGGTGCGTTGCAGCATGTCGGCGTCTGCTCGGCCTTCACCGAGAAGGTGCGCGTCGAGCTGGTGGAATTTCTCACACCCTACCGTGAGAATGCGCTTGCCCGCCACCCCTGGAGGCAATGGGCGGAGCATGCGGCCGAGAGCGGCGAGGCCGGGCATCGCATGCCTGGCGGCAAGAGCCGCTGGAGCCAGGGCAAGGACCTCTCATGGGAGCCGCTGCGTCCCGAGCTCGTCGTAGAAGTTGCCTACGATCACATGCAGGGAGACCGGTTCCGTCACATCGCGCAGTTTCGCAGGTGGCGCAAGGACAAGAAACCGAGCGACTGCACGTATGACCAGCTCGAGGTTGTCCCGCCTCAGGAGCTGGCGGAGATATTCCCCAGCGCCCGCTGAGATTCGCTATTTCCTGCTTCGCTTCGCGGCGATCATATTCCGCCATTCACGGGTAGGATCGTCATCAGGGTCGGGAGTCTCCTGCGCCGGCCGCAATCCTTCAGGCACATTTCGCAGGTTCACGCGGATGCGGGTCCATGTCGATGACCTGCCTCGCATGGAATCGACCAGCACATCATCCGCAGCGAGTAGTGCGGCCACGTCAGGATGGCTTCTTTTCCATCTCTCGAGACCGGCGAGGGCCGCCTCTTTATCCGGAGAGTTCGCGATGACAATGAGCGGCATCTTTATGCGCGGTTTTTTGGCGGCGGACCGGGCGCGTGAAGGGGCGACTCGCGGCGCTTCGTCCTCCATTTTGCGAAAGTGGGGAGGCCACGGAGCATCGCCGAGGCCGGCCGCCTCGTCTTTGGCCGCGAGCTCGAGCAGCTTTTCGAGCGAGCCTGGTTCGGCGTCCATGTTCGCGTGCGGATCGCCTATCTCAGCGAAGCGCTTTGGAACCGTGAGCACGGTGAAGTCGGCCGGATCGCAGTCGGCTACTTCATCCCATTGGAGTGGAGTCGACACCCGGGCATCCGGGAGCGGCCGGACCGAGTAAGCAGAGCAGGTAGTACGGTCCTTTGCATTCTGGTTATAGTCGAGAAAGACACCGTGGCGCTCCTCTTTCCACCACTTCGATGTGGCGATGGCCGGTGCTCGCCGTTCGACGGCGCGCGATAAAGCGAGCGCGGCGCGGCGCACTTCTACGAAGGACCAGCGCTGTTGGATGCGGACGTTGACGTGCATGCCTCGCGAACCGCTGGTCTTGGGCCATCCGCGCAGCCCGACTTCCTCGAGAAACGATTTCACTTCGAAGGTGACCTTGCGCACGTCTTCCCAGCTGACGCCGGGACCGGGATCGAGGTCTACGCGCAGCTCGTCGGGGTGGTCGAGATCGCCGGAGCGAACCGGATGGGGATGCAGCTCGATGCAGCCGAGATTGACGATCCAGGCGAGACCGGCCGCATCGTCGACGACGACCTCCTCGGCCTTCCGTCCGGATGGGAATGACAGAGTGACAGTTCGCAGCCACTCGGGGTGCGAGGAGGGTGCGCGCTTCTGATAGAACGGCTGTCCTTCGGCGCCGTCGACGAAGCGCTTGAGAACGATTGGCCGATCCTGGATGCCCGCGAGAGCGCCCGGAGCGATAGACAGGTAGTAGCGTACGAGATCGAGTTTCGAGAGCTTAGTCTGGCGGGAAAAGTAGGGCTTGTCCGGGTGGGTCACACGGACTTCGTGTCCATCGATCGACAGAACTTCAGCGGGCTCATCCTTTGGCACCCCGCAAGGCTAACATCCACAAGCTCAGATTGTCTCGTTCATGACAACTCAACTGGCAGGTCCAGTGGTCACCTTGCAACTCTCCTTACCGATAATTGCTCCGACCATTACAAATGGCGCCCAATAGAAAGGGTGGCGATAGCGCTCATCCTTCATGAGATCCAGCGAGGCAAGCCTCAGGGCTTCGGCCTTTCGTCTTTCTGACTTTTGTCGCGAGGGCTGCAGGTATTGATAGAACTTGATCATCAACGCCGAAGTACTTGCGGAATCAACCTTCCATTGACTCACCAGCGTAGTACGACAACCCGGCAGCGAAGAAGGCCCAGGACATTCCGATCACGCCTTCACCGGCACCAATCTTGCCGCGGGCAGTTTCGCATGATGAGAGGACAGCAAGATCAGCCCTGAGGTCCATGTTCATTATCTCGCGAGCTTCGAGTTGAGTCCATCCTCGCCTCGGTCATCTCCGGCGTGTGCAAGAAACAAATAGGAGTAAAGAGGATCACCATTGTCGAGTACACCGTGGGTTGCAAAGTGGATATTGCTGTATAAAGGCGCGAAAGACTTGAATGTCTTTTCGTCTGCCGTCCCATTCAATAGCACCTTTCTCCGCCGTGTACCGAACAGCCTTGCAACTGAATGAATTTCGCGCTCAGCTTCTGGCAGGGAATCGAACAAACGACCATTCGGAATCACTGTACGTGCTGACTCCTCGCCAAGCGTCGGATTCCCGAGCGCCAACAGCGATGGCGACGCAGGAACGCCGACACTTCGACTCATCAATTCACCCAACACCTTAATTGAAGGTGCGTAGTAGATCGCTTGCTGTTCAACAACAAAGTGATTGGTGTTGGTACTCAAGGCCTGAAAGGGCACCTCCAGAGCGAGCCATCCGGAATGATGCAAATGGTCGTCTTGGTCCTTAGCTCGCGTTCAGCAGGCTTGACTAGCAAGTCATACATCTTATGAGACATGCCTTCATACCCTGGCATTCGCTCGGCCACGGCAAGGTGAAACTCACCCACTAACCTATCCAAATCGCGT
This sequence comes from uncultured Acidobacteriota bacterium, assembly GCA_963743045.1. Classification (GTDB taxonomy): domain Bacteria; phylum Acidobacteriota; class Blastocatellia; order RBC074; family RBC074; genus CAVUOF01. The sequence goes on from CAVUOF010000021.1 coordinate 9,876, forward strand.
TGCGCAATGCTAATTTGATGGACATTTACGATCACGTGGCGGCCATTCCTACTCACAACAAAGAGCCAAGTGCATTCCGGCGTTACGACAAATTCAAGAACAGCGGTGCCCGGGTCCCCGATCACGCGTTCAATCTCGTAATCAGGTAAACGTTTGCCCTCGCCATTTGTCGCACTTATCTCGTTCTGGGTGGCCAAGAAGTCTTGAAATACCGTATAAGCCAAACGAGCTGAGTCCAAGCGCTCAGTGAGGTGCTTGAGACTCGTTTGGTCAGGTAATACCTTGAGACGCTCAATTCTGACCAGGCTGTTGATCTGGGTGATCGTACTGTTCAGTCTTTGCTCTTCTCTCCGTTGCTCCGGAGTCATCTGTGTCACGATCCCCAACTCTCTCCGACCGAACAAATCCAACAACACCCGCCCCTTTGATCTTTCTGCAAGTGTGAACGCTTCGCGGTTCCTACGCTGGCCGATGAGAATGCTGATTAGGAGATGATATGGAGAAATCTTCTTCTCGAAAAACAGCAGGCGCTCTTGTTCCTGTCCAGCGACTTGCTTACGCAGTCCTTCCACAAGGTCGATGGCCTGATTCAGACATTCGGCAGCCAACTCTGATTTGCTTTGACCTAAATACGCCTGCGCAAGTGTGGTGGACGCAAGGTACGACAGTTTGGGCAGCAGAAGCTGCTTAGCTAGTTCGAGCGATTCCCTTGCCAGTACCTCGGCCTGAACGAAATCGCGCATGTCATCGAACACTTCGGCCTCACGCCATAGGATCTCGGCGCATCTCGTGCGGTCCGCCACTACTCCTAGCCAACGAAGCGCTGCTCCCGAGTATCTTCAATGCGGCTTCGTGATCTCCCACCTCCCGATAGACTGTTCCAAGGCCTTCGCCTGCCGCAATCACGACATCCTGGTCGGATTTAGCCTTGGCCTGAACAAGTGCCCTCTGAAAACTCTCCAGCGCCCCGTCTAAATTTCCTTGTCTTTGCTGAGTCACTCCGATATTCAGTAAGACCATCGCCACTTCTGGCCAAGCATGAGAGTTAAAAATGGTCAGGCTTTGAGCAAAATAGTCAAATGCCTTCGTGTAGTCTTCTTGCTCAAGGTAAAGTACACCCAAGCTGTTCAATACACTCGCTAGCTGAATCTCTTCCGGCAGGCCCCGGGCGATCTCCAACGATTGGCTGAGCAGCAAAAGGGCTCTCCTATGATCCCCGGCCGCCTTGTGCACTCTACTCAAGGCTGCGAGATTGTCGGCAAGATAATAATCGACATCAACGTGGCGATCGCCTAGTGCGCGGTAAAGACGAATTGCCTTCTCGAATTGGAGCTCCGCCTCACTATAGTTGCCGTCGCGTTGATTTAGCACTCCAAGGGTAGATAAGGCACCCGCAATGCCGAACTCGTTCGGCATTGCCCCTTCGTGAATACTTCCCGTTAAGCTCTGCGCCAGCATCAGACTTTGATCAGCGTGTAGTTTTGCATTTTCTGTAGTCCCCGGCATACAAATAGAGTGATGCCAGATCACTCAACACGTAGATCAGAAGTAAGTTGGGACGCTGCGCTTTCAAAGGCTTGTTTACTTGCAAGAAACGCCTCGATTCCGGCTTTCGTTTGTCCTATTCCAGAGTATGTCCTAGCCACGTTGTAAAGCGTGGATTCCTAATAATCCTCGGTCGTTTAGGCACTCCGCTACTTCAGCAGCCACTCGGGTAAATTGCAAAAGCTGAATCCCGGGCCGAGACGGATAGTAGGCCGCGGCGGCTTTACCCATAGAATCAGTCCCAAGTCGACCGGCCCAATAAAGATTCGTGTTGTCTCAAAAGTGCTCGTATCGCTGCCAGGACTCTGACTCGATTTCAGCAGCGCAGCGAGCAAGTCTTCCTCACTCCGTATTTGCTCGCTAGATCGTACTTGATTGGATGGATAACTTAGCTGTGGGTTAAGCACACCCCGCAATTCCTGGGAGAAAAAGAGTGAGGGTGTCGTAAACACCAATGTTACGGCGATGCACACCCTCCACACGTAGGTGAATCTGACCACAATTTCCCTAAACCAACTTAAGGGTCATTACAGTGTACGCGCCAAGCTCCCTTTCGTTAAAAAGGTTCCTTCCACATTCACCAGATGATAATACTATTTACCAATACGACCAGCCAATTCACATCGGAACTGTTAGAAGGAGCTTGCGGAGGCGGAGGAGGGGCTTTCTTTTCGGTGGTACCTTGCGGCCACCAACTTTCCGCATATACAGGCGTCGCATTGAGCAGGGCGCTCACTAATACAACCGAGAGGATTACATAGGCGAAACGACCTTTGTTCATTCTCGTCTCCTGGATGGTACTACAGTGTTACATCGGCCGCCAAACACGCGCGGTTAGATTAGCAGGTATTTCTTAACAAACATTACCACAGCACACAGCCTAAATTCTATATTAGCTTGGGAGGTGAAATTGTGACCCTCATTTCTGGCGAGGAGATACCAGACCGGCGCACCTCGCTTCGTCATTTCCCGTACCAGGTCCTCTGCCTCAGAATATGGCACCCGTGCGTCGTTCTTGCCCTGAATAATCATCGTAGGCATCATAAGTTTGTCGACATGGTTTATTGGGGCCGACTGGTCCATAAAAGCCCTGATCTTCGATATCTTTCGTCGCCGAACTCCGCCCGTCTAATATCCCGTCGCCAACCCTCAGTGTTCTCTATGAAGGTCGCCAAATTAGAGGGCGCGCAGTCTGACACAACAGCGCGGATCCGGCCGCTGTATTTTGTCGATACCGCCAGCGCCATGTCGCCACCGTAACTCGCACCCTGCACCATCACCCGCTGTGCATCCAAATCGGGTTGAGTAGCTATCCAATCAAGCAAGGCGCCGACATCTTTGACCGCATCCTCGCGTCTACGGCCGTTATCAAGATTGAGAAAGGTCTTCCCATAGCCCGACGAGCCACGAACGTTGGGGTATATTTTTACCACGCCGAGTTCGTTGATAAAGTAGTTATCTTCATATCCATATTGTGGGCGATACTGATCTTCTGGGCCTCCGTGAATGTCAATGATGACCGGGCGTTTGCCGTTAAATCGCGCTGTGGGCCGATATACAAAGCCGGTGATGTTTCGGCCGTCGAAGCTCTGCCAGCGAATCGCTTCAGGCAATGCAAATGCACTTGTATCCAGATCGCCAAGCGAAGAAGTGGACCACGTTTCCACGTTACCGGTTTTCACGTCTAAAGAATAGATATCTGAGGGTGACCGCGTCGATCGCACATTGAATGCTACTTCCATCGAATTGAGATGCCATTTCAGGCCAGAAATGACGCCAATCGGCAGCTTGTCAATTGATTTACGTTGACCACTTTTGACATCAAGAACGTAAAGTCTCGAAATACCGTCCTCATTCACGGTGAACGCCAGCGAATTGCCATCAGGGACGTTGAAATCATCGACATCCCATTTGATGTCCTGGGACAGAACTGAGACCGACCTTGTTCGTAGGTCCATATAGATTAGGCGATGGAACTCTGAGTTCTGGTCGGTGATAACGTACACGCCCATACCGTCCCGGCTAAACTGTGGCGCCTCAAAATAGGCTTCGAGCGACGCCGCAAATGGCGAGAGCAATTCCTTTTCACCGGTCGCCACGTCTATCAACCAGAGGTGGCTTGCAACATTGGACGTAAACTCACAAAAGAGAGCCTTCTTGTCATCGGGTGACCAGTCCGATGCCTTGAGGTAATTTCCTGTTGACTTGACCAGAAATGTGGCTGCTGGAGGGATGAAAGGGGTCCATCAATCCCAAGCTGACACCGAGGCCTTTAGACGCAGAGACGCTGTAAAGAATCCTGTTGCCCATGTCTTGACCACACTGGTTCGGTATTGCGAGATTTGCCATCCGTGAGAATGGTGGTTCGATGAGTTCCGATGTCATACAGGTACATATGAAACATCTCGTCGCCATTCAGGATCCTTGTTGTAGATCAGGTACTTTGATTGTGGTTGAAAGTATATGTCGTAGATACCGCTTGATTGAAGATAGAGCCATTCCATCTGCTGTCTATTTGGTGTTTCGATTCGTGAAACCCAAGCGATGGTTGACATTCCCTTTACCCACACCTCACGCTTTAAAGGATCCCACCCTGCCAAAGGCAGGCCGTAGCCGCCTGTATAGCGTTTCGTGGCCTTAAGGACACTTGAAGGAATTGGCGGAACACCAACCACATCAAGCTCTTTTCCCGGAATGACATCCGCACCTTGTCCTGATACAAGTTGGACCGCGATAGTTAGCGCTATCGATACTGTAATCACATTTAACCGCAATCGCCCCATTAGATGCCCTGCCTTACACCCTCTCAATGATCCACACATACCTCTAGCAGATTAAGGTCCATATTTTCTCGCTAAGCGAGTCTTGCTGAACTTGTGCCACCGCGCTGTTTCAATCAGTCCTCCATGGAACTCAAAACACTCACCGCAGTGGCCGCCTTGCACACCATCTGCAAGCGGATTCGCTCAGTAACATACTGAACAGCCTTCCCAAGAACCAACGCAAGTTCCGTATTGACATTTACTGGCAGATCCCATATTCGGCCGAGCTCGCGTCGCACTCACGCGTTCAATTGGAGGCCTGAACTCAAATCATCGGTGCCGACATCCAACGAATGCGCAAGACCAAATGTCGACTCTGATGGAGCATAGCAAATAAAAGGCCCTCAATAATTAGAGGCGGCCAAATCGCGGTCAAATTCCACTAGCAATGAAAAAAAGATGTATAAAGCGTAACGATGTGAGAATAGCGTCGCTAGATATTGACGGTCATCGACCCGACGATAGCCGCACTGAGTCACCCCCGCCTGGACCCGCCGGCAGATTCTCATGCAAATATCTCGTCAGCAACTCATACAGATGCCTCGTCGTCCCCGCCCCCTCATTGATGCTATGAGTCCGATTCGGGTAGGACATCAGCGTAAATGGCTTATTCGCAGCAACTAAGACATTGATCAGCGCCTCGGTATTCTGGTAGTGCACATTGTCATCCCCCGTCCCGTGCACCACCAGCAGCCTCCCCTTCAACTGGCCCGCAAACGTTATCGGTGAGCTTCGCTTGTAGTCCTCTTCGTTCTCCTGCGGCAGGCCCATGTACCGCTCCTGGTAGATCGTGTCGTAGTAGTGCAGGTCGGTCACCGGCGCCACCGCCATCCCCATCCGGTAGAGATCCGGGTAGCGGAACATCATGTTCAGCGTCATCGAGCCGCCGCCGCTCCAGCCCCAGATGCCGATCCTCGAAGCATCCACAAACGGGAACTTCTCGATCGCGCGCACCGCGGCCGCCTGGTCCTCCGACGCAATCACCCCGATCTTCCGGTAGACCACCTTGCGCCACGCCCGCCCGCGCGGCGCCGGCGTCCCCCGGTTGTCCACGCTGATGACGATGTAGCCCTGCTGCGCGAGCATCGCGTGCCAGAGGTAACTGGGGCCGCGCCCAGCGGTCGACCACCGTCTGGCTCCCCGGCTCGCCATAGACGTAAAAGAGCACCGGATAGCGCTTCGTCTGGTCGAAATCGGGCGGCTTGATCATCCAGGCATCAAGCTCGACTCCGCTCCCGGCATCGATGCGAAAGAATTCCACCGGCCGCCGCCTGATCGCCGCCAGCTTCTCCTTGAGCTGAGCGTTTTCCGCCAGCACTCGCGCAACCGAATGGCCCGGCAGCCTCACGAGATCGATCGTTGAAGGCGTTGACATCTTCGACGAGACGTGAAAAGCCCACGCTCCGTCAGGCGAGATCCTGTAGGTATGCCAGCCCGGCTGCGCCAAAGGTGTGACACGCTCGGCCTTGCCGCTGCCGTCGAGCCGGGCGCGATAGAGGTAGTGCTGCGTCGCGTTCTCGGGCGAGGCCGAGTAGTAGAGCCAGCCGGACTTCTCGTCCACGCCGTCGATGCTGATCACGTCCACTCCGCCTGGCGTGACCAGCCTCTTCGATTTGCCGTCCCGAGAATAGACGTAGGCCTGGCGCCAGCCCTCGCGCTCGCTCGTCCAGGTGAACTCTTTGCCGCCGTTCAGCCAGCGGAAATCCTCTGTGCGCAGGTCGAGCCACGTTTCGTTCTCCGCGGTCAGCACGGTCTGCGCGCGTCCCGTCTTCGCATCGGCAAGCATGAGCCTCGATCCGGTTCTGCTTGCGATTGATGTGCTGGAGGACGATCTCCTCCGAGTTGCCCGCCCACTCCATGAATGGAATGTAGTCGCTCCGAGGATCGCCGACCGGCTCGAGCCAGACGGTGCTGCCGCCGCCCGCGCTGACTACGCCGATGCGAACGGCGGAGTTCTGCTGGCCTGCTTTTGGGTATTGCACCGGCTTGATCATCGGGTAGAGCGAATCGGTGTTGTTGATCAGAATAGAAGTCGCGGACGCCTTCGGTATTGAACTGCCAGTAGGCGATCGAGCGGCTGTCAGGGCTCCAGTGCCAGCCGTTCCGCAGGTTGAACTCCTCTTCGTAGACCCAGTCGGATGTCCCGTTGATGATCGTCTGCGAGCCGTCGTTCGTCAGCTGCGTGATCTTTGCATCCGCGAGACCTTCGCAGTAGAGGTTGTTCTCGCGCACATAGGCGACCTGCTTACCGTCGGGAGAGAAGGCCGCGAACATGAGCGTCGAGGGCTTGGCGTCGCTGCCGCCGAGCTTCTGAAGTCTCTTCGGGCCGCCCGAGAGCGTCAGCACCCAGTAGTCGCCGCGCGTGTTCTGCCGCCAGACCTTGGCCGTGTTGGTGAAGATGAGGAGCTTCGTCCCGTCTTCGGACCACTGGTAGTCGTCGATGCCGAGAGGTTTTGTCTCGCCTGAGGGAATGAGGTCGCTCGCGGGCACAAGAATGCTGCGCTGGCCCGAGTCAGCCTCGTAGCGGACGATGTCCTTCCCGTCTTTGACGGTCGGAGAGGGCTCGACGACCGTGTAGGCGGCGCTCTTCTCGAGCCATCGGGCCGGGCCGAAGGGCTGAGAGGCGAACTCGCGCGAGCTGAAGATGCGTTCGAGCGTGAGCGTTGACGGATCGGACTGCTGGGCATAGACGCGTCGGAGCTATGGCGAAGCCATGCGGGCGGGACGCCCGCGGTCCCAGGACCTGTAGTACCCAGAAACAAGACAAGAAGCAGGGCGACCGAGCGATATCTGAGTCTCGTCATAGGAACTTGAATCTATGATGCTGGTCTGCGGGTGTCAACCGACTCACATGCGTTACCTAACTAATCGCACAGGACCTAACCGTGGATGGCTATCACGTCAGAACTGATACATCCTGGTGCACGAAGACAAGGCGCAAAACAGTCCATCGCGAGGTCTTACGTCAGCTATCTACTCGACGACATCCGTACTGAGTCACCGCCGCCCGGACCCGCTGGCAGATTCTCATGCAGATATCTCGTCAGCAGCTCAAACAGGTGCCTCGTCGTCCCCTCTCCCTCGCTGATGCTGTGAGTCCGATTCGGGTAGGACATCAGCGTAAAAGCCTTATTCGCCGCCACCAGCGCATTGATCAGCGCCTCGGTATTCTGATAGTTCACGTTGTCATCCCCCGTCCCGTGCACCAGCAGCAGCCGCCCCTTCAACTGGCCCGCAAACGTTATCGGTGAGCTTCGCTTGTAGTCCTCTTCGTTCTCCTGCGGCAGGCCCATGTACCTCTCTTCGTAGATTGTGTCGTAGTAATGCAGGTCCGTCACCGGCGCCACCGCCATTCCCATCCGGTAGAGATCCGGATAGCGGAACATCATGTTGAGCGTCATCGAACCGCCGCCGCTCCAGCCCCAGATACCGATCCTCGAAGCATCCACAAACGGCCACTTCGCGATCGCGCGCACCGCGCCCGCCTGGTCCTCCGATGCAATCACCCCGATCTTGCGGTAGATCACCTTGCGCCATGCCCGCCCGCGCGGCGACGGCGTCCCCCGGTTGTCCACGCAGATGACGATGTAGCCCTGCTGCGCAAGCATCGCGTGCCAGAGGTAGGTAGGCTCTCCCCACCGGTCGACTACCATCTGGCCCATCGGCTCGCCGTAGACGAAGAAGAGCACGGGATAGCGCTTCGATTGGTCGAAGTCGGGCGGCTTGATCATCCAGCCGTCGAGCTGCACTCCATTTCCAACATCGACGCGGAAGAATTCGGGTGGCTTCCGCCGGATGCGCTCCAGTTTTGCGCTCACCTCAGCGTTGTCCAACACCACACGCGCCACTGAATGTGCTGGCAATCGAACAAGCTCGATCCGCTGAGGCGTGTCGAACCTCGAATAAATGTGAAAGGCCCAGGCGGCATCCGGTGACACGCGGTAGATGTGCGACCCAGCCTGCGCTGCGGGCGTCACACGCTCAGCCTTGCCGCTGCCGTCCAGCCGGGCGCGGAAGAGGTAGCGCTGCGTCGCGTTCTCGGGGGATGCCGTGTAGTAGAGCCAGCCGCCCTTCTCGTCGACGCCGTCGATGCTGATGACATCAACTCCGCGCGGCGTGACCAGCCTCCTGGATTTGCCGTCCCGAGATACTACGTAGGCCTGGCGCCAGCCTTCGTGCTCACTGGTCCAGGTGAACGCCTTGCCTCCCTCAAGCCAGTGGAAGTCGTTCGTCCGGAAGTCGATCCAGGCTTCGTCCTCTTCGGTCAGCACAGTCCGCGCGCGCCCCGTCCGGGCGTCGACGAGCATGACCTCGAACCGGTTCTGCTTGCGGCTCACGTGCTGCAGGACGATCTCCTCCGAGTTTCCAGCCCAGTCCATGAAAGGAATGTAGCTGTTGCGCGGATCGCCCACAGGCTCGAGCCAGCGAGGCTCCCCGCCATCGGCGCTGACTACGCCGATGCGAACCGCCGAGTTCGGCTGTCCGGCCTTCGGGTATTGCACAGGTTTGATCACCGGGTAGAGCGAGTCGGTGTTGTTGATCAGATCGAACTCGCGAATACCTTCGGTATTGAACTGCCAGTAGGCGATCGAGCGGCTGTCCGGGCTCCAGTGCCAGCCGATTCGCAGATCGAACTCCTCTTCGTAGACCCAGTCGGATGTGCCGTTGATGATCGTTCTCGAGCCATCATGGGTGAGCTGCGTGATCTTTTTGTCCTGAGGGCTGTCCTCAAGGCGCTCGGCGTAGAGGTTGTTTTCCCGCACATAGGCGGCCTGCTTACCGTCAGGTGAGATGGCGGCAAACATGAGCGTCGAAGGTTTGGCGTCCCCGCCAAGCTTCTGCAGCTTTTTCGAGCTGCCAGTAAGCGTCAGCACCCAGTAGTCGCCGCGCGTGTTCACCCTCCAGACCTTGACCGAGTTGGTGAAGATCAGCAGCTTCGTGCCGTCGGCTGACCACTCGAATTCGTCGATGTCGAGAGGTTTTGTTTCGCCGGACGGAATGAGGTCGCCGGCGGAAACGAGGATGGTGCGGCGGCCCGAGCCGGTCTCGTAGCGGACAATGTCCTTGCCGTCCTTGACGCTCGGCGAGGGCTCGACCATCGCGTAGGCGGCGCCCTTCTCGAGCCAGTGCTCATCGTCGAACGGCTGAGAGGTAAACTCTTTCGAGCTGAAGATGCGCTCGAGCGTGAGCGTTGACGGATCGGGCTGCTGGGCATAAGACGCGATCGTCAGCGCAAGTAGAAGTGGAAGGGAGTAACGAGTGATTCTGATCATTTGCGATTGAATCTAAGTCGCGCCTCTGCCGGTGTCAACTTTTTGGAGTGCGGCGACCTGTCGCCGCTTTTGATTTAGATACTGCATGACTAACGCTAAAGCGGCGAGAGGTCGCCGCACTCCATACTTAGCCCGTCGCCGCGTTTCAACGAGGTCGCATTCAGCGCTGCGGGTCTGCGGGTGTCAACCAACTCACACTCTAGTTTGTACGTCGGGATTGTGCGATTATGATGACCGCCAGGTACCCGGGAGTAGCCGTTCCCGTCCAAGCCGTCGAGACCTGGCATCAGCCAGCCAGCATTCGAATGGAGCATTATGAATCTCAAGGCTATCCTAAGCTGCTGTCATTGACTGTGGTCGTGAGTTGGCCGCTGCCGGCAACAGCACAAGCCCCACAATCCCCGCCAGCCCCACGAGCCCCAGAAAAACTTGCCCCGATGCGCGACCAGACGCGTGATTCCTTCCTGGATACACGACCGAAGGAGCCGGTTAAAAAGGCCGCACAGCCAGCCCCCTCAGGAGTTCGCCTTGGCCTCGGCTACACGATATTCAAGCAGGCCCCCGATGGCGCTCCGATGCGCGCCTCCTCTGAAGATGAATTCCATAAGGGCGATCGCCTTCGATTGGTGATTGAGCCAAACGCGGACGGGTATTTGTCACGTCTTCAACTCCGAGAATGATGGCGAGCCCGAAATGATCTTTCCCAACCCACGCCTGAACGCCGGCCGTAACCGGGTTGTCGGGCACGTGCAATACGAGGTGCCTTCGAGCATGGAGAGCAATTCCAATAATCGCTGGTTTGAGGTGCAGGGCGAGCCGGCGACTGAACACCTCTACTTTGTAATTTCGAGGACCCCTCTGGCGGGAGTGCCAACCGGGACACAGCTGCAGACAGCGTGCGGTGCGAACCTGAATAATTGCGCATGGCGACCGGCCGGGATGGTGTGGCTCCCTATTGTAGCCAGGCTCGAAAGCGCAACCCTGGTCAGTCGGAAAAACGACCCGGGTCACGCCCAATCAGCAGTAGAGCGCGAATCGGCCACGCGTGGGATCAAGCTTCCCGCCGGGCGCTCCTGAACCGTCAGTCATCATGATGAATAGCTCGCCTGAGACAAAGTTGCTGGTCCTGAAGGTGGATTTCATTCACAAATAGGAAGACTTGTGCGCCTTGCCATAGTGGTCGGTATCTTGCTCTTTTCCGCAACACAGACGAAGGACGTGCAAGTCCTCGAACTGGGTAGGCCCATTGAGCGCGAGCTCGCCGGGGGGCAGGTCCACTCGTACCGGATCACGCTCGCGGCCGGTCAATTCCTGGATGCAGTAGTCGAGCAGAAGGGGATCGACGTCGTATTGACGCTCTTTGATCCGGAGGACAAGAAGCTGATCGAAGTGGACAGCCCGAACGGCACTACCGGCCCGGAGCCCGTCACGTGGGTGGCGGCGAGTTCGGGAGGCTACCGGCTCGAGGTGCGCTCGCTCGAGAAGAATGCAAAAGCAGCGCGCTACGAAGTGAAGATCGTGGAGCTGCGAGCCGCTACTGAGCAGGATAAGCTGATCATGGAATCACATCGATTGCGCGCTGAGGCCATGGGGCTGGCAAATGAGGGCAAATACACCGATGCCATTCCGCGTCTCGAACGGGCACTGGAGCTCTGCGAAAAGGCCGGCGGCGGTAATAACCCCGAGATGGCGTCACTGCTCAACCTTCTCGGTGTGTACTGCAAACTTCAGGGCCACCTCGAACGCGCTGAGCAGCTCTACAGGCGGGCGCTGGCGATCCAGGAGAGCCAGCTCGGCCTTGAGCATCCGGAAGTCGCCGATACGATCAGCAATCTTGCCGCGTTATACACGGCAAAGGGCGACTATACGCGGGCCGAGCCGCTGGACAAACGCGCGCTGGCGATCCGCGAGAAGGCGCTCGGTCCCGAGCATTCTGACGTTGCTATCTCACTTCATAACCTTGGCGAGCTATACCGCCAAAAAGGCATTACCTGGAGGCCGAGCCACTGCTCGAGCGCTCGCTCAAAATCTTTGAGAAGGCAGAAGGGCCCGACAATTCTGATGTTGCCGTGTTTTTAAACAGTCTCGCACTTCTCTATAAGGACGAGGGTGACTATGAGCGGGCCGACCCGCTTTTCCGGCGCGCCCTGGCAATCCTCGAGAAGACTGTAGGTCCAGTGCACCCGGACCTTGCCATCACGCTTTGTCATTTGGCGTCGGTCTACCAGTACAGGGGCGACTACGCCCAGGCCGAGCCGCTCTACCTCCGAGCGCTGGAGATTCAAAAGTCATTATTCGGACCAGTACATCCTGACCTTGCGGTCACGCAAAACTATCTTGGGCTCCTCTATGAGGCCAAGGGTGAGTACGCGAAGGCCGATCCGCTCCTCGCAAGCGCTCTTGCAATCTATGAGAAGGTGTATGGTCCGGACAATACGGAGGTCGCGGCGGCTGCTCATAAACCTCGCCGAGCTGTCCCGGCTCAGGGGCGATTATGCGCAAGGCGAACGGTTTTCACGGCGCGGGCGGGAAATCCTTGAAAAGAACCTAAGTGCCGAGCACCCGAAAGTCGCACAGTCGCTAAGCAACCTTGCTCTGCTTTACTACTACCAGGGGGAATACGCACAGGCCGAGCCGCTTCAACTGCGGGCACTGGCAATTCTCGAGAAGGCGCTTGGGCCCGAGCACCCCAGTGTTGGCGATCCACTCAATAACCTCGCAATCCTGTATGAGGCTCAAGGCGACTACGCTCGCGCTGAGCCACTCGCTAAACGGGCTCTCGCCATCAGCGGAGAAGGCGGTCGGCCCTGACCATCCGCATTCCGCTCTCCTGCAAAGCAATCTTGCATGGCTATACCACTCGAAAGGCGACTATCAGGTAGCCGAGGCGCTCTATCAGCGCGCTCTGCCGACTCAGGAGAGAGCCCTCGGCTCTGAGCACCCGGATGTCGCCGCTTCGCTCAATCGACTCGCCTTGCTCTACCAGGCAACCGGGAAAGATGGCTCAGGCCGTCGAACTGGAACGCAGGTCGGCAGCGATCGGTGAATCCAATTTCAATCGCAACTTTGCCACGGGCTCCGAACGCCAGTATTGCCGGCGCTCTTGCGCTCTCGCGGGACGAGACCGATCAGATACTGTCTATGCATGCCAGGCTGAATCCTGATAACACCGAGGCGCTGAAGCTGGCCATCAGCACACTTTTGCGGCGCAAGGGCCGAGCATTGGATGCCATGAGCGGCACCATTTCCACGCTGCGCCAACGCGCCGACTCACAGGACCAGGCTCTCTTCAACCAGCTCAGCACGGCGGGTACGAAGCTCGCATCTCTTACGTTACGGGGGCCCGTCAACAACCAATTTGCGGAATACCGCGTGCGTCTTCAGGAACTGACGGATGAAGTCGATAAGGCTGAGGCCTCACTCAGCGCCCGAAGTGCCGAATTCCGTACAACAACGCAGCCTATCTCATTGGAGACCATCCAGGCAGCAATTCCCGAAGGCGCCGCTCTCCTCGAGTTCGCTGTCTACCGGCCTTACGATGTAAAGACCAGGAGATTCGGCCCCGCACGTTATGTCGTCTATACCCTTTCCGCCAAAGGAGAGCCTCGCTGGGCCGATCTGGGCGAAGCAGCTACGATCGATCGAAACGTCGCCGCGCTGCGACTGGCTTTGCGCAACCCGCAGCGCACTGATGTGAAACGTCTTGCCCGTGACTCTCGACGAGCAGGTTATGCGTCCCGTGCGCGGGACGCTCGGATCGACGCGCCGCCTGCTGATCTCGCCGGATGGATCGCTCAATCTCATCCCTTTCGCCGCGCTCGTCAATGAGCAGAACCAGTATCTGGTCGAGAGCTACGAGATCAGCTATTTGACAAGCGGCCGCGATCTGCTCCGTCTGCAGGTTCCGCGCGAAAGCAGGACAGGCCCGCTCGTGGTTGCCAATCCGGCTTTCGGTCTTTCACACATCGCCTACTCACAGAGCCGGAAGATCGCTCTCCCGATCGAGAGCGATGCGAGCGGGACCAGCCATGCCCGACTTCTCGCGCGCATGGTTTCCTCCACTGCCGGGGACTGCGGGCGAGGCAAAGGCTCTGAAAGCAATCCTGCCGCAAGGCAAGGTGCTGACGGGTGAGCAAGCCACCAAGACGGCGCTCCAGCAGGCGAATGCGCCCAGCATCCTTCATATCGCCACCCATGGCTTCTTCCTTAAGGATGAGAAGCCCGGACCGTCAAATAGTCGCAGCATTGGTCTCACAGTCATAAACAGAGTGAGCCCGGAAAACGGAGTCCTTGTTGATCCGTTACTGCGCTCAGGATTGGCGCTGGCCGGAGCCAACCTGCACGGGGAGAACGGGGGCAACGGGGGCAGCGTGGACAACGGTGTGCTGACCGCAAAGGAGGCCGCCGGGCTCAACCTCTGGGGCACGAAGCTGGTGGTGCTCTCAGCCTGCGACACCGGAGTGGGCGAGGTGAAGAATGGTGATGGGGTCTATGGCCTGCGGCGTGCCCTGGTATTGGCAGGGAGTGAGACACAGGTTATGAGTCTATGGCCCGTGTCTGACATCGGCACGCGAGACCTGATGATAGCCTACTATCAGGGGTTGCAGCGTGGTGAAGGGCGGAGCGCGGCGATGCGAGACGTGCAGTTGAGGATGCTGCGCAGCCCGACAAGAAGGCACCCGTACTACTGGGCCAGCTTCATTCAATCGGGTGAATGGGCGAGTCTCGAAGGTAAACGGTAATGTTGCAGTTGCGGCGACCCTGGGACCGCGGGCGTCCCACCCGCATGACTGCGAAAAGGCAGCCTTCGAGACATGCAGGCGGGACGCCCGCGGTCCCAGGGTCGCCGCACTCCAAATATCTCGCGACTGATTTCAGTGCTTGCTCCCGACACGCTACTCCAGGAGCGCTATCGCGTAATTCGCCAGCTCGCGAAGGGCGGCATGGGCACCGTCTACATGGCCAGAGATCAGCGTTTCGGCAATACGGTAGCCCTGAAGGAGGCGTGCATTGACCGGGACTTCCTTCGCAAGGCTTTCGAGCGCGAGGCTCGATTGTTGAACCACCTGCGCCACGCGGCCTTGCCAGTGGTGACCGATTTCTTCACTGAGGGGGGACAACAGTTCCTGGTCATGCAATTCATACCAGGCAAAGATCCTGGGAGAGATGCTTGAGGAGCGAATTCAAAGAGGCGAGGGGCCATTTCCGGCCGACCAGGTCTTGCATTGGGCGAACCAATTACTCGAAGCGCTCAATTACCTGCACACATACGAACCGCCAATCGTGCATCGTGATATAAAGCCTCAAAATCTCAAGCTGACTCCACGCGGCGAGATTATCCTTCTGGACTTTGGCCTGGCAAAAGGTGCAGCCACTGAGATGTCACACCTGGGGTACAGCGTCCACGGATACACAGCGGGCTACGCACCGCTCGAACAGATGCAGAAAGCGGGTACGGATCCACGGAGCGATCTGTATTCGCTGGCAGCGACTATCTATCACCTGACCACGGGACAGGTGCCGATAAATGCTGCCGCGCGCGCCGCGGAGCAATTGGCTGGAAGGCCGGACCCGCTGAGGCCGGCGAGCGAATTGAACTCCGGTATACCAGCTTCGCTGGCTTCCTGCCTGCACCGGGCCCTCTCGTTGGACCCTCAGGGACGTCCGGCCACGGCTGGGGCAATGAAAGAAGGCTTGCAGGGAAAGGAAGAGCTATCAACATTGCCGGACTATGCCGGACCGACTGCTGTCTTGACGCAGCCAGAGGTCGCCGAGATAGCTCAGCCGTCACGCTGGCGCAAGGCAGCGATCATCATGTCAGTGCCTGGACTGCTTCTGCTTATTCTGGCAATCGTGATGATCCCTAAATCATCCAATTCAACGAGCGGGAATGGACACGCTACCGTAGCTCCGATTGAAGCTGGTGTAGTCGTGATGCGGTACTACCTCGATGTGGAAGTGCCCGGACAGCCGAATCGGATCAAGGATATTGTCCCCGTCGAAGGGCAGGAGTTCAGATTTCATTTCATTCCATCCACACGCGGTTATCTGTACATCATCGCCGAAGGCGCAAAGAATGCGCTGACGACATACCTTACCGGGCAATCAATTGGCGGCTCATGCCCGAAGCCCAATATTATTGAGGCCGGCGCCGACTATGTTTTCCCGCCTGAGAGTTGTAAGTCCGGGCTCAAGCTCGGCTCAATCGGGACGAGGACAGCTTTCAAAGTGATCCTTTCGTCTGCGCCAATTATGACTCCGGCTTTCTTAACCCTTCCTGCTCCGCACGAATTGACGCCAGAGGAGCAACAGGAGCTCCACACATTCTCCGAGCAGGTGAAGATGAGCGCGGCCACGCTCACGTCGACGACGGAGAATAATCAGCGATCGGTGATCGTAAGGACGCCCAAAGCAGGGGGTGACGGTCAGCCAGTGGGCTTTGAGATTCGGCTGGCCGCAAAGGACACAAGAACACAATAAGGCAGGCGGAGTCCGCCTCTGCCGGTGTCAACTTTTTGGAGTGCGGCGACCTGTCGCCGCTTTTGATTTAGATATTGCATTGACTAACGCTAAAGCGGCGACAAGTCGCCGCACTCCATACTTCGCCGGTCGCCCCATTTCGACGATGTGGCATTCAGCCAATAAGCGCGAGGATTTTTCCGCGAACTTCAGCCAGCACGTCGGGCGAAACTCGATCTTTCAGCCTGGCCTTGCGGGAACGCCAGTCGAGATTCCTTATCTGATCGGCCAGGACGGCGCCGTCACCGGTGAGCACCTCAAACGGATAGTTCTTGATCTGCGTCGTCATCGGACAGCAGAGCATCAGGCTTGTTTTGGCATTATAGGCCGCCGGACTAAGGACGAGCGCGGACGGCGTCCCGCCTGCTCATGTCCTGTTTGAGGCGTAAGATTCAGCCACACGACGTCGCCCGCGTCAGGCACATAGCGGCGTGGCATCACCAGACCTCGTTGCCGGCTGGAGGACCAAAGTCGAGGGGTTCGTGCCTGTTACTGGAAGTAATACCCTTCAGCAGTTCATCCAGCTTGTATGACCTTCTTGCGCACAGGGTTCTATGACAATTCGGCCCTCTTCTTCGCGCACGCTCAACCTCCTCGTCGAGTTGAAGATGCGCCGCCTCCATGCATGCACGCAGGGATGCGGACCGCCGCGCTATTTCCCCATTTCTTCACCGTACCCTTCACTTTCACCCGCACTCGATCGTCTGGATCTATTCTGCACTATGATCTGCGGTATGTGTCAACAATGTAGATACATAGCCAATGTTATTGGCGCTCATTCGTAACTTAAGGCGGCGACAGGGCGCCGCACTCCAAACTTGCCAAGGCGTTATAAATCTGGTACTTGTTGTCTCGGGAAAGGAGAGGATGCCCCGCATTGCGCTGCGCGGCCTAGCCACGCGTTGAATAAGGCCAGAATACTCATCGTAGAGCACGACGAGGAGTCTCGTGGGTCGATCAAGCGCATGCTGGGTGGCCGCCGCCACGAGACGACGGTCGTCGCCTCAAGCCGCGAAGCCCTCGAAAAGCTCGCCCACCAGGATTTTGACCTCCTGATCATAGATCTCACCGCACGTCAGACAGGACATGAGGACGGCGATGCCGACAGCCTCGAGCTGATCTCGACGGTTGGGCGCAAGCTGCGCGCTCCGGTAGTCGTTTCGACCAGTCCCGGCGCCGTCAATGTCCGCAAGGCCTTTAGGCTGGGTGTCAGCGGATTTCTCCAGCGACCCTACGAGTTCGCCGAGCTCGAGAAGATTGTCGAGAAGGCGCTCTCCTACAAGATGCGCCGGATCGAGAATGCGCCGCCGCTTCCGGAAATCCGGGAGGTCATCGAGATCGAGCTGCCGAGCGACATCAAGTACCTGGACGGCGTGCTCTCCTACCTTGTGGATCGCGCAGCCAAGTTCGGCGTCGTCCGGCCGGCAGCGTCAAATATCTTCATTGCGCTCGATGAGGCACTGACCAACGCCATCCGTCACGGCAATCAGGAAGACCGATCGAGGAAGGTTCACATTCGCGCCGAGATCTCGGCCAGGGCCGCCAAGTTCACTGTTCGCGATGAAGGGCCCGGCTTCGATGCGGCAAGCGTTCCCGACCCGTGCGACCCGAATAATCTCTTCAAGCCATCCGGCCGCGGGCTGATGCTCATCCAGCACATCATGGATGAGGTCTGCTATAACGAGCGTGGGAACGAAGTAACGATGGTCAAATACCCGGAGTAGCCACAAAAGGCACAAAAACACAAAAAGAAGTCAGTTGCCTGTTTCCTTTGTGACTTGTGTGCTTTTTGTGGCTATCTCTTCCAGCTCTTCTACTGTATAGCGGCCGGGTAATTCTCGAAGCGCTGCCATCTGCTCAACAACCCTCAGAAGCGTCGTGTTGTAAGGTGTCGGGAAGTCGTTCTTCTCTCCCAGCAGGACTATCTCTCCGTTGAAGTACTGGCTCTCTGTCTCGCCGCGGCGCCGCTTCAGGTCGGTCCAGGTTGACGAGTAGGTCCTCAAATGCTCCGGTACCGTTGGCGGTGGCTTTACTTCGCCGCTTCGAAGCGTGGCAACCTGCGCGCGCACGTCGTACGGGTTGTTCGGATCGTCGATGGTGATCTCTGCCTTCATCAGGGCGTTCAGCCCTTCCTCCATCGTATTGGCAAAAAACTTGCGCGTCGCCGGTTCGGAGCGAGCCTGCTGAAGTGAGACGTTGGTGATCGCAATCAGCGCGTTGTTCAGGTTGAGCAGCAGCTTGGTCCATTTGACGGCCATGATCCGCTCGTGGGTGGTCGCCTTGAATCCGCCGCGAAGGAGATCGGCCGCGATGGCCCGCGCGGTCTCGTCGATGCCGAGCGGGTAGTTGCCCACGCCGAGCATGAGGTCAAGGGATTGCGAGATGACTCCCGGCTCGTTGATCGTTGCGCTGAGTCCGGCCATTCCACCGTAGACGCGGCGAAATCTGCGCGCGGCGAGCTCTTCATTGCGGACGCCATTCTGAAGGCAGACGACCGGCGTCTCTTCGTCGAAGACGTCGCGCAGTTCGGCTACGGATGCCGCAGTCTGAGAGCTCTTGACCGCGAGCATGATGACGTCATCGGGCTGTGGAGTTATCTGCTCGGCCGAGGTGACCGCTTCGAGGTTCGTGATCCGGCGATCGCCATTGCGATTGCGGATCATGAGACCATGCTCGTTGATCGCCTTGGCGTGCGCGGGGCGCGCGACGAGGACTGCTTTCGAGCCGCCTTCCGCGAGCATTCCTCCAGCAAGGCTTCCTACTGCGCCGGCTCCATGAATGATGTACCGCATATTTTTAAAGAATTGGCCACAAAAAGGCACAAAAAACACAAAAACTGCTTTCTCACCTTTTGTGGTTTTTGCGCTTTCTTGTGGCTACTTCAGCTCTTCGCCGGCGTAGACCCTCTGGTAGGTGTTGCCTTTGTATTCCATCTCGGTGTGGATGCCTATCTTGGATGAGTAGTAGGCGTATGCCGTCCGGCCCTTCAGCTCTCTGAAGAAGAGTTCCTCCGGCTTCTCGGGCTTCTCCTCGTTCTGAGCCATCCGAGTCAGGACAGCCAGCCGCTGCTCAGGTGTGGCTGCCATAAGCGCTTTTCCGTTCATCTCCGTCGAGAGCTGATTGACACGCTGCAGGCCTTCACGCCATCGCTTCTTTGGCTCGTCCATAAACGACTCGGCGAGATTCGAGTCGATGTAGGCGGCCACGCCCGCCGCGCGCGCTCCCGGCGAGTGATCGTCGGTAGGGATGATTATCTCGCTCAGCTCATCGACCATGGCGAATTCGTCGGGAGTGAAGAAGGCGTGCTTTGTTTTTGCCGGCGCCTTCGTCTGCGCTGGAGCCTCGAGCCTGATGAGGCGCGAACCGATCGCCGCGCCCGCCGTCAACTGAAGCATTTCGCGCCGCTTCAAGTCAGCCATCACAGGTCTCCCTTCTTGAACTGATCGGCCAGGTAGTCGCATGACCGCCAGCAGAGCGCCATGATCGTCCAGGTGGGATTCTGGCACGAAGCGCTGACGTGAGTGCTGCCGTCGACTACGAAGATGTTCTTGACGTCGTGCGACTGCTGGAACTGGTTGACGACCGACGTCTTCGGATCGGTGCCCATGCGCGAAGTGCCGAGCTCGTGAATCGACCAGCCCTCGGTCAGAATGCCGCGGTCGCGATCGATGATCTCAAAGCCGGCCTCGTCGAACATCTCCCTCGCCTGCTCGACCATGTCGGCGCACATCTTCTTCTCGTTGTCACCGAACTTGTAGTGGAACCTGAGCGCCGGGATGCCCCACTTGTCTTTGACCTCGGGGTCCAGGTCCATGTAATTCTCGTAGCGCGCGAGGACTTCTCCAAAGCCGCCCATGCTCGATATAGGCGCCGGCGTAGTCGCGAACCGCCTTCTTGTAGCTCGAGCCGATACCCGGCGCGCCGGTGTTCGATGGGTACATCGACGAGCCGCTGCTCCCTTCGAAGCCGTAGCCGCGAATGAACGGCAGCTTGTCGTCCTTGAGATTCCGGAAGCGCGGTACGTAGAAGCCGCCGGGCCGCCCGTCGTCGAGTGTGTGCGGCTTGCCGATCAGCTCCTTCATGATCCCGTTCACGCCGGGCCCATGACGTGCTCGCAGAAGTTGTGGCCGACGTGGCCGCTCGAGTTGGCAATGCCATTGGGGTACTTCTCGGACTTCGAAAGGAGCAGGAGGCGCGCCGACTCGAGCGTCGAGGCAGCGAGGACAACCGCTTTGGCCTTTACCTCGTAGGCTCTCATTGTGTCTGTGTCGATGAAGGAGACGCCGCTCGCTTTGCCGGTGTTCTTGTCTACGAGGACCTGGTTGACCGTGGCGTTGGTTCGCACCGTGAGGTTGCCGGTGTCTATTGCCGGAAGTATCAGTCCGGTCGGAGAGTCGAAAGCCGCGTGAATGTCGCAGCCGCCCGCCCGGCGATTGCAGGCTCCACGTCCGAAGCACTGCATGCGGTATTTGTTGTGCTTCAGGCCGTCCGTGGTGACTCCAGCGCGATAGGGCGTCAGCACGCGGCCCATGCGCGCGAGGCCGCCACGAAGTTTCATCTCGGCGACGTTGAGCCGGGTCGAACGCTGGAACTTGCCATCGGGCAGGTAGGGCAGGTTCTCTTTGTGGCCGGCGATGCCGAGGTAAAGGTCTACTTTGTCGTAGTAGGGCTCGATGTCCGCGTAGGAGATCGGCCAGTCCTCGCCGTAGCCGTCGCGGCTCTTGGCCTTGAAGTCGTAGTCCGAGAGTCGCAGCGCCAGGCGACCCCAGATGTTGGTCTTGCCGCCGAGGCATCGCGCGCGCACCCACGCGTAGTTGGTGCCGGTATATGGATGGTCCTTCTCGTCGACTACGATGTTCTTGCTGTAGTCCGAGCCGCCCCAGCCCTGGACGTACGAATAGACATGATCGAATTTGCTGCCCTGCGCGTAAGGCGGCTGGCGGATGTTGTACTCGTTGAGCGAGATGGCGTGCGAAGTCGAGGGCATGGCGCCGCGGCGCGGATGCTCGTATGGCCATTCGGTCGACTTGAGTTCCTTATCGGTATCGACCTTCTTGCCGGCTTCGAGCAGCAGCACCTTCATGCCATGCGAGGTGAGCACGTGAGCAGCCATTCCACCGCCCGCGCCCGAGCCTACGACAACGGCGTCATACACCCTTCTGAGGTCGACCTCTGTTTGTTGTTGCATGACGGGATCTCCAACGATTGAAATTGCCAAACGCATCAATTCTGACTAAGGTTGGCGTGAAATGAAAGAGCTGAGCTCACGCGAAATCAAGCAGGCCGCGATCTCGCTCGGCTTTCAGAAAGCCGGCATCGTCGCAGCCACCTCTCTCGACGAGGAGGGTGTGCGGCTCAACGAGTGGCTGGCTCGCCACTTCAACGGCCAGATGGCCTACATGGCGCGCGATCCTGCTCAGCGCGCCGACCCGCGAAAGCTCATGCCCTCAGCGAAGTCGGTCGTCGCAGTAGCCCTCAACTACTACCGTCCAGAAGAGCATTCGGGCGCAGTCAGGATATCCAGGTACGCGTGGGGAGACGACTACCATGACGTGATGCGTGAGAAGCTCGATCAACTGCTGGCATGGATTCGCGAGCGCGCTCCTGAGGTCGAAGGCAGAATCTGCGTCGACAGCTCGCCGGCCATGGACAAGGTATGGGCGGCGAGAGCCGGGCTGGGCTGGATCGGCAAGCATACCAACCTGATCACTACCGAGTACAGCTCGTGGGTCTTTCTTGGTGAGCTGCTCCTTTCGATCGAGCTCGAGTACGACAGTATGATCGAGCCGGATCGCTGCGGCTCGTGCACGGCCTGCATTGATGCCTGCCCCACGGAGGCTATCGTGGCGCCCTACCAGCTCGACGCGAGAAAGTGCATCTCATACGCGACGATCGAGCTGCGCAGCGAAGAGATTCCCGAGCCGGTCAGGTCCAACCTCGAAGGATGGATCTTCGGATGCGACATCTGCCAGGATGTGTGCCCGTGGAATTGTTATTCGCAGCCTTCGGAGGAGGTTCGCTTCGAGCCGCGCGACCAGATGACCGCGCCGCTGCTTGAAGACCTGATCGATATGACACCTGAGGAGTTTGCGCGCCGCTTCAAAGGAAGCGCGATCAAGAGGGCAAAGCACGCCGGCCTGCGGCGGAATGCCCTCGCCGTCTGAAATCGTGCCGCAGGCTGTCCAGCCTGCGGCAAACTCACGCAAAGGCGTATTGTCATACAATCGGCCTCTTGCCAGTCTTGCCGCAGGCTGGACAGCCTGCGGCACAGGGAGAATGCATGCAAGTCATCGTCCAGGTTGTCTGTTCAGGTAGCAGATCGCTGCGTGAAGCGATCATCAGGGATCAGCAGCTCGGAAAGTATGGCCTCGCAGTCTCGAGGCAGAAGAGTCCGGGCCGCAATCCAGGATGGGCCAAGCTGCACAGCACAAGCCCGGAGGTCCCGGGGGCTATCAACCTCGTGTGGGACTCAGCCTCGAAGATCCTGCTCTCGCGCATAGTAACCAAGGAGTCCAACAAGCCAAACGCGATAATCGGAAAGTATGTCGACTATTTATTGGGGCGCCGGAGCGGCAGGATTCGAGCCATCAGCATTCATCCGGAATAGGATAGCCTGTCGTTGACTTGCCCTCAGGAAGTTCCTACACTCACGCCGTTCGAGAACCTCAACGTCCGACCAGTTCACTCGTTCCAACTATCACCCGAGGAAATTGACGATGCGCAAAAAGCTTCGCATTGCCCTGATTCTGACTGCCACAATCGTAGTCTCACTGCTGACATCCACCAGGCTCCCAGCCGATACGGGCAGTTGTGGCGGAGCACCCATAACGCTGCCGTTCACCGATGTTATGACGAACGGCTTCTTCTGCAATATTGCCGAGGCGTTCTTCTCCGGTCTGACCAACGGGACTACTCCGACCACTTACAGTCCATCCGACAGCGTGCCACGTGATCAGATGGCAGCGTTCATAACCCGAACTCAGGACTCATCGCTTCGGAGGGGAAGCAAGCGGGCGGCGCTGCAGCAGTTCTGGACGACCACTCCGCGCTACGACAGTTCGCTTGGCGGCCTCGGGACCACAGTGGTGGGAACCTCGCCGCTATTGGCAGCATCGGACGGAGAGGACGTCTGGGTGGCCAATAATGCCAGTGGCACTGTCTCACGAGTACGAGGAAGTGATGGCAAGCTGCTTGAGACGTGGACGGGCGCAATCAATGCCGTCGGCGTGCTGGCTGCGATGGGGCGGGTATTTGTGACGGGGGGCACCAATCCCGGGAAACTCTACATGATCGACCCGAGCCAGCCGGCGGGAGCGGTTACAGTCGTGGCCAGCAACCTGGGGGCGGGGCCCCCAATGGCATAGCATTCGACGGGAGCCGTATCTGGACCGCAAACAGTGGGAACCCTGGGTCGGTGTCAATCATCACTCCCACGGCGACGACGCCATGGACGGTGATCAACTTTGTTGGGTTCATCGCGTCGCCTGAGGGAATTCTATTTGACGGCTCAAACATCTGGGTCGCGGAGACCGGCGCGGAGCACCCTGCTGAAGCTGGACCGGAACGGTTCGATCGTAGGTACAGTCAATGTGGGTTCAGGTCCTGAATTTCCCGCATTTGACGGAACAAACATCTGGGTGCCCAACTCGCTCGCCAACACGTTGTCGGTAGTTCGTGCGTCTACGGGCGCGGTCGTGGCCACGCTCTCAGGCAACGGCCTGAGCGCCCCTTTGCAGGCGGCGTTTGACGGGCAGCGGATTCTCGTGACCAATGAAAACAGCCAGCGTGTCGCTCTGGAAGGCAGCGGATCTGACGCCGATTGGCAACTTTTCCACGGGAAGCGGGAGCATTCCGTTCGGAGCGTGTAGCGACGGTACCAATTTCTGGATCACGCTAATTGGCACTAACCGCCTCGCGCGGTTCTAGGCAGTGCCGATATGTTCCTCCGCCATCCTTTGTCGCCGGTCGCCCGTTTGGGGGCGGCTCGCGAGCCGCCCCTACGGGTGCACGTCCCCGCATCCGTGTTCATCGTCGGTTTGTGGGGCGGTTGTAGGGGCGGCTCGCGAGCCGCCCCCAATTGCCTCTCTCGGCTTTGTTGCGCCATGGTATTCCTGGGAGATCTGTCCGGTTAGCCTCTCGTTTGACTAGACCTTAGGAAGTCCTTACACTCACGCCGTCGAGAAACCTCGACGTCCGGCCAGTTCACTCGTTCCAACTATCAACCGCAGATCATAACCCGAGGAAATTGACGATGCGCAAAAAGCTTCGCGTTGCCCTGATTCTGACTGCCACAATGGCAGTCTCACTGCTGACATCCACCCGGCTCCCGGCCGATACGGGCACTTGTGGCGGATCACCTGCGACGCTGCCGTTCACCGATGTTATGTCGAACGGCTTCTTCTGCAAGATCGCCGAGGCGTTCTTCTCCGGTCTGACCAACGGGACTACCCCGACCACTTACAGTCCATCCGACAGTGTGCCACGGGATCAGATGGCAGCGTTCATAACCCGAACTCAGGATTCATCGCTTCGGAGGGGGAGCAAGCGGGCGGCGCTGCAGCAGTTCTGGACGACCACTCCTCGCTACGACAGTTCGCTTGGCGGCCTCGGGACTACACCGGTGGGAGACTCGCCGGAATTGGCAGCATCGGACGGAGAGGACCTCTGGGTGGCCAATCTTCCAGTAGCACTGTCTCGCGAGTGCGAGGAAGCGATGGCAGACTGCTTGAGACCTGGACGGGCGCAACCAATGCCTGCGGCGTGCTGGCTGCGATGGGGCGGGTATTTGTGACGGGAGCACCAATCCTGGGAAGCTCTACATGATCGACCCGAGCCAGCCGGCGGGAGCGGTTACAGTCGTCTCCAGCGCCCTGGGGGAGTTCCCCTTTGGCATAGCATTCGACGGGAGCCGTATCTGGACCGCGAACCGCGGGCCTCCTGGCGTCGGTGTCAATCATCACTCCCGCAATGACGACGCCATGGACGGTGAACAACGTTCCCACGGGCTTCGTGTCGCCTGTCGGCATTCTATTTGACGGCTCAAACATCTGGGTCACGGACGCCGACGCAAACAGCCTGCTGAAGCTGGACCAGAACGGTGCGATCGTACAGACAGTCAATGTGGGTTCATATCCTGAATTTCCCGCATTTGATGGAACAAACATCTGGGTGCCCAATGCGGGCGCCAACAGCTTGTCGGTGGTTCGGGCGGCTACGGGCGTGGTCGTGGCCACGCTCTCAGGCAACGGCCTGAATCAACCAATACAGGCGGCGTTTGACGGACAGCGGATTCTCGTCACGAATCTCGCTAACAACAGCGTATCGCTCTGGAAGGCAGCGGATCTGACCCCGATTGGCAACTTTTCTACGGGGGCCGGCAGCATGCCGAACGGAGCGTGTAGCGATGGTACCAACTTCTGGATCACACTACATGGCACTGACCGCCTCGCGCGGTTCTAGGCAAGGCCGACTGTCTCGCGGACACAAGGCTGTTGTCGCCGGTCGGCCGTTTGGGGCGGCTCGCGAGCCGCCCCTACGGGTGCATGCGAATCGCCGCATCCGCGAATTCAGTGGGCGGTCGGCGGGGCGGTCGTAGGGGCGGCTCGCGAGCCGCCCCCAATTGCCTCTCTCGCCTGTCGCATGCTTTTTCGCGCCTATCTTGATTCCCGAAGAATCATCACATCCTGAGTGATGACACCCCTCGAGCAGGAAGCTTCCCATCACGCGACCACGTGTACGACTCGATCATATCCGTCTTGAAGTTGGTGATCTGCTGCGGAGCGCTCCCATCCAGCGGCTGCCTCCACAGATTGTCGACACCCGCGCGCGAATCGACATAGCTCAGGCTCTTCCCGTCGGGCAGCCATTGCGCGCCAATGATCCCACTCAGCTTGGCAGTGCGCGGCACCGGAAACAGCTTGACAGGCGCGCCTCCGCGCCATCGGAATGATCGCAATGCGAGGTGTCGAGCCCGGCTTCATATCCCAATACCAGCAGGCGATCTGCTGCCCATCCGGAGAGACAGAAGGGCGCACGGCGGCATCGGTAGTAATCTGCACTGGAGTACCGCCGTCAATCGGCACTTTCCAGATCGTTATCGGTGTCTCCGCCTCGTTGTGATGATAGACAACCCATTTTCCATCGGGCGCAACATACGGGAAATTGCTGTATCCGGCACCAGTCGTCAGCTGCTTGAGGTTGCTGCCGTCGCGATCCATGCGCCAGATGTTCCACGACCCGGAACGATTTGAGTGAAAGACTACGTACTTGCCATCGAGCGATGCCGCCGGGCCGTAGTTGCGGCCCGCTCCTGAGGTCAGCTGCTTCTGGGCCGTGCCATCCCTATCCATCTCCCAGATGTCAGCACTACCGCTCGAATCCGATGCGTAGAGGACCTTGCCGTCCGGCGTCGACGAGAGGTCGAAGTAGCGCCCGGCACCGTGAGTTACCGGAATTTCATTGCGGTTCGGATCGACCTGCCAGACGTTGGAGAGGCGCTGCCGCTGAACGGTCACCAGAGCCTGCGCGTCTCCGGTCAGGCTGACGCTCAGGTAGTCGCTCAGGTCGTTGGTTATCCGGCGCGACCGCCCTGATGGGAAAGAGATATCCCAGAGCTGCGTGAATGAGGCATTCTCATCCTTGGCCGCGACGATCAGGCCCTTGCCGCCCGGCTGCCAGATCAAATCAGCTATCTCCTGCCAGCGCTGGCCTCCCAGACCTGATGAAACGAGGAGCGGCCTTTCAACTTTGTCCTCTACGTTGATTCCGATGATCGTCGCATAAAAGCTCTTCGCATCAGTCGTGATGATCGCGCAGGCGACGGTTGTTCCGTCTGGTGACCAGGCAATCTCCTGGATGTGCTCCGGCGCCTTGCGAACCGTCAGCGTCTTGAGGTTCGTCCCATCGCGATTGGCGAGCATGAGACTGATCTCGCGCCGGGTGAAATCGGTGCCCCGCAGAAACGCCATCCGCTGCCCGTCTGGTGAAAACTTGACCGGGCTGCCACTGTCCTCCAGAAGCCTGGCAGGCGACCCGCCGAGCGTCGGAACGCGGTAAAGAGCGGAAGAGACGCTGAACTCGTTGGCTGTAGTGCCCGCGTTGTAATAGATGTAGTTGCCATCCGGAGAGAAGGTCACGCCGTCGATTTCGGAGTCGCTCGGAGGCACCAGCCTGATAGTGCCCGAAGTCGCCGCCTGCCGGACCCAGAGGCTGTGCTTGTCGGCCTCCCTGAGCGAATAGGCGATGTACTTTCCGTCGCGCGAGATGGCCGCCGACACTGCGTTGCCGTTGGTGGCAATTCTCTCAACGCGAGCGTTGTCGAACGGAGGCGCGCCTTCGTGACGATTGACATACGCCCAGTAAGCGAATCCGGCGAGCACAGCCGCCACAATCACCACGGTAGCGATGAGTACCGGGCTGCGCCTGCGCTGTGTGATCTCCTTGAAGAGCTCCTGGCTGCGGCTGGTCTTCGTGAGACGCATTCCGACACGCGAGCCTGGGAGCGGTTCCGTTGCGCCGACGCTGTCGCGGAGCGCCTCGCGCAGCTCAGTGGCGACCTGGCGGGCGGCCTGATAGCGCCTCTCCGGCTTCTTGTCGAGGCAGGTCCGGAGAACGACCTTCAACCGCTCGGGTATCGATGGAGGCGGCTCAGGCGGATCGTCCTTCATGATCGCCGCCAGCGTTTCGGCTGCGCTCCCGCGCGCAAATGGTCGCTTGCCGGTGAGCGACTCAGAGATCAGGCAGCCCAGCGTGAAGATGTCGCTCGGAGCGTCGGCGACCTCGCCTCGGGCCTGTTCCGGCGACATGTAACCGACGGTGCCGATGACCGTACCCGGGTTGGTAGTCTCGGCAAACGCGGGATTGAGGCCTTCCGGTCCGATCAGATCGGGCTTCACACGGGCTATGCCGAAGTCGAGAATCTTGACCTGCCCGAACGTCGTCAGAAAGATGTTGGCCGGCTTGAGGTCGCGGTGAATCACGCCTTTTGCGTGTGCGGCTGCGAGACCGTCGGCGATCGACGCCGCCATGGTCACTGCCTCACGCCAGTCGAGCACCGATTTCCTGAGCCGCGCCTTGAGCGTCTCGCCTTCGAGCAGCTCCATGACCGCGTAGCGGATTCCCTGCTCGCTTCCGAAGTCATGAATCGAGAGGATGTTGGGATGAGAGAGCGCGGCCACGGTGCGCGCCTCGCGCTCGAAGCGGCGCAGGGCGTCGGGATTGGCGGCGAGGTGCGCCGGCAGAACTTTGATCGCCACGGCGCGTCCGAGCCGCGTATCGATGGCCCGGTAGACCTCACCCATTCCTCCGGCCGCCATGAGCTCGACGATCCGGTAATGGCCAAAGACTCGCCCGACCATCGTTCGCGAACGTGTGTCGGCGATCATTTCGGCGGCCATTCTGGCGGGAGGCGTGGCGATGAAGTCGGGAGCGTTCTCGTGAGCCGCGATCAGCGATTCGACCTCGGCGCGCAGCCGGATGTCGCCGCCGCAGACGTTCTCGAGGAAACGTGCGCGCTCCTCGGGCTCGAGCTCGACGGCCTGGACGTAGAGCTGGCCGACCTGACGATGACGCTCCGGCGTCATCGGCGTTGGGGGTGTTGGGAACGTCTCGTGCGTGCCACCACCGGAATCGTAACCCCGGGGAGTGGGATTATTCGAATCGCCAGAGATGCTGCTCGTGCCACTAACATCCGGCACTGAGCGTTTCTCTCCATCCATCGCGTCTAGTTTCCTCGTGAGAGCTCGCGATGCAGCCACGCCTGCGCGATGCTCCAGTCACGGCGAACGGTTCCGGCTGAGACCTCGAGAACTTCCGCCGTCTCTTCAATGCTCAACCCTCCGAAGTAGCGAAGCTCGACTACGTGCGCCTGCCTCGGGTCAAGCATTGCCAGCGTCTTGAGTGCTTCATCGAGGGCGACGAGGTCGGCGCTGGGCTCGGCTGAGACTACTATCGCATCGTCAAGTGAGACCTGAACGGCATCGCCCCCATGTTTAAGGTTTCGGCGGCTGCGAGCGAAATCGACGAGAATGCGCCGCATCATCTGGGCTGAAACGGCAAAGAAGTGGGCACGGTTCTGCCATTCCACCTGGCGCGCATCGAGGAGACGCATGTAGGCTTCGTTGACGAGCGCCGTAGGCTGAAGGGTGTGACCGGTGTTCTCGCGGCCCATATACCGCCGGGCAAGGCGATGGAGCTCCTCGTAGACCAGCGGGATGAGCTTGTCGAGCGCACCACTATCACCCTGCCGCCAGGCCTGAAGGAGTTGCGTCACGTTTTGTTGCGACCCGCTCGTCGATGTGGTCATCGTCTTCGTCATCGCTGAGGGCGGGGCCGGGGCCCCAACACGCTCCAATCAAGCCTAACATAATAACAGGCTGCGGGCCCCGCATGTCACCTCTGGTCGAACCGGGATCAAAAAAGATATACGAACCGGTTAGCACTTTTGCTCGGCGATCTCGCTTATGACAGTGAGAGGGAGAAGAGAGAGTAAGGGGCGGTCGTTTGAACCGCCCCTCCGGTGTGAGCGTAATTTGGAGAAGGAGTGGGGGTTAATAATCAAATGAAAAAGATTCTTGGTGCCAGCATGACGCTGGTTATGCTTCTGGTTGCGACGTCATTCGGTAAAACAACGAGCGACGCAAGGATCACCGCCGTGATTCCGTTCGATTTTTCCGTGCAATCTCAGGTTCTTCCGGCGGGGACCTATGTTGTAAAGCAGATTGGTGACGGTTTGTATCAGATTCAGAGTGAGGACCGGCGTGGTCCGATGGCCTCGATGCAAACGACGGATATCGGTTCGCCAACTGGAACGAACAACGATACTAAGCTCGTCTTCAACAAGTACGGAGATAAATACTTTCTCAGCCAGTTTTGGGCGAGCGGGCAGCCACAGGGACGCGGAGTGCTGAAGTCACACAGCGAACGCGAACTCCTTAAGAAGGGTGGGTGGCTGGCCCGCGGCGAGAAAGCTCCGGAAGAGGTTTCTATCGCAGCACTGGATTAGGTTTGGAGAAACGCTCTTTAATTCTCTAGCAACGCAAGTAAGCAGAACTCGAGCCAGGCCGCGCCAGCGTCCTGGCTCTTTTTTATCGTGCCGCAGGCTGGTAGGGGCGGCTCGCGAGCAGCCTTCTCTTCTCTCGGCTCCACAGATCAAGCTCCACACTGCTCAGACGCAGAGCAGCGCGGGACGCGTGCCGGTCCCAGGCCAGGCTAGTTCTCTCCGGCACGATGTTCCGACCCCGCGCATTTGACACGATTGCGCGCGTACCATCTAATTCGGTTGACCACAGCAAACTCGATGCCCCGTGACAGAAAATTCCTGAAGTGGTCACGAAAGGTATTCTTTCGATGCCAGTTTTTGACCTGAGCAGCGCGGTGCGCTACTGCGTCTCCTGCCGTCGCTGCTACGACCCGTCAATGCAGTTCTGCGCCGACTGTTTCGTAGAACTCATGAGCCTCGAGATGATTCCTCGAGTCGTCAATGAGCGCTACCGGCTCGATCGCCTGATCGCGCAAGGGGCGATCGGCGCAGTCTTCGCAGCAGGCGATCTCGAGAGCGGGCGTACCGTTGCCGTGAAGATCATTCGTGCGAGTGCGCTTGCGGATCCGCGCGCTCTCGATCGTTTTCGGCGCGAGGCCCAGCTGGCGTTGAGCCTAAAGAACCCGCAGATCGCCGAGGTCTACGACTTCGGGTTATTGCCCGACGCGAACGCTTTCCTGGTGACTGAATACGTAACTCAGGCCACACTGCGACAGGAGCTCAAGAAGGCGGAGAAGCTTCCGGTGCCCCTGGCGGTCACCATTCTCTCTGAAACAGCTGAGGGTCTTCACGCCGCCCACAGGGCGGGTCTCGTACACCGGGATCTCAAACCGGAGTCGATTGCGCTCATCAAAAATGAGAACGGCGAGATCAAGAATGTGAAGATCTTCGGATTCAGTTTCGCGAGAATCGCCACTGGCCAGCAGTTTGTGCCGGGGACGACGGCCCGGCTTCAGGCGAGGGGAATTCTTCCACGCACCATGACCTACCTGAGCCCTGAGCAGTTTCGCGGTGAGGAGGCGGACTTGAGGGCCGACATCTACAGCCTCGGAGCGATCGGGTATGAAATGTTGGGAGGACGGCCGCCGTTCTCTGCTCGAAGGACTGGAGAGTTCGGCCTGAAGTTGTTGAATGAGTCGCCGACGCCTCTGAGGCAGTTGAATATGAAGGTCAATCCGCTGGTTGAAGGGGTGATTCTGAGGGCTATTGAGAAGGATCCGCCGATGAGGCAGCAGCGCGCGTCTGAGTTCAAACGCGACCTGCTGAAATCCACCCAGATGGGCTAGTTGTAGGGGCGGCCGTAGGGGCGGCTCGCGAGCCGCCCTTTGAGTTACCTTCTGTTGCTCAGGTGGAGGAAAGGGAGCCTGATGCTCCTGAGTGCCTACAGACCTGAATCAAAAGCGGCGACAAGTCGCCGCACTCCATACTAAATCAGTCCTTTGAATTTTGACGGGTCGACCTTGTAGCCGGGGAAGATCGAGTTGACGTCGCGAGCGCCCAGGTGCTGCTTCGCGACCTCTGCGAAGACATCCCTGAAATCGGTCGTCAATGCCAGGTCGCGACCTTCATACAGCTGATCGCTCTTGAGCCCCGGCCACTTGCCGTAGACCTTGCCACCCTTCACCTCGCCGCCGAGGACAAACATACAGCTCGCGTGTCCGTGATCTGTGCCGCGATTGCCGTTCTCCTTGGCCGTCCTCCCAAACTCCGTCATCGTCAGGATGACGACGTCGCCTGCGCGGTCTCCGAGGTCCTTGTAGAGCGCCGCGATGCCCTGCGAGAACTCGGTCAACCTGTTCGATAACTGACCCTGCGCCGAGCCCTCATTGGCATGCGTGTCCCAGCCGCCGATATCGGTGAAGGCCACCTCGAGCCCGATGTCCGATTTGATCAACTGGGCAACCTGTCTCAGGCTGTCGCCAAACCTGCCTCGAGGATAGTTGGCCTCCGGGTCGGGTTTGTACTGTCCGGGGTTGATCTGCTTGAGCATCTTGACCGCTTCGAATGTCTCCTTGCCTGTCCCGCGAAGCACATCGCTCACCGCCTGGTCGTACATCTGTTCGAAGCCGCTCTGTACGTTGCTTGATGACTGCCCGCCCCCGCGAATTCCAAACTCGTTGAGATTGTTGATTGCCAGACTCGCGGCCTTGCCCTGCAGCACGCGCGGCAGAGTCGGTCCCATGGCCACCGCACGGAACGGGCTCGCCTTGGGGTCTGACTGCGCCTGCAGATAACGATTGAGCCAGCCGTCGGTGGTGCTCTTCACGCCGGGCGTGCCGGACTCCATGTAGTCCTGCGCATCAAAGTGTGAGCGGGTGTTATCGGGAGAGCCCGCGGCATGAACGATCGCCAGGTGGCGCGCATCAAAAAGCGGCTTGAATGCACCGAGACCGGGATTGAGGCCAAAGAAGCCGTCGAGATCGATTACGCCACCCTGCTCGCCATTCTTAGGCCGCGCTACTGCAATCGTCGGCCTCATGTCGTAGTAGGCTTGTTCACCATACGGGACGACAACGTTGAGCCCGTCGGCTGCCCCGCGCTGAAAGATAGCCACAAGCACCTTTTTCCTGCCGCTACGCTGGCCGTTGGTCTGAGCGAGAGCGCGAGCCAGGAATGAGGGCGATTGCGTGATCGCGCCAAGACTGGCGAGCGCGACTCCGCTGGTGGTGATGAAATATCTGCGTGATACCATAATTGCCCCGCTTAAGAGGGCGGCTCGCGAGCCGCCTACGAGCCGCCCCTACTGTCTCTGAAACTCAGGCGAACCGAGAATTAATCCGGTCATTTGTGCCAGATCGTCGCTATTTAGATTCTTGTCGAGCGTCGCCCGCGTCTGGCTCGAAACCTCGCCGTGCAATAGCAGACTCATCAGGAAATCGGTCTGCTTCGAGCGGTCGACCCCTCGCGTGAGGCTCTCGAGGTCTACTCGAGTGCCCGGAATACGGTTGGACGTCAGCGCAAGTGCGAAGTTCATCCGCTGGAGCAGGGCTCCGGTGTTGACCCAGGTCTCGGCGGTGTCAGCGTAACCGGTCGGAGGCTGGGCCAGGTAGAGCGGCTCGCCCATCTGCGCGATCCAGCGATGAAATGCCGGCCCACCGTTCGTCTCCGCGCCGATGGCCCTGACCGCGCTGACGGTCATCTCAAAAGGAGTCTTGATCTTCGCACGATAGCTCTCGGCAGCCCAGAACTCGGGCGAGGTCAGGATCGTGCGCACGACCTGTCGAATATCTCCATCGGTCTGGAGAAAGGTCTGCGACGCGCGATCGATAAGGGAGGCCGGCGGTTCGTCGGAGACGAACTTGCGCGCGAGCTTGGTCGAAATGAACCTCGCAGTCGAAGGATGGTGAGCCAGAATCCTGATCACTGTCTCGGCGTCCTTCATCCCCCCGCCGGCTGGAATCTTCGTTCCCAGGACGATCTTCTCGCCGTCATCGTGCATCCGCGGATTGAAGAAGAATTCGCCGTCCTGGCGCGGATTCCTGATGGTCCAGCCGGTGAAGCAGCGCGCCACCTCCTGTACATCCTTCTGCGTGTACCCGCCGTTCACTCCAAGCGTATGGAGCTCCATTATCTCGCGAGCGTAGTTCTCGTTGATCCCCACCTTTCTTCGCGCCTGATTCTGGCCGGCAGCCTGTGGGTTCTGCTGGTTTGGACGCGGCGGCATGCGGAAGCCGGGGCCTCTCGGGAAGCCGAAACCCGGATTCTGATTTCGCCTCGGATCTGTTCCCGCAGACGCGTTCGGCGACGCACTCAGCCAGTTATCGAGATAGAAGAGCATCGCCGGGCTCTCCGCCGTGGCCTTCAGAAGATCTTCGAACTTTCCAAAGAGGTGCGGTCGGATCGTGTCACGCTCGTACGAGGCAAGCAGCCATCGGTCTGCACCCTTATTGGCGAAGACATTGAAGTGGTTCATCCAGAAGTCTGTCATGACTTCCTGGAGCTGCCGCTCGCTGTATACCGCACGCAGCAGTCTCGCCTGCTGAAGCTCTGAGACGAGCTCCTGCGGCGGCTTGTAGCCGAGCTGCCTGAACATCGCCCGGGCATCATTGCGCTTCTTGAGGAGCTCGGCAGGCGGCATTTCTGCTTCGCCGTTCTGTCCGGCTGTCGTCTGTTCCTGACTCGCGGGCTTGTTCTGATTATTCGCGGTCTGACCCGGCACATCGAGGCCCTGTGCCTTGAGTACCTCTTGAATAACCTTGGGAGGCGGGTAGGTTCTGGCGATCTGCCCGGAGGTCATCGTCAGGCTTGGAATGCCCGCGATCTTCGATTCGGCCGTCTGATCCGAAATCCTTTCGGGATGGAGCTGCTCGTCCAGGTAGCGCTCCCAACCCACTTGCTTCACTCGCTCGAGATCGCCGGGGCGTGGCCCAAAGGTAATCCGATCGACCAGATGCGCCGCTCGCGGATCGGTGAAGGCCGGCTTGCGGGGCTCGAGCTCGCGTTTTGGTTTTCTGACCGGCCATTTGCTGCGCGGGCGCGCTGATGGCCAGCAATGCTGAGAGTGCGAGCGCGCAGGCGCGCGCCAGCGTACCTGGAAATCTGACACTTATCCCCATTGCCCCCTTGCCTCCCACTATCCTGAGAAATGACAGCGTCTGCTAAGGGTTTAGACGTTCGGCCGAGAGCTTTGGTTGAGAAAAACTTGTAGGCGGGCCCCAAAATAGGGAATGGCTGCCCCGATTGACATGGCCTCCCCCAGAACCAAGCCAACCACAGCAGCCATTCCCTTCTCTGAAACGGCAGGAGGTCGCTCCCCAACGAACTCCTCGAGATGCCCCCCAGCATCCAACCGCGCCAGAGATTCCAACTCTATGACTCTTGTTTCGCTTTTTGTCTTGGCAACGCTCGTGCCAGTCTTTTCCTGCTACCGCGATAAATCCTCCAGAAACTGCTAAATTACTGTGGGCATTGGATTTGGGCCCTCATCCAGGTGACTCTTGCATAGCACTTTCCAACTACGAATGTACCATTTCAGATCAAACGCAGTGTTCTAATGTTCCAAAACAGTGCGGAGAATTTATACGGTCACGAGAGAGCGGGCAGTCGCGAGATTGTCTACATCTCTGCGAATTGAGTCTTCAGGAGTTTCGAGGATGAATGGGAGGCCGCGAAGTCGCGGATGGTTGATCACTCGGCTTAGACCTGCGGCACCGATCTGACCCTCGCCGATGTGCCAGTGACGGTCCACCTGTGAGCCGAATGCCGACTTTGAGTCGTTGAAATGGATGGCCTTGACCCGCTCGAAGCCGACTGTCTCGCCAAGGCGCTTCATTGCCTCGGAACTCCTCCGAGCGCTTCGCCAGTCGTATCCGGCGGCAAAACTATGCGCGGTGTCGAGGCACATGCCGAGAGGCAGATCGCCGCTGCAGTCGATGATGTCGCGAACCTCTTCAAAGCTTCGTCCGATCTGTCCACCCTGGCCGGCTGTGTTCTCGATCAGTATCGTGACACCGCTCTTCCAGAGTGCGTCTTCAAATCCCGAAACAGCCTCGCGGACAGCTGCGCCTGCCATATTGATCGCTTCATCCGGGCTCTTCCCGCGAGCGCTGCCCGGGTGAATCACGAGGTAATCCGCCCCGAGGAGAACGCTTCTCTCGAGCTCCTGGCGAAAGGTGGCGATTGAACGCTCTCTGACCAACGGGTCATTCGCGGCCAGATTGATGAGGTAGCAGCCATGAATGATGCAAGGGCCCAGACCGTGATTGCCGCGCGCTTCGCGAAAGAGGCGCACTATTTCCACTGACAGGGGCTGAGTCGCCCAGCCACGGGGATTCCGCGAGAAGATCTGCCAGGTCTGACAGCCCTTCTCCTTTGCCTCGGCAACGGAACGGTCCAGTCCGCGAGCCACCGACGTATGAACGCCGAGAATGTGAGCCTTGCGTTTTGATCTCACTGTGCATCCCAACGCAAAGTGAATGCGTAGCGCTTCTCACCGCCCTTGCCGGTGTCGTTAATTCTGACGATGGCTGTGTAGCCGTTGTCGGCAGCGGGCTGTTGGGTCACGTCAACCTTGGCGCGCCCGCTCGTCGAGAGAATCTTGACGGTCGTTGGCGCGCGAGGCAGGGGAGCACTGAAGCTCACTTTGGCTTCGCGAACGGCATCGCCTTCCACATGGCGAACGGAGGCGCTGCTTCCTGCAAGCACTACTTCATCGATCCCGCCGACGATACCGCTCCAGGCAATGGTTCCGGACTTGAGTGAAGTCGTCTCGAGCCGCGCCTGCTCGGCGCGAATGCGGCGAGCAGCCTCCTTCTCGCGCTGCTCATTCTGGAGGCGGTTGTACTCGGCAGTCTCTCGCTCGAGGCGCTCAGCCGCGGCCTTCTTTGTGGCGGCATCCTCTTCTCGAGCCTGGTTTGACGCGGCCTCTCGCGCCCTCAGATCTGCATCCCGTTTAGCCCTCGCTTCGGCTTCCTTCCTGAGGGCCTCCTGATCGTCTGCCGGCGTTTCCTGAAGGTGTTTGCGAATCGCCTCCTCGAAGCGCTTCGTGTCGGCGTCGCTCATCTTGCCTGGTATACCAGCTCTCAGAGCGTCGGCTTTTATAGTCATCAGATTGATGACACCGGTAACGCCGGGAAGCGGTCTGACGACATTCTCCGCGCCGTCGCGCTCAGGTGGATTGAGGGCCTCTCCATTGAGTGTCACCAGGCCACCCTTGACTACGAATATATATCGACCAACTCCCTGCGGGTTATATGCGGTCAACGCAGCCTTCACAGATTCGGTTAATGTCTGATCGTCGATCGGCGTGGGCGTCGGCGATGGAGTCAGCGAAGGCTGCGGCACGGCCACAGGGAGGGCAGCAGCAGGCGTCGCTTTGACCGCCATTGCCTGACGCTCATCGCGCTTCTGCTTCTGCCAGACAAAGTAGGCGATAAGGAGCAGGAAGAGGGCCAGGAAAGCCGCGGCGACAATCAGGACTATGCGATAACGAGTGAACAGTGGGAACCGCCGGCCCTCATCAGGTGGAGAGAAAAAGACCAGCTGCCGCTCGAGGCTCGGCCCGGAGGGCGGAAGCGGCCCTGTCGGTAGTCTCATTCCGCCTCGGAGGACGCGCTCAGTGCGAGCGGCGCCGCACGCCGGACAGACCGTCGTGTCTGATCTCAATTCAGCCCCGCATTGCGAACAGATTGTCTCGCCTGTTGCCATTCTCAAACCTTGATTGTGCGCCTGAGGTCAAGATTGAGCGGACGGAGAGTCACTTCGCTCATCCACGCCTGATCAGGCTGCCCGAGCATCGAAACGATGACCTCGGCGACTTCATCGGCTGTCATGGCATAGCCGATCTCCCTCTCTTCAGTCGAGCGCCTGGCGACCTGCGAAAAGCGAGTCGCGGTGGATCCTGGAACCAGCGCCGAGACTCGAATGTTGGAACGCCTCACTTCAAGCGAAAGGGCTTCGGTGAATCCAATGACTCCGAACTTCGATGCGCAATAGGCAGCCATGTTGGCGATCCCGTTGCGCCCGGCGCCTGAGGAGATATTGATGATCTGACCAATTCCCTGACGCTTCATCGCTGGAAGGACTGCGCGACAGGTGAAGAACGTGCCGGTGAGATTGGTATCGATGACGGTGTTCCAATCGGACGTGGGATAGGCGTCAACTTCACCGTTGAGGCTCAGGCCGGCGCTGTTGATCAGAATGTCGATTCTCTTGAAGCGATCAAGAACTCGGGATATGGCTTCGTTGACTGCCGTCTCATCGCGTACATCACAGGCGATTTCGAGAGCTTCACCTCCGCTGTTGCGAATGGCTTCCGCGGTCTCCTTCAGCTTGTCGAGAGAGCGGGCGAGCATACCGACCCTCACTCCGCGTTCGGCGAGCGCATTGACGGTGGCGAGCCCGATCCCTGACGAGGCGCCAGTGACAATCGCTACTGCTTCTCTATCGAGCTTCATAATATCGTACGCTCTTCTTTGCGGTCTTTCTCTGCGTCTTTGCGTCTTTGCGCGAGGAGTATTTCGCGTCAGGCTACTTGCGAGATACTCCTCGCGCAAAGACGCAAAGACGCAAAGAAAGACCGCAAAGAAGAGCTAGTGGGTGACCGCTTGCCCCTTACTCAAATGCCGCGCCAGGAAATCGACCGCGCGTCGCCAGGCATCCTTCGCATCTTCCGGCCGATACACCTGCGGGCGAGTGTCATTGAAAAACGCATGCCCGGCATCCGGATAGATCCTCACCTCACCATCCTTGTTAAACTTCCTGAGCGCCGCCTCGAGACGCTTCATCTTCTCGACGGTGATCCAGTCATCCTTCGCACCTCCAAAAAACAGCAGCGGACAACTCAGCTTCGCGATCACCGATTCATCCGGCACATCGCCATAGAACGGAACAGCCGCGTCGAGCTTTTCATGACAAGGCAGCAGGAGCGCATAGGAGCCACCCATACAGAATCCAGTTACTCCAACTGAGATCACCTCACTCGAGGACCGCAGGTAGCTGACGACTGTCTTCAGATAGCCGAGCGCCTTCTTCTGATCGAGCTCCGCCATGAGCCTCGAAGCCTCCTGGGCATCGCGTGTGACCACACCATCATAGAGGTCCGGCGCTATCGTCATGAAGCCCTCTCGAGCATAGCGCTGGGCGACATCCTTGATGTGATCGTTAAGTCCCCACCATTCCTGCACCAGGATCAGCGCGGGCACTTTGGCGTTGCCCTCAGGCCGGGCCATAAAGCCACGAACCTCCGCGCCATCTGCCTTCATCACTATCTCACTCATCTCGTCTCCTTTGCGGGGAACTATCGAAATATATCCAGATGAAACAGGCGAATCAAGAAGCCACGATCTTCTTGAACTTGCCTTTAGGGAGCCCTCCGTTAATAATGCGCACCGGAGCCCTGAGCCATTCCGACAATCAAGCGAACATGAACAACGAGAATCAGATCCGTAACATTGCGGTCATCGGAGCCGGCATCATGGGGCGAGGTATCGCCCAGGTCGCCGCCGTGGCCGGCTATAGCGTCACCCTCAACGATACCACTGATGATCTCCTGAGAAACGCTCAGGAGATCATCAAAGAGAATCTCACCAAAGGCATCGTCCGCGGCAAGGTCACTGAAGCGGAACGCGATTCAGCCCTCGCGTCAATCGGCACGAGCACGGATATTGCGGCCGCGATAGCAGACGCAGACCTCGTCATCGAAGCGATCGTCGAGGATCTCGCAGTCAAGCAGAAGCTCTTTCGCCAGCTCGAAGGCTCGTCCAGAGAGCATGCAATTCTGGCTACCAATACCTCATCCCTGAGTATCGGCGAAATAGCGAGTGCCACAAGTGACTCAACTCGTGTCATTGGGATGCACTTCTTCAACCCGGCCTACATCATGAAGTTGCTCGAGATTGTCGTCACAAAGCAGACCAGCGAGACGGCAGTCAGCATAGCTCGAGAG
This sequence comes from uncultured Acidobacteriota bacterium, assembly GCA_963743045.1. Lineage (GTDB taxonomy): Bacteria > Acidobacteriota > Blastocatellia > RBC074 > RBC074 > CAVUOF01. The sequence continues at coordinate 49,458 of CAVUOF010000021.1, forward strand.
GTCGGCCGCCGGATGAAGAAGGAGGTCATCGTCGTCAAGGACTCACCGGGCTTTGCGACAAGCCGGCTGGGTGTTTGCTTAGGGCTGGAAGCAATGCGCATGGTCGAAGATGGAGTCGCATCGCCTGCCGACATCGACCGCGCAATGGAGCTCGGTTACAACCATCCGATGGGTCCGCTGCGATTGGGTGATCTGGTGGGCCTCGATATCAGGCTCGGCGTGGCAGAGTACTTGCATGGCAAGCTGGGGGAACGATTCCGCCCCCCTGAGCTGCTGCGGCAAATGGTCGCTGAAGGCAAGCTGGGCAGAAAAACGGGGCGCGGATTTTATGTCTGGGAAGAGTAGCCAACCCTTTGCTCGTGTTTTAGTGGCTGGGGATTGACCTATGTCAGACAACGTTCTCACTGAATCGCGCGGGTCGGTTGCGCTGGTTACCATCAACAGGCCCGACAAGCTGAATGCTCTGAACATCGCTATTCGGCGTGAGCTTGCGGAGACGCTCGACAAACTGCGGGATGACGCGAACACACGCGTCGTCGTGATGACCGGTGCTGGCGAGAAGGCATTCGTGGCCGGAGCCGACATCGCCGAGTTCGAAGCGCGAACTGCGCTCGAGCAGCGCGAGGTAATGCGCACTCGGAGCATCTTCACCGCGACCGAAGAGTTTCCGAAACCGCTGATCGCCATGGTCAATGGTTACTGCCTGGGAGGCGGCTGCGAGCTGGCCCTGGCATGTGACATCAGGACGGCGAGCGATCGTGCGCGATTTGGACAACCTGAAATCAACCTCGGAATTATTCCGGGGGGAGGCGGGACGCAGCGTCTGGCTCGCCTCGTGGGTGAAGGCAAGGCGATGCAATTGATACTGAGCGGCGAAATGATCAGCGCTCAGGAGGCTTACCGGATCGGACTTGTGGATGAGCTCTATCCGGCGGCCGAGCTCGAAGCCAGAACGATGGAATTGGCCGGCAAGATCGCCGAAAAGAGCCCGGTAGCCCTGGCTATGGCCAAGGCCGCAGTGAAAGGTGCTGCCCGTAATAACCTGCGTGAAGGCCTCGAACGGGAACTAGATCTTTTTGCCCTCACATTTGCGAGCCAGGATAAGGAAGAGGGAGTTCGCGCGTTTCTTGAAAAGCGAAAACCCAGCTTCAAGGGCCGCTGACGCAGGAACTGAACTCTTCTTTGCGTTTCTTTGCGTCTTTGCGTCTTTGCGCGAGGAGTACTCTCGCGATAAGCCTATCGCGAGATACACCTCGCGCAAAGACGCAAAGACGCAAAAGAAACGCAAAGAAGAAGCTGCCAACAGCGCCCCTCCTCATTTCAGCAGTAAGAAAAACCCTCACTCGTCTGGATTGAATAACCTCTCTGACCGCCGGCGAAACGGCAACGTTCGCCGAGCCTCGCAGAGGTATACCATTTTGGGAGAAGAAAAATGCGACGCTTCGCTCTGGCCAAGGCTCTGCTTCTAGCCTGCGCAATCCTCGTTTTCTGCTACACCGCAAATGCGCGGCCCGAATTTCTCGCGCTCTTCGCGGCGGATCCATATTCGCGACCCGAGCTGCGAAGCAAGTGCTCGGTCTGTCACATCAATCCCGCCGGCGGCGGAGAGCGAAACGAATTCGGCAAGGCCTTTGCCGCGGCCGGTTTCAAGATCACACCCGAGCTGCGAGCCGCATGGCCTGATAGATTCGCGGTACCCGGGCAGAGCACCCAATCTCAGCCGGCACCGCAGGTCACTTTTGTTCCCAATTCCCAATCTGAAGCGATCGTCGAATTCAATGGTAAGAGGCTCCTTATAAACACGAGGGATCAGACGGTTCGCGAGCTGGCGACGGTCGCGCCCACTCCTCCGCTAATCGCACAGGCTAAAGCACCCGAGCCTCCCGATGTCTTTGTTCCGGTTGACGTTCGCTTGATCAACCTTCCGACGGCGATTCCCATTCCCAAGGGATCGCTTTGGACCGACTTCACCCACCGCTTCCCCTTTGGCGATATCTCTCAGGCTTCGCAACTCCTGGGGCTGGACACTTTTGCGGCGCCCTCCTTCGGAGTCACCTACGGATTGACGGACCGGATTCAGATCGGCGCCTATAGATCCCCAACATTAGTGGGGCGCCCAATCGAAATGTTCGCCGGAATTCACCTGTTAGATGAAACCAAAGGACAGCCTCTGACAGTCATGGCGAGGGTAGCCCTGGAGGGGCGGGACAATTTCCAGCGCAATTTTACGACCAGCTTCGAGGCAACCGTAGCCAGAAGCATCACGCGCCACGCGCAAATATACGTGGTCAATACAGTCTCAATAGGAGACCGCCCGATTGGCCAGCCGGAGGTCAATCTTCCAGGAACCACGGCTGTGGCGCTCGGGATGGGGGCAGCCGTCAGTGTCAGGCCGTCGATCGCTCTCATGGCAGAAGTTAACTATCGGTTCAATGAAGACTCGAGGTATGAGGTCCCCGGACCGGGCATCCGGCGGCCAGTCTTCGGTTTCGGCCTTCAGAAGGCCAGCGCGTCGCGGCGGCACGCGTTCAGCCTGGTATTCACTAACGGGCCTGGAACCACTTTTGCGCAGCGCTCGATGACAAATGCCCTTCTCTTTGCGGACGATTCATTCAAGAATCTGTCTATCGGCTTCAACCTGACCCGGCGCATCTTCTAAGCGCGCGGTAGTTTGGAAGCCGCTCAATTGGAGAATGAGTACCCCCCTCGACAACTCCCCTTTCGAGAGCCGTGCCGACAAAAGTCGAAGCCGCACACGGGAAACGGTACATCACGAAGACGCAGCCGTTCTTCGCGAAGAGCTTAGGACAGCTCTTGGCGAGCTCGCGGCCCGCTCGGCTGAACTCCATCACAAGAACCACCTCCTGGCTACCGAGCGCGTACGCCTCAGCGATGTTGTCGAGCACTCTCCGTTCTCGATCATCGTTCTGCGAGGACCCCAGCTCATCATAGAGGCGGTCAATCTCAGAATCTGCGCGGCTCCTCGGAGGTGGCGAACTTCTCGGGCGGCCGTTGCAGCGAGTCGCCATAACCTCGCCTGTGGCGGACCTTGTCGGAGTCGCGCGTGAATCCTACCGGACCGATCAAAAGAGAATCAGCCCGCGGCTCGTCTCCCGGCACACCGACGAGAATGGCCAGCAGTTGGAGAAGTACACCGTCTTCACTGTGGTTCCGATACACGACGATTCCGGCCGCGTCGAGGGAGTTGCGATCTATGCCGAAGACCATACCGAGCGTGTCGCCAAAGAGGCAGATGAGCGCCGCGAGAAGCTGAAGCTTATGATCGAGCATGCCGATCAGGTGGCGCTCGGTCTCTTCGATGCGAGAACGACCGATCTCATTCAGGCGAGCCCGCGCTATCTCGACATCCTCGAAATGGTCTATGGATATCCGCAGCGGACGATTGTCGGTCGGAAATGGCGCGAACTGGCGTTCATAGATCCCGGCGCGCACGGGAACGGTTCGGTAGAGACGCAGCCCGGGTTCCTTTTCGAATCTCTGGTGGAAGCGCGAACGCCACGCCGGTTCCCGGAGGTCCAGGTGCGGCTCGGTCAGGATAAGCAGGCTACGGTCTGGGACTGCAGTCTGACGCCGATCTACTTCGAACAGGACGGGAAACCGGGCCCGGTCGAATTCGTAGCGATCTCCGCGGTCGAGATCACCGAGCGGGTACGAACGCTTCAGCGCATGGAAGAGCTGGATCATCTGAAAGACGAGTTCTTCTCACTCGCCAGCCATGAGCTCAGGACCCCGCTCGTTCCGTTGATGGGTTATGCGGATGCCCTTTCGAGACTAGCCACCGACAATGAGAAAGAGTCGAGCTGGGACCCGCGGCTCAGCGAGATGATCGGAAAGTTCAGGAAGCAGCTTCGCCATCTCAGCAGGCTGACCGACGACCTGCTCGATGTGGCGAGGCTCCAGACTGGCAAATTCTCGCTCGAACGCCGGCCGGTGAGTCTGGTTGAAGTCATTGATCAGGCCGTCGAACAGGTTCAGATGTTTGGAGTCGAGCAGAAATTCGACGTTCGGACGGCGCCCGGACCGTTGATCGTGCCCGGAGATGAGGAGCGGCTCGTTCAGGTCATTCACAACCTGCTGCTGAATGCAGTAAAGCACGCGCCAGGCTCCCAGGTAATCGAAGTCGGCCTGAGCAGTATTGCCGATGCATCCGAAGCGCTCATCCAAGTACGGGATCACGGGCCCGGAATTGACGAGCGGGAGATTCCGAACGTCTTCCGTCGCTTCTATCAGAGCAAGGAGAGTCAGGGCGGCAAGGGCGGTCTTGGTCTCGGGCTCTATATCGCTAAGGGAATCGTCGAGCAGCATGGAGGGACGATCTCGGTGCGATCTATTCCCGGCGATGGAGCCACCTTCAGCGTCCGCCTTCCTCTTTTGTAATGTAGTCGCAAACTCCTGCGAGAGGACACCTTCCACAATGCGGTTTCGTTCGCTTGCAGAGCTCTTTCCCGTGCCTTCGCAGTAACTGGTGGGCGCTGACCAGCCATTCAAAGTCGCTCAGAAGTTCGGGAGCGATCGCCTGTTGGACCGCCCGGTAGTTTGCAGCGCTGACCGGCGGAGTCGGCCGGCGGCAGTTGGAGACTATTACAGCCAGTACTTCATCCCCGGCGAGTCGAACCTCGCGGGCTTCTGACGAACCCGCGGCCTAACAAGGGCCCTTGACTGGAGACGATACGTGAATGGGAGATTCTGAAGGTCTGACCTCCACATCCGAACGTCTGGAGTTCATCGACTCGCTTCGTGGTTTTGCCCTGTTCGGCGTATTCTGGGCCAACTTGTTGATCTTTTCGGGAATAGAGTACATGACCGATCAGGGACGAGCCTCGTTGTTCACCTCGCGTCTTGATTCGATCGCGCTTTTCCTTGAACGGTTCTTTATCGAGAACAAGTTCATGGGACTCTTCTCGTTTCTCTTCGGCATCAGCTTCTGGCTATTTCTCAGCCGCGTTCGTGCTCGCGGTTCGGCGACAAGTCTCTTTTACCGCAGAATCTTCTGGCTTTTCATCATCGGAGCGGCCCATGGATGGCTGTTGTGGTGCTTCGACATTCTGCGTTTCTACGCTCTATGGGCCGTGCTTCTTCCGCTCTTTGTCCGCACCGCTCCCAGGCGATTGCTTTCTATCGCCCTCATCACCAGTATTCTGATTCCAGCGCTCGTTGCGGGTTTGAGGGTCTGGATTAGCACGCCGTCGGGCTCAGCGACTGACTTTGATGCGATCGCGCTGACAGCGTTCTCCAACGGGAGCTATCGCGCAGCCCTGCTCGCTAATTGGAAGTACGATTGGTATCTAACGCTTTCTATCAGTCAGATCTCCTACCAGGTCGCAATCTTCGGACGCCTCCTCCTTGGGCTCTACGCCGCTCGGACGCTGGCCCTCGGAAACCTGAATTCGGATCGCACGCTGCTGCGAACAGTGCTACTCGTTGGAGGACTAGTTGGGATGTTGGGAAGCACCATTTCCGCTGGCCACTTTTTTACCGGCAGTGCGATCGGCCCGTTGCTATCCTTTGTTCGACGGTTCATTGTCGAGAGCGGCCAGCTCGGTTTGACACTGGCTTATGCTGCGGGAATGGCACTAGCGTTTCTCACAATACGTGGGAGACCATTGGTCCGACTACTTGCTCCGATTGGCCGGATGGCTCTCTCCTGGTACTTGCTCCAGACGGTCTTTGGAATCTGGATGTTCTACGGTTTCGCACGCGGCCCGGCGCTCATGGGCAAGGTAGGGCCTGCATTGGTGATGACTCTCGCCTTCGTGGGATTCGTGATTCAGATTGTGTTCGCGCGAGCCTGGTTGAAATGGTTCCGATTTGGTCCTGCGGAATGGTTGTGGCGAAGTCTCACGTACTGGAGGCTTCAACCATTCAGCGCTTTATCGTCTGACGCCAGTCAGCACGCGGCCGGCGGCGCCTCGCGTTGAATCAGTTAACTTGCGCAAGCCGAACAAAATCGTTGGAAGCGAGCGGCGGGAGCGTGTTTCGCGACTTGATTCGTCAGGCACCTTCAGCGTCCGCCTTCCTCTTTTATAATGTAGTCGCAAACTCCTGCGAGAGGACACCTTCCACAATGCGGTTTCGTTCGCTTGCAGAGCTCTTTCCCGTGCCTTCGCAGTAACTGGTGGGCGCTGACCAGCCATTCAAAGTCGCTCAGAAGTTCGGGAGCGATCGCCTGTTGGACCGCCCGGTAGTTTGCAGCGTAGTTCGGCCCCTCCTTTACATAACCAATCCTCGCCAATACACGCAGCCCGTTGGAGTCGAGCGCCAGGACCGCGAGCTTTTTGTTGAACAACAGAATCTTGTCGGCTCCGGGATCCCCGATTCCAGGGAACTTCTTCAGGGCGGCCCTGGCTTGCCTCCCTTGATGGATCGGGCGGTCGAGCGCAGCAGCGAGATCACCACCAAAATCCCGCAGCGCAATCTGCGCAGCCTTCACCAGCTTCGCGACCTGTCCATGGCGATTGATGTGCCCAAAGGATGTGATCTGATTCAGATCGTCAGGTGAGGCACTCAGAATATCGGCTGGCTGGGTGCCGATGGTCTCCTTCAGCATGTCAAATGCCTGGTCGCGGTGAGCGTCATCGACGAGATAGGCAACATTCTCGTGAAGGATCATTTCAAAGGGGTCGGTGATTCGTGGCGTGGCCGGAGCGCCATAGAAATCTTTGAGCTTATCTACAATCGCCTGGCAACGCGTCTTCCGCGGCATGGGCACATCTTACATTAAGGCAGAATTGGGCCGCAGACCTAATCGTGCCGCAGACTGTCCAGTCTGCGGCAGACTTCATTGGTGCTGGAATGCCTTGTGACGAGCCTCCTGTTCTTGAGTGCCAGAGCCTCGAATTCTGCCGCAGACTGGACAGTCTGCGGCACGATACGTCTGCGGCAAACTTCGGCCGCGTCTATCATGAAGCGGAGTAAGTCTAGATAACTTGCGGCCTAATTAGCACGATGCGGTGAAGGATGCTATGATTCGCGCCCCGCGTTCAATTCAACCATAGCCGCTCGCGGCAATGCGCATTTCACTCAGGAGGATCCGGATGAGTGTCGCGGCTGAGCTCTTACAACGACACATTCAAACGCTGGTCGACGATCACGAGCAGTGGCAAACGCTAATCGCTGACGACATCTTGTGGGAACTGGCTTACGCACCCGCCCTCGGCCATCCGGCAAAGCTCTCGGGCCGCGATGAGGTGCTTCATCACGTGAAATGGTTCCTGGGTGCGGTCGAAAACTTCCGCTTCATCGATCCAAAGGTCTATGCATTTAGCAGACCCCCATGCCGCCGTGGCGCAAGTCAGGGCAGAAGCTTTGATCAAGGCCACCGGCCGCATTTACCGCCAGGAGTACGTCGTCTTCCTGCGTGCCGCTGGCGATAAGATCGCATACCTTCGTGAATATTTTGACCCAACACGGGCGGCCAAATCGATGGATGCGACGATTCTCGATCTTGAACCGTGGTTCTAAGCTGTGATGGTTCGGCGGGCATATAACCACCCGCTGCGCACTGATGCCGACGCCAGGAACCGAAACACTAAACATCGAAACCAACTATGAAAGTCCTCGTCGTTTACCACACCACCTACGGCCACACCTTGCAGCTCGCGCGAGCAGTCGAGGCTGGCGTCAAATCCGTCGCTGGAGTCGAAGCTGTTTTCCGCCGCGCGCCGGAATTTCCCCACGTCGAGAAAGAACTCGAAGCAGGCGACGGCTACGCCACGAAAATCTGGAAGGACCAAAAAGACATCCAGCCCTGCACCCTCGATGACCTGCGCGAAGCCGATGGACTGTTGCTCGGTTCGCCGACGCGCTACGGCAACATGACCGCGGCCATGAAGGCGCTAATCGACTCGACTGCGAGCCTCTGGCTTTCGGGCGCGATGGAAGGGAAACCTGCCGGCGTCTTCACCTCCACCGCCACCACGCACGGCGGTCAGGAAACAACCTGCCTGACGATGATGATTCCGCTGATCCATCTCGGGATGCTCATCGTCGGCGTGCCGTATTCGACCGAAGGGATGCTCCACACGGAAGCGCGCGGCGGCACGCCTTACGGCGCATCGACCACCGCGGGACCGAAGGGTGAGCTTGCTCCCACTGCGGAAGACCTGGCCATCTGCCGTGCCCAGGGCAAACGAGTCGCTGAACTCGCGAAAAAAATCCGTGGTTAAGCGCCTAACTATGCGCTGCAGCCGAGGAAATCAATGCCCGATAGCGAACAGATCGAACCGCCGACTGACTCTGCCTCGGAGAATCGTTCTCGTTCTACCCCGCTTAAACCAGCAATCTGGATGACAGGCGTCCTCGTTTGGGCCACAGTGATCGCCTTCATCTTCCGGGTTGCCAACCTGGGAAGCCATCTTCCTCTGCCTTTTGACGGGACTTTCCTTCCTTCTCTATCTGGGCTCATACCTTTTCCTGATGGCCACGGATCGTGAGTCCCTAAGAGCCGAGCGTCATTGGGTGAAACGCCTTCCGTCTGGTAAGCGAGACTCGCAAGTACAGGTACCCAGTGATCTGTTGGAAGGACCAAAACTTACTGGCCCGCCACAAGAGCGAAGTTACGCGGCAAATAGAAAAATAGATAACCGATCCGAAGGCGCTCTATTTCGTCATACCAGTGAATGACCAAAGCCTGACGTCGGCGACAACCCACGCCTCGGCCCGACGCGTTTCTCGGACCGGCTCAGCGCCAACGCGCCATCTGGAAGGGCCTTCTTTCTTGATGTCAAAGCAGCGAATTTGCCGCGGACATAAACGTGCCGCAGACTGTCCAGTCTGCGGCAAACTTCAGTGATGCTGGGATGCCCTGGGACGAGCCTTCTGTTCTTGAGTGTTAAAGCCGCGAGTCCTGCCGCAGACTAGGCAGTCTGCGGCACGATTGTGTCTGCCGCAGAAAGCGTTGGAGGAAATCAATGCCGGATAAGCGAACAAATCGAACCGCCGACCGACTCGGTCTGTTTTCAACTATTTCGTGCTGCGCTCATTAGCGGGTGCGGCGCCAGCGCTCACAGTCATACGGGCTCGTTCCAGATACAGGAGACTACAAATGCGAAAGTTCTTCTTGATTGTCTGTCGATAATGCTGCTGTGCATTCCGTTCGCTGGTTCACAGCCGGCATCGGCCCAGGACTACAAATCTGCAGGTCGTCAAAGACGTCGACTCGATGACCAAAGAAGCCCAGGTCATGGTCGACATGGTCTTCAGCTTTGGCGAGCTGGGCTTTCAGGAAGTCGAAACGTCGAAGTACCTGACCGGCATCCTGGAAAAAGAAGGATTCAAGATTGAGCGCGGCATCTCTGGTATTCCCACCGCCTGGATGGCGACCTGGGGATCGGGCAAGCCGGTGATCGCGCTCGGCTCGGACATCGATTGCATTCCGCAGGCTTCGCAGAAACCCGGCGTCGCTTATCACGATCCTTTGATCGAAGGCGCGCCGGGCCACGGCGAAGGTCATAACTCAGGCGTGCCGCTGAATATCTGGCGGCGATTGCGGTCAAGCGACAGATGGAGAAAAACAAATTGCCGGGCACGATCAAGCTTTGGCCTGGCGTCGCTGAAGAGCTGCGTCGCCGGCAAGGCGTATTTTGTCCGCGATGGTTACTTCAAAGATGTCGATGTCGTGCTGTTCACGCACGTGGGCAACAATCTGAGTGTGACTGCCGGCCCGGCGTCAGCCACCGGACTGGTTTCGGTCGAATACACTTTCAAAGGCGAGAGTGCGCACGCGGCCGGCGCGCCCTGGCGCGGACGCAGCGCGCTGGACGCGGTCGAATTGATGGACATCGGCTGGAACTTTCGGCGCGAACACCTGCGCACGCAGCAGCGATCGCATTATGTGATCACCAACGGCGGCGATCAGCCGAACGTCGTGCCGCCGACTGCGAGCGTCTGGTACTACTTCCGCGAACTCGATTACGAGCACATCAAGGAGATGCGGAAGATTGGCGACTCGATCGCGCAGGGCGCCGCGATGATGACGAACACGACTGTCACTTCGCGGATTCTGGGCGCGGCCTGGCCGCAGCACTTCAACAAACCGGTCGCCGAAGCGATGTACGAAAACATCAAGCAGGTCGGTTTGCCGCAGTGGAGCGAAGCCGATCAAAAACTGGCCAAAGCGGTGCAGAAAGAATTGAAAGTGTCCGGAGCGCGGTCTGGCTACGGAGCTGGCGACGCTGACCGGACCGGGAAGTGAAGAAGGCGGCGCCGGCTCAGACGATATCGGCGACGTCTCGTGGAACGTGCCGACGGTGCGCTTGCGATATCCGTCGAACATTCCCAATCTGCCGGGTCACAATTGGTCGAACGCGATCACCATGGCGACGCCGATCGCTCACAAAGGCGTCACGGCCGGCGCGAAAGTGATGGCGATGACGATGATCGATCTGCTGACCAAACCTGAACTCGTCGACCAGGCATGGAAATACTTTCGCGAGGTGCAGACCAAAGGACACAAAGTATCAGCCGTTGATCGGCCCCAACGACAAGCCGCAGACCTGGATGAACAAGCGCACGATGGACACGTACCGCGAGCAGATGCGCAAGTTCTATTACGATCCGACAAAGTACAAGACATATCTCGAGCAGTTGGGGATCGCGTATCCGACCGTGCGAGCGGGGCAGTGAGGTCAGTACCGGGAGCGATAGCGACCGGGTGGACTGGAGCGCAAGCGTCCTCAGCTTGCACGCATTGGCAAGCGTAGACGGTTGCGCTCCAGTCAATACAAAGATTTGAGAGTAGATCGAGCAGACTGACGAGCGCATCTGCAATCGCGCTGACGATTATTGCGTCTCCTCACTGGCTGTTGCATTCGCTCGTCTTCTTCAGCGAGCTCCAGGTCTGATCCGGGCTGAGAGTGTCTCAATCAATCGCGACAAAACCCACGACGTTTCACCACCTCTTCAGCATCTCTTGTCCAATCCGATCGCGAAGACGTCGAATCTTCGCGCCGCTGCAAAGTCCTTCGCCAACTCCGCCCGACATGACGAGTCCTCCGGGCGCGAAACCGGTCGAACAGACAGCCCAGGGAAACCGGCCGAGCGCCGCGATCGTCGCAAACTTTGATGGTCTCGGCGTCGGTTTCAAAGGTCCGCAAGGCACGGCGATTCTGCGCAATCCTTCCGACAACAGTCTCGCGGTTGGTCGCGACCACATCTTTCAGATCGTCAACACGCGCATGGCGATCTTTTCGAAGAAGGGCAAGCAGTTCAAAACGACCGGCGAAGTTGTCTATGGCCCGGTGCGAACGAATACGATCTTCAAAGGATTCGGCGGCGCTTGCGAGGCCACCAACAATGGCGATGCGGTCGTTCGCTACGATCAACTCGCCGATCGCTGGCTGGTCGTGATGCCGACATTTCGTCGCGGACGCGCCGAGACCGGATCAGCCAAAGCCCGGCCGTGACGGCGAGCCCGCTCAAGTAAGCGTTCCCGGTCAAACGGATCAGCCCGGCGGCGCGGCGCCGCTGTTTGTGCCCACACCCGAGCTTGCGCAACCGCCGCAGCCGCGCGGACAGCCGACGCCGACGCCGCTGTCGGGCCCTTACTCGATGTGTTATGCGGTGAGCACCAGCGGCGATCCGCTCGGCTCGTACTATCGTTATGAATTCCTGCGCGCGCTGTTTCCCGACTATCCGCGGCCGGCGGTCTGGCCTGATGGTTATTACATTCCGACCAGCACCGGCGACGAGGTGATTCAAAAACATGCCTGCGTCGTCGAACGAGAAAAGATGCTGCGAGGAGAAACTGCTCGCGAGCAATGCGTGATCATCGACGGCGTCAACTTTCTCAACAACGCCGATCTCGATGGCCAGCAACCTGCCGCCAAAAGGCGCGCCAAATATCATGATGGCTGCCGGCGGCACGCAACTGAAGAAGGTTCTGGAAGATGATTCGATTCTGGTGTGGAAGTTTCATGTCGATTGGGAGAATCCGGCGAACACAAAAGCAGTCGGTCCCGAGAAGATGAAGGTGGCGCCATATCATTATTTGTGCGGCGGACAGTTGACCAATTGCGTGCCGCAGCCGGGCACGAACACGCGGCTGGATTCGCAAGGCGACAAGATCATGGCGCGGCTGGTCTATCGAAGAATCGGAAATCGCGAATCGGTGGTGGCGGTGCATTCGGTCAATACTTCAGTCGGGCGGCGGCGGCGTGCGTTGGTACGAATTCCGCGTCAGACAAGAACCGCGACGTCGTGCTTTATCAGCAGGGCACTTACGCGCCGGATAAGTTTTATCGCTGGATGGCGAGCCCGGCGATCGATCGGCAGGGCAACATCGGCATTGGTTATTCGTTCGGCGGGTCGCCAAATTTTGCGGGCCAGCGTTTTGCCGGGCGGCTGGCGAAAGATCCGCTCGGCCAGCTGACGCTTGAGAGAGAACGTGCTGGTCGAAGGCGAAGCGCCGCAGAACGTGATGCGCTGGGAGGACTTACACCCAGACTGCCGTTGATCCGAGCGACGATTGCACGATCTGGTACGTCGGCGATTATCTGAAGAAGGGCGAAACGAATTACACCAGCCGAATCGCCGGCCTGCGCATGCCCGGTTGTCGATAGAAAGCGAGCTAGACCAAGTGTTCGGAAGCCCGATCCGTAGAAGGGGAGGCGCGATTAAGATTCAATCAGAGACCAAGGATACCTGGGTCTGCTATCGCTCCCCGTTCTGACACGCTGCGTAATCTGCGGATCATCATTCGCGAGGAGACTTAGAAATGGCTGAAGCAAAAACAAAACCGACTAAACAGAGTGTTGAGAAGTTTATTAAGAGTGTACCGGACGAAAAGGCGCGCGAAGATTGCGTAACCATCGCGACACTGATGCGGGAAGCAACCGAGGCCGAGCCGCGGATGTGGGGCAGCAACATCGTGGGCTTTGGGACCCTGCGCAGATCCAGTATGCCGGTGGGCGTACCGGTGATTGGCCGATAATTGGTTTCTCGCCGCGCAAACAGAATCTTACCTTGTACGTTGGCGTCGGTCCTTCAGGATACCGGTCGATGATGAAGAAACTGGGCAAGCACACCACCGGAAACGGCTGCCTGTATATCAAGCGCCTGAGCGACGTCGACTCTTCCTACGCTGAAGAAAGTCATCAAAGCAGCGGGCGAAGAGGAAGTAGCGGCGGCAACCAGGAGAGTGCAACCTCAACCAACGCTTCCCAGCGATCAATCAATTCTCAATCGGACCTGAGCGCGACCATCGGCTCGACGGCGGCGGCTCTTCGCGCGGTCCATAGCTGGCCGCGAGCGCGACGACAGCCAACAGGCAGGTGGCTGCAATCAAAGAAATCGGATCGTAAGGCTGGAGGCCATAGAGAAGCGCCGCAGCGGCGCGTCCCGCCAGCACGGCCATAATAATTCCCACCGGCAAGCCGACTGCCAGCAGCAAGAGAGCCTCACGCAGCACGAGGCCGATGACTCTCTTCCGGTCGGCTCCGAGGGCGATGCGCACTCCTATTTCATTGCGCCGGCGAGCAACCATATACGCGATCACTCCATAGAGCCCCATGGTGGCGAGCAGGGCGGCCAGCAGTCCAAACGCTCCAGAGAGCCTGGCCATCAACTGCTCACGCAGTAGCGATTCCTTTAGCTGCTCCGAGAATGATTGAAACTGGAGCCCCATCGTCGGATTGACCGACGGCTACTGCGGCCTTGATGGAATTCATGAGAGCGCTCGGCGATCCCGCCACTCGCAGTACATAGCTGGCATCGTTTGACGGATCGTCATCCTGCGCGATCGGAAAGTAGCCAATCGGCCGGAAGTCTTCTCTCAGTTCGTAATACTTCGTGTTCTTGACCATCCCGACTATCTGAATCAGGGGCTCCGGCTTCCCAGCCTCCTGTTCAAGGTGAAAGGTATGGCCAACGGGATTCTTGCCGCCGAAAAACTCGCGCGCGAACTTCTCATTGACGATCGCCACCTTGGGTGAGGTGAGCGCGTCGTGATCATCGAAGTCACGTCCGGCGATGAGGGCCGTTCCCATGGTTCGGAAATAGCCCGGACTGGCGCGGTTGAAGAACGACTCCTTCCCGCTCGTTGCAGCCGCCTCTCCATCGGGACCGATCGCGTTGTCCCAACCCGAGCCGCTGACCGGCGTAAAGCCGGTCTGCGCCGCCGACACAACTCCAGGAATACTCGCGAGCTTCTCGTTCAACTCCTGCATCACCGGCAACCTGCGTTCCTTGGGGTATTTCGCCTTGCTGAAGTCGATGTTCACGGTGATGACGCCTTCACCTTTGAATCCGGCGTCGGTAGTCATCAGGTTTCGCAGGCTTCTTACGAAGAGGAGGGCGCCAACCAGCAGCACAAGCGAGAGAGCTATCTGTAAGGCGACCAGGGTGCGTCGGAGGCTGAAGCCTTCGCGTCCGGCCGTCATGCTGCGGCCGCCGGAACGGATTGATGACGCGAGCTCGAGGCCGGTTGCGCGCAGAGCCGGGATCAGACCGAAGAGCAGACAGGTCACGATTGCGAGGCCCGTCATAAATCCCATCACCTTCAGATCCAGGCCGAGGCCGACAAAAAGCGGGCGGTTGGAGGTGGTAATGGAGGCGATCAGGCCGCGGCTCACGAACTGAGCAAGTAGTGCTCCGAGCGCAGCTCCTCCTATTGCGAGGAGGAGGCTCTCGACAAGAAACTGCCGCACCAGTCGCCATCTTGAAGCGCCTACGGCAAGACGGACAGCGACCTCGCGCTCACGGATGCTCGCCCGAGCCAGCAGGAGATTGGCGAGATTCGCGCAGGCGATCAGCAGGACCAGGCCAGTCGTTGCCATGAGCAGCCAGAGCGAACGCTCGTACTCGCTACGCAATCCGGAGACGCCAGTCCCGCCAATGTTTGACTCCAGTTTGTTGGCCAGATAGCCCTTCGCCATGTCGGGCTTGTACATTGGCGGCAGTGTTGCCTGCATGATTCCGGGTGAGATTGTCGCGAGGTGCGCGGTTGCACGCTCGGATGTCCATCCCGGTTTCAAACGGCCCATGAGTAGAGAGCCACCAGGCATGTGCTATGGGAATCCGGCTTCTTCCGCCATCAGCCAGGAGGCGGTCTGCGCACAACGGTATGGCAACATCGTACCGGTTGCCTACCTCGACGCCGAAGAAGGCCGGACCAGTCACTCCGATAATCGGAATCGGATGTCCCTCAATACTGATGTTGCGTCCGACTACGCCAGGGTCAGAGCCAAACTCGCGCTGCCAGAATGCGTTTGAAATGACCGCCCCGACGTGACCACAGCCTTCATCATCATCCTCGGCAACGAGTGTTCGTCCGAGGTAGGGTTTGACTCCCAGAAGTTGAAAGAAATCGCCACTGACGTAGAGTCCTTCGGCGTAGCGTGCTTCACCGCCATTTGCAAGATTGAACCGAGTCGCGCTCCACGCCAGAACGCCCGTGAAAGCCTCCTGGCGCGCACGAATTTCGCGGAGCTGACCGTAGGTGAATTGAGCGCTCCTGCTGGACCACCATCCCGCTCTCCTGGAGCCACGCTGGAAATTGATCGTCGCAAGCTCCTGCGGCTTCTCGACCGGCAGTGACTTGAGTCGAATGGCATTGACGAGCTGGAAGATCGCCATATTGGCGCCGAGACCCAGCGCCAGCGAAAAGACTGCAACAATGGTAAAGCCCGGGCTCTTTCTGAGCTGCCGGATTCCGAAGCGAATATCCTTCGTCAGTGACTCGAGCATATGCGGGAGGGGCCACAAAGAGGCACAAGAATCGTGCCCCTTGTGGCCGGATTGTTACGCCTTACGTTTGACGGTCACACCGCCATTGGTTGTGGTGACGCGAAGGAGAGAGCCGCCTGAGCCGAGATCCACGGCCAGATTTCGTTCGATCCTGCCGCTGGCCATGGCGACAGGCACGTCGACCTTGAATCCGCCATGAACGGTGCTCGCCTCGAGCCGCGCCGAATAATTCTCAGGGAGTACCAGATTGACGCCTCCGTTCGTGGTTTTGACATCAATCCCTTCACCATCCCATCGATCTCCGCTGAGCTCGATCGATACACCGCCGTTGATCGTCTGGCCGTGTACTGCACCGGCAAGCTGGCGAAGCGATACGCCACCGTTGACCGTCTCGAAATCGATGCGACCGCGTACGCTCGCGACACTGATGCCGCCGTTGTGAGCTTTCAGCGAGAGGTCCGAATTGATCGGCACGAAGAGCTCAAAGCTGACAGCCCAACCCAGGTGCCTGGAACCATCGTTTGATGGACCCTCGGCGCGTATCTGGGCTCCGGAGGTCTGAACCTGAATCTGGTTGGCGAGCGCCTGCGCTTCGCTGTCTGTGTCGGCCCAGGTCTGGACCTTTGCCTTTATAAGAATCTCGGCACGATCCCAACCCTTGACGGAGACACCGCCATTCTGTCGTCCATCTACCGTCAATGTGCCCCCGACGGCTGGAATTGTCTGCTCGCGAACCACACAGAAAGATGCGCGGTCGCCCGACCAGTTGCCATCGCAGGAGTTTGATTTCTGGGCGAAGGCGGGCAGGGCCGCCAGGCAGACGAGGCAGGCCGTAACGGCAATTCGAATTTGTAACTTGATCGTCATGGATAGTCCTTTCACGCAGCAGGCAGTTCAGATTTAAGCCATTCGTCTCACGACACTCATCAGGTGATGCTGCCTCGTTAGTGTCAAAGGATGCTGTCAGGTTTCAGAAGAAAGTCAGGCGTTCTCGAGTTAGAGTTGACCAACCGTACCGTGTACTTTTTTCCGTTTTTCATTCGAAATAGGGTAGGCGCGTACACAAGTCAGCACCTGTCAATACGGCAAGCTATTGAAACTGGGGGCCTTATCGCAACCAATGGCCTTCCTGCGCATGGTACGTCAATTGCCCTACTACTAACTGCAGAGAGGATTAGCCCAGAATAAAGCGAACGTATTTCAGAAGCTGATGGTTCCCCGATAAACGAATCAGCTCAAAAAGACTAAAGATTGGAGGATGTCTCATGACCAGAACTCAACGCGTCGCAGCAGTTGTAATGTGTGGAGTCCTGCTGATTTCAGGATTTGCTTTTGGCCGGCTGACCAAGCCCGCGACGACAGGCGCGGAGAGTGCGCCACTTGCGACGACGCCAACCACCGAAACTGCGGCGTTGTCGACTAGCGCCCCGGGCCAATCGCATTCGTTTTACCTGAGTGACTACAATACCGGCTACAACGAGGGTTATGAATCAGCGTTGAAGGGCGTGCCCAACGGCCAGGCAGCCACCGGCCGTACGGGCTACAACGAGGGGTATAAGCAAGGTTGGGCTGAGGGCTTCCAGAACGTTCGAGGCGCGGAGACGGCCTCGTATCTGCCGAGCAATGAGCAGGTGCCAACGAGGACGCGATACATCTACCGAGGAAACACGCGCTACGTTACACGAACGGTCTACAGCAGAAGGAATCACCCATCCAAGCTTAGAACGGCGTTGACGATCGCTGCGCCGGCTGCGCTCGGGGCCGGAATTGGCGGCATCGCGGGTGGAGGCAAGGGAGCCGGCGTCGGCGCTCTGATTGGAGGAGGCGGCGGAGCCCTCTATCACTTGTTCAAGTACAGAGACTGATCTACCAGCTCTTCCCAAAACGCTCAGGGCGCCTCGCGGGCGCCCTTTTTTTGCGTCGCTTTACGTGGCCACGCGGTTTCTGACTATAATCGGTGCATGGCAAAACCTCGGACGCTCGGCGAGCTGAAGGCAGCCGGATATTCGCCTCGCTCGGTCAAGGATGAGATCCGGCACAATCTGATCCAAAGGCTAAACACTCGCGAAGGACTCTTCCCCGGGATCGTAGGCTACGACGATTCCGTGATTCCACAAATAATCAACGCGCTACTGGCCAGGCACAATATGATCCTGCTTGGGTTGCGCGGGCAGGCAAAGAGCAGGATTCTGCGCGAGCTGACCTCGCTGTTGGACAAAGAGATTCCAGCGCTGGAGGGATCGGAGGTGAACGACAATCCGCTTGCGCCAATCAGCGCCTATGGCCGGGCATTGATCGAAGAAAAAGGCGATGAGGCACCCATCACCTGGGTTGGGCGCGACGCGCGGTACGTCGAGAAGCTCGCCACGCCGGATGTCACGATCGCCGACATTATTGGCGATCTCGATCCGATCAAGGCGGCCCGCGGGGGCCATCTGCTCTCAGATGAGCTGACCATCCACTACGGACTTCTGCCCAGAGCCAACCGGGGTATTTTCGCGATCAATGAGCTCCCGGACCTCGCAGGCAAGATTCAGGTAGGCCTCTTCAACATCATGCAGGAGGGTGATGTTCAGATTAAGGGATACCCGGTCCGACTCCCGCTCGATGTACTTCTTGTCTTTACCGCCAATCCTGAGGACTATACGGCTCGAGGCAAGATCATTACACCTTTGAAGGACCGCATTGGAGCCGAGATTCAGACTCACTACCCTGCGTCCCTCGAGCACGGCATTGCAATCACTACTCAGGAGGCCTGGGTCAATCGCGGCGGTCTCGAGGTGAGAGTCCCGGCGGTCGTCCGCGAGATCATCGAGCAGATCGCGTTTCTGGCTCGCGCGGATAAGCGGATAGACAAGAGGTCAGGAGTCAGCCAGAGGCTGCCCATCTCGACTATGGAGAACGTCATCTCGAATGCTGAGCGGAGAGCACTTCAGAATGGCGAGTCGACTGCGTCACCACGTCTCTGTGACATCTATGCCGCGTCTCCGGCGATTCAGGGAAAGCTGGAGCTCGAATATGAGGGCGAGCAGGTAGGGGCCGAGAGAATCGTGCGCGACCTGATCCGCAAGGCCTGCGGTGAGGCCTTTACCGAACACTATGCGGGCGTCGATTTTCGTCCCGTATTGGACTATTTCAGCCAGGGGCGAACGCTCGTGCTTGGGGAGATGGCGAGCGAGGCTGAGGCTCTGAAGCAGTTCAGCCGGGTCGCGGGGCTGACGGAGATAATCCGCTCGGCAAAGATGGAGCCTGGTTCATCGGGGTCGGCAGGCTCCTTGATTGTCGGGTGCGAGCTGGTCCTTGAGGGTCTCCATTCACAGAAGAAGCTGGCGCGGAATGAGGCGCGCGGGGATACGACATACACTCAGGCGGCTCCCGAACGTCAATCGCGAAGACAGACCTTCGAGGACTGGACCGGCGGCAAGGTGAACTAGCAGCATCCCGCAGGGATGCGAGAAGGTAGCCAGGGGCAAGCGAAGCGCAGCCCCTGGAATCAGGTCGCAAAGAGAACCGCGTCCTGAAGGGACGCAGACCAACACGTTGGTTAATCGCGAGCCGGCTCGCGCCCTTTCAGGGCGCAGGCCTTCCTCGCCTGGCAATCCAGGGGCTGCGCTAGCTTGCCCTGGCTACCTTCTGCCATCCCTTCGGGAGCAGAACAAGTTTATGCGCTATACCAGATATTCAAAATGGACGTCGGAGAGCTGGGATAACATCAGCCTCGAGGAGCTTATGGAAGCCCTCTCCGACTTTCTTCTTCAGAGCGGCTTCGAAAACCAGTTCCGGCAGCGCCGCTCGCGCTCGCGATCCTCCGACGATAGCGACTTCGATTTCGACCCCGACGACACGCTTGAAGCATTGCGCCGCGCCATTAAGGAGGCTCTCCGCAACTCCGGCCTGCTCGACCGGGAACAGTATGAGCAGCTCTTCGATGAAGAGGGTGAGGCTCGCGACTCCCGGCTCGACGAGCTGATTGACCAACTCATTCAGCGTCTGCTGCAGGAGGGCTACCTTACCGTCGAAGGCGAAGGCGAAGACGAAATGGGCGAGTCGGGAGACGCGCAACGCGCGCGCTTTCGACCACGGAAAGAGGCCGGCGAGACTACCGACTACCGTAAGGTGAGGGTGAAATTCGAGGTTACGGCGAAGGGCCTCGACTTCCTCGGCTATAAGACCTTGAGGAAACTCCTCGGGAGCCAGGGCAAATCATCATTTGGCCGTCACGACACGAATCACTTGTCCACCGGAGTTGAGGCCTATGAGGCGCCACGCCGTTATGAGTTTGGCGACACGCTCAATCTTGACGTTGCCGCGACACTGCTTTCAGCCATTGGACGCGAGGGACTGAAGGTACCCCTCAATCTCGAATATCGGGACCTGCAGGTCAGGCAGTCCGAGTACCAGTCGTCCTGTGCGACAGTTCTCTTACTCGACTGCTCGCATTCGATGATCCTCTACGGGGAGGACCGCTTCACGCCCGCGAAGCGCGTCGCGCTCGCGCTTGCACATCTGATACGCAGCCAGTATCCGGGTGACAGCCTTCGCCTGGTACTCTTCCACGATGCCGCCGAAGAGGTTCCACTCAGCCGGCTCGCCAGCATTCAAGTCGGGCCATATCACACAAACACATGTGAAGGCCTGCGACTAGCGCGCCGCATCCTGCTCTCGCAGCGGAAGGATATGCGACAGATCATTATGATCACCGACGGAAAGCCATCGGCTCTCTTCGTCGACGAGGGTCAAAGCAGACGGCTCTATAAGAATCCGATGGGACTCGATTCGACGATCATCAATGCGACGCTCGCCGAAGTCGCCAATTGCCGGAGGTCGGGAATCATCGTCAACACGTTCATGCCGACCGATGACTACTACCTCGTCGATTTCGTCAAGAGAATGACTGAGATCGCACGCGGGAAGGCATATTTCACTACCAGCCTCAGCCTGGCTGAGTATGTCATGATCGATTTCGTGAAAAGGAAGACCAGCCGCGTGAAGTAGGCGCAAAGAATAGCCACAAAAAGGCACAAGAATCACAAAGGCTTCGCGTTCTTTGCAGCCAATTCTTTCGCGACCTCGCGAAGTCTGTCGTTTGAGACGGCAGACACAAACGGCGGCACTGGTCCTGTCCTGGCAATCTCTGCGAGTTCGACCGCGCTGTGTAATACGGGCGCCGGCCCGAGGCTGTCACGCAGATCCTCCAGTGGAATGAACTCCTCTCGAATGCTCTCAGCCGCAGAGAAGTCGCCGGCCTGACACTTGGCCAGCAACCTGTTGCTCAGGCTTGGTGCGATGCAGCCTGACCCTGTGGTGAAGCCGGACAATTGCCAGTCGCGAAGATGTATGACAGCCGGGCGTTCGCCAATGCCACTGATCACGCGCTGCCGGTCGACACGCTTGAGCAGCCCATCGAGATAGGTATCCCTGGCCGGATCCGTGCGTACCACCGCGTACTTGATGGCCACGCATATCCCTCGATCGACCAGGCGCGCAACGACGTCCAGCCCCGCATCGCGATCCGAGCCAAAGTTGATCTCGTCCTTGAGGTAGAGAATCAGCGGCACTCCCACCTCCTGCGCAATCTCCTGCAAGCCGCTTTCGAGCCCCGCGGCAGACCGCGGATCATGGCACGGCAGCATCATCGCGCAGCGAAAGTTGTGGCGGCGGAGCAGGGCGGCCTGATCCATCGCCCGTCCGTACGATGGCCCGAGACTCGGAATCATCCAATTGCCGGCTTCCGATCCCGCCATCCATCCAATCAATTCGTCGTATTCCTGAAGCGTGATGTGATAGAGGAAGGCGTTGCCGCCATAGATGAATCTGGTGACGCCCCCACTCGCGATGTGCCGAACAATCAGATCGTTCTGCTCGAAGTCGAGCGACCGGCGCGGATCCGCGCGCCGGGCCAGTGGCGGCACCGAGAAGACGCCTCGCAAATCGTCGACGTTCACAGTAGCGGTCATGATCCCTGCTCCCGGTAGCGCTGCAATTCGATCCTCGCGACGGCCTCGCGGTGAACCTCGTCCGGGCCATCGGCCAGTCGCAGCGTGCGAGCTCCAGCCCAGGCCGAGGCGAGTCCAAAATCGCTCGAGACTCCGGCGCCGCCATGAGCCTGAATAGCCCGGTCGATAACACGCAATGCCATGTTCGGGGCGACGATCTTGATCATGGCGATCTCCGCCCGAGCCTCTTTATTGCCGACCGTATCCATCATGTGCGCGGCCTTGAGCGTCAGCAGCCGAGCCTGCTCGATCTCCATTCGCGAGGTCGCGATATCGGCTCGAATCGTGCCCATCTCAGCGAGCGTGCGTGCCGAAGGCCGTCCGCGACTGCACTCTCCGGCACATGGCCTCGAGGGCGCGCTCCGCGAGACCGACGAGGCGCATGCAGTGATGAATGCGTCCCGGTCCAAGACGCCCCTGCGCGATCTCGAAGCCGCGGCCTTCACCAAGCAGCATGTTCGTCGCCGGGACGCGCACATTCTCGAAGAGGACTTCGGCATGGCCGTGAGGCGCGTCGTCATATCCGAATACCGTCAAGGCCCGCAGGATGGTAACGCCGGGCGTGTCCATTGGAACGAGGATCATCGATTGCTGCTTGTGCTTCGGCGCGTTGGGATCGGATCTGCCCATAAAGATGGCGATGCGGCAGCGTGGGTCTCCAGCTCCCGATGTCCACCACTTGCGTCCATTGATCAAATATTCATCGCCGTTGCGGACGATGCTCGAGCGTATGTTTGTCGCGTCGGAGGAGGCGACCTCGGGCTCGGTCATGGCAAAGCAGGAGCGGATTTCGCCGGCGAGCAGCGGCTTGAGCCAGTTCTCCTTCTGCTCGGCAGTGCCGTATCGAGCGAGGACCTCCATGTTGCCGGTATCGGGAGCCGAGCAGTTGAAGACCTCGGGGGCCATGGGCGAGCGGCCCATGATCTCGCAGAGCGGAGCGTATTCGAGGTTGGTGAGACCGGCGCCAAGATCGCTCTCCGGGAAGGAAGAGATTCCAGAGACCGGCGGACCGAGCCTTTGGCTTCAACTCTTCGATGACCGGAATGGGCTGCCAGCGATCGCCCTCGGCGATCTCGTCATGGTGGCGCCGTTCGTTGGGGTAGATGTGCTCATCCATGAAGGCCGCGAGCTTCTTCTGCAGATCTTTGACTTTGGGCGAGTAATCGAAGTTCATAGTGGGCTAGATAATACTCTCTCCTCAAGGGCCTATCCAAGGGAGCAATTTGGAGTGCGGCGACCTGTCGCCGCTTTTGATTTAAGTGCTGCAGCAACCCACGCAAAAGCGGCGACAGGTCGCCGCACTCCAAATTGCTCAAAAATGCTATTATCTTGGCGTGTTATTACGTCTAATCCTCGTCTCGCTGGTGGTCGCCTGCTCGACAGCAGCGCTCGCACAACCCGGCATCCAGCAACACACCGCTATCAGAGCAGCTCTCGACCGCTACGACCTGGCCACCGCCGAAAACCTGCTTCGCGAAATACAACGGAGCTCTCCCGGCGCCTTCACACGCAACAACTACGACTACCTGCTTGCGCGAATAGTCGAAGAGCGCGGTGAGCGGACCGAGGCAGTGCGCATCTACGAAGGCGTCGCTGATCGATCGTCCGTTCTTGCCCCTTATGCGCTCTGGCATGAAGCCGGATTATTGAGGGCGGGCGGCGATCTGACCCGCGAGCAGCAAGCGCTGCAAAAGCTGGTCACCGCCTATCCTGGATATCTGCTGCGCACACGTGCTCTCGAAAGGCTCGGCGACAGCTACTTCAAGAGCGCCAATTACGCGAGTGCGATGAGAGCTTTCGCGCAACTCGGTCCGAGACGAGATGCTCTCGCCAAGACCGGCGAAGCGCAGCTCGCGCTCAAGCAGAATGACGCCGCTCGCACTTCGTTCGAATCCGTTCTCGCCAGCGGTCTGATCGACGATGCCTCATTGCGGGCCGCGCTTGGGCTTGACCGCCTCGATTCGGCGTTACCGGCCACTTCTCTCACCGAGGCCAGCCGCCTGAAGAGGGCCAGGCTCTACCAGGTCAATCGCTATTTCGCCGATGCGCGGCGTCACTGGATGGCGCTCCTTAAAGACTACCCGAAGGGTGAGCATCGCGCGGAGATACTCTTTCAGCTGGGACGGGGCTATTTCCTCGAGGACAACTTCAGCGATGCGATCAAGTGGTACGAGCAGGTACACGCGGAATTCCCACAGACTGACGAGGGCGAGCAGGGATACTACTTCGTCGGTCACTGCTATCAGTTTCTGGACGATCCCAACAGAGCGATCGCGCGCTACGAGCAGTTCCTCAAGGCATATCCAGAGAGTGAGTATTTCGGCTACGCACATCTAAACGCGATCGATACTCTCCGCTCTGCGGGCCGGTTGGATGAGGCGCTCAAATGGGCTGCTCGAGGGCAGAATGTGCGGGAGCCGTTCATAGTGACGACGGCGCTCTTTCAGCAGACGAAGATCAAGCTCACGCAGGAGAACTACGCTGGCGCCCTGGCGGACCTGACAGCGTTGAGGTCGAGAAACCTGAGCCTGCGCGGGATGCTCGCCACCACGAATCTGGCCGAGGTCAATTTTCTCCGCGCCTATTGCTTCGAAAAGCAGGGCAGGTTCGAAGAGGCCGTCAGCGAATACCTGGCATTGGCCGAAGTGAGGAGCGGAGCGGCAGGCTATTACGGCCACCGGGCGAGCGAGCATTTGAAGGCGCTCGAAACCAATGCACGCGCCAGGAGCATGGTTGCGGCTCGTCACGAATCTTTCCTCGCACAGGCCCGCAGCGCCAACAGTGCGGGGAATGCGGCAGCGGCGAGGACGGCAGCAAATCAGGCGCTTCGTTTTTCAAATGATGAGGCGACGAGCCGTGAGCTTATCAACATTCTCCGCAGCTCCTATTCGAAGCTTCCGGGATATCGCCTTCCGGTCTTCAGCTTTGCGCAGGCGGGTCGAAGCGCACCAATCGATGAAGGTGTGGCAGCTTCGCAGGGCTCCGGACATGACGCAATCGCGCGAGAACTGCTCTTCCTTGGACTCTACGACGAGGGTGCGCCGGAGCTTGCGATCAGTGCACCGGCAGGCTCACGCGATGGCCTCTATTCAATCGCCGTCAATTGCGCTCGCGGGGGCTGCGCCAACAGGACAATCAAGTTTTCAGAGCCGATATTGAATGGTCTTCCCGAGGACTTTCGCCCCGAGCTTCTGCCGTCACCCTGGAACGAGCTCTTCTATCCAACGCCTTACCGCGAAGCTTTCGAGCGCGAAGGCCCGCGCCGCGGGGTCGATCCGCGTTTCATGCTTTCCATCGCAAGACAGGAGAGCCGCTACGATCCAACGGTCAAAAGCAACGCGGCCGCGCGGGGGCTGATGCAGTTCATCCCCTCGACTGGGAGTGACATGGCGGCCAAGCTGGGGATCGAGGACTTCAGCCAGAGCGACCTCTTCAATCCGGAGGTCTCGGTGAAGATCGGCGCACAGTACATGCAGGACTTGTTTACAGAGTTCCATGAGCCGCAGGCAGTAGCCGCGGCCTACAACGGGAGTGAGATATCAGTGCGCAGATGGCTCGCTCGGGCGAAGAGCAGCGATGTGGATCGCTTCGTTACCGAGGTGGCCAAGTCTCAGACGAAGGATTACGTCTATCGTGTCATGGGCTACTTCTGGGCTTACCAGAGAATCTACCCTCGAATGACCGGGCACCCGTAGGGGCGGCTCGCGAGCCGCCCCCAAACGGACCATCGCAAATAAAGGATGGCTGCAGGGACCATTAACCGAGAGGCAATTGGGGGCGGCTCGCGAGCCGCCCCTACGAGCGTCCCACAGTTGCCGCACCGTCACGTCAGCGTTCCGCTAATTCTGCCAGACGACCTCGCCGGCAATCACCGTCTGGCAGGTATTGAACTCAGAATCGAAGACTGTCAGAATCCGCATCCTTGCCCTTCTCGATTGAACCCTTACGGTCGCCGACACCGCACACCCGCGCCGGCAGCAGCGGGCTCTAACTATCACAAAACCAATGAGGACTGTGACTCTTTGCTCGGCTTGTTTGTGCGGGAGGCAGGCCCGAGAGACGTTTCCCGTCACAAATTGCGATGCATTTTTATGTCCTTGACGTCATATGCAGTCCAGGTCATAATCTAGCCCGATGAAGTGGTCAGTTGAATTTCATCATGCGTTTGTTCGCGAGTTCGACGCGCTCGCTGACGAGGTGCAGGATGAGCTGGTGGCATCGGTCGCGGTTTTGCGACGGTTCGGTCCGACGCTTGGGCGTCCGCACGTTGATACGCTCAACGGATCGCGCCACGCGAATATGAAGGAATTGCGTTTCAAGGCAGATGACGGTGTGTGGCGCGTCGCGTTCGCATTCGATCCTGACCGCAAAGCAATCGTGCTGGTCGCTGGTGACAAGTCGGGAACGAGCGAGCAGAAATTCTATCGTCAGCTGATCGCAAAAGCTGACGCTCGCTTTGACGCGCATCTCGCACGTCTCAAAGAGAAAGGGGGTAACAGTGCAACCCAGGAAGACTGCTCCGCGAAACAAGGCTTTCGACGAAGTGCTAAGCGGCTTCAGTCGTGAGCGCCGTCGCAAGATCGAGGCGCGAGCTGCAGTGCTGATCGAAGAGGAGCTGACGCTGCGCGAGCTGCGCCGACTGTTGAAAAAGACTCAAGCGTCAATGGCTGAGTCAACGGGTGTCAGACAAGAGAGCATTTCAAGAATTGAGAGTCGCGCTGACTTGAAAGTCTCGACGCTGCGCATGCTGATCGAGGCCTTGGGCGGTTCTCTCTCTCTCGTAGCCAACTTTCCTGATTTCGGGTCGATCCTTCTGTCAGGAATCGCTGAGACAAAGCAGAAGCGTCGATCTGCGCGAGCGCACACGCATTAGAGCTCCAGCGAGAATATGTTGGTCTGAAGGGGCTAGTAAAGTAGGGGGGATTGCCCCAGCCGCAACGCTGAATAGTGTGTGTTTCATTGACAGGCGAGAAGGATTGGCTGCAGGCGACGAAGGAACATAGAGGAGACGCGGCAGGCGAACCGCCCCTGCGATCGTCCCAGGGTTGCCGTACCGTAACACGACTAAGGCCTCCTCTTGCATCTTTTCCTCTTGGTGCGGGTTATCCGCATATGCCGGTAGCTTCCGCTAGCTCTGCCAGACGATTTCGCCGGCAATCCAGCGACCGCCGGCGATCCCCGCGTCGCAGACCCATATCAGCAGTCCGCCCATTAGGCCGGAGGCCACAAAAAAGCACTAGAAACACAAAAGGCCGCGCAATTCACCTTTGTGTTTTTGTGCCTTTTTGTGGCTAGTTCTGCCAGACGACCTCACCGGCAATCACGGTCTGACAGGTATTGAACTCGGAATCGAAGACTGCCAGATCCGCATCCTTGCCCTCCTCGATTGAGCCCTTACGGTCGCCGACACCGCAGACCTGCGCCGGCAGCAGCGAGCCCATGCGAGCCAGATCGACAAGATTGAGGCCGGCAAATGCTCTCGCGTTGCGGACTGCGCGGTTCATGGTCAGCACCGAACTCGCGATAGTCACGCCATCCATGAGAGTGCAGAGCGGCGCACGAACTCGAATCTCGACTCCACCCAGGCTGTAGTCTCCATCCGGACACCCCTGAGCAGCGGACGCGTCGGTGATCAGAATCAGCTCACCGGGTCGCTTAAGCCGAGCGGCCAGCTTGATCATCCTTGGATCGACGTGTACGCCATCGCAAATGATCTCAGCCCTGATGCGAGGCTCGCTCAAACATGCCGCTGCAAGACCCGGCTTTCGGTGAGTGACTCCCGACATGGCATTGAAAAGATGAGTGGCATGAGTGGCGCCGGCATCAATCGCCGCGAGAGCCGTGTCGTAGTCGGCCGAGGAATGGCCGAGTGAGGCGATAATACCGCGCGAAACGAGCAGTCGAATCAGGTCAAACGCGCCTGGGAGCTCGGGGGCGAGGGTCATTATTCGAATCCGTCCCCGAGCAGCATCCAGCAGTTCGCGGCACTCCTTCTCGTTGGGATCGCGAATCCCTTCCACCGGCTGGGCACCCTTGTATTTGACGTTGATGTAGGGGCCCTCGATATGCATTCCGAGAATCTGCGCCGCCGGTTCAGTCGATTTCTCAGCCTCGAGCACATCTTCGGCAGCACGCAGCAGCTCACCATGACGAGCGGCAATGGTCGTCGGCAGAAAACCTGTCGTGCCGAACCGGAGCTGACTCTGTGCGACTCGCAGTACGCCCTCGGTTCCGTTAACCATTACATCGTAGCCGTCTCCACCGTGAAGATGAGTATCGATAAGACCTGGAAAGACGAACCTGCCGGTTGCCTGAACGATCGTCGAACCGGGCTCGGGCGAGAGCTCCGAAGGCCGTCCTGCCTTCCTGATTCTGCCATCCTCACAGAGGACTACGCCGCCGTCGATCGTCTCCCATGGGGTGACGACCGTTCCTCCCACAATTGCCAGCCGTTGGGTCATCTTCAGAATGCCGAATCAGATCACGGAAAAGGCGCTTCTTCTGAGGCGCTGTTTGAGATCGACGTATCCCTGTTCGCCTGCGACCAGATCGCGCAGGACCTCGCGAATTCCCTTGTGCCACCGGCCAAATTGGACCATCCGCTCAGTGATCGATGCGCCCGCGAAACGGCCTCGATAGAATCGATGCTGCATCTCGGCGGCGCGCCGCAGCTCTGAACCGAAGCTGGCTCGCCACAGATCATCATAGTCGCTGGTTCGCGACGACATCGCCTCGGCCAGGAGCTCTGCCGACTTGAGCGCGTAATAGATGCCTTCACCGGTAACGGGATCGACAAATCCGGCAGCATCGCCTACGAGGGCCCAACCGTCCCGCTCGTTGCAAGCTGAAAGCGAGTCCCAGGACTCAGGTGTAAGCGCGGGAATCATGGCCGCGTAGAAGGTCGCGCGATTGGTCGAGCCTTTGCCGTTTCTTCGTATCTCACTCGCGGCCGTGGCGTCGACGGAGGCGATGTAATTGAGCAGCTCTTCCTTCAGTTGTTCCGGGGTGAGCGCTCCATGGTTCGTGACGATGCCGTAGGAGACGTGATCGACGCGTGGGAAAGCCCAGATGTATCCCGTGAAGTTGTCGAGGTACCTGATCTCAGTGCGCTCCAGCCCAGAGTCTGTCCTGACGTGCCAGCCAAGCGCGAAGCCGATGTCACGCTTCGCCAGCCCACCGCTGACACGACGTTTTATCGTGCTCGTGGCGCCATCGGCTCCCACCAGAAAATCAACCTGGCATCGCTGGCGATCAGTCTCCAGCAGCCAGCCACCGGACTCTCTTGTCGTCCGCTCAACTCGCTCCTTGAAGAGCGTTGCGCCGGATTCGACGGCGCGACGGCGCAGCAGTCGCCCGAGCTCGGTGCGCGAGTAGATGGCGAATTGATCGCGCGGTTCGAGCGTCAGCGTCCTGCCTCCTGCCGAGACGAGGCGGAGGGATGAGACCATCCGCTTCGGCGAGTCGTTCGAGCGGAGGAAATCGAATTCCTGAAGGGCTTTGGCGGTGACTCCGCCGCCGCAGGGCTTCTCCCATGCGTCTCGCGCATCGAAGAGCAGAACCTGGGCTCCGAGCCTGGTCAGGAGATAGGCGAGGTGAGCGCCCGCCGGTCCGGCACCCACAATTGCAATTCGCTTCATCAGTGCGCGGATTATAGCAGAGGATCCCGACCGACGTTACCGGCGCCGGACGGCGCCGGGCGGGCAGGGACAAGCCCTGCCCCTAGCATCGTCTCGACGATTGCAGCAGTCGTGACAACGATGTAGGGGCAGGGCTTGTCCCTGCCCGTCCCGCGCCCGTCTGGCGCGGGTAACTCCTCCGAAGGAGGGCCATAAGTTGACACTCGACAAGTTGATGCGTAGTGTCATCGGCATGTTGGATATCCATTACGTTCGAGAGAACTTCGACCTCGTCCTCGATAAACTCAAGACCCGCAATTTCGACGTCGAGCAACTCTCTCGCTTCCGCAATCTCGACAGCGAACGCCGCCTCCGAGTTCAACAGCGGGATGAGCTCAACGCCCGCGGCAATCAACTGAGCCGCGACGTCGGCAACCTCATGCGCGAAGGCCGCAAGCATGACGCCGAAAGCCTCAAAGCCGAGTCGCGCTCAGTCGCAGAGGATGCGCGAGGCCTCGACGCACAGGTCGAGGCGCTCGACAAAGAATTACAGGAAATGCTGACGCAGGTTCCAAATCTCCCGCACGATTCTGTTCCGGCAGGTCCGGACGAGCACTCCAACGTCGAAGTTCGCCGCTGGGGTACTCCACGCGATTTTGAGCGCGAAGGCTTCCCTCCGAAAGATCACGTTGATCTCGGTACGGCTCTTGGAATTCTGGATCAGGAGCGGGCGGTCAAGCTGAGCGGCGCCCGTTTCGCCGTTCTCAATGGAACCGGAGCGAGCCTCGAGCGAGCCCTGATCAACTTCATGCTCGACCTGCACACACGCGAGCACGGCTACACCGAGATGCAGCCTCCGTTCCTGGTGAACGGCGACACACTCTTCGGTACTGGTCAGTTGCCCAAGTTCGAAGCCGATCTCTTCAAGCTCACCGAACACGGGCTCTACCTGATTCCAACGGCAGAAGTCCCATTGACCGGCCTTCACGGTGATGAGATCCTCGACGAAGGCGCACCTGCCGATAAGCTACACCGCCTACACGCCGTGTTTTCGCTCCGAAGCCGGCAGCTACGGCCGAGATACTCGAGGGCTGATCCGCCAGCACCAGTTTGATAAAGTGGAGCTGGTCAAATTGACGAAGCCTGAGGATTCATACCAGGCACTCGAGGACCTGACTCGTCACGCGTGCACGGTGCTCGAACGGCTGGGCCTGCCTTACCGCGTAGTGACGCTTTCGACTGGTGACATGGGTTTCGCTTCCGCAAAAACGTATGACATTGAAGTCTGGCTGCCGAGCCAGGGAACCTATCGCGAAATCTCTTCGTGTTCCAACTGCGAGGCCTTCCAGGCGCGGCGCGCTGCGATCCGCTTCAGGCGTGCGGGCCGGTCGAAGACCGAGTTTGTACATACACTCAATGGTTCGGCCCTTGCGGTCGGAAGAACATGGCTCGCGTTGCTCGAGAATTATCAGCAGGCCGATGGATCGGTGGTCGTTCCCGAGGCTCTGGCTCCGTATCTTGGTGTGAGTATGATTTCCCCCCAGTCGCGATAAGGAGAGAAAATTGCCGCAGAAGATTCGCAAAGCGGTCTTCCCTGCCGCCGGGCTGGGAACGCGATTCCTTCCAGCCACCAAAGCGCAGCCCAAGGAAATGCTGGCGCTCGTCGACAAACCGCTCATCCAGTACGTCGTCGAAGAGGCCATTGGCTCTGGAATTGAAAACGTCATCATCGTCACCGGTCGCGGCAAGAATGCGATAGAGGATCACTTCGATATCGCATTCGAGCTCGAGCAGAAGCTGGGTGAGCGAGGGAAGACCGATCTTCTCGAGGCTGCTCAGCACGTCTCCAACAGCGCAAATTTCGCCTACGTCCGTCAGAAACAGGCGCTCGGACTTGGACACGCTGTGCTCGTAGCACGCCACCTTGTCGGTGACGAACCATTCGCCGTCCTTCTTGGCGACGACATCATCGACAGTGAGGTGCCGTGCCTCAAGCAGATGATGGAGGTTTCAGAACACTTCGACGGAGCGCCCGTAATCGCCGTCCAGGAGGTTAATGGGGAGGCGATTTCGCGCTTCGGCGTGATCGCCGGATCCGAGATAGAGAAGGACATCTTTCGCATCGAGGACATGGTCGAGAAGCCGAGTCGCGAAGAGGCGCCTTCGAATCTCGCGATCATCGGCCGATACATTCTGACGCCCGATATTTTTCCGCTTCTCGAACAGACCGTGCCGGGAGTCGGCGGCGAGATACAGATCACCGATGGGCTTCGCAGGCTCGCCCAGATGCGCCCGTTCTACGGCTACCGCTTTCAGGGCAAGCGGCACGACGCCGGCGACAAGCTTGGCTTTCTCGAAGCTACCGTTGAATTTGCGCTCAAGCGCGAAGATCTCGGCGGCCCTTTCCGCGAATACCTCAAGTCTTTGAACCTCCAGGACTCATGATTCGTAGTGACGTGGTATGGATACCCTACTCCAGGACATTCGCTACGCACTACGCCTTCTCAGTCGCAATCCCGCCTTCACCGCGATCGCAGTGCTGGCGCTTGCCCTCGGCATCGGAGCCAATTCAGCGATCTTCAGCATCGTCAATGCCGTCGTTCTGAAGCCGCTTCCGTACAACAATCCCGAGCAGCTCGTACAACTGTGGATGCGCTTCACGAACATTGGAATTCCGAACGATCAGAACTGGGTCTCGGTACCGGAGTTCATGGACTTGAAGCAGAACAGCAGCTTCTCGCACATAGCCGCGATCGATAGCGGAAGTTACAACGTAAACCTCGGGGCTACTCCGGAGAGAATTGAGTCGGCCGTCGTCTCGACGGACTTTTTTCCGCTGCTCGGAGTGCAGGCGAGGACCGGGCGTGTCTTCAGTCCTGATGAAGGACGGCCCGGACAGAATCGTGTGGTGCTTCTGAGCGACGGGTCTATGGCGCCGCCGCTTCGCCGCAGACCCGAACGTCATCGGAAGAAAGCTGATCATGAACGGCGACAGCTACGTAGTCGTCGGAGTGCTTCCTGGAGATTTCCGTTTCCCGCGCGATGCCGAAGTCTGGACTCCGCTTGTCTTTTCCGCCGACGATCTCTCTGAGAGAAATCGCGGCAATCACGGGCTGCAGGTGATCGCGCGCATCAAGCCGGGAATGAGCCTTGCTCAGGCTCGCGCCGACATGGCGGCGGTCTCGCAGCGGATCATCGAGCAGCATCCCTCCTATCCATACAAGACTTACAATTTCTCCGTAATTACGATCCCGCTGCTCGACCAGCAGGTAGGAGACATGAGAACGGCACTCTGGGTTCTCATGGGCGCGGTCGGACTCGTCCTGCTGATAGCCTGCGCCAATGTTGCAAACCTGCTTCTGGTCCGTGCGGCCGGAAGAGGGCGCGAGGTTGCCGTGAGAGTCGCTCTTGGTGTCAGTCGCTGGCGACTGGTCCGCCAGCTGCTTACCGAAAGCACCGTGCTCGGCATCGTCGGTGGCGTCTGCGGCCTGGCACTAGGATACTGGGCGCTGAAGTTGCTGGTGACGATAAGCGCGACCAGTTTCCCGCGAGTCGTTGAAGCGCGCATGGACTTTCGGGTTCTCCTGTTCACACTCGGCGTGTCGCTCTTTACCGGCATCATTTTTGGACTCGCGCCTGCAGCTTCAGGTGATAAGGCACACGACCTTCGATGCCCTGAAAGAAGGCGGTCGCAGCGGGAGCTCAGGTATGGCCTCCGCTAACCTCAGATCAGCACTGGTCATTGCCGAAGTGGCAATCTCGTTGACGCTCCTGGTGGGCGCCGGCCTTCTGATCCGCAGCTTTCTGAGGCTGCAGGAGGTCGATTCCGGATTCAGACCAGAGGGTGTTTTGACGATGCGACTGTCTCTGCCCGATAAGTATTCGAAGGCCGAGCAGACTCGCACATTCTTCAGGGAGCTGCTTGAGCGGGTTCGGCAGTTGCCCGGCGTTGATGCGGCAGGAGCCGTCACCGGTCTGCCGTTGTCGGGTTCGGGCTGGTCCGGTACGGCGACTGTCGATACGCAGGCCGTTTCAGAGCAGGACCGATCGCCGGAGGTCGACCAGCGGCCGGTGACGCCCGGCTACTTCGAGGCCATGGGCATCACCCTTATTCGTGGCCGGTTCTTTGATCAACGCGACAACGAGACAACCGCACCGGTGGCCATAGTCGACGAAACCATGGCCCGGACCTACTGGCCGAATGAGGACGCAATCGGCAAGCGGATCAAAGGAGGCGGCGCCGGTTCGCACTACGCCCATGGTTCACCATTGTCGGTGTAGTAAGGCATGTCCGCTATCGCACTCTCGAATCGCCATCACGCACGGAGTTCTATTGGCCGCTGGCACAAACGCCTTTTCCCTGAACAGCATGAGCCTGGCGATTCATACGCAGGCGGATCCCTACTCGCTTGCGGCCGCCGTGCAACAGCAGGTTCAATCCATCGATCCTGACCAGCCCATCTACCGCATCCGCACGATGAATGAGCTCGTCTCCGAGTCATCGGCGCGCCGGCGTCTCTCGATGCTGCTGCTGGTGACTTTTGCCGGTGTGGCGCTCCTCCTCGCGGCGGTGGGCATCTACGGCGTCATGTCCTATTCGGTAGCACAGCGGGTGCACGAGATCGGCATTCGCATGGCGCTCGGCGCACGATCTACTGAGATCGTTCGGCTGGTGCTCGGACAAGAGTATGTGGATGACGCTGGCGGGCGTGGGAGCCGGGATTGTCGGATCGCTGGCCGTGACCACATTTCTGTCGACGCTTCTCTTCAATGTCAGGGCAACCGATCCGGCGACGTTCGTGCTGGTTGCGGTCATCCTCACCGCGGTTGCGCTGTTCGCCAGTTTCCTTCCTGCATTTCGTGCAACTCGAGTCGATCCGGTACGCGCATTAAGGGAGGAATAGCCTCTCCAGCTAAGCTTACCGGCGCCAGACGGCGCCGGGCGGGCAGGGACAAGCCCTGCCCCTACAGCGTTGTCGCGAAGGCAGCATTGACGGGAAGGTTGTAGGGGCAGGGCTTGTCCCTGCCCGGCCGCCGCCGTCCGGCGGCGGTAACTCTTTTCAATTGTTGCGGGTCTCCTCCCCAGGCTCACTACCCGGGGAGGAGAACATGTTGGGGGGTCTGAACGGAGAGAGAGAGAATCGGTCAACGAATGGAGCTGCTCTCGCAGCCGAGGGATGTGGGGGGCTCTTTAGTAGGAAAGCGAGTTATAAAAATCCGCATAAAAAGGCGTAGCGCAGCCCTTGTGAAACTCAGCACCCGACCCAGCCATGCACCGTTGAATTAAGAGGACCCCAGGAAAAAGAACTTGGACCTGAAAGCTACCGATCGGTCAGTAGATGACCAGGACAAACAATAACTATCACCATCACTGTAGAACTAAAGCACTCTAGTGCGATGTCAAATCCCTGTCAAGGGTTTGTAACCTTTTTTCTCAAAGATTTTTTAGACCCGTCAAAATGGCTGTGGATTGGGCGTAATCCTTCGCTTTCGTCCGGATTCGGCCGGGCCCGGCCCTGATCCTTCACTCGCACCTGCGCGGCGCGGTCGTGAACCCGCTGCGGCTCCGCCGGGAGGCTCCGGGAGCGGAGGCTCTCCCGTCAAACTCTCTGATGGTGGGACAAGAGCAGGGTCCACGGGCGCGAGACTCAGGTCGCGATTGCTCGCAGCCGTTGGCAGATCGACTACTCGCGCCGAATCCGTAACCGCAGGTGACGTTGGTCCGGTCTCATCGGCTTTAGTCTCGGTGGCAGGCTTACTCTCGACCGGCGGCCTCTTCGGCGCTGTGACGACGATTGGAGCCGGGGCAGGACCAATCCTGGCGTCGAGTCCATCCAGTGAACCGTGAACCTTTCGATAGAGAGACTCGATCACCGCCCTGCCGACATCACTCGAAGGGTTGCTCCGACTCGGAGGTTCGTAAGCCGTGATGTAAAGCTCGAGTGCCACCTCGAGTTCGCCCGCCGTCTCCCTGGCGGTCGCCAGGTGCCATATCGCCCGCCTACCCTCCGGCAGATCACCGTACGCTTTTACGGCGGCCGTCAGAGAAGCTATGGCCTCGTTGTTGTGGCCTTCCTTGAAGAGCGCCCACCCCGCGCATCCTGGAGCCTTCCAAGGAAGATTCTTGTCCGCCCCTCACGATCGAAATTTGGAAAGTCCTTGAGCGAACCATCAGCCTCGACTGAGGCCTCGCCTACGGGAACCTGCTCTCCAGCTACTCGAGCGGCAAATGCGAGCTCGCGGCCGGCTTGCGTGAGCCGCTGTGATACGTAGAGCGCGCGAAATGGCCGGCGCGCCCCGCTGGCTTCGATAAAGTTGAGGGCCGCTTCCTCAACCGGACTTGAGGCGGAAGCCGGAGTGCGGGGCCGCCTCGAAGGCCGCGGATTTTCGGCCGTCATTACTCCGCGAACCGCGGCATCGAAGTGAATGAGGCTCTCGGCAAGTTGAAAGTCCTCTTCAGAGGTTGATGGCAGCGCAACAAATACAGCAGCACGGCGCTCGCGGGCAAGCAGTGCCTCGAAACCATCGCCCTCCGCTTCCACCTGGCCGCCAAGACGAGCCTTGAGCGTGCCGCCGGCTGTCACCGTGAAAGCCTTGGCGAACTGCTCCAGTGCTCCGTCGAAGTCCTCGACGCTCAGGTAGAGCTTACCAAGCGTGAAATTGAGAGTCGGAAAACTACCGAACCGCAACGCCGCGAGAAGGTGGTTCTCAGCATCAAAATAACGTCCGGCAGCAAGGTCGATCTCCGCGGACGCGATCCGCGCCCAGCTGTACCGAGGCTCTATAGCCACCGCTGCCGCCGCGGCCTGCTCGGCTTCCTTGATCTTATGGCGCTCCAGATAGAGCAACGCCAGCTGCGTCTGCAGGTATATATCGCGAGTGATCCCGTCAGCGCCCTTCAGTCTTCGCGCCTCGTCGAGTGCTGCCTGAGCTTCCTGGTCCTTCCCTTCAGCCGTGTATGCAAGAGCCAGACCCTTCAGTGGAGCCGTCTGCGTGCGATCAATCTCGAGCTGAAGTCTGTAGAGCTTCTCTGCCTCCGGATAGTCCCCTTCGGCTCGAGCCAGATTGGCGAGCTCACCATAGGCCTGCTTGTCTCGGCGATCGAGCTCGATCGCCATCCGGTACTGCTCGGCAGCCGCGTCAAGTCTCAACCCCATCCGATAAGCACTGCCGAGAGCTCGATGGGGAGCCGCCTCCGCGCGGAGCGAGCTTCGTCGCAGCTTCGAGAACCCGAACCGCATCGTCGGCATCTTCAACGCTCAGGTAGAACTCGCCAACCGCGCTAAGCATCGTCGCCTGTTCGGTACAGCGAGGATCAATCTCTCGAGCCAGGAGAATCGATTCCGTGCGATAGCCGCGAACCGAGAGCGCGAACGGAATGCGCATGACTACTTCGTCAAGGAACCGATCATTCAACTTTTGCGGGCATGATGCCAGCGCCTGGCGGAAGAGCCTCATGGCTTGATCGATGTTGTTGGCCGCGAGCTGCCCCTCGGCGAGCTGTGCGAGGCTTCTGGCCATCTCTTCACGGGCGGCGTCGGCGTCGCGAGATTCAGAGTTTGTCTTCAGGAATTCCTCGATGGCGGTGACGCGTGCGGCTGGATCTTCAATCGACTTGATGCCTTCGATGCCCTGTGGCTGAGTCTGCGCTGCAATTGGCAGGGATCCCCCAATGCAGACGCAAATGTAAACCAGAATGCACACAAGCTTTAATGCCATTTCGTGATGATATGCGCGCGGCATCCAGTCTTCAAGCTCCTGATGTTGCCGTCAGACTGGCCAACTGCGGTGCTGGAGTTTGGACGTGTGATCTCGGATAGCCCACGACAAGAGCACGCGGGACACGTGCAGGATCCGGCCGGGCTAGTCTCGCTCAATCGCCCCTTTGTGACGCTGGTAGCTCCAACCGAGACGCATAGCCCAGCTCGGGACCGCACGCGTCCCGCTTGCTCTCCGCGGCATTAGACCCGATCAATGAGAAACAGCTTCTCGAGAAATCTACCGCAGGCTGGACAGCCTGCGGCGCGGCCTATGTCATAATTCGCAGTCATGCGCACACTGGGACAGCAATCGCAAATATTCTCGTTCGATTCTCGACACCATTGGACACACACCATTGGTGAGGCTCAACCGCGTAACCTCGGAGTTGACTGCCGAGATTCTCGTCAAACTCGAGTACTTCTCGCCCTCGGGTTCACTCAAGGATCGCATTTATCTCAACATGATCGAAAAAGCGGAGCGCCGCGGCGATCTCAAGCCTGGAATGACAATACTCGAGTGCTCAACGGGTAATGCCGGCATTGCCTGCTCCTTCGTGGCCGCCGTTAAAGGCTACTCGTGCATCATTGTCATGCCGGAAGGCATGAGTGAAGAGCGAAAGAAGACTGATGTGGCCTATGGGACGGAGATGGTCTACACGCCTGGCGGCGAGTCTGACGTCGATCTGGCCCTCGCGCGACTCGAGGAGATTCGCAGCGCTGATCCGCCGAAGTACTGGGTGCCATCACAGTTCGACAATCCGGATAACATCGAGGCCCACTACAAGACCACAGGCCCGGAGATATGGGAACAGGCCGGCGGACACCTTGACGCCTATGTATCCACACAGGGCACGGGCGGGCAGGTG
This sequence comes from uncultured Acidobacteriota bacterium, assembly GCA_963743045.1. Classification (GTDB taxonomy): domain Bacteria; phylum Acidobacteriota; class Blastocatellia; order RBC074; family RBC074; genus CAVUOF01. The sequence goes on from CAVUOF010000021.1 coordinate 87,398, forward strand.
ACCGGGATCGGGCGGTACCTGAGACAGCAGAAGCCGAAGATCAAGCTCTACGCGGCGGAGCCTGCTGAGTGCCCGCTGCTCTCGAGGCGCGAGTGGGGGGAGCACAAGATTGAAGGCATCGGCGACGGGTTTGTACCTCGCGACTTGGATCTTTCACTTCTCGACGGGATCGTCACCGTCTCGTCGGAAGAAGCGATGTCGATGGCTCGAAGACTGTCTCGTGAAGAGGGCATCTTCTGCGGGATATCTTCCGGCGCAAATGTAGTCGCCGCCGGCAAGGTTGCGGCCAGGCATCCGGAGATGAAGCGCGTGGTGACCATGATTTGTGATTCGGGCCAGCGGTATTTCTCGACTGAGCTGTGCGGTGAGCCGAAGCACGTCGAGTCGCCGGAGCGCGAGCATCCGATCGATGAATACACGCGCGGCCAACTCGACAAGTACCAGAGTCACTGGGAAATCATCGATTGACCAACATTGTTGGACATTTCTGAAGAGTTGTCCGCGCGCTGTCGGCAACGGCGCGACTCAAATAGCCAGGCGAAGCCCTGTATGATTGAGCGAGGCCCATCGGGCCAAGCCCCTTTGGGGCCCGTGGTCCGCCCGCGATTATCCACCAGGGCTTCGCCCTGGGCTTTTTCAGGTCGCACCTTTGTGCGACATGCCGCAGACTCGAGCGGGCCGAATGCTGCCATGAGCTTTGTTACCGGCTTCCAGTGCCTCGAGTGCGAGCGACGCCTCGATCCCACCGAGGCGCGATACAACTGCCCAAGCTGCTGCCGGCAATCTCGATGTCCTCTACGACTACGAGCGCGCCGGCAGACACCTCACGCGTGAGGCGCTGGCACGCAATTCGAACCGAAGCATGTGGCGTTACATGCCGCTCCTGCCAATCGAACCGAACACTCCCGTACCACCTCTGACGGTCGGTTGGACTCCGCTCTACGAGAGCACCAGGCTCGCGTCGGAGCTCGGGATCAGCCGGGTCCTCATCAAGGACGATGGACGCAATCCGACGGCCTCGTTCAAGGATCGTCCGAGCGCGCTCCTTGTCGCCAAGGCCCGCGAACTTGGAGCGACGCTGATTACCACCCCCTCTTCGGGCAATGCCGGCAGTGCGCTCGCCGGCATGTGCGCTGCATCGGCGATGCGCTCCGTGATCTTCGTTCCGGTGACCGCGGCCGTCGCCAAGATCGCTCAACTTCAGGCGTACGGTGCAACTGTCGTCCTGGTTGAGGGAAGCTATGACGAGGCCGCCGATCTCTCGCTCGAAGCCGGCGAGCGCTTCGGCTGGTACCAGCGAAGCACCGGCTACAATCCGTTCACCGTCGAAGGCAAGAAGACCGCCGCATTCGAGATCGCTGAGCAGCTTGAATGGCAAACGCCTGATCGCGTGATCGTCGGTGTCGGCGATGGAAATATCATCGGCGGCCTCTGGAAGGGCTTCACAGAGCTTCGCCGGCTTGGTTTGATCGACAGGCTTCCAAAGATCACCGGCGTCCAGGCCGACGGCGCCGCGCCCATAGTTACTGCCGTCAACGGCGATGGCATCGTCCGGCCCGTCGATGCAAAGACTATTGCAGATGGCATCTGCGTCGGCCGGCCGCGCGATGCCACTCGAGCAGTGAGAGCAATGACAGAGTCGGGTGGCGGCGGCATCACGGTCACCGACGAGGAAATCCTGAGCGCAATCGGCAGGCTTGCCAGAGAGACGGGCGTCTTTGCCGAACCCGGCGCGGCCGCCTCGTTTGCCGGACTGATCAGGATGTGCGCCACCAACAGAATCGACAAAGAGGAGACCGTAGTCCTGGTGATCACCGGGAATGGTCTCAAAGATATCGAAGCCGCACGACGCGGAGCTGCGGAGCCGATCCGGATTCCACCAGACCTGGCGGAGCTCGAGCGCCACCTCGATCGGCGGGGATTCTAAGTATGGCTTATCTCCTCAAAGGAGCCATATTACTGACCCTCGAGCCTCCGATTGTCGAACGGGCGGACCTCCGCATCGATGAGGGTATGATCACCGCAAGGGGGCTGGCACTGGCTCGCGACGGCGCCCAGGTCATCGACCTGTCAGGTAAGACAGTCATGCCCGGCCTGGTCTGCGGACATACACACCTCTATTCGAGCCTCGCGCGAGGCATGCCTTTTCCTGCACGATCTCCGGCAAATTTTCGCGAGACCCTCGAGCTCATCTGGTGGCGCCTCGACCGCGCTCTTGACGAGGAGACGATCTATTGGAGTGTTATTGCCGGTGCACTTGATGCCATACGCTCAGGTACGACTTGCCTCTTTGACCACCACGCCTCACCAACTGCCATCCCGGGCTCATTGCAGATTGTGCGCCAAGCGATCGAACAGGCCGGGCTCCGGGCTGTGCTCTGCTACGAGGTAAGCGATCGCGACGGCAAACCAGCTCGGAACGAGGGCCTCCAGGAGAATCGGGCGTTTCTCGCCTCAAACAGAGGGTCGGGCAGAGGCTCGAGCGCTCTGTGCCGTGGGCTCGTCGGTGCACACGCATCCTTTACCCTTTCAGATGAATCGCTGGATGCGTGCGCTGAGCTGGTCCGCGAGTTTGACTCCGGCCTGCACATTCACGTAGCCGAAGACATGTGCGATGTGGAAGACGCCAGGTCGCGCGGTGCAAGCGGTCCAATCGAGCGGCTCATGGCCCGAGGTCTCCTCAACTCGCGATCGATCATCGCGCACGGCACGCACCTCAGCGCGCGAGAGGCTGAGATTGCCCGTTCTTCGGGGACGTGGTTCGCTCACAACCCGCGATCCAACATGAACAACCAGGTAGGCTATGCACCCGTCGAATCGTTCGGCGAGAAGGTCGCTCTCGGGACGGATGGCATCGGCGCGGATATGCTGGAAGAGCTTCGCTGTGCCTATTTCAAAGCGCGCGATGCTCACGTTCAATGGCCTCCCGATCGTTGGATGAGCGTTCTTGCTGCGGGCCACCGGATGGCCTCCGAGACTTTCGGCGTGTCGATCGGAAAGCTCGATAAAGGGTCGTGCGCCGACCTTGTGGTGCTGGATTACAGGTCGCCAACGCCGCTGACGGATGGGAACCTCGCCTCGCACTTGATCTTCGGGTTAAACTCGGCTTGTGTGGAGAGCGTTATGGTCAATGGCAGATTCCTCCTTAAGGATCGTCGCCTGCCGCAACATCTTGAGAGGCTGGACGCCGACACCAGGAAGGCCAGCACGAAATTGTGGAAAAAACTGTGAGGGTAGGGCGGCCTCCTGGGACCGCGGGCGTCCCGCTCGCATGATTGCCGCATAGGCCCTATCGAAAAACATGCGGGCGGGACGCCCGCGGTCCCAGGGGCCTGTACGCATCGAACTCAACGGAAAGCCATCATGAAATACTTCCGATATATTTCTCCTTCCAATCGTCATCGCGCACCATGCTTTCGCGCAGGCGCCGGTGATTCCTCCTCACTGGACGCCAAGCCACGACTACGACGTGCAGCACTACAGAATTCAGGTAAGCTTCGACTGGCAGAAGAAATCCATCTCGGGTGAGACGACAATCACATTCCGGCCATTCCTCGATAACCTCAAGGAGATCGAAGTTGATGCCGGAGCCATGAATATCCAGTCCGTCAAACTCGCAGGCGGCAAACCCCTCGAGCACAAGTACGACGGCAAGGAGAAACTGAAGATCAAGCTTGACCGCGCTTATGCCGCCGGCCAGGAAGCAAGCATCACCATCACCTACAGCGCGACGCCGCCACGCGGCCTGATCTTCGTTACTCCCAATGAAGACGATCCAAAAAGACCCTACCAGATATATTCGCAGGGTGAGGCTGAGACAAACCACTACTGGTTCCCCTGTTACGACCATCCGAACGATCGCGCGACCAGTGAAACGATCGTCACGGTAGATGACAAGTATTCGGTCATTTCGAACGGTGCGCTCGTCGACGTCAAAAAGGACGGCGCGCATCATCTGGCAACCTACCATTGGAAGATGGATCAGGCGTTCTCATCCTACCTGGTGTCGATCATCGTCGGTGAATTTTCCGAGGTTAAAGAGGAATACAACGGCATACCGGTGATCTCTTATGTTCCCAGGAACAAGGTGGACGACGCACGCCTCTCTCTTGGCAAGATAGATCAAATGGTGAAGTTCTTCTCGGAGAAGACGGGCGTCAAGTACCCATATGCCAAGTACGCACAAACAACGGTGCGTGACTTCGGCGGAGGCATGGAGAACATAACTGCGACGACGCTCGGCGATTTTTCAATTCTCGACAAGCGGGCCATGCTCGACCGCTCGAGCGACGGCCTGATATCGCACGAGCTCGCCCACCAGTGGTTCGGTGACTACGTGACCTGCCGTGACTGGTCCGATATCTGGCTCAATGAAGGCTTCGCCACATATTTTGCCCACCTCTACACCGAGCATGACCTGGGCCGCGACGAAATGCTCTACGAGATACTTGCGGACCAGCGCCAGTACCTTGGCTCGTGGGCTACCGGACGGCCTCCACACCAGCCAATAGTCAACAACAGGTACGACGACCCGGACAGCGTCTTCGGTGTCTACGCATATCCGAGGGCCGGCGCTTCCCTTCACATGCTCCGCTCGGTGCTCGGCGACGAAGGCTGGTGGAAATCGATCCACCACTACCTGGTAACCAATGCGTTGAAGAACGTCGAGACGGCACAGCTCAAGATAGCCATCGAGGAGGCCACCGGGCAGAGCCTCGACTGGTTCTTCGATGAGTGGTTCTGGAAAATGGGTCATCCGGAATTCGAAGTCACTTCCAGCTTCGATCCGTCAACGAAGACTCTCAAGATGAATGTCAAGCAGACCCAGAAGCAGCCCGAGAAGTCCGTCTATCAGATGGCTGATGTGTTTCGCATGCCGGTAGACATCGGTATCACTACCGCGGCCGGCGAGCGCGTCGAACGAGTCTGGGTCGAAAAGACCGATCAGGAGTTCACCTTCGCTGTCGACAGCAAGCCATTGATCGTCAATTTCGACCGCGGCAACACGATCATCAAGAGACTCAAATTCGAGAAGCCAAAGGATGAGTTGATCTACCAGGCGCAGCACGACGCGGACGTCATGGGGAGAGTCTGGGCGGTCAACGAGCTCAAATCGAAGAACGACGAGGAGACGGCGAAAGCCCTCGGCGAGGTTCTGGCCGGGGACAAGTTCTGGGGAGTGAAAGTGGAGGCAGCGAAGGCGCTTGCCGCTTTCAAAACCGATGGCTCGAAGGCTGCGCTTCAACGAGGCTTGAACGATCCGAAATCAGCCGTTCGCCGTGAGGTCATCCGGGGTCTTGGCCAGTTCAAGGATGCAGCGCTCGCCGACTCGTTCATCAGGACTATTGAAACCGACCAGAGCTACGGTGCGATTGCTGAAGCCGCGGTGGCGCTCGGGAATACCGGCTCGCCAAAGGCGTTCGATGTGCTGTCGAAGACTGCCGAGATCAGCACCGATCAGAATCCGGTGCGCGTCGCTGCGCTCAACGGCTTGAGCACGCTCGGTGATGCGCGAGGATACGATATCGCGCGCAAATATGCAGTGGCCCCCAATCCTCCGGAGGTTCGCGGACCGGCGCTAACTGCCGCGGTCAAGCTCGGTAAAAACGATCCGGCGAAGCGTGACGAGTTGGTTCAGATGCTCAGCGCCGCCATGAAGGGAACCGGACAGATAGTCTTCATGCGCCATGCTGGCAAGCGCCGAGCTCGGAGATGCGCGAACGATACCGGCCATCCGGGGAGCCATCTCGAATCCGGCCATGGCGGGCGCAGGCCCTCAGTTCCGCGATGCAGCCGAAAACATCATCAAGCAGATTGAGGCAAAGCAGACCGCAAAGCCCTAGCAGGAGAATCGTGATGTCTCAGAATTGTACGTTGTGGACTAATCCAGGCGAGCAACCAGGAGGCCGCTGAGAGCCCTCTCGCAAAGATCAAGCAGGCGATGATCGACAAACACGTCTCGATGATCGAAGACGCGGCGAAGAAGGGCGTGCAGATCATTTGCCTGCAGGAGCTCTTCTATGGTCCGTACTTCCCTGCCGAGCAGAATCCTCACTGGTACGGATTGGTGGAGCGAATTCCGGACGGCACGACTACGAGGCTCATGCAGGATCTTGCGAGGAAGCACGAGATGGCAATGGTCGTTCCGATCTACGAGGAGGAGAGAACGGGGCTCTATTACAACACCGCGGCGGTGATCGATGCTGACGGAAGCTACCTGGGCAAGTACCGAAAGACTCATATTCCCCATTGCCTGCCCGGCTTCTGGGAGAAGTTTTACTTCACGCCCGGCAATCTTGGCTTTCCTGCCTTTGATACGAAGTTCGCGCGCATCGGCGTCTATATCTGCTATGACCGGCACTTCCCCGAGGGTGCTCGCGCCCTGGGTCTGAACGGCTGTGAAATAGTCTTCATTCCTTCGGCTACTACGAAGGGACATGCCGATTATCTATGGGAGCTGGAGCAGAGAGCTCACGCGGTTGCCAATGGCTACTTTGTCGGGACTATCAATCGGGTGGGCATAGAGGGACCGTGGAACATCGGTGAGTTCTTCGGTTCTTCCTACTTCTGCAATCCTGATGGCCGGATGCTTGCGAAGGCGAGTGATGATCGGGATGAACTTGTGGTCGCAGACCTGGACCTCGACGAGATCCAGGAGGTTCGAACTCACTGGCAGTTCTACCGCGACCGCCGTCCTGAGATGTACGGGCCACTGAATCAAATGTAACACAAAGCTGCGTGACGGTGCACGACCGAGGGCGGTCGTAGGGGCGGCTCGCGAGCCGCCCCCAATTGCCTCTTGGCCATGTTCCCCGAAGCCATCTTTGTCTGAGGTGGTCCGTTTGGGGGCGGCTCGCGAGCCGCCCCTACGGGTCCAAGGTAATCATCCCACCGGTGAATTCAAGGTGCGACAACCGTAGGGCGGCCGTAGGGACGAGACGCCCGCCGTCCCAGGATCATTCGCTGCGTAGCGAGATGAGCGGGTCGACCCGCGTTGCCCGCAGGGCCGGAACGTAGCAGGCTACGAGGGCCGTGATTATCAGAATTGTCCACGCGCCGACGAACGTCACCACGTCGGTGGGCTGCACGCCATAAAGCATCTTCGACAGGAACCGTGTAAGAGCCCATCCCAGAACTGAGCCAGCCACCACACCAACCGCGGTCAACTTGAGCGCATTGAACGCGACGAGTCGCACGATATCGGCTCGCGCCGCGCCCAATGTCATCCGAATTCCAATCTCCTGCGTCCTCTGAGCCACCGAGTAGGCCATGACCCCATAAATGCCGACACAAGACAAAATCAGAGCAAGCACGGCAAAAAGGCCGATGAGCAGCATCCGAACTCTCCTCGGAGCGAGCGATGCGGAGACCACTTCGCTCATCGTTCGCACGTGATATACCGGCTGATCCTTGTCGATCGCACGGACGGCATCCTGGAGGAGCGGCGTCAAAGCTGCTGTCTCCGTGCTAGTCCGGACCACGAACACCATGAAGGCCCACGGATCCCTCGCATAGGGGACGTAGAGCGCAAGGCGCGGTTTCTCATCGAGGCCATGCTGATGGACATCTCCAACTACTCCGACTACCTGGCACCAATCGTTCGGGCCACCGCATCCTCCCACCCTGACCATTTGATCGGTCGGGTTCTGGCTGGAGAAGGCACGACGCGCCAGAGTTTCGTTGATGATTACCGCGGGAGCAGCATTGGGCCCATCGTGGTCAGTGAAAAATCTTCCCCTCAAAAGAGGTATGCCCATGGCTCGAAAGTAATCGGGGCTGATGACCAGGTAGTCGGGTGCTCGTTCTCCGTCGGGCCGGGGCGGCCCTCCTTTGATTTCAATACTCCGGGTGCTGTTTCCCGGATCAAGTGGCAAGCGCGAAATGAGGCCGGCGGAGGTGACGCCAGGGAGGGCCCGCAGACGTTCGAGTAGCTCGGCTGCAAAACGAGCTCGACTTGCTGCATCGCGATATCTCACATTCGGCAGCGTTAAGGCCATGCTTACTACGCGCTCAGCTTGAAAACCCGTCGGTACCTCGATGAGGCGGCTGAAGCTGCGAAGAAGGAGGCCTGCACCGACGAGTAGGACGCCGGCCAGGGCTACTTCGGTGATTACAAGCACATTTTGAGCCCGACGCGCTCTCAATCCGCCGCTGCCTCTTCCGCCTTCTTTGAGAACACGGTTGAGATCAAGGCGAGCCGCTTGAAGCGCGGGAAGGAGCCCGAAGAGAACGGCGGAAAGCACGGTGACAACTGCCGTGAAGACCAGGACCCTCGCATCGAGCTTTGGTTCAAGCCCGGGGATGGCCTGTTCAGAGAGAAGCGCACTCAAAGGTCGCAGGGTGGCATAAGCTAATAGGATGCCCACTCCACCTCCCAGCAGCCCCAGTGTAAGGCTCTCCGTGAGGAGCTGGCGCATCAATCGTGCCCCTCCAGCGCCAAGCGCGCCGCGAATGGCAATTTCTCGCTGCCGTGTCGCCCCGCGGGCGAGGAGAATATTGGCGACATTGACGCAAGCGATGATCAGAAGCAGTCCAACCGCACTGAGGAGCAAAAGCAGTGCCGGGCGGTTATCGCCGATCAGGTCTTCCTGCAGCGGAAGCATCTCCATGCGCGACATCTCTTCGTCGTCGCCATACTGTTGCTTCAGACGCGCTGCAATTGTGTTCCCTTCCAGTCGGGCCGCGGCGAGTGAGACTCCCGACTTCAGTCTTCCGAAAATGGAAAAGTAGTGCGCAGTACGATCACCCGAGACATCGACATCCTGCCTGAGAGGGTGCTCGGGCACTCGGTATCGGGCGGGCTTCCATGCTTCGCATTTTGGAGGGAATTGGAATGAGCGCGGCATGATGCCAACGATGGTCCTCGACACGCCGTCGATCTGCATCGTTCGCCCGAGAACTCCCGGGTCGCCTGCGAAGAGCCGCTGCCACAATGAATAGCCGATGATGATGGTTGCCGGTCCGCCTGGCGGGTCGAGGGCAGACGTCAGCGGACGTCCGAGGACTGGATGAACGCCAAGGACGTCAAAGAAGTCGGGCGTCACTATTGCGCCGTTGACCCGTTGAGGCAGGTCGTTGGCAGAGAGGTTGAAGGGCATCTCCCGGTATGCCGAGATACTGGAATAGCTCGTCGATTGACTGCGAAAGTCGAGAAAGGTGGCCGGGGAGAGTGGCACGCCTCCGTGCTGATCATCAGCTCCATAGAGACTGACGATCTGATTTGCGCCAGGATAGGGAAGAGGCCTGAGGAGCACTCGATCGACCAGGCTGAATATGGCGGTATTGGCTCCGATGCCCAGTGCCAGCGTGAGAACGGCGGCTATTGCGAAGCCGGCATTCTGCCGGAGAGTGCGGACCGCGAACCGCAGGTCTCCGGTGATCTCGTCCCACCACATCCATCGATGTCGCTCGTAGTAGCGCTCCTCAGCGGCGGTGACGTTGCCGAAGGCGCGTCGCGCAGCGTACTGAGCCTCTGCTTCAGAGAGGCCTTCGCGGCGAAGCCGGGCGGCCTCGTGGTCGATGTGAGATCTGATCTCCTCTGAGAAATCACCGGGACGGCGGCGGAATGGCATGGTCGGTCCCTCCTGTCGACATCTTACCGGAACGCAATCGGAGCATACTCAAGCTCGGGTAAGATGTCAACCCGAGGAGGCTGGGAGCTTCGCCTTATGTCGTGGGTTGAGCTCGGCGCTGACTGTGGTCTTGAGCCGCGGCAGTCACCACGACCAACTCGACGATCAGCGCGACGGACTGTGTGTTGTGCGTTCTTTAGGCAATCTTCGGCGGCGCTGCGGTTGCGGTTGCTATCCGCCTCTATCCACTTATCAATTGGCGACCGGGCGCTTCCGTAATTTGCGGATTTAGCGGTTCCGATTCTGCCACTTCGTGTTTCTTACGCTCGCTCATGTAGTAGAGAATCGGCACGGTCATGCGCGACAGCAACAGCGAAGCGACCTCGCCCGCCATCAGCGAGATCGCCAGGCCCTGAAAGATCGGATCGAACAAGAATGACCGCCGCGCCGACGATCACCGCCGCCGCCGTCAGCATCATCGGCCGGAAGCGAACTGCTCCGGCATCAATCACGGCGTCGGCCAGCGGCATCCCCTGCTTCAGTCGCAGCTCGATGAAATCGACGAGGATGATCGAATTGCGCACGACGATTCCCGCGCCGGCGATAAAGCCGATCATCGAAGTCGCCGTGAAGAACGCGCCCATCAATCGCGTGCGCCGGCAGAATGCCGACCAGCGAGAACGGAATCGCCGCCATGATCGCGAACGGCGTTTTGAACGACTGAAACCAGCCGACCACCAGGATGTAGATCAGCACCAGCACGGCCGCGAACGCCAGCCCCAGATCGCGGAAGACTTCGTAGGTGATGTGCCACTCGCCATCCCATTTCATCGCGAACTTGTCGGAGCTGAACGGCTGCTGCGCGACGTACCGTTCGAGCGCCGTAGCCTTCCGGCAGTTTCAATCTGATCAATCGCCTCGATTCAGTTTCAGAATGGCATAAACGGGACTTTCTTCGCTGCCCGCAACATCGGCCGTCACATAGACCACCGGCATCAGATTCTTGTGATAGATGCTCTTGTTCGCCGATCTGCTCTTCGACGCTGCACCAGTTCACCGAGCGGACACCAGATTTCCATGCGTGCCCAGCACTTTGATCTGCTTCAAGTCGTCAACGCTGGAACGTTCGGCGCGCGGCAACCGCAGAACAATCGGCACGTCTTCTTTTTCCTGCGGCTGATGCGTCAGCCCGACGTTGCATCGCCTTCAACGGCGATGCGCAGCGTATGCGGCAATCTGTTCGGCGGAAACGCCATTCAGCGCGGCTTTCTCTTTATCCACCACGAAGCGGTATTTCGGCTGGTCGTCTTCGACGTACCAGTCGACATCCACGACGCCTTCGGTCTTGTCGAAGATGTCGCGAATCTGCCGGGCGACTTCGATCTGCCGCTGATAATCCGGGCCGTAGACTTCGGCGACCAGCGTTTGCAGCACCGGCGGTCCGGGCGGCACTTCCGAGACTTTGACGCGCGCATCGTATTTCGCGGCAATCTGTTGAATGGCCGGGCGCACGCGTTTGGCGATGTCGTGGCTCTGTGCGTCGCGCTCGCCTTTGGCAACCAGATTGACCTGAATGTCGGCGACGTTGGCTCCGCGCCGCAGAAAGTAATGCCGCACCAGGCCGTTGAAGTTGTACGGCGAGGCCGTGCCGACATACATCTGATAGTCGGTCACTTCGGGCACGGTGCGAATGTAATCGCCGATCTCGCGCGCGACGGCGGCCGTCTGTTCCAGCGTCGTGCCTTCGGGCATATCGATGATGACTTGGAACTCGCTCTTGTTATCGAACGGCAGCATCTTCACGCGCGACAAACTTGAAGGCAACGAGCGACACCGAGGCCAGCAGCAACAGCACAACGCCAACGCAGAAAGCCGTAGCGCCAGCGCGGCACGCGTGAATCAGCGGACCCATCACTCGGCGATAAGCCGCGTCGTCCAGCCCTTCTTCGTTCGTGCGTGACGTCCGCCTGCACGTTCGGTCACGTTTCAGCAGGCGCAGGCTCGCCCACGGCGTGACGATGAAAGCCACCAGCAGCGAAAAGACCATCGCCGCCGACGCGCCGATCGGGAATCGGCCGCATATACGGCCCCATCAAGCCGCTGACAAAAGCCATCGGCAGAATGGCGGCGATCACGGCAAAGGTCGCCAGGATCGTCGGATTGCCGACTTCGTCCACCGCTTCGATGGCGATATCCATCGAGCGGACGGCCTCGTGTTTTCAGGCAGGCGGTAATGGCGCGTCATGTTTTCGACGACGACGATGGCGTCGTCCACCAGAATGCCAATCGAAAAGATCAGCGCAAAGAGCGTGATGCGATTGAGCGTGTAGCCGTAGAAGTAGAAGACCGCCAGCGTCAGCGCCAGCGTCACCGGAATCGCAATCGCCACGATGCCGGATTCGCGCAGTCCCAGCGCCAGCCAGATCAGCAGCTGACACCGACAGGATGGCGATCATCATGTGCAACAGCAGTTCATTCGATTTTTCGCGCGGCCGTCTCGCCATAGTTGCGCGTCGTGGCGACGTTGACATCGCTGGGAATCAGCGAGCCTTTCAGATGCTCGACTTTCTCGATGCACCTTGTCGGCAATCGTCGATCGCGTTTGTGCCTTTGCGTTTGGCGACGCGAAATCGTGACCGCGGGCAAGGAGCCGACCCTGGCTAACGCCGGGATTGCTGCCGTCGCCTGTCGCCGCTCCCGGTCTCCGTCGCACCGATACCGAACATCACATAATCGCGCGGCTCTTCCGGGCCATCTTCAATCTTCGCAACGTCGCGCAGATAGACCGGGCGATTGTTGAAGACGCCGACCACGACGTTCGCCGACTTCTTCGCGCTGAATGCAGAAAGCCGCCGGTCTCGACCAGAAACTCGCGATTGCCCGCCGAAAAGCTGCCCGCTTGCAGTTGCCGGTTCGATTGCTCGAAGCATCGGGACGATGCACGGCGGGCGCAACGTTATAAGCGGCCATCCGCGCATGCATCGAGCAGCACGCGAATCTGCCGGCGCTGGCCGCCGATGATCTTGACTTCGGAAACGTCGTTGACTTCTTTGATCTGATCGTGAAGCTGCGCGGCGATGCGCCGCAGCGTGAAATGGTCGTAGACGGTCGCTCGAAAGCGTCAGCGCCAGAATCGGCACGTCGTCAATCGAGCGCGGCTTGATCAGCGGCTGGCTGGCGCCGGGCGGAATCAGATCGAAGTTGGCCGACATCTTCTGATTCAGCCGGACGATGCGCTGCTTCTTCGTTCTGGCCGACATAGAAGCGCACGACCGCCATCGCATAGCCCGGCGACGAGGTCGAATAGATGTACTCGACGCCGGGAATTTCCCAGAGCAGTTTCTCCATCGGCTTGGTGACGCGTTCTTCGACCTCTTTGGCCGACGCGCCCGGCATCTGCACGAACACGTCGATCATCGGCACGACGATCTGCGGCTCTTCTTCGCGCGGCAGCAGCAGCACCGCGCCAACGCCCAGCAGGATGGAGGCGGCAATGATCAGCGGCGTCAGCTTCGACCCGAGAAATGTGCGGGCAATTTTTCCGGCCGGTCCGGTCCTCGTGCTTGTCACGCATAAGAAACCTATTCCTTCGCCCACGAAGGCGCACGAAGATTCACGAAGGAGTGGATCATCCTGGTGCCCCTTCGTCTTGCCTTCATGGACGCAATTATTCACTGGACACGATCGCCGTCATTCACTTTGGCCACGCCGGCGACTGCAATTCGCTCGCCTTCATTCAGCCCGGAGAGAACTTCAACGCGGTCGTCGAAGGTACTTCCGATTTTGACCAGTCGCAGCCGTGCGACGTTCTTGTCATCAACGACAAAAACGCTGGTCAGTTGCCCGCGGTGGACAACGGCCTTGGCGGGCACCGTAATCGCCTGCCGCTGCCCGCGCGTGAAACGCGCCGCGCCGTACAATCCTGACCGCAGCAGCGGCTGGGAAGGGATGTCAATTTTCACGGTGTAACTGCGGCTCGCCGGATCGGCGGCGGGCAAGATTTCGGACACTGTGCCGGCGAGGTCTTCCGCGCCGACGGCGTCGATCCGCACGCGCACGGGATCTTTCAACCGGATTTTGCCGATCTGGGACTCTTCGATGGCAGCTTCCAGCCGGTACCGTGCGCTGTCTTCGATGGTCAGCAATGGCGCGCCCGGCGTGGCGGTTGATCCGATCTCAGTCTGTTTGGCCGTGACGATGCCGCTGACGGGCGACGCGATGCGGGCGTACCCAGCGTTGACTTGAGCGCTGGCGATCTCGGCCCTGGACTGATCTATCTGCGCCTCCGCCTGTTTCTTCCTGGCGGCGAGCATCTGCAGCATCTTGCCGGCGCGCTCGACTTCGGCTTCGGCGACCTGATGTTTGGCTTTGATTTCGTCGAATTCCTGCGGGCCGACCGACTTTCGTTCGAGCAGGGTTTGATACCGGTTGAGCGTGGAGGCAGCCAGTCGTTGATTGGCATCCGCCGCCACCTTGGCCGATTGCGCCACGCCGATGGACTGTTCGGCTTCGACCACAGCCTCCTGCGCCTGCCGCAGTCCGGCCTGGGCTTTTTGCAATTGGGCGGTGGCGTCGCGGTTGTCAATTTCGATCACCGTCTGCCCGGCGCGCACGCGGTCGCCTTCGCGCACGAGCAAAGATGTGACCGTACCCAGAATTTTCGACGACAGAACAGTCGTCGTTTTGGCGCGTACGGTGCCGGTCGCCTCGTAAATATCGTCAACCGCCGAAGAGGCAACCTTTTCGACTTGCACGCCCGTTATGGAAGGTAGCTTTTCGGTAAAAGCCTGCGGTTTCTTTTCGCAGCCTGCAGTGAACACAGCGAATAGTATGACCGTTGCCAAGATAGCCATATGAAAAGTGTTGAATTTGCTCTTCATGGTTTTATGAAACGAATGCTTCCACGTCGGTCAGCCTGCCGGTCGCAAGCAGCACGCTGGCGTAGCCGACGTAATAATCGTATCGGTTGGTGAGCTGATTCAGCCGCGCCCGCACGAGCGTCGTTTCGGCGCGCAGCACTTCGGTGATCGTCGTCAGCCCTTCCTGGTAACGGTCCTGTACGATGCGCAGCGCTTCGCCGGCTTGGTTGATAATGCGCTCGGCCACTTTTAACCGCTCGCGCGCGGAGACGTACTGCTGGTGCGCGCGGACGACTTCAAAGCGGATTTGATTGGCCATGTGCTCTTCGCCACTGGCGGCCAGGTTGGCCGCCGCGCGGGCCTCCGCAATGCGTGCGCCGCGGCCGGCGTCGAATAGGTTGAACGTCACGCTGGCGCCGACGAGGTAATCGGCGCTGCCGCTAACGAAGTTGTTGCGGCTGGCGCCGAAGTTGGCGAAGACATCCACACGCGGCAAGTATTCGTCGCGCGCGCCGGCGACTTGCACCTCACTTGAACGAGCGGCCAAACCGGCGCGGCTCAAATCGGGGCGGTGGGCAATCGCCAGCCGGAGCAGCTCTTCCTGCCCGGCGACGTCGAACCTTTTTTCGGTCAACTGCCCGGCTATCTTCTGCGGCGTGCTGACCGGCAGTCCCAGCGCGGTGTTCAGCGCTGCCTCGGCCGTAACGATCTCGCCTTCGGCCTGGATCGCCTGTTGGCCAGCTTCGGCCAGCTGTACTTCGGCGGCCAGCAAATCGGAAGCGACTGCCACCCCGGTTTCGACGCGGTCGCGGCTCAACTTGGTATCTGCCTCGGCCAGCTTGACGGCTTCGTCGGCGACCTCCATTTTCGCCTGCGCCAGCAGCAGGCCGTAAAACGCGCGCAGCGTTTCAAAGCGGATTTGCTGCTCGACCTCGTTAGTGTGGGCGTCGGCCTGTTTCTGGCTGAATCGCGCCCGCGCGACGCCGGTGGCCGATTGATGTTGATCGAACACCGAGGCTTTGACCGTCACACCGAAACGGAAGTTGGTCAGCGGGTCGGGATTGTTCAATGACCTCAGGTCGAAGTTCTGCTGTGTGAACCGGCCCTGCTCCAGCAGCGAGCCGAAGACATAGACCGGATTGTTGCCGTTGGTGAACGTTTCGTTCAATTGAACCCGCGGCAATCGGCCGGCGCGAGCTTCTGTGATTTGCGCGCTGGCGATCTCGCGTCCTGACGCCGTCGCACGCGTCAGCGGGTTCGTCCGCAGCGCAAGTTCCACGGCCAGTGGCAAGGTCAGGTTATCCTGCGGGCCGGACTGCGCGGCAGGAGATGTCTGAGCGAGAGCGGTTGGCCAACCGCCTGTTCCGACCTGTAGCGCAAACGACAGAATCATCGTCGCAAATCTCCTCGAACCTCTATTCATCAGTTCTCTTTTCATTTGATGCTAACGATCAGTTATTCGCCGCGGTCCCATCCGCCGTCCGCGATGCTGATGACCGGCAATAGATACTGAGGCTGACGCCGGAGGTCAAAATTCTCGGTTCTTCGCACGACCAATCAGTGACCTGTGCCCGCGGCGTGTTGTACGGCGGCAGGATAGCGAGCTCAGAAGAGTCATCGTACATGCAGTGCGTGCCCAGTTCGTAGGAACTGAGCACGACAACTGAATCCAGGTTTGTCACCTGACTGCATAGGCTTACAGGGCATGGCGCCCTGCGGCCAACCTGGTCGCTACTGCCGCCCGCCGCTCCAGACGGGGATGCCCTGCGCATTCCGCAGCGTCAACACCTTCCCGTCCTTCTTGACCTCGCGGGCGATCACGGTTTCGACTGCCGCGCCTTTCACCTTCGAGCCGACGACTTCGACCTGATCGCCTTTGGCGAACTTCAACTCCTGTTTTTCGACATACCACGCCGGACCAAGCCGGGCCTCGACCTTCCCCTGATCGGAAACAATGATCAGGTGTACCCCGCCAACGCTGCCGCCTCCCGGACCGAGCACATGTTTGACTTCCTCGATCTTTCCGGTGACGGTTGTTTCAGTGGCGGGGTCATACATGCGCCCGCCCCGGCTCCTGCTGCGCAATGGCGAATACCGTCATTGCCAGTGTCAGGGTGATTGTTACGAATGCGACTTTCGATGCATTGAGAGTTTTCATAATTCCTCCTATCTGGATTTCACCCCATCTATCGTTTCCTCCTGGCGATGCCCGCACTGCTGGACTGGGAGAAGCCGAGTAGGGGTGCCTTTGACAGGCCCGTTCCACCTGCGCATCTGCTTGTGTCGCCACTCTTTATGGCCGGGCAATCCTGGCGCCGACTGCGCGGCGCTGCCGTTGATTGCGATTTGTTGCTTCGTAACTGCCACCTCCGGCGCTGGCGTACGAGAGCCCCGAAACCGCGCTGTCGTTCGCATCTTTCACGCCCAGCCGGCGGAGGAAAGTCATCATCGGGCACCAATTGGTGAACGCCGACTGAATCAAATTCAGGGCGACAAACCCGGTGAAGAAGAACCAGAGGGGACTGTGGTAAATCCCCAGCAGCAAGCTGCCCAGCACGAAACTGCCGGCAATCAATCGCAGATACCTTTCGACTGTCATAATCATCCCTTTCCGTCCTTACCGCTTATGGTTTTGTCATTGCGCCGATCCTCGGGCTTACAGGAATTGGCCATTCAGGTCGGCACACCCAACCGCGGCAGCACCGCGCATCAAGACCAGATACGCAATAAAGAACGTCACAAACCATACCCATTCGGGCATGACGATTTCTCCTCTCCAATCAGAGGTTGGCGATCGCCCGTCGCAGCTTCTCGTTGACCTCGGTGGCCGCAGCTTCGAGTTGCGGATTGGCGGCAATGGGCATCACTTTTACGGCGTCAATTGCGGCCGCTACAGAGCGCCCGTCTTCTTCGTAAACCACCACGTTACATGGCAAGAGCAATCCCAATGCCGCTTCCAACTGTAGCGCTCGATAGGCGATTGGGGCATTACACGCACCCAAGATCGCGTAAATGCGAAAATCTACCGCCAAGCTTCTCTTTCAATGTTTCCTTGATATTGATTTCACTGAGGCTCATTCCTTTCTCCTTTTCATTTCAAGAAATGATTGCGTACCTTTCCCATGGTCTGTATACTGGCAACGTGAATACTGTATGACTATATAGTTATATTGTCAAGAAGAATTGCAGGTGATCTCGAAAGAAGTATGAATAGGACCAAACGTCAGAAGATGTCTTTGGAGGCGCTGCAATTGGTGGCGGCCAGGTTCAAGGTGCTTTCCGACCCGATGCGGTTGCGGATGCTGCAATTGCTGGAAGACGGGGAAACCGGGGTTTCGGCCCTGGCCGAAGCTGTCGAATCAACACAGCCCAATGTCAGCAAGCATCTGAAGACGATGCAGGAAGCCGGGCTGCTGGCCCGCCGGCAGGAGGGCAACACCGTCTATTATTCGATCGCCGATCCGACTGTGTTTGAACTTTGCGAGGTGGTTTGTTCGTCGCTTCAGGAGCGGTTTGCCGCGCACGCGAGCGCATTTGGCAAGGCGAAGCAGGCTGGCATACGGCGCGACTGAGCCGTTAGGGGCGTTAATGCGCCTTGACGCGTCCGCTTTCCACACCACCAACCGCGCCTCCACTCGATAACCGTCGCCCTTCCCGAGCCGGTCACAAAATCCGCGATAAGGTTGACGGCTGTTCCTCAATCCGAAGCGCGGAACCTTAAGTCAAGCCGGACGGCCTATCAATCTGCTCGAAGATGCTGCGATCAGCCGGTTACGGTGCCGCCTGTGATCCACATGTCCCTCGCGGATCGTCGCTGTTCAGATCGCCGAGGAGATTGGCAAGGACCGCAATGTCTCTCGAGGCGTTTTGCGGACCTGCGATCCGTGACTGGTAGAGCAACTCAGCAAGCGTCGATCTCGAGTTCAGAACCATGCCGCTACTGAGCCTCACCGGAGCGAAGGTCAGTCCATAACAGCCGAGCTGGCTCTGAAGCGCCGCAGCGTCCTGCCCCGGCGAAGCGAGGAGGGTCAATTGCGCAGCAACGAACTCCCTGTTGAAACGATCGCCCAATGTGTTCGTACCCGTCAGGGCCAGCTTCATGGCTATGCGATCAGATGTGCTTATCGCCTGGTTGAAGTTTGAGCCGGCAACCGTGACCGAACCGCGAGGAAGACGATCGAGCGCGCTCAGGTAGAACGAGGGCCCGCGGAAACAGAGCACGACGCAGGAGCCAGGCACTCCGCCTGTAACGGGTACCGCCTCCGTCGAGGTGATCTTCAACTTCCACCCTTCTGTCGGTCTGTCCGTGAGATTGAGATTGGAGGTTAGATAGTAGAGTCGTTTGGTTGCTTCACCGTCGGGCGCGGCCCTGAATCGATCGTTGAGGTAATAAGGCGGCGTCGATTGATAGTAGAGAGTTGCCTTTACCGTGCACTGAGTCGGGTCGACACCGGCTGGTAGCGTGATCTGATAGCTGACATGATCCTTGCCCTGGCCATTCTCATAGTCCGGGTCCCTGGTCACGTCGTCACCTTCAGGATGAGTCGATGCGAGAAAGCGGCCATTCAACGACGCGTCGGGTCCATTGCTCGTCCAGCCGATCGGCAGCAGGCGGTTGTCTTTGAGGTTGTGATCTCGGCGGAGGAAGTTGGTCGTGAACACGCCATCGGCGTTCTGGGTCAACTCTTCATAGATCTGCACCTGATTCTGCGCGGTGATGACCTCGTAATGGGGCTGGTAATCTGCTGCTTGCCCCCCGACTGCATGAAGAACTCCGTAGGCAGCACACTACCGTTGCCATCAACGATGACGCCGAGGTTATTGGTTCTACCCGAGGCCCAGACGACCCTTTGCTGACCATCCTGAACGACGAGCTCGATAAAGAGCCGGCGAAAGCCGACGCCTGTCGGGAACCTGTGACCCGTGAGGTTGGTGACGGTGACATCGGCGACGATCTCGTTTGAGGCCGCCGCCGAACCGTGACCTCGACCCGGGCTGTTCGCTGCCTGTGCCTGTTGCACAAAGTTGTCGATCGTATCCTGAAGGTCGGTGGTAGAACCGCTCATGTAGTCTTCCTGCGCACTCCGAGGACATCCCAGAACTGCCTGAACATCTCCAACAGCGTAACGTTGAGCCCAAGCAGCTCGTGGCGCGAGTAGCCTTCGGTACGCGTGCGCACGATTGTCTTGTCGCGCGGCAGGTCGAATTCGGCTTCGGGATAGGTTTCGTCCTGCAGTGATGGCGATCTTCTGTTGAAGCTGATCAATGCTGATCCGCTTTGACTCGTTGTGATAGCTTCCGGCATATGGCAGCCCTGGCAGGTCTTGGCGTTCGGCCCGGGGGTGCCGAATTCGTTCTGGTACTGGCTGTTGAGCCACTCGAGGTATGTAGCCTGCTCGATCGAGCGTCTGTCCGGGCTTGCCGTCGACTACAGGGACATCGATCACATGACAGCTGCCGCACATGCGGGACGACTCGATGTACTTGTCGAAGTGCGGCTTGATGCCCGTCCCGTTCTCCATCGGCTGAGGAGAGATGACGTCATCCATGAAGGGGCCGCTGATCTTGTCGGGAGGAGCCGCGTCGAAGGCTCCGGTGATCGAATTCTCAAGAAAATATTCCAGTGGCGCTACGCCTGGCGGGTACTTGTCCTGCTGGATCCGATGGCAGACGGCGCAACTGATGCCGTCGCGAGCCAGCGCGCCATACTTGAAGTGCGGATCGCTTCGGTCCGGTGATCTGCAGGTAGTCGAGCAGGAAGTCGCCGCCATTCTCACCGCTATCGATATCGAGCTGCCGCTTGCCCATGGCGCCATGGCACGAGAGGCACGTGTTTCTTGCTCCGGTAATCGCCTGCTCGTTGGCCGGCGGCGGAAGTGTCTGAAGGAAGGCAAACTCGCTCTCGAGCTGGGCGTAAAAGATCGGATCCCGTCCGGCAAGGCCCATTGGCGACCATCGCCATTCGCCATACGGTGAGACGTTCGCCCCCGAGCCCGAGTCTGATGGCAGAAACATTACCGGACCGAACGGCAGTCCGCTGAGCGCGCCATGGCACGACATGCAGTAATTCGAATTGACGAACTGTCCCGGCCCCGTGCCCGGCGTGACGATGTTGTCGTAGGTCTCCGAGGGCATCTTCTGAACTTCGGCAAAGGGCACGCTCGCAATTGAGTTGAATGTCTGCAGGAAATCAGCATTCGCCTGGCGTCCCGGTACCAGTGGTATGAGCGGCAGGTGCGCGGTGGTTGGCATCGTCCGCAGTGGCCGGGTGGACAGAGCCATCGTCGGGGAAGCTCAGAGGCTGCCCAGGGAAGCCCTTGATGTTGTTGAGCGACGAAAAGGTGAGCTCCGTCGCCGCGCTGCTATGGCATCGCAGGCAGTAGAGACCAAAACCTGCCCACGGGTATTGGAATGGCACCTGGTCATCGTCAAACTTCATGCCATCAAAGAACTCGCCCCAGAACCAGCCATCTTTTGAGCCCTTCGAATCCCTGATCATGACCGTCCAATCGGTCACTTTGGGCAACTGATCGTCTGGCAGACCCGCATACAACCTCGCCGACGGTGGGTAATGCTCCTTGATGATCATGGCGCCATCCGGGATGGAACCGTTGCGGCCGCCGATGAGCCATTGCATGACCTTGGGGGAGTAGAAAACCCGAACCGCAGGATGGGTGCCGTAGTAGGTCCCCTGGAATGATGGCCCGGTGTCGCGGACGCCCTTGTCGACGCACCAGTTGAGCTTCTTGTACTCTCCGTTTTGAAGGTAGGCGAGGATCTGCATCTCAAAGTCGACGAAACTGCGACGGCGCTACGCTGGTCGGCAGCGGCAGTGAGTGCTCCAGGGCACCGAGGCAGGCGAGCTGCGCAGTGGCTGGCGGAATGCTGGCCAGGGACTCGCCTCGGATTCCCGCTGGGCTCGAGCACGCGCCCGCGAGCCAGTTCGCGTTTGGGTGCAGGAGGGACTTCGTTGCCTCTAACCGGTGAGGGAATGGCAGAGTAGGCAAGAGTCAACAGAAAACAGACGAGCACCGCAATCTTGACGAGTGTGCGCATGTCGGCCTCTCAAGCAGAAGTAATCTGATGGTTTGTTTCAGTGGTCGAGCGGCATTCTACAGAGTTGATGAACATCGGGCAATGAGTTTGAGGAGAACTTGGGGGAACTGGGCCCACGCCTGGGACCGCACGCGTCCCGCGTGCTCTTTCCCTGTGTGTTCCGTTGATAAAGACAGGAAGAAGCACGCGGGACGCGTGCGGTCCCAGGCTGGTCCATCTTTAGACTGCTCCAATATTTCTAAAATTGGCGTGTCCTCAAACGTGCAAGGCGTAACGCTTTTCGTGTACGAGCCGTTTCTAATCCGCCGAGGGATTCAGGTAAATCAATAACTTACGGGATTAGCTGATCTGGCACGCTACTTGTATATACCTAGACCGAAGTGTGTTTGCGAAGAAGGGAGCTTGAGAAGATGAGAGAAATGATGAATTGGAAGCGATGGAAGTTGATTCTGGGCAGTACGGCTATGGCGCTCGGTCTCGCCGTCACAGGCGCGGCATTGAGCACTACGGCCCAGGCTCAGGATCACAATCGCAACTGGCACGGTAACCACGACGGCAACCGGAACGGGGACAATAACACCCGGAACTGGAACAACAACAACCGGAACTGGAACAATACCAATCGTGATTGGTCTCGCGGTCAACAGATCGAGCGGGCACGCGAAGTCGCAAGGGCACGCGAGATTCAAAGGCAACAGGATTGGCAGCTAAGCCAGCGAAGCCGGGTTTACAGAACCTACCCGAATGTCGGCGGTTACTATGGCGGTTACGGAAACAATGGTTATGACTACGGATACGGCAACCCCGGCTACGGCGGTTATAGCTCATATGGCAGCTATGATCAGCAGAGGGGCTTCAACGACGGTCTGACTCGAGGGCAGGAAGATGCCAGGTCAGGTCGGATAGCCGATCCGAACAACTCGAGCCACTATAGAAGTGGCAACTCGGTGTACCGGGAGGGCTTCCGTCAGGGTTACGTCCAGGGTTATCGCCAGTATGGCGGTTACAGCCGGTATGGCTGGTAGTTTTCACACGCCAGACAAAGTATCTGGGCGGAAAGGAGGCAGATCAGGCTGCCTCCTTTTTTTATTTGAAGGCATCGATCATCAGACGAACATCGTCACCGAGCGGGTAGAGCACCGGACAGGTACATCCCTCAGCGATGTACTCGTTGACTTTCTGTCGACACTCCTCCGGAGTACCCGAGGCAGTGATCAGCTGGACTACTTCATCGGGCACAAGTTTCATCGCCTCGTGAATCTGCTTCTCAGTCGCCGGCCAGCTCAATACACCACTGATCTCTTCGAGCAATTCAGGGCTCACGCCGCTGGCCTTCATGATATGGGGCTGCTGCCCAAGGTACTGAGTGACCAGCTCACGGGCACGATCGAGGGCCAGGGCGCGGTTGCTGTCGAGCGAGCAGACCACGAGCTGCGGTCGATCGATTGCCTCGATCGACCGGCGCGACTTCTCAGCTCCTGCTTTCAGATGCTGCATCGCCTCCCGATTGTATGCGGGTGAGACGAGGTAATTGAGAAGGACACCGTCCGCCGTCTCGCCAGAGAGCTCCATCATCTTCATGCCCGTGGCGCCGATGTAGATCGGTACGTTCTTGGGCGAACGATCTCCGTGAACGATGTCTATCTCGACTCCGTCAAGGCGCACGAACTGACCCTTGAATGTCACCTGCTCCATACGTAGAAGGCGGCGCACGACCTCCACCGTCTCACGCATGGCTTCGACCGGCTTACGACGGTCGACTCCGACCTTGGATGCGAGGGGCTCCCACCAGGCTCCGAGCCCGCAGAGAATTCGGTTGGGTGCGAGGTCGTCGAGAGTCGAGAAGGTCGAGGCGATAAGCGCCGCGTTGCGCGTCCAGTTGTTGATGACTCCGGAGCCTACTTTGATTCTTGAGGTGGTCGCCGCATAAGCCGCCATTGGCACAATGGCATCGCGAACGAGGCGCGACTCTGCCTGCCAGACGGCCTCGAAGCCGGCTTGTTCGGCGTAACGGACGTATTCGATGGCTTCGTTGAGGGGATGTTTGTCCTGAAGGTAAAGGGCAACACGCATAGCGATGGTAATTCTCAAAGGTTTGACTTCTGGCGAAGGTTACCGGCGCCAGACGGCTTTGGCGTGCGGACGAGCCCTGTCCCACAGTCCTTTTCGCTACTACTGAACTGTCTAAATCAAAAGCGGCGACAGGTCGTCCCGCCCGCCAAAGTGCTCCAAGGGCGCGGGCCCTTACTCGCTTAACTGCAGTAGCTAACGCGAGAGCGATTCCGCAAGGCCCCGCAGCAGCGCTGCGCCGTCACCGCGAAATGCGCTGCCGTGCATGCAGGCCAGCGTAGTAGGATTTGCCTCCGCCAGGCGTTCCAGTATCTGCGGGCCCGTTCTTCGAATGGGAATAGTAGTCCAATTCACGGCGGAAAGCCTCGCTCGGTTCGAGAATGTCGGATTCTGTCAGCGGCGGCGGGGTCGCTCCGGGTTGCGTGAAGAGATCTCCGCACAACAATGTTCGAGTGTGCTCCTCCATCAGGTAACCAGTTTCCCAGGCGTGAGGAATATGGGGTGCATCGAACCACCTCACCGAGTGTTTACCGAGCTTCAACACTTCGCCATCTTGCAACGGCATGGGCGGCCGGTCGGCGAGGTCACCGATAGAAACCATGGCGGCAATTGAACCGCAAACCGGTTTAGCCAATGGAGCAACCGCCAGCCACTCGTTGAGCGAGCCGCATTCGTCAGCTTCGACATGAGAGAAGGACACATATCGAAGGGTCTCGACGGGCATAACCCGCTCTACAGCCTCGCGAACCAGGGGGAACAACTTGCGGAGGCCCGTGTGAAAGAGCAAGGGCTCGTCATCCAAAACGAGATACTGATTGAAAGAGAAGCCGCTGGCGCCAGGGATTGAAAATGGCGTGCTGATACGGAAGATGCCTTCAGAAATCTCATTGATATTGGTACCTGATTGCTCGTTGGTGATCATCGGGAAGCGTTCCTTTCAAAGGGGGATTCTGACGTCTGTCGCTATGCGCGACGATTGGCATCGTATCATTCATGCTGCGGGTATCGTAACCGCGTGCGAGGGAAGCGTCTTGTGAGTCTTCGGATTCTCGTGCTATGTTGACTGGGTTGTAATGCGCGCCCTCTTGCATACAAAAATCGACGTCGGCCGTGCTGGCCGCACTCACTCTGGCCATTGCTCTGGCATTCCCGGCATGGCGGCCTCTTCCGCAATCAGCAACAGGCGCCGGGAATTCCCCAGCTGACACCCTCGTCTTCTCAGACTTCGACTCAGATGACCATCCTGATGAGATTGAGCTCACTTCGAGCGGCACCAGCAAGAACATCAGCGTCCATCTGAGCCACTCATCAACACACAATCTCTTTTTTGAATCACAGGACGCGCGCGCCGGAACCCTGTTGGCCGCCGATATCGATTCAGATCAGGACCTCGACCTCATCTGGGTCATGGCCAACCGCCCGTCTCTCTCGAAGGTATGGCTGGGAGACGGTCACGGCAACTTCGAAGTCGCTCCGGAGCCAACTCGATATCTCAACGCCGTGGCAGCGCTTGAAGCATCGAGCCGGGGCTCGCACATTGCCGGCGGTACCGGGCCAGAACTCTCGCCGGCGATTACAACTGGTAGCCATGTCGCAAACGCCGGCGGCAAGAGCCTGATTGCATTCGCGTCGCCTTCACTGAAATATCGACCTGTCGAAGTCGTTCCGATCTGCCTTAATAGCGCCACCTCCAGCGAGCGCGGACCACCGCTCTACTCCTGAACATTCAAGCTCAGATCTAAGTTCTACGGTTCCATCACCGTCTCGCACAGGAGAGGAGTAGTGAAACGTGCGTTCGTTCTACAGATTATAGCCGTGCTTCTTTCGGGGGCGGCTCTGTCGCAGACGCCTGTTCCCAGAGTGCCTCACAGGCTGACACTGGCACAGGCTGAAACGATCCTCATCGATCGTAATCTTCCGGTTGCTGCGTCGAGATATCAGGTCGAAGCCAGCCGAGCTGCCCGGCTCATCGCCGCTTATAAGCCAAATCCCATACTGACGCTTGGGATGGAGCAGATCCCTTTGCATCGCCGGTCGCGGGGAGTGTGCCGAGGTTTTTCAGCAGCAGCGCCGATGCAGCTTCGAACCCGGTCTACACGCTCCGCATCGATAAGATCGTCGAACGCGGAGGAAAGCGCGAAGCAAGAATCGGACAGGCGGATCACCAGGTGAAAGCTGCCGAAGCGCAAATGCTCGATTCGATCCGCGTGCAGCTCTTTCAATTGCGTCAGGCGTTCACCGCCGCCACGCTGGCGCGAGAAAACCTGCTGTTTGCCGAGGCGGCCGAGAAGCAATACGAACAGACGAATGCCCTGACACAGATCAAGGTCGAAAACGGCGATCTACCTGGTGTCGAAGGCTACCGTGCACGTTCGGGTCTTCTTCAATATCAACAGTCCGTCCTGCAGACTCGGACAGCCTACGATCTGGCTTGTCTTGATGTGCTCAACCTGCTTGGTGCAACTGCGGCCGACGTCGAGCCTCCCGCTGGCGACTACCGCTGCGCAGACTCCGGACGGCATCGGCCGAATCGAGAGGGTCTCATCGGGCGACTCCGAGCAGGCTGCGGACGGTTTTCGCAATACCCTGCTCGAGATCACGGGTGCGCTTGATGACCGGCCTCTAACCAAGGGCCTGGCCGAGCTGCGCGAAGAGGCGCTTTTGAACCGTCCCGATGTCGCCGTCGCGCGCGAGAACTTCGAAGCCTCGAAACTGGCACTCAAAGGTGCCGAGGCTCAGCGCGCTCGCGACATCGATCTCGGATTCGAGTATCAGCGTGTGGGTCAGGATCATACAGCCGGCATGGTGCTCTCATTCCCAATCTTTGCATACAACAATCAACGTTCGGCGGCAGTGCAGGCCAGGGCGCTGCAGGATGCTGCAGAAAAGCAGCTGCGCCAGGCGGAGCACCAGGCTCTGACTGACATTGAGAAGGCCTATCAGGCATATCTCACGGCACGACGAACACTAGAGCTCTACAGATCGGAGAATCTCGCCCCCGTTGAGAAGCTTCGTGAGATTGCCACCTTCGGGTATCGGGAAGGTGCCTCGAGTCTTTTCGAGTTGCTTGACGCACAGCGCACCTACAACCTCGCGATGACTGCGTACAACCAGGCGCGCTCAGACTACCAATTGAGTCTCTGGCAAATCGAACAGGCCGTGGGAACTCCTCTTCGCTGAGATGGCGCAGCAATGGAGAAATGGGGAGATTTATATGCATGGATTAGAAACCGAAGCAGCCGAGGTTCACTCCCCCGATGAGCTTCTTCCTTCCGGCCCGCCGGAGCATCAGAAGACGCCGACTATGCGCCGCCACCTTCGAGTCTATCTCCTGATAGCAACCGCGGTGGTTCTGGCCCTCGTCATCGGTGGAATGATTGTCAGTGCGCGACGTCGAGCGAAGTCTGAAGGCGGCTCTGCCAGGACGCAACAGCGCGCCCGGTCAGCCAGCCACCTGACCAGATCGTCGCCAGCGAGATTCAGCTCCGCCAGATATCGGTCGAGGCTGTGTCGGAGACAACAGTCACAGCGGATCGGGAGACGACCGGCAAAGTCAGCTTCAACGAGGACAGGCTAACGCCGGTATTTACTCCCTACGCCGGGCGAGCGTTGGAGGTCAATGCCAGCAAAGGTGATTCGGTGCGCTCCGGAACAACACTCATGGTCATCGAATCAGCTGACCTTGTTGCAGCGCAGAACGACCTCTCGGCGGCGCGAGCCGATCAGACGCGTGCACGCATCGCTCGTCAGGCAGCCGAGGTTGCCTCTCAGCGAGCAAACCGCCTGCACGAGCACGAAGCAGTCGCCACGAAGGACCTTCAGCTTGCCGAGCAGGACCTTGCGAGGGCGCGGGCGGACGAAAACAGGGCCGATGCGGCAGCCACGGTGGCGATCAACCGCCTGGCGTTTTTCGGCAAGAGCTCCGAAGAGATTGCCCAGCTTGGAACAGGTACGGGAGGCGCATATGCCCCATATACCATTGACAGGCGGGTGACCATCAAGGCTCCGATCTCGGGAACCATCGTGGATCGTAAAATAGGCCCCGGTCAATACATCAAGCCTGATGCGCCGGATCCGCTTTTTCTGATCTCAGATCTTTCAACGGTCTGGGTCGTAGCGGACGTCTTCGAGAGCGATCTTCTGCAGCTTCGCAACAGGGCTCCCGTAGAGATTCACATCGACGCCTATCCGGGCCGAACCTTTCCAGCGCAGGTCTCCTTCATCAGCCCCTCTGTAGATCCGGCTACACACACGGTTCGCGTCCGTTGTCTTGTTCACAACGCAGACGGTGCGCTGAAACCAGACATGTTTGCCAGGATTCGGATCCGTTCAGCGGCGGAAGAACGGGCCGCGGTAGTACCCGCGGCAGCGGTAGTTTCTGAGGGCGACAGGTCAGTTGTATTCCTCGAGCAGGAGCCGGGGAGGTTTTGTAGACGCGAGATACATATAGATCGCCAGGCGAATGGCCTCCTCGTAGTTCGGGACGGTCTGCGGAGCGGCGATCGGATTGTGACGCGCGGAGCACTGCTCTTGAATGAGATGAGTAAGCCGGAGGGATAGCCACAAGCAAGAGCGCATAGGCTTTGTCTTTATGGTTAGTAGGGTAATGGAGTTCATTCTTCGGGAGCGCTTCCTTGTGGTGGCGCTTTCGGTGCTGTTGTTGCTCGGTGGACTGCTGGCGTTCAGGCAGCTGAACATAGAAGCCTATCCGGACCCCTCGCCTCCGACGATTGACGTTGTCACGCAGAATTCAGGATGGTCCGCAGAGGAAGTCGAACGTCAAATCACCGTACCGCTGGAAACGCAGCTCAATGGGATGCCCGGGCTCGATCACCTGCGGTCGATCTCGCTCTTCGGCCTCTCGGATATCAAGTGTTATTTCAAGTACGAATCAGACTACAACTTTGACCGCCAGGAGGTGCTAAACCGGCTCGGGACTGCAACTCTTCCGCCGGGCACGCAACCACAGCTTTCGCCGACCTCTGCGGTGGGCGAGATCTATCGCTATCAGCTTGTCGGCACCGGCCAGAGCCTCATGGATCTGAAGGTTGCTCAGGACTGGATACTCGAAAGACGTTTCAAGCAGATTCCCGGCGTCATTGATGTAGTCAGCTTCGGCGGCCCGACGAAAGAGTTTCATGTCGATCTCGACCCGAACAGGCTGATTGCCTTCAATGTTTCCATGTCCCAGGTATTGCAGGCGATTGCGAACAGCAACTCGAACGTTGGAGCAAATTATCTCGAGCTCGGCGTCCAGAGCTACAACGTCCGCGGCATCGGACTCTTTCAGGGCAATGGGGATATCGAGAACGTTGCGGTCGCGGCAAGGAATGGAATCCCCGTCTACATCAAGCAGCTCGGCGAGGTGAGCATCGGCGCGAAAACGCCTCTTGGACGCGTCGGCAAGGAAGACGACCCCGATATCGTGGAGGGAATCGTTCTCATGCGGCATGGGGAGCAATCGCTGCCTACGCTCGAGAGGGTTCGGTCCCGTGTTGAAGAGATTAACCGGCATGATCTGCCGGCCGGCATGCGGATCGTTCCTTATTACGATCGCACCGAGCTGATCGGCATCACAACGCGGACTGTGACGCACACGCTGATCGAAGGCATGGTCCTGGTGGCATTGATCCTGATCGCATTTCTCGGAGAATTGCGCGCAGCGCTCATCGTCTCTCTGACGATCCCGCTTTCGCTCCTCTTTACATTCATTGTTATGGTGATAAGGGGTGACTCGGCCAATCTGATCTCGATGGGGGCAATCGATTTCGGGATCATCGTCGATGCGTCTGTCGTCATGGTCGAGAACATCTTTCGCCACCTTTGCGATGGTTCTCAACGAACGAAACAACGTTCAGAGAATCACCGTCGACGCAGCATGTGAGGTGACCACTCCGATCTTCTTTGCTACTGCGATCATCGTCATCGCATTTCTGCCTCTCTTCACGATGAGTGGTGTCGAAGGCAAGGTATTTGGACCGATGGCCCTGACCTACGGGTTCGCCCTGACCGGTGCGTTGTTGCTTTCGCTGACATTCGCGCCGGTCATGGCATCGCTTCTGCTCAAGCCTCCGAAGCAGATGACTCGGGATCACGATACGATACTGGTGCGCGGGATTCGACGCATCTATTCGAGGCTTCTGCGTTCTGTACTGAGGCATCCTGGATGGACGGTCAGCCTCGCAATGCTCGCCCTGGCCGCCACGCTTGCCTCATTGCCGCTTATCGGCGGCGAGTTCATGCCGAAACTCGAGGAAGGCAACCTCTGGGTTAGAGCCTCTCTGCCGAACACCATTTCTTTCAGCTACGCTAGCCAGCTCGCCGATCAGATGCGCGCGATCATCCGCAAGTCGCCGCAGGTAACGTCTGTGGTCAGTCAATTGGGGCGCCCGGACGACGGAACCGAAACGACCAGTTTCTTCAACTGCGAGTTCCTCGTAGCTCTCAAACCGCGCGAGGAATGGCCCAAAGGCCTCGACAAACTGAAACTGGTCAATCAACTCGAGGCAGAGCTTCGTCAGATACCCGGTGTCGACTACAACTTCTCACAGGTCATCCAGGATAACGTCGAGGAGGCCATGTCAGGAGTCAAGGGCGAGAATTCGATCAAGCTCTTCGGTGATGACCTGGAAAAGCTCGAGACTACTGCGGGGAAGATTGCAGCAGTCATGAAGACGGTGCCGGGAGTGGAGGATCTCGGAGTCTTTGGCGAACTTGGCCAGCCCAACCTCATGATTCGAGTCGACCGTCAACAGGCCGCGAGATACGGGCTCCTCTCGGGAGATATCAATGCCACGGTGCAGGCGGCGATAGGAGGTCAGGCGGCGACACAGGTGCTCGATGGTGAGCGTCGCTTCGATGTCGTAGTCAGGTTTCTGCCTCAATACCGGCAGGACTTCGATACCATCGGCAACATTCCCGTGAGCACACCCGATGGCGGCCGGATTCCACTCAAGCAGGTCGCTCAGATTGAAAAACAGACCGGTGCCTCATTCATCTATCGGGAAGACAACGCGCGTTATATTCCAATCAAGTTCAGTGTTCGCGGGCGCGATCTCCAGAGCACGATAGGCGAAGCCGAAGGCAAGATCCGGCAGAGCGTCTCCCTTCCGAGCGGATATCATTACGAATGGGCAGGTGAGTTTCAGGAGCTCCAGGCCGCCGTCAAGCGGCTCGAGATCGTCGTTCCGATCAGCCTTTTGCTGATTCTCATGCTGCTCTATGGCGCATTTCGCAGCCTCGTTGATGCGCTCCTCCTGCTCGGTACTGTCCCCCTGGCGCTCATTGGCGGTTTGGCGTCCCTGCTCGTGACAGGGACCAACTTCAGCATCTCGGCAGCCGTCGGATTCATTTCGTTGTTTGGCGTCTCAGTTCTTGGCGGGGTGATTCTCGTCTCACGCATCCGGCAGCTGCGCGAAAACGGGCTCTCGCTACGTGAAGCGATCCGGCAGGGCTCCGAGCTGCAGCTAAGGCCCGTTCTCATGGCGGCGATGGCCGCCGCGATAGGCCTCGTTCCGGCTTCCATGGCAACGGGCATCGGCTCGGAAGCACAACGCCCGCTGGCCCGCGTGGTGGTCGGGGGAATGATCAGCTCGGCTGTTCTCATCCTCCTTGTTCTGCCCGCGATGTATGAGCTGGTTCATAGATTAACCGAGCGTGAGCGGCGGAGTGAGGCAGCAATCGAGGCATCATTGAATTCGGGGGCTGTTCCCGGTGACTGATGTTCAGGTAGACTGTATAACGAACAGGAGAAAACAGAATGTTTGAAGGCATCTTTCAACCAATGCATCTGGTACTGATTCTGGGCGTAGCCCTCTTGATTTTTGGACCAAAGAACCTCCCTGCGCTGGGCAAAGGGCTGGGCGAGTCTATTCGCAATTTTAAGAAGGCCGTAAACGGGATCGACGAAGAGCAGCCTGCCAGGCCGGAAGCTACAACGGACAAGAAGTAGTCAGACTTAGCCAGTCAGCCATCCTCTCAAAGGAGAACCAAAATGAGTATTCCCCGTCACGGCAACAAGCTTGCCCGCGTCGCGGTCCTCGTGTTCCTTTTGGGTCATCCATTGGCCGCTCTCGCGCAAACACCTCAACTCTCGCCCGGTGCGCAGGAAGTGTCCGCGCTGATTGGCACACAACCTTTGATCGAGGCGTACTACCGGCTCCCGGCAAGCGACCGCGGTGTCTCGGGCGGTCCAATGAGTTTGGAAGCGCTGACACTGCGGCAACGCATCAGTGATGATGTTCTCTCTGCATCTCTCGAAGCGGATGGAGTAATCTCCGAGATAGACGCGGAGCTCGAGAGGCTGAGGGATGTACGCCTCCCGCTCGCAGGCGCGAAGGGACCGGCAACTCCAGATCAACAGCATCGCCAACATCATCGCCGGCGCCGTGGGAGCAGTCGGAGCATCGGCAGCCAACATTCGCTAACCTTCTTCGAACGCCGGGAACATTCTGAATCTGGTTGGTGGCGCGGCTATCGACATTTCTTGGGCTGTCTCGGGGATTCATCAAGCGAAAGGAGGTCTCCATGCGCTCACTGGATCGCCGAACATGCTGGCACCGTTCTTCGACAGGCAGTCGCAATATCATACCAGTTACCCCGAGGCGCTCTGGAAATACTTGAATTCTCCTGTTCCGACCGAGCCGGAGAAGGGTACGCGGCGTGAACGGCTATTCAGGGAATGGGTGGATCAGGGAGACCTCGCCGCTAAGGCGAGCCCTAAAGAGGAGGCGAGAATCGGCTTTCTTACGAGTCCGAGCTCCGAGAAGGCCAAGCTGACCATCGACCTGATCAATACTAGATCATCGATGCTGTTGGGTGTTCGCGTCTGGGCGGGTCTATTCAAACGTGACCTGAGCAAGCTCATGCTGGCCGTCCGGGAGTAGGAACCGTTGCAAAGCATTCCTGCGCACGGGACGGGCGCCCAAACTGCGAGGATATTAGCCGGCGGTGAAACCGCCGGAAAGGCGTCCCACAACATCATTGCGCCCCGGAAGGGTCGCGGGACCGAAGCAGATCCGCATGCGATTCTCGTTGTGAACGGTCCGCAATCACCAACCTACTCGCCCGAATCTGTCCGGCGGCCCTCCAGGGCGCGGGGCTTTCGGCGATTCTCTTCCGGCGGTTTCACCGCCGGCTATATCCGCGCGCGCGTCCCGCGCGCAGGAAGTGCGACAAAGATGAATACACCTTCGATCGTTTTCAGGAATGGCACTATTGTCGACGGAAGCGGGAGGGCCAGATTCAAGGGTGACGTGGCGATTCAGGGTGATCGCATCGTCGCCGTCGACGCCAGCCTCAACGGCCGTGAGGAGATCGACTGTTCCGGACTTGTAGTCGCTCCTGGATTCATCGACACCCACAGCCATTCCGACCTCAGGATTCTCTCGGAGCCTCAGCTTCCAATGAAAGTTCGCCAGGGAATAACGCTCGAAGTCTTCGGTCAGGATGGGATTTCGGTGGCTCCTGTCCGGGCGGCGGACCGTCCAGAGCTTGCGCGGTCGCTCGCCGGCCTGCTCGGGAAGCTCGACCGCGAGTGGGAATGGGAATCCGTAGCGGACTACTTCGACGCAATCGAACGGGCTCAGCCGTCGCTCGACGGCGCCTATCTCACGCCTCATGGAGCGGTCCGCCTGAAGGTTATGGGAATGGATGACCGGCCGGCCACTCCGCAGGAGATCACCAGCATGCAGGCCGAGATTCGCAAGGCTATGGAGCAAGGCGCGCTCGGGCTCTCGACTGGTCTGATTTATCCGCCCTGTTGCTTTGCCGACACCTCCGAGCTGATCGAGCTCTGCCGGACGGTGGCCGAGTTGAAGGGGGTCTTTGTTGTCCACATGCGGAGCGAAAGCGATCATCTCGTCGACGCAGTAGCCGAGATGATCGAAGTTGCGACCAAATCCGGAGTCCACGTTCACATCTCCCACTTCAAGGCGGCTGGACGCGAGAACTGGGCAAGCATCGACACAGTGTTGGGAATGATCCGCCAGGCGCATGAGAATGGCCTGCGGATTACCGCAGATCAATATCCCTACATCGCCGGATCAACAATACTGGGAGCAATTCTTCCTCCCTGGGCACATGCCGGTGGAACCGACGCAACTCTCGAACGGCTTGCAAGTCCCGGTCAACGGAGCGAGATGCGGGCTCAAATCCTCGACCGTTCGACCGCCAGCTGGGATAATTTCTGGAAATGGTCGGGACCCGAGGGCATTGTCATCTCGGACATACCATCGGGGCGGTCATGCCGGGTTTGTTGGAAAGAATCTTGCGGACGCGGTTCGTCTCAAGACCGGCGCGAGTGCGGTGAGCGATGAGAGCGCGGTTGACCTTGCATTCGATCTGCTGCTCGAGGAGAGGATGGGTGTCGGCATGATCTCCTTCAGTCAATCTGAAGAGGTCGTGCGCAAAATTATTGGCGTGCCCTGGGTGAATGTCTGCACTGACGGGCTACTAGGCGGTCGGCCGCACCCGCGCGCCTATGGCACTTATCCGCGTTACGTCGGGAAATACGCGCGTGACGAAGGCCTCCTGACACTGGAAGAGGCGGTCCGGCGGATGTCCGGGCTCGCGGCTGAGACATTTTCGCTCAAAGACTACGGGCGAATAGATGCGGGCCGACGAGCCAACCTGGTCATCTTTGATGCGGAGAAGATCATCGATCGCGCCACATTTGACGATCCCAAACAGTACCCCGAGGGGATCGAGTATGTTGTTGTCGGAGGCAGAGTCATGGTTGATCGCGGGGTTGACCGCGACGAGGGCGCGGGCGTCGCGGTTAGAAGAGCGTAACTATCAGGTTTCCTTTCGCGTCTTTGCCGTCAGCCGTTACAAATCCAAGACGGAGGTCCCAATGAAACAAGTAGACTCCCTGGTGCGCGCCAGCAGGCTCGCATTTCTGAGCGTGTTGATGCTGGGCTCAATGCAAGCCTTCGCGCAACAGCGCAACCCCTCGCAACCTATCGATCAGGAATACACCGACTCGATTCTCAAGAACACCACGGAGAAATTCTTCCTCACCGAGCTGGTCGATCACCTGCCGGCTTCGGACAAGGTGCCCACTCCGGCAAAAGTCCTTGGATATCCTGTCGGAACGCCCAACAAGCTGACCTACAGCAAGGATCTGTATCGCTATTTCCGCGAGCTCGAAAAGGCATCGCCGCGCGTCAAGGTATTTACGGCGCCTGAGAAGTCGGAGATGGGCAAGGAACAGATACTGGTAGTCATATCGGACGAGGCCAATCTCTCGCGGCTTGCCCGTTATAAGGAGATCACAGCGAAGCTTGGCGATCCTCGAACGGTGAACGACGCTGAGGCAAAGCAGCTGGTCGATGAAGGCAAGGTCTTCTATTGGGCTTCCGGATCGATTCACTCACCCGAGACAGGCAGTTGCGAGATGCTCATGGAGCTGGCGTACAGGCTGGCAGTTGAGGAATCGCCCTTTATCGAGCAGATTCGGAAGAATGTCATCATTATGATGACGCCCGCGCTCGAGGTCGACGGGCGCGACATGATGGTGGACTCATACAACTATCGAAAGGCCAATCCAACGAAACGCGTCGCCCACCCTGCTCTACTGGGGAAAGTATGTGGCTCACGACAACAATCGTGACGGGCTGGGAATGGCGCTCGCACTGACGCGGAACCAGATGTCCACCTTCCTCGAGTATCATCCGACGGTCCTTCACGATCTTCACGAGTCAGTGCCATTCCTCTATACCTCCACCGGCACGGGACCGTACAACGCATGGCTCGATCCGCTGGTGATCGACGAGTGGCATCTGCTCGCCTATCACGAGATTGAGGAGATGACGAAGCGCAACGTTCCGGGCGTCTGGACTCACGGCTTCTACGATGGCTGGGCGCCGAACTACATGTTCTATGTGGCGAACGGCCACAATTCGATCGGCCGTTTCTATGAGACTTATGGTGGACAGGGCGCCGACACGAGCGAACGGACCGTCGGACCGCAGGCGACTCGCGACTGGTATCGTCCCAATCCTCCGCTGCCTCGCGTCAAATGGTCTATCCGGAACAACATCAATCTCCAGGAGAGCGCGATCCTCTTCGCCATGAACTTCGTCTCCAACAGCAAGGAGCGATTCCTCAATAACTTCTACCTCAAGAGCAAACGATCGGTGGCCAAGGCGACGAACGAAGGTCCTGCGGCGTGGGTCATTCCGGGTGACAGCTCACGACCGACGGAAGCCGCCGACCTGGTCAATCTTCTCAAGCTGCAGGGATGTGAAGTGCATCGGGCCGACAAGGCGTTTGAGACAAAGGACGGCAAGTTCCCGGCCGGAAGCTACGTGGTTCGGATGGATCAGCCCTACTCGCGCATGGCGGATATGCTTCTCGATACGCAGTATTACAACGTCAACGACCCGCGCCCTTACGACGATACCGGATGGACGCTCGGGCCGCTTCGCGACATCAAGACGGTGCGCGTCAAAGACGAGGCCGTGCTCAAGGTTCCGATGACACTGATCAATGGCCCTGCCGTCGTCGCAGGTCGAGTGGAAGGCCGTGGGAAGGCGGGCTATGTCATCAATCACACGACCGAGAACGGCCTGGCGACGCTCCGCTACAGGCTCAAGGACGTGCAGATCTCGGCAGCCGAGGACAGCTTCAAGATCGGCGATCGTCAATTCAATGCCGGAGCGTTCATCATCAAGAGCGATGGCAATGCTGCCGGCCTGGGCGACCGCGTCTCAAAGGAGGTGGCCGCGCTTGGATTGACTGCGTATGCCGTCGACAAGCTGCCCGATGTCGCCAGCCATCAACTGGCGGTACCGCGAATCGCACTCGTCCATACGTGGACCAACACGCAGAACGAGGGATGGTGGCGAATCGAGCTCGATCGGTATCAGATACCTTACGACTACATCTCGGTTCACAAGGTGCGCGATACGCCGAACCTGCGCGACAAGTATGATGTCATCATCCTCGGGCCGGTGGGCGGCTCGTCTCAATCGATCGTTCGCGGCCTCGCCATGCGCAGGCGAGGCGATTCCATGGAAGAAATCGGATCTGACTCCAAATATGGGGCTCTCGCCCGATCAGACGGATGATATGCGTGGCGGCATGGGCCTGATCGGTGTTGCCAATGTTCAGAAGTTCATCGAGGCCGGAGGCCTGTTTGTCACGGTAGGCTCGAATGCTTCGCTGCCGATCGACTTTGGAATTACCGAAGGCGTTTCGATCACCGACGCCCGGCAAATGCAGGCTCGCGGATCGGTCTTGAGTGCTGCCTTCAGTGATCGGAAGAGCCCGATTGCCTATGGCTATGACGAGAAGCTGGGAGTCTACTTCAATCAGGCTCCTATTCTTCAGGTGAGCGCTTTCGGTGCCTTTGGCGGCGGAGGTGGAGGCGGTGGTGGAGGCGGTGGAACCGGGCCGGCAGGCGGGGGACGCCCAAGCGGCCGCGGCTCTTTGACTGATGCTGATGTGCCTCAGGGCAGACCAGTAGTCACGGCCCCGGCAACGCCTCAGACTCGCCCCGGCGAAGAGGCTCCGATTTCTGATGAGGTCCGGGAGCAGCTCGGGGCTCAAATTCCGCCTCCAGAGATGCGGCCGCGGATCGTCTTGCGCTTTGCGCCCGAGAAGGACCTGTTGATCAGTGGAATGCTTGCCGGCGGGTCTGAGCTGGCCAATCGGCCTGTGGTTGTTGACGTGCCGGTTGGAAAGGGGCACGTAGTCATGTTTGCCAACAATCCGATGTGGCGGCATCAGACTCAGGGCAGCTTCTTTCTCTTCTTCAACGCAGCGCTCAACTACGATCACCTGGACGCGGGAAGGTCTGCAGCAAGGAGAGGCGTCAACACCTCCTGCAGGGCAGTAGAAAAACGTGCCGCAGGCTGTCCAGCCTGCGGCAAAACTGGCTATCACTCAATCTCGAAGAAAAAGAGAACCCAGGTTCTAGGAGTTCCAGCGCCCAACGCGATTCTGCCGCAGGCTGGACAGCCTGCGGCACGTCTTCCTAAACAGACGAAAGCTGGATCACGCGCAATCCGGGAATCGCCGGTAGCCGTCTGTCATTGGTCACAAAAGTACGGCAGCCCGTGCCGATCGCCGCGACAAGCTGAAGGGAATCGGGTGTCTTGACTCCCGTGACCGCTCGAAGCTGGGCCGCCGCTCGAAGCTGATCACGAGTTACATCGACCAGTCGCACGCCCCGGCTGTGAGTGAGGATGGTTTCGTAGCGTTGAGCAAGCTGGGCGTCGCCGGCCCGGTAGGGAACAACCAGTACCTCTAAGAGCGTCAGAGCCGAAGTCACCAGCTCTCTACGGCCGCTGTCAACCTCTCTAAACAACGGAAGAATCTCCGGCAGGAACCGGGCGTCCTCCTCAACCAGGTAGATGAAGATGGCTGTATCAACGGCGACGGGGCCCGGTTCGATCTCAGCCATCAATCCCATGAATCACGCTCAGCCTCGACGTGCTTCGCCGGCTCGATTCCTTCCCACAACTCTTTGCCGAGCCCGCGCAACTCAAGGATGGAAGTCGGCTTAGGCATCTCCAAGGCGGAAGTCAGAATGACTGTGACTTCCTGAGCCACTGAGCGTCGCTCACGTTTGGCCCGAGCTTGCAACCTCTTGTAAAGAGAGTCGGGCAAGTTCTTGATATTTAGTGTAGCCATCGTTCCTCCATTGTGGAGGAGAAGTGGAGGACTGTCA
>CAVUOF010000022.1:0-179265 GCA_963743045.1 uncultured Acidobacteriota bacterium
TCTCTTCCTCAGATCAACGTTACGGGAGCGACCTTCAATTTTGGTGGACCGTCGGGTTTCCCACAGGGACGCGGCGACACCACTTTCGTGTTTGCCGACACGGTCAGCTACCTTAAGGGTGCGCATTCGCTCAAGATAGGCGGTGAATACCGCCAGTTCCTGAACAATAACTTCAGCCGCGATGGTGGGACATACAACTTTGCAAGCATGGCGGCCTTTCTGGCTGATCAGGCAAACCAGTTCACTGTCACCCTCGGGAGCCCTTCGAGCAGCATCGCGCAGGGCGCCCTCGGCTTTTTCGTGCAGGACAACTGGAAACTGCGACCGAACCTGACCCTCGAACTGGGGTTGCGCTATGACTGGAACATTACTCCATCGGAGCGCTACGACCGGTTTGTTGTTTTTGACCCTCAAACGGCGCAACTTCAGAGAGTTGGAAACGGCATCGATCAGGTCTACAAGTCGAATAACAAGAATTTCCAACCCCGCGTTGGTTTTGCGTGGGATCCATTCAGAGACGGCAAGACTTCGGCCAAGCGGCTTACGCCATACTTACCGATCAGCCGATCACGAATCTGGTCACTCCGGTGGCAACCAATCCGCCACTAGCAAATCCACTGGCATTGCCCGGGGGTAAGACGACCACCTTCGAAACGGCACTCATCGATACCGGCTTGGCCGGAATCAATCCCAATTCGGTCGATCAGAATTTTGACAACGCCTACGTCCAGTCCTGGAACCTGAATATCCAGCGTGAGCTGCCGATGGGGGTCGGGCTTACCATTGGCTACTTCGGCTCCAAGGGCACGCATCTCCCGCATAACCCGAAATATCAATCAACCGATCAACGGCGTGCGTCCGTTCCTGGCGGTGGCAGCCAATAGTCCAATTCTGCCTGGCCTGTCGCTTGCCACGAGCAACATCCTCGAGCGTGACAGTGGAGCCAACTCGAGCTACAACGCACTCTGGCTGACGGTCGACAAGCGGCTCGCCAAGGGGCTTCAGTTCAACGCCTCCTATACCTATTCCAAGTCAATCGACTACAACTCGCAGAATGGGCAGGGGGTGACCGTACAGGACAGCTACAACATCCAGGGAGACCGCGGATTGTCGGATTACGATGCCCGCAATCGCTTCGTCATCCATCTCCTTTACGAGCTCCCGTTCACCGGCAATCGCCTCAAGGAGGGATGGCAGCTTTCGTTCATCACGCAGGCTCAAAGCGGCAATCCCCTGAACATTGTAATCGGCTGCGAATGCTCTGACCGGAACTGCGAACGCGGTCCGTCCTGACCTCATCGGCTCTATCGATGATATCGGCAGGGTCGAACAATGGTTTTCGAACACGGTTTGCGACCCGTCGATTACCGGTTCCTGCACGGCGAGCTCGGTCTTTGCGATTCCGAGGGTCGGAACGACAACTGCCTTCAGGTTCGGAACGCTTGGCCGTAATGTGGTCATCGGGCCGGGATTCAGCAATACCGATTTCTCTCTCATCAAACGGACCCGCATCACGGAGCGGCTCAACCTTCAGTTCCGTGCCGAGTTCTTCGACATCTTCAACAATACCAACTTCGGCCAGCCCGGTCTCATCGCTGCCGTCGGCAGCACTGCGTTCGGCGTTGTCACGAATACGCGCTTCGGGACCGGCGATTCAGGCTCGTCCCGTCAGATTCAGTTCGCGATGAAGTTGACCTTCTAGTTAGTTTGGCCACTAAGGGGCACAGAAAGACAAGAGATTGTGTTTCTGTGCCCTTTTTGTGGCTTATCCACCCCCGTCACATCGGTTATAGTTCCTCGAGGGGTTCTTTTTTATGGATTTTGAACTGACCGAGGAACAGGAACAGATAAAGCGCACGGTGCGCCAGTTTGCCGAGGCAGAGCTCAAGCCGCACGTGCTCGAGTGGGACGAGGCACAGCATTTTCCAAAGGAGATCTTCACCAGGCTCGGCTCGCTTGGACTGACCGGCGTCATCTTCCCCAAGAGCTGGGCGGCGCTGGAATGGGTTACGTCGAATACGTGACCATCATCGAAGAACTGGCCCGAGTCGACGGCTCCATCGCACTATCTTTCGCAGCCCACATTTCTCTCTGCTCAAATCATATCTACCAGTACGGCACCGCTACTCAACGCAAGGCGTTCCTCCCACCCCTGGCTCGCGGCGAGAAGCTCGGCGCCTGGGGCTTGACTGAACCGGGCTCAGGATCCGACGCGTCGGCGATGCTGACAACCGCCGTAAGAAAATCCGGCGGATGGGTGCTCAACGGCTCCAAGAACTTCATCACTCACGGATTCTGCTGAGACCTGCGTGGTAATGGCTGTGACGGAGCGCGAAATGAGATCGCGCGGCGTGAGCGCTTTCATCGTCGAGCGCGGAACCAAAGGGCTGATCGCAGGACGCAAAGAGAACAAGCTTGGAGTGCGGGCATCCGAGACTGCCTCCATGACTTCGAAGACTGCTTTGTTCCGGACGAGAGTCTTCTCGGCGAGCGGGGGCGAGGCTTCGTCAATGCCATGCAGGTTCTTGATGGCGGAAGAATCTCGATCGCGGCACTGGCCGTGGGAATCGCGCAGGGCGCATTCGAATCGGCCCTCAAGTATTCGAAGGAGCGGCAGCAGTTTGGCAAGCCCATCTCGCAGTTCCAGGCCATTCAGTTCAAGCTTGCGGATATGGCCACACAGATCGATGCCGCCCGCCTGTTAACGCTGCGCGCTGCCGCTTTGAAAGATCGTCGGAGCCCGACGACACGCGAGTCGGCAATGGCCAAACTGTATGCTTCGGAGATTGCCGTGAAGGTCTGCGACGAGGCGATCCAGGTGCATGGCGGCTACGGATATATAAAGGATTACCCGGCTGAGAAGTACTGGCGCGACTCGAAAATCTGCACTATCGGCGAGGGAACAAGCGAGGTTCAGCGGCTGGTCATTGCGCGCCAACTACTACTTCAATGAGTGCGGCGACCGGCGCTGAAGCTATTACCGGCGCCGGGCGGGCAGAGCCGAGGAGCTGTCTTAAAATTCAGAGTGGTGGTCAGGTGTAAGGCCAGGCGATGCATTCCTGCGCACGGCACGTGCGCGCGGAAATTAGCCGGTGGTGAAACCACCGGTTACTGTCACCATACATAATTGCGCCCCGAAAGGGTCGCCGGACTGCCATAGCAACGTATGCCATTTCGGTTTAACTCAGTATCTTGACGGCAGCTCCGCACAAATCTGGTCCAGCGACCTTCCAGGGCGCGGCGCCTTCGGTGGGTTTCTCATCCGGTGGTTTCACCACCGGTTAATATCCGCGCGCACTTTCAGTGCGCAGGAACAAACACTGATCTCGCATTCAATAATAGGCGCGGAGAAACTCTTCGGGGCAGTTTGCAACAGCCTCCAAGCCCTACAGCGTTGTCGCGAAGGGCTGCATTTTCGAGACAGTTATGGGTTGGTTCGGAGCTTGCGGTCGCCGGCTGCCTGAGTTCGATCGCCCTTTGCGTAGTATCCCTGTCTTGTCCGGGCGATCACGCGCCGGTTGTCTTTCGGAGTGACGACAACTTTCACCTGGCGGAACGATCCATCCAGCTTTTCATTACTCGGATAGTAGCTGACGACATACTGCGTGCGCAGGTCCTTTGCAATCTGCGCCGCGACCGCCGGCATCTCACTCAGATCCTTCGGAAAGAACGCGCGGCCTCCTGAGTCTTCGGCCAGCCGGTTGAGCAACTCCTTGGCCTTCTTGGCCGGGGACTTGCCAAAGAGGCCACCGGACTCTTCTTCGTCTATGAAGCCGACAAGGTAGACCTGGACCTCATCCTCCTTAATCGCCTCCATGACCTCGCGCTCCTTGACCGAGCTGTTTCTCTCCAAGCCGTCAGTGATGACGACTATCGCCTTGCGTCTCTGTTTTCCCTTCTCGTTCGCATAGTCGGCGGTCGCGATGATCGCGTCGAGTAGCGAGGTGCCGCCGCTCGTGTAGAGCTCGCTCAGCGAGTCCTCGAGCTCTCGCCTGTCGCGCGTGAAGTCCTGAACAAGCTCCGGCTCAATCTTGAATTGAGCCAGGAATCCCTCGTCATCAGGACGCATCTGCTTTATCAGGTTGACGGCAGCATCGCTAACCGTCTGCAACTTGGAGCGCATGCCGCCGAGGTGTCGATCACGAGGCCAAAGCTTACCGGAACCTCTTCACGGTTGACGCTGTCGATCGTCTGTTTGACCTTGTCCTCAAAGACGGCAAAGTCGTCTTTGCCGAGGTTGAGGACAGGGTTGTTGGTCGGATCGACAACCGTCACATCCAGCGAGACCAGGTCTGTGTTGATGTTGATGGTGCCGGCCGCATCGCCCTTCTGCTGCTCTTCAGCCTGCGCTCCCTGACGCGCGGGCTCCTTCTTCTTCTGACCGGATGCAGGCGGGGGTGTGCTCTTTGAAGCTGGTGGCGGCTGCTGAGCCGAAACCTTATGGAGTGCCGCCGACGCAGGTTGCAGAATCAATCCGATCGACAGAAGCACAGCCGACAGTCTGTGGTAACGGCTATTGTGATGCATGACAACGCTCTCCCAACTTCAGGCATCCGGGAATGAGGGTACGAGCATTATACAACATAGAACCGGCGTGACCGAGACCCAGACTATGAATTGGCAGGAGGCGACCCGAGTGGAATTCGAACAGCAACGAGGGTTCCCTGCTTCTGGAATCCCTTGATGTTTACTTCCCCATCCAGCAGATGGGCGCGCTCCCTCATCCCGAGCAGCCCGAGCGATTGCGTTCGGGTTATTTCACTCTCGTCAATGCCGAGACCATTGTCCCTCACCTGAAGAACCAGGTTGCCGCCCTGAGTGTCAAGATTGATCTTCACCCGCGTCGCGCCGGCATGGCGTGCAATATTGGTCAATATCTCCTGAAAGATGCGGAAGATTGCAGTCGACCGCTCCGAATCGATCCACTCAGGAATCGGCGACAGACGCGCCTGGCAGGCGATATTGGTTCTCGTTTCGAACTCCTGGACCTGCCATTCGATCGCCGCTGTCAGTCCAAGCGTGTCAAGGATGCCGGGGCGAAGCTCCGTCGCGATCTCGCGGACGCTCCGGATCGTCTCGTCAAGAAGGTCGGCAACGGATCGAGTCTTTGTCGTTAGCGCAGCGAGGTCTGGTTGAGGAGCCTGAAGACGCTTCTCGAGCCAGGCAATCTCCATCTTCAGGCCCGTCAGTGACTCGCCGAGCTCGTCGTGGATTTCACGGGCGATGCGCGTCCTCTCGGCCTCTCGAACAGACTGTAAGTGTCCCGAAAGGGCCCTCAGTTGTTCAGTCGAAGTCTTCAGCTCCATGCTCAACCCTTCGGC
This sequence comes from uncultured Acidobacteriota bacterium, assembly GCA_963743045.1. Taxonomy (GTDB): domain Bacteria; phylum Acidobacteriota; class Blastocatellia; order RBC074; family RBC074; genus CAVUOF01. Next base: position 5,322 of record CAVUOF010000022.1, read on the forward strand.
GCTCGGAGATGTCGCTGAATGACGAGACCACGGCATAAGGGCGATCCTCACCAGCCCTAAAGAGTGGCTGGGAGTTAACTCGCAGCCAGATCAGAGGTCCATTGCCCTTGGCAAGCCCGAGGATGACGTTGGTCGTCGGCTCACCGGAACGGAGAGTAGCCGTGGGGGGATGCAGCTCCATCGGAAATGGAGTCATATCGACATGCACGGAATGCCATGGAGATTCATTTGGCGCATTGCCAATAATCTGATCCGACGGGACTCCCAGTATGCGCTCGGCGCTGGCGTTGCATGCCAGAACAAACCCATTTGCGTCCTGGACGACTATTCCTTCCTCCATCGAGGCAATAACCGAGCGGTATCGTTCTTCACTATCACGGAGTGCCTCTTCAGCCCGGCGTCGCTCAGTGATGTCTTCGACGGTGCCTTCATAGTAGAGAACGCGGCCATCGTCATCGCGGACCAGAACAGCGTTTTCGCGCACGTAAATGACCACGCCGTCCGATCGCATCCACTCGGTCTCGAGTCCCTTCACTTCACCGGTGGCTTCGATCATTTCCCGGAACAGGGCGCGTGGATTGTTGAATCCCCAGCCCTCGCGCTCGAGGTTGTGCCTCGCAAGGTCCTCGAAATTGCGATAGCCGAGCAGTTTGACCAGAGCCGGATTCGACATGAGAATGCGGCCATCCGGCGTCGTCCGAAAAATGCCTATTGGTGCGTGTTCAAAGAGATGGCGATAGCGTTCCTCAGAGGCGCGGAGCGCCCGCTCAGCTCGCTTATGTTCAATCGCATAGCGCGTCGCCCGAAGGATCTGCTGTCGATCAATCCCCTCCTTGAGCAGAAAATCCTGAGCCCCCGCCTTGACTGCCTTCAATCCGAGGTTTTTGTCATCGCCGGTGGTGAGTGCAATGACGGGCATATCACCGGCCGCTTCCAGAATCTGCTGCAGGTAGGTTGGCCCGGCATTCCCAAACGACGACACATCCAGAAGTGCAACATCCACTTCCTGCGAAACGACCCGCTCAAGACCTTCTGAGATGTGCTCCACCGTCTCGATACTCAGATCGGCATCGCCCGATTCTATGGCGGCATTGATGGCGGCAGCCTCCTCGGCACTGCCTTCAATAAGCAACAGTGTGACCTGTCCTGAGACTTGGCCTGCATCCGGGGAACGGGTTTCGCGGGTCATAACGGCCAGGGAATCTCGCCAAAAAAGTTGGTTTTGCGTTTCAGCAAATTGCGCTGTCCCGCGGGACACGCCTTACGAAAACATCGAGCTCGCCTTTGGCTGGAACCCAAGCCCACCCTAAAAGTGGGCACTTTTGTGATCGCGGTCACGGTTGGCGGAACTTTGAGCGGATCTTACGGCCTGGAACAACAATCTCCTCCAACCGTATTGATAGGATCATAAAAGAATTACGTCGAATTCATAAAGAGAACCCCCTCTCGTTCGAGGTTCCAACTTTCGCACAGAAAGTATACTAGACATAGTTACCGAAGCGAGGAGAGATTGTTTAAGAAGTGGGCAATCATGCCACTCCCGACCGATTTGCCTTTACGGACAGCGTAGCCGAACAGAAGACCTAAAACAAATATCGAGGATGCGCCTCCCAAAGGGTGGGTGACTTTTGCCATCAGGCTTCCGGCAAAATACCAGCCTGGTAAGTGGAGTCCAATAAAGAGCAGTGAGGCTACGATGTTAGCCGTTAGGAAGGAGTATCCTTTCTCCAGGTTGCCGAGGATCGCACCGCGCATAAGGAATTCCTCGAATATCGGAGCGATGACAAGCACATTTAACAAGGCAAAACTAAATTCTGACGGGAAGAGAGCCTGCCCTGTGATGAGCTTGGGTATGAATCCGGTGAGCGCGATAAGGAGCCCGATGCCTCCTCCCCAGGCAAGCAATCCTCTCCAATTCGAAAAATTGAAGACCTCTTTGAGGCTTCGCTCCGACAATCTGATAAGCCATAGCGCGGGCAGTATCCAGATGATTGCTTTTGCTATCGTCCAGAAGACAAAGCTCCCTGGATCGGTCGTGAGCCATGTGAAGTTAGAATCGATCAGATAAACTTTCAACGTCCATACGATTATCCATACCAGAATCAAACCCGCACATATTCCATATGTCCATTTGAGTATATGAGAGTGTGCGTTCTGAGATGTTTGCATAGCTGCTTGGCTTGCTTCGTTGTGACTAGACTCCAAAATGGCTTTGACGGGAATCTACCACAGCCTTATGGAGTACCAAAGCCAGGGAATGGAATATAATCATGCCAAGTCATAGCGGGAGCATACGGCAATCCGATGAGACGTTTCTTGAGGTTTCTTCCAGCGACCCTTCCAGCGGTGATGCTGATCACCGGCTCAGTGTTCGGCCAGGAGGTGCCGCCCGCCACTTCACCTCCCGCTTCACTTAAGGTTCCGGCAAGCGAGAGAAGTCCGCGCGCTGAGCAGACCAGGCAGACCCCTATCGAGGACCTGCTTCCGGCCGACACCATAGCGATCATTGTCACGCCACAGCTTTCGACGCTGCTCGCCGGCTTTCGGCAGCTGGAGGCTTTCAACCTACTGGACGCCCAGACCCGCGTGATGCAGTCTTCCAATACTGCCCGGAGACGTGAGCAGACGACTGCACCCGGGGAAACGCTGAAGTTCCTGAGCTTTGGGATTCACGATCGGAGAGTCCTCGATCAGAGCAGAGTTGGACTTGCGCTTCTCAAACCGCCGACAGCAGCACCTAAACCAGGCTCCGCCAGTGCATCGATGCCATTTCAGGAGCCATTCTTTGCAACCTTTATCGAAAGCCCAACCAGCGAACTTGCTGTGTCGGCGAGAAGGGAGTTTCTCGCCTATTTCAGTGAAACCTTTGAGGACCTCGGCGACCTTGAGAAGCCCAGAATTACCGGGTCGAAGGTGGAGAACTTCAAGAACGGTTACGCCGGAGTAATGCTCGGCTTGACCTACGTTCTTGGAGATACGGCGGCTATCAATACCATCCTCAAGCTCCGCGAATCGAGGGACGATTTGCACTTGAGCGATGATCCCGATTTTCTGCGGGCTCGCCTGCAGCTGGGCGGAGCTGGCCGCGTCTTTGGCTACTTGAGCGGCAGCGCATGGTCCCATTACGTCACCGAGAACTTTGGTGCCGGTGCCGCATCTTCGAACGAGATGCTCGGGCTCCTTCTTGAGGAGCCTATAGGGAGTCTCGCCCTGGCCTCGGAATTCACGGCTGATGGCGTCATCGACAGGGCTCTCGTTTCGTTCAATCCAGCGAAACGCAGCCTCTTTTCGATCCTTGTCTCCGGCCCGGCAATTGACTCGAAGGCAGCGAAGATGGTGCCGGCCGGCACCGGCATCTTCGTCAGCGCGAGCCTGGATGCGGCGCGCTTCTACGATGAGATGTTCGGACCATTCATGGCGATGACATTCCGAAATCAAGGCAACGGAGCAGTGCTCAATTCGATTCCGGCACCAGCGGGTGATCCGGGTGCGGCCCGCGATGTTTCCTGGCGTGCCGTTTCAGCCGACTACGTCAAGGAATGGACCGCGGCTCTCAAAATGCGGACCGGTGTTGACCTGCGGGAGGAGCTCCGCAGGAACCTGGACGGAGAATTCAGCGCAGCGCTCGACATTCCGCTCGGTGCGCGAGATGTCGCCGGCTCGAACGTCACCGGGATGGCCTTCTTCATCGGGCTCAAGGATCCCGCGGCTGCCAGAGCCCTTTTCGAGGGGCAAGGATCCCAACTTTGGGAGAGCCTCGATGCATCGCCCGCCGCTGCGAACACCGCGGGAACTCCACCTGCACCAATTGATACCGTCGAGAAGGCTGCTCGTAGTGCGTCATTCATTGCCAGTCTGCCTCGAGAGACATACAAGGAGATCGACCTCTGGACTATTGGTGACGGATTGATGGGCATTTCGTTTTGCTGGCTTGGTGACTACCTGGTACTTGCAGACAGTCCGGACGCAATAAAGAGGATAATCGACACCAGGTCGGGCGCGCCGTCGATGACGATCGAGGAGAAGTATCGCCGGGCGATGTCGAGGCTGCCTGAGTCGGCCAATGCCAGGATATACCTCGACCCGAGATACTTCCTCGATCTGCTCGATGCGTTCCAGCAGGGCTGGTCAGGCAAATCTGGTAGCCACGTGCTGCCAGCTCTCTCGCCATCCTTTCCGACAACGTTGGCGGCAGAGATCGAAAACGACGGACAGGTTTTGCGCGTCAATGCGCTGTCGCCGGTCGGCGTCCTCGGGCTCATCGCAACGTCGATGGTGGGTGACCATCTGCGCACGCGAACGGCAAGCAACGAGGCCCAGGCTCTCTATTGTGTGAGGCAGATTGTCGAGGCTGAGCGGGCCTATGCTGCGACTCATAACGGACTCTACGCATCGATTGAGGAGCTCTCGGCATCAAAGCCGACTGCATTTGATTTCAAGAAGCTGAGTGGTGAGGGAACCTATCGGTATCGGGTTATGGTAAAGGCGGCCAGACGTGGATATGAGGCGACGGCAACGCCGCGGGATTATGGTCCGCAGGCGCGACTGTCGTTTTACGCGGATGCATCGGGCAGGATAAGACGAGCGGATAAGAACGGCGCCGACGCAACGGCGAGCGATGAGATGATTCCGATAGCTCAGGAAAAGTAGTCGCTGCCCGACAGCGGGAGCAATTTGGAGTGCGGCGACCTGTCGCCGCTTTTGATTTAGATGTTGCAGTAGCCAACTCAAAAGCGGCGACAGGTCGCCGCACTCCAAATTGCTCCCGCGACGGGCCTAACTTCCCTGAAGACGAAAATGACAAAACTCCAGGGGTGGCTGTCCGTCCTGGCGCCCATGCTTACTCTTGTTCTCGTTTGCTCGGCTCGACAAAGAGCTATACCTCCCACTAAAGCATCACCCGGTCCATCCTCGTACGGCGCGCCTGGCGTCACATTTGAGGATGTCACCAGCGCTGCTGGTCTGAGCGGCTTCCGACACATCTCCGGCTCGCCATCTAAGGAGTATCTCTTCGAGACGACCGGCTCAGGCTGTGCCTTCCTGGACTACGACAACGACGGCTGGCTTGATATCTATCTCGTCAATGGGTCGACCATCAGCGCCCTGGGTGGAAATGACAAGGTGCGCGGCGCATTGTTTCACAACAACCGTAACGGGACATTCACTGACGTCACGGATCGCGCAGGCCTGTCCAACGAACGGTGGGGACAGGGAGTCTGTATCGGTGACTTCGACAACGATGGCTGGGAAGATATTTACGTCACCAACTTCGGGCCGAACCGTCTCTACCACAACAACCGTGACGGGACATTCACTGACATAGCCGTAAAGGCCGGCGTGACACTGGGCGGCTGGTCTTCAGGCAGCGCATTCGGCGATTACAACGGAGACGGACTGCTTGATCTGTTTGTCGCAGGGTATGTAGCAATGGATTCAGGCTCCCTGCCGCCGCCGGCGTCAGGAGCCATCACAGGTGAAGCGGCAAAAGGGCGAGCCGGGAGCGGAGCTGCTTACGCAGCAGGCAGCAACTACTGCCAGTATCGGAACGAGAGAGTCATGTGCGGGCCTCTTGGTCTGAAGGGTACGCCTGACCACCTGTTCCGAAATAACGGGGATGGCACCTTCACAGACGTAAGCCTGAAGGCCGGCGTCGATGACAAGGCCGGCTACTACGGTCTCGGGGTTGCCTGGTTCGACTACGATGACGATGGGCGACTCGATTTGCTCGTGGCCAATGATTCCACTCCGAACTATCTCTACCGCAATCGAGGTGATGGAACCTTCGAGGACGTGAGCTATGTCTCAGGCCTCGCGCTCAACGAGAATGGCCGAGCGCAAGCGCACATGGGCATCGCCATCGGCGACTACAATGGCGATGGTCGCGACGATGTCTTCATAACCAACTTCGCCGACGATTCGAACGTTCTCTATCGGAACGATGGTGGCGGCAATTTCACAGATGTCAGCTTCGCCTCCGGGTTGGGTGAGCCCTCGATTCCCTTCCTCGGCTGGGGCACCAGTTTCTTTGACTACGACAACGACGGATTGCTCGATCTGATCATTGCCAATGGACACGTTTATCCGATAGCCGATAGGGCGGATTGGGGTACTTCGTATAAACAAAGACTGCTGCTATTCAGAAATGCAAATGGCCGGTTTCAGCAGGTTGGTTCGGAAGCGGGCGCCGCCCTTCACGTGCCGAGGTGTTCCCGAGGATTGGCGATCGCTGATTTTGACAATGACGGGACTCTCGATGTCCTGCTCAACAACATAGACGAACAGCCCACCCTGCTCCGCGGCAAGCTATCAAACGGGCAATCAAACCGGCAATCAAGCCGGCCGAACCATTGGATCAGCTTGAGATTGATTGGAGATCCACGACAGAAATGCCCGCGAGACGCGATTGGAACAACAGTCACCTGCGTAGCCGGCGGGAAGAAGATGCGGGGTGAGGTCGCGAGTGGTCGAAGCTTCTACTCGCAATCAGACCTGCGAGTTCACTTCGGGCTCGGCGCCAATGGCAGGATAGACAGCCTGTCAGTACGCTGGTCGAATGGACGAACCGAGCAATTCGAAGTCAAAGCCGTCGATCGCGTCCTGACAATTGAACAAGGCAAGGGCGTTAACGGAAACTAACCCTGGTCTCATCGGGACGGGCCATTTCGCTTGACACAAAAGATGGGCGGGGTTAGTGTCCGCTTATATCGCTTGGTTAGACAATCTCCCCAATTCTGAAAACAGCCCCCAAGCGCGTGACCGGGACTTAGCCGTAGTCGATCGCAGCAACGTTGCCCAAGCCATCTCAGCCGGCATCGCGTAACCAGGCGAATATTGCTGGGATTATTCCTTCAAAATCCGTAGCGGCCGTGCGTCCTCTTTCGTAGGTTCGCTGAAGAGAGTTTCTATCTTCAACGCCGCACCTCAGAAAAGGCCGGACGACCCTCTTGAAGCCCAGGCATTGGGGGACGCTCATTCGTCTCCCCAGGAGGAAAAGCCATGACCGGCAACAAAGCTCGATACGGCTCCTTTCTCGCACTCTGGCTGCTATTAACTACACTCTCAATTCCCGCTCTCGCGCAGAGCAGCAACGCGACCCTTAACGGCACAGTCAACGACCCAACAGGTGCAGTGGTACCGGGCGCCGACCTCATTCTCGTCAACGTCGCCACAGGGGCGGAGACGAGGGCCACAAGCAACGACCGAGGTGAATTCACGTTCCGCAATCTGAATCCCGGGACATACGACTTAAAGGTCAATAAGGAGGGGTTCCAAAGCTATATTCAGAAGGGACTCATCCTGACCATCAACCAGATCGGCCAGTCGAATGTCATCCTTCAGGTCGGCGCGACAGCTCAGACGGTGACCGTGGTCGGTGATCTCACGGCCATCAATTTCGAGAACGCAACGATTCAGGGAGGCGTTGCCCCCGAGACGCTGAACAGCCTGCCACTCGTCGTCGGCGGGGCGCCGCGCTCATCGATCAGCCTGGCCGTTCTCCTGCCGGGTGTCTCTACCGGAGCCAGCGGCAATGCCTTCGACGCGCGTATCAATGGCGGGCTCCAGTCCGGCGATGAGGCTGTCATGGACGGCGTCAGCATGCAGGAAGGTTTCATGAACCAGAGCGGGATGGTCTCTCTCCAGGGAGACTTCCAGATGTCCCCGGACATGGTCAGTGAGGTGAAGGTCATCACTTCCAACTATGAACCGCAATATGGCGCTTCGACGTCCGGACAGCTCCAGGTGGTCACCAAGTCGGGAGGCGAGCAGTATCACGGTGCCGCTTTCGAGTATCACCGCAACAGCGCACTCAATGCGCGCCCGTGGAACACTCTCGAGCGTCCCTTTAACATCCAGAACAATTACGGAGCCAACTTCGGCGGCCCGATCTCGCTGCCAAAGAAGATCTTCGGACCGGCAGGCTATGATGGAAAAGGTAAAAACCGGACATTCTTCTATTTCAACTGGGAGGCTTTCCGCGCGGCAGGCGGCGCTTCAGTTCCGACCCTGACCATTCCCTCGGCGCAAGAGCGAAACGGTGATTTCACGGATTGGAAGGATGCTCAGGGTAACCTGATTCCGATCTATGATCCGGCGACAACGAGGAACAATCCGAACTTCAATCCGAATCTTCCAGCGTCGGCAACCAACCAGCAGATACTCCGCGATCAGATCTCCTGCAACGGAGTGCTCAACGTAATCTGCCCGAATCGCTTCCAGAATTCGGTCGCGTCGGCCTATTTCAGATTCCTGCCGGCGCCGAACCGGCCGGGACCATTAAACAACTACGTCGTTCCCCGTGCAGTGCCTCTCACACTGATCAATGGCTCGAACGTCTATCTCCTCAGAATTGATCACTACGTAGGCCAGTCGGACCACTTCTATTTCTCGTACTGGGGTCAGTTCTCGGCGTTCAACATTGCATCGGAGCTGCCGCGCGAGATCGCAACCGAGAGCCCGACGAACCCTCAGAATTCACCCATTCCCAGGTTCAACTGGGAACATACATTCAGCCCCAGGCTGACCAACCACTTTGCCTTTGGGTACCTCAATCGCAACGAAGGGTATGGCTCCCTGAATCTCGACCAGGTGGGTGTGCTTCCTCAAATCAAAGGTGTAGCCAGCCAGTTGTATCTGCCTCAGTTCAATTTCAGCGACGGATTCAACCAGCTCAGCAACAGTTCGGGAATCAATGCGCGTAACATCACGACGCGCCCGACCTGGGTGGCCAACGATCTTGCGTCGTGGGTGCGCGGCAATCACACGCTCAAGTTCGGTGGCGAGTGGCGCAATATCGGAGGAAACATTCGCCAGGGGACGAACGAGTCTGGCACGTTTACCTTCAATCGAGACACAACCAGCCTGCCGTTTATCAACAGCGGCAACCCCGTGGCCGGCTACCTCCTGGGTGCTGTGAGCAGCGGCAACGCCGACTTCCGGACAGTGAGTGCCTGGTATCCAAGACAGAATGCTTACGTGCTGCATGGTGGAGACACGTGGCGGGTGACTCCCAAATTGTCGGTGGACTACGGTCTCCGGTGGGACGTCTTTACGCCGATGCGCGAAAAGCAGAATCACTTTTCGTTCTTTGACCCGGCAGGCCCGAATCCTGCTGCCGGCGGCCTGCCGGGGCGGCTCGCCTTTGCAGGTGATAACTTCGGTTCTGCGAGCTACGGCGCAGACTTCCCTGAAGAGACCTGGAAGAAGGGGTTTGCTCCACGCCTGGGCATAGCCTATTCGTGGGATCAGAAGACAGTGATTCGCGCTGGATACGGCATCTTCTATACCCAGGCTTTCTATCCTGGCTGGGGTGGAGGCATGTCGCTCGATGGATTCAACCTGCACCAGGTCTTCAACACCTCAGGTTTTGGCAACATTGTCCCAGCCTTTTACCTGCAGGATGGCTTCCCGCAGAGCTTCAAGCGACCACCATTCATCGATCCCGGGTTTGACAACGGCCAGGCGATTCTTTACCGGCCGATAGACGCGAACCGAAGAGGCTACGCGCAACAGTGGAATCTGACGATCGAGCGCGAAGTCGGCAAAGACATCAATGTCAGCGTCGCCTACGTAGGTAACAAGGGAACGCGTTTACCTTCGAACCTCCAGCCATTGAATGCACTCAACCCGAACGACCCGAAGGTCAAAGCACTGGGCACAAGCCTCCTTGACACCTTCGCGCCAGGCGAGACAGTCAAGTTTGCCGGCACACCGAAGGAGGTAAGAATCCCGTATGCCGGATGGGTTCAGCAGATGACAGCCTGTCCTCCATCCGTCGGTCAGGCGCTCCTGCCGTATCCCCAGTACTGCGACGCGCTTCAGGGACTCAACGAGAATCAGGGCGACTCGATCTATCACTCGTTCCAGGTGAAGGCTGAACGCAGGTTCACCAAGGGCATGTTCATGCTGGTCTCGTACACTGCCGCGAAGTTGCTTACCGATGCCTCTGACAACACGCAACGTGCAGCCACGACCTGGAATGCCTCACAGGGAGTGATTTCACCGTTCGAGCGAGCGCGCCAACGGTCGCTCGCACCTGACGACGTACCGCAGATCATCTCGGCAACATTCGTCTACGAACTGCCGATCGGCAAGAACAAGCGATACTTCAACAGCGGCATCGGAAGCGGGCTCCTTGGCGGATGGCAGGTGAGCACCATCTTCAGGGCATCCAAAGGGACGCCGTACTTCTTCAGGTCCGGCCAATGCACTGTCTCGCCCACTTTCCGTGAAGGCTGTATTCCCGGGATCAAAACTGGTGCAAATCCGTTCGTACAGGATATCGGCAATTTCGACCCGAGCCGCGGTCCGCTCTTCGACGTCAACGCCTTCGAGCCTCTGGCCGCCTTCAGTCAGTTCGGCTATGCGGGGACGGGTACCCGGATCACCAATCTCAGGGGTCCGACATTCACGAACCAGGACTTCTCAGTGATCAAGAACACACGGATCAAGGAGAAGGTTAACTTCCAGTTCCGCGCAGAGTTCTTCAATATGTGGAACCTGCACTACTTCATCAACCCGGGAGGCTTCAACATCAGCGGAAACTTCCCATTCAACACCGACATCTCGAGCCCGAATTTTGGAAAGTGGACCGGAGATGTGAGTGCGCCGCGCACCATTCAGCTCGGCGCGAGGATCGAATTCTGAGAAGTTACCGGCGCCAGACGGCGCCGGCGGGCAGGGACAAGCCCTGCCCCTACAATCTTTCTCGCCAATGCGGCACTTCGCGACTCGTTGTAGGGGCAGGGCTTGTGCCCTGCCCACCCGCGCCGTCTGGCGCGGGTAAGCCATGATGAAAGCCACTCTCAGGCCTTTGCTTTCAATCAGACCCTTGGTTCCTGCCATTCTGCTATTCCTCTGGCTGTCCTGCCCGGCGGAGGGCGGGCTCAGGCCATTCCACCCTCAGTTCAGAGGCTCGTCGAGCAAGGCATCGAAGCTCTCAAAGCAGACGATCCCAGGACTGCTGAAAAGGCTTTTAGCGAGGTGCTGCGCCAGGGATGGAAGACTGCACTCGTCTACCACAATCTCGGAATAACCGCTCAACGACTGGGCGACAATGAGAAGGCCGTCGGCCGCTTTCGAGAGGCGATCCGGCTGGAGCCCGAATATGGACCGTCGCGGCTTCTAATCGGTTCGAGCCTCATGATGCTTGGCAGGACTTCCGAGGCAATTCCGCAGCTCGAACGGGCTGTCAAGCTGTTGCCGTCGGAGCCGCAGGCGCACTCGCTGCTTGCGAGTGCCTATGCTGCGGCTGGAGACTGGATGGCTGCGGCCAACGAATACCAATCGCTCGCGTCGCTTGCGCCGAGTGACGCCGAGGCCGCCTATCAGTCAGGCCGTGCGTTTGCCAGGCTCAGCGAGTGGTGCTACCAGCAAATTGCGCGAATCGATCCCAATTCGGCCAGGCTGCATCAGAGCCTTGGCCTTGAATATGTTTTCCAGCGCAAGAACGAGCTGGCAATCGAGTCTTATGAAAAGGCGGCTCGCTCTGATCCGAAGCTGCCTGAGATTCATCTTGCCCTCGCTCTCATCTACCTCGACTTGAAGAAGCTTGATGATGCGGAGCGTGAGATTGAACTCGAGCTGAAGCTGGTTCCGGAGAGCAAGGCTGCGCGAGAGACAAAGAACAGGATCGAGGCTGCGAGGGGTTCTTCTTCAAAATAATGCGAGCCGATCTCTTTCTCTCGATCCTCATCATCCTTGCCGGCGCGAGCCATTCGCCTGCGCTTAAGGCTCAGACAGGCGTACTGCAGGATCAACCATCATTCAAAGCTGTCTCGCCCACGACCTCCACCCTGCCTCTGGATGCGAATCAACGCGCTGAGCTCGAGAGAGCACTCGAGCGGCGTGATTACAAGAAGGCAGAAAACATTCTCGTAGCTGAAATCGACCACGATCCCCGATCGGCTCGTGCTTCGAAGCTTCTTCTGGCAGCGGGGAGTGTCTTCTTTCTCGATGAAGATTATCTGAATACGGCGATTGCCTATAAGAAGGCGGAGGCCATTGCGCCGCTGGATGAACGGAGCAGATTCACGCTCTCGATGGCTTACATCAGGCTTGGGCGGCGTGAGTGGGCGAGGCCCGAGCTTGAGAAACTGGTCGCGGCAACCCCGCAAAGTTCGCTCTATCTGTACTGGCTGGCCCGTCTTGACTACGATGCGCAGCAATACACCGCCGCGATCAGCCGCCTCGAGCGTGTGATTGAACTTGACCCGCAAATGATGCGTGCTTTTGACAGTCTGGGGCTTTGCTACGACTACCTTGGCCGGTACGATGAGGCAATCAAGAACTTCAGCCGCGCGACTGAACTCAACCGGCAACAAGCGCGGCCGTCTCCCTGGCCCCACCTCGACTTTGCTATCGCGCTTATCTCCGTCAATCGCCTTGATCAAGCCGAAAGCGAGCTGCGGGAAGCATTACGATATGACAACCGCCTGCCGCAGGCACATTATCAGTTGGGCCAGGTGCTGGAAAAAATGGGCAAGTCCGGGGAGGCCGTTGAATCGCTGCTCAAGGCGGCTGCACTGGACCCGGCTTATCCGGAGCCACATTACACGCTTGGGAGAATCTATCAAAAGCTGGGCAGGACCGAGGAGGCCAAAGAGTCAATGCTGCGCTTTCAGCAGCTGAAAGCGGAAGTAAAGAGTAGCAAGCAAGAGCCTGTCAGAGGGAGAAATATGGAAGTGTGGCGACTTGCATCGCCGCAATGGATGCCGGATGGTAGCCAGTGTGCAAACGAAGCATCAAGCGCTCCTGGGACCGCGAGGAGCCCCGCGTCCTGGCGTTGACGCCAGCCTCTAGCGCGGTGTCATTAGCGGGCGGGACGCCCGCGGTCGCAGGATTGCGACACGCGTTCCAGGGGCTGCGCTTAGCCCACCCCTATGGCTAACCGTCTCAATCCCCCGGGGTTACTGCACCACCTAAATCAGAAGCGGCGCAACTGAAAACGCGTGGACTTCCAATCAATGTGGCATGAACGAGGGCCTCGGAAAATTTTGCAAGACCAGCCTGATTCTTGGGGCGCTTGTGTTGCTTTGGGCTCCACCGACGTCTGAAACTCAACAGCTGCCGAAGAAACGGGCCTTCGATCCTTTGCCCGACTGGAGGCCAACGCACGCACCGCCTGATGCCCACTACGTCGGCAACCAGGTCTGCTCTCAATGCCATTCTCAAGGGGACACACAATCCACGACTCCCATGGCGCAGGCGCTCGAACCGCCAAATGACCGGCGCTTGCTGCTCCGCCACTCGGAGCTGACATTCAGGAATGGGCCCTTCTCCTATTCTGTCAGGCGCAAGAATAACGAGAGTCTCTACATTGTGACTGATGGTAAGGATTCGGTCAGCGTTGCAATCCGGTATGCCTTCGGCCAGGGCAAGGGCGCCCAAACCTATGTTCTGGAGTATGGGGGCAGATTCTACGAAGGACGCGTCAGCTACTACACGCGGATGGATGGCCTCGATTTGACACCAGGTGCCTCACAAAGAATTCCATCATCACTTGAAGCTGCCCTCGGACGTCCACTAGAGCCGGGGCTTCTTAAAGACTGCTTCAGCTGCCACGCAACTTCTGCGGTCAGCGAGGGACAGTTGCAGTTGAATAAAATGACTCCGGGAATCACGTGTGAAGGCTGTCACGGGCCCGGCGAGAAGCACGTGCTCGCAATGAAAGCTCACAGCGGTGCTTCGGCAGACAATCAGATTCTCAATCCCGGACGATTCGACACGGAGGGGCTGACACAGTTCTGCGGCGCCTGCCATCGTTCCTGGGTTCAAGTCCAGATGATGGGGATTCGCGGAGTAGCAAACGTGCGCTTTCAGCCTTACCGCCTGTTCAATAGCAAGTGCTACGGCCACAATGATGAGCGCATCTCATGCATTGCTTGCCACAATCCTCACGAAGAGATGGTCAGGGAGCCTCGCTACTATGATGCCAAGTGTCTTGCCTGCCATCGAGCCTCGCCAGTGGAGTCTTCAACAAAGGCAGCCGCCTGCAAGAAGGGCACCGAGAATTGCGTATCCTGCCATATGCCCAAAACCGAGCTGCCTGAGGCGCATTACCAGTTCACTGATCACCAGATTCGAGTGGTCCGGCCAGGTGATCCGTATCCGAATTGAGTGTGCCGTCTTCGAATAACTCTTCTTTGCGGTCTTTCTTTGCGTCTTTGCGTCTTTGCGCGAGCCGTATTTCGCTTTGGATCAATGCGCGATACTGCCTCAGCGCAAGGACGCAAGACTGCGGCACGAAGAGTGCTCACGGCTTCGCCTTCGATCCGGCTGCTTCACTCCTGTTCAACTCGTCAAGCTTGCTGAAGGTCGCCCTGGCCTCTGCCTCATGACCCGTCTTCTGGTAGGCGCGGCCCAGCACAAAATAGGCCTGTTTGAGGCGTGGCTCTATCTTTAACGCAGCCACGAGCTCAGGGATTGCTGACTCGGCATCGCCCGCCTGAAACAGCGCGTTGCCCAATGCGAACCTCCCGGCGCCCGACTCAGGCGCGAATACTACAGCCTTTTTTAAATACTCAACCGCCCGGGAATGCTCCTGCTTGTATGTGAAGCACGCACCAAGCCCGTAAGCAATGTCGTAGTTCAGCGGACCAATCTGCTCAGCCTGCTGATACCAGGTAATTGCTTCATCGAACTTTGACTGAGAGCGCTTCAACTCTCCCAGCGCAGTGAGCACCTCCACGGATCGCGGGCTGGCGGCAAGCGCAGCCTTCAGTTGCGACTCAGCTTCCGTATAGTTCTCTTCGGCCAGAGAGGCTTCGGCAAGCAGCAGATGAACTCGCATCGAGTCCAGGCGCAATCGCGTAGAGCCTTTGATACTCCGTTTGTGCCAGAGCCTTCGAAAGGATTGCCATATAGTAGAGCCCATCTATATTGCGGGGGTCGTCAGCGAGCGCCTTTTGCAAGTCCTCAAAGGCAGATGTGAACTCGCCGAGTGCCAGTTCGGCGCGCGAGAGAATGACTCGGCCTCGAGCGTCATGAGGATTCTTGCTGAGGTACTTCCTTGCAAGCTCCGCGGCCTGTGCAGGTTCTCCTCGATAGAGAGCGCTCGCGCTCTGCGATAGAAGTGGTGTTTTTGCAGGTTCCCTGGTCTGACCCATGACCTGTGCCGTTCCCAACAGAAACAGACAGAGGCCAAACCGGCAGACATCGCTCAACTTAAAGGCTGACTCAACTCTTGTGACTTGCATCACGGCACTTGATACGGCCGAACTTCCACGATCCGGAGAAACTCCTGTGTGGTCTCCTCACGAAGTTTTTTCACCTCTTCAAACCGCTTCGCTTGAACACTCTCGCGCGGGTCCCGGGTGCGCGTGTAGAGAGTCAGAAGACCGAAGTTTGCCGCATAGTGATTGGGATTGATCTCGAGTGCCTGCCGGAATTCCCTTCCTGCCAGCTCGTAGTCCTTACCCATCAGGTGGCACTGTCCCAGCTCGGCCAGCGCATCTGCATATTGTGGATTGCTGCCAATGGCCAGGCCAAGCTCTCGAATCGCATCGCTGATCCGCTCCTGCTGACGCGCAATACATCCCAGATAGTAGTGCGCCGTAGTCGCTGTCGCGGGAAATTCCACCGCCAGCTTCAGATATTCTGACGCACCCGGAGTACTCCTTTGCCCTGAAGAGTGCGGCGCCAAGCGCGAGTTTGCCTCGCGGATCGTCCGGCTTCAGGCTGGAGATATTTTTGAAAGTAGGGGATCGCCTCGCCCGGATCGTGACGGAACGCAGACGCGGCGCCCATGGCAAAATTGTATGACGCGTTCTCCGGCTCGAGCTTGACGGCCTGCTCAAACGCATTGCGCGCTTCCGCCAGCAGATTCAGGTCAACGCAGACAAGGCCAAAGAAATGGTGGATGGCGGCATTGGCAGGTTCAAGCTCACGCGCGTGCGCCAGGTAGCCGAGGGCGCCCTCGTAGTCCTTTTGATTGCGGGCGATACGCGCGAGGTCAACAAGCGTTGCGGCCGTCGACTGAGCGCCACGCATTGAGTCCTCAAGGGCTGCCCGAGCCTCTTTGAGGCGCCCGGTTCTCTCGTAGGTCAATCCCAGCTGGCGCATCGATTCCGGAGCCAATCGCTGTCGCTTGAGCAGCGCTTCGTAGAGCATCAGGCTCAGGTCATCCCTGCCGCTTCGACTCAGTATCGAAGTTGCCAGACGAGCATCGGCTTCCGAGTAATCTGGATGACTCGACAACTTCGAGGCCGCCTCTTCGGCATGCTGGCGATCGCCCAGACAGGCGTAGGCGCCGCAGCTGATGGAGAGACTCTGGGCCGTGTCTCGAAACTCTGCCGCAAGCCGAGAAAGGTGATCGAGTGACGCCTTACAGTCGCCCTTGAGAACCAGGAGCCTGGCGCCCTGGTAGTTGGCTTCCTTATTACCCGGATCGTATCGGAGCACCGATTGATAGGTCTCAAGTGCGTGCTGCAATCCCTGCGGATCGCCCTGACCATCTGAAGACGAATGCTCCTGGTACAGTCTTCCCAGATTGAGATAGGCGTTCGTGAACTGAGGGTTCTTTGCAATCGCCCTCTTGAAACTCTCCGCGGCAGCTGGGAAGTGATTCTCCTGCGCCTCGACGATTCCCAGTAGATTGTCGAAGCCTGCCTCGGCGGGGTGTCTGCGGGCAGCTTCATCAAGCGACTTACGCGCACCCGCAAGATCGCCTCGCACGATCAGCTCCTGGATTTCCAGGATGGTCTGTCTCACCTCTCTGGTTGAATCAACCTGAGCCTGCGACTGGAGGGAGGGAACCATGCATGCCCAGGAAGAATGCCAGGAGAGCCCCTGCAATTTGACGCATAGACGAGCCCTTGCGGTCGAACAGAGTTGCTAGACTGCGGTTGGGCTCATGCTAACAGAGCTTGTCTCAAAAAACACTGCCCTGAACAACTGTGGAGGGGCCACGTCCGCAGGGGCGGCCGTAGGGGCGGCCGTAGGGGCGGCTCGCGAGCCGCCCCCACACGCCCCTTTCAAACGCATGGCCATGGAGAAGGTCCCGGTGGGGGGCCGCGGAGAGCCGCCCTACACCGTACCCAATTAGCAACGCCGATTTGTTTGGCGATGACGGCGCGTACTTTATATAATGACTACGAATTTCGTATGGCCACTATTCCTCGTTGCTCCCTGGCATTTGCATTCCTCGCCGTACTGATAACCGCGGGCACGGTACACGTGCGCGCGCAGTCGGCCGATGCCGACGATCCGGCTAACGCCGCCAAGGGCGCCGACCTGCTCCGGAAGGCGATAGAGGCTCGCGGAGGTTCGCACTATCTCGCATTCAAGAGTGTCATCACATCCGGACAATACACACCATTTGATGAGAAGGGCGTATCGACGATTCCGACGCAATTCATCGATTACCTGGTCTACCCGGACAAAGAGCGAACCGACTTTGGCAAAGGGCGGAAGAAAGACCGCAAGATTCAGGTTAACGTCGGGACGACGGGATGGGTCTACGACGGCGATGCCCAGACAATCAAGGATCAGATCCGAGGGCGCAGCTCAAGGACTTCCTCGAGGGTCAGGAGTTCGATATTGATCGCCTGCTGCGCGGAGGCTGGCAGCAGCCCGGCGTCTCGGTTAGATTCGGCGGCCGGGAGGAGATCCGGCCGGGCGAGCGGGCGGATGTCGTAGTCATCAAGTTGAGATCGGGAGCGACCATCAACCTGCTGCTGGACGGCAATACCCACCTCCCGATAAGTCTGGTCTATGAGCAGATGGACAGCCAGACGCTAAGGAAGAACGAGGTTCGATTTGCACAGTGGGTACCCTACGATGGTGTAAAATTTCCCAATATCGTCGATTTCTACCGTGATGGAATCCAGAGGTCTCGTATTAACCTGGACAAGGTCCAGATGGATGGTCCGGTGGACGAGACGATGTTTGCAAAGCCTGCAAACCTAAAGGCAATCAAGTGATTGTCAAATGGTACACTGGATATGAGAGCTGCCGGGTTTTCAGGAACTTTTCGCTAAACCCTCTCGTAAACCCTAGTGGAGACAAGAGCTCCACGACGGCTTACAGGTACTGATTGATCACGAGAGACCAGAGCAACGTGGGAGCCAATGCGGGTTTGATCAAGTCAGATACGGAACTGGTGCGTCGGTGCCGCGCAGGAGACAGCGTGGCTTGGGAACAGGTTGTGCACGAGTATTCGCGTCGTGTTTACAACCTGGCCTACCGGTTCACCGGTCGCCATGAGTCTGCGGAGGACCTCACGCAGGAGGTCTTCGTGCGCGTCTACCGGTCACTGGAGCAGTATGATCCGCAGGCCGGCGACCTCGCGAACTGGCTAATGCGGCTGGCTCGTAACCTGGTCATTGACGATTATCGGCGAAGGGGACGAACGCCGACTGATGTCGGTGAGGACCTGACCGACCATGAGTATCGTCTCGAGAGCCACCTCGACTCCCCAGATCGCGGGGTCGAGCGGCAGGAGCGGTCGGGTCAAGTGCATGTAGCGATCTCGAAGCTTCCGCCCGGATCTTCGTGAATGCGTCATTCTTCGCGACATCGAGGAGATGGCCTATCAGGAGATCGTCGACATTTTGAGGATTCCGGTTGGGACGGTGAAGTCAAGGATCAATCGCGGGCGAATCGAGCTCGCCAAGATATTGCGACGGATGAAGGTGGTTGAGAACATTTGATTGGCGCTTCATGAATTGCATTAGTTTCCAGGATTCGATTTCAGACTACCTCGACGACTCGCTCGAGACGAGGACGCGCGCGGAATTTGCAGCTCACCGGCTGCGCTGCACCGAGTGTCGCAGCCTTTTTGGAGACGTTCGGACTACAGTCGGCGTGTTGAACGGACTGGCTCGCGAATCGGTCGAAGAGTCGGAGAATCTGGCCGACCGCATCCTGGCTGCGACAACCGCCGGCGAGATGCTTAGCTGCAGCGCCTTTGACGACCTTATTGAGCGCTATTTTGACGGCGTGATTCTGGCTCCCACCTTCCAGACCTTTCAAGCGCATTTCGCCCAGTGCAATAAGTGCCGCAGGCTCCTCGGTGGAATTGAGGAGGCGATCTCGATCTGTCATGAGGTCAAGACCGATGAGGTTGAGATTCCAGAGACTCTCTATGATCGAATCGTCGCCGCGACTTCAGGAGCGGATGCCAACAAAGAGACCTACTTCCATCGCTGGCGCAGGAGGTGACGGATGCTGCGGGCCACCTCTGGACGCCTCAAATAGCAGCAGCAGCCCTGATCTTCGCGGCGAGTGGTCTGCTGATCACCTCGCGATTCGGCAGCGTCGGCGCCGCGGCCTCTCATGCGGGCGCACATGCCGAGCGGATAGTTACAGAAGGCCAGGCCGCCATCAACCAGACCGGAACGATCGCGATCACTGGAATGCAGCGAGTCTCTGACAGCGTAAACAATATGTTCCAGGACAAACCGGGAAGTAAGCCGGAAAATAACATTGACACCAGGCAGCAGCCGGCCAATCATCCCCCAGCCCAGCCGTCGCCTGCTTCAAGCGTTGAGCCCTCGCGTCCCCCAGAACCACCAGAGGAGAGGAAATCGTGCCTGAGTACTGTTAGTGACCAGGCGTGATCAGATAACACCAGCACGCGAGGATCGATATACCAGATGAATTGTATTTATCATCAAACAAGCCTGGCCAGAGTCCGATGCGAGAGCTGCAAGAGGCCACTATGTGCGGCTTGTGATCATCGAATCAAGGGACGCCCCTACTGCCAGGACTGCATTGTGGCCGGCGTCGACATGCTGCGACACAGCTCGCAGCGCTCCGTCTCGGGCTCAGGGGAGAAGTCGCCTGTGGTCGCCATGCTGCTCGGGATCATTCCGGGGCTTGGGGCCGCCTACAACGGACAGAACATCAAGGCTCTCGTTCATTTCGCCGTGATTGTCGGAATGTGGCAGATGGCGGACGTACTTGATCTGGTTTTTTTCAGTGTTGCAGGAGTAGCTGTCTACCTGTATTCGATCTATGATGCCCGGCGATCGGCACTCAAATTGCGACGAGGAGAAGATCTGAGCGAAGAGGACAATCGTTTGCGAACGTTCCTCCGAGAGCACACTCTGCTCTGGGGTGCGGCCCTGGTCGTTGTCGGCTTGCTTTCAATTCTGAATGTCTATATCCCGTGGCGCATGCACTGGCTCTGGCCGCTATTGCTTGTTGCCGCCGGTTGTTTCGTTCTTTTTGGCCGATTTCGCAGCCACCCTGAGACACCGCGAACTCCGTTCGTGACTCCGCCGCCGTCGGTGATCACGAGTTTTGACAGCCCGGCCGCTGATTACGCGCGTGCCGATCTGGCCAATCTCGGAAGGTACGATCGCTAGACTTTATGGGCCTGATTTTCAAACTGATTGGCATTCTGACGACAATCGCGACGACTGTAGTCGTTATCGGCAAGAGCGCGGAACACGGGTTGGTTCTCTTCTCAACACTCATTGGATTGATCGGCTCCTGATCCTTCTCGCCTTTTGCGGCCTGCTCGCGTATATAGCTTACCTGCTGATTCGATCAAATCGGCAATCCGTCACGAACGATTAGATTGAGAATTACCCGCGCTGTCGCACCAAGGGTGCGACCTGAAGAAGCCAGGGCGAAGCCCTGGGTA
The DNA here is from genome assembly GCA_963743045.1 of uncultured Acidobacteriota bacterium. Taxonomy (GTDB): domain Bacteria; phylum Acidobacteriota; class Blastocatellia; order RBC074; family RBC074; genus CAVUOF01. The sequence continues at coordinate 25,909 of CAVUOF010000022.1, forward strand.
CGGTACGGCCACGCGAACCCATAGCCCTACAGGGGCGGTTTCTCGCGAGAGTTTGATTCTCCGTCGCAATGCCGCCCCGATAGGGCTGCCTTAGTTCGACGGCGAATCCCGGGGCTTCGCCCCGGGCTATTTCAGGTCGCGCCAATGGCGCGACATCGAGACCAATTGGTGTGAAACCAATATGGCTTCGAATGACTACATCTTCGTCACTGAATGGCAGGTTCCCGCTCCTGTCGATGTTGTGTACGAGATACTGAAATCAGGCAGAGACTATCCTCGGTGGTGGCCTGACGTCTATCTCGAGGCACGGGCTGAACGACCCGACGCTGAAGGCCGTGTCGGAGACAGAGTCATGCTCTTAACGAAAGGACGGCTTCCATATCGCCTTCGATGGACCGCCGAGATCGTCCGGCTGCAGAGGCCTACCGAAATCGAGCTCACGGCATCTGGCGACTTCGTTGGACGCGGACTCTGGCGCCTCGAGCCGGCGAGCAATGGTACTCACGTCACCTTCGATTGGAGAATCCGAGCGGACAAACCATTGCTGAGATGGTTTTCTCCCCTATTCAAGCCGCTCTTCCGATGGAATCACAAATGGGCAATGGGAACGGGATTGGAAAGACTGACGGCGGAGGCCAGCCGCCGTTCACCCATGACCACTCAATGATGAACCTCCGTCCAGACTCCGCCGGCTTTGGCGCTCGTCGTCAGCGCCTCAACCACGCAGTTCGATTCGAGGCCGTCTTCGAAGGTCGGAAAGTCGATCTTCTCGCGATCACTCTCCATGGATCGTTTCTCGCCGATGAAGGTGTAGATATTTCTGACCAGGTTGCGGAAGGCATCCGCCCACGCCTCTCCATGGCCGCCCGGCAGCGCAGCGTAGCCCCGAACTGATTCGTCAAGCAGAGAAGGATCCTTCAGCAGGAGGCCATTGGGTTCGGAGCGCTTGCCGAGCCAGAGCTCGTTCGGTCGCTCCTGTTTCCACGCGACCGATGATTTCGTTCCGTTGACCTCGACCTCGAGCCCGTTCTTGTGACCCGCGCTCACCTGGGATACCGAAAAGACTCCGCGGACTCCATTCTCGAATCTGAGGAGCGCGCTTGCGAAGTCTTCAGTCTTGACTTCGTAGTCATCGTGGCCGGCCTCCTGGCCTGCCGCGGCAAAAGCCTCCCTCGATGCATGCGGGCGCATCCTCGTCTTGTAGATTGTGGTGTATTCAGCGAGCACCTGATTGATGCGCGAGCCGACAAGGTAGCCTGCAAGATCGCACCAGTGGGATCCAATGTCAGCAACTGCCCGAGAGTCTCCGCCCTCCTTTTCGAGACGCCAGTTGTAGTCGCTTGGGTAGAGAAGCCAATCCTGCAGGTAGGCGCCATGAATGAAATGTGTGTTCCCGAGGTCGCCGCGCCGGATCATAACCCGCGCCTGCTGGACGACCGGATTGTACCGGTAATTGAATGTCACAGCATGAATGACCTTCCTGGCTCGGGCAGCTTCGAGCATCTTCCTTGCGTCGACCGAATTGAGAGCCAGCGGCTTGTCGGCGATGACGTGCTTGCCATGCTCTATCGCCGCCATCGTCACAGGCAGGTGCAGATCATTGGGTGTGCAATTGTGAATGACTTCGATCTCCGGGTCGGCGAGCAGTTCGAGATACGAGCCGTAGGCCTTTGGAATGTTCAACCGAGCCGCCTTAGCTTCCGAGGACTCTTTCGAGCTTCCGGCAACCGCTACGACATCGACGAAGCCCAGCCGGCGTACGGCCTCAATATGATGTGGCCCTACGAAGCCAGCCCCGATCAACGCGGTTTTGATCTTTCGCATGTCGATAACCTTTCGCTTGTATGGGTTTCAAAACGAAGGTATCTTCCAGACTTACCAGAGGAGAGTCAAGCAAGACGTATCAGCTCATCAACGCCCGCAACAAGTATTTCGCCGCTCAGTCCTGAGGCACTATGGCCCAAATCCAGTTTCTAGGCGCCACCCGAACCGTAACCGGATCAAAGTATGTTCTCGATGTATCAGGCTCGCGGGCAATGGTTGACTGCGGACTCTTCCAGGGACTGAAGGACCTTCGACAGCGCAACTGGGAACCGCTCCCAATCAGCCCCGCCTCAATCAACTGGCTGCTCTTGACTCATGCCCATATCGATCATACGGGCTACGTGCCGAGACTCGTGCATGACGGCTTTAGAGGACCAATTTACGGCACGCCGGCGACAAACGATCTGCTCGGGGTGCTACTGCCGGACTCGGCCAGGCTGCAGGAAGAGGATGCGGACTACGCCAACCGGAAAGGATTCTCCAGGCATCAACCTGCTCTGCCACTCTATACCGAGAGCGATGCGAGAGCAGCGCTCAAGCAGCTGAGGCCCATTGCCTACGACCAGGATTTACGGCTTGGCGAGCATCTAACGGTTCGTTATTTGCAGGCCGGCCACATACTTGGCTCGAGTTTCATTTCGGCAACGATTTCCGAAGTCGGCCGCAGTCCCATCAAGGTCCTCTTCTCAGGCGACGTAGGCCGGTATGGCGAACCGATCTTGAACGACCCGACTCCGATTGATGAGGCCGATTACCTCCTTGTCGAGTCAACGTATGGCAACCGGGTACATGAACAGGGCAATCCCAAGGACCGGCTGGCAGCGATCATTGGAGCGACAGTTGCTCGCGGCGGCAAGGTCATCATCCCGGCTTTTGCCGTCGGGCGCACTCAGCAGCTGATCTATTACTTGAGAGAGCTCGAGAAAGAGGGTCGGATTCCCGTGCTTCCTGTTGCCGTAGACTCCCCCATGGCGGTAGCGGCAACGCGTCTCTACGCAAAACACACCGAGGATCACGATCTCGAAATGCGGCAGTTGGACGAGCACCACGAGAACGCCCTCGCTACCAGGGATTTTACTCTGGTGCATGGGCGTGACGGCTCAAAAGCCCTCGATGCGCAGACGGGTCCCGGCATCATCATTTCGGCATCGGGAATGGCTACGGGAGGGCGCGTTCTTCATCACCTCGAAAAGTACCTCCCGGATCCGGCGAGCTGTGTTGTACTCGTCGGTTTCCAGGCTGCCGGCACTCGCGGAGCGCGTCTCCAGCAGGGCGAGAAGGAGATCAAGCTTCACGGCCAGATGATTCCAGTCAATGCCCAGATCGAATCGATGGGCAGCCTCTCGGCGCACGCCGATTCGCTGGAGTTGATGCGTTGGATGTCGGGATTCAAAAGGCCTCCAAAGACAACTTTCATCGTTCATGGAGAGCCGACTGCAGCGAGTGCGCTGGCTGAGAAGGTGACGCAACAGCTGGGATGGCATGTCGTGATACCTGAATACAAACAGGTGGTCGAGCTCATCTGAGATTGGTAACGATCATGTACTTCAAACAGTTCTATCTGGGTTGTCTGGCGCATGCCTCCTATCTCATCGGTTCAGGGGGCGAAGCCGCAGTTGTCGACCCGCAGCGCGATATCGAGCTCTATCTCGCTACTGCTGCCTCAGAGCTGCTAGAGATCAAGTATGTGATTGAGACTCACCTTCACGCTGACTTCGTCAGCGGCCATCGTGAGCTTGCCGCGAGAACCGGCGCCAAGATCGTTTTCGGCGCTAAGGCAAACGTCGAGTTCCCACACCTTGCGGTCAACGATGGCGATGAGATCGCTATCGGCAGCGTCAAGCTCCGTTTTCTCGAAACACCCGGTCACACGCCCGAAAGCATTTCAATTCTCGTCATCGACTCTTCGGTGAGCCCGAACCCGGAGAAAGTCCTGACCGGGGACACTCTCTTCATCGGCGACGTCGGGCGGCCCGATCTCGCGGGTGCGAGAGGCTACTCAGCGGAGCAGATGGCAGGAATGCTTTACGATAGCCTGCACAATAAGCTCCTTAAGCTGGATGACACCGTGGGAGTCTTTCCGGCTCACGGCGCGGGCTCGCTCTGTGGCCGCAGTCTTTCGAGTGAGACATCTTCGACCATTGGAGAACAGAGGCGAGTCAACTATGCAATCGGCCCGATGTCGAAGGTTGATTTCGTCAAAATGATGACGACCGATATGCCGGCCGCGCCTTCGTACTTTGCGCGTGATGCGGAAATCAACCGGAGCGGAGCGGCACCGCTGCAGGAGCTTGCTACGCCGCTCGAGATGAATCCCGCCGAGGTTCAGGCACGGGCCGCTCAGGGCTCACTGGTGATCGATACGCGCTCATCGGCAGCCTTCGGAAATGGCCACATACCGGGTGCAATTAACATCGGACTCTCAGGTCAGTTCGCATCGTGGGCTGGAAGCCTGATCCCTCCGACGGCTTCTATGATCCTGGTGACGGATGAGATCAGTCAAGTCGACGAGTCGGTGATGCGCCTGGCGCGGGTGGGTTTGGACAAGGTCGAGGGCTTTCTCGGAGCCGGCATGTATGCCTGGCATGAGGCAGGTCTTGAGGTCGCGACCATGCCGCAGATACCGGTCGATGAACTTCGACAGGAACTTGCCTCTGGATTGCAGGTGATCGATGTTCGGCGACCGGCCGAATACAAGGCAGGGCACCTACCGGGGGCAGTGAATATACCGTTGAATGAGCTCGAGAAGAAGGTCGGTCAAATTGAGCAGAAAGGGCCTGCAGCGGTGATCTGCGCGAGTGGATACAGATCGAGCATTGCCACGAGCCTCATGGCAAGACTCGGTTGGGCCGGTCTTTTCAACGTGGTCGGCGGCACTCAGGCGTGGGTTGCGGCTGGCAACACGGTCGAGTAACGCCGTCGCACGGGACTGCCGCGGACACTGCCGGTGGTGAAACGCCGGATACGCGTTGTCCCAATGCCCGCCCGGGAAGGGCGCAGGACCGAAGTCGTCGAGTCTTCCAATTCTTACTCGGCAATCCTCGTCTGCGGCTTCCCGGGCCGGACGGCACGGGATCCGGTGGTTTCACCGCCGGACTAATGTCCCTGCGCACGCCCTACAAGGAGGCGTCGAGGCTGGCTCAAGAGTCGCTTACTTCTTGCCGTTGAGGAAATCACGAATGTAGCCGTTGACCAGCGCCGGCTCCTCGTGAATCACCCAATGAGTTCCGTTCGGTACACGCTTGACGCGCAACTCAGGCACATACTGATCGAGCCCGTCCAGATTCCCTGTCAACAAGGCTTCGTCCTTCTCCCCCCAGATGACAAGTGTCGGGACGTTAATCTTGAGCGATGGGAGCTGAGCAAGCAGCGTCTCCGAGACCCCCGCCTGAGAACCTGCCGCGGGTGGACCCACTTTCGCCGCCCGGTAGTAATTGAGTCCGCCCGTCAGCGCACCAGGTTGAGACCATGCCTCGATGTACTTCCGTTGATCCTCCTCGGTGAAGAGTGACGGCTTCACTGAGCTCTTGAACACCGCGTTGGACAAAGCAGCATAATTGTTCGAGCTCAGGATGCTTTCAGCCTGTTCACCGCGGAAGAGAAGCATGTACCCGCTTGCTTTCTGCTGCGCCGGATTCGATTTCAGCTCCCGCTGGAATACGGCGGGGTGCGGGGCGTTGATGATTACCAGCTTCTCGAGATAATCGGGATGCGCTGCCGCAAAAGCCCACGCGAGCGCGCCACCCCAGTCGTGACCAACCAGTATGGCCCTCTTTCCCTTGCTCACAGTATCAAGCAGACCCTTGATGTCTTCGATCAGCAAAGGCATGGCGTAGTCTTCGACTTTGGGCGGTTTGCTCGAGAGGTTGTAACCGCGAAGATCGACGGCAACGGCACGATAGTCCTTGCCGAATTCGGCCAGCTGATCTTTCCACTCGTACCAGAACTCAGGGAAGCCGTGCAGGAATAGAATGGTCTTTGCATTCTTTTCACCGGCTATCACGTAGTGGAGCTTCACGCCGTTGACTTCAGCATACTCGTCCTTCCACATTGTCGTCTCCTGCGCATTACGCTGCGCTTGTGTCTGTGCTCGTGGGTAGTTTGAGGCGAAGCCGGTCAGCAGGACTACCAGGGGAAGTATCCAACGAATGCGCACAATGCCTCCTTTGTATTGCTCAATGCAGGGATTTACCGATATCTCGACGAAATCTCATTCCTTCAAAACTGATCCGATCGACTGCCTGATATGCGCGTCGCGTTGCCTCATCCAGAGTTGGGGCCCGCGCGGTCACGCCAAGTATGCGGCCGCCGGCGGTCTCAACTGAGCCGTCCCTGCCTGGACGAGTCCCGGCATGAAAAACGACTACCTCTTCGACCGCTTCAGCCGATTCCAGGCCTGAAATCGCGACGCCACTGCTCGAGCCTGCGGGATAGTTCCCTGACGCAATCACCACGCAGGTCGTAGCGTCATCGCTCCATCCTGGAGTCACGGAACAAAGATCGCCATTGGCTACGCTCGCGGCAATCTCGGCGAAGGGAGTATCCAGCCGCCTCAGGATTGCTTGTGTTTCAGGATCTCCCAAACGAACATTGTACTCCAGTACACTCGCCCCCGCCTCCGTCAACATGAGGCCTACATACAGCACACCTCGAAATGGAAAGCCGTCGGCCGCCGCCCCCTCCAAAGTCGGATGTACGATCTGATCAAGTATCCGCCGCTCCGTGGAGCTGTCCAGGAGCCCGTTTACCGAGAAGGCGCCCATGCCGCCAGTATTGGGTCCGAAATCACCATCCAACGCCCGTTTATGATCCTGTGCCAGAGGCAACGGCGCATAGTCTCGGCCATCGGTGAAGATCATGAATGATACTTCGCGCCCGGCAAGACACTCCTCGATGACAATCGTCTCGCCGGCATCCCCCAATGTGCGCTCGAGCATGAAATCACGAGCAGTGCCCTCAGCCTGAGCAGGATCATCCGCAATGACAACTCCCTTCCCTGCTGCAAGTCCGTCCGCCTTGATGACCAGGGGAAAACCGAGCGAACCCTCGCGAATGATGCGCTGCGCCTCGGTATAGTCCCTCGCGACAAGGTACCTGGCCGTTGGAATGCCATGGCGATCCATGAAGCGTTTGGCAAAGAGCTTGCTTCCTTCCAGCTGAGCTGCTGCGGCACTCGGCCCGAAGACCGCGAGACCGCGCGACAGGAACTCGTCGGCCAGGCCATCCACGAGAGGCTTCTCTGGCCCAACAACGGTGAGATCGATTCTCTCGCTCCTGGCCCAGTCAGCGAGGAGGTTGACATCATTGGCATTGACTTCAATGGGCGTGGCGAGTTTGAGAATTCCGGCATTTCTTGACGTGGTGAAGAGTGAATGCGCCTCGGAACCCCGGCTGAGCGCCCAGACAAGTGCGTGTTCACGGCCGCCGGCTCCCACTACGAGTATTCTCATATTGTTCATTCTAGGGCTTCAGCCGCGAATACGGCCAGAGTTGTGCGTTTGCAAGAGACATAAGTCCTCGTGTAGAATCCTGAAAGTCCTGATGCCAATTCCTGTCATCTAACCTGACCGGGTTGTTCACAAGTTCGAGATAGCATCAGACAGCAAAAGGGTAAAGGGGGTGAAAATTGCGTGGCAGAAGTTCGTTTGAGCGAGCATGAATCGCTCGAGAGCGCCCTGCGCCGGTTTAAGCGGAAAGTTCAACAGGAGGACATCATCAAAGAGGTCAAGAGACATGCCTTCTATGTCCCACCCGGCGAGAAGCGCCGCGTGAAATCTGCGTTGGCCCGCAAGCGCAGCCGCAAGCAATATCGGCGTAGCGTCGATTAGCCCGGCACTTACCCTAACAAAACAAATGGCGAACAAGGCTGGACGTCTCGTCTACCGCTTGTTCGCCATTTGTGTTTCCTGGGACGGGGCGTCGCAAGAGGGCAACAACGACATGGCCAAGGCGTTGCCGCCGTGCGACATCCATGCCCTGGCGAAAGACGCCCTTGAGATCGGATATAGACGCTGTTTACTTAGCTTTAGCTTAGATTTGTTTCAGCCGGCCGGATGCGGTCCTGATCTTGCATAATAAAAGTACCCTGCGACACAGGAAGGCAAATAAAGGTTGACCCGGCAAACGACAATCGGTCAGGACTTTCGAGTCTCGGGCGTTGGTCTGCACTCAAACTCACCCGTGGCCGTTCGAGTCCTGCCGGCCCCGCCCTATTCCGGCTATTGTTTCCGCCGCACTGATCTCGGCGATTTTGAAATCCAGGCCAAGCCCGAGCACGTAGCGCACGTCAGCTACGCAACAACTCTCATGCGATCGGGTGTCATGATCGCTACTGTCGAGCATCTTCTTTCGGCACTCGTCGGCTGTGGCGTTGACAACGCCATCATCGAGGTCGACTCGCTCGAGGTTCCGATTCTCGACGGGAGCAGCAGTCCGTGGGTCGAACTAATCGAGCAGGCCGGAGTGTTCGAACTTCCTGCCCCCAGGGGGTACCTGCGCGTTGTCAAGAAAGTTGAGGTTCATGAGGACACCCGGTGGATGTCGCTCGAGCCGGATAGCGAGTTTCGCATCTCGTGCGAAATTGACTTCGCCCATCCGATGATCGGCAGACAGACTCGCGAGGTCGGATTGACGAATGGCACGTATGCCTCAGAGATCGCTCCTGCACGGACGTTCGGATTCACCGAGGAGCTTAGACAGCTTCAGGCCAGCGGCCTTGCACGCGGCGGATCACTCGACAATGCCATAGCCTTGACGCCGGACGGTATGCTCAACAGCGAGCCCCTCCGCTTCCCCGACGAATTCGTACGCCACAAGATTCTCGACATCATCGGAGATCTTGCACTTCTCGGAATGCCCATCATCGGCCATGTCCGCGCAGTCCGTTCTGGTCACGGCATCCACACCCGCCTTTTGTCAACGCTTCTGCGTGACCGCTCAGCCTGGCAGGTCAGCAGGTAATACTCGTTCAGCGAGCCTTTTGTGCTTCTTTGCGGCCGCTTGTTCGCATGGTCGCGAAGACCGGCGAAGTCAATCGGGAGGGCAGAAGTATCAGGTCCTCAACAAGGCACCCCAGAATTGTTACTGCCGACAGCAGTCCGAACGAGCTGACCGGGTCAAAGTTCGACATGGCAAAGACGGCGAAGGCTGCAGCGAGCGCGATGTTGGCGTAAATGATGGGACGGCCGGAGAGGCACATACTTTCTATAATTGCCTCTTTCAGGTCACTGGTTTTCTGCTGGACGCGACGGAAACGAACAATAAACTGAACGGCATTGTCGACCGCAAGACCCAAAACAACGCTGGCCACCAGGCTGGTCGTCACGTTGAGGGCAATTCCCTGCCATCCCATAAACCCGAAGAACACAAGAATGGGAACGAGATTTGGAACCAGAGCCGTGAGTCCTACGCGCAATGAACGGAAGAGCAGCGCAAGCATTGCGTAGATCGTCAGCAGGGCTATGGTGATGCTTTCGAACTGTTCCTTCGCGATCGCATCAGAGGTGCGGTTCATGAGAACGACAGTCCCGGTAGCGAAGACGTGGAACCCCGGCAACAGTGCTCGCGCCCGCTCTTCAAGATTGTTTACAAGCCTCGAAGTCCCACGCGAACCTGTCACGCTGCTTCGAACCAGGATGCGGGCACGACGCCCGTCACTCGTGACGAACGCCTTGATCGGATCATGATCCGCAAGAAGCTCGTTCAGAGCCGGAGGCGGCGGAATCGAATCGAATGCCGGGTTATTGTCGTGAAAGGCGCGGTTGAGGTGTCGCACGAAGTCGGCCACAGAGAGCGTGCGGTCGACTCCGGCAATCTCTTTCTCTGCGATCCTCTGAACTTCAACTATCTGCTGCAGCGCTGGTTGAGTCTCCACCGAGCCCGGCTTGTCTCCATCGACGATCAGGCTGAAACTGATCACGCCGCCAAGCCGACGGTCGATCTCGGCCATTCCCCTGCTGGGGCCTGAGTTGGGCTTGAAAAAATGAAAGTAGTCGATATCGATGGCTATGCGCCGCATGCCGAAAAAGCTGGCGACGACGATCAGGCCGGTAATGATATAAAGCCCCGTTTTATGACGCGTCGCAAACTGACCCAGGCGCTCCAGAAGCCGACTCAATGGTCCCCTCCGCCCAATGCGCATTGCCGTCACCCGGCGTCCCGGTCTGTCAAGCGCAATCAGACAGGCCGGCACAAACGTCAATGAGAGGGCCATGGTGATCGCGGCGCCCAATGCAGCGTAGGCCGCTGTCGAGCGTATAGCAGGCAGGCTGGAAAAGGTGAGTGAGAGGAACCCCGCCATGATCGTCAGCGCCGAGACAACCACCGGCAGAGCAATGAAACGGAGAGCACGTTCGACAATCTGACGAGTGCTTGCGCCCGGATCTAATTTGTCCTCAATTCCTACCTGATTGACAACATGGATCATGTAGGAGCATCCAATGGCCAGCAGGAGCGTTGGCAGCATGAGAGCCAGTATCGTAAATCGCGCTCCTATGAAAGACATCGCGCCAAGGACCCAGATCAGGCCGAGCCCAATCGTCATGAGCGGCACGATCACACCAGCCACCGAGCCAAAGGAAAGCCAGAGCAGGAAAGCTACAAGGAGAAGAGTGAGCGGCAGGAATAGTCGCAAATCACGCTTCATTGCCCGGGTGCTCTGCCACTGAGAGACAGGATCGCCCGCCAGGAATACGTCCGGGAAGCCCGACTTGTGAGCGAGCTCATCTATCTGCTCGGTGGCTCCGTGTCGCGCCGCGGTAGGGAGGAGCGGATCCAGCAGAATTGTAAGAGCGGCAGTGCGCGCATCGGCGGAGATCACCTGGCCAACGAAGATTCGATCTGTCGTCGCCACACGGCGAGCTTCATTGAGGCGGTCAGCCGAATCGAGATTGTCAGGAATCAGTCGCTCGATTGAAGCACCGCCGGCTTCACTTCGCGCAAAAGGCACGCTCGTCAGGCTGACGATCTCCTGTACGCCAGGCACGCGCGCCATTGCCTGGTGCAGAGTGCGGAGGCGACCCAGGCTTTCAGCAGTGAATATCTCGGTGCCGCCGACCGCTACGACAAGATAGGTATCATCTCCAAAATCCTTGCGCACCTGTTCGTAATCAGCTCGTCCCGGACTCGCCTCCTCGATGAAGACGAATGGCGAAACCTCCAGATCGAGCCCGTGACGCAAACCCAGGCCGAGGGCGAGAGTGACTGCAAAGACAGTCCCGATCACCGCGCGTGGGTGCCGCGTGGCTATTGCAACAAGCAGGGCATAGAAGCCGGATGATGTCGGCACGATGAGGGATTCTTGAGGACGGTGCTGGCTTTCAGTGCGCGACCGTGCGTTCGGCCGCCTGCGTGACGATCGATATCAGGTTCTCCTCGGTAAAGAGCTTCTCTGATAGACCGCGATCGTAGTTGATGGCCTGGGTGAGAAGCTTGATTTTGAGGTTCTGCGTGTGATCTTCGATATCGACATGTGTCACAGTCCGGTGTCCCTGAATCTCTTTGATTTCAGCGATCGACACCGCTTTTGCAACTGAGCCGCGGCCATCGTAGAGATCAAATCGTATTGGAGCGCCATCGCGCTCCCGGAAATAGGCGTCAATCTTGGCGAAGGCCAGCTGGCGGTCGGGCTTCTGAATGAGCTCTGCCTTGATCGCTGGTTCACCCTTTTCGTTAACTCGCTCACCGGCCGAGTGATTGTATTGTCCAAGCTCGAGGCCAAGCAGCTCCTGCACGGTGACTCGGGCCTCCCGAAAATTGATCTGGCTGTCGGAACCGAGGCGGCCCACTTTTTTCAGCCCTGGAAGGTACGACATCGCAGTGGTCGCCTGGTCCGGGCGCTCGCGCGCGAGGAGGGTCCTGTCTGACTCTTCAGGCGGAAAGGTTACCCTGAGGAGCGTGGCAGCGCCGGTGGTGTCATATTTGCGCTCGAGCTGGAACCGTAGCTCACCGTTGCCGGCGGAGCTTCCTTCGATCATGAGGTGCATCGTGGCGGTCGAATCCTTGCATCCATCCTGGGTGATCATCCTGTTGATAAAGGCGTCGAGGTCCGGCAGCGGAGCCTGCGGGCTTGGTGTTGGTGTCGGAGCGTTGTAGGTTTGATTGCCGGAACAGGCTGCGATTGCGACAGTCAGAGAGATAGTGATCAAGAATAGAAAAGCCTTCATTTCTTCTTCCAGAATAACGGGATTGTCGGACGCGCGGGGACCTATGAATAGTCGCTTAATGACGAAAGAGTGTCAACAATTTCACTAAGTTGAAAATGTGCGACGCGCCGTATCGTGTACGGCGATCCCTGGGACCGCGGGCGTCCCGCCCGCATGATTCGAGATAGCCACCTTCGAAGTCATGCGGGCGGGACGCCCGCGGTCCCAGGGTCGCCGCTTGCCTCCATACAAGGTGGTGGCCTTGCCTGGGGACGGCCCTTTCGGGCCAGAGCAGTAAAATGGGCGCAGGTTTGCGCTGACGATTGTCAACGGCTATGATGCCAATCCCATGAGTCAACCGACCTTTCTGGTAACCGGAGCCCACGGTTTCATCGGCGCGTGGGTCATCAAGCAGCTCGTCAATGAAAACGCAGACGTGGTCATCTTCGATCGCAGTGCGGATGCGCAGCGCTTGCGCATGATCATGACCGAGCGCGAGATATCACACCCAAAGTTTGTCGCCGGAGACATCTCCGATCTCGATGTCGTAGCCGACATTTTCGCGCACCACCGGATAACTCATGTAATCCATCTGGCTGGCCTCCAGGTGCCCTCCTGCCGCGCCGATCCACGGACCGGAGCGATGGTCAATGTCATTGGAACGATCAACGTCTTTGAAGCTGCTCGCCGCCTCGGGACGGTGAGCAAAATCGTCTATGCGAGCTCCGCCGCTGTTTTTGGCACTTCCCACGATGATCGCCCGCTGCTGGAGAGCGAAGCCGGCGAGCCGAACACCCATTACGGCTCTTTCAAGCGGTGCAACGAGAACAATGCTCGCGTCTATTACCAGGACGATGGCATAAGCAGCATCGGGCTGAGACCTTTGACCGTCTACGGCCCGGGGCGCGATTTTGGGATCACCTCGGACCCTACAAAGGCGATGAAGGCCGCCGTGATCGGGCGGCCATTCCACATCCGCTTCGGCGGACGCACCGATTTTCAATATGTAGCCGACACGGCGGCCACATTCATTCGTGCCGCGACGTCGGATCTCAAGGGCGCCTACGTCTTCAACCTGCACGGTGATGCGGTAGCTGTAAAGGATGTGATCACCGAGATTGAACGCGTCCTCCCGGCAGCCAGCGGCTTGATCACGACCGCCGAAACGCTCCTGCCGGTACCGCCCGAGCTCGATGATTCGGCAATTCGGCGTGCTCTCGGAGCACTGCCTTCGACTCCTCTCGGGACGGGAGTGCGCTCCACGATAGAGTGTTTCGCGCTTTTAAATCGCGAAGACCGGCTCGATATCAGCGATCTGGACAATTGATGAGTGAATCGATATGAAAAGAACAGTTTGTGTGTTGACCGGCGCGCTTCTGCTTGCCGGGCTTGCTGGCTCTCTTGGTTTGACGGCGTGTAACAGAAATCGCGGCGGGACTGGCGGTTCGAGTTCAAAGAAGGTTATTGCGGTCGTGCCCAAAGGCGTCTCGCATCTCTTCTGGCAGACCGTAAAGCGAGGAGCCGAGGCAGCCGGTAAGGAATTGAACGTGGAGGTCCTCTGGAAGGGCCCGGCGGCGGAGACCGACTACACAGGCCAGATCAACATCGTCGAGGACTTTATCAACAAGCGCGTCGATGGCATCGTCCTCGCCCCGTCTCACGGCGACTCACTCGTGCCGGTAGTCGAAGAGGCCAATCGTGTAGGCATTCCCGTGACCATCTTCGACTCGGGAATCTCCACTGAGAATTACATTTCATATGTGTCGACCGACAATCGGGCGGGTGGCGTGGTGGCGGCGAATCGGATGGCGGAGAAGCTGGGAAGTAAGGGCAAGGTTGCGATTCTTGGGGTTAAGAAAGGGTCTGTCTCGACTGATGAGCGCGAAGACGGTTTTCAGGAGACCATTAAACAGAAATATCCCGGGATCCAGATTGTGCAGTTCCTCTACGGGGAAGCGGATCGTTCGAAGTCACTGGACCGGGCGACCGATATTCTGACGGCGCATCCCGACCTCAATGGCTTTTTTGCCTCGAATGAGTCGTCGACGGTGGGCGCCGTCCGCGCTATCACCGAGAAGGGTCTTGCAGGAAAAGTGGTGCTTGTAGGATTCGACTCGAGCCCGAACCTGATCGAGGATCTAAAGGCAGGAGCGCTCGACTCACTCGTGCTTCAGAACCCATTTCGAATGGGCTTTGAGGGAGTCAAGACGATTGTCGACAAGCTCAATGGCAAAACGCCGCAGCGCCGGATTGATACCGGAGTAAAGCTGCTGACGAAGGACAACCTCGAGACTCCTGAAATGCAGGAGCTGGTCAAGTGAGTAGTAAGAAATAGGTTGCCAGTGCCAGACGGCGCCGGGCGCGCGGGCATTCCCGCGCACGGGAGTGCCGGGACATTAGCCGGTGGTGAAACCACCGGAACGAAATCGCCAAAGCGCATCGCGCCCTGGAGGATCGCACGGACCAAGATCGCGTCGAGCACGCCGTAGACCCAACAGTTGACCGAGATCGCGAGCCTCTCGCGCCCCTCCGGGGCGCAAGGCTTCGTTCGGGCTGCATACCCGGGGTTTCACCTCCGGCTTATACCCTCGCGCACCTTCGGATGCCCAGGGATAGCACGCAACGTCTTCGATACTAATGACCAGTCCGGCATTGCAAATGAGCGGGATCACCAAGGCGTTCGCCGGCAATACCGTGCTCAGGAGCGTCGACCTCAAGGCTCATGCCGGAGAGGTACATGCCCTGCTCGGCGAAAACGGAGCCGGCAAGTCCACTCTCATGAAGATCCTCGCCGGTGTGATCGCACCCGACGAAGGCTCAATTCTGATCGACGGCGAGGCGGTTCAGTTTCTCCGCCCGGGCGATGCACTCGCGCGAGGCATCGCCATGATCTACCAGGAGCTGTCACTTGCACCGCATATGAGTGTCGCCGAGAACATCTTTCTTGGACGTGAGCCGCTGCGGTTTGCGGGAATTATCGATCGGAGAGAGCTTCTCGAGCGGTGTCGCCGGGTGCTGGCTGACTATGGCTTCAAGCTCGATCCACGCATCCGCGTAGGATTGCTGGGCGCTGCTTCACGTCAACTGGTCGAGATCACCAGAGCGATCGTCGAGGCCAGGCGAGTCATTGTCATGGATGAGCCCACATCGTCACTGACAAACAACGAAGTTGCGGAGCTCTTCAGACTTATCAGGCAGCTCAAGGATCGTGGTCTGGCTGTAATCTACATCTCGCACCGGCTCGAGGAGCTTGAGGAGATAACCGACCGGTTGACGATTCTCCGCGATGGCCAGGTGGTCTACAACGGCCGCTGGGGCGAGCTCAAGACTGACGCCATCATCCGTCATATGGCCGGCCGCGAGCTGCAAGAGATTTTTCCTGAGCGCAACGCGACAATCGGCGACGTGCGCCTGCGAGTTGAGCACCTGTCACGCGCCGGAAAATTCGATGATGTCAGCTTCCAGGCCCGCGCCGGAGAGGTAATCGGCATAGCCGGCCTGGCGGGCGCCGGTCGAACGGAGCTCGTTGAAGGCATCTTTGGCGCCCAACAGCCTGACAAGGGCGAGGTCTGGCTTGATGGAAGCCGCTATCAGACTCCGCAGCCGAGAACTTCGGTCAACCGAGGTTTGGGACTTCTGACGGAGGATCGCAAGCGAACCGGCCTCTGTCTCAATCTGTCATTGGCGACGAACATTACACTCGCAAATATCGGGGCGCTGCTGAAACATGGTCGACTCGAGCACCGCAGGGAGACCGAGGCTGCCACTGAATACATCGAGCGGCTTCGAATCAAACCTCCGAATCCGAGAAGGCCGGTTGCACGATTCAGCGGCGGCAATCAACAGAAGGCGTTGATTGCAAGATGGCTTCACGCAAAGACCCACGTCTTCCTGCTCGACGAACCGACGCGCGGAGTCGATGTTTCTGCTCGTGTCGAGATTTACCGGACAATCAACCGTCTCGCCGAGGCTGGCGGCACGGTGATCATGGTCTCTTCGGATCTTCCTGAGTTGCTTGGAATGGCTGATCGCATTCTGGTGCTGAGACGCGGCCGGCTTGTGGCTGAGCTCGCGGCCCGGAAGACAACTCAGGAGGAGGTACTCAAATATGCAGCGGTCGAGGACGCTCCCGGCCTCTCGGATTTGACGCCGGCCGCTAATCATTCATCTCGCTCCGGATTGAGCCCTTCTGACAATGCCTGACTGGGTAAAGAGACTCCTGCCATTCCTGACTCTCTTCGTGCTCTGCGTTTTAATAGCGGTGCTCGAGCCGAAGTTCGTCTCACCAGGCAACCTTGCCAGTGTTGCGAGGCAGACGGCAGTCATCACGATCATGGCGATGGGCATGACCATGGTCATGATTGCAGCTGGAATAGACCTCTCGGTAGGTTCAATGCTCGCGCTGGCTGGAGTCATCGGTGCCATGGCGATGGTCGGCGGTATGCCGGCGATAGTCGGGATCCTTGTCTCGATCGCTGTTGGTGCAGTATTTGGGGCTCTCAATGGAGTCGCCGTGGCTACGCTGCGCATCCCGCCATTCATTGTGACGCTGGGCGCGATGGGCATCTATCGCGGACTTGCGCTGCTTATCACGGACGGCAATGCAGTGGTTGGTCTCCCGAAGGGCTTGCGGCTGCTAGCGGAAGGCAATCTCTTCGGGGTGATACCGATTCCCCTGCTGCTGGTCGTGGTGATAGCCGTTATTTTCCATTTTGTTCTGACGAGCACTCGATTGGGTCGTTATTGTTACGCGATTGGCAGCAACATCGAGGCGGCGCGATATGCAGGCATACCAGTCGCCCGCTATCAGGTCGTCTTTTACACTATTCTCGGTGCCCTCACCGGTCTGGCTGGGGCGATCGAATCGGCTCGCCTGGTCACCGGCCAGCCAACCGCGGGAGACGGCTACGAGCTGAGAGTAATTGCCGCGGTAGTGATCGGGGGCGGGAGCCTCTCCGGTGGCCAGGGCACGATCGTTGGAACTATTATCGGATCGCTCTTCATGGGCGTATTGGCAAACGGAGCAAATCTTCTTGGCATTTCACCCTTCGTTCAACAGATCATAATCGGCGCGGTGATCGTCGTCGCCGTAACCTTCGATGAATTCCAGCGGCGTCGCGTCGAGAGTCTGGAATCCTGAAACAGAAAGAGACGGAACTCTATGAAACTTGCATACTTCGCAACCAAGGGCTCGCGGACTCCACGCGTCGGCGTGCTGACGGGCAGTGGTCTCGTCGACATCGCGGAGCGCGCCCGTTCGACGGGAAGCACGTCCACGTGGCTTCGAGACGATCTTCAGATACTCGACCTGATCGATGCATGGCCCGAGCCTCAGGCTGAATTGTCTCGTCTGGTGGATGGGGCGACGGCCATAGCCGAAAAGGAGGTAGAGTTTCTGCCACCGGTAAAGCCGGGCAAGATGCTCGCAATCGGGCGCAATTACCTCGATCACGCCGCTGAGGGCGGTTCAGCGCCGCCTCCCGCGCCGCTGATCTTCATGAAGCTGCCGAATTCACTGACGGCGCATGAGTCGCCGATTGTGCTTCCAACCATCACCGAGCAGGTCGACTACGAGGCTGAACTGGCGGTGGTCATCGGCAAGCGAGCGAAGAGGGTCAACGAATCCGATGCATTGGCTCACGTCTTTGGCTATACGCTTGTCAACGATGTCTCCGCACGGGACCTGCAGTTTGGTGATGGCCAGTGGATTCGAGGTAAGGGACTCGACACATTCGCGCCAATGGGACCGTACATCACGACTCGCGACGAGATTGCCGACGTCCAGAGCCTCCGGATTGAGGGCCGTCTCAACGGTCAGACGATGCAGTCCTCTAACACAAGCTTCATGATCTTCAAGGTGGCCTACCTGGTTTCCTACATTTCACAAGGCATCACGCTCGAACCGGGCGACGTCATCGCCACCGGAACTCCTGAGGGCGTAGGAATCTTTCGCAAGCCGCCGGTACTGCTCAAGCCTGGTGATACCTTCGAGGTCGAGATCGAGGGCCTCGGTATCCTGCGAAATCAGGTCGTCAGCATGAAGGACTGAAGTTCCTCCGCATTTCTATGAATGACTATTACATCGGTATCGACAGCGGCACGCAGAGCACTAAAGCGATTCTGCTCGATGCTCAATCGGGCGAGACACAGGCGACTGCCAGTGTCTCGTACGATCTGATCGAGGGCCTGCCACCGGGCTATAAGGAGCAGCATCCGGCCACATGGACAGCCGCTGCCGATTCCGCTATTCGAGCGATTCTGAATGAATCGCAAATAGACCGTCTTGCGGTTCGAGCGATCGGAATCTCGGGTCAGCAGCATGGTTCGTGCCCCTGGACGAGGGCGGCGACGTTATCCGTCCGGCGAAACTCTGGTGTGATACGAGTACGAGCGCCGAGTGCGCCGCGATTGTCGCCCGGTTGGGCGGCCTCGAGAAGACGATTTCAGAAGTAGGAAACGGAGTTCCAGCCGGCTTCACAGCCTCGAAGATACTCTGGCTCAGAGAGCATGAGCCATCGAGCTACGCGCGACTGCGATGGGTCCTGCTGCCCCATGACTATTTGAACTTCTGGCTTACCGGCAGCAAGACGATGGAATGCGGTGATGCGTCAGGCACAGCCTTCTTCGACGTGCGCCGCCGGGACTGGTCAGGTGCGGCGATCGATGCCATTGATCCGCGACTCAAGGAGATGCTGCCACCGCTAATCGACAGTGGCGATCCTGCCGGGAAGCTTCGTCCGGAACTCGCTCAGGAGTGGGGACTCGGACCCGATGTAATAGTCAGTGCCGGCGGCGGCGACAACATGATGGGCGCGATTGGCACCGGCAACGTAAGGCCCGGCGTTGTCACGGTGAGTCTCGGGACATCGGGCACGATCTACGCATTCTCCTCATTTCCAGTGATCGACGCTAAGGGCGAGGTCGCCGCATTCTGCGATTCAACCGGGAACTGGCTGCCTCTCGTCTGCACGATGAATGTTACGGTGGCTACTGAGATGGTCCGCGAGCAGTGGCACCTCTCACACGAAGAACTGTCGAGCCAGGCCGCACTCGCGCCTGCGGGTTGCGATGGACTGATTCTTGTACCCTTCTTCGAAGGCGAGCGAACCCCCGATGTTCCCAATGGAACCGGCGTCTACTTCGGCATTCGCCAGCAGACGTTCAACCTGCCGCATTTCGCGAGGGCGGCCATGGAAGGCACAACGCTCGGACTCGACTACGGGCTGGGACGGCTTCGTGAGCTCGGCATCGAGCCCGTCGAAATTCGAGCAACGGGTGGTGGCTCGCGCAGTCCGATCTGGCGTCAGATCATGGCGGATGTATTCAACGCCGAGGTTGTCTGTGTGAAGAATGAAGAGGGCGCGGCGGTGGGCGCGGCTCTCCAGGCCATGTGGTGTGAGCATCGATTGAAGGGCCGGGCTGAATCGATCGCTGAGTCTGCGACCGGTTCATTACTCTGGACGAAGCCACCCGCACACGACCTGAACAGGCTCGCGTGGCCACTTACCGCCGGATGCGGGCGCTTCAGGATCGGCTCGTTGCTGACCTTCGCGAGGTATTCCCGATGCACCGTGATCTGATCTCAGTAGGCTGTCTCGGCGATATCGTAACCTGGCAACAGCTCGTGTTCACTGCCGGGCAACGCCGCGACCTTGAATAGCGCAGGGCTGAAGCCCTGCCCGCCGGTATGATGCGCCGAACCATTATCGGTTGAGTGTTGAAGTGCGCAACGTTGCCCCTTGAAACTGTTGCCCGTGCCGGACGGCACGGGCGGGCAGGGACACGCCCTGGCTCTTTCAAGGTCGCGCTATTAAGCGATGACAGCGAACGTGCCGTAACCGTCAAGCACATCTCTCGTCAGGAGTTTCAGCATCAATGAAGTCTCTTCTGCTCATCACGGCTCTTGTCATCAGCTCGCTCGCGGGCACTCAGGATCAGGCTCCCAAAAAGATCGCCATCAAAGCTGCTCGGATGGTCGACTCAGCAAATTCCAGGACTATCGATAATCCCGTAATCCTCATTCAAGGTGAGCGAATCACGGCTGCCGGCAGCGACCTTCCGATTCCGGCAGGATACGAGACGATCGACCTTGGCACCAGAACAGTTCTCCCCGGACTCATCGATTGTCATACTCATATGACTTCCCAGCCGGGCAACTACTACGACGACTTGTTTCGCAGGAGCCCGATTGACGTGGCGATTGTCGCTCATGTCTATGCGCGCCGAACGCTCGAGGCCGGTTTTACGACTGTGCGCGATGTGGGTGCCCCCGAGTTCATCGATGTCGCGCTGCGCAATGCCATCAATGCCGGCACGGTTCCCGGTCCTCGCATGCTGGTGGCGACGCTGACCGTCGGCGCAACCGGGGGACATGCGGACATCACAGGCTTCTCACCCTACATCAAGTTCGGCCAGTTCTCAGGAATTGCCGATGGTCCAGACGAGATTCGAAAGCTGGTGCGCTTCGAGGTAAAGAATGGTGCCGATCTGATCAAACTGATTGCTACAGCAGGAGTCCTTTCGGAGGAGGATTCGGTCGGCGCTCCTCAGTTTTCTCAGGAGGAGATGAACGTTGTCGTTCAGGAAGCAAACATGTGGGGCAGGCGCGTCGCCGCTCACGCGCATGGCGCTGAAGGCATCAAACGTGCTGTTCGTGCCGGCGTCAACTCGATTGAGCACGGAAGCCTGATCGATGACGAAGGAATCCGGCTCATGAAGCAGCGCGGCACCTATCTTGTTGCTGACATCTATAACGACGACTACATACTTGCCGAGTACGCGCGGCTCGCCTATCCAGCCAAGACTATCGAGAAAGAGCGGCTGGTCGGGCGAGCCCAGCGCGAGAACTTTCAGAAGGCGGCGAAGGCGGGCGTTAAGATTGCCTTTGGAACGGATGCAGGCGTCTATCCGCATGGCTTGAATGGAAAGCAGTTCGCTCACATG
Source organism: uncultured Acidobacteriota bacterium (assembly GCA_963743045.1). GTDB lineage: Bacteria > Acidobacteriota > Blastocatellia > RBC074 > RBC074 > CAVUOF01. Next base: position 46,818 of record CAVUOF010000022.1, read on the forward strand.
GTGAAGTGGGGACTGACGCCGATGGAGGCAATTCGCGCGGCGACGGTGAGCGCTGCCGATCTTCTGGGCTGGCAGGATCGGGTTGGGTCGGCGGCTCCGGGCTTCTTCGCGGATATCATCGCCGTTGACGGCGATCCACTGAAAGACGTGACCGAGCTTGAGAAGGTGAAGTTCGTGATGAAGGGCGGCGTGATCTATAAGCGGATGGATTAGATAATCGGAACCCTCTTCTTTGCGGCTTTCTTTGCGTCTTTGCGTCTTTGCGTGAGGAGTATCTCGCGGTCAGGCCTGCTTGCGAAATACTCCTCACGCAAAGACGCAAAGACGCAAAGGAAGCCGCAAAGAAGAAGACAATACAAACGCATGAACAATCTCAAGAAAGAGCTCTACGCAGAGTTTCTCGGAACCCTTGTCCTGATAGCGTTAGGCGCCGGAGTGGTCGCCCAGGTGAATCTCAGCGGCCAGCAGAACGGAGCCTACATCTCGATCAACATCGCCTGGGGACTCGCCGTGACGCTGGCCGTCTATGTCGCTGCGGGCGTATCAGGTGCCCATCTGAATCCCGCCGTGACGCTCGCCCTCGCCGTCAGGCGGGGCTTCGCCTGGCGAAAAGTGGTTCCTTACGCCCTGGCTCAAACAGCGGGTGCATTTGTCGCCTCGGCGATCGTTTTTCTCGTCTATCGCGAGGCGTTGAATAACTTCGACGGCGGAGTGCGCGCAATAGGCGGTGCGAAGGGAACCGCCGGTATTTTCGCCACCTACCCTCAACCCTTTCTCTCGATCGCCGGCGGATTGGTGGATCAGATAGTGGGGACAGCGATTCTGATACTGGTTATCTTTGCGCTGACAGATACTCGCAACAGCGCCCCAGCAGCCAATCTCGCGCCAGTGCTGATAGGATTTCTCGTGATGGCGATAGGGATGTGTTTTGGCTTAAATGCCGGTTATGCGATCAATCCGGCTCGCGATCTTGGGCCGCGACTCTTCACGGCTGTCGGCGGATGGGGAATGGGAGTCTTCAGCGCCGGCAATTACTGGTTCTGGGTGCCGATCATCGGCCCTTTGGTCGGTGGCGTTATCGGAGGAGTAGTCTATGATCTGGTTATCGGCAATGCCCTTGCTCCGAGAAGTGACAGTTGAAGTGCTATGAAGATTGCGACCTGGAATATCAACTCGATTGTGGCACGTCTGCCTCGAGTGATCGAATGGCTGACTTCCAATCAACCCGCCGTCTTGTGCCTGCAGGAAACCAAGATCCCGGACGATCGATTCCCCATCGATCCCTTTCTTGAGGCTGGATACAATATCGAACTCTTCGGCGAGGCCACTTACAATGGTGTGGCGCTCATCTCCAAAGAGAAGCCGGTCGATGTTCGACGGGGGTTTCCCGGCACCGGCGAAACGGCGCCGCGCAGGTTCATCAGGGCCAGGATCGGCAGCGTAACGCTGCTCAATGTCTATGTGCCGAACGGCCAGTTCGTCGGGATCTGATAAGTATGAGTTCAAGCTGAACTGGCTGGCCTCGCTGAAAAATTACCTCGAGGCCGAATGCGATCCGGACCAACCTTTTGTGCTCTGCGGCGACTTCAATATCGCGCCGGAAGATCGCGACGTTTACAATCCGTTGCTCTGGCAGGGCCGAGTTCTCTTCAGCGAGCCCGAGAAGGCCGCCCTCGGTTTGATCAGGGAGTGGGGTTTTATCGACGTCGTTCGCAAGCATCACGATGAAGCAGGCCTCTACTCGTGGTGGGACTATCGTGCCGGCGCGTTCCGGCGCAACCAGGGACTGCGGATTGATCATATGTGGGCAACCGGTACGCTTGCTGAGAAATGTCGGGCGGCATGGATCGACAAGACAACCCGCTCGCTGGAGCGGCCTTCCGATCACGCGCCGGTAGTGGCGGACTTTGAGTTGGATTAGGAGAATGGGTCTTCAGACGAGAAAGAACCCGGCAACTGGACAGCTCGAGGTGCTGGTTGATGGAGATTGGGTTCCGTTCGATGAGTACCGTCGTCAGCAGATTGACGATGCTTATGAGAATTCGATCCGATTCCTGCGAGAGCGGCTCGGAGAGGATTTCGAGAATGAAGAGAACGTCGGCGATAAGAAACCGGAGTAGTCACACAAGCCCAAAAACACGAACAGAAGAGAGCTGTTTTTGTGTTTTTGCGCTCTTTCGTGCGCTGCTCTTCGCTTGCTTCCTGATTGCCAGTGTCGCGGGACAGAGCTCGAGCGGTCCGGACCACCGCCTGAATGAAGTCCGAACCACGAATTCTACCGTCAATCTCAGAACATATTCGTCAAAGGACGAGTGGCTGGCTCGCGCAGATCAGCTCCGTCATCAGATTCTGGTCAGCGCCGGCCTCTGGCCGGAGCCACCCAAACCCGACCTCGGTGCTCACATCTTCGGCCTGACTGATCACGGCACCTACACAATCGAGAAAGTCTATTTCGAGAGCCTGCGCGGCCACTATGTGACCGGAAGTCTCTACCGGCCCAAGAACGTTAATGGGAAAGCTCCGGCAGTGCTCTGCCCTCACGGGCATTGGACGTACGGCCGACTCGAAAACACCCCCACGCATTCGGGGCCGCTCCGTCCCGCAAATCTCGCCCAACAGGGCTACATCGCATTTGCCTTTGACATGGTCGGGTACAACGACAGCACGGCGATCAGCCATCGCTTCGGTGGACCGCGAGAGGCTCTCTGGGGGCTCGGCTTGCTCGGTCTTCAGCTCTGGAATGCGATCCGATCGGTCGATTTCCTGGTCTCCCTAGCGGATGTCGATCCCAATCGCATCGCCTGCACCGGCGAGTCCGGCGGAGGAACGCAGACGTTTCTGCTGGCAGCCGTCGATGATCGAGTCAGGTTTGCAGCTCCGGTCTGCATGATCTCGGCGCACTTTCAGGGCGGCGACATCTGCGAGAACGCGCCCAACCTGAGAGTCGACACAAGTAACGTTGAGTTCGGAGCGATGATCGCGCCGCGACCGCTGCTGATGGTGGCCGCCTCGGGCGATTGGACAAAGAATACGCTCCAGATCGAATACCCGGCGATCCGATCGATCTACCGCATGCTTGGAGTCGAGGATCGTGTCAGCGCCGTCCTTTACGAAGCGCCGCACAACTACAATCAGAGAAGCCGCGAGGCTGTCTACGGCTGGCTGGGCCACTGGCTGCTTGGTCGACCGGGTGAAGAACCATTGCCTGAAAGAGTGCGTTCGGCGCCGCTTCTGACGGAACAAGTCGTCTTCTACGGACGAGGACGCCCGGAGAACGAACTCGACGAGCCCGGTCTTTCGGCCTCCTGGATTGAGATGGCGCGCCGGCAGCTGGCATCGGATCAGCCAAAATCGGAAGCAGACCTCGATCACTTTCGTGAGCGCTTCGGAACCGCGTTACGGTATTCGCTCATGGCAGCAATGCCAGCCGCAAATGAGGTTACGGCGAGCCAGAACGGCTCGGGAGGCGATGGGGCGCGCAATCTGGTGCTCTCGCGTAAAAGCGCCGGTGATCGCGTCGAGCTTCTTGAGTGGCCGGCCGCCAAATCGTCCAGACGCATGGTGTTGCTTGTGAGTGCCGGCGACACTGAAAATCTCGTTGCTTTGCAGGAAGCGTTGATAAAAAACGGTCAGCACGTCTTTCTACTAAAGTGCTTCGCCGACTCAAAGAGAAGACTGACCGAAGATGAAAGCAAATATTTCACCACCTACAATCGAACGGATGACGCCAATCGAATCCAGGATATTCTGACGGCAGTGGCGTATCTTCGTGGAGAGCACCCCGGGGACTCGCTCGCCATCGTTGCGAGAGGCAAGGCCGGCCTCGATACTCTTCTCGCCCGCGGGCTGATGCCTTCGATAGACCGCATGGTTATTGATGCACGGCAGTTCGATAACACGCAGGATGCATTCATTTCTGGAGTCGCTGCCGATTCCGAGTCTTCGCCGCGCCGGCGACTTTTCCACGGCCGTCGCCATGGCTCCTTTGACTCCCCTGGTGATCGAAAACACCGGGGGCAGATTCCGAACAGAGGCGATCGAGCAGGTCTATCGAACTCTCGGTAAAAGTGAAGCCATGAGGGTTAACCGCGATTACCTGACAAGCAGCCAGCTTATCGACTGGCTAAACCACGACTGACCACTAAAGATCGGCCCTGGCAGTTTGGACATTCCAGTCCCGAAGAGTTACCGGCGCCAGACGGCGCCGGGCGGGCAGGGACAAGCCCTGCCCCTACAGTCTTTCTCAACCATGCAACACTTCGCGACGACGTTGTAGGGGCAGGGCTTGTCCCTGCCCGTCCCGTGCCCGAAGGGCGCGGGTAAGCCCTTCGAAGGAGGGCCTGCCGCTTTTGTCCTTTTGAGCCCTTTAGGGTAGAGTCTCGGCTGTCCAAAGGAACAACTATGACCGAGAATCAAAACGAAGATCGAAACACCGAATCGCAATCAAACACGCTGGCTATCGAAAGCGAAGACTTCGCCTTCGAAACGGTCGAGCAGCATAACGGCCAGGCCACTGTTGTGCGCTTTCGCGTCGACAACCCGCTGGTCAAGGCTGGTGATACGCTGGTGATCCTCTCGGGTGAGGAGATCCAGTTTCACGGGCTCATCGGGCGAATCGACGACGGCTGGGCAATTGCGAGTGACCGGCGAGGCTCACTCCTGCCCGCAATGGTTCAATGAATGAGATGACTCGACTACGTGAGAGCAACGGGAGCAATGGGAATGGGGCGGCCGTACGTTGCCGCGGCCTCATCAAACGCTTTGCCGACGTCACTGCCGTGGACGGTTTAGACCTCGAGGTGCACAGGGGTGAATGTTTTGGGCTGCTTGGCCCGAACGGTGCCGGAAAGACGACTACCGTCGAAATTCTCGAGGGTCTGACCGAGCCTGATGGTGGAGAGGTCGAGATACTCGGCATGGCATGGGGCGACAACGATCTCAAGCTTCGCGAGCGTCTCGGGGCGCAGTTGCAGGAGACTCAGCTCGCCGACAAGCTGACGGTCGAGGAGACTGTGCGATTGTTTCGAAGTTTCTATCATGCAGGGCGAACGGTTGATGAGGTAATCGCCATCGTCGCCCTCGACGAGAAGCGGAAAGCTCGCGTCGGGAAGCTCTCGGGTGGACAGAAGCAGAGGCTTGCGGTGGCCTGCGCTCTCGTGGGAGATCCAGATCTTCTCTTCCTGGATGAGCCGACGACAGGCCTCGACCCTCAGGCGCGCCTTCAGCTATGGGATGTCGTTGAGCAATATCAGGCGGGCGGGGGTACGGTACTCCTCACTACCCACTATATGGAGGAGGCAACGAGATTGTGCAATCGAGTAGCGATCATGGATCACGGTCGCATGATTTCTCTCGGAACGCCCGTCGACCTGATCGCCTCGTTGGGTGCAGACCAGATTATCGAGTTCACCCTCGACGGCAACATCCCGACTCGAACCCTGGAGGAGTTGCCGGGAGTTCGTCATGTCCGCGCCGGCAGTGGACAGTATGCACTGACAGTCTCACAGATTGGGACCACCTTGCCGGCCCTGCTCAGTGAGTTTGAGCAGCATGGCATCCGGCTCGACACGCTAACCACACATCAGGCAACACTTGAAGACGTCTTTGTCAGTCTTACCGGGAGAATGCTGCGCGATGGCTAAAGTGGAAGATGAGCTTCTGACGCCGCCAGCGCCAGACAGAAAGCAGAGGGTCGCGCGTCCTTCTGATCAGGTCAAGGGTGGTTTTCACCCTCTTCTTGAGTTGACGCTGGCGAGAGTTCGCGAATTCGTCCGCCAGCCGGAAGCCCTCTTCTGGGTGTTCGGCTTCCCCGTTCTTTTGGCTTTCGCGCTTGGCATTGCCTTTCGAAATCAGGCGCCCCAGAAGCTTCCGATAGCAATAGAGTCAGACGAGTCAGGTCAGGCCGGTGCGCAGGCAGCGGCCGACGCCCTTACGCGAGCCGGCGGTCTGCAGCCGCTCCTGATGTCACCTTCCGACGCCGCACAGGCGCTGCGAACGGGAAAGGTTACGCTGGTCGTGCGAGTGCTGCCTTCATCCGGGCCGACGCCCGGCCCGTCCCCAAGCCCAGCATTTGACTTTCGATACGACCCGACTCGACCCGAAAGCAAGCTCGCCCGGATGTCTGTCGCCGATGCGCTCGAGAGGGCTGCAGGTCGCACGGACCTGTCGAAGACGCGGGATGAGACTGTGACCGAACCGGGAGCCCGTTATATAGACTTCCTCATTCCAGGGCTCATCGGAATGAACCTCATGGGCAGCGGTTTGTGGGGACTTGGCTTCGCCATTGTTATGGCACGCTCGAAAAAGCTGCTCAAGCGACTCGCGGCTACGCCTATGCGCCGCTACCACTTTCTGCTTTCGTACATGCTGTCACGGCTTGTCTTCCTTGCACTGGAGGTGGCTGCGGTGCTCGGCTTCGCCTGGCTGCTATTCAGAGTCACGGTGAGAGGATCGTGGATCGATTTGACGATTGTGGCGCTCATCGGATCGCTGGTTTTTGCGGGCCTTGGTCTTCTGATCTCATCGCGGACCAAAACCATTGAAGGTGTCTCAGGTCTCATGAACCTCGTCATGCTGCCGATGTGGGTGCTCTCGGGGACATTCTTTTCGGCATCGCGCTTCCCGAATTTTCTGCAGCCGGTCATCAAGGCGCTCCCGTTGACTGCGCTCAACGATGCCCTTCGCGCCGTGATCAACGATGGAGCCTCATTGTCGGCTACGTGGCCTTCCCTTCTGGTCCTGACTGCCTGGGGAACGGTTAGTTTTCTGGTCGCACTGAAGATTTTCCGGTGGCAGTGATGGCTGAAACCCTGATCATTGCAGTTGGTGGCGACCACCAGGTCACCGGTCTTGTCTATCGAGCTGAGCTCACAACCAACCCACCAGGCCTGCTGATTCTCGGGCACGGTGCGGGAGCCAGTCAGACCAGTGGTTTCATGACGGCGTTCGCCACCGGGCTGGCATCACGCGGCATTGACGTCTTCACCTTCAATTTTCTTTATATGGAGCAGGGACGTAAGACTCCTGATCGTCAGGAGCGCCTGGTCGATACCTACCGGGCAGCAGTCCGCACAGTCAGAGAGCAGCCCGACTTTGCAGCACACCGTCTGCTGATCGGAGGTAAATCGCTGGGCGGCAGGATCGCGTCGCATTTGGCGGCAGAGGGTATCGACAATCTGGCGGGTCTCGTCTTCCTCGGGTATCCCCTGCATGCTCCAGGAAAGGCGCTTCCCGGGCGTTCGGAGCATCTCAGCAAAATTGCAGCGCCGATGCTCTTCATCCAGGGATCACGCGATGCTTTCGGAAGTCCCGATGAGTTGAGGCAGGTCATCGATCAGGGCGGATTGAATGCGGAGGTCTTTGCAATTGAGAAAGGCGACCACTCGTTCAAAGTACCGGGGAAGACGGCATTGGAGCAGCAGGCGATCTATGAGGTCGCCGAGGACACGATAGCAGGTTGGCTCAGCAAAATGCCTGCTCAGCGGTAACATTGTAGGGGCAGGGCTTGTCCCTGCCCGGCGCGCCCGCAGGGCGCGGATATTAATGGCGATCAGGTACCGGCGCCGGACGGCGCCGGGCGGGCAGGGACAAGCCCTGCCCCTACAGATTTGGCTCGAAGTGGACTAGTTAGGGCTCGAGCTCGACGGAGATGACCGTGTCGTACTGATCCACCGCATCCCGCGGAATCCTCACCAGCAAGCCATACTCATTCTCCACCACCTCAACCCTGGCGCCATTCTTCATCGCCGTAGCCGACTTCACGCGGCCTCCTAAACTCGGCATCGCCAGCACCGGATCCGGCCAGTCCAGAACGTGCAGATAAATTCGATTCCCTCGCCTCGTGGTCACCCCCCACGGCCGGGGAGTCACCGGGCCACCTCGAGTCCCGTACACTGAATCGCCATACTGCTTCAGCCATCCGCCCACCTCCTGAAGCCTTGAGACAAACTCAGGCTGAATCTTTCCTGTAGGCATCGGTCCAATATTGAGAAGGAAATTCGCGTTGTACCCGGCGGCGCGAACAAGATAGTGGATCAGATCCCCGTTGACTTGAAGCGCTTATCAGCTGCGTTATAACCCCATGCGCCGTTGATCGTCTCGCAGGTCTCCAGCGGCAAGTCTCCGATCACCGATTGTTCATTGAAGCCGGCCGTATTCTTACCAGGAAGATCCTTTTCGAACATCTGGAAATCTTCTCCTGGAAACGGCCTCCGATGATGGTTTGCGCCAACGAGCGCCTGCGGCTGCAGATCATGAATCAGCTTGTAGGTGCGATCGAGGCGCCAGTCGGCATCCGGCCGGTCCCACCAGCCATCGAACCAGATACCGCCCAATTCACCGTAGTTGGTGAGAAGCTCCTTCAACTGGCCGTCCATGTAGTCGATGTAACGATACCAATCGCCTTGCTCAGGACGGCCGGCGGTCTGGCCTGTGCGGCCTCGCGGGAAGTAGTCTGGATTGTGCCAGTCAAGCTGCGAGTAGTAGAAGAACAGCTTGATTCCCTGCTTGTGGCACTCGTCTGCAAGCATCTTCAAGACATCCTTGTGATAGGGAGTCCGCTCGACAATATCCCAGTTGGATACCTTCGAGTCGAACATCGCGAAGCCATCGTGATGCTTGCTCGTGATTGTGATGTACTTCATTCCCGCGGACTTGGCCAGGGCCACCCATTCTGCTGGTGAATATTCAGTCGGATTGAAGCGCGACGCCACAGGTTCATATTCGACGATTGGAATCTTCCTGTTATTCATCACCCATTCGCCGTCGGCGAGAACGCTATAGATGCCCCAGTGGATAAACAGCCCAAACTTTGCGTCCTGAAACCAACGCCTGGCTTCGAGATTGCTCGCGGACGGTTGGTAGGCAGACTGACTGCGGCCCGGGACAACTCCAGCCGAGACGAGAAGGATCAGTGCAATGGAAAGAGCTGTCTTCCTGTTGGCGACTCTCACGGTTGTCTCCTTTACCTAAATGAGCGCGTAAATTCCAGCGTCGACTTTTACGCGGCCATCTGCTTCCAACTTCTCAAGATGTGCGAGGACCGAGCTCGCGGCCAGTTGATGCATTGCTACCGGGACGTCGGTGTAAACAGCCTTGACGATCTCGCTTACCTGGCTGGGGCCCGATTCGAGCGCGTTGACTACCTGGGCTTCACGAGCTTTGCGATGCAGGATGTACTCTTCAATCTTCGCTCGAGCGTCTGCCAGAACGGGACCATGGCCCGGCATGAGAGCAGTCAGCCTGGGCAGAGCGAGTAGACGTTCAAGCGATGCCAGGTAATCGACCATGTTTCCTTCAGGTGGAGCAATGACAACCGTTCCGAAACCAACCACCAGGTCCCCGGTAATCAGACTCCCGGTGCGCTCTTCGTAGAAGCTGAGGTGGCCTCGCGCGTGACCCGGTGTCCACATGGCCTTCAGAAGCCACCCCGGGCCTCCTCCCAGCGAGATCACATCGCCATCCTCGATCAGGCGATCGACTCGAACCGATCCCCTCAGCGACTCAGCCGTCAACCGATGTGTTGCGATCGGAATATTGAAACGAGCCGAGAGGTGAGCCGCACCACCAGTGTGATCCGGATGCAGATGCGTAATGATTATCTCTCGGACGTGGCGGCCCTCTGAAGCGAGGCCAAGAATCAGATCATCGAGCGCCTGCTGCTCGTCCTCATAGGGCGAGCCAGGATCGATGACGACCATCTCAGCACCGCCTATGAAATAGCAGTTGGTATGGGTTGCGGGAGGAAGGGTGGGTGTCCGAACGGGGCATAATATGAAGCCTTCGCGTAACTCAATGAGGCGCTCATGATCTCGTTCAGCCTGCGAGACGAGGCTCATTCGCTCTGCGATTCCTTCGACTCCGCGATTCAACTCCTGAAGAACTTTCAGGATTGGCGTGACAATCAGGCAATCGCCGTCTCGCCATCTCGCGAGGGCCTCGCCAGGGCGTATCCATTCTGCCGAATCGAGCTCGCCGGTTATTTCATCGATCTCCTGCCCTTCGGGCAGCCAGCCAACAAAGAACCATGTGTCGAAACGCCTGGGTGCGAATGCGGGTGTGATCCAACGGGTTGCGAAAGTCAGCAGGCGGCTGTCAATTCTCAGCTCGTTGCGGTGCAGAAGCTCGGCAAAAGAGACTCCGTCAACAAGGGCGCGCCGCGAATCCCTGAGCTTGTCGTAAGCCAGCTGGCCGTTGCCTTGCGCGACCATAATACCGGTCTCCTCGAAGAGCTCACGCGCGGCACATGCCCGCATCGCTGCTTCAAGTGTTCCGCGTTCCTGGCCCTCGACTGTTGGCGATTCGAGATCGCCCTTGTCGCGCTGCCCGCCCGGGAACGCGTGGAATCCTCCCTGGAAAGCCATCTTAAGGGAGCGACGGACCCATAAAACGTGGGGATCATCGGGGTTGCGTAGGAGAATTACTGCGGCCGCTTCTCTTGGGACTGCTGGTGCCATGTCTCGGGACTATAAGGTTGCCTGTGCAAGCAGGCAAGCCCAGTTGTAAGACTTGCTGCGAGTTTGGAGGTCGCCGGCCTAGACGGACGTGACGAGGTGCGCTCAACGTGCATTCACGATATGCGCCAGTGCGGCGACTTAGTCGCCAAGCTTCGTGTTACGCTCACGGTGCCAAGGGCATTGCATGACGTTCATCACGCTCGCGATTCTTCCACTCAGGGCTCGCACCTGGCTATATCAAAGGTCGCGCCGGCTAAGTCGCCGCACTCCATACTCGAATCAGTGAGCACTTCAAAATGGAGCTTTCCGTTGACCAAATCAGCGGCGAGGGCGATTGATGGTGCCGCGACAGGAGGGTGCCCGGCAGGAGCAGCGAGTATCGTCACTGTGATACGAGTCTCCGTAATCACACACTATCTCTTCTCCCGCCTTGATGTCTCTCAGGGCAAAGAATACAAGGTGGCCGCGAACCAACTGCAGAAACAGTTGGGCTCACATGAATGATTGACATATTGCGTGGCGTTGCCCCCAACACTGCCATCGATGCTCCAATACGCGTCAAGGCCACAGATATAGATGCGGTCCTGACCTCTGACTCGTTTGACGACTTCGTTGCGCGTAGATGCGCTCACCGACGTATTCGCCAATCTTGCGCCGTTTGCGGAAAGCAATCGTCGCGAAGCATCCCTTGCCGTTAATGGCCGACTTGCCGGCTCGGATTCCCGGGGCTGAATTTGGTTTCACGCTTATTTTGGATGAATGTGGAAGGTCAAGCCAACGGTCACTCCGGCAGGATAGCCCGGTGTGCCATGAATTCGCGCTACGACATCATCGCCCGGATTGAGCCGCGATTCAAAGTAATTCTGCGTTTCGTAGTAGCGCTTGTTCGTCAGATTATCGACTGCCACGTTGAGGTCAACCCAACTCCTGATCTTCCTGACGACGCTCAGGTCCAGAACGTCCAGTCCCGAAGCACGAATGGACGCATCTTTGCCGTCGAGCCGATAGTTGCCGGTATGGCGATATCTGAGTGATCCGGTGAAGCCATGCCAGCCCGAGAGCGTCAGAGCCGCATTGGCCACCGTGTGAGGAGCGCTGTCAACGTAGACACTCGGGAAGCTCGCGCGATAGAAGGCATTCATGACCTGGGTCAAGCCGGCATTGAATGACAGACTTCGGGTCACCTGAAGAGACGTCTTGACCTCGTAGCCGTATGAGCGACTCGGGCCCTTGAACTCAAGACTCCCATCATCGGGAATGTAGACCTCCTCATTTGATCTGTCGATCAGAAACATATCGGCGCTGAGCGAAAAACGACGGCGATGGCTCGACACTCCCGCCTGATAGAAGTCGGTCGTTGAAAGTCTCGGCGAATCCGGCTTCTGAACAATGCCACGAGCATCCTGACTCGATATTCCGCGCCCGTAGTTGAAATAGAGGACTACGGGAAATCGATCAGAGGGCGTATAAGCGACGTTGGCTTTGGGTTGAAACCGCGATGCGCCCTGGCTCCCCGATGAGGCCGGATCGATGCGATCATCGACATCAAACCTGAAGTAGTCGAACCGCAGGCCGCCTTCGAGATGAAGGTGACCGTGCCAGAGATCGATCGCCTGCTGAACATAGCCCGCGATGTTGGTCACGTCCGCATTGGCCTTCGTAGTCGGATTAACCGGCGGCGGATCGGCTCGGTCATCGAGCGGCGCACGCCCGAGCCTCGGATAGAGTGCGACATATATCTGATTGCTATGAAGGTTGCTGCCCAGCGTCAGGAGCGCCTGTTGACCAAAGAGCTTGAAGGGATGCAGGTACTGAAGATTCGCTCCCTCCTGAAGCCTCGAGTCGTGCTGCTGAATTCCGTCTCCATTACGCTGATCGTTCAAAAAGAATGTGAAATTCGAATACAGATCAAACAGCGACCGCCCTACGAAAGCATCGAGCTTCAAACTGTCGCCGGACTCCCATTCCCGGCGATAGTACGCGGCGGCCACTCCCGAACGAACGCGACCGCCATCATCCGGGTCTTCGAAACCAAACCGGTCAAGTCTTCCTGCGGCGACTTCGTCGAGTGGAATCTGGCCCGACGAATAAAAATCGTTCCTTCCGGCGTTCAGCTTGAAACCGAAGGTCTCGTGAGAGCTCTTTCGCCACGTGTAGTTAGCCGTCAGATTGTCGCGCTTGTAGCGCAGCGGATTGATGAACGGACCATCGGTACGCGAGCCTTCATAGGCGAGGAATGCCGAGGCGTTGTCCAGCTGAGGGCTATAGGCCAGGAACGTGCGATAGCTGTTGAATGAGCCACCCTGGATGCGTGCCGTAAACTCGTTGGCGAGCGACTCCTTGAGCCTTATGTGGACGACGCCGAGCCCTGAGAAATCCCCATACTCTGCACTGAAGGGACCGTTGAGAATGTTGACATCCTGAATTAATTCCGGCGTCAGAGACTTGAGAGCTCCGAGGTATCCCTGGCCATGGCCCTGGGTGCCCTGATTCTGCTGAACATCGTCAACCAGGACTTTGAGTCCGCCGCTTACTCCGCCGTGATCGAGGTTGAAGCCGAAGCGGCGTATCTCCACCGACTTCCCACCTCCCTCATGTGGCCCGCATCGATTCCGGCATCGAGCGTCTGGAAAATCTGATCGTCTCGAGAGAAGAGCGTGTTCTTGTAAACAGCGTCGTTACGGCGGTCAATTCCCGGCTCGAGTGCCGAGGCTTCAATGACGATGCTCTCATGCACTGGCGGTATGACGTAGCTCACCTCGATCCTCAGGTTTTCTCGGTCTGCTTGTTCGGCAAGCGAACGCTCCTGTGTCTCAAGGTTTCTGCCCGCGACCCTGAGAACTATCCGGCCCGCCGGAGCGCTTGCCCGGAACTCGCCATTTTGGCCGGTCATGGTCACCTGCTCGCCTGAGGGCGAGACGATAGTCACGCTGGCGCCAGGTACCGCCTCGCCCTTCTGAGTTACGATAACTCCAGAAATGGGGCGAGCCGTTCCCGACTGCGCCAGCACCGGCGGGCATCCCAGGACAAGCAATAGAAGGATTCTTCCGATCATAGTCCGGCGTTCGAGTCGCTAATTATACGGAAGAATCATCTATTTGGATCTATGGCCACCAAAAACACAAAAACACAAAGAAGGAGGCGATCCTCACTTCTTTGTGTTTTTTGTGCTTCTTTGTGGCTGTCTCGCCTGGTTTCGCAGCTTAGTTTCGCAGCAGGCTGATATTCCCGGACACAGAAGTCATCTTCAGTCTCCTCGCGCCTCCACCGATCTGCCCATGCGCACGCCGGCCAGGACCCGAGTCGCGCTCCTCGATTTGAAGCGGGAAATCCGTCTTCAACGAGCCACTCAACACCGAGAGCTCCGCGTCAGCGCTCAATCCTGCGGGTACCTTGACTTGTACATTTCCGCTCACCGAAGCAAACTCCATCGCCTCGTTGCCTTCGAGGCGGGATATCTCGACCTCGACGTTGCCGCTCGTCGACTTCGCGTTGACTGATCCAGCGACCTGTTCGACACGGACTTCACCGCTGACGGATTGCGCGTTCACAGGCCCTGTGATGTTCCTGACGACCACGTTTCCACTTACCGATTTTGCGCTCAGCTGACCCTGAACACCCGTCACCTCAACGTTCCCACTGACCGACGCGATGTGATCGAATCGATAGGTTAATTCGATGGGCACCTCAACCTGGAAATTGATACTTGCCTGACAATTCCTGCAATGCTCAGGGTAACGGACGCGGACGTCGACGGTATTTCCGCTGCTCCGGTCCTCAACGGAGACCTGGTCGAGATCGCGGCCGGTCTTCGTGCCGATCACGGTCACTGAATCGGTATTTGACCCAATGACTTTCACGTCACCAGAGACGTTCCCTATGTTAATTGTGCCTCCCGCTGGGAGACGGTATGTCTGCCGGAAGTCTTGCCCCGATACGAAGGCCGGGATGCCGATGGCGATCATTATGGCGATGGACAGTCTGAGTCCGGATTTGCTCATCTCTCATTCCTCTCTTTCAACGATTGTCTTGCAATTTTGCCGGGTTACGGTTTCGCTGAAGTGAGTGAGCGGAGCGGCAGAAAGGTTTCAGCCGTAGCGGCCATTTTTCGGTCTGCCGATGCAAATCCCGGCGAACTGGATTAGTATTGCCGACCGGAGGCGGAGTGCATGGCCTTTAGACACAGTATGTTCCGTGTTGTTCATGATTTCGGGGCTCTTGTTCGCCACGGGGCGGGCCAGTGCGCAGGCAGATCAGACGATCTACAGCGAGAATCTCGTGAACGGCTGGGCTGACTGGTCCTGGTCAGCGCGCGATCTGACATCCTCCGATTACGCTCACAGCGGCACGAAGAGCGTCAAAGTAACCTACACCGCCGGCTACCAGGGTTTCTACCTTCACCACGACGCGTTCAGTACTACGCCCTATACCACTCTCAGCTTCTGGATCACCGGTGGCGGCGTTGGCGGGCGCAAAATCAACGTGCAAGCCCTGATCAACGACTCCGCTCAGGCAGCCGTAGCCCTGGACTCATACATCGCTGGTGGAGGCATCGCCGCCAATGAATGGCGTGAGGTAAGAATTCCCATAGCCGCCCTGCAAGCGGCCCAGAAGACCAGTATGACCGGATTCTGGCTGCAGGATTCGAGCGGCGGCTCGCAGCCGCCATTCTATCTAGATGACATCAAGCTCATTGCGACTCCCGCACCGGCGATAACACAAATCTCCATCGACGCTGCGAACGTCAGGAGGACTGTGGATGAGCGTCTCTTCGGCATCAACGCCGCGGTCTGGGATTCCGCATTCATGTCACAGGCGACGACAGGAATTCTGACGGCAATGAAGACGAGGGCACTGCGCTTTCCTGGCGGATCTCTCTCAGACGAGTATGACTGGCAGAGCAACACTACTTCGGGAAACACCTGGACGTGGGCGACTGGCTTCGACTCCTTTGCCGGAATCGCGCGAGCGATCAACGCACGCGTATTCGTGACGGCCAACTACGGAACCGGCACACCCGAGCAGGCAGCGGCATGGGTGCAGTATTCGAATGCCAATAAGAGGTACGGTTTTGAGTATTGGGAGATAGGAAACGAAAACTACGGGACATGGGAGACTGACAAGCATTCCCGGCCTCACGATCCATTCACTTACGCGACGCTGGCCAGGGACTTCATCACGCAGATGAAGGCCGCGGACCCGTCGATCAAGGTCGGAGTGGTCGTTTCGACAGGCGAGGACAGTTACGCGAACTACAATGATCATCCCGCCACAAATCCGCGCACTCTGAAGACTCATAACGGCTGGACTCCGGTCTTGCTTGCCACACTTCGCTCCCTCGGCGTGATGCCCGATTTTGTGGCCTATCACAAGTACGCTCAAAACCCGTCATTTGAATCTGACTCCGGGCTGTTGCAATCAGCAGCTTCATGGGAGTCGGATGCGATTGATCTGAGAACGCAGCTCAACGACTACCTCGGCCCGCAGGCCGCAGGCATCGAGATTGTGTGTACGGAAAACAACTCCGTCTCCAGCATGCCCGGCAAACAAACGACAAGTCTTGTCAACGGGCTGTTTCTCGCTGAGAGCACGGGGCAGATTCTGCAAACTGAGTTCAATGCCCTTGTCTGGTGGGACCTGCGTAACGGGCAGGAGATCGCAAACAATAACGCTTCCGATCTCTATGGCTGGAGAGGCTACGGAGACTATGGAGTAGTATCACCTCAGAGTGATCTCTACCCTGCGTACTACATTGGCCGGTTGTTGACTCATTTTGCACGCGGGGGCGAGATTGTCGTGCCATCATCGAGCAACTATTCCGGTCTCGCGGTCTATGCCGTTCGGCGAGAGAACCAGGAGCTCAATCTTCTGCTGATCAACAAGACTCCGGATAGCAGCCTCAATGCAGAGATCACGACTCAATGGATTTGTGCCGCAGTCCAACGCGGCAGTCTATTCCTACGGAATCTCCCAGGACGATGCGGCACGGACCGGAACGGCTTCGCCTGATATCAGCCAGTCGAGCTTTGCCACAGCTGCGTCGAAGTTCAACTACTCCGTGAGTCCGTATTCTGCGGTGGTTATCTCGCTGGCCGCAGCTCCCTCGTGCAATGGGTCGATCGCTGCAGCGAGAAAGAGATTTGGCTTTATAGGCGGAAGAGGATCTGTCGGCATCGATGCGCCGCCCACATGTAACTGGTCGGCCACAACAAATGCTTCCTGGCTGATGCTTGGCACGGCCAATGGAAACGGCGGAGGCGCCGTGAGCTTTTCGGTCGCCGCAAACACCGGTAAGGCGCGGCAAGCTACTATCACCGTGGGCGCTCAATCAGTAACTATCGAGCAGGACGCAGCTCAAAGCCCCACGAAGCGCTAATCAGGCAATCTTGACGGTGCTATTTCGTCGACAGCTTCGATCTGACGGTCTGAATCCGAAAGTCCAGCGACTCAGTGAGAGATGGTTGGAGCCGCCTGCATTCCTTGAAGTCCTTTTCTGCTTCCGCCTCAAGCCCGAGGCGAAGGTAGATGATTCCGCGCTCGCCGTACGCAGCCGCCGGTGAAGGATCCAATTCGATTGCCCGCGTCATGTCCTTGAGCGCAGCCTGGTAATCTTTCTTTGTGGAATAGGCAAGTCCGCGAAAGTAGTAGTTTGCTCCCAGTTTGGGATCGAGTTCGATACCACGATTGAAGTCCGCCAGGGCGGCGTCGATCATTCCCGACTCCCTCAGCAGGTCTCCACGATTGCAATAGACCTCTACCAGCCGCGGGTTTATTTCGATGGCTCGATTGAAATCGGCCAGGGCTCCGGCGGTGTTTCCCGTCAGTCTTCTTGCGCCGCCGCGGTTGTTGTATATCTCCCCGTCGTTGAGGCCGACGGCGACGGCCTTTTCGAAATCGGGCAGCGCGCCTTTGGGATCGCCGCTTCGCATCTTTGCTACGCCGCGGTTGCTCAGCGCCTGCGCGAGCCGCGGGTTGAGATCAATCGCTCGAGTGCAGTCTCTGATTGCCGATTCGAAATCCTTGATCATGGTTTTGGCAAGGCATCGGTTCGAATAGGCGGCGGCAAGCAATGGACTGATGGTCTCGACTCGCGGGATATCGGGGTCGCCTGATCTGAGTAGTGTGGCCCCGTTTTTTGCGACAGTCTGGCCTGTCTGTGCGCTTAGCTCTATTGCCTCAGAGAAGCCTTCAATTGCCGCAACATATGCCCCTTTTTTGTAGTTATTCTCCGCGCGCTCGAATGCTTTTCGCGCTTCCCTGTTGGTTTGTGCGGATACGAGTTGAACCGAGGTAACTGCAACAGCAAGGATTGTCAGGAATCGACATCCGATGTGCACCTGAGAAGTTGCGCATGACGTACCCTCCTTCTCGAGGGCGATCCGCACTGCGGTAGGTACAGCCCCCTTAAGCAAGGCGTCTTCGCAATCGCCCCGTTTCAGTGCTGCAAAGCCAGCAGTCATTCGACGATAGCCAGTGCGTCGTGCAGAAACGCGATAGGTGTCTCTGGCGATCGTCGGGTTCTACTGGTATCTACTTGGAGGGTTCTCCGGACGTTCCGTCAATCCGACTATGAGGGTTAGGAATTCGGTGAAAGTTGCGGCCGCGCGACCAGTGACAACCAAAAAATGTGATTGTCTCGCCCTATATGGACGCTGTGCGCGCAAGTTGTGATGACAATCAACAGATCCAATCCACAACTCGCCTGTCGCGCAACAACCTTGTCAGGGGCAGGGCTTGGGCGTCTCCGGGCATCCCGAAGGGATGCAAGAAGGTAGCCAGGGGCAAGCGAGCGCAGCCCCTGGAATGCCCAGCGACGAGGCTCGCGCTGAAAGGGGCGCAGACGCCACGCGATTAACCGGCGTGCCGGCTCGGCGTCCTTCAGGACGCGGTTCTCTTTTGCGTCGATTCCAGGGGCTGCGCTTCGCTTGCCCCTGGCTACCTTCTCGCATCCCTTCGGGATGCCCGGAGCTGATCCGGCAATCTGGATATCCAAGCCCTGCCTATACACGGTTGTCTCCAAAGAAGCGCTGGTAGTACTATTCCTCCAGATCGACCAACCTGGATTCAGGAGGACACAAGAATGCCGCACCAAATCGACCGCCGGAGGTTTGTCAGGAACGCTGGTGGAATCGGGCTCGGAGCCATCACGGCAAGCTCTTACACCCGCATACTCGGCGCCAATGACCGCATACAGCTTGGAATCATCGGTTCCGGAGGTCGCGGGCGGAGCGTCATGAATTCCTTCAACCGCTTCCCGGAGATGGCTGAATTCATCGCTGTCTGCGATGTCTACGAGCCGAATCAGAATCAGGCATTGAAGCTTGCCCGGCCCGGCGTCAAAGCTACTTACGAATACCGCGAGCTTCTCGCCAATAAAGATATCGTAGCGATACTCAACGCGACTCCGGATCACTGGCATTCGCAGATTCTTCTGGATTCAGTACAAGCAGGCAAAGATGTCTACACTGAAAAGCCCTTCTCGCTCTCGATCGATCAGGGTGCGCGAATGGTCAAGGGCGTGCGCGCGACCAGGCAGATAGTGCAGGTAGGAATGCAGCGTCGAAGCTCGGAGGCAGTTCAGCAGGCGAGAAAGTTGGTAACCGAGGGCATCATCGGCGACATCGTTCTTGCGCGAGCGCAGTGGTATTGGAATCAGCGGCCGATTCCACGCAAGGCTACGCTCGAGGGTCATCTCGACTGGGAGAGATTCCAGGCGCCGGCAAAACATCACCGGCCTCTCGATGAGGTTCGCTTTCTCGTATGGCGCAATTTCTGGGACTATGCAGGCGGTCACATGACCGATCAGGGGACGCATCTCATGGATGTGATTCAGTGGTTCGGCAATGATGGAAAGCCGCCACGCTCTGCAGTCTGCCACGGAGCCACGCTGGTTCACGTGGGTGCCGATGTTCCGGATACCTTCTCAGCGGTCTTCGAGTATCCAAGGTTTGTGGCAACCTGGACGCTCTGCTATGGAAACTCCTACGAGGATAGCTGGAAGATAACGATCCAGGGCAAGAAGGGTACACTCGTTCTCGATGACGACGGCTACCGCATCTACCCCGAGCCATGGAAGAGACCCAACATTCCCCCGCCGCCGGTTGTCGAATACAAGGGCGGCATTCCCACTGATCCTCACGTCAAGAACTTCCTCGAGTGCGTCAAATCCAGACAGGAACCGAATGCTCCTGTCGAAGTCGGACACAACGCCGTCACCGCACCACATCTCGCAAATGTCGCGCTCCTTCAAAAGAGGCAGGCAGTACTGAGTGATGATGGTGCTACGGCGAGAGTCTGATCTCAACGGCTCTACGACGGTCCAAGCTCGCGAATTGCTTCACCAGCCGCAGACAGATTGGCGAGCCTCATTTCGGAGTACTTACGCGAGAGCACCACACCGGCTGCTCCGGCACTGAATGCGGCTCTCACCGCCGCCTTCACGTCTGAGGGTTGAGTCTTCTTCTCCCGCGATTCCGTCGGGATGTCAATATCGATTCCGGGGTAAATCGGAATCTCGTTGTTGACTCCGCTCACGGCACGCCTGGTTTCGCGCGCAACATAATCGGCAGACAAACCCGACGTCGACAGCGCCGCCAGCCTGGCCTCGTCTCCATATCCCAGAACCCCGTAGTGAAATGCAAGAGTCTCTTCCGCCGAAATATCACGGAAAATCGTCGAATGCATGTTGCTCACATACTGGTGGAGTCGCGGGCCCCCACAATTGTTGTACATCACCACCTTGAGATAGTCGGATACCTGGCGCAGTTTGGCGTAATCCTGCTCAGCTCGGAAGAACGGGCTGAATGAGTTGTTATGCCAGATATGCCAGCCTACCTGGACTCGGTTGTTGATTCCTTTGGCTGTTCCGTAGATCTCACCGTAGATTTCCTGCTGGCCGTCCGTCCACAGCTTCTCCCATGCCAGAATCTCAGGGTAGTTCAACAATATTCGCCAGAAGGTCACGAAGTAACCATCGCTCGGCTTCTGATCGGCTGAGCCGGCTCGCGCGAATTTGTCGAGCTCAATCAAACCCGCTCGGGCACGCTCGACATCAATACCGCGCTCGCGTCCAACGGCGCGGCAGTGATTGCAGAAGCATGTCAGCGTCGCCCGCCCGTTGAAGCCGCCATGGCGCGAGCCGATGGCATTGTTGAGCGGGCCCTGACGCTCCGAACCCCACATAAGACCGTCAACTTCATACGTCTTGATGTAATCCTCGACCAGCGACCGGAGAAAACTCCTTACCTCAGGATGATTGAGACAGGCTTGATTCGTGCGGCGCCCGTAAACGTCTACCTCAGAGAGCCTCTCAAAGCCGGCGAGGAATCGCGGGTTGTAGACATCCTCGAGCCAGCAGTAGCTCTGCATTCCACGCGCCTTGGCCTTGGGAATTACTGCGCCAAGAATGTCGAATTCGCCCAGGTCCGGCGCGCGAAAATCCTTGAGGCTTGTTCCCGTGTAGTACTGCGGATGAACGGCAGCATAGCTCCCGCCATGAAAGGCGTCGGTGTCATATTTCTGCGCACCGTGATCCGGCAAGCGGCTGACCCGGCACCTGGCGGCCTGCTATTCCCCGCCCGTAGGTGAAGACTGCAAGCATCAAGGCGTTGACCTGCGCGCGCTGAAGATTGTCGAGTACGGGATCGACGCCTTCATCAACAAACGACACACCTCCGACCTGGATGGCGATAAACCGCCGCCCCGGCCCTCTCTGTTGCTCATCGATCGATACGGCGGCCACCCCCTCAACCGGTATCGCCGATTTTGCGGCCGTATCCAAAGCAACAACCGACGCAGCGGTGACGCCCTTCAGAAAGCTTCGCCGTGAGGACCGATGTTTTCCTCGTTTCGACTCTTCCATGATGCTCCTTTGGAATATGAGATTGCGAGATGCAGCTTAAGTGTCTGCGTCTGCGTCTGTCTCTGGCCACGACTGTCTGGATTCAAGAAGCTTGTTGACAATATCGTATGCCGCGCGAGGCCGCGCCATCCGGCGCGCGGCGCTCTGCATTGCTGATAGCCGGGCTGGGTCATCGAGCAATTGATCTATCTTGTAGGCCAGCACGGGAAGATTGTTGCAGCGAAGAGCGGCGCCTTCCTCGAGCAGGTGGTCTGCGTTGCGCTCCTCCTGACCGGGGATCGGATTGACGACCATGAATACAAGACCCCTCGCCAGAGCTTCAGACGAAGTCAAACCACCCGGCTTTCCTACGACGAGCTCCGAGGCGGCCATGTACTCATCAATCTCCGTCGTGAACCCGATCACTTTCACACTGACACTGCTGTTTGCGGTCGTTCCCCCTCGTTCAACTTTTCGAGC
The DNA here is from genome assembly GCA_963743045.1 of uncultured Acidobacteriota bacterium. Classification (GTDB taxonomy): domain Bacteria; phylum Acidobacteriota; class Blastocatellia; order RBC074; family RBC074; genus CAVUOF01. Next base: position 68,592 of record CAVUOF010000022.1, read on the forward strand.
TCCTGTCTGAGCGCTTCATTGCGGCCGCAAATGGCGAGAATCTGGGAGGGGTGGCGCAGCTGGTGCAAGCCAGTTATAAGTGTCTTTATCGGACCAACGCCGAAGCCGCCTGCTGAAACCAGGATGGTCAGCTTATCTGCCGCAAGGCCATGTTTGCGTCTCATTTCATGCTTGTCCTTGTGAATACTGAAGACTGGATCGATCGGAATCCCGGTGACTGAGACGCGCTCCGGAACTACTCCCAACGACGCGAGATAGGCTCGAGTCTCGTCAAGCGCGACAAAATAGTGTTCATAATGACGACAGAGCCACATGGCATGCGCGTCGAAATCGGTGACGACTATGGCCTGGCGGCAGGAGATTCTTTCGCTTGCCTTGAGCCACGAGATAATCTCCGCAGGAAGAAAGTGCGTGCAAACCAGAATGTCCGGCTGATACTGCTCGAGCAGCCTGACCAGAGGCCGTGTGTTCAACTTACTGAGGGCCAGCCGTAGGCGCTCATTGCGCCACGGTGTATCGAGGCGATCATATAGCCACGCGATCAAGTCTGGCGTCGCGCTGATCAGGTCGAAATAGGACTTCGCGTAGATGTTCCTGAAGACCTTATTGGTGAAGTCGAGCGCGTCGATGTGTCTCGCATGACGCGCGGCGCCCAGATCCGCGAACGCACGCTCCAAAGCCTGTGCCGCACGGATATGACCACCGCCTACCGAAGCAGAGATAATCAGAACTCGATCAAAGGTCTTTGTCTTCGGTGCGCGAGTCTGGTCAGGCGGACGCACTTTCAGGGTTGAGGTTTATAGTCACGCCACAGCCATCTCAGCGAATCGGGCAGGATAGCACGGCCGTGCTTGTCGCTGTGGAAGCCGAGGCCCAATTCAAATTTGAAATCGTAGTTCTTGAAAGCCAGAGCCTTTGCCATCTGCTGGTTCGCGAGCGGCCAGTTTCCGTGCTCGTTGTCCAGATCGTTGTTGCCGTCCTGAAGAAATACCCGAATCGGCTTGGGAGGCGTTTTGCGGATGAGGGCCGGATAGTTATGACCGCCCTCGCGTAAGGTTGGGCCGCTTGCGATATTGGTAAAGCTCCCGACCCACGAAAGGACCTTGCTGAACTGATCCGGGCGTTCCCAGGCCGCGGTGAAGGCGCAGATTCCTCCACTGCTTATGCCTCCGATGGCGCGGCTGGCCGCGTCGTGGCGCAGCTTGACGGTCTTTTCGACCTGCGGAAGGATCTCCTCGAGCAGGAAGCGGACATATTGATCCGAGAGCGTATCGTACTCAAAGCTCCGGTTCGACTTTCCGTCCGACCGGGTTCCGGGAGTAATAAAGATGCCCACCATAACCGGAATGTCGCCTTTGGCGATCAGATTGTCGAAGACCACAGGAACGTAGTTCTTCGCGCTCGCGCCGTCCTGAAAAACCATGACACAGGCGGGATTCTCGGGCTTGTATTGCGCCGGCACGTAAATCCACCAGTCTCTCGTGGTATTCGGAAATATTTTGCTCTCCCACTTTGGTTGCTGGGTAAGCGTCCCTTTGGGAACGTCAGGCTTTTCACGACTGTCTGGATGAGTGCGATAGAGCTCGAGCTGACCGCCTCCAAGTTTCTGATCGCCAACCTCGTAGTGCCACCTCAGGGCGGCACCATGCCCCATCGAGACGACGACCGCGTAGACGTTTGTTGTGCCGATCCGAGGCATTGGCAGGAGCATCTTCGCAGTGTCGCCGACGATTTTGGGTGCCGGCTGATTGGGTGCGATCTCGATGGCCCAGGCCACCGTCAGCTCGTCGATCTTGGGCGCGGACCCTTTCAGTATCTCTTCCTTGCCAAAGTATTCGCGGACCCTCTCCGCAAGCCTGTTGGCATCTTCGTCCTTCGGGTTGAGCGCCAGCGCCGCCCGCAGAGATTGTGGATTGAGCGGCTCCTGAGGAAGGGCCGGCTGCCAGAAAAGAAGTGCAACAAATATGGTAAGCCAGATCATATGTTTCTCCCCCAGGCTTGCTAAGCATTACCGGCGCCAGACGGCGCCGGGCGGGCAGGGACAAGCCCTGCCCTACAATCTTCTCGACAGTGCGGCATCACACGACGACGTTCGATTGGGTGCGCGCCAAAGGCGCGACCTGAAACAGCCCGGGGCGCGGCCCCGGATTCATCACGAAAGCAAATGGGTAGTCCCAAAGGGGCGGCATTACAAACGAGCGTCGAACGATTGCGAAACATCGCCCCGATGGGGCTGTGTGTCGTTGCGTTGCCGGTACCCAGGGCTTCGCCCTGGGCTATTTCAGGTCGCGCCTGTGGCGCGACAGGACGCGTCTCTGACACTCACAGTGCGGGTAACATTCACCGGCGGGCTACTTCTCGTCGAGCTTTCGTCCCGCGTCGAGATGATCGAAGTTCAGAATTGCGTTGAACACCAGGAAATAACTTCCCAGAGTCTCTCCACGCCATATCGGGTTATTCGAAAACAAGACTATGTGTCCCTGATCGACCGGAACATCGATGACCGCCGCATGCTGGGCAATCTCATTTCCGCCGTCCAGCAGTCCCGAAACAAGCAGCTCTCGCGCGTCCGCATAACGCAGGATGACGCGCGGTCTTGACGACGGCGGTATGACGAATATTCCATTCCGGCGCTGTTCGTCAGTCAACGGAGTGGCCTGCCAGACCTCTGCCTTCGGCTCCTCCGGCGCCTCAGCCGCAGCTCTATCCTGAGGCGAGTCGGGATCATCGAGTGTCCCTCGCCCCGTTGCACGAGATCGCTCATCAGGCCTCCTGCGCCCGCCACGGCCGCCGAGCATATTGCTCAAAGTGAAAATCGGACTCTCGTAACAGTAGACTGAAAGCGAATCGCCATAACCATAAGCAATCGGGCTTGTAGTGTCGACAAACTTCGATCGAACCACAGTACCGGTGAGCTTGAGCTGGTTCGATCGTGATACCGCTACCCCCTGCGTCATTCCCATCGACACCGCAAACTCAGAGGCATCGGTGGCCGTCAGCAGCATGCCTCCCCTTTTAACAAACGTCTCGAGATTGGCAAGTCCCGTCCATCCGAGCCCCGGCCGCATGTCGTCAGTCGAATCAATCTTCCCGAGGTTTGGAGTCAACTCAGTCGTCTTCCACGGAAGCGCGTTGCCCCACATCGGCATTCCCGAGATCACACTCTGCGGATTCGCTCGGCCGACTGGAGCAAAAACAATGACGTCGTACTTTGCTCGCAAGTCACTCTCCCTGGCCGCAACCTGCGTGCTGATGTAGTCATAGGGAATCTTGAGAGAGTCAAATGCCATACGCCACCAGCCCTCGCTTTGTGTTCCAAGCCAGGTATGCATGACGGCAATGCGAGGCACCTTGATCGCGTGAGTCTTGACGGTGGGAGCCGTTGATGCTGCAACAGCCCGCAACCCGAGCTCATCAATCGCCCGGGTGAGGTCCTCACTCGAGACATTCTTTACGATGAACGACCCGCGGCTGAACTTTTGACCGCCTGCCTCAAATGGCTCCTCAGCAGCCTCAAAGCTCGAATCCTTGAGACGATAGCGGAGCGTCATGAGCGCAGTGTCGGTCGTGTGGTTGAGCAGATAGATGGTTCCGGAGCCGGCAACCTCACCCTTTGAGCGAACCATGCCGGTGACCCGTTCCATCGAAGCCTTCAACACACCCACATCCGTGATACGCACCACACGGACGTTGCCGAGTTCGCCAAAGGTCCATCCGGTATCGTCATAGACGTTCTTCTGTGGATCGTTGGGACTCCAATACTGATAGTCGAGCAGCGCATCGGCAATACGGCTGTACGGCTGATCCATTCGAACGATGTAACTGCCTGCCGGAAACTGTCGCGACTCCATGGTCTTTTCAGGAGTTTTTTGTTCGCCCGTCTCCGGATTGCCTTCAGGCTCGCCCGGCCGCCTGGGCCGCTTTTTGACAGGCACTTGTACCGAGAAGGCCGCGGTCGCGCGGGAAATCTCACACCCCTGCATCTGCAGTATGCGCAGCATCTCTGCCTGACCGCCGAGCCTCGGATCGTCAGCCGGAAAGACGTAGGCTGCCGGACCGGAATGCTGTGGCTTTTCAATCGACCTCTTGCTCTTCAAGTAGAAGTTTCGAAGGAAGAGGCGGCTGTTGGCGGCAAAATAGGAGAGCGCTGTCAGGACTCCCGTCTCTTCATAGTTGTTGTTATTCCGCTGGGACCACCTGGTTCGCGGGAGAGGCGGGTTCTGCCGGTACCAGGTCCGTGAGTATTCCTGTGGACTGAGGGTTCGCTCAACAGTGTCTGCGCCTCCGTTACCGAAGGTCTCATACAATCGACTGATGCCATTATGCGTTGCCGCAATAAACATCAGATAGCCGGGAGACCACGTGTCGAAGGTTCCGTGAGTAAAGACTCCGGGCATTCCAAACTTGGTCATCTCCGATACATTGTTCCAGCCGAGCATCTGCCATTCGTCCGTCAGGATCGGATCGAGCCAGGCGTTGTATGGACCGTCGCCAACGGTATTGTCGTAAAGGTATGGGACGGACTCGTGGAGATCGTGAAGAACCTGCGCTTTCCAGCCGGTGAAAGTCTGCAGCACATTCTGTGTAAGCTTGAGCGTCAGGCCCATCGCGTCACGATTATTGTCATGCGCGACATAGTGACCCCAGTAAATCAGTGGCGGCCAGTTGTCGTTCGGATGGGCGAGATGCCAGTTGTAGACGTCAACCTGACGATCGCGCCCGTCCACTTCAACGATCGGAGTAATCAGAGTAATGAGGCCATCGCGAATATGCTTGATGTACTGGCTTTCGTCGACGGCCAGCCGGTAGGCCAGCTCCATCAGTGCTGTAGGCGCGCCCGTTTCTGGAGAGTGAATTGTGCCAGTGATGTAGTAGACGGGAACCGAGGCGGCAACCAGTTGCTCTGCCGCCGTGTCATCCATATTGATCGTTCGCGGATCCGCGAGCTTCGCAAGACGCGCCCGATTCTCCTCCAGTTTCGCCATGTTCGATTCGGACGAGACGGCGACAGCGATCATCTCGCGTCCTTCTTCGGTCGTTCCGATCGAATAGACCTTGACGCGGCGGCTCGCCTTCTCGAGCATCCTCATGTAGCGGTAGACTTCGCTCGAGTATGGAAGCTTGCCTGGGGCACCGGCTATATCACCCAGGACGGCCTTTGGAGTCGGCACAGTCGACGAGGCGGGAAGATAGTCAACAAGCGGTGAACTGAAGAACGGCTGGGTGGTGTATTCGCGAATCTTCTTCGTGTACTCTTCGTCGATCGGTTGCTGCGGGTCGCGGCCGGGCTTTACCTGCCCCGCGACTGACAGGCTGGCCACCGTCACGAGACAAAGACCGATAAGCATTCGGTTGAACGAACGAAACTGTTTCATCAAGGCTCCTTCGTCTGAACTGGAGGATAAGCCAGGGAAATGCAGAAGCACTCAGGAAACGCGAGCATGCCGGTTGCTCCTGAGCCTTATGATTCTTGTGGCTTCCGCGTTTGCATTATATGGATAGCGTACGCCGTGACAAAGCGTTAGAATGAGCGTTCCCCAAACCTGTTCCAGTCCAGATCTCGCTGACTCCTTATGATGTATTCTCAAGAAGAATATGATCAGGTTCGCCGCCAGACGATGCAGATGGAAGGCGAGAAGCGAGCCGTGCTCCGGCTCGGCCTGATTGTCGTCACGCTTCTGCTGGTCGCGGCTCTACTTGTGCTAAGCGCAGTCTGGGTTCACTACCGTAGCCGCGAAGGCATTGCCGAGGCGGCGGAAGCGAAAGCGGGACAGGCCGAAGCTGCGCTCGCTCATACTCGCACAGAGCTCGAGCAGAAGACCCAGGAGCTCGAGAGACTGACGAACGTCGCAACCAAGCGCAGCGAGACGGTCGACCGCCTGACTCCGAGAGTCGTCGCCCACACTTCTGCAGCCGAGATGGCCCAGTTCGCGCACGCCGTCTATGAAACGCCTGGACATATGGTAGAGCTTCCCAAGGTTCCGCCGAATGAGCTGCTCAAGCGGTTCAAGTATACGGTCAACGGCCAGACACGCACCTATCAGGTAATTCCCGGTTTTCTCAACGGCAAGTGGGTCGTCTATTCCAATCTCGTCGGATACGGTTCTAAATAGGCTCGATTGTTAAATCCGTCTATACTCCTGCTCACCCTCTTGCAAAGGCCCTGAAAAGTTTGGCAAGATTCTAAAGCGTTGGTTGCTACCCGCCAACCGTAATCTTGCCCCAGGAGTTTTTCAGCCTCAACCCAGAAAGTTGAAGAGAAGTATGACTTTATCGCCAAACCTCGTTCGGCTTCGTGTGCCTGCTGTCGTGTTGCTTCTGGTTATAGCCGGCTGCCTCGTTCCGCTCGTCCATCAGAGCGCTCAGGAACCTAAATTCGACGCTTCCGATCTGTCGCGGGTCAAAAACCATCGCGGCCAGTTTATCATTCGTAAAACCGATAATGGCGCCTCCTGCCAGGTCGCCAAACCGGATGAAGCGTTCGAGAGCCTTGAGCGGCCTCGTTCCGGCCTCCACACATTGAGCGGAGTCCGCCTCAGAGACACGGCGGCGCCAGGCTTGCAGATAACCCTTCGCGGTACGGACCAGCTCAACAACTTTCCGCAGGCGAAGCAGGCTTTCCTTAACGCCGCGGCTCGCTGGCAATCGATAATTCAGAATCAGATTACAGTCGTCATCGATGTTGACTTCGGTCCGACGATCTTTGGCGATCCGTTCGGTCCCAACGTCCTCGGCTCAACCGACCCGCAGATGCTGGTGTCCGGTAATCTCTATTCCGGCCGCGGCGGAATTCGCTCACAGCTGGTCAACGGCGCCAGTTCCCCTCGTGAAACAACTCTCTACGGGTCGCTTCCAGCGACTTTGCCGACAGATCTGGGAGCAGCACCGGGCGCACTTGATGCCTCAGCAAATCTTCGGGCACTTGGGATCATCAATGCCGTCGCCGACCCGACTACGGAGACCGCCAACTTTGGACCGCCGCCATCGATCGGGTTCAATTCGGTGTTCCCTTATGACTTTGACCCCACGGATGGCATCGACGCCGACAAGATTGACTTCGACTCAGTGGCATTTCACGAGATGGGCCATGTTCTCGGATTTGGCTCGGATGTCGGAGATCGCGAGCTTCAGCCGACTGACGGGACTTTCCCGACAGTCCTCGACGTCTTTCGGTTCAAACCGGGAATTACGCTACCCAACTTTCATGACGACCAACCGGCTTCAGCTTTCAGGTGGAGATCAGTACTTCTTTGCCGGCGGCAACGAAATTGCTCTCTCAACGGGACGTCCTGACGGAACCGGCGGGGACGGTGAACAGGCCAGCCATTGGAAGGCCGATGAGGATACCGGGCAATACCTTGGCATCATGGATCCAAGTATCAGTTCCGGCCGAAGAGAAGCAGAGACAGCAAACGACCTGCTGGCCTTCGATACGCTCGGCTATCGGTTGAATTCCGGGCTCGCCGTAACAGAGGAGCTCTCTGTCGACGACGCGGTCTTCGATGCGGCCATTCAGCCGACAAATCAGACGATCGTCGTTAACCGCCTGACACCATCGACATATCCCGCCAAGCTTTCGCTTCTGAGAGTCCGAATACCGGTGTTGGCCGGCCAGCCAAACCCGGTAGGTTCACAGATTCGCCTCGTCGTTTTCACCGATCCTGCGAGCACTGGCCAGCCCTCGAACACCCCACAGTTCATCTATGACCAGACGATGGCGTTGCCGACTCTTCCGAGTGGGCGGTTTTTCGAACTGCACCTCGCCGACGGTCCGAGCATCAATAGCGGCGACTTCTATTTCGGGTTCCAGGCCCCGAATGGGGGCATACAGATCGCTACAGATTCGAACGGCCCAAAAAACAACCGGTCGTTTATTTCGACCGACAATGGAACCTCTTTTCAGCCGTTGACGAATTCGGGCGGAGCCCCGGTCAATCTGATGGCGAGAGTTGTAGTCTCGAGCCCGTATGACAATAACCCCAGCCCTCGGCCTGCGGTCTTGAGCCCAAACGTGGCCTCACCGGGTGGCAGCGATTTTCAACTCTTCGTCCTTGGTCGGAACTTCATCACCGGGGCGACTGTGAGATGGAATGGCGCCGATCGACCAACGATCCTGAACAGTGGATCGCAGCTCCGGGCAACCATAACGGCTGCCGACATTGCCGCTTCGGGAACAGCGACGGTTACCGTCTTCAACCCTGGCCCCGGTGGAGGCGTCTCATCCGGACTGCAGTTCAATATCTCACCTGGTAATCCGGCGCCCACTCTGACGCGTTTGGACCCGAACATCGGCGCGGCCGGCGGCGCCAATGTCTCGATCTCGGTCTTCGGCACCGGCTTTGTGAGCAGCTCAGTTGCTCAATGGAATGGAATGGCGTTGCCTACAAATGTGGTCAGCAGTATTCAGTTGACTGCCCAGGTTCCTGCAGCCAACCTCGCCATGGCAACTGGCGGATCACCGGCAATTGTTACGGTTGTCACGCCGGGCCCAGGTGGTGGGACATCAAATACTTTGCCATTCTCGGTGGTGACTTGCAGCTTTTCTCTTTCCAACACGCGCCAGCCGATTACCTCGGACGGTGGCAACCTCGGTGTCGTGGTTTCTTCAAATGGACCCTGTCCCTGGAGTGCGGCAACATCCGACAGCTGGATAAGTCTGACCAGTGCCACTACGGGAACGGGCACGTCGATCGTGACTTACTCAATAGCCAGTAATCCGAGTAAGACGGCGAGAACTGGACGGGTGACCATTGGCGGTCAAACGGTAACGATCACACAGGCTGGCCAGCTCGCGGCCGTATCCTCAGCAAGTTTCAACGCGCCTCTCGCACCTGATGAACTGGGGTCGCTCTTCGGCGATGGCATGGCCGATAGCAACCTCTTTGCGCCGGGTTTGCCGCTTCCTAATACCCTCGGTAATACGTTCGTTATCCTCGAGGACAAGAATTCCAGCAGCTTTCTGGTGCCTTTGCTTTTCGCATCACCTGGACAGATCAATATGCTGGTTCCCTCGGGCGCAGCTTCCGGGCTCGCGAAGATCTCGGTATTTCGCGGAGCTGACATCGTCTCTTCTGGATCCGTGACGATTCAAGCCGTTGCGCCCGGCCTCTTCTCGGCCAATTCGAACGGCAAGGGAGTAGCGGCAGCATTCGCGTTGCGTGTCAAGCAGGACGGGAGTCAGATCAACGAGCAGATAGCCACGTTTGATCAAACCCAGGGAGCATTCGTTTCGACTCCGATCAACCTCGCAATTGCTACCGATCAGGTGTTTCTCGTGCTGTTTGGTACCGGAATCCGACATGTGACTAGTCAGAACGGCGTGAGCGTGAGTATTGGCGGCACGGTCCTCTCGCCAAGTTTTGTGGGGGTTGCGCCCGGCTTCGCAGGGTTGGACCAGGTCAACGTACTATTGCCGGGCAGCCTCGCCGGTAAGGGCGAGGTCGATCTGACACTTACTGCAGATGGTAAATTGTCGAATATCGTTCGAGTAAACATCAAATAGCCTGCACGTAGGGGCGGCTCGCGAGCCGCCCCCACAGGCCCCTTCGCCGCGACACATTCTTCTTTTGATAGGGGGCTTGCTAGGGGCGACCGTAGGGGCGGCTCGCGAGCCGCCCCCCACACGCCCCATTCGCCCCGACACATTCTTCTTTTTGATAGGGGGGCCTGGTGGGGGCGGCTCGCGAGCCGCCCCTACGACCGTCCCCACATGTAGCTTCGGCCCGAGCGTTCTCCTCTTCGGTCAACGCCCAGTAAAGACGCCTCGAGCCTCCCCGGCTGACTGCGCGCCTTTTCGCCTCGAGACGTCCTTCGTTTGGGGGCACGAATAATCCCTACGACGTCCCTATGATCAGCGCCCACAACCGCGCATAAGTGCCGTAACTCGGTCTGAGCGGCCTTCATCAAATCCCTCTTTTTTTCAGCCAGACCCCTTGCGAAGGCCTTTTGGAATTTGGGATGATTTACGGTTTATTTGGCTGCTACCAGCCAAACATACCACTTAGAGAGTTGAAGAGAATATGAAATTTGCCTCAAACCTCACGCGTCTTCGTATGCCTGCTGTCGTGTTGCTGCTTACAGCACTCGGCTGCCTCTTTCCGTTTGTCCGCCAAAATGCTCAGGAACCTCGCAGTAACATTTCTGATCTATCGAGGTTTACGAATCATCGCGGCCAGTTCGTCATCCGTAAAACCGATAATGGTGCATCCTGCGAGACTGCCAAGCCTGATGAAGCACTCAGGAGTCTCGACAGACCTCGCTCCGGACTCCATGCGTTGAGCGGCGTGCGCTTGAAGGAATCGGTTGCGCCGGGTTTGCAGATAATGTTGCGAGGTACTGACCAGCTCAACAACTTTCCGCAGGCAAAACAGGCCTTCCTTAACGCAGCAGCGCGCTGGCAATCGATCATTCAGAATCCGATCACCGTCGTTGTCGATGTTGATTTCGGTCCGACTATGTTTGGCGATCCGTTCCCAAAGACTAACCTCGGCCAAACGGATCCCCAGATGCTGTTCTCTCGTACTGGCTATCCAGCGGTTCGTCAACGGCTGCAGACGAACGCGAGCTCGGCTCGCGAAAGTGCTTTGTACGCCGCTATGCCTTCGGTGAGCGTGCCGACCGACTTGGGACTTTCAACGGGCATGATCCGAGTCTTCGGCAGCCCTCCGCGTTCTTCAACTCATTCCCGCCACAGCCGATCCCGATGGCGAAATGAACCAATTCGGACCGCCACCATCGATTGGGTTTAATTCAGCTTTCGCGTACGACTTTGACCCGTCAGAAGGTATCGATGCCGACAAGGTCGATTTCGAGGCAGTAGCATTTCACGAGATCGGTCACGTTCTTGGATTCGGTTCGTTCATGGGCGACCGCGAACTTGAGCCGACAGCTCCAACGTTGCCGACTCTGCTCGACATGTTTCGCTTTCGACCAGGTATAACGCTGCCGAATTTCGCTAATACCAACCGCCTCCTTTTTTCGGGCGGAGATCAGATATTTTTGCTGGTGGAAATGAGATTGCCCTATCCACAGGACGTCCGGATGGATCGGGCGGAGACGGCCACCAGGGAAGTGACTGGAAAGCCGATGAAGATACAGGGCAGTACCTTGGCGTCATGGACCCGACAATCGGCTTTGGACAACGTGAGTCCGAGACGGCAAATGACTTGGTTGCGTTCGATACGTTCGGATACCAGTTGCGGCCCGGACTTACCGTCACAGAGGAACTCTCTGTGGATGATGGGATCTTCTTTTCCGGAATCCCGCCAACAAGCCAGTCGATCGCCGTGAATCGCCTGACTCCGTCTGTCTATCCTGCGAAGCTGACGACTTTGAGGCTTCGTATACCAGTCTTAGCTGGACAGCCAAATCCGGTAGGCTCGCAGATTCGCCTGGTGGTCTTCACGGATCCGGCTGGACCGGGAAGCCCTCAAACAGCCCAAAGTTCGTTGTTGACCAGACAATGGTACTCCAGACGCTGCCAAATGGACGCTTTCTTGAGGTGCACCTGGCGGATGGGCCAACAATCAATAGCGGCGACTTCTACTTTGGATTCCAAGCTCCGAATGGGGGCATCCAAATCGCGACTGACTCGAACTCGCCGAACAATAGCTCATTTGTGTCCTCTGACAACGGCACTTCTTTTCAGCCCTTCAAAAATTCGGCCGGCTTCGACGTCAACCTGATGGCGAGGATTGTTGTTTCGAGTGCCTATGACAATAGTCCGATTCCCCGACCGTCTGTTCTTAGCCCGAATTCGACAACCCCTGGTGGAGGTGACTTTCAGCTCTTTGTGCTCGGTTCCAACTTCAAAACCGGTGCAACCGTCAGGTGGAATGGAGCGGACCGCCCAACAGTCCTGAATAGCGGATACTCAGCTGCAGGCGACCATCAGCGCATCAGACATAGCGCTAGCCGGTACGGCCACGGTCACTGTCTTCAATCCGGCGCCCGGAGGGGGAATTCATCTCCGTTATCTTTCGCCATCTCTTCCAACAATCCCGCGCCCTTTTTGTCCCGAGTCGATCCGAACATTGCTGCCGTTGGTGGAGGCAATGCCACGATTTCTATCTTTGGCACGGGCTTCGTCAACAACTCCATTGCACAGTGGAATGGAGTGGCACTTACTACGACGGTCGTCAGCAGCGTCCAGCTGACAGCGCTTGTCCCCGCGGCAAATCTCGGTACCGCAGCCGGTGCTACCATCAGCGTCGTGACTCCGGCTCCCGGTGGCGGGACGTCAAATGGTTTGCCGTTCCGTGTAGTTACATGTGGTTTCTCGCTCTCTGAGTTCGACCAATCAATTATCTCGGATGGTGGCAACCTCGGAGTCGTGGCAAGCGCCAAGGGGCCTTGCGGCTGGAGTGCGGTTGCGTCCGATAGTTGGATTACTCTGACGAGTCCGGCAGTTGGCACCGGGACCGGTATTGTGACTTACGCGGTAGCGAGCAATCCGAACAAGACTCTCCGGACCGGCTCAATCGCGATTGGGGACCAGAAGTTGACCATCACGCAAGCGGGCGTGCTCGCGGCAGTCTCATCGGCAAGCTTCAAGGGGCCGCTCGCACCCGACGAGCTTGGATCGCTGTTTGGCGATGGCATGGCTGATGGAAACCTCTTTGCTCAGGGACTGCCGCTGCCAAAGATGCTGGGAACCACGGTTGCCATTCTGGAGGATTCGAACCACACCGACTTCAATGTTCCACTGCTCTTCGCCTCGCCGACCCAAATCAATATGCAGGTCCCGTCAAGCGCAGCTCCCGGCACTGCGATGATATTTGTATGGCGAGGGAATTCGGTGGTCTCTTCAGGGTCCGTTAACATCAGTTCCGTGGCGACGTCCCTCTTCTCGTTCAATTCAAATGGCAAGGGAGTGGCCGCAGCCTATGCGTTGCGTGTCAAGGCTGACGGTACTCAGATTAATGAGCAGATCGCCGCATTTGATCCAAATCAGTCAGCCTTTATCTCGACTCCAATCGACCTTGGAACCGTTACCGATCAGGTTTTTCTCGTGCTGTTTGGTACCGGAATACGCCATGTGAGCAATCAGAGCGCCGTTAGCCTCAGCGTTGGCGGGACAATCCTTTCGCCTTCGTTTGTGGGTGCAGCTCCCGCCTTCGCAGGGTTGGATCAGATCAATGTGCTATTGCCGGGAAGTCTTGCCGGTAAGGGTGAGGTCGATGTGATACTGACGGCAGACGGCAAAACATCGAACACCGTTCGAGTAAACATCAAATAGCCTGTCGGGGCGGCCGTAGGGGCGGCTCGCGAGCCGCTCGCCGCCACACGCTCCTTTCGCCGTCAGACCGTCTTCTTTTGTTAGGAGGGCTTGGTAGGGGCGGCTCGCGAGCCGCCCCTACGACCGCCCCGAGATATTCTTCTTTTTGACAGGGGAGCCTGGTGGTGGCCGCTCGCGAGCCGCCCCTACGAGAAGCGGCGAATCAGAAGCGAGATTGGGAGCCCGATGAGAATCATGTGCCCCAGCAGGTTAGTGAGAATTGACTGCAGCTCGGCGGGCAACTTGGAATGGTAAGCAGAGTTGGGCAGCACGATGAAATACATGACGAAATAGACAATCGCACCGTAGAGTAGACCGCAGACGATTGGATGGCTCTTCAGAATAGACAGCTTGCGGCTTGCCAGAAAAAAGATCGCCGCCCATACAAGCGCTATTGAGAAATGGAGTATCAGACCAAGCGCGGCCGAGCCTGCCCCTTTGTTGAAGGTTTCACGGCCGAGGAGCCCACCGGCAACCGACTGCAGGACCCAGGTAATGCCGCGCCCACGCATCGCCCACATGACGAATGCGAAGATTATGTCAAAGATGCCCGCCACGAGACCCGCCCAGAATATGGCCTTCAAGGCCCGCGGCTGACCAAATGGAAGCGACGCTGCTGTCATAAACTCACCGCTGGTGGTATAGATCCAACACCCAGGATGGTGGATCTGGATCGTCTTTAAAATCGAGCTTCATTCCCTTGCTATATGCCCATCGCCAGAGCCACGTCGGACCACTCTTGCTGACACACTTATCCGGCGTGTGGTAGGCCGGCTCAATCATCACTTCATCAAGACTATCGAAGCGGTAGCCGCGGGCCTCGAACTCGCTGAGCATGTCGTCGAGGCAGGCGGCATTGATGTCGTTGGCGTGTATCAGCAGCGTCTGGGGAATCTCATAACCAAATATCTGCGCCGACATCTTTTCCGCAAAATCGGTGGCGGCGATTGTGAAACTCAGATACTCGGCGCGCAGCTTTCGAGCGAGCTCTTCATCTTTGTTGCGCAGTGCGCGGACATAACCCACGTTGAAGATGAAGTCGGAGTTCTCGATGGTATGCGGTGTGATCTTGTACCCGCGTGATGCCAGAAACCGCTCGATGGCCTCCTTCTTCGCCTGCGTCTCGCCTGTGTGAGTCATCGGGTGCCGGAAGTACAGCTGATAGGGTTGCCGGCTCTGCATCAGGCGGCGCGTGACGACGTCACCTTTGATGATCTCCTCTTCGAATTGCTCGATTGTCAGATCGTTGAAATTCGGATGCGAGTAGGTGTGATTCCCAAGGATCATGCCGGCGTCGACCCATTGCTTGAGAACGGCCGTGCGGGCTTCCACCTGGTTCGGCACCTGGAGCTTGCTCTCATTGACGAATGCGACAACCGGAACGCGGTGGCTCTTGAGAACTGTTAGGATGGCCCGGGTACCTGCCTCGATGGAGGCCGGGTTGCCTCCGCCAGGAATGACGTAAGGGAGATCGTCAATTGTAACGGTCATTCGGCGAGCAGGTTGACTCGCAGTCGGGCCGGTCTGGCACAGAAGCAGTATGATTGCGATCAGAAGTCTGAAGTTCAAGGCACCCATAGGAAGTGCACCCACTGGCTTAGTATGGAGTGCGGCGAGACCACCTCTCGCCGCTTTTGATTTAGATCCTACAGTAGTGAAGAAGAATGAGGCGTGTAAAGCACAATCCTGCAATAACTAAATCAAAAGCGGCGAGAGGTGGTCTCGCCGCATTCCATACTAAGCCGGTCGCCACGCTTCACTGTGTGGCTATTGTTTTTCCTCGTACATGTAGCGGATGCTGCTCTTGCGCAGGAAAAGCTTTGGACCGCCATCGGAAGGACCGAGGCTGAAACAGTCTCGGTCATAGTATCTGACATGACCGTGGAGCTCCTCACCACTCGTGAGGACAACGACAACCGGCGTGCGGGCATCGACCAGCGATTTCAGGTAGGCGGCTTCCTGACCAGTACTCTCTCGGCTCTGGGACTCGGCTAAGGGGGGACGCTCGCTTCGATGGCGCGGGTGTTTGCGCTTCAACGGACGACGGGGCGGTTTGGATTGGACCATACTACCTTTCAAACCAAGTGATATACGCGCTCGAGGTCACCAGCGCGCTGGTCACACTCTATTGTCTTATGAGGGCTATTGCAAGAGAGGTTGCGGCCACGATCGCCGCCCTGACAAGTTACTTGACCGGTTCGTTCTCCTCCACCAGCTGACCAGTCTGCTTCTCCACCAGCGATGCGCTTGCCACGAGATCGCCATCTGAAGTGTCGATCAGCTTAACTCCCTGGGCACTCCTCCCGGTCTCCCGAATCTTGTCCGCCTCGATCCGAATGAGCTTGCCCTGGGCAGTGATGATCATCACCTGGCTCTCCCGAGTCACCGGCATGACTGCAACGACCTTGCCTTTTCGCTCGGTGGTCCTGATGTTGATCACGCCCTTTCCTCCGCGGCCTGTGACACGATACTCGTCAGCTCGGGTCTGTTTGCCGAATCCATTCATCGTCACGGTCAGCATCTGTTCGTCGCCGGCAACAGCCGAGACGCTTACCACGTAGTCGCCTTCCCGCAGAGTGATCCCACGCACTCCCCTCGCGGCCCGGCCCATATCCCTGACTTGGCTCTCGTCGAAGCAGACCGCCTGCCCGTCCCGAGTGGCAAGGAAAATGCGTTTCTCTCCATCGGTCAATTCGACTGCAATCAACTCGTCTCCGTCATCCACCCCCATGGCGATAATCCCGTTCGAGCGGATATTGGCGAATTCCGAAAGCTCCGTCTTCTTGATCACACCCTTGCGCGTCACCATGATGGCGAAGCTGCCCTCGACAAATTCCCGAACCGGAATGACGCCCGCTACCTGCTCAGTACCGGGCAGATTGATGAGGTTGACGATGGCTTTGCCGCGGCCGGCCGCGCTGACATCGGGAATCTCATGGACCCTGAGCTTGTAGACCTGGCCGCGCGTCGTAAAGATCATGAGGTAGCTGTGAGTCGAGGCGACGAAGATGTGCGATACCACGTCCTCGGTCCTGGTGCTCATACCCCGCCTGCCGGAGCCTCCGCGGCGCTGGGCACGATAGGTGGTGACCGGCGTTCGTTTCACGTAGCCTGAATGGGTAAGCGTGATGGCTACGTCTTCATCGGCAATCAGGTCCTCCAGCGTGAGATCGACGCCGCTGTCTATAATCTGCGTCCGCCGCTCGTCTGCGTAATCCTTCTGCACGGCTCGCAACTCTTTGACGATGACACCGCGAAGAGTGCGCTCGTTCCCGAGAATGTCCTCAAGCTCAGCAATCAGCTTTGTGACCTCTTTGAGCTCATCGGCGAGCTTCTGGCGCTCGAGCGCCGCCAGTCTTCGGAGCTGCATGTCGAGGATCGCCTGCGCCTGGAGCTCGGAGAACTTGAATTGCGTCTGGAGGCCCAGCTTTGCATCCTCCGTCGTCGCCGCCGCCCTGATGAGCTTGATGATCGCGTCGAGCACATCAAGAGCTCGCGTCAGCCCTTCGAGTATGTGGGCCCGGGCCTTTGCCTTCCGCAACTCGTAGCTCGTCCGGTTGCGCACCACGTCGCGCCGGAAAGTGATGAACTCGTTGAGCGTTTCGATGAGGCTCAGCACCTTCGGCTGGCCGTTGACGATCGAGAGGTTGATGACTCCGAACGAGCTCTGCATCGGAGTCAGCTTGTAGAGCTTATTGAGGATGATCTGAGCTATGGCGTCGCGTTTCAGCTCAATGACGATCCGCACCTTCTTATGTGCAGCGCTCTCACGATCGGTTTCATCACGGATTTCCGAAATGCCTTCAATCCGCTTGTCGTTGACCAGCTCGGCAATCAACTCTATGAGCTTTGCCTTGTTGACCTGGTAGGGGATTTCAGTAACGACAATCGCGTCGCGCTCCTGGGCTCCGCGCCCGATCTTGTCGACCGCGGCCTTGGCGCGCATCTGCAACACGCCGCGGCCAGTCTCATAAGCCTGCTTGATTCCCTCGCGGCCATATATGAAACCGCCGGTCGGAAAGTCGGGGCCGGGAACGATCTTCAGAAGCTCAGCAACCGTCGTGTTTGGATGCTGAATCAGATGGACCGTGGCTTCGATGATCTCATTCAGATTGTGCGGCGGGACCTTGGTCGCCATACCGACGGCGATGCCGTCTGAGCCGTTGATGAGGAGATTGGGAACCCGCGTCGGAAGGACTGTCGGCTCCTGGCGCGATTCGTCGTAGTTGGGGACGAACTCTACCGTCTCCTTCTCGATATCGGCAAGCAACTCTGTTGCGATTCGAGTCAGCCGGGCTTCCGTGTAGCGGTAGGCCGCTGCTGCGTCTCCATCGATGCTGCCGAAGTTCCCCTGACCATCAATGAGCGGGTAGCGCATCGAAAAGTCCTGCGCCATCCGGACCATGCTGTCGTAGACGGCTGTGTCACCATGGGGATGGTAGGCGCCCAGCACGTCTCCGACGACGTTAGCCGATTTCTTGTAGGGCTTGCCCGGGAGAAGTCCCTTCTCGTTCATCGAGTAGAGTATCCGCCGGTGCACCGGCTTAAGACCGTCCCGAACGTCGGGGAGGGCTCGGCCAATGATCACTGACATGGCGTAGTCGAGGTAACTGCGCTTCATTTCATCTTCAATATTGATCGAAAATCGCGGTGTATTCTCCATGCATCCTCAATAGTTTGGGAGGGCGGATCTGACTTAAAGTCGAATAGAAGATTCTTGCCCGTAAATAATACTGGAAAAAGGCGAAATCCACAAGGGCGAGTGGCCAAATTCGATTCCTTAATTGTAGGGGCAGAACTTGTCCCTGCCCGCCCAACCCCGGCCAGGGATTGGAGAACTGACAAACAGCCGGGGACGATCGCACCGACGGCCGTAGGGGCGGCTCGCGAGCCGCCCCTACACGCACCTTCGACACGAGACGTGAGATCAAAATCGGAGTGGCCGGGTGGGGGCGGCTCGCGAGCCGCCCCTACGGTTCTCAACCACCTTAAAGGACCATTGGTGCCACCAGGTAGGGTGGGTGTGCGTGTGTGTTACTCAAAGGCGAGAATGACCAAGGTAGCATCATCACTAAAGCGGTCATCACAGAAACGGTTCACCGATCTCATCACCGAGGCCTTCATTCCCTCCGCATCGAGCGCACGATGGCTGGTCAGGAGATCAATCAACCTCTCCTCGCCAAACTGGTCACCGGCAGCGTTTTCAGCTTCGGTTACGCCGTCGGTATAGAGCACGAGGCGATCTCCGGGCCTCAATGAGATTTCACCTTGTTCGAAGACAGCCTCGGGGAACACTCCAATGACAGTGCCTCCCTCCGTTAGCCGCGTCACGCAGCCATTGGCGCGGAGAGCGAGCGGCGGATTGTGTCCGGCATTGACGTACACAAGATGACGGCTTTGGATGTCGAGCATTCCATAGAAGAACGTCACATACTTGTTCGGCGTGACATTCCCTCCCACCAGGCGGTTGACCTGGTTGCAGAGCTCCGCAGGCGGCGTCCCAGCCCCCGCACACGCCTTCACCGCGGCCTGAACGTTCGACATGAGAAGCGCTGCCGGCATTCCCTTTCCAGCTACGTCGGCAACGCAGAGACCGATCAATCGATCACTCAATTGCAGAAAATCGAAGTAGTCGCCGCTAACCGCACGGGCTGGCCTCCACGAGACTGAAAGCTCACAATCGCGGATCAAGGGATACTCTCGGGGCAGGAGATGCCTCTGTATTTCGGCCGCCTCGAGATACTCGTCTTCACGGGTTCGCGTTGAGGCGAGGCGCTGTCTCTCAGCCCTTCCGGCAGCGATCTGCGCACGCACTATCTCGACGACACTCTTGTTCTCCCACGGCTTCTGTATGAAATCGCACACACCTAATCGCATGGCCTCGATGGCGATGTCGACGGTTCCCCACGAGGTCATAACAACCACCGGAAGAGTGCTGTCGAGCGCATGAATCTGAGACACAAGATCCAGTCCTTCACGGCCGGAGGTGGTATCGCGCGTGTAGTTGAGGTCCATCAGCACCAGATCGTAGTCATTGGTCTCGATTGCCTCGATGACGGCCGCGGGAGATGTCGCTGCTTCAGTCTGCAGGCCCTCCTGCTTAAGCAGGAGGCGAAGCGCGGCGAGGACATCAGGCTGATCGTCGGCGATCAATGCGCGACCTGCCGGACTGGTTGGAAAGCCTGATGCAACCATAAGGAATCGGCATCAGTAAGACAATTTGCGTGCTGGAAATGGCCATCCCGCAAATCACTCGATTATCGGGATTTGACGCGTAATGCCAGGGCGTGCAACGTCCGTTTTTGGGAAAGCATCATCCCGCCACTGGAATGGCGAGATCGCAGGAAGGCAAAGAACACCTGAGCTTGGCGGGCTTTTGGGGCTACCGATCTTTATTGAGCTTGTTGATCAGGATGTCGCCGATTCCGACACGGAGGTTGATCTGGTGGGTCCGCCTGCGATATTTCGTTTCCAGACTCTCTCCCCAGATGAGTGCCCATCGATGTTCGCCGAAGAACTCACTCGATATTCCCCCCAGCCGACTGCGCGCATTGAACGTGTATGCCTCGCCAGCCTGATCGAGAAGGTCGAGCTTTACGCCTCCGAGGCGATTGCTCACCTGAATATCTCCACTGATGTTTCGTATGGCAACGTCGCCCTTGTCGTGATTGATCAACAACGCGCTCTGTTGAGGCACCCTGATGCGGTAAGTCAGTTGAAGGTTGGTCTTGCCCTGGAGCAGCCTCAGCGGATGTCTCGAAGGGAAATGCGTGGTGATCAAAATGCTTCGATCAGACTGCTTGGCCAATGCTACCTGAACATCCTCGAGTTGGTCGAAGCCAGACGCCTGGTCAGCCGGTGCATATTTCTTGCGCGTCGACTTGGTGACGCTTATCTCGACCTCAGGCCGGTCCCAGCCCTCAACCCGCACGTCACCGAATGAATTCCTGAGGTCGACCACACCTCCGGAATTGAAATCAACCTTTGCCGTTGTGGTCACCGCCGCCTTCTGCCTGGCCGTCGCCGGACTTGACTGGGCAAAAGAGCGGGCGGCGGAGCAAACGAGAGTGGCCGCCAGCATGACGCTCGCTGTCAAAAGCGCCCGTGCACGCATTGCTGTCCCTAGCTTTTCTTGCGGTACTTCTCTATGTAGCGCCTGGCGAACGCATTCAGATCGGGGGCATTGCGCAGGCCGATCTTCTCGGCTTCGGCTTCAGCAGCCTCCACAGTCCATCCGTCGCGAAGGACACGGCGGACCATCCAGAATGCGCCCACTCTGACGGCGCCGGCGCAGTGAATGAAAGCCGGCCGATTGGCCGGATCGTCGGTCAACTTGAGGAACTCGGTCACCTGCTCTTCCTTGGGGTCACTGAAGACAACCGGTATGTTGAAGTAGCGGAATCCAAGCTCCTTTGCCTTGGCCTCTTCCTCCTCTGCACGGTGCTCGCTCGGAGGGCGCAGATTAATGATGGCCTTGACGCCTTCAGCCTTGAGCTGGGTCAGGTGTTCAAGGCGTGGCTGGCCACCCGTGCAGTACTCCTGATTGATGCGCAGGAAGTTTCTGATGGGCGGCACCTCCTGCCGCGCGAAAGAGACACTGGCAAGAATGGCAACACATGCACTAAATGTGATGATTCTGATCATTGGTTAGAGCCTTTCCTGATAGCGATAGGAGAGGCCGTATCCTATCACGAAAGGCCTTTCACTCCGTCTGAACGGAGTCGAAGACAGCACTTGCAATGACAAACGTGGCGTCTCGCGCGCTTGGTCGCTTACTTCCTGCGCACCGGAAAGTCTACGTCACAGGTCGCACTTTGGAGCGGCGTACCCGCGCCAGACGGCGCGGGACGGGCAGGGACAAGCCCTGCCCCTACAACGTTGTCGCGAGTGCAGCTTTTCGAGAAGTTTGTAGAGGGAACGAGAGGCAAGAGGCTGGTTCGGCGCTCTGGACAGCCTTCGACGGAAGTGCTATTTATTTCTAAGCCAAACTGAGCAATTTTCGGAAGCGACGCCTTCGGTAACAACTCCGATTGTGAGCCGTGTTTGAGGGGATTCCTGGCTTTTGATGTTAGTGATCACTTACTTAGCTGATGAGCGCTAGAAGCATACAGGACCTCGTTGCCCTTCCCGAGCCCGCTGAAAAACCGGCGGCCAGCGAGAGGTTTGTCGCACCGCGCATGCGCGCCGCCGACCGGCGCCATCAGATCGTTCTCGTCGCCGCCGAGCTCTTTTCCAGGAAAGGCTTCAACGGAACCACTACCAAGGAGATCGCAGAGTGCGCCGGCGTCAGCCAGGCGATCATCTTCAGACACTTTCCGAGCAAAGAGGCCCTCTACTTCGCAATCATCAAGCTCAAGGTTCGCCAGTCGGCTGATCGTATTCAAGCCGAGCTCGCTGAAGCTGCCAGGCGAAAAGATGATTCGGCCTTCTTCAGTGCCGTTGCCTTCGGCCTGCTCGAAATGTATCGGCGCGATCCGAGCCTTATCAGGCTTCTGCTTTTCAGCACTCTGGAGGGTCACGCACTCTCCGACATCTTCTTTCAGACAACTTTCCGCCACGTTCGCGACTACGTTCGCAAGTACATCAAACAGCGCCTCGAGGATGGCGCGTTCCACAATGTCGATCCCATAGCCAGCGCCAGAGCTTTCACGGGGATGGTCGCCCATCACGCGCAGATCTGCGCCCTCTGGCATAACGACGATGTCAAAATCAGCAATCAGGATATCGCCAAGTGCTTTGTTGATGTCTTCCTGAGCGGCGTACTAATGAATCGGGAGTCTGCCTCTGAACCGCATACGGACCTTCATTCGACGAAGGAAGCAAATTGATATGAGCCCTCTTCTCCATACTCACTTCAGCATCAGGCAATGGATATTGCCTTCAGCAGTTTTAATAGCTGGAGCGCTTGCCGCAGCCTGCTCTTCGGGGAAGAGCAGCGGCGGCTCGTCCGCTCAACGGCCGGAAGGCATTCCGGTGGTCACGGCCAAGGTCTCGCAGAAGACTGTTCCGCATCAGATCCGCGCTATTGGAACGATCGAGCCTTATTCGAGTGTCGCAATCAAAGCTCTCGTTGGTGGAGAGCTGACCGAGGTCTCGTTCGCCGAAGGCCAGTATGTCAAGAAGGGTCAACGCCTCTTTACCATCGATCCGCGACCATTCGCCGGCGCACTCAAGCAGGCTGAGGCCAACCTCGCAAAGAGTACGGCCTTCGAGAAGCAGGCCGAGGCAGTTCTCGCCAGGGATCAGGCCCAGCTCAAGACAGCGACGGCGCAATCAACTCGATACGCGAGTTTGCTCGAGAGTGGACTCGTCTCTCGCGACGTCTACGACCAGTTCAAGACGGCGTCGGATGCACTGGCGCAGACTGTCGAGGCTGACAAGGCCGCTATCGACACGGCTAAGCAAGCAATGGGCGCTGACCGGGCAACGGTCGACAACATGAAGCTCCAGTTGAGCTTCGCAACAATCAACGCCCCAATAGACGGCCGGACCGGCAGTCTGATCGCTTACAAGGGGAACATCGTCAAGGCTAATGCCGATACGTCCATGGTAGTCATTCATCAGGTCAATCCGATCTATGTCACTTTTTCCGTGCCAGAAAAGGAGCTGGCCGAGGTCAAGAGCTACATGACATCAGGCAAGCTGACGGTCGAAGCCATGCTCCAGGGCGATGACCAGCATCCTGAGACTGGCACCGTGACGTTCGTGGATAATTCGGTCGACGCCACCACAGGCACGATCAAGCTCAAGGCCACATTTGCCAACCGCGAACGAAGGCTATGGCCGGGACAGTTCGTCAGTGCGCTGTTGACGCTCTCGCACGAATCGAACGCAGTCGTCGTGCCCGTTCAAGCCGTACAGACCGGCCAGCAGGGACAGTACGTCTATGTCGTCAAAGCGGATCAGACGGTGGAAGCCCGAACGGTGGTAATCACGCGGACAGTCGACAACGACAGCATCGTCCAGAGCGGACTGGCGTCCGGTGAGACGGTCGTCACTGACGGCCAGCTTCGCCTTTCGCCTGGAGCGAAGATAAAGGCGGCCCAGGCCGGATCCACTCCAGCGGTCGGAGGAAGCGCCGAAGGCGCTACTACCAAGGTTGGTGCCTGAAGTTCAGGAGCGAACATGAACATCACTTCACTCTTCATCAGAAGGCCGATCACGACTGCGCTCGTCATGGCGGGCATCATGATCTTCGGTGTCATGGGCTACTTCCTTCTGCCGGTGAGTGACCTTCCGAACGTTGATTTTCCTACAATCCAGGTCAGCGCCAGTCTGCCGGGCGCAAATCCCGAGACGATGGCGGCCGCAGTCGCGACCCCGTTGGAACGACAGTTCTCGACCATCGCGGGGATCGACAACATGACCTCGACGAGCGCACTCGGAGCGACGTCGATCACGATCCAGTTTTCACTCGAGCGCAACATAGACGCGGCCGCCCAGGATGTGCAGTCGGCGATCGCCAAGGCGGGCAGGCAACTGCCGCCCAACATGCCAGCTCCTCCCTCATATCAGAAGGTCAATCCGGCTGACCAGCCGATTCTCTATCTTGCGCTGAGCTCACCGACACTGCTGCTCTCGCAAATTGACGAGGCGGCGCAGACGCTCCTTGCCCAGCGAATCTCGATGGTCAGCGGCGTGGCGCAGGTTCAGGTGCTCGGTTCGCAGAAATTCGCTGTCCGCGTCCAGCTCAATCCCGACTCCATGGCTACGCGCGGAATTGGCATCGATGAGGTTCAGAACGCGGTTGAACAGGGCAACGTCAACTGGCCGACTGGAACGCTGTACGGCGCCGATAAGGCCTATACGATTCAGGCGACCGGCCAGCTCACGAATGCAGAAGCCTATGAGCCGCTGATTGTCACCTTTCGCAATGGCTCGCCGGTGCGCCTGCGTGAAATCGGCCGCGTCATCAATAGCGTCGAGAACGACCGCGTTGCGAGCTGGTTCAACGGCAACCGCGCGATCATTCTTGCGATCCAGCGGCAGCCGGGAACCAACACCGTCGAAGTTGTCGACAATATCCGCAAGCTCGTGCCGAGCCTCAAGGCCCAGATGCCGGCGGCGATCAAGCTCGACATTCTGACCGATCGTTCGCAGACTATCCGGGAATCGATCACCGACGTAAAATTCACGCTCCTCTTGACGATTGCACTCGTCATCATGGTGATCTTCCTCTTCCTGCGGAATATCTCGGCGACAATTATTCCAAGCCTTGCGGTTCCGATGTCGATTCTCGGGACGTTCGCGGCGATGTATCTGCTTGGATACAGCCTCGACAACATGTCGCTTATGGCGCTCACGCTGTCGGTCGGGTTTGTCGTTGACGACGCGATCGTCATGCTGGAAAACATCGTCCGCCACATGGAGCTTGGCAAGCAGCCGATGGAGGCGGCATTCATCGGCGCGCGGGAGATCGGATTCACGATTATGTCGATGACCATCTCGCTCGCTGCCGTCTTCATTCCGGTGCTCTTCATGAGCGGCATCCTCGGGCGGTTGCTGCATGAGTTCGCGGTGACCATCGGCGTGGCAATCCTCGTCTCGGGATTTGTGTCGCTTTCGCTGACACCCATGCTCTGCAGCCGCTTTCTGCGTCCGCCTCACGAGAAGAAGCACAACAGGTTCTACAACGCATCGGAACGCTTCTTCGATGGGATGCTCAATGTTTATGACCGGACTCTTCGAGCGGTCCTTCGGCATCGCAAGGCTACGATGCTGGTCTCGGCTCTGATCCTGGTAGCGACAGGCTTCCTCTTCGCGAGGATCCCGATGGGCTTCATTCCGCCTGAGGATACGAGCCAGGTTTTCGGCTTCACGGAAGCGGCTCAGGACGCGTCCTTCCCGTCCATGATCAAACATCAGCAGCAGATCGCCGATATCGTCAAGCAGGATCCGAATGTAGATTCATTCATGTCGTCGGTCGGTGCGGGAGGTCCGAATGGGACCGGCAATACGGGTCGTGTGTTCATGCACCTCAAGCCGCGCTCCGAGCGAAAGCTGAGCGCGGACGAAGTCATTCAGGAATTCCGCCCCAAACTGGCGACTGTCCCGGGGATGAACGTCTACCTGCAGAATCCACCGACGATTCGCATCGGCGGACAGCTTAGCAAGAGCCTCTACCAGTTCACGCTGCAGGGAGCGGACGTCAAGGAGCTCTACCAGGCGGCGCCGCAGCTCGAAGGACGAATGCGGCAGTTGCCGGATCTCCAGGACGTGACCAGCGATCTTCAGGTGACGAGCCCGCAGGTCATCGTCGACATCGATCGCGACAAGGCCCAGTCGCTGGGCTTGACTGCAGACCAGATAGAGAATGCGCTCTACACGGCATATGGCCAGAGACAGATCTCGACGATTTACACCCCAACCAATCAATACTGGGTGATCATGGAGCTCGAACCCCGGTTCCAGCGGGATCCGACGGCTCTTTCTCTGCTCTATGTTCGTTCGAGCACCGGCAAGCAGGTGCCGCTCAACACCGTTGCGAAGTTAACCAGGACTGTGGGCCCGCTGACTGTGACGCACGCCGGTCAGCTCCCTTCAGTGACTATTTCATTCAACCTCAAGCCGGGCGTATCACTCGGCGAGGCAGTCCAGCAGATTCAAAACCTGACTACCGACCTGAGACTTCCGGCAACGATCAGCACCAGCTTTCAGGGTGCGGCGCAGGCCTTCCAGAGCTCAACCAAAGGCTTATGGCTCCTGCTTGGTGTTGCCATCCTCGTGATCTACATCGTCCTGGGAATTCTGTATGAGAGCTTCATACATCCGCTGACGATTCTCTCAGGCCTGCCGTCTGCGGGGTTTGGCGCGCTGGTGACACTGCTGATCTTCAAGTCCGATCTGAACATCTATGCGTTCGTTGGACTGATAATGCTCATCGGAATCGTCAAGAAGAACGCGATCATGATGATCGACTTTGCACTGCAGGCACAGCGCGGCGAGGGTAAAAGCCCCGAGGACGCAATCTACGAAGGATGCCTGCTCAGATTCCGGCCGATCATGATGACGACCATGGCAGCGCTGTTTGGAACGCTTCCAATCGCACTTGGCTTCGGTGCGGGCGCCGAGGCTCGGCGGCCGCTTGGCCTTGCCGTGGTGGGTGGACTGCTCGTATCGCAGCTGCTGACCCTCTACATCACACCGATCATTTACGTCTACCTTGAGTCGCTGCAGTCGCGGCTTCGAGGGCGTCGACGAGGCGCGCCGCGCCGGCTGGAGGCGACCGAAGCACAGCCAACCCTGGCAGATTGAGCGAGCCAGCGGATGGTGGTAAGCCTGCGCTGTGAGAAATCCGACGAAGATCGATTCCCTGCTCGAACCACTGCTGCTCTCGAGCAGCGAGGAGCAGGCAAACGAGTTCTTTTCTCAAGTCATTACCACCCACGCCGAGCCGGTGATTGCTGGAGTCATCCGCTCCAAAATCCGCGTCAACTCAAACCGAGGCCTCAGAAATAGCGAGAGCGACGATCTCCGTCAGGAAGCCATCGCTCAACTACTGGTTGAACTTCGCCGGCTGCGCGAACAGCCTGAATTACACCCGATCAGCGATTTGTGCGGCCTTGCCGCAGTGATCGCGCACCGCACCTGCGCCCGATGGATGCGCCGCCAGTATCCCAAACGGCATGCACTGAAGAATCGCCTCTACTACCTCTTCACGCGTCAGCGCGGACTCGCGCTGTGGCAGAGTGAAAACGGCAGGCTTATGGCTGGATTTGCGGCGTGGCAGGGAGGTACTCGAACGGCGTCCTCCGACCGGCTGGCGGCGATATTGGAAGACGAGCAGTTGATGATCCGGATGCGGCTTCTGAGGACCGGCCAGAGACACTCACATGCCGGCGAGATTCTGGCTTCCGTTCTCAACTTCCTCGGCGGTCCGGTGGAGTTTGACGATCTTGCTGGAGTGGTCGCTTCGGTATTGGACCTCCGTAAGTCCGGCGCGTCCGACGTTTCAAGCGACTCGCTCGAGATGATGGCGGCCACTCAGCCTGACGCAGCGTGGCAGGTTGAAAAACGCCTCTTCCTGCAAAGGCTGTGGGAGGAGATACAGCTGCTTCCAATCAACCAGCGTCGGGCTTTGCTTCTCACTCTAAGTGGGGCCGGGAGTCGAGGCTGCATCTCGCTCTTTCCAGCGACCGGAACGGCCAGCTTGCGTCAACTGGCGACGGCGTTGGAGATGGAAGCCGAGGCACTGGCGGAACTTTGGAATGAACTGCCGCTCAATGATAGTCGTCTCGCCGAGATCTTGCAGTCGACCAGGCAACAGGTCGTCAACATGCGAAAGTCGGCTCGCGAGCGGCTCCGGAGAAGGCTCAAAGGATTTATCTAGACCTCCCATGGTAATAATGAGCTTACGTCAACAACTCAAAATGTATGAGAATGCTAACCCCCAAGGTTTAGCAGGGCAGCAGAACAGGTTGAAAGAGCGTTCAGTCTTCGCGTCCTGAAGTAGGAGTCACCAGGGGAAGGTGTCTGTACATCTGACGAAAGAGCAGCTTGAGGCTTACTGCGAGAAGAGACTCTCTGCGCGGGAGCTTCTGTCTGTCTCGGATCATCTCGAGAAATGCGGGCAGTGCCGAATAGAGACTGAACGAGAACTGCAGAGCGATGCACTATTCTTCGACTTGCAGTCGACTGCCCTCGAAGCGGAAGCAGCCGCAATTCAGCCTGCTGGCCATTTGACGATGGACGAGACTGCGGCTTACGTCGATGGCCTGCTCTCGGAGGATAACCAGCAGGCCGCAAGGGACCACCTGAGTCGTTGCGAGCTATGCGCCCTGGCTGTAGAGGACCTGGCCGGCTTCAGCAGGCAGGTGGCACCTCAACTGACGCGCGAATACCATCCGGTGCGCGTGCCAACGAGCGAGGGTCGGAGGCTCGCATCGCCTCGTTTCATGTCCCCCGCGGGAGCCTTTGCGGCAGCGCTCGCGGCTCTTCTCCTGGTTGTTGCCGGCTGGTGGATTTGGGATGGATTGCGAAAACGTACCGACGCACCACAGATTGTGAAGAATGAGCCCGTTGTAACCGTGACACCTGCGACCACAGCCACCGTTGCTCCATCAATTGCCCAGGCGATCGCTCAACTCAATGACGGTGCGGGCCGGTTGATCCTGCAAAGCGATGGTAGTTTGACAGGTGCCGACGAGCTCCCAGACGCGTATAAGCGCATGGTAACCGAGGCTCTCTCAAGGCGGCGCGTGGAGGAAGCCCCCGCGTTAGCGGCGTTTAAAGAGACCCCCGAGCTCACTTCTTGGGAGCGGAGAAAAGGATGCCGGGTTCTCCGTGACCGAGCCTTTAGCCGAAGTCGTCTTCTCCGACCGCCCG
The DNA here is from genome assembly GCA_963743045.1 of uncultured Acidobacteriota bacterium. Taxonomy (GTDB): domain Bacteria; phylum Acidobacteriota; class Blastocatellia; order RBC074; family RBC074; genus CAVUOF01. The sequence continues at coordinate 97,192 of CAVUOF010000022.1, forward strand.
ACATTCCGCTGGTCAAAGTGGCAGAGCTCGGCAAGCTACGTCGTGGAAGTTTATGATGAAACCTACAAACTGATTGCCACCAGCCCCAATCTCAATGCAACCACCTGGAAGCCGCCGGAGCCGCTTAAGCGCGGAGAGACATACTCATGGCAGGTGATCGCGAGAAATGACGATCAGGAATCACGGTCTCCAAGGCCGCCGGCGCCTCAGGCTAAGTTTCGCGTGCTGGGCCAGGCTGAGGCGAACGAGCTTCTCAAAGCGCGTCAGGCTTACGCCACATCACACCTGGCATTGGCATTGCTGAATGCGAAGCACGGCTTGCTCGCGGAAGCCGAACAGGAACTTCGTCCGCTTGTGAAAGCCAACCCTGATTCTGAGATCGCGCGTAGCCTACTTGCAGATGTCAGCAGCATGCGGCGCCGCTGAAGGCGCCCACTGGCTTAGTATGGAGTGCGGCGACTTGTCGCCGCTTTTGATTTAGTTAATGCAGTGACTGATGATTTGAACGCGCGATTCTTCTTCATCACTGCAGTAACTAAATCAAAAGCGGCGACAAGTCGCCGCACTCCATACTAAACGCGCATTCCCAGGTTGAAAAAATAAACTCTCTGAGAGGCGGTAATAACTACCCGAGTTCATCAACTCTCTCAGCAAGGAGCCCAGGAACAACTACTCGAACAGCCATCGAGCAGGGCCATCCAGGAGGGTTTAGATGAGACATCCATACAACAATCTCAAACTTGGTGTGTTAGGCCTCGGTTTATCAGCGGCAACGGCACTCGCGCAGATGGTAGACCAGAGCCGCGCACCGAACACTGCACAAGCTGGGATAATCAAGTCTCTTGCTCAGCAGATAGGCGCCGGCCGCGGCAATTGGATGACCCCGGATTCATCCAGTTTCATCATCGCGCGTGATCCATTCCGAGCCGTGCGACGCGGGCGCCAGCTATTTCAGCGCAAGTTCACACGAACACAGGGGCAGGGACCAAACTTCGGCGATGGCGCAGGTAACATCGATAAGGACATTGCCATCGGCGCCGGCCTCGCGGACAGCTGCGCCGCATGTCACGGCAGACCTCGCGGCGCTGCCGGAAGTGGAGGTGATGTCGTCACCCGGCCGGACAGCCGCGATGCGCCGCATCTCTTTGGGCTCGGCTTGAAAGAGATGCTTGCCGATGAAATCACGGCTGATCTGAGGAATGCTCGGGACCGAGCTCTGAGCAACGCTCAACGACTCGCGCGACCGGTAACGGTGCAGCTCGTAAGCAAGGGAATCCATTACGGCTCTCTTCAGGCTCAACCGGACGGCACGGTCGATACTTCGACATGTTCGAGGGGGTCGATCCCGACCTGAGGGTCAGGCCATTCTTCGCGCACGGCGGAACGATCTCGATGCGGGAATTCGTGGTCGGCGCGCTGAAGAATGAGATGGGGCTTGAAGCGGTCGATCCGGACCTGGCGAGCGCGGCATCGGGTGGGCGCATCACTACGCCTTCCGGCATGGTGCTCGACGGCAGGGCTGACAACGTCGAAGCGCCACCGACCGCGGATCCTGCGGCAGATCCTGACGGTGACGGCGTAGTCAACGAGATTCCATCAAGCATCGTCGACTTTTTCGAGTTCTACTTCCTCAACTATTTCAAGCCTGGGACGTACGAGCAGACTGCATTTACGCGTGAGGGACGCCAGGCGTTCTCTGCTGCAGGCTGCGCAGTCTGTCATATACCCGATCTACAGATCGATCGCGATCGCCGAGTTGCGGATATTGAGACTGTCTACAACCCGGAGCAGGGAAACTTCAACCACCTCTTCTCAACGGCAATGCCGCTTGTCACCGCAGTTGATGACGGCAGCGGATTCCCTGCCTGGCGCCGGCCCAATCTTCAGCCGTTTATGGTGAAGAACATCTTCACCGATCTGAAACGACATGATCTTGGGACAAACTTTTACGAACGGAACTACGATGGGACAATTCGGACTCAGTTTATGACGACGGCTCTTTGGGGCGTTGGGACGACAGCTCCATATGGCCATGACGGCCGGAGTATCAATCTCCGAGAGGTGATCCTGCGTCATGGTGGGGAAGCGCAAAGCGCCCGGGATGCCTTTGCGGGCCTTCAGGTGCAGGATCAGGAGGCTCTGATTTCATTCCTCAATTCACTGGTTCTGTTTCCGCCAGACGATACGGCATCGAACCTGGACCCTGGCGATCGCAGCGCCGCTGGCTATCCCCAGTTTGGGCACGGGAGCATCAAACTGACTGTGCTCTTCAACGATCCAAGGAACGGCGAATGAACAGCTCCGCATCCCTAACGGAAAGCCCGGATCCTGCTCCAGGCATCCCGTTAGGGATGCCCGGAGCAGAATCCGAAACTGTTTTGCGCCGGGCTTGCACGATCTACCGGCCGTCGCCAATGAGCACAAATCCCGCCCAGTAGAATGGATGACTTGTGCCTGCCTTTCGCAGCACCTGCAGCTCGGCCTGGCGCAATGCCTGCGCCTTGCTGACCGTCGGGCCACGGGAGCCGCTCAGCGGCTTGTGAAAGGTAACCATCAGCTCGCCCGTGCTTGCGGCCTCTACCTTCCATTGACTGACCACAGCAGAGGGCACGCCGGCGACAAAGAGAGCCCAGCTCAATCCAATCATTCCCTCCCCCGCCCCGTAGCGCCCGCGCGCGGTCTCACATGCTGACAGCACCACAGAGATCTGCCTTCAGGTTGAGCTGCATCAGCTCCCTTGCCTCCAGCATGCCGTCTTCTGTTGAATCTCCCTGAGCAAAAACCAGGTGAGAGTACATTGGCCTCGCATCGTTCAAGATGGCGTGCGTTGCGAAGTGCAATATTCGCGCCTTGCCGGCCTCGGCTTTGACCCGGGCTTCACTTGCATCAGCCCCGATGAAGACTTTGCTCCGCGACGAGCCATAGAGATGCTCTATCGCTTTCACCTCCTGCTCCGACTCGGACATGGTCGAGGCGGATCGTTGCGGACACCAGTCGGATTGCCAAGTGCGAGCAGCGTCTCTTCCTTGTCCGGCTCCCGCTGTCGCCCACTCTTGCGCATCTCGCGAAGAACCGTCAAAGATGGGGCGTAGGAGATGGCACAGTCCTCGATCAGAAACCGATTTGCCGGCGTGGCTAATGCCTGAAAGGGCAGGTCCCACAACCGGTCATCCGGTACGATGATCAGGTTGGTCCTGCCTCGGAGCTGTAACCGGGCCGGCTTAAGCAGCAACTCACCCAGTTTTTGCGCTGAGGCGCGAAAGCCGAGGTCTCTTCCTGCAAGCTCGCCTCGGAACGCCTCAATCTGTTTAGCCAGGTCGGCTCGTCGGACCGTTAGCTCGTAAAGATGGGTCTCCAGTCCTGCGCTGTTTCGCGCCTTCGTGATGACGAACAGATATGAATGCTCATCGCCGACCACATATTCGAGGAGAGCGCTACTTGAATCCGGTAGAAGACTGGCGAGCTCGTCGGGCGTGACGACGGGCGCCTGGCCGCGCTGAATCTGCAGCTCGGGGTGGGTGGCATAGAGAGCTGTCTCAAAGGCTTCGTAGTCGAGGCGGGCTTTATCAAGCTGAGCCTTCACCTCTCCCAGACGACGTGCATCGGGCTTGTCACCCTGGCCGATGTGCGCCATCTGCCTGTTGAGTGAAGCAAGCCGCGAATTGAGTCGCCGCTCCTCCTCACTCTCGTCACGGGTCATTGCCCTCTGAATGCTGACTCGTCCCGCCTGAAGGACGTCCAGCAGGACACGGCCCTTCATCCGCTCGGCAAAGGTGAGCGCGCCGTAGGTATCGCCCTCTTTCGCGAGAAGGCTGAACATCCCGCGATGCGCGTGCAGCGAGTTCTCAAAGTAGTGTTGCCGCTCCTCCATGCCGCCGGCAGTCTGCTCGCGCAACCTCTCGCCGATCGCAACGGCCTCCTCAAAAGCCTTCCGTGACTCAACGTGTGATTCAGTTCCAGATGCGCATATCCAAGCGACGTCAGCGCCTCCCACAGAATTACCGGTCGTCCGTTCTGCCGCTCGAGCGAAACGGCGCGCTCGGCGAGCGGAAGCGCCTCAGAATACCTGGACTGGCTTAAGTAAACGATTGCTTATTGGTATCAGCGTTTGAACAATTCCCCGCTTGTAATCCGCCGCCTCAAATGCTGCAAGCGCCTGCTGATACAAATCGAGCGCCTCGCCATAACGCCCCTCTTCAAAATAGACGTCTCCGATCCCAACACGCACGTACGACTGTTCCGATCGGGTTTCCGGAGCGCCCGCTCTCCGCGAGGATCTGCTTGTATATCAGGAGGGCTTTGTCGTAATTGCCAAGGCCTAACTGCTCGTCGGCAAGTTCATACCGGAGAATTGCGATCCGAATCCTGTCGCCCTTCTCCTCGGCAATCGCCATTGCACTTCTCTGAACAGAGCAGGGCCTGCTGGTAGTTGTGCTGTTCGAGGTAGATTTGAGCCAGCGCCTCCATGCCGCCAGCATTCCATTACCGCGATTCTGCTCCTGTTCAAAGAGACTCAACCCTCTTTGCGCAAACTCAAAAGCCCGCTCGTAGTCAGAAAGGAAACAATGGGATTCGCTCAGCTTCACAGATGCGCTGGCGACGCCGCGGCGAAGGCCCAGCGATTCGTAGAGCGCGAGGCTCTTCTGCAAAGGAGCCAGGGAACCCTCGAAGTCGACTTGCCCAACCCTGATTACGCCGAGCTCGAGCCAGCTCGCAGCCATTCCTGCCTGGTCGCCGATCCTTTCGGCGATCAGTTGTGCCGAGTTCGATGCACTTGACTGCGGATTCGAAGTCTTCGCGAAAGCGAAATCGATCAGCGCTCATGACGAGCGAATTGACCAGTGCATCAGTAACGAATGGCTTCTCTCGTTCAAGAAGCGCGTCTCGTTCGGGAGCAGAGCCGATCTCGAGGAGCCTGGCAGCGAGTCGGTCCTGCACGACCACATCGCTCTCGACCTTCCATCCCGCCGGCGTTCGGGTCCAGGTCAGCTCACGACAGATTCCATGGTAGGCATCAGGCTCTGTGACTATGGCGCCCGTCTTCTTGTCTCGTCTGCGCTCATCGGTAGTCAGATGTGAAAGAGCCTTATCACCCGTGACCTCGACCCGGCTGACATTCATGCTGAGAAATTCTATGCGCTCGCCTGACAACCGGGCCTTGTATGCTGCAAAGCGGGCGTCGAGGGTCGTTGCGTTGGGATCCCAGAACTGGCGCAGCGCATCAAGGTCGCCCGATGCGATTGTCTGACCATACTTCTCGGTAAGGGCTCGAAGGGTCTCCTGGTCAGAGGACTGAGAGGCGAGTCGCGGGCCGCAACAGGATGATGAGGACGAGATAAAGACTTACGCTCCGCATCCCGGCCATTTTACTGCCGATTGGCCGAAATGCGGCGACGGCTTTGATTAGATACTGCAGCGTCCGAAAATTAGCGCGCATAAACTGAAAAGCCTATCCCTCAATGGCGCAGGATCGCAACCAGCAGTTCCACCAATATCAGGATAATGACCGCCAATTCCAGCGTCTGACTCTGTCCTGTTCTCACCCGATCTGAAAGAATCTGATAGAAGGCCCCGATAATTTCCAGCTTGTCCGAGATGATGTGGCCCCAATCCCTCAGATGAAAACTTTCGGCGGCGGCTGAATGGATTCTTGCCAGATAGGGGTCTCCGATTAGTTTGAGGGAATTCTCTACACGCTCAGCCAGCACTAGAGACTCGGTTCGCATCTCGGCCAGCTCCTGGAGGGTTCCCTTGTAAGGAGTGCGCAGCGGCAGAGGCCACTCGGTCTTTCGATGCACGAGGGCCGCATATTCTTCGATTCGCTTGTCCAACCTCGAATCGATGTATCGTGTCTCCAAAAGCTCGACGTTAAGGAACTCGAGGACGTTGGCTGTGTCCTCGTAGTCCCGGTCGTAAATCACGGCTGCATTCCAGTCGACTATGACGAGGTCATCAGGGTAATAGGACATCCTGTTGTCGATGGCTTCGGCTTGCTGGTCGCTACTGAGCGGAAGGGACTCGAGTCGCAGCATTTGGGCGAGGACAGCCTGATGCTCTCGCAACAGATCCTCAGCGGCCAGAGGCTGGCTCAACCTCTCGAGAATGAACAGGTAATAGTCCTCCACCATATCTGACATGATAGGCCGGTCGATCGCCTGCTCGATTTTCGGAAGCAGGGCTCGAATGCGGTCCCTGGCGTCTGATTCCAGATTCTGAGAGTACAAGTGCTGCGCGAGTCCCGGCATCTCGTCAAGCGGCAGGTCTTTCCGGTTGAACTCGATGGGAAAGGAATACGAGATGCTCACTGCGCCGAAGTCGTACAGCGTCAATTGGACTGATCCATCGGACTCGAAGACTCCGGAGACGGGCTCCAAATTGACCCGATGCGGCGGTCGCGCATACTGGTGGTAGGGCGGGGTGCCCTTTTTTCGTGAGAGTGGCTGCACTCGTGAAGAAGCCAGTAAAGAAGCGACCTTGTCGAGGTAAATCCCATACCCGATGTCGAAGGCGAAGAGAGCCACCATTTGTCCCTGAACAACCTTGATCATTCTTTACTCGATCGTTGACCCCAGGCAATCATACTCTCTCGCCATAGCCTCGTGGTTACTTGCAGTGCTCTTCCGCGACTTTGTAGGGGCAGGGCTTGTCCCTGCCCGCCCGGCGCCGTCTGGCGCCGGGAACCATCTTGGTAGCATTTTGGAGTTGAACGACCCGGCGTGAAATATTACCCGTGCCGGACGGCACGGGGCGGGCAGGGACAAGCCCTGCCCCTACAAGGTTGCTCAGTAAGAATGATGAAAGCCTGCGATACTATCGGCGGAGCATCGCAAAGATTGTTGGCGTGACGACCAGTGACAGCAGCAAGGCAACTGCCAGCCCACCGATGACGGCGATGGCCAGAGGTTGGAGGAGATCGGCTCCGGCACCAAAGGCTAGAGCCAGCGGCAGCATCCCGAGAATGGCTGCCAGCGAAGTCATCAATACCGGCCTGAAACGCCTTCGGCCTGACCTCAGCAGGGACTCCCTCAGATTCTCACCTGCCTGCAAGTGATCTTCGACCGCGTCCAGCATGAGGATGCCGTTCTTGGCGACAATCCCTACGACCATGATCATGCCCATCATTGAAACCACGTTGAGGGTGGTCCGCGTGACGAGAAGCGCAAGCAGGACACCGCTCAGGGCGAGTACCGCGCCTCCGACGATGGCTATCGGGTGCGAAAGTGATCGGAATTCGAGCAGGAGAACAACGAAGACGAGGCAGATCGCAAGGACGAGCGTGATCGCGAGCTCACGAAAGCTTGCCTGCTGCTCACGATAGAGTCCCTGGTACTCGAGGGTCATTCCGGGCGGAAGCTTGACGTTCTCGGCAACCGATTTCTGAATGGCTTTTATCGCAGTTCCGAGGTCGCTTCCTGAGAGACGCCCCGTGACGGCCACCGATTGTCGAAGGCCTTCTCTTTCGATTTCAGCCTGTCCGGGATCATATTCAATATCGGCAACCTGATCGAGTCTAAACACGCCTCCGCTGCTCGACCGGACGTACAGACCCCGAAGAGTATCGAGCGAGGACCTGAACGACTCGGGCAGGACGACTCGGACAGGGATCGGCCGTCCCTGCTGCAGAATCGCCGATGACGCGTCGCCGGTCATGGCTGTCGTCACAGTGTTGGCAACGTCATTTGCATTGACTCCGAATCGCGCGGCGCGCTGCGGATCGACTCGAAAGGTCACCGCCGGTCCGCTGATCACGACACCCTCGAAAGTATCAACCACGCCTGGAACCTTGTCGATCGTCTCACGAACCTCTTTAGCCTTTCGCTGGGTGGCAGCTGCGTCTTCACTGAAGAGGCGAATCTCAATTGGCGAAGGCGAACTCGTCAGATCTCCGATCAGGTCGCTGAGAATGCTCACAAATTCGACCCGTAATGATGGCTCGCTCGTCTCGATGTCCTTGCGAAGATCGTCTATCACCTCATCCGTTGGCCGCTTGTGACCCGGTTTGAGCTTGACCATGAAATCGCCGGTGTTCGGCTCGGTAACTGCCAGTCCAAGCTGGAGGCCTGTGCGGCGCGAGTAGCTCTCGACCTCGGGTGTCTCCTTGAGCATGCGTTCGACATGCTGGAGTATGCGGTCAGTCTCTGCAAGCGAAGTCCCTGGAGGCGCAACGTAGTCGAGAACGAAGGCTCCTTCATCAAAGGGCGGGAGAAACTCTGAACCGAGTTTTTGGTAAATAAGGTAGGAAATGAGCCCGACGACCACAATAACTGCGACTACCAGAGTCCGATGCGCCAAAGCATGATCGAGCAGCCACTCGTATCGCCGGGTAATCGCTCTGAGAACCCGTCCCCCTTCTTCTCCATGCCCCGGATTCGATCCCGCACTGACGAAACGCAGAGCCAGCACTGGAGTGAGCGTCAATGCGAGAACCAACGATGTCAGCAAAGCAACGGTCATAGTCAGGGCGAGAGACCGGAAGAATACTCCGGTCACACCCGTCAATAATGTGAGCGGCAGAAAGACAACAACCGGCGTGATGGTCGAGCCAACAATCGGACCTGCGATCTCAGAGACCGCGCTTTGAATCGCCTCGCGCCTGGATTGCCCGGCGGCAAGATGGGTATAGATGTTTTCGACAACCACAATTGCATCGTCGATCACGAGGCCGATCGCGGCGGCCACGCCTCCCAGCGTCATGAGGTCAAAAGAGAGGCCGACGACCCACATGGCGAGGAATGTCGCGAGGATCGTCACCGGAATCACGAGAATGGCGACGACCGTCGTTCCCCAGTTTCGAAGAAACGCAAAAAGGATACCAACTGAGAGCAGCAGACCCACGAGGATGGAATCGCGCACTGATCGGATACCTTCGCGAACAAGCAACGACTGATCGTAGAAGGGCGCGATTTTGATGTCCTTCGGTAGTTGTCCTCGAAGACGATCCAGCTCCGTCTTGACTTCATCGACCACAGCGACGGTATTTGCTGAAGGCTGGCGGAGAACATTCAGCAGCACCGCGGGGTGGCCGTCAGCCGTGACGATTGTGTATTGCGGCTCGGCGCCTGACTCGACTGTGGCTACGTCGGCGACCGTCACCGGCGCTCCGTTAATCGATGAAACAACTATCGAATTGAGCTCGGCCGGCTCACGCGCCTGGCCGCTCACGAGCGCAAGTTCGAGGTGATGATTCTCATCAATCAGCCCCGGCGAAGCCATGATGTTGGCATTGCGCACGGACTCTGCCACTTGCTGAACGGAGACATTTCGTGCGGTCAATCTCTGCGGATCCGCGGTTACGTGGTATTCGCGGACCTTCCCGCCCGCAACCGCCACCTCAGCCACGCCGGCGAGCCGGGCTAGCCTCGGACGGATCGTGTACGTAGCAATGTCCCGGAGGCTCGCCGGGTCACGGGTGTCAGAGATAACGCTGTATCCGGCGACCGGAAACACGGCAAACGTGAAGCGGTCGATACGACGGATCGACGCCGAGGCCGGTAGTGGAGTGGGTAGATATGAGAGGCGAGCCTGGACCAGCTGGAGCGTCTGGACAATGTCGGTTCGCCAGTCAAAGAAGAGATTGATCGCCGCCGCGCCCCTTTGCGTGGTCGACCTGATTCGAAGGATTCCCGGAATGCCGTTCATGGCCTCTTCGATTGGTCGAGTGACCGAGGCCATTGTTTGTTGCGCAGGCACTACTCCGTTGTCGACTATGATGATAATTCGAGGAAAGTCAGTCTGCGGAAAGAGCGCGCTTGGGAGATGGAACGCTGCGTAGAATCCTGCTGCACAAAGCAATCCAATGAGGACGATAATCGCCCGCGATTGGGTCGAAACAAACCGGGCCAGGTTCAAGGTTTGCCTCCCGGCTTCTCACTCTTCTCTTCCTTCGTATCCTTCTTCTCCTCCTTCTGGCCCTTGTCGTCATCCTCATCCTTCTCAGCCTCGCCAACCTCGACTTTCGAGCCGTCGGGCAATGAATAGTTGCCTTCGACGACGACAGTATCCCCCTCTTCGATTCCCGACAGTATCTGAATCAGTCCTTCGCTTGTCTTGATACCGGTGGTGACCTTCTTCTCGTGGGCCACTGACTTCGAATCGACGATCATGACCGTGCCGGTGGCCGAATTGGGCGAAGAGAAGGTAACCGCCGCGAGAGGGACGACGAGCGCATTCATCGTCGCGCGCGTAGATATGGTCACTTCGGCCGCGCTCCCTGAACGCAGCCGGCCCGACTTATTGGGCACGTTGATCCAAACCTCGACCGTTCGATTGCTCGGATCTGAGGCGCGACTGATCAGAGAGACCCGGCCCTCGACGCTTTCTTCCGGAGCATCGGCCGGCTTGATCGAAGCCGAATCTCCAGTCTTCAACTCGGCGACGATTGAATCTGGAAAGGGCGCCTTGACGATTAGTTCACTCAAGTCGGCGAGGTTGACAAGTTTACTGCCGGCCGCCACAAACTCGCCCTTATATTGAAATTGATCTGTGATTATTCCGGAGAAGGGGGCGCGAATTGTTGCATAGCTGAGCTGGGTGGTGAGCGTTGCCAGACGATCTTCTGCCTGCTTGACTTTCGACTCAGCCAGACCGATCTCGCCGGGATTGAGGACAGAGGTCCGCAGATTTGACGTGCGCTCAGCCACCTGGAACTGTGTCTCTGCGGTTGTCAGAGCCAGCTGGGCAGCCTCCAGATCCTTCTTTGCGATTCCGTCGCGCTGATAGAGCTCGCGTCGCCTTTCGTATGCGGCGCGAGCAGCATCAAGGTTCGCTCGAGCGTCGTGCAACTCTTTTTCAGCCTGGGCGCTGGCCTGCGGTATCGTCCCCTGCCTCAGCGAGCGAAGGCTGAGTCTCGCCTCGTCGGCAGCAGCCGCCGCTTCGGTCCGTTGTGAGGCGAGGTCGCGAGATTCGAGCACGGCAATTGTGTCGCCCTCATGAACCGGCTTGTTCTTGAGGAGCGCCATGCTGACAATCGGCGCCGAGATCTTCGGGCTGATGGTTGCTTGTTGCTTCGGCCAGATCGTTCCCAGCGCCGTGGCTTCAGACGTGACAGTCTGGCGGCTTGCCTTCGCTACACGAACGCTGACAACGGGAGATGCCTCTTCAGGCTCGGCCGATTTACGCGATGGCCAGAACTTGAGCACAAGGACCAATGCCACGGCTGCGGCGACGAGCGCTACCAGGGCAATCCCTGGGAGACGGAACCGAGATGGCTCGCGTGGTCCTCTTTTTTGGAATTCGATCATTGTCCAGTCGCCTGCCTCAGCCGCGCCAATGACACCTGGTAATCATAGATCGCCTGGTAGAGAACGGCCCGCTGGGTGACGAGGGCGCTTTGAGCATCGGTCACCTCTATTATCTGAGCCTCTCCGGCGCGATATCTGGCAATCGAGACTTCGACGTTTCGCTGAGCATCGGTAGCAGCACTAGTGGCGATCTGGATTCGGGCCGCGGCTGAGAGAGCCTGTGCTCGCGCAGTGTGAAACTGCTGCGCGAAGCCGCGGAGCGCGAGCTCTCGGGACGACTCGAGGGAGGCTTTCCGCAATTTCGCCTGACGCTCGCGGCTCTTGCTCGCGCCCCAATCGAAGATCGGGATTGAGAGACTCACAGTGCCGGCACCACCGGCATGCTCGTGCAGTCCGATCGAACTCAGGGAATCGGTATCGAAACCACCGCTGAGGTTGTAGGTCAACTGAGGAAGCCGCTCTTTGCGGGCCAGCGCTATATCCTCGTCAGCAGCGTGCCGCTGGGCGTCATACATCGCCAGCTCGGGTCGCTGGCTGATCGCGGCAGCAGTGAAGCGCTCAACTTCGTCAGTGACGGGGAGTGCCAGATCCAGGTCAGCCACTTCGAGCGGCGTCTCGAAAGCATATCCCACAAAAACCCTGAGGCCGTCGGCTGCAGCCGCCTCCCCGGACCGGGCCTGCTCGAGCTCGTCGCGGCGGCCGCTGGTCTGAAGTCTGGCTCTCACAAGATCGATTTGTGGAACTTCGCCGCCATTTGCCAGCAAAGCCGTGTTGCGTTCGAACTCCTGGGAGGCGGCAAGCGCCTGTTCGGCCGAGCGCCGCCGCCCAATCGCGAGTGCAAGTCCGTAGTAGCTCTCGACCGTGGCCTGTATCAGTGCTTTCCTGGCGACCTCGGTTCCGGCGTGTGCTGCCGCCAGCAGTTGCCGGTTGCGCCGCAGCGTCGCGCGCAGTCGCCCGGCAATGTCCAGCTCGCCGGTTATGCCGGCGAGGGCCTCGAACTCACGAACGGCATTGGCAGCAATGAAGCTCGGAGGACGCGGGACGACTGTCGCCAGATCGCCGCCGGCAGGTGTGGTATAGATGAAAGAAGAAGGGCTGATCAGCTTCGGGAGAAAGGCGGCTTTCGCCTGGACCACATCCTCCTCGGCGATTCGCTCGCTGAGCTGAGCTTGCTGAAACGTCGATGCCTGGGTTAGAGCGAGCCTGACAACGTCATCACGGGATAGGACTGACGTCTGCGCTACAGCGGGTGTGGCTGAAAAGAGCAGGGTCAGGATCGCTTGAAGCACACCGGAAATAGTCCGGCGGCCGATGCCTCGAGTTTCGGTCATTATGGTCGAGGTAAGCGTAGCGAAGAGAAGATTAAAGGCAGATAAAAGGCTTCCTCTTCTTTTTGCGTCTTTCTTTGCGTCTTTGCGTCTTTGCGCGAGGAGCGAGTCTCGGTGAGCCCACCGCATAGAGGAAGACACCTCGCGCAAAGACGCAAAGACGCAGAGAAAGACCGCAAAGAAAGAGAAGACTTTACTTCGCTCCGGCCTTGAACCGCGCAAGCAACCCCTCGGCACCCGACAACTCCAGCTCCGATCCATTCAGCTTGAACTTCGTTGTCGCTGTTAGAGCCTTGGAGAACGCAGCCTCGATCTCCATCCCCTTTACGCATGCCATCCGCGTCATGACAACCTTGCTGAACTGCAATGCATCGCCCCTGGTTTCGTAGCCACCCGACATTCTGTTGCAGCCAGTCAAACCCTGTAACGTCTTACCCTTGGGGTCTAGCTCGAAATATGCTTCCTTATCCGTCGAGCCTGCCTCAACCGGCTGGCCGTTGAGCTCCACAAGAGTCCAGTGTGTGTTTTCGAGGCCTTCGGATTGAGCGAGCATGACTGCCTGGGAGACAGGCCCCGCCACAATATCCACCTTGCCTGGCTTGCCCTGAGTGATGTTTGAGAACATCTCGAACTGAAGCAGCACGAGCCCCGTATAGACCACGGCCTTCGCCTTTGCGTGGAACATAGTACCCTCCCAGTATTGACCTTTGATTCTCTTATCTTAAACTGGCGCATCGAACCAATCTTTAGCAAAGAGGTCTTAATCGTATTATGCAGGAGCCATCATCCAAGAGAATCACCAGAGCCCTCATAAGTGTCTCAGACAAGACAGGCCTGGTCGAGTTTGCCGGGATCCTTCAGAGGCTCGGGATCGAGATCATTTCGACCGGCGGCACTTCGCGACTGCTGCGCGAAGGCCGGCCTGGCCTGCCGTGACGTGGCCGAAGTGACGGGCTTTCCTGAAATGCTCGATGGCCGCGTCAAGACGCTCCATCCGCGCATCCATGGGGGAATCCTGGGTATTCGCTCGAATGACGAGCACGCCAGTCAGATGCATGCTCATGAGATTGAACCGATCGACCTGGTGGTCGTCAATCTGTACCCGTTCGCCCAAACAGTCCGGCGTCCCGGCGTATCGATGACTGAGGCAATCGAGAATATTGATATTGGCGGCCCAGCCATGATCCGCTCGGCATCCAAGAATCACAATGACGTTGCGGTAATTGTCGACCCCGGCGACTATGGAAGGATCGGCGCGATGCTCGAGTCGCATGGCGGAGCGCTAACGTCCGGCGTCCGGTACGAGCTCGCACAGAAGGCCTTCAGGCACACAGCGGACTACGATCTTGAGATCGCTCGATACCTCAAGGAGCATGCCTCTCCGACGGCGGCGTCCGTCGCCGAAATGCCCGCCCACATCGAGCTTTCACTCGAAAAGATAGCGAGCCTGCGTTATGGGGAGAATCCCCATCAGCGGGCAGCCCTCTATCGCGATATCTCAACGAGTGAGAAAGGAATCGGAACGGCCGAACAGCTTCAGGGCAAAGAGCTGTCTTACAACAACCTGATGGATTCAGATGCCGCCTGGGAGCTGATTCTCGATCTCAGACGCGCTCAACAGAACGAGGCGCGAGCGCGAGGGGGTGTTGGCTCGCCTTCGTTGCCGCACGCCTGCGCAATTATCAAACACACCAATCCTTGCGGTGTCGCGATAGCAGCAACTGCCCTCGAAGCTTTTGAAAAGGCGCGGGCGACCGACCCCGTCTCCGCGTTTGGTGGGATCATCGCCTTTTCGCAGCCGGTCGATGAGTCTGCTGCGGCGCCTCTCGCGGAGATGTTTGCCGAGGTCATTATTGCGACTGGCTTTACGCCGGAGGCGATCAGGTTGCTGAAGGCCAGAAAGAATCTGCGTGTACTCAGGGTTCAACCAGATGACTCAGCAGAGAGGGCCCTGCTCTTCAGGAAGATCAGCGGCGGGATGCTTGTCCAGGAGGAGGACCGCGAAGTCCTCGAGGATGAGCGTCTGGAGATAGTTACCGATCGCAAGCCTGCACAGAGTGAATTGCGAGGTCTGAGATTCGCCTGGCTGATAGCCAAGCACGTGAAATCGAATGCCATCGTCTACGCCTCAGAGAATCAACTCGTTGGTGTAGGAGCCGGTCAGATGTCGCGAGTCGACTCGGTGAAGCTTGGCGCGATGAAGGCGCAATTGCCGCTTGCCGGAACGGTTGTTGCCTCAGATGCCTTCTTTCCGTTTAGAGACGGCATTGATGAAGCCGCGCGCCATGGGGTAACGGCTGTCATTCAACCCGGTGGCTCGGTGCGTGACAAGGAAGTAATCGAGGCAGCCAACGAACATGGAATGGCCATGGTTCTGACCGGCATGAGGCACTTCAAACACTGAAGCAATTTGGAGTGCGGCGACCTGTCGCCGCTTTTGATTTAGAACTACAGTGACGAGTATAACGGCCGTTATCCTCAATACTGCAGTACTAAATCAAAAGCGGCGACAGGTCGCCGCACTCCAAATTGCTCTCTGGAAATTGCCTGGAGGGTTACTTTCCTGGACGCTTATCGCCGCGCATGACGACAGGGCGCAGTCCCTTGGCATCCTTGATAAAGATGCCGACGCTGGCTGACTTTGTCTGACCGTAGAAGACCAGCTCGCCACGCTCGTTGAGGGCCAGTTGGGCGAAGTTGTTGAATGTCTCTCCCTTTGCCATCCCGGGAGCCTGCTGGTCCATTAGCGCAATCGATTCAATTCCCTTGGCCGTTTTCAGAAACACACCGCGGTTGCGGCCGCCAAACGTCCCGACAAAGGCGATCTCGTCCCGCGAGTTGATGGCTACGAGCAGGAAATCGGAGAGCACGTAGCCGCTATCCGGCAGCGTGTCCCCGCTCTTGGCGACGACTTTGACGCCCTGATCGTCCTTCAGGAAGAGACCGCGTCCCGCTTCCGGTCCATCGTAAAACCCGGCGAACGCTACATGACCTTTGTTATTGATTGCCGGCGTCCGATTACCGAAACCCAGGTATTTTGCGCCCTTAATCGGTGACGCCTCTTGCTGCAGCGCTATCGCCTCAACCCCGCCGATCCGGCCGATGAATATACCGCTACCGGCCGAAATTCTCGAGAAGAAGGCAACTTCGCCTCGCTCGTTGATGGCGGACGGATAGTAATGTTCCGAAAAGACGGCCGTGGCATTGGTGCCGGTCTTTTGACCACTCCTGGCAACGAGGGTCAGCTTGTCGCCTTCAACCATGAAGAGGCCCTTACCATCGGGATCAACATAAGTCCCGACGAAAGCAGCCATTCCCTTCGTATTTAACGATGCATTGGCGAATCCCGCAAAATGCGAAGGCATGTTGGGAACCTCTTGACCCGTGTGGGCGAGGCTCTTCATAGTGGCGGCCGTCTTGATGACGACAGCGCTCTTCCTCTCACTGGCCGGTTGCGTTGCCGGTGTCGCCTCTCGCTGCCCCGCCGAACTATCAGCTTTGGGGCGCGGCGCACCCAAACTCGCAATGAAGCTCAGGTCACCACTCTCGTTCATCGTCACGTTGCCGCCAAATGCGTTGATCGTATCGTCGATATTTGCGATCTTCTGGCCGGGCTGGAGCGTCTCCCATTTTCCGTCCGCATGGCGAATATAAATTGATTGGTCAATCCCGTTTGTGCCGGCCGGAAACCGGCCAACGAACGATACATCGCCTTTCGCGTTGATGTCCGGCGACCAGAATGTGCCGAATTCGTTGGAAGAGATTGGGCGCCCGGCAACCGGAATCTCTGTAGGGCGCCGTTCGGTCACCGGAACCGGATCTTCTTCGGCAACCGACTTCGGTTTTTGCGCCTTGTCCTGGGTCGAATCGCTGTGGCTCGATACCACGGCTCTGATAGTGGGACCGGCATCTATACAGGCCAGGGCCGCAGCTGAGACCAACACAACAAGAATCCGAATCACGATTGCTATCTCCTGAGTTATTCGCCGACTTCTGTCACGCTTTCAAAGCCTCTTCAATCCCCTCTTCCAACATCTCTTTCATGAGGCTGGGATTGCTTCCCTTGATGTGCTTAACCAACTTACCATCTTTCGAAAAGATGAATGTTTGCGGAATTGCACCGCGAGGATCATCGTTGAAAGCGTTGAAGAGCTCAGGTGAGGCAAACCCAAGCTGATAGTTAATTCCATTCTTGCGAGCGAATGCTCTCACTTCTTCGCTCGCCTCTCGCGGATCCTCCACCGACAACCCGATCAGCTCGACACCCTTGTCACGATACTCTTTCTGCGCGGCTGCGAGGTAAGGGATCTCGCCCACGCAGGGACCGCACCATGTAGCCCAGAAATTCACCAGGAGCACCTTGTTGTCGCCGGCCAGCTTCGACAGCTTGACTGGTGGAGCATCGAGCATCTGAACCTCAAAATCCTTGAGCTCTTTGACTCCGCCTTCAGCTTTGCTGACACGGCCACCGGTGGTGTCGACGACACTGGACGGCGCGCATGCGGTCGCAAGGCAAAGTACCACGGCCGCGATGACCGCGCAGAGCCTCTCTCGGTAAGGTCGATTGGCGTTTCTCATTGCAATTGCACTCCGCCTCGAATACCGGCGCCAGACGGCGCCGGGCGGGCAGGGACAAGCCCTGCCCCTACAACGTTGCGGCGTAGGGGCGGCTCGCGAGCCGCCCTCTTATGATAGTAGGTTGAGCCCTATTCCGCCACCAGTGAGTTAACGCCTGGGGGGCGGGCTGTTGCCAATGGCCTGTTCGACGGCTTGAACCAGTATTTCTTTTCCGATTCGCTCGTTGTATCCGACTAGCCTTTTGACGAGCTTACCATCTCCTCCAAATATGTAGGTCTGAGGCAGGAGAGTTCGGCCGCCCGAGCTATCGAAAGCGTGGAAGACCTCGGGGGGAGCAAAACCGACGGTGTAATCCATCTGATACTGACGAGTGAACTGCCGGACTGCATCGGCGTACTTACTCGGGTCCTCAATTGTCAGCCCAATGACGACCAGCCCTTGCGCCCGATATTGGTGAGCAATTTCGACGAGGTGCGGAATCTCAACCCTGCACGGCCCGCACCACGTGGCCCAGAAATCGATAATCACCGGCCGGTTCGAGCCGATCAGATCAGAGAGGCGAACGCGATCTCGCTTGAGAGACAACAATACCAGGTCTCTCTTCTTGATCTCATTCAGCGTCGGTGAGCTTGATACCTGGGCGGGCACCGATCCGGCAACAAGCAGCACAACAAAAGCGATCGTCAACCCAAAACCGAGCTTCAAAAAGCCTCCTTGGCATCGCTATCTTCGTGGACGTTGCCGGGTATTCTGGATGAACTCAGGGATAGCAGGGCCGGCGCCGGCGTCGCCTATCTCTTGCCGCTGTTCCTCTACAATCTGCAGACGCACGCGGCTTCTGAACTGCGGGGTCCTGTCGCGAGTCAGATGCTCAATGAGCGCCAGAATCTGAAACCATCCTGACTCGAGGTCGTCCGCCAGGCGGGAGATAACCGTGATGTCATAGGGTATCGCGACCTCGCCGACGCCGAGCCTGGCAAAGACCGAGAGATATCGAGCCGTTGCGCGATCCGGGCAGCTTATCCTTCGACTCCCAATTCGCAGCTCGACTCCAAGCAGAGTATGAAGGATTTCTATCGGGGTGGCACGAGCAGGAGCATTGAGCCGGTAGCTGCGCGTTCGCTGCGTCCGGACTCTATCACGGTAGATAGTCGCGGGAAGAGTGTCGCCGACTCGGGCTTTGATCTGACTTACGAGGTCGGATGCGCGCGGTGCCGGGTCATTCGATGACGCCTTGGCCATGACTACTTTGGATTACTGGACGAGACTTGCGTTCTTCCGGCCCCATGGTCAAGCCAGCTCAGAACGCGATTGGGAAGGATACCGAGATAGAAGGTGGCCAGCAGCGTCGCCATGAGCGCCACGGCCATCGCGCCCGGTCATCCGCGGCTTGTCATAACGCTCGGGCAGTGGACGAAAGAACATGACCACTATGGGATAAAGGTAATAGTAGATTGAAATAATGCTGTTGATGATCGCCGCGATTACGAGCCAGTGCAGGTGCGGCGCCACATCCCAGGCAACCTTGAAGACGAAGAATTTACCCATGAATCCGGCGGTCGGCGGGATTCCGGCCAGGCTCAGGAGAAAGATCGCCAGCGGGAAACTCATCTCCGGCACCTTGAAGCCTACACCGGCATAGTCGGCGATTTCGGTCCGAACGTCTCCAGCTCGCGCAAACAACTGAATGACCACAAATGCCCCGAGATTCATGACCGAATAGGTCAGCATGTAGAAGGCTACAGGAGCGTAGTCACCAGTCAGAAATCCGACCAGGGCATAGCCCGCATGAGCAATCGACGAATAGGCGAGCATGCGCTTGATGTTTCGCTGCGAGAGCGCAATCACGTTGCCGATTGTCATGGTGAGCACGGCTATCACGGAGATTGCACCTGTCCATGCGGCATGCAGCTCTGCGCCCAAAGGGCTGTTGGTTGCGTTGAGCCCGATCGTGAAGACTCGCAGGAATGCCGCAAAAACCGCTGCTTTTGCCGCAGTCGCCATGAAAGCCGTGACCAGCGTCGGTGCCCCCTCGTAGACGTCCGGCGTCCAGAGATGAAACGGCACGCTCGCCACCTTGAAGCCAAATCCTACGAGCATCATCGCCGCACCTATGAAAAGCAGTTGGGGATAGATGACCGAGCCGGCCGAAATCGCCTGGTAGATCGAAGCTATATTGGTTGTCCCTGTCGCGCCGTACGTCAACGCAAGACCGTATAGCAGGAAGGCTGTCGAAAATGACCCGAGCAGGAAGTACTTGAGCGATGACTCATTGGAGCGCGGATCGGTCCTCCGGTAACACGCCATCACGTAGGTCGTGATCGAGGAGATCTCGAGACCAAGAAATACCATCACCAGATCACTTGCAGCCGTAAGCAACAGCATTCCGGTGATCGCAAACAGAAGGAGGCTATAGAACTCTCCTCCCGGCAATTGCTCGTCCCGGAGGAACTGTGTCGCCATCAGACTTGCCACCAATCCGACGAGAACCACGATCATCGAGAAGAAGAGCCTCAGCTCGTCAACGACGACCATTCCGCCGAAGGTCGTACTCTCGAGCACCGGCCAGACGCCCGCCCAGAGCCCGACAATCGCAGCCAGCGTGGCACTCAGCCCAATCATCGCGATCACCGCTCCGCGGCGTCGCGCTCCCTCCTTGTTCGAGAAGGCATCGACCATCATGATCACCACGCCCGTCAGGGAGGCAATGATCTCGGGAAGGATCGATGCGTAGCTTAGATTCAGATCATTCATTTACTTGGCATTTACTTGGCATTTACCTGGCATTTACCTGGCATTACTTTGTGATGCGCCAGGCGGTGGCCGCCTTGCTTCCCGCAAGGCCATCGCGGAGGGCGTTTATGGTCGCTTGAGTCGGCCTCAGGAAGACCATCGGAACAAGGCCCATTATCAGCGCCATGATCGCCAGTGGAACCAATGCTACCTCTTCACGGAAATTGAGATCGGTCAACTCTTCATTCTGCTTTCGCGTGATCTCGCCAAAGAGGACTCGCTGCATCATCCAGAGCAGGTAGACCGCGGAGAGAATAACGCCTGTCGCGCCGAGCACCGCAAAGGTGACTGCGTGAGGCACATCCGAAGTGAACGTTCCAAGCAGAATCAGAAACTCGCCGATGAAGCCGTTGAGCAAAGGCAGTCCGAGGCTCGAAAGAGTAACAACCATGAAGAGCGTCGAGTAGTTAGGCATGCGCGTGGCGATACCGCCGAATTCGGCGATCTCTCTCGTGTGTCGCCGCTCGTAAATCATTCCCACACATAGGAAGAGGGCGCCCGTCGAGACACCGTGGTTGAGCATCTGGTAGAGCGCGCCCTGCATGGACTTGTCGGTAAAGGCGAATATCCCGAGCACGACAAACCCGAGGTGGCTCACCGATGAGTAAGCTACCAGCTTCTTCATGTCCGGCTGAACCATCGCCACCAGTGCGCCGTAAATGATCCCAATGACAGCCAGCGCCATGACGTATGGAGCCGCAGCATGCGAGATTTGCGGAAAGAGCGGCAGATTGAACCGCATCAGCCCGTAGGTCCCCATCTTCAACAGTACGCCTGCCAGAATGATCGATCCCGCTGTCGGCGCCTCGACGTGGGCATCCGGCAACCAGGTGTGGAACGGAAAGAGTGGGACCTTAATGAAGAACGCAAGTCCAAAAGCCAGCCAGAGCCAGATCTGGATGTCTTCACGAATAACAAGGCGGTGCGCTGCTATGTTGGCCGCAATCTGCGTGACGTCAAAAGTTGTGCCACCGTTGATGTAGTAGACGGCAATGATTGCCACAAGCATCAGCAGGCTGCCGAAGATCGTGTAGAGGAAGAACTTGACTGCCGCGTAGACGCGTCGCTCGCCGCCCCATACTCCGATAAGGAAATACATCGGGACGAGGGTCACTTCCCAGAAGATGTAGAAGAGAAACATGTCGAGCGCTACGAACACGCCGACCATGCCCGTTTCGAGCACGAGCATGAACATCATATATTCGCGCACGCGCTTGTTGACGCTCCAGCTGGCAAGCACGGATACCGGCATGAGAAACGTTGTCAGAACCACCAGCCAGAGACTGATCCCGTCCACTCCGACGAAGTATGAGACTCCGAGCGCCCGTATCCAATCGGCGCGAAGGACCTCCTGTGGTCCGCTTCGACTCGAGTCAAAGAGCGCCACTATCACCAGCGACGCAATAAACGTAACTATGGTGAAGATGAGTGCAATCCACCTGTACTGCCTGTCGAGGCGCTCCTGGTCGGCCTCGTTCCGCGATGCAAGACTGCGCAGGAGTATCGCCAGCGCGCCGACCGCCGGTAGAAAAGTGGTAATCGAGATGATCGCTGAGTTCATTTGTTCTATCGCGTGGCAAAGTAGCCAATGACAACGATCGCGCCGATCAGAATCACCGCCGCGTACCCGCGAGCAAATCCCGTCTGCGTGTGGCGCAGGGTTCCTGCGAGCGCCGCAAATACCCTGGCTACACCATTGACGAATCCGTCAATGATCCTGACGTCGACAATCTTCCAAAGGAAACCCCGCGAGCCCTCCTCTATCGGAGTGATGATCGCGCCGTCATATATCTCATCGACGTAGTACTTGTTCTCGAGCAGCGATGGCATGGTCCGCACTGGCTGACGGGTAAAGAGAACCCAGCCGATTCCAAGCCCCAGTAAAGCCACGATCGTCGAGACCAGGGTAAACAAGCGCTCACTGTTTATCTCATCCGAGCTCTCGGCCGCCGCCGGTGTGGCATCCGCCCCTACGGTTCCAATGGCATTCTGGGGCATGCTCAGGTTTGACCGTTGCGATCGCCGGCTCCAGGAACTCTTCAAAGTGATTGGGCGCGTGAATTCCGATCAGGCTGCTGAGGGCATGTGGAACTCCGATCCATCCTCCAATCACGGAAAGCACCGCAAGCAGCACCAATGGCATCCACATTGACGGCGGTGATTCGTGCGGCTCATGGCCCTCTCCGTGGTGGCCATGCTCGCTCCCGGCATCGTGGAATCGCTCCTTACCCCAGAAAGTCATGACCATCAGCCGCGTCATGTAGATCGCCGTCAGGAGCGCGGTCACGACTCCAACGATCCAGAGCACGTGGCCCCATTTGCCCGGCAGCGCCGTGGTCGAGAACGTGCGCCAGAGTATCTCGTCTTTACTGAAGAATCCGGAGAAAAGCGGGAATCCGCTGATCGCCAGCCAGCCGGCGGCCATCGTCGCAAAGGTGATCGGCAGATACTTCTTCAAGCCGCCCATCCGGCGCAGATCCTGCTCGTCGTGCATTCCATGAATAACCGAGCCTGCTCCGAGGAAGAGCAGCGCCTTGAAGAAGGCGTGAGTCATGACATGGAAGATGCCCGCGGTAAACGCACCAACTCCGCAGGCCAGGAACATGTATCCGAGCTGGGAAATGGTCGAGTAGGCAAGGACCTTCTTGATATCGTTCTGCGCCAATCCGATGGTCGCTGCGAATAATGCCGTCAGCGCTCCGATGACGGCGACCACAGCGAGAGCCGTTCCGGACTTTACGAAAATAGCGCTGCAGCGAGTGACCAGGTAGACGCCGGCCGTGACCATAGTAGCGGCGTGAATCAGAGCCGAGACAGGAGTCGGACCGGCCATCGCATCGGGAAGCCACACAAAGAGCGGTATCTGGGCGCTCTTGCCGGTCGCGCCGAGAAACATCAGCAGGCCGATCGCCGTCATCACGCCGAAGACGCCAAAGACTTCGACCGGGCGCGACGCCGCCTGGCTCAGAAATGTCGGTATACTCGCGCCCCCGATCGTCTTGTCGACAAAGCTGATCGTCCCAAAGGCGGTGAAGACCAGAAACATCGCAATCATGTAGCCGAAGTCGCCAACCCGGTTGACAATGAACGCCTTCTTGGCTGCGTCTCCGGCTTCCTTGCGTCGGATGTAGTATCCGATCAGGAGGTAGGAGCAGAGGCCTACGCCTTCCCAACCAACAAACAGCAGCAGCAGATTGTCGGCCAGGACGAGCGTCAGCATCATGAACATGAACAGATTGAGATACGCAAAAAACCGGTAGTAGCCTGGATCGCCATGCATGTAACCGGTGGCGTAAATGTGAATCAGAAGGCCGACGCCTGTGATGAAGAGAATGTAGATGCCCGAGAGCGGATCGACGAGGTAGGCGAAGTCAGCCCGGAAATTGCCCACGGCCAGCCATGTGAAAAAGTGCTCTGTCAGCCGGCGACTCTCCGGCGGTAATGGCAGAAGCTGCGCCAGGAAAACATAAAAGGACAAGACCGCCGAAACGGCAACTGAACCACACGCTATCAGGCCAATCAGCCGCTCACTGAAGCGCTTGCCGAACAATCCATTGATTAGTGCGCCGATCATCGGCGCTAGCGTGATCCACTTGATCATCTGTAGACTGACTCCGTCTGGCGCGGCTGACTCCTAAAGCTTGAGCAGGTCCGCGTCATCTACGTTGAGGGTCTCGCGATTACGATAGAGGCAAATGATGATTGCGAGGCCCACGGCGGCTTCGGCTGCCGCCACGGCGAGCACGATGAAGACGAATAGCTGGCCCGTCAGCGATCCCAGGTACCGCGAGAAGGCCACCAGCGTCAGATTGACGGCGTTGAGCATGAGCTCAATGCACATGAAAAGCGAAATTACATTGCGCTGGATGAGGACGCCGATAACGCCGATGGTGAAAAGAACCGCGCTCAGCGCGAGATACCAGGAGAGTGGAATCATTGCTTTGGACCCCCCACAGCAGGCTTCTCCTCATGCTCACGCCGAGCGAGAAGCATCGCACCCACCATTGCCATAAGAATGAGCACAGATACAGCCTCAAAGGGCAGTACGTAGCTCGAGAACATCGCCTGACCCAGAGATTCAACCGTTCCGGGAATCTGTGCGGCGTCCACCCCGGAAGGCAGTCCCGGCGGCGGATCGTCTATGTAGCGGACCGCAAGAAAGACCTCCGCGAGAAGTGCGAGGAAGAGAGGTCCGGCAAGCAACTTGAGATACTTCTGACGATCAGCCTTGGCTTCTTCGGCGCGAACGTTGAGAAGCATGATCACAAAGACAAAGAGCACCATGATCGCGCCGGCGTAGACGATGATCTGGATTGCCGCGATGAACTGTGCGGAAAGCGTCAGGAACAGCCCCGCCAGCGCGCAGAGAGTGACTATCAGACCGATTGCGCTGTAGATCGGATTCCGCTGCAGTATCACATTGAAAGCTGCGACTACCGCGAGCGCCGCGAATACGAGAAAAAGTATCTGCATCTGATTAAAGCGCCACTAGTCCGATGACTGCCGAAATGACTATGTTCAGCAGCGCCAGCGGCAGAAGGAATTTCCAGCCGAAGTTCATGAGCTGGTCATATCGAAACCTTGGAAGCGTTCCCCGCACCCAGATATAGAGGAACAGGAAGAAGAAGACCTTGGCCAGAAAGTAGATCGGCCCGAGCCATGGCAATTGCGCAACTCCCGGTCCGTTCCATCCACCGAGAAAGAGTGTCGCCGCCAGTACGGAGACGGTCGTCATGTTGACGTACTCTGCCATGAAGAACATGGCAAACTTCATGGCGCTGTACTCTGTGTGGAAACCGGCCACCAGCTCGGTCTCGGCCTCGGGCAGATCGAATGGCACTCGATTCGTCTCGGCAATCGCGCTCACCAGGTAGATCAGGAATCCCAGAGGCTGAAAGAAGAAGACATGCCACTTGAGACCCCACCAACCCGACTGGTTCTGGACAATCTTCACCAGATCGAGTGAGCCCGCCTGGAGCACAACCCCGATGAGCGACAGCGACAGGCTAAGCTCGTAGCTGATCATCTGCGCAGACGAGCGCAGCCCTCCAAGCAGGCTGTACTTTGAATTCGAGGACCAGCCCGCCAGAACGATGCCGTAAATGCCGAGGCTGGTCAGCGCGAGAACGTAAAGAAGACCGACGTTGAAATGCGTAACGTAGAGATTGACCGGCCCGAGGAATGGAATGTTGACCGTCGGACCGAATGGATAGACGATCAGGACCATCATTGCCGGCGTGAGCGTCACTACAGGAGCCACCAGGTAGAGCCACTTGTTGACCGCCAGCGGAATGATGTCTTCTTTGAAGAGGAACTTGAGTACGTCGGCAAAGGGCTGGAGCAGGCCAAATGGACCCACGCGGTTCGGTCCGAGACGGTTCTGGATTACGGCCAGCACTCGCCGCTCGGCATAGATCATGTAGGCGAGGACCAGCATGACAAAGGTCCAGACCACAACGATCTTGAGCAGCTTCAGGGCAATAAACTGAACGTCAGTCGACATTGATTTTGCTGTCTCAGCTGATACCCGCGCACGGATAGCAGACTGTCTCAATCCCGCGATGCTTGGGTTAGTGCAAGAAGGTGGCGCACGGGAGCGAGCGAATAGCGCAGTGAAACCGCCTGGAATACGTACCCACAGCAGAACCTGCGTCCTGAAAGGACGCCGGACCAAAGCCTCGACATTGGCTCATATCGTTCTGGAAGTCTCGCGCCCTTTCCAGAGGCGCTGGGCAATTCTCGGTCGCGCGCATTCCAGGGGCTGCGCTTCGCATTGCCCCTGGCTACCTTCTCGCATCCGCTAATTCGCGCGGATGCCGGAGGAGGATCGTGTAACGATCTACGCCGGGAACATCAGCGGTGCGCTGCGCTCTTCTTCACTCTCTGCCGGGCCAGGCGGCAGATTGTCCGAGTACCGCGTGATCTGCGGATAGCGACGGTGCAAACGTGAACCGGCCTTCGTCTCGAGCGGCGCCTGGTCAATCGGCACGTTTGTGTCGACGCTTTCGATCTCACGCGCCAGCCGGCTCGTCAGCTCGCTCTGGTCGATCCCGCCCGTGTCTACAGCCTTCGGTTTGGTGGCCATCGCACCCTCCGCCGCCAGCCGATTATGCGAAAGGCCCGCGTATCCATCGACTCTCTCTGAAATCTCCTTGAAGATCGCCTTGACCGATCCCTGATAACCCCATTCAGTTCCCATGAGCCGCGCCAGCGAATTGACGACCATCCAATCCGGTCTCGCCTGTCCGAGCGGCGGGATTGCACGCCGAACAAGCTGCACCTGCCCGCCGTTATTGACCTGAGTTCCCTGGCTCTCAGCAAAACTCGTCACCGGGAAGACGACGTCGGCGAGCCGCGCCGTCTCCGTCAGAAATATGTCTTGAACCACGAGAAGCTCCAGCCCTTCGAGTATTGATCGAAGCTTTGCCGGTATCTCCGCTGGCGTTCGCGCGAGCGATCAGATCTTCACCGGCTACGTAGAGAGCCTTGAGGCCGTCAGCAGTAAAACGGGGAGCCTTGGAGAGGCCCATCTGAAAGGCGCCAAGTGAGTTCGAATAACGCACGAGGGGTAGGAAATAGAACTTGCTCGACCATGAAACCGGTTCATGCGCAACCTCGAGCGTCGGCTGGGGAACAATGTAAGTATAAGGGTTCTCATTGATGGCCGGCTTTTGGGTCGAATTGGTCGATCGCACCTCGCTCGCCAGAGCATCAAGCCGGGCCTTCCTGGCAGCCTGCGCCGCTTCCGGATTGGGAGTCGCCAGCGTTCGCTCGAGGAGCGGCAGCGCCTCAGCCGCAGTCCCGGTAACTTCATCACCGAAGATAATGACCGCATGCTGACTGTCCAGACAGCACCTGCCGGAGAGCCTTCCAGCTTTCGGCGCTTACCCCAGTCGCGTTGGCCACTGATGACAATGCTCCGGGATCGAGCAGGCCGGCGATCACCGCCGACTCGCTCCCTTCGCGCACTCTCAAGGCAATTTCGGCTTGTCGCTCGAGCCGGCTGCCCATCGAATTGACGATCAGCAGCCGCGCCGACTTCTGTCGAACCGCCCATCGAATCGAGAACGCCGTCAGCGGGTTCTCCTCGTTCGGATCTGAGCCTATCAGAAGAATCGTCTCTGCCTGCTGAATGCGCTCCTGTGTGGCAATTGGAGGAGAGCCATACTTGAAGAATGAGTCGAGATCGATCTCGTCTTCGTCGCGTAAGAAGCCTGCGTTCTTTGTTTCAAGAACTTCATCGGCAAACCTGCGGATTACGTATTGATCCTCATTCAGCAGACGCGGCGCGCTGACCAGGCCAATCGCGTCACCTCCATGCTCCTTCCTTACCTCGCCAAGGCGCTGTGCGACAAATCTCAATGCATCATCCCAGGTCGTCGGGACGAGGTGGTCTCCGCGGCGAATGAGTGGCTGCTCCACACGATCGGGATTATGGACGAAGTCGATCGAGTAGCGGCCCAGCGCGCAGAGAAAGTCGTGATTGATGCCTCCGGCCGTGCGCCCGCGCCCATCGCGCGCCACTGCCCGGACCACCTCTTCACTTCGAGTACCTGCAAGAATCGAGCAGCCATCCGAACAGAAGTTACAGATGGTCGGCGTCTGCTTCAGATCCCAGGGCCTCGCGATGTACTTGTAGGGAACGTGCAGGAGCGTACCCGTCGGGCAGACGTCGACGCAATTGCCGCAATCGGAGCACTCAACCCAACCCGAGAAGGAGCTGATCAGAGTGTGCGAGCCGCGGTTGACCGTGGTGATCGCAAACTCATCCATCCATTCCTCGCAGACTCGAGTGCACCGCTTGCAGACGACGCACCTCTGCGGATCGTTATAGATGAACGGAGATATCTGACGCTCGAGAGTCGGCTCCTTGTCCTGAAATCTCGATCGCGTGCGATCCTCACCAAAGCCGTATGTCTGGTCCTGAAGCTCGCACTCTCCAGCTCTGTCGCACACCGGACAATCTACAGGGTGGTTGGAGAGGAGAAACTCGATCATGGCTGAGCGCGTCTCTTCGATCTCCTGCGACTCCGTGTTGACGATCATCCCTTCGGTGACCGGCACAGTACAGGCGGTCTGGAGCTTGGGAATCTTTTCGATGCGAACTACGCACATCCGGCACGAGGCCTGGGCAGTCAGTCCGCGAAAGTGGCAGAACCTCGGCAGAAAGATGCCGTTCATTTCGCAGACTTCGATAAGCAACTCCCCCTTTGGGGCAGTCACCTCGCGTCCGTTGATTGTCAGTTTGACGGTTTCCATCTTTAACGTGTCAATCGGCTGCCTGGATTTGAACCAGTGTCTGCTTTATGCGGCTCTCGAAGTCGCCTCTGAATTTCTTTATTGCCGACTGAACCGGCATCGCTGCCGCGTCACCCAGCGGACAGAAGCTCTTGAAGAGTATCTTGTCGGCGAGATCGTAGAGCAGCTCGATGTCACCCGGCACGCCTTCGTAGCGATGCATTCGCTCAAATACCTTCATCAGCCAGCGTGTTCCTTCGCGGCAGGGTGTGCACCAGCCGCAGGACTCGTGTTTGTAAAAGTGCGTCAGATTGCGCGTCGTCTCAAAGATGTCGGTAGTCTCGTCCATGACGATGACACCGCCGGACCCGAGCATCGAGCCGGCAGCGGCGATCGATTCGTAGTCCATGTTTGCCTTCTCGCACTCCTCGGGAGTCAGAATCGGAACGCTCGAGCCGCCGGGAATTACGGCTTTCAGCTTGCGGCCACCTGCTATACCGCCACATTCTTCGTTGATCAGTTTCATCAACGGATAGCCCATCGGTACTTCGTAGTTTCCGGGTCTCGCGACATGGCCACTGACTGTGAATAGTTTCGTCCCACCGCTCTTCTCAGTGCCGAGCGCCTTGTAGGCATCACCACCGTTGAGAATGATCCAGGGCACGGCTGCCAGAGTCTCGACATTGTTGACTACCGTGGGTCCGCCGTAGAGTCCGACGACTGCGGGAAAGGGCGGTTTCAGCCGCGGATGACCGCGCTTGCCTTCCAATGACTCGAGGAGCGCCGTCTCCTCGCCGCAAATGTAGGCGCCCGCTCCGGTGTGCACATAGATATTGCAGTTGAATCCGGAGTCGAGAATATTCCTGCCCAGGAAGCCTCTGCTTTCAGCCTGAGCAATTGCGCGTTCGAGAATATCCTTGATGTACCAGTATTCGCCCCGAATGTAGATGTAGTTGTTTGGCGCGCCGAGAGCGTAGGCGGTGATGATCATGCCTTCGATCATCTGATGAGGATCGTAGCGCATGAGGTCGCGGTCCTTGCCCGTGCCCGGCTCAGACTCGTCGGCATTGCAGACCACATACTTCGGCCGCTTCGATTCCTTCGGAACGAAACTCCATTTCATTCCCGTTGGGAATCCTGCCCCTCCTCGGCCCGCGGAGGGATGACTTCTTGACCTCGTCAATCACTCCGTCCGGCTTGAATTCACGAAGCGTCTTCCTGAGAGCCTCGTACCCGCCGGTCTTGAGGTAGACGTCGATGTCACAGGCCTCGCCTTTGAGATCAAATCTGGATGTCAGAACTTTGGTCATGATTCAGGTCTCACGGCCCGCGCGGGATCCATCAGGTCAAAGGATCAATGATCTGATCTGCAAGCTCGGGCGTGACTCGCTCGTGATAATCGAAGTTCACCTGGAGCACGGGCGCGAGATCGCAATAGCCCAGGCACTCAACCTCCTGAACAGTGAACTTTCCGTCAGGGGTCGTTCCTCCAACTCCGACGCCGAGCTTGGTGCAGAGGTGATCCGTCAACTTCTCGGCGCCGACGAGCATGCAGGATATTGTGCGGCACACCTGAAGCTTGTACTTACCTACCGGCTTGCGTGAGTACATCGAATAGAACGTGACCACCTCTTCGACTTCATTGACTCGCATGTCGAGCCGCCGGGCAAGGTACTTGACGTCCTCGTCGGTCACATAGCCGTGCTCCTCCTGCGCAATGAAGAGCGCGGGAAGAATCGCTGAGCGCTTGACGGGATAGTGCGTCAGGAGCTCGTCAATCTTTCGCTCGTTACTTTCGCTATACATTCAGTTCACTATCGATCGACATCGCCGAGCACGATATCGATGCTTCCGATGGCCGCGACCACATCTGCGATCAATTGTCCTTCCACCATGGCCGGCAACGCCTCGAGATTGACGAAGGATGGAGCCCGGACCCGCACTCGCCATGGCCGGTCCTGCCCGTTGCTGACGACGTAGAATCCAAGCTCGCCCCGAGCCGACTCAATCGGCTGGTAGACTTCACCGGTCGGGACCGTGAAGCCCTCCGACGCCACCAGAAAGTGATGGATCATGACGTCGATGTGCTCTTTCATCAGGTCGCGAGGCGGCAGCTTGAGCTTTGGATGGTCCGCGACAATCGGACCCGGCTCCTTCAACCTGTCGAGGGCCTGACGGCAGATCTTCAGGCTCTCCCACATCTCGTCCATGCGCACCAGGTACCGCGACCAGACATCGCCATCGTGATAGACGGGCACATCAAAATCGTAGGTCTCGTAGCCCGAATATGGCTCACTCTTGCGAATGTCCCAGTTGACTCCACTGCCACGAATCGAGGGACCGGAGAGACCCAACTGGATGGCATCTTCCGCTGATATGCGGCCGACTCCCCGGGTCCTTCGCTGGAAAATCCGGTTGCCGGTGACAAGCTTCCTGGCCTCATCGAGAAACTTCGGAAACTGATCGATGAATCGCCCTGTGAGCCCCGGGAAGTTTGCCGGCACCTCAGAATGGACGCCGCCGATGCGAAAGTAGCTCTGATGGAGCCTCGCGCCCGAGACGCATTCGAACAGATCGAGAATCGTCTCGCGCTCCGTAAAAGCATAGAAGAAGCCGGTCATGGCCCCGATATCCATGACATGCGTTCCCCACCAGACGATGTGAGACCCAATTCGATTGAGCTCTGTAAGCAGCACTCGCAGCACCTGCGCACGCGGCGGAGCCTCGATGCCCAGAAGTTTCTCGACTGCCAGGTACGTAGCCGAGGTCGTTGCCCATGGAGTTGAGATAGTCCATGCGGCAGGTGATCGTCACGACCTGCTGCCACTTCTCTTCCTCCATCTGCTTCTCCATTCCGGTATGGAGATAGCCAATCTCGGGCGTGACCTTGACGACCGTCTCGCCATCCAATACCAGCTCGAGACGAAGAACCCCATGCGTCGACGGGTGCTGTGGTCCCATCGAAACAGTCATGTTCGTATCGGCCAGAGCATCCGGACGGCCGGCTGTCGATATCGAGGAGGTTGGAATCGAGGATCTCTCTGGTTTCCATAGCGCTCAATAGCCCTTGATCGGGAAGTCCTTGCGCAGCGGATAGCCATCATAGTCGGCCGGCATGAGTATGCGGCGGAGATCCGTGTGACCTTCGAAGACAACACCGAACATGTCGTAGATTTCGCGCTCCAGCCAGTTGGCAGTCTTCCAGATACCCTCGACCGTGGGTATTCGCGCATCTTCCTCGTCCAGGTGTACCTTGACCCTCAGCCTGTGGTTATGAATCAGCGAGTAGAGCTGGTAGACAATTGCAAATCGAGGTGCCGCAAACTCGCCGAGGTCCAGACCGCCGACGTCGCTGAGAAAGTTGAATCGAAGACGCGGCTCGTCGCGAAGGTAGGTCATGAAAGGAAGCAACCCCTCTCGCTTGACAATCACGGTCACTTCCCCGAGCGCTTCGATGATCTGCTCAACTGTCCCGGCAAACTGCACCTGAAGACCTGTGGTGTCGGCGTATCGCGAGCTCTGATTGGGGTTACGTGTCCATCATTTGCAGGCTTACCCGCGCCCTTCGGGCACGGGACGGGCAGGGACAAGCCCTGCCCCTACAAAGTTTCTCGTAGGGGCGGCTCGCGAGCCGCCCTGGCGCCGGGTAACTCACGCGATCTTCCTGATGTCATCCCCGCCGGCGAGAACGGAATCCTTCTCGACCTTCTCCTGGAGCTTCATGACCGCGTAGATCAGCCCCTCCGGGCGCGGCGGACAGCCCGGCACAAAAATGTCGACAGGCACGACCTTGTCGACACCCTGGACGATCGCATAGTTATTGAAGACACCACCGGCCGAGGCGCAGACTCCCATTGAGATTACCCACTTCGGCTCGGGCATCTGGTCATAAATCCGGCGCAACACCGGCGCCATCTTGATCGAGACTCTGCCCGCAACAATCATGACATCCGCCTGGCGAGGGCTCGCACGAAAGACCTCGGCGCCGAATCGCGCCACGTCGTGACGCGGATCCGTCATCGCCATCATCTCGATCGCACAGCAGGCGAGCCCGAAGGTCGCAGGCCAGAGGCTCGATTTCCGCGCCCAGTTGATCAGCGAATCGAGGCGGGTCGTCAAAACGTCCGGCATTACCTCGCCAAGTTTGGTTTCCAGGCCCATAGAGTTTTACCTGCCCTAGCCTCGCACCCACTCAAAGATGCCCTTGCGCCAGACATATATATATCCGACGAGCAGGACAGCGATGAAGATCATCATTTCGAAGAAGACGAACGGGCGCGAGAGTCGCTCGGCCAGCGACTTGAAGACCACTGCCCAGGGCACCAGGAAGACTGCTTCAATGTCGAAGAGAATGAAAAGCATGGCCACCAGGTAGAACTTCACCGAGAAGCGTTGGTGGGCCGAGCCGACCGGGTCCATTCCGCATTCGTAGGGGATCAGCTTGGCGCGCGTGTCGCGGCGCCGTCCAATGAAGTGGGAGAGGACGACGTTTGTTACTGCGAAGCCGGCAATGAAGACGAAGACAATCAGTATTGGAAGGTAATCTATCACGCGCGGCTCATTTCACCGTTTTGGCAGACGCGCCCGAGCCTGAGACCTCGTCCGGAGCCCCTGTAACTCGATCAACGCCCGGCCTGTTACTAGATTGAGAACAATAGTACAATCTCAAAGGCGAAGCAAGCAACCTCCCGAATGCCTTTCAAACGAGAGTAACCGCGTGTCAGAACAAGTAGTCGCACTTGTCGATAACCTCTTCTTTTCCGCTCGCATAAACGACGCGGTGCTGACGGCAAATGGCGAGACCACCTTTGCGAGGAAGCCAGAACAGGCGCTGGACCTCGCTCGCACGCTCAAGGCGAAACTGGTGATCGTCGATCTCGATGCCTCAGCGTGCTCGCCCATCGAGCTGATAAATAAGATAAAGAGCGATCCACAACTGAAGGCCATCAAGACCTTCGGATTTGTCTCGCACATCAACTCGCAACGACAGGAGGAGGCGCGGGCCGCGGGATGCGATCGGGTAATGGCTCGTTCGGTCTTCTTCAGCGACCTGAATGCTCTTGTCAACGAAGTGATCTCGTAGGGGCGGCTCGCGAGCCGCCCTCAAACGTCCGATCCGCAAAGAGGGCGGCTCAGGAGCCGCCCCCAACGCGTCTTAGAACGAAATGATCGAAAAACCTAATTCTTGACACTTTTTCAGATGCGATGCTACTTTAGATCCGGTGCCAGACGAGACCGTCATGGTTGACGAACGAAGCCGCGAGATGCTCGCGCTTCTGGTCAAGACCCACATCGCCACCGGCGAGCCGGTCGGGTCTCGTGCAATCGCCAAGCTGACCAGCGAAGGGCTCTCCGCCGCCACAGTTCGCAACATAATTGGCGACCTGGAAGAGGCCGGATACCTCGAACAACCTCACACATCCTCAGGCAGAGTCCCTACCGACCGCGGTTATCGCTTCTACGTCGATCATGTTCTCGAGCAGACTCGCCTCTCGCAGTCGGACGCCACAACCATCGAGCGGGAGATGCACCGCGAGACTTGGCCGAGCGCCGACCGACTCATGTCCCGAGCCTCGCATCTGCTTTCCGACCTCTCAGAGCATGTCGGCATCGTCGTCTCGCCGAGTTCCTCGCACGATGTCATCAAACACATCGAATTTGTTCGACTGAGTGATGGACTGGTGCTCGTGGTGACGATTTCTCAGACCGGAATCGTCCAGGATCGCATGGTGCGAGTCGATGAGGACTTCTCGCAGGAGGAGCTCGACCGGACAACACGTTATGTCAACTCGTCGTTTCGCGGCATGAGCCTCGCAGACATGCGGGCGGAGCTCGTCCGTCGCATGGTCGAAGAGAAGGCGCTCTACGACCGCCTGCTTCAGAATGCGATCCTTCTGTGTGAGCGCGGGCTGAGCGATGGCCCGGCTGGCGTGCCCGGAGTCTTTGTTGAAGGCACCTCAAACATGATCACAAAGCGAGACTTCGCCGACACGGAACGCATGCGCGAGCTCTTTCGTGTCTTCGAAGAGAAGAGCCGGCTCGTCAAGCTGCTCAACGAGTGCGTTGTCCCGTTGACTCAGCCGCCTCCCGTCGGGGTACGAATCGGCGCAGAGAACAACCTTCCGAGTTTGCGCGGCTGCGCCGTGGTCACCTCAGCCTATACGGTCGGCGATCGGGTTGTCGGCAGTCTCGGCGTCGTTGGTCCCGTGCGAATGGAATACGCGCGGATGATAAGCGTAGTCAATTACGTAGCTCGCGTGCTCGAACAGATGCTCGCCGATTCGTATCCTCGAAGCTGAATGTGGCGGCCTTCGGCCCGCTCTGGCCTGCCGCCTGCCCTGGCCTGCCCCGCCGCCCCTAGCCTGTATGCCGTCGACGATCTATAATTGCGTGTTTTGTCGGTTGAGCGGACTGATTAATTGATCGTGGGAGGGTAATCATTCTTGGCGAAACGGGATTATTACGAAGTACTCGGCGTCACTCGCAGCGCAACGGATCAGGAAATGAAGAGCGCGTACCGACGCCTGGCGATGCAGCATCATCCGGACCGCAATCGCGGCGATGCCGAGTCGGAAGAGAAGTTCAAGGAAGCTGCCGAAGCGTACAACGTCCTTTCGAACTCCGAAACTCGGGCCCGCTATGATCGTTTCGGCCACGCCGGCCTCAGTTCAACAGGCCAGGGCGGCTGGACCGGCGACTTCGGCGGGATCGAGGACATGCTCGGCGATCTCTTCGGCGATCTCTTCGGCGGCCGGAGCAGCAGCCGGCGTGGAGGTGCGAGGCGCGGAGGCGACCTTCGATACGACCTCGAGATCACTCTCGAACAGGCAGCATCCGGATACAAGACGAAGCTGACCATCCCGCGCGCCGAGCCATGCGAGACCTGCAACGGCTCTGGCGCTGCTGCCGGTACCTCGCCGTCGGTCTGCAACATGTGCAGCGGCGCAGGCCAGGTACGCTTCCAGCAGGGATTCTTTTCAGTCAGTCGCACCTGCCAGCAGTGTCGCGGGACGGGGCGCGTCATCACCAGTTACTGCAAGACTTGTCGTGGCCAGGGCCTCATCGAGAAGGAGCAGTCGCTCGAGATCAAGATTCCAGCTGGGGTTGACTCGGGTGCGAGGCTCAGAGTCAGCGGCGAAGGAGAGGCTGGAACAGCCGGGGGACCCCGAGGAGATCTCTACGTCATCATCCAGGTCAGGGAGCACGAGCTATTCGAGCGGCAGGGCAATAATCTCTACGTCAATGTTCCAATCAGCTTCACTCAGGCCGCGCTTGGTGCACAAGTTACCGTTCCGACGCTCGACGGCGAGGATTCATTGAATATCCCTGAGGCAACCCAGACGGGCTCAATCTTTCGCATCAAGGGAAAGGGCATCGTCTCACTGCAGGGCCAGGGGCGCGGCGATCTATTCGTAGTCGCTTCGGTTGTCACTCCGACGCGCCTGAACCGCGAGCAGCGGAAGCTACTCGAGCAATTCGCCGCAAGTGAAGAGAAGCGCGATCGTTCCGCCGGCAAGGTCGGAAGCAAAGTCAAAGACATCTTCGGTTAGAGACGCGTGGCGGGAGCAATTTGGAGTGCGGCGACTTGTCGCCGCTTTTGCGTAACAGGTAGCGCATTGACAGGAGAATTGACTCTTCTTCCTTGACCGCAGTAGTGCTGACTCAAAAGCGGCGACAGGTCGCCGCACTCCAAATTGCTCCTTTACATCGGCCCTTAGACTTAAGCCTCCAACCTGCTATTCCACAGAGGTTTAGACACTTGCGCCTCCAGGCATTTTGTAGTAGTGTGTCGTGGCGCTACTATATATTGTGGTTTGATCGTGGGTAAGATTCTCCTCAAGCGGCTCAAATCGGCGTTAATTCTCTTGGTCGGGATTGGTCTGTGCTACTGGTTCGCACGACGTCTCGAATGGCATCAGGTACAGACTCACCTCCGCGATGCAGGCATTCTGCCGCTGGTTGTCGCCGGGATTCTGATCAACCTCACCCTGTTGGCACGAAGTCTGCGCTGGCAGGCTTTTCTTGATCCAATCGCCAAAATTCGTCTGCCGGGTCTCTTTGCGGCGACAGCCATCGGATTCGGCAGCGTCTTCATCTTCGGCCGGGCGGGCGAGATTGTCAGGCCGATGGTACTGAGCCTGCGCGAACGGATTCGTCCGAGCGCCACGATAGCTACGATCCTCATCGAGCGAGTCTACGATATGACGGCGGTGGTGGCGCTATTTGCGGTCAATCTGCTGTTTCTCAAGCCGACCGGATCCTCGGGACTCGATGCCCGAGCGTTGACCTCAATGCGCTATCTTGGCGCGCTGTTGCTGCTTGGCGTCTGCGTAGGGGTGGCGGCGCTTGTCTTTCTGCGCCTCCGGGCGGCTCAGGTAAACGCCTGGATGTCCGGACTGGCCGAACGCTGGTTTCCACGAGTGATGCGGCCTTTTGCCAACCTTGTCAGCCACCTGACGGAGGGTCTCGCGGTCCTGCTCAACCTTCGCGAGCTGGCTCTGACCCTCATGTACACCCTGCTTGTCTGGGGGCTCGTGACCGCAGCAACATGGCTTGTTGTGGTGGCCTTCGGGTTACACCTTCAATTGACGCAGGTGATCTTTGTCCTCGGGTTTGGCCTCGTCGGATCAGTGGTTCCGACACCCGGAGGCTCGGCGGGAGCCTTTCATGCCGCGGCCGCTGCGAGTCTGATTTTCCTCGGCTTTGACCGGAACCTGGCGGCGAGCGTCGCCATTGTCTTTCACCTGATAGCCTTTGGTCCGCCTTTCCTGATTGGCCTCTTTTACCTCGTGCGCGACGGGCTTGGACTGAACAAGCTCCGGGACATGATTGCGCAGGAGACCGAAGGGGGCCTCGAACATTCAACTGGATAAAACAAAATGAAATGCCCCTTCTGTGGTCACATCGAAGACAAGGTGGTTGACTCACGGGAATCCCGGGAAGGTGATGTCATTCGCCGCCGCCGCGAGTGCCTGAAGTGCGAGCGCCGATTCACCAGCTATGAGAGGATCGATGAGATCCCTTATATGGTGATTAAGAAGGATGGGCGACGAGAGCCATTCAACCGCGACAAGGTCATGGCAGGGCTGCTGCGCGCGTGCGAGAAGAGGCCGGTCTCGACGACCAAGCTCGACGCAATTGTCAATTCGGTCGAAGCCTACGTGCAGACGTCACCCGAACGAGAGCGACCGACGACGAAGATCGGTGAAATGATCATGAGAAGGCTGCGGGAGCTCGACAAGGTGGCCTACGTAAGATTTGCGTCGGTGTATCTGGAATTCCAGGATGTCTCCGAGTTCATGGATGAACTCAAGGGCCTGATCCGGGCCCGGAAATAGAAGCAATTTGGAGCGCGGCGACTTCTAGAGGAGGCGAGATAGCCACAAAAAAGCACAAAACACAGAAAGAGGTGAGAGAGAGAAGCCGCCGAATCCTTTTGTGTCTTTTGTGCTTTTTGTGGCTATCCTGCTCGACAAGTCGCCACACTACAGATTGCTCCGGCCCGCTCCTTGCCAACCGTTTTATCTCTTGATATTATGTCCATTTTGCAGCGGCCGTCTGTAGGAGATTTGTGTCTCGGTGCCGGCCTCGAGCCGGTGTAGCTCAGCTGGCCAGAGCGTCTGACTTGTAATCAGAAGGTCAAGGGTTCGAATCCCTTCACCGGCTCCAGTAGCAGGGGTGGTCGAGCGGTTAATGGCACCGGGCTGTAAACCCGGCGGGCGATAGTCCTACGTAGGTTCGAATCCTACCCCCTGCACTTGAACTGTTGCGGGCGTAGCGCAATTGGTAGCGCATCAGCCTTCCAAGCTGGTTGTTGCGAGTTCGAGTCTCGTCGCCCGCTCTCGACTGTGGCCCACATAGCTCAGTCGGTAGAGCGCGTCCTTGGTAAGGACGAGGTCACCGGTTCAAGTCCGGTTGTGGGCTCTGAGACAATTGAAGGCAATCGTAAGGGCGGCTCGCGAGCGGCCCTTACAGCACGATAAAGATAAAAGGAAGAACCGATGGCAAAGGAGAAATTCGATCGAAGTAAGCCGCACGTCAACATCGGGACGATCGGCCACGTGGATCACGGTAAGACGACGTTGACGGCGGCGATCACGAAGGTGCTCGGCGAAGCACAATCCGAAGATCGCATTTCCGGGGCTTCGATTCGATCGACAACGCGCCGGAAGAGAAGGCACGAGGAATCACGATCGCGACGGCACACGTGGAGTACGAGACGCACGAATCGGCACTACGCGCACGTCGACTGCCCGGGTCACGCCGACTACGTCAAGAACATGATCACGGGCGCGGCGCAGATGGACGGAGCGATCCTCGTGGTTGCGGCCACCGACGGCCCGATGCCGCAGACGCGCGAGCACATACTGCTGGCCCGCCAGGTGGGAGTGCCGTCGATGGTCGTCTTCCTGAACAAGGTTGACGCGGTCGACGATCCGGAGCTGCTCGAGCTGGTCGAGCTGGAGGTTCGGGAGCTGCTCTCGAAGTACGAGTTCCCGGGCGACGAGATTCCGGTGCTTCGCGGCAGCGCACTCGAAGCGCTCAACGGCGAGGCGCAGTGGGAGAAGACGATCGATGAGCTGATGGCGCGGTCGACAGCTTACATCCCGACGCCGGCGCGAGAGATAGAGAAGCCGTTCCTGATGCCGGTTGAAGATATCTTCTCGATCTCGGGCCGCGGGACGGTGGCCACGGGAAGGATCGAGCGCGGGATCGTCAAGGTAGACGAGACGGTTGAGATCGTCGGCATCAAGCCGACGCGCTCGACGGTGGTCACGGGCGTGGAGATGTTCAAGAAGCTG
The DNA here is from genome assembly GCA_963743045.1 of uncultured Acidobacteriota bacterium. GTDB lineage: Bacteria > Acidobacteriota > Blastocatellia > RBC074 > RBC074 > CAVUOF01. The sequence goes on from CAVUOF010000022.1 coordinate 136,171, forward strand.
CTGGACGAAGGGCGAGCCGGCGACAACGTCGGGCTGCTGCTGCGCGGAGTGGAGCGGAAGGAGATCGAGCGGGGCCAGGTGATCGCGAAGCCGGGGAGCATCACGCCGCACACGAAGTTCAAGGCAGAGGCCTACATTCTGACGAAGGAAGAGGGCGGGCGACACACGCCGTTCTTCACCGGATACCGACCGCAGTTCTACTTCCGGACGACGGACGTCACCGGGGTGGCGCACCTGCCGGAGGGAGTGGAGATGGTGATGCCGGGCGACAACATCGCGATGGAGATTGAGTTGATCACGCCGATCGCGATGGAGAAGGGTCTGCGCTTCGCCATTCGCGAAGGCGGCCGGACGGTCGGCGCCGGGACGATCTCAGACGTGATTGAGTAGCGATCATAGATGGCTTTAGCGTCTGCGAAGATCCGCAATTTGTGATTCGGATGTGCTCACGCAGACGTAAGGCGCGAAGGATCGAAGAAAGTGAGGTATCTATGCCGAGAGAAAACATCGTGCTGCAATGCGGCGATTGCAAGAACCGCAACTACACCACGAACAAGAACAAGAAAAAGACGACGACGCGGCTCGAGTTCAAGAAGTTCTGCCGCCCCTGCCGCAAGCACACGCCTCATAAAGAGACGAAGTAGTTGCGGCCGTGCGCCAGTCTTGAGGTAAGGATTCAGGGGTATAGTGTCAACGGTTAGCACGTCGGTCTCCAAAACCGAAAGTCCGGGTTCGAATCCTGGTACCCCTGTGTGTAACGAAGACCGCAACGAGGCCAACGAAGAGAGATGACAGAGGAACAGAGAATCGGGAAATCCCTCGGCTGGCTGGAGAACATCCGGCAATTCTTCCGCGACGTAATGCTCGAGATGAAGAAGGTCTCGTGGCCGTCGCGCACCGAGGTCGTAAATACGACGCTCGTCGTGGTGGTTGTACTGCTGTTCTTTGCATTCTTCCTCTTCGGCACTGATCTCGCGCTCTCCTATCTCGTGCGCGGAGTCGAATGGGTAGCAAAGAAGATTTTTGGCTAGGCCCGAACTTGGCCGGAAGGCATGCTTGCAGAACGATATGGCGAAGCAATGGTTCATCATCCATACCTATTCCGGCTATGAGCGCAAAGTGCGTGACAGCCTCAATAGCAGGATTCAGGCGTTTGGGATGCAGGAGGAAGTGGCCCAGGTGCTGATTCCTACAGAGACCGTGGTTGAAATGCGCGGCTCGAAACGTGTCGAGAGCACTCGCATGTTCTTCCCCGGATACGTGCTGGTCGAGATCGAGGCCAACGATAAGGGTGAGATTTCGGACAAGGCGTGGCACCTCATCAAGAGTACGCCCAAGGTGACCAGCTTTGTCGGCGGGCAGAAGCCGACGCCGCTGACTGAGGTAGAGGTGGATCAGATCGTCCACCACGTCGCCGTAGCGGCTGAGAAGCCCAAACCGAAGTTTACCTTTGAGCGCGGCGAGACAGTCCGTATCACCAACGGCCCGTTCACCAGCTTTATGGGCACAGTGGAAGAGGTCAATCATGACAAGAGTATCATCAAGGTCATGGTGACGATCTTTGGCCGGGCAACACCGGTCGATCTAGGATTTCTGGAAGTGGAGAAGGTTTCATTCTCAGACGAAGGCTGAGCACTGGTTGAATTATGGCGAAGAAGATTACTAGTTACATTAAGCTCCAGGTTCCCGCCGGCAAGGCCAATCCGGCGCCTCCGATCGGCACCGCGCTCGGTCCGCAGGGCGTCAATATCATGGAGTTCTGCAAGCAGTTCAATGCGAAGACTGCAAACCTTGGCGACCTCAAGATACCGGTGGTCATCACGGTTTACGCGGACCGTTCGTTCACCTTCATCACGAAGACGCCCCCGGCAGCCGACCTGCTCAAGAAGGCAGCCAAGCTCGAGAAGGGCTCGGCTACGCCCAACCGCGATAAAGTCGGATCCGTGACTCGTGCGCAGGTCGAAGAGATTGCCAGGACGAAGATGCCGGATTTGAACACTACCAGTCTCGAGTCGGCAATCAAGACGATCGAAGGTACGGCGAAGAGCCTTGGCCTCGAAGTCAAATGACCACTTAGCGACAACCTAAGAGGGAGATAGCTTCAACCATTGGGGCTTCGCGCCGCAATAGTTCGAAAAAGCTACGTCAAAACCTGAAAGGACAATCAATGGCAGGCAAAAAGTATCAGGCAGCGCTCGCCCAGATCGAAAAGGGCAAGCTCTACGAGTTGGCCGATGCGGTCGATCTCGTAAAAAAGATGGCCTTCGCAAAGTTTGACGAGACGGTCGAGGTCACCATGGTGCTCGGCGTGGATCCTCGTAAGGCTGATCAGCTGGTGCGGGGAACGGTCGTTCTCCCGCACGGCCTTGGAAAGTCGAAGCGCGTGGCGGTGATTACAAACGGCGAAAAGCAGCGCGAGGCTCTCGAAGCCGGCGCAGATGAGGTCGGCGGCGACGACCTGGTTGAGAAGATCAAGGGCGGATACCTTGGCTTCGATGCTCTGGTCGCGACTCCCGACATGATGAAGTTGGTTGGAACGCTGGGCAAAATTCTCGGACCGCGTGGACTGATGCCGAACCCGAAGACCGGCACCGTAACGAATGATGTCGTCAAGGCGATTCAGGAGACGAAGGCCGGCAAGATCGAATTCAGGGTCGACAAGACGGGTGTCATCCACGTCCCGGTCGGCAAGACCTCCTTTCCGCCGGACAAGCTCAACGAGAATGCCCGGGTACTGATCGATGCTGTCCTGAAGGCGAAGCCCACAACTGCCAAGGGAAAGTACGTTAAGAAGGCAAATATCGCCGCTACTATGGGCCCCGGATTGTCGCTTGACCCGGGTGCTCTTGGAGCCTGAGGGAAGAGATATGAAGACCAGAGATGAGAAACAACAGGAGATCGACGCCCTTAACCAGGAATGGAGCTCGACCAATAACGCAGTAGTCGTCAGCTTCCAGGGCTTGAACGTCGAAAAGGATCAACAGCTGCGCCGCCAGCTGCGCGAAGCGCAGCTCCAGTACCGTGTAGTCAAGAATACGCTCGCGCAGCGTGCGTTGGAGGGTACGGCGCTGGCCGGCTTACGCGACCACTTTAATGGCCCGACGGCGGTGGCCTATACGGACTCGGATTCGGTCAGCCTCGCCAAAGTACTCACCAAGTTTGCGAAGGAGAATGCACAGTTCACCTTCAAGGCGGGTGTCGTCGAGGGGCGCGTCATTACCGTCAAGGATATTCATGCGCTGGCGAGCCTGCCGTCGAAGGAGGAGTTGATCTCGAAGATCATGTTCCTCGCGCAGGCGCAGGCGCAGCGCCTGGCTGTGACGATCGCCGGGACCGCTCGAAATCTGGCGATTGTCCTGAACGAAGTCGCCAAGCAGAAGGCAGCGTAGGTTGCGTCGCACCCAAGGTGTTCGACCTGCGATAGGCCAGGGCAACTCCCTGGGTTCGACCGTTTTGAAAAGTACTTATAAGGCGAGCGATGCTTCGTCGGTTCGCCGCCTTGCCGTAAAGACAGGCTTCGGAGTGATGCCCGGATCCAGTCATCGGCGCGCCTCGGTGAGGGCACAGACGGCGCGTAAAGGTGTTACAGATTTATTGAGAGAGGAAGAGTTAGCATGGCGGAAGAAAAGATTCAGCAGATTATCGATCAGATAAAGGGGCTCACCCTGCTCGAAGCCTCGGAGCTGGTCAAGGAGATGGAGACAACCTTCGGCGTGTCGGCCGCGGCGGCCGCGGTTGCGGCAGCTCCCGCTGGCGCAGCGGCAGCGGCTCCAGCAGTCGAGGAGAAGACCGAGTTTAACGTTGTTCTGACTGCGGCTGGCGCGAACAAGATCAACGTCATCAAGGTGGTCCGCGAGATCACCAGCCTCGGATTAAAGGAAGCCAAGGACCTCGTTGACGGTGCTCCCAAGCCGGTCAAGGAGGGCATCGCCAAGGACGAAGCCGAAGCGATTAAGAAGAAACTCGCTGACGCGGGTGCTTCAGTCGAGCTGCAGTAAAAAGCTCTAAGCGGCCGGCGCACGCACGATGAAGGCGCGCCGGCCGCTCCCTTTACATCCCTGTAGTCGTCACCTATACTACAAGGGTATCGAGAATCGGCGAGCTTCGACTACAACCAAATATCAAATGACTGCCAAGCCGGCGGGTGGGCGAAGTGTCGTCCAGACCTGCCGCTTTGTCGTCTGTCCGCTCGGCAAATCATTGTCGTCATTTAAGGTCATCAAGAAATCATCGCCAGAATCATCGGGGATATCCTCAGCGATCAGCGTCCGAAGAGAGCGAACAAATGGCTATGGAAACGACTATCGGAAGCAACTCTGAACGGGCCGAATATGCCGGCCTCCGGGCCGGCAAACGGGCGTAACGGCCTCAATGCAGGCATGCAGCGATCTGACTTCTCCAAGATCCGCACCTCCGCGCGCATTCCGAACCTGATCGAAATCCAGCGCGAAAGTTACGATCGGTTCCTCCAAATGGACCTGCTTCCGCCGGAGCGAGACAACACCGGCCTGCAGGCCGTCTTTCGCTCGACATTTCCGATCTCCGATTTTCGCGATACGTCATCGCTGGAGTTTGTCGAATACCGGATTGGAAACTGGCAATGTAAGTGCGGTCAGCTGCAGGGACTCCATCATCTGCGCTCGAACTGCAAACAGTGCGGTGCCGTTATCCGCGTCAACCCTCTGTCATCCGAAGACGTCATCTGCGGGGCCTGCGGCTCCTATAACAAGAATGTAGTCATCGTCTGCGACAACTGCGGCGAGCCGGTTGGCCTCAAACACAAGTACGACGTGCAGGAGTGCCAGGAGCGCGGGATGACATACTCTGTCCCGCTCCACGTCAAGATACGTCTGACGGTCTGGGATAAGGACGATACCACCGGTCAGAAGTCGATCCGCGACATCAAGGAGGAGGAGGTCTATTTCGGCGACCTGCCGCTGATGACCGACAACGGGACCTTCATCATCAATGGAACCGAGCGTGTCATCGTCTCGCAGCTTCACCGGTCGCCCGGAGTCTTCTTCGAGAAGGCGGCAAACAACACCTACTTCCTGGCGAAGATCATTCCCTACCGCGGCTCGTGGGTTGAGTTCGAATACGATTCCAAGAACCTGCTCTATGTGCGGATCGACCGCAAGCGGAAGTTCCTGGCATCGATCTTCCTCCGCGCCCTCGGATTGAGGAGCGACGAGGAGATTCTCAGGACGTTCTACTCGGTCGACACCATTCACCTGCGCAAGGGCCAGATCTTCTGCCAGGTGACACCCAATCTCATTGGAACCAAGGCGTCGGTCGACATCGCCGAGAAGAACGGCGAAGTCATCGTCCGCGCCGGCAAGAAGATCACATCATCGTCCTACGAGGCCATCAGCAAGGCACGGATCAAGGAGATCGAGGTCAAGGTTCATGACCTGACCGGCGGCTACTCGATTCAGGACGTAGTCAACACCAACGACGGTGAAGTGCTCGTCGAGTGCAACACCGAGCTCACGCCCGAGAACATCGCTCGGGCAACCGAAGCCGGCATTGAGACGATCGACATCTTCTTCCCCGAGCGCGACGACGTCGGCACGGTAATCAGCCAGACCGTACGCAAGGATGCGATCAAGACGACCCAGGAGGCGCTCATCGAAATCTACCGGAAGATGCGACCGGGAGATCCTCCGACGCTCGAGACGTCGACCGGCCTCTTTCAGGGAATGTTCTTCGATCCGCGCAAGTTCGACTTCTCGCGCGTGGGCAGGCTCAAGTTCAACATCAAGATGGGCCGCCCCGAGCGCGAGCGGCTGGATGATCCATTGCTCTCGCCGTCGGACTTCTTTGAAGTCATCAGCTATGTGCTCAAGCTCAAACGCCTGAGTGGCGAGCAGAAGGCGCCTGACGGCCGGATCATCTTCTACAGTGACGACGACATCGATCATCTCGGCAATCGCCGCGTGCGCGCCGTTGGTGAACTGCTCGAAAACCAGTTCCGGCTCGGCCTCGTTCGGATGGAGCGCGCCATCAAGGAGAAGATGTCGATCCATCAGGAGATGCAGACCGCGATGCCGCGCGATCTGATCAACGCCAAGCCTGTGACTGCGGCGGTGCGCGAGTTTTTCGGATCGAGCCAGCTCTCACAGTTCATGGATCAGACCAATCCGCTCTCGGAGATCACCCACAAGCGGCGTCTTTCGGCGCTTGGACCTGGCGGGCTCTCGCGAGAGCGCGCGGGATTCGAAGTACGCGACGTCCATCCGACTCACTACGGACGGATCTGTCCGATCGAGACGCCTGAGGGTCCGAACATCGGACTCATCTCGTCGCTTTCGTGCTTCGCCCGAATCAACGAGTTCGGCTTCATCGAGTCCCCGTACAGAAAGGTCGAAAGCGGGAAGGTCGTCGAGTACGTCAAGATCCTGAACGCCGGCGATACCGAGTTCAAGCCCAGCGATCACATCGAGCAGATCAGGGTCGACACGGTCAAACAAGAAGGTCAGCGAGGGCGGCAAGCTGGCCACCTTTGAGCCCTATCCCTTCTACCTGTCCGCCTGGGAAGAGGACAAGTACGTCATCGGCCAGGCGAATATCGAACTTGGCAAGGATGGCGCACATCGTCGACGAGCGCGTTAGCGCCCGGAAGGCGGGTGAGTTCATCCTCGCCCATCGTGACGAGGTTCAGTACATCGACGTTCAGCCCGAAACAGCTGGTTTCGGTGGCAGCATCGCTGATTCCCTTCCTCGAGAACGACGACGCCAACCGCGCGTTGATGGGATCGAACATGCAGCGCCAGTCAGTGCCGCTGCTGCGCGCCGAGGCCCCGTACATCGGGACAGGCATGGAGCAGCGTCACCGCTCAGGACTCGGGTGCGGTGGTGGTCACTCGGCGCGACGGTGTGGTTGACGTACGTCGACTCGGAGCGAATCATCATTCGCGCCGATCACAACGTTGACGGCACCCTCTCACGCGAGGTGACGGCCGATATCTATCCGCTGATCAAGTTCAAGCGTTCGAATCAGAATACTTGTATCAATCAAAAACCGATCGTCACGGTCGGCCAGCGCGTCAGCAAGGGCGACGTGATCGCCGACGGGCCGTGCACCGACGGAGGCGAACTGGCCCTCGGCCGCAACGTCCTCGTCGCGTTCATGCCGTGGCGCGGATACAACTTCGAGGACGCGATTCTCGTTTCCGAGAGGATGGTCAAAGAGTGACTATTACACCTCAATCCACATCGAAGAGATGGAGATCGAGGCGCGAGATACCAAGCTCGGGCCCGAGGAGATCACTCGCGATATTCCGAACGTCGGCGAGGACGGCTTTGCGCGATCTCGACGAGAGCGGAATCATCCGTATCGGCGCACAAGTCAAGCCGGGATCGATCCTTGTAGGCAAGGTTACGCCGAAGGGTGAGACTCAGCTGACAGCCGAAGAGAAACTCCTTCGTGCCATCTTCGGCGAGAAGGCGGGAGACGTGAGAGACGCGTCGCTTACCTGCCCGCCGGGCATCGAGGGCACGGTCGTTGACGTCAAGGTCTTCACCCGCAAGGGGGCCGGACAAGGACGTCAGCGATTCCTGGCGATCGAGCAGGCCGAAGAAGAGAAGCTGCGACGAGAATCTGACAGACGAGATCCGCATTCTGCGAGGAGGAGCGCAACAAGCGCGTCTACGAGCTGCTCGAGGGACGAAAGCTTGACGAGGACATCGTCCACAACAAGCGAGTCATTGTCGAGAAGGGCACCAAGTTGACTCGTGAGATGCTTCAGGGGTTGGAGCTCGAGGGCGCTCAAGCGAGTTCAGGTGGCCGGCTCACGAATCGATGTTGCGGCCGAGGTCAAGGACATCGAGCAGCGGACCGAGCGGCAGATCGCGATACTCGAACATCTCTACAAGGAGAAGATCGAGAAGCTCAAGCAGGGAGATGAGCTGGCACCTGGCGTCATCAAGATGGTCAAGTGCTTCATCGCCATGAAGCGCAAGCTCTCGGTAGGCGACAAGATGGCCGGGCGTCACGGCAACAAGGGAGTTATTGCCAGAATTCTGCCTGAGGAAGATATGCCCTATCTTCCGGATGGCACTCCCGTCGAGATCGTTCTCAACCCGTTGGGCGTGCCGTCGCGCATGAACGTCGGGCAGATTCTCGAGACTCACCTTGGCTGGGCCGCGCACGTCCTTGGTCTTCGCTTTGCAACGCCGGTCTTTGACGGAGCAACGGAAAGCGAAATCAAGAGACTGCTGGTCGATGCCGGCCAGCGGCTTCACGAGCAGGGCCTGCCGCCGATGATCAACGAATCGGGCAAGACCGTGCTCTTTGACGGCGTAACCGGCGAGGCGTTCGAGCAGAAGGTGACAGTCGGGTTTATCTATATGCTCAAGCTGTCTCACCTCGTGGACGACAAGATTCACGCGCGTTCAATCGGGCCGTACTCGCTGATCACGCAGCAGCCGCTGGGAGGCAAGGCGCAATTCGGCGGGCAGCGTTTCGGAGAGATGGAAGTCTGGGCGCTCGAGGCCTACGGCGCCGCGCACATCCTGCAGGAACTGCTGACAGCCAAGTCAGATGACGTGGCCGGCCGTTCGAAGATTTACGAGGCGATCGTCAAGGGCGAGTCTGACTTTGAACCTGGACTGCCCGAGTCGTTCAATGTTCTGATTCGAGAGCTGCAGTCTCTCTGCCTGGACGTTGAGCTGAGACAGCGCGAGCCGAAAGAAGCGTAAGCTTCCAGAGAGGGCTCTTTTTGCGGTCTTTCTTTGCGTTCTTTGCGTCTTTGCGTGAGGTGTCTTCCTCTATGCGTCGATCTCACAGAGACTCGCACTCGCGCGAAGACGCAAGACGCAAAGAAAGGCCGCAAAGAAGAGTGGCCCAGGGACGAGTTTTTCAAATACCTGAACCGTGATTTGGTTCAGATGAGCAACCCGGAGGGAAGCAGTGTACAGGTATTCAGGTGAGAAGACGCTGACACCAGATTTTGAGGCAATACGTATCAGTCTGGCATCACCGGAGAAGATTAAGTCCTGGTCCCACGGTCACGTGACCAAGCCTGAGACCATCAATTACCGGACGTTCAAGCCTGAGCGCGATGGGCTCTTCTGTGCGCGTATCTTTGGGCCAGTCACTGACTGGGAATGCCTCTGCGGCAAGTACAAACGGATGAAGCACCGCGGTGTGACCTGTGACAAGTGCGGAGTTGAGGTCACCCAGGCCAAGGTGCGTCGCGAGAGACTCGGCCACGTTGAGCTCGCGAGCCCATGTTCGCACGTCTGGTTCTTCAAGGGCCTGCCCTCGCGAATCGGCCATCTGCTCGACATTCCGCTGCGCGAGCTCGAGAAGGTCCTCTACTTCGAGAACTACATTGTCGTAGCCGACAAGGAAGAGATCGATTCAAGCGGCCTGCCTCTCAAGGAGCGCGAGCTGCTGACCGACGAGCGATATCGCCAGCTGAAGACTGAGTTCCCCGGCAAGTTCACGACCGATGTCGCGAAGATGGGCGCTGAAGCCATCAAGCACCTGTTGCAGCGCGTCGAAATCGCCGAACTCGCCGAAGAGCTTCGCTACAAGATGAAGAACGAGGTGAGCCAGCAGAAGAAGCTCAAGTATTCGAAGCGGCTCAAGGTCGTCGATTCATTCCGCAAGTCCGGCAACAAGCCGGAGTGGATGATTCTGGACGTTATTCCGGTGATTCCGCCCGAGCTGCGACCGCTGGTACCGCTCGATGGCGGTCGTTTCGCGACCTCAGATCTGAATGATCTCTATCGCCGCGTGATCAACCGCAACAACCGTCTTTCGAAGCTGATCGAGCTCAAGGCTCCTGAAGTCATCGTCCGCAACGAGAAGCGCATGCTCCAGGAGGCGGTCGATGCGCTGTTTGACAATGGCCGCCGGGGCCGCGTGCTGCGAGGAGTCAATAATCGTCCGCTGAAGTCGCTCTCCGACACGCTCAAGGGCAAGCAGGGGCGGTTCCGTCAGAACCTTCTCGGCAAGCGCGTCGACTATTCGGGTCGTTCGGTGATCGTCGTCGGGCCGGAGCTCAAGCTTCACCAGTGCGGTCTGCCGAAGAAGATGGCTCTCGAGCTCTTCAAGCCGTTCATCTACAACCGGCTCGAGGCCGAAGGCCACGCAGCAACGATCAAGCAGGCCAAGGAGAGGGTCGAGAGCCAGGAAGACGTGGTCTGGGATATTCTCGAGAAAGTGATCAAGGATCATCCCGTTCTGCTCAACCGCGCTCCAACGCTCCACCGGCTGGGAATTCAGGCTTTCGAACCGGTGCTCGTCGAAGGCAAGGCCATCAAGATTCATCCGCTCGTCTGTACGGCGTTCAACGCCGACTTCGACGGCGATCAGATGGCAGTTCACATTCCGCTTTCGCCGGAGGCGCAGATCGAGGCGAGCGTACTTATGCTCTCCTCGAACAACATTCTCTCGCCGGCGTCGGGACAACCGATTGCCGTGCCGTCGCAGGACATCGTCCTCGGGTGCTACTACCTGACGCGATCGGTCGATGGCGCCAAGGGCGAGGGACGCGCTTTCGCCAACAGCGATGAGGTGCTGCTTGCGCTCGATGCGAAGGAAGTGACGACGCAGACGAAGATCAGGCTCCGCTATGAGGGGCGTCTGGTCGATCTCGATGCCGAGCGCGACAACCAGGATATCATCAAGGCTGCCTGCCACGACGTACTTGGCCGGACGATCAACACAACCGTTGGTCGCGTGATCTTCAACGACCATCTCCCCAAGGAGATGCCATACGTCAACGGCCTGCTCAAGAAGAAGGGTCTCACGAGCCTGGTCAATTATTGCCATCTGCGATTCGGTCACTCGCAGACCGTGCAGATGCTCGACGAGCTCAAAGATCTCGGCTTCTACTATGCGACTCGTGCAGGCATCTCGATCGGTATCGACGACCTGGTCACGCCGAAGGACAAGCCGGCGCTTGTGGCCGCTGCCGAGTCTGAGGTGATCAAGGTCGAGCAGCAGTACAAGGACGGCGTCATCACCAACGGTGAACGCAAGAACAAGGTCGTCGCCATCTGGTCAGAGGTCACCGAGCGCGTCGCCGACGAGATGTTCAAGGAGATGCAACGGCGCGAGCGAGAGTCTCACGAGCTCAATCCGATTCTCATCATGGCCGACTCGGGCGCGAGAGGTAACCAGCAGCAGATCCGCCAGCTCGCCGGTATGCGAGGATTGATGGCCAAGCCTTCGGGCGAAATCATCGAGACTCCGATCCGCGCAAACTTCCGCGAAGGACTGAATGTACTTCAGTACTTCATCTCGACTCACGGAGCACGCAAAGGTCTCGCGGATACGGCGTTGAAGACGGCCGACTCGGGCTACCTGACACGCCGGCTGGTTGATGTGGCTCAGGATGTGATCATCTCTGAGTCGGATTGCGGGACAATCAAGGGAATCTGGGCCGAGCCGATCACCGAAGGCGGCGACATCATCGAGGCGCTTCGCGAACGCATCATTGGTCGCGTCGCTCTCGAGGACGTCAAGGATCCGATCACCGGCCAGGTGATTGCCAAGGCAAACGAGGAGATCACCGAGGACATCGCCACCGAGATTCAGAATGCTGGCGGTATCGAGAGGGTCCGCATCCGCTCGGTCCTGACCTGTGAATCGCGGCGCGGCTGCTGCATCAAGTGCTACGGGCGCAATCTTGCGACCGGACAGGTCGTCGATATCGGAGAGGCAGTCGGAGTCATCGCCGCCCAATCCATCGGCGAGCCAGGCACACAGCTGACGATGCGCACCTTCCACATCGGTGGTACCGCATCGAGGGTCAGCGAGCAGTCGTCGCACGAGGCGAGGACCGGCGGCAGAATCAAGTACGTCGACCTGAACACGGTCAAGAATCGCGTTGGCAAGATGGTTGCCATGAACCGGAACGGTTCAGTGCTCATCGTTGACGACCGCGGCCGCGAAGTCGAGCGTTATCCGATTGCCTACGGCGCCACGCTCCGCATCCCGGATGGAGCCCGCGTCGAAGAGGCCGAGAAGATCGCCGAGTGGGATCCTTACACCTTCGCAATCCTCACCGAGGTCGGCGGTCACGTTGCGTGGCGCGACCTGGTCGAGGGATTGACGGTTCACGAAGAGGTCGACGAAGTGACCGGTATGACCCGGCCGATCGTCATGGACTCGCCGGATGAGAAACGGCAGCCTCGAATCGAGATTCGATCGGAGGCTGGAAAGGTGCTCAAGGCGTATTCGATGCCTCACCGGGCGAATCTTATGGTGTCACACCAGGATGCAGTCGAGCCGGGTGATGTGATCGCGAAGATCCCGCGGGAGATCACGAAGACCAAGGATATCGTCGGTGGTCTTCCACGAATCGTCGAGTTGTTCGAGGCGCGGAGGCCGCGCGAGACGGCGGTCATGAGTGAGGTCGACGGATCGGTCAAGTTCGGACCGGTCACCAAGGGCTCACAGAAGCTGCTCGTCATGGGTGACGGCGGCGACGAGCGCGAGTATGCGATCCCGCGCGGCTCGCATATCAACGTTCAGGAAGGCGACCGCGTCCGCGCTGGTGAGCCTCTCATGGACGGTCCGCTCAACCCGCACGACATACTGGCAGTGCGCGGAATGGAGGAATTGCAGCGCTACCTGGTGAATGCGATCCAGGAGGTCTATCGCCTCCAGGGTGTGCATATCAATGACAAGCACATTGAGGTCATTGTGCGCCAGATGCTGCGATGGGTACGCATCAAGGAGGTTGGTGATACCGAGTTCCTTCTCGAAGAGCAGGTCGATCGTTTTCGCTTCCAGGATGAGAATGATCGCGTGCTCGAAGCGGAGGGACAGACATCAGTGGCCGAGCCGCTGCTGCTCGGAATCACGAAGGCCTCTCTTTCTACTGACTCGTTCATCTCGGCGGCCTCCTTCCAGGAGACTACCCGAGTGCTCACTGAGGCGGCGATCTCAGGACGCGTTGACTACCTGCGCGGCCTGAAGGAGAACGTCATCATGGGCCGGCTTATTCCGGCTGGTACCGGTCTCGAGTTCTACCGCAACGTGCGGGTTCTCCCGGATCCGACAATGCATGAAGCTCGAGTCGAGGAGGCCGAGGACGCGCAGAGCTACCTTGAGGCTGTGGCCGCCGTTGCCGCAGGCCGAACAGTTCCTCAGGAAGTCGAAGTTGAGGAACCCCTGCCGGAGCCCGAAGAAGAGCTGCTCACGGAAGAGGGAGAGTAGCCGAACATTCAATGCGAATCGAAGAGCCGCAGGCCTCAGGTCTGCGGCTTTTATTTTTTGCGTGGGCCTCGATGGCAGCGACATAATGTGTCAGCGCCAACGGCGCGACCTGAAAAAGCCCAGGGCGAAGCCCTGGGAGGATAATCGCGGGCTTTCAGGTCGCGCCGTTGGCGCGGCAGCTCCGGCGCCCTACTCTTTTCTCGCGGCTTTCTATAAAACATTAGTTTTCTTGCGCCCTGCTCGTTCAACTGCTAAAGTGCGTCCCACCCCTTTCGTTGCACCCCTTTCGTTGAAGAAATCCTGAGACAATATCCGTATCTTGTGGTTCGCGCCGCCGTAACCACACTGCCTAGTCGTACAATTCAATTGACCGACTTAGGTGATTTTGCTACCATCACGCAGTCTTAGGGCAAAACTCTTAAAGCATTGCGGCAACGTTCAACTGTTTGGATTGTCCATTTGGTCAACCAGAGCAAGCGATGAAATGCGAAAAGTGTGAGAAAGAGTTAGCGGGGGCAGCGGTGATCTGCCGCAGCTGCGGCTATAACAATGCGCTCCAGGGAATCAGCAATCGGCGTCAGCGACTCGGGACCACGGCCGTAACGGATCGCCGGGCGACAGGGGCTGCTCAGGACGCAACGCTGCTCCAGTTTCCGGTAAGCACGGGCAATGGCGGAACGCGGGGGGCCACTCCGACCGAGTCAAACGGGCCCGATTGGCGAATGCAGGTCAAAGAGAAGGTTCGCGAGGCGCGGACAAAACGCGGGCAGGAGGAGGCAGCAACGCTCGCCCGCTCGGGCAACGGATCCTCTGCAGCAATCACCAATCCCTTCGTTCAAGCGGCAGTGAGCCGGATCAGGCGCGCTGTGCCTGCGCCTCCTCGCGGTGTTGCACCCAATATGCAGGCAACGGCTCGCGCTATCGAATACCACGAGGAGTCGCGCGCTGTCCCTCAACGACAGTCGCCCGCGCCGGAGCCTCAGCGCGTGCCTGAGCTCCTGCTCACCCCTGAGGTGCAACGCGAATCGACGACACAACGTCTTCTCGCAACTTGAGGCGCTGGTTGAGGCAAGAGTGCTTCCCAAACAGGTCGAGGCGCCGACTTCGGTAGCTTCCCAGGTGATTCCTGTGGCGGAGCCGGCTCCCCTCCTTGCGGAACCGGCGCTTCAGTACGTCGAACCGCCACCACCGCCGCCGGCGGCCCTGACGGTTGAGATCGAGCCGGCACCAGTCGCAGCCGTAGCCGAGTCCGTGGCCACGCAGGTTGCGGCGCCCACATTCATTCCAGAGATTCAGGCCAAACCAGCCTATGTCTTCAAAAGGGATATCGTTCGGGAGACCAGGATCGTAGATCTGCCCTTCGACGACATCGATCAGGTGGTAGACGACAGGAAGATTATTTCGATCGATGAAGTCGCCGAGCAGCGCACGGATCGTCTTCCGAAGTGGGAGCCATCGAGGACACCGGCATCGTTGCATCGCAGAATCCTGGCGGGTGGGATCGACCTCGAGATCGTGGCACTGTCGTTCCTGCCGTTCTTTTCGTTCTTCGCGCTTCTCGATTCGGGCTTGAATCAGCGAACCCTTTTGATGATGGGCGGCTCGGCGATCGGTCTGATCTTCATGTACCAGTTCCTCATGCTTCTCGTCGCGGGGCGCACGTGCGGAATGGCTATTCTGAAGCTGGACCTGACTGATATTCGTGGGGATTGCATGGCTCTCAAGCGTGGTCGTGTTTTTGCGCGAGCGATCGGAGCTACTCTTGGGGTGCTTCTCACGCCCTTCAATCTGGCGCTTGTGCTTTCGAGCCCGCACCGGCGCAGCATGGCTGATCGATTTTCCGGTTCTATAGTCGTCAAGCAGTAGAAGCGTGATGACCAGCTTCCCTGCCGTTGACTCAGTCTTCTGAATTCGAACGTCGTTGAGGTGTGGCACTACTGCGTCCGCACCTGGAAGTTTGTCGGGAGCGTGCGTTGTCGCAATCGCAATGACTCGCATTCCGGCCGCGCGGGCTCCCGCAACGCCTGCAGGAGCATCCTCGATCACAATACATCTCTGAGGCTCTACGCCAAGCCCGCTTGCGGCAAGCAGGAAGACCTCGGGTATCCGGCTTTCCCCTTGCGACATCGTCGGCCGTCACGAGCACCAATGGCTCAGCCAGCCCGGTATGAGCGATCCTCCTGGTAGCCATTGATCGCGTTCCGGAAGTGGCCACGGCCCAGCTTCCTGGCGGAAGCGCCTTTGTAATTTCAACGGCACCTTCGATTGCCTCGACGCCTTGCGTGTCGAGAGATTCCATCTCTTCCAGCTCGGCCGCCTCGCTCACGAAGTCGATCTCGGGTGCAAACATGCGGACCGTATCGACCGTTCGCATCCCGTGAGAGACTCGAAGTATCTCTTCGATGTCGATGCCGCGTTTGATCGCCCAACGCCGCCAATGTCGCTCGACGCAGGCCGTCGAGTCGACGAGTACGCCGTCGAGATCGAAGATAATTGCATCGCAGAAGAACTGACTCATAGTCTCGACATATTACCAGTGAATGGAGCAATTTGGAGTGCGGCGACTTGTTGGGCAGCAGATAGCCACAAAGAAGCACAAAAGACACAAAAAGGATTGGGCGGTGTTCTCCCTTTATCTTTACTTTTGTGACTTTTGTGCTTCTTTGTGGCTATCTGCTCGCCGACAGGTCGCCGCGCTCCAAATTGCTCCCTTCAGTCGGCTGGCCCGGCCAATTGACAATAAAGGCGTTGCTGCTTAATCTGGGCAGTCTCTCTTCCATTGAACCTGGAGAAGCATTCAGTGCCTCTTTTCTTTGACCTCTCATCGCTGTTTCCGACCGTAACACGGAATCCATTTCAACCAGTGGTCGTTGCCGACGAGCCGCCCGCCGAGCTGGGTGAGGAGGAAATCCCCGCCGAGCCTTTCATCGATACAGGCTTGCCAATTCCGGCGCATTACGAGGTGGATGTCATGCGGGCTCTTGTCCAGGACCCGTTCCACATCTTCGTCTACTGGCAGTTGAGGCAGGATCCGTTTACTCACTTGCAGAAGATTTTTTCGAACGGCAAAGTAAGCGACTTCGATACGGTCCTCAAGCTGATCGATGTCACGCACAACATATCGGTCTACTTCAATGCGGCGTTTGCGCGTGACTACTGGTTCGATGTCTTTCCAGACCGGCTCTACCGGGTCGAGCTTGGTGTTCGCTCACCGCGTTTCGGTTTCATAAGGCTGCTCAGCTCTCAGGCGGTCCTGACGCCGCGAGGCAGGCCATCGGATCAGGCTGCCGAGGAGCCGGCCTACGAGATCGGCGCAGAGGATTACGTGCGTGTACTTCGAGAGAGTCACCTCGTCCCGGAACGCGCTTTCACTCCCGAGGGGCTCTTTGGCACTCCGCCGGGATTGACGGCCGAGCGTGCCGCCGAAGTGCGACAGCAGCTCTGGAGCACATTTCCCTACTCCTTCAGGCGGTTGATCGAGGTCATTGCGGCCATTCAAGCCGGGCAGGACTACGAGAAACTCTGGGAGACACTCGATCGCGAAGAGCTGGCGTCAATGGTTCGCGAGTTTCTGGATGTAATAGCCCGGATGGGCGGCGGCGAGACCGGCTACATGCTCCTGCTTCGTTACCTGCCTGAGCTCCTGCGGCGCGCAATCGCTGAAGAGGGACAGATCGAAGTCGACAAACCGATGACGCTCTACCTGGCAGAACGACTGGGTCAGAGCGCTTCCGAGATGAACGTCGATAAGTCCGGAGAAGGCGACAAGGCCCCCGAAAAGTGGATGCCGAGCCTCACCAGCTGAAGCAGCATGTGCCGCTGGAGCCTGGCACGGGACGGGCAGGGCAAGCCCTGCCTACAGCGTCGTCGTGAAGTGCCGCACTGGCGAGAAAGATTGTAGGGGCAGGGCTCGTCCCTGCCCGCCCGGCGCCGTCTGGCGCCGGTAACCGCGCCACGATTTCAGACTCATTATGGAAACTGGTTATCTGAGCCTGATCCTTCATGCCCACCTGCCCTTTGTCCGCCATCCCGAATACGAAGATTTCCTCGAAGAAGACTGGCTCTTTGAAGCCATAAGCGAAACTTACATACCTCTCCTCCAGGCGTTCAAAAGGCTCCGCAGCGAGGGCGTTAAGTTCCGGATAGCCATGTCGCTCACGCCGCCGCTCTGCGAGATGCTCGTTGATCCGTTGCTACTCGAGCGATATAGCCGCCGTCTCGATGGCCTCTGCGAGTTATCGGAGAAGGAGGTCGAACGAACCGCACGTGAAGCGCCCGAGTTCAATGCTGCGGCGCGCATGTATCTCAATCATTTCAACGAGTGCCGGACGATATTCGAGAAGGAGTACGACCGCCATATCCTTGAGGGCTTTCGTGACCTTCAGAATGACGGTTATCTCGAGATCATGACCTGCTGCGCGACGCACGGCTTTCTGCCCCTCATGTCCAACGACGAGGTCAAGCGCGCTCAGATCCAGATTGCACGAACGAACTACATCAAGCACTTTGGCCGTCCGCCGCGGGGAATATGGCTCGCCGAATGTGCGTTTGCCCCGGGTGACGATCGCCTTCTTCGCGAGGCCGGCCTGGAATTCTTTATCTCCGATGCTCACGCAATTCTTTACGGCACACCGCGGCCGCGCCGCGGCATCTATGCGCCCGTAATTACGCCCGAGGGGATCGCGGTGTTTGCTCGAGACACCGAGACGAGCGAACAGGTCTGGAGCTCCGAGATCGGATATCCGGGTGATCCAGACTACCGAGAGTTCTACCGCGATCTCGGCTACGACGGCGAATACGAGTACATGAAGCCATATCTCCATAGCGACGCAGTGCGGCGCAACGTTGGAATCAAGTACCATCGAATCACCGGAAAGGTCGAGCTGCATCTCAAAGCGCCATATGTCCCGGAATGGGCCAACAATCGAGCAGCCGAGCATGCGGGCAATTTCCTGAGCAACCGTCAGTCTCAGGCGAGGAAGCTGAATGAGAATCTCGGACGGCGCCCAATAGTCGTTGCGCCGTACGATGCCGAACTCTTCGGCCACTGGTGGTTCGAAGGCCCTCGCTTTCTCTACTACCTGTTCAAGAAGCTGCATCATGACCAGGAGGAGATCCGGGCAATCGCTCCGCTGGATTATCTTGGAATCTACAAGGAGAATCAGCAGCAGACACCATCGGCTTCATCGTGGGGCGCCGAAGGCTACAACCGGGTATGGATCAACCATCAGACTGACTGGATGTACCTTCACCAGCAGGTCGCTGAGCGACGGATGGTCGAGCTCGTCGAACGCTTCCCATCAGTCGACGGAATTCTGCAGCGGGCGCTGAACCAGGCCGCGCGCGAGTTACTTCTGGCGCAGTCGTCAGACTGGGCCTTCATCATCACTACTGGAACGATGGTCCAGTACGCTGTCAAGCGATTCAAGGATCACATCCACCGCTTCACTCATCTGTATGAAATGATCTCTTCTCAGGTGATTGACGACGTCTGGCTGCAGGACGTGGAGAGCAGGGACTCAATCTTTCAGGAGATCGACTACCGCGTCTACACGCCCCAGGTGACTCAGGCGGAGTAATGGCAGATCTCCGTGTCATCGTCGACTCGCGGTATACCGTCGAGCTGCGAGGCCCGGTTCCTGGAATAAAGCAACTCCTGACACTCGGGGCGCAGCCCCTGTTTCAAATCGCGCACAGGCCCGGGGGCGCGACACTCCTGCTCAATCCAAATACCACTCTCTCCCTCCATGCTCCATCCGTGCTGTTGATCCGTCTTGCTCCCGTCCTGTTGTACGAAACAGCCACCCGCCTGCGTTTGAATCGGCCTGGGACGGAGCTCCTCTTTCGTCATCCCTCGAAGGAGATTGTCAACGACCAGCCTCTGCGTACGATGCTTGATGCCATCTCGACCGAGGTCTCAGCGGGAGGGCCGGGATGGCGTGAGATGATAAGGGCCATCATCGAGCAACTGACTCTTCACCTGCTACGGACACAGATCAACACGCGAAGATCCGATGAGATCGAGCTTTCTCGCGTCGGCGTTGTCGATAGAAGAGTGCGGCGGGCGGTGGAGTTCATGCACGATCAGTGCCATCGCGACCTGTCGCTGGCGGAGATCGCCGCCTCCGCATATCTGAGCCCGTTTCACTTTGCGCGCCTCTTCAGAACGTTGACAGGCGCGACGCCGCACGCATATCTCGGGGCGTTGAGAATTGAGAGGGCTCGACGATTGCTGGCGGAGACGGATCTCTCAATTGGCGAGGTGGGAGCGCGTGTGGGCTATTCGAGCCAGAGCCACTTCACTACTATCTTTCGTGAGGCAACTGGCCTGACGCCGAAGCTCTTCAGGCAGGCGTCTCAGGGAGGGTAGCTCCTAATATGGAGAGCGGCGACCCTGGGACCGCGGGCGTCCCGCCCGCATGACATCGACAGCGGCCGCCGTCGAATTCATGCGGGCGGGACGCCCGCGGTCCCAGGGTCGGCGCACTCCAAAAGAGTCAGATGACAAGGACTGCCTTGCCCTGGACACGGCGACCCGCAAGATCCTTCATTGCGGTGATCGCATCCTCCAGTTTGTAGCTCTCCGAAAAGGCCGGCTTTATCTTGTGATCCTCATACATCGAGAACAACGCCTCTTGCGTCTCTGCCATGAACCGCGGGTTTCTCTCGACGTAGCCTCCCCAGTAAACCCCCATAATCGAGTGATTCTTCAGCAGCACCCGGTTGGCGGCAACGGTCGGAATGCGTCCGCCGGCAAAGCCTATAACCAGCAATCGGCCTTCCACGGCAAGACACTTCGTCGAAAGATCGAAGACATCCCCGCCCACCGGATCGTAAATGACATCGGCGCCATGGCCCCCGGTGATCTTCTTGACCTGATCCACCCAGCCGGGGTCGTTATAGGTGATGGCATGGTCCGCTCCCTGTCCAAGACAGAAAGGGAACTTCTCTTCGCTTCCAACCGCCGCGATCACCTGCGCACCCAAAGCCTTTCCGATCTGTAGAGCGGCGATCCCCACTCCTCCGGCCGCAGCCTGCACCAGAAGCCATTCGCCTGGACTGAGCCGAGTCCGATGGTTAAGCGCAAAATAGGATGTCTGGTAGGTGACCGTCATTCCAGCCGCTTCCTCGAAGCTCATCTGCTCCGGAAGGCGAAACGTCTTCGCAGCGGAGGCGAGCGAGTACTCGGCATATGCGCCGGCCGCCGCCATGGCATTCACCCGATCGCCGATTTCGAATCCGGTAACGCCATCACCGATCCTTTCGATGTAGCCGGAGACTTCCGCGCCGGGTGTGAGCGGTAAGGGTGGCTTGACCTGGTATTTCCCCTGAATCAAGAGAATGTCAAAGAAATTGAGCGCCGCTGCCTTGTTCCGGATGAGAACTTCTCCCGCACCGGGACTGGGGATGGGAATCTCACGGAGCTGCATCTGATCGGGCTCGCACCATTCGTCTATTTGCCAGGCTTTCATGGTGAGCAAGCTTACGTGCTCGGCACCGGCGCCACAAGCTCTCAGCGCATTGCCAGAGCAATCACCTTCGTGTAGTGTCCGTCGACATGAAGATCCAGGATAGAGTCGTCGTCGTCACAGGCGGAGCCAACGGTATCGGACGCGCCCTTTGCAGACGCTTTGCTGCAGAGGGCGCTCGCGGAGTAGTCGTCGCAGACCTCGATGGTGAAGCTGCTTCCGCTGTCGCCGAAGAATTCGGTGGCTTGCCGGTGAAGGCCGATGTCGCGATCGAAGCAGATGTCACCGAGCTCGTGGATCAGGCAATCGCCCTCTACGGCCAGATAGATATCTTCTGCTCAAACGCCGGCATCGGTGGAATCCCGGGAGGCGTCGACATACCGAACGAGTTCTGGGAGCGCATCTGGCGTGTCAATGTCATGGCCCACGTCTATGCCGCCAGAGCGGTGTTGCCGGGCATGCTCGCTCGCGGAGACGGATACCTGCTCCAGACCGCATCTGCTGCCGGGCTTCTGACGCAGATTGGCGCCGCGCCCTACGCAGTCACGAAGCATGGCGCAGTGGCGTTTGCCGAGTGGCTTTCGATGACGTACGGCGACGCCGGCATCCGCGTGTCATGCCTCTGTCCACAGGGCGTGCGTACAAAGATGCTGCTCGGTGAGGACGGCAAGCGAGAGAGTTTTCTGCTGGAGGGATCGCTCGAGCCTGAGCAGGTTGCCGAGGCGGTAGTTGAAGGGCTCGAGGCGGAGAAGTTTCTCATCCTCCCGCACCCTGAGGTAGCGGAGTATTTCAAGCGCAAAGCAGACGACTATGATCGCTGGCTGCGTGGTATGAGGCGGCTACAAGGCAGGATCAATATGTTCTAGTCGTGCCGGAGGTTGTCGCGCCAACGGCGCGACCTCAAATAGCCCAGGGCGAAGCCCTGGGTAAGCCAATAATCGGTCGAGGCCTATCGGGCCAACATTGCACCTTTGGGTGCCGCACCGCTTGCGATTATTCACCCGGGCTTCGCCCGGGCTTTCAGGCGCACCTTGGTGCGGGCAGGCCGACAAGCCCTGCCCCTACAAGTTGTTTGTTATGCGAATGCAGCAGGCTGCAGCCTGCGAGCTATCTCGCGGCGAAGCGGGCAGAAGGGCGGAGGAGCCCGCCGAGCGCCACCTTGGTGAGTTCTTCGACGACCTGATCCGGCGTCAGCCTTCCTTCGGGACGAAACCAGCGCGAAAGCCAGAGCATCATTCCCAGCAGGCTGAAAGCAGCGACGGTGACGTCGATATCCTTCAATTTCCCGTCATCCTTGAGTTGCCTGAGGGTATTTCTGACCAGGTCAACATAGGCGCGTTTTCGCTGAACGATCTTGCGTCGATGGGGCGGCGTCAGGGCGGCGACTTCATCGACGACAATGCTCACCGGATTGTAGCCCTGCGGAGTGCTCCCGCCGGCCAGGAGGCGGCAATGGCTGGCGATGATTGAGCGGAGTCGCTCCTCGGGATCGGCGATCGCGCGAGCGGGCGCGATGACTACGCGATCGAGTTTGTCCATCCCGTAATTCATGATCTCAAAGAGCAGTTCTTTCTTTCCCGGGATGTAGTGATAGATGCCGGCCTTGGTGATACCGACCGCCTCTGCAATATCGTTCATCGACGTGGCATCAAATCCCTTCTCACAGATGATCTGAGCCGCGATCTTATAGATTTCGGCGAGGCGGTCTTCACCATTCAGCCGGGGTTGTCGTTTTTGCAGTTTCATTGGCCTCACAATTCAGTTAGGCCGGTGCTTAGTTGAAGCATATTTCACTTAGTTACCGAGCGTTCGGTAGAACCTACTATTGCGACGGGTCCGGCGTCAAGGGGCCTTTAAGATCAGTGTTTTCTAAGAAAGCCCGTGTGGCCCCGGAAATGAACCTGATTTTCTTGTCAGGTTTAATCCTCGCGTGCTATCATTTCAATCGTGAAGATCACCGCTCAGGAAGAGTACGGGCTGCGCTGCATTCTGCAGCTCGCTCGCCAGGATCCGAGCAGTCCCATCATGGTTCGCGATATCGCCGACCTCGAAGGGCTCTCGGTGGCCTATGTCGAGAAGCTTCTCTGGACGTTGAGTCGCGGGGGAATTGCGGAGAGCGTGCGCGGACCAAAGGGAGGCTATCGCCTGTCGCGTCCTCCGACGGAGATTTCGATCGGTGAGGTGATGCGCATCCTGGGCGGAATTCCATCAAAGGACGAGATTTGCGCACAGTTTACCGGCAATCACGAGACGTGTGTTCATCACGACGACTGCGGCCTGCGCCCGGTCTGGGTGAGCATCACCGACTTTGTGCACAGCGTGTTCGACAAGATTCCACTCTCAGCCCTGCTTCAGGGAGAGGTGGATGTTCAGCTGGTGCAGCTCTCCGGCAAGAGCCTGCCGCTGGCCAGTTGAGCGGCTAAAAATTTTTGACGACAAACCTTACTGTTTTGTCATCTATGTTGTTTCTCTAGCGCACCCGAGGAGATGAGATGAGCTCAATAGAAGCTCTGGCCAATCGCGAATATAAGTACGGATTTGTCACCGACATAGAATCGGAGGTCGTGCCGCGCGGGTTGAACGAAGAGATCGTTCGGACCATCTCGGCTAAGAAGAACGAGCCCCAATTCATGCTCGAGTGGCGTCTCAAGGCATATCGCCACTGGCTGACGATGCAGGAGCCGACGTGGGCGCACGTCAGCTATCCGAAGATCGACTATCAGGACATCATTTATTACTCGGCGCCAAAGCAGCGGGAGAAAAAGGCCAGTCTCGACGAGGTCGATCCGGAGCTCCTCGATACCTTCGAGAAGCTCGGCATTCCACTGACTGAACAGAAGATGCTTGCGGGTGTGGCGGTCGATGCGATCTTCGACAGCGTCTCGGTGGCCACGACCTTCAAAGCGAAGCTCGCTGAAGAGGGAGTCATCTTCTGTTCGTTCTCAGAGGCTGTGCACGACTATCCGGAGCTGGTGAAGAAGTATCTCGGATCGGTTGTCCCGTACACGGACAACTACTTTGCGGCGCTCAATTCGGCGGTCTTCTCCGATGGCTCCTTCTGTTACATCCCGAAGGGCGTTCGATGCCCGATGGAGCTCTCGTCGTATTTCCGGATCAACAATTCGGAGTCCGGCCAGTTTGAGCGGACGCTGATCATCGCTGAAGAGGGCAGCCACGTCAGCTATCTCGAGGGCTGTACTGCTCCGAAGTTTGACAAGAATCAGCTGCATGCGGCGGTGGTCGAACTGATCACGCTGGACGATGCCGAGATCAAGTACTCGACGGTTCAGAACTGGTATGCCGGCGATGAGAACGGCAAAGGCGGCATCTACAACTTTGTCACCAAGCGCGGCAAGTGCCTCGGACGGAATTCGAAGATTTCATGGACTCAGGTCGAGACCGGCTCAGCGATCACCTGGAAATATCCGAGCTGCATTCTTCAGGGCGACAATTCAATCGGCGAATTCTACTCCGTCGCTCTGACCAATCACCGGCAGCAGGCGGACACCGGGACGAAGATGATCCACATCGGCAAGAACACGCGCAGCCGGATCATTTCGAAAGGCATTGCGGCGGGCCATTCCAACAACAGCTATCGCGGGTTGGTGAAGGTCTTGCCCAAGGCGAGCAATGCCCGGAACTATTCCCAATGTGACTCTCTGCTGATCGGCCCGAAGTGCGGAGCCAACACGTTTCCGTACATCGAAGTGGGGAACAACTCGGCGAAGATCGAGCACGAAGCCTCGACATCCAAGATCAGCGAGGAGCAGATCTTCTACTTCAATCAACGCGGCGTCTCGACCGAGGACGCGGTTGCAATGGTCATCAACGGCTTCTGCAAGGAGGTCTTTCGCGAGCTGCCGATGGAGTTTGCGGTCGAAGCGACGCGTCTGCTGGGCATGAAGCTTGAAGGCAGTGTTGGTTGAAAGAACAGGAAAGGAACAGACAGTTGCTGGAGATTCGAAATCTGCATGCAGTGGTTGACGGTCAGGAGATTCTCAAGGGGCTCGACCTGTCGGTAAAGGCTGGTGAGATTCACGCGATCATGGGCCCGAACGGCTCAGGCAAGAGCACGCTGGCCAAAGTGCTCGCCGGACATCCCGACTACACCGTGACTGAGGGCGAGGTCATTTACCTGGGAAAGAATCTTCTCGAGCTGGAGCCCGATGCACGGGCTCGCGAGGGAGTCTTTCTCGCATTTCAATATCCGATCGAGATTCCGGGTGTGAGCAACGCCAACTTCCTTCGAATGGCCTACAACGAAGCGCGCAAGTATCACGGCGAGGAAGAGCTGGATCCGCTCGAGTTTGATGACCTGCTTCGCGAGCGAATGAAGATCGTCGAGATGGATACCGAGCTTCATCAACCGCTCGGTCAACGAAGGCTTCTCGGGCGGCGAAAAAAAGCGCAATGAGATTCTTCAGATGGCGGTCCTCGAGCCGAAGCTTGCGGTGCTCGACGAGACCGATTCCGGGCTGGACATCGACGCCCTGCGCGTCGTCGCCGGCGGAGTCAATAAGCTGGCGCGGCCGGATAATGCAATCATCCTCGTGACACACTACCAGCGGCTTCTCAACTACATCACGCCCGATTTCGTTCATGTGCTCTTTCAGGGAAGGATAGCCAAGTCCGGTGGGAAAGAGCTGGCCATCGAACTGGAGAAGAAGGGCTATGACTGGCTGCGCGAAGGCAGCCGGGCCTCGCTGTCTGAAGCAGGAGCAAAGGTTTAGTGGGCCACTTGGGTTCTTCTTGGCGTCTTAGCGTCTTTGCGCGAGGAGTATCCCGCATTGCAGCCTGTCGCGCGAAACTCCTCGCGCAAAGACGCTAAGACGCAAAGAAGAGGCGGACGTTAACACGATTGAGTCGATGACACGGACAATAGAAAACAATCTCAAGTGGCTCGCCAGTACCAGGGCAGCCAACGAACCAAACTGGCTGTCGAGTCTCCGCGAGCGCGCATCTGCGCGCTTCGAGCAGTTGGCCTTTCCGACGACACACGACGAGGAGTGGAGATACACGAACATAGCTCCGGTTCTGAAGGTCGACTACGCGCCGGCAATGGAGATCGATTCGACGGTTACTCGAGAATCGATCTCAGGCTTCGATTTTGAGGAGTCGAGGCAGAGCCGGCTCGTCTTCATCAACGGAATTTTTTCGCACGCTCTTTCTGATGTAACCGACCTCCAGAACATCGTCATTGCCGGGAGTCTCAGCGAAATCCCGGCAGAACACATGGGAGCGCTTGAGGAGCATCTGGGAGCCCATTCGAGCTTTCAGAATGATAAGTTCACTGCCCTCAACACGGCGTCACTCTCCGACGGGGCTTTTGTCGTGATACCCGCTGGCACGACCGTCGAGGCGCCGATCCACTTTCTGTTTCTGTCTACTGAGACAAGCGAGCCGACGATCTCGCAGCCTCGGACACTGGTCATCGGCGGTCGCGGCTCGCGCGCTACCATCATTGAGAGCTACCTTTCGTCGAATGATCCCGTCTACTTCTCCAACGCAGTCACCGAGATCGTAGTCGCAGAGGATGCAGCGATCGAGCATTACCGGCTTCAGCAGGAGAGTGAGCGTGCGTTCCACCTCGCGACCACGACGGTCCACCAGGCGCGCGCCAGCCGTTATCGTTCCTGCGCGATTTCGATTGGCGGGGCGCTCTCCCGGCATGCGCTCGGTGTCATTCTCGATGGTACGGGTATCGATACAGAACTCGACGGCCTCTATGTCGCAACGGGAAAACAACACATCGACAATCACACGACGCTCGATCACCAGCAGCCTCATTGCACGAGCCGCCAGCTTTACAAGGGCGTGCTCGACGATAGTGGCCGAGCAGTCTTCAGTGGCAAGGTTTTCGTTCAGGAAGGCGCGCTCTTGACGGATGCCAGACAACTCAACAAGAACCTGCTGCTTTCACCCGATGCGACGGTAGACACAAAGCCTCAACTCGAGATATATGCTGACGACGTCAAGTGCGCGCATGGCGCGACTGTCGGGCAGCTCGAGGAGGACGAGATTTTCTACCTCCTCAGCCGTGGATTGAGCCGCGATCGCGCGACGGCGCTGCTGACCTATGGATTTGCCGAGGATGTGATCAGCAAGATCGAGCTTCCTGCGGTGCACAAGCGGCTCGACGAGGTGGTTCTTCAGAAGCTGCATCAGAGCCTGGAGGTCAGTTAGAGCTATGCGACCTGCGACTGAAGTGAATGGTCCAGCCTACGATGTGGCGAGAATTCGCGCAGACTTTCCGATCCTGCGCCAGATGATCAACGGCAACCCGCTCGTCTATTTCGACAACGCGGCCACCAGTCAGAAGCCTGACGTCGTCATCGAAGGTCTCAAGCGATACTACGAGACTGAGAACTCCAATATTCATCGAGGAGTCCACTACCTGAGCGAGCTCGCGACTCGAGACTATGAAGAGGCGCGCTCGAAGATTCGGCGCTTCATCAACGCGGCGGAAATCGGCGAGGTGATATTCACCAGAGGTGCAACTGAAGGCATCAATCTCGTCGCATCCTCTTACGGCAGGAAGTTCGTAAAGCGCGGTGATGAAATCATCATCTCCGCACTCGAGCACCACTCCAACATCGTCCCCTGGCAACTGCTCGCGGAGGAGGTTGGCGCGAAGCTCAACGTCATCCCGATGAATGACGACGGCGAGCTGATCATCGAAGAATATATTCGTCTGCTCAACTCACGGACAAAACTGGTCGCCGTGGCCCACGTCTCAAACTCTCTTGGAACGGTCAATCCGGTCAAGCGGATCATCGAGATGGCTCACAGTTACGATGTTCCGGTGCTTCTTGACGGGGCGCAGGCGGCGCCCCATATCAAGCTTGACGTGCGCGATCTCGATTGTGATTTCTATGCTTTTTCGGGACACAAGCTTTGCGGGCCAACCGGTATCGGTGTGCTCTACGGAAAGAGCGACTGGCTCAACGCCATGCCGCCGTACCAGGGTGGCGGAGACATGATAGCCTCCGTGAGCTTCGAAAAGACGACCTTCAATTCCCTGCCTTACAAGTTCGAAGCGGGGACGCCGCATATTGCCGGCGGCATCGGTCTCGGCATCGCGATCGACTACCTGACCTCAATTGGCATCGATCGGATCGCGGCGCATGAACACGAACTGCTCGACTACGCGACCGAAGCGCTGACCTCGATTCCCCGGGTTAAGATAATCGGCACGGCGAGAGAGAAGGCGAGCGTACTTTCCTTCACCATCGACTCTATTCATCCGCATGACATCGGCACCATTCTGGACCAGGAAGGGATTGCAATCCGTGCCGGCCATCACTGTGCCCAGCCAGTCATGAAGAGGTTTGGCGTACCGGCCACCGCGCGAGCGTCGTTCGCGTTATTCAATACAAAGAGTGAGATCGATGTGCTTGTGGATGGGATCAATCGCGTGATCGAGGTGTTGGGCTAATGGCTGACCTGAGCGAGCTCTATCAGCAGGTGATCCTCGATCACAATCGCAAGCCGAGAAACTTCAAGGTACTGGAGACAGCCAACCGGAAGCAGGAGGGATACAATCCGCTCTGCGGCGACCAGTTCACGCTCTATCTGGATATGGATGGAGAGCTCATCAAGGAGATCGGTTTCCAGGGCTCCGGCTGCGCGATATCAAAGGCTTCGGCGTCGATGATGACGACCATGGTCAAGGGAAAGACGAAGGCCGAAGCGGTGGAGATGTTCGACGAGTTTCATCGCATGGTCAAGGGAGAGCTGGACCTCGAATCGACGCCAAACCACCTTGGCCGGCTGAAGATTTTTGCAGGTGTTCGCGAGTTTCCCGCAAGAGTGAAGTGTGCAAGCCTCTCCTGGCACACGCTCAGAGCAGCGCTCGAGGGCGTTGACGAGCCAGTCTCGACGGAATAATCATTCTTCCAAAGATTTTTCGCTCCCTCCTGCCACTCCTTCCCCTATTCGACCGCCTTTAGTTAATAGAGCCTCCTTTTACAGCACGACAAACAACTCTCTCTGAAAGGAGCTGGCTATGAATCATGTTGAAAGAGCGAAACGAATGGTAGTTGCTGTTTCTCTGTGCCTGTGTCTCGGGTCGTTGGCTGCCGTGCAGTCGCGGAGTCCGGTCAACAAGATATGGGTAGGTCTTACCTATGCAGCGGCGAAGCAGGGAGTGAGCCCTGGAAAGATTGCCGTCATGGGAGTGGCGGGAGTCTGGGATGCCGCGGTGGTCGGGGCCGCCTTTGGAACCATCGGAGGTCCGGCTGGGATAGCGGCTGGGGCAGCGGTCGGATTATAGTAATATTCTGACTGCCAGGCAGGGGAGGGCACATCCTCCCCATAAGAAACAGAAAGGAGCTTACCGTGAACCCTTCCGTCAAGAGCGCCCTCGCGCTTACTGCGGCTCTTTTGCTGGCCAGCGCGAATTTTACCTTCATTATTGCTCGCCAACCCGATAGCAACCTGCTGGTTCGAGGACATGGCGATCAGCATCGCCATGGGTATTGTCCTGGGAGTAGTTCCTTTCGTGGCCCACCGGCGAAAGATCGACGGCCGCGGGATGCTGGACGTCGTGCTCATAGCCGGTCTATTGGCGTCGGCGCTGTTCATGCTGTATTTCGAACAGTTGAAAGGCCTCTATCAGCAGGGGGCATTTCACTCTACGCTTGCGGCTGGCTGGGTTGCCGGGACTTTGCTTGTGCTTAGTTATGCATACTCAAGACAGGCAAGGGCCGAGCGAAACAAGCATTGATGCCGTACGAACGCTGAGCCGGACGTTCATCCTGTCGTTTGGAATCTGGGCACTGGCCTTCATCGCGGGCATCTGGTCGACCGCCGCCCTGAAGCCCTCGGGGACACATTTGGGTGGGCACCGACCACCTGAGCCCAAGCCTCCGGAGACTCTCCGCATACTCGGCACCAACCTTGTTGTGCTTCTGATTTCGGCCTCGGGATTGTTCACGTTCGGGCTGACGAGCGTGGTCACACTTCTGGCTTCGGGTCTATTTGTAGGGCTGATTGTCGGTGCGTCCTATCATGATGGCGCAGGTCTCAGCGCAATTCTCTGGCTGACTCTGCCACATTCGATCGAGCTGATAGGTCTCTGGCTGGCAAGTGCTGTAGGTCTCATGGGCTACCATCACGGCAGAAGACTGCTCGAGACCACGAACCGGCTTGATTGCACTCCACTCCTGGAAGCGCTTCTATTGGGGCTCGCCATTACGATCATCGCCGCGTGCATCGAAGGTGAGTTTACGCTCAAGTGGGTAATCGGGCGTTATGTATGACCTCGTCGTACGGCCTCACAGGTTTTTTGCCCGCCAATCCTCCGAGGAGCCCGATCTCTTCTTTCCTGCTCTGATTGTGCTCTCCGTCTCAGCGATCGGATTTGCGATCGCCCTCGAAGTCAGTCGCGGGTTAAGCATCCCTCAAGGGTTTGAAGGGTTGATGTGGCGTATATCGCTTCTCACAAGCGCAATCGCTGCTCTGACCAATGGCCTGCTATGGCCTCTGACTTGCGGAGTGATGCTTGGTACCGGCCTGGTCTTGTGGGGGAGGACGGTGAGCTATCGCAGGCTATTGGCTGCTGTGGGCTACGCACAACTGCCGATTCTGCTTGGTGGATTGTTGAGTTTCATAATGATTGTCGTCAGTCCCGTCATGGTTGCAGGTCACGATTTCGCCGGAAGTGCTTCAGAGGCGCAGGATTATCTCTACACGGAGACTGTCCTGGGCGTGACAAGATATGTTTCAGCGGCAGCGGGCCTCTGGACAGCGGCTCTCCTCACGTTGGCGATTAAATACAACCTGCGTGTTGATATTGTGCGGGCTGCAGCCACGGTCATTCTTCCTTACGCCCTCTATCGCGGCGCGGCGTTTTTGCTGGGCCTCGCAAAGTAGGGTCGCCTTCGGAACGCGCGAAACGATGACTCCGCTGCGGCCCATGGCGTCGCTAAGCGCCGACAACTGAACGGCGTGCAAGCGCCGACACTTGGCGTCGCGAAGCGACGACAGATGGTAGCCAGGGGCGAGCGAAGCGAAGCCCCTGGTAACCAGTAGAAAACACCCCGCGTCCTGAAGGGACGCGAGACGCCTCGCACCTTGCCACCCTGAAACCCACACTATTCGAGGATCACATGCCTTCCACACACACGAGCATTCACGTGCACGTTGTCTTCAGCACCAAGAACCGAACCCCTAGCATCGATGCTGCATGGCGCGAGCGCCTTCATTCCTACCTTGGCGGCGCCATCAAAGGAACCGGCGCCCTTCCAGTAGCCATAGGAGGCACCGCAGATCACATCCATCTGCTGATCGGTTTGAAATCAACACACTGCCTGAGCGATCTTCTCCGCGAGATAAAGGCTTCTTCGTCGAAATGGGTTGGCGACGAGCTCAAAGTGCGTGATTTTGCGTGGCAGATCGGGTACGGCGCCACATCGGTGAGCGCAACGGTTTTGGCAACCGTCTCACGGTATATCGCCAATCAGGAGGAGCATCATCGCCGGAGAAGCTTCCAGGAGGAGTACCTGATTTTTCTTCGAAAGATGGGCGTGGAGTACGACGAGCGCTATCTGTGGGACTGAGTTGCTCTGGCGCCCCTCCGGGGCGCGGGTCTTATTCCTTAACATTTCCAGGGGCTGCGCTTCGCTTGCCCCTGGCTACCTTCTTGCATCCCTTCGGGATGCGAGAGTCGCATAACGGTACGCGACGACTGTAGCGCATGGCGTCGCGAAGCGACGACAGATGGACTGCCATGGCTCGCAGCGACGGCGAGCGAAGCGAAGCAGCCCTGGTAGCGAGTGGAGAGACTCCGCGTCCTGAAGGGACGCGACGTTGAGTGCGAGGCGCTATTGGTGGGACGAGTTGTAACCGCCGCTCTGGCGCCCCTCCGGGGCGCGGTCTTATTCCTTGACGGGTACCAGGGGCTGCGCTTCGCTTGCCCCTGGCTACCTCGTTGCATCCATCCGGGACGCGAAGAAACAGACAATCGCGCAATCTCATTTGGCACAGTGGCCCGATTGGCTCACACGTAGTAACGGACAAGCCAGTCGGCCACACAGCATGGCTTATCAGAGCCGCGGCGCTCGACAACGGCGCCCCAGGTTGCCTGCAGGCCTCCCTGAATCTCTTCGAGCGCCGCAAGCGTCATTCGTGCGCGAACTTCTGAACCGGCGGGAACGGCAGAGGGGAACCGCACCCTGTTCAGACCGTAGTTGATGCCCATTTTTATCGGCGACTTGAACTTGAACGCATTCTGCATGAGCTGGCTGAGCATGGAGAGCGTCAGGAAGCCGTGGGCAATAGTCCCGCCGTAAGGCGACTCGCGTTTGGCACGCTCGACATCGAGGTGGATCCACTGGTGGTCCCCGGTAGCCTCAGCAAACTGGTTGATTTGCTCCTGCGTGACCTCAACCCAGTCGCTGACTGCTACCTCCTTGCCTACCAGTTCACGAAGCTGAGCGGGCCCATCGATCTCTACGGCTGCCATGCGTTATCCCCTTCCTGAGACAATTGTGTGAGAATCATCGAGCGCACGGGATTCTAGCAGCACCCAACGAACCCGACAAGAAAGCTGGAAGGATCTTGCAAGATCGAAGCTTATGCGGCATTGTGCCGCAGGCTGTCCAGCCTGCGGCTGAATCCGCAAAGGCTGACTCCAACTCAAGTGTTGGCATGGCGTAATCTGCCGCAGACTGGACGGTCTGCGGCACGGTGTCAAAAGGAGGAACAGGATGTGTCAACGTAACCCGATCCAATGTATCATCCCGCCGTATATCGCGGATCAGTTGGCCAAGTCAACGGACCCGCAAAGTAAGGTCTCGAGCCGTAGCCCAAATACGTGCAGGCGCAAAGATGCGGGCATTACGCGAAGCTGCACAAGCCATGCCAACATTGATGGCTGTCACATCGCCGACCAAAAAGAGGCTCCGCCAGGTGTTTGATGCCAAGGGGTCTGATCAGCTGCCCGGCAAACTCGTCCGTTCAGAAGGGCAAGCAAAGACTGGTGACGGTGAGGTGGATGAAGCTTATGATGGCGCCGGCACTACCTACGATTTCTACAATCAGCTATTCGACCGAAATTCGCTGGATAACAACGGAATGACGCTGATTTCGTCGACACACGTTGGCGAAGTGGACGATTCAGGCCACCTGGTGGCGATGAACAATGCCTTCTGGAATGGCGAACAGATGGCCTACGGCGACGGTGACGGTGTGATATTCACGCGTTTTACCCGATCACTTGATGTGATTGGGCATGAATTGACTCATGGTGTGCAATCGTTCACCAGCAACCTTACCTATTTTGCCCAGTCAGGGGCGCTCAACGAGCATTTCGCCGATGTGTTTGGTCTACTTGTTCGTCAATGGAAGAATGGTGAGAAGGTCGCTGAGGCCAACTGGCTCGTTGGGGCCGGCGTGCTCATCACATCTCCGACCCGGCGAGCCATTCGCGATATGGAGAATCCGGGCACTGCATTCGTCAACGACCCGGATCTGGGCACTGATCCACAGCCGGCCCATATGTCCAAGATTTACACCGGACCGCGAGACCGGCAGGGGGTTCACATTAACTCGGGCATTCCGAATCGGGCATTCGTCCTGACAGCAAAAGCGATCGGTGGAAACGCCTGGGAAGTCACCGGGCGCATCTGGTACGATACCTTGTTGCAGTTGAGCAAAGACAGCCAGTTCATCGATTGCGCGAGGTTGAGTGTCCAGGTGGCTACCACTCACGGAGCAGCGGCCAAGAATGCCGTTAAAGCGGCCTGGAAGAAGGTAGGGCTCACGGTCTGACTTGGGGCGTGCCCAGATGCGAAGAGCAAATGGTTGTGCGATTTGTACAAAGTGGCGGCTACGCAGGGCTCCTTAAGGGGTGCGAGCTGAACACGAAGACTCTTCCACCCGAGGAGGCCAAAACCCTTGAAGATCTCGTGGAGGCGAGCGCCCTGCCAGCAAAGGGCAAGTTCCTCTCGAATTCAAGCCGCGATCTCCGCGAGTACGAAATCGCGATCGACGATGGAAAATCGAAAACATCGGTCGTTTTTGATGAGCAGACTGTTCCTCAATCGGCCAAACCATTGATCAGCTACCTGGAAAAACGCTCCAAGCCCATGGCACCTGATCAACAAATAGCCTGACCAGAGCGACGTGAATCTCAAACTCCCGTCTCATTCAAAGGAAAGTGAGGCGATCATGAAGAAAACTCTCGTTGATGGCAGCGCTCGCGCTTGCCCTCGTTCCCGCTATGCGTAGAAATCGACGCAACGCCTACCTACAAGGGAACGATGGATAAGAGCTCTGGCAAGGGGATGCTTACGATTCCTGAGATTGGCTCAGGCACGTGGACCGCGCGCCGATGCCCTCCCTGCTCATCAGTTTATTGATTCGATCCTCCGGCCGCGGGGGGGTGATCCGATTGATGCCGGCGCTGGCGCTCTTCGGCCTCGCGTTCGCCCCTTGCCGCGCTCTGGCCCAATACCGCTTCGACCACTGGACGGCGGACACGGGGCTGCCTCAGAACATCATCCGCGCGATTCATCAAACCCCCGACGGGTACCTCTGGCTGGCCACGCTGGACGGGCTCGTGCGCTTCGACGGCGTGCGCTTTACGGTCTTCAACAGGATGAATTCTCCCGGCATCAACAGCAATCGCTTCATCGCGCTTTACGAAGATCGGGACGGCGCGTTGTGGCTCGGAACGGAGAGCAGCGGGGTGACACGGTACTACCAGGGAAAATTCACCACCTACACCACGGAGCATGGGTTGGCGAGCAACGTTGTTCCCGGCATCTCCGGCGATGACGGCGGCAACGTCTGGGTGTTGTCAGGCGACCAGGTCATGCGCTGGGCCGACGGGCGGTTCCTGGCTGTCGCAGCAATTCCCTCGTCGAACGATCTAGGCGCCGGCCAGACCGTCAGTCGGCGGGATAACCAAGGCGGCCTCTGGGGGGTGAATGATCGCGGCCTGTCCCTCTTTGTCGGCGGGCGCCTGAGCGTCTGGACGCGACGGGATGGCCTGCCGAGCCTGAACGTGGACAGCGTCGCCGAAGACCGGAATGGCGCCTTATGGGTGGCGACGCGTGACGCGGGCCTGGTCAAGGTCGAATCCGGTCGGGTGGTGAAGGTCCTGACGGTGAATGACGGGTTGCCGGGCAATCAGGTGCGGTTCATTGACAGCCCCGAGATAAAGGCTTTTTCCATCGACCGTAACGGCGCGCTATGGATGACGGAGCTGGATACGGGGCGGAACCATCTCCTGACGCTGCACGCGCCGCCGCCGCTGGCGAGCTTGAGGGATCACCGGCTCTACGAGGACCGCGAAGGCAACATCTGGATCGGCACCGAGGGCGGCGGGCTTTACTGCGCGCGCAAGCAGGCGATCACGGTCTACTCGAAGCAAGATGGTCTGACGGGCCGCAATACTTACACGATGTACGAAGACCGCGCGGGCGCCCTCTGGATCGGGGCGGAGGGCTTGAACCGGTATGCCGGCGGGACGTTCGCCAACTTCACTTCCCGGGATGGGCTGGCCTCTCCGAATGTGTCGGCGATCGGTGAAGACCGCGACGGGCGCCTGTGGGTCGGTACGGGCGGAGGCCTCCAGGTCTTCTCCGGCCGGCGATTGAGGCTCGCCCGTGAGCTTAGCCACCTGCTCGCCGCCCCCCGTCTCGTGCAAGCGATCTGTCAGGCCCGGGAGGGCTCCCTCTGGTTCGGGGCCGACAACCGGCTCGTGCGTTACCAGGGCGGTGTGGCCGCCAGCTTTACGGCGCGCGACGGGCTGGCGAGCGATGACATCAAGGTGATTATCGAAGGCTCGGCGGGCCGGCTCTGGATCGGGTCTTACGGCGGGCTGACCTCGTTCGAGGACGGGAAGTTCACCGCCTACACCGAACGCGACGGCCTGCCGAGCAACAGCGTGCGGGCGCTCTACGAGGATCGCGATGGAACGCTCTGGATCGGCACCTACGACGGCGGCCTGGGGCGCTTCAAGGACGGCCGGTTTACGCGCTACACGACCCGGGACGGGCTCTTTAACGACGGCGTCTTTCAGATCCTCGAGGACGCGCGCGGCAATCTCTGGATGAGCTCGAACCGCGGCATCTACCGCGTCCGCAAACAGGAGCTCAACGATTTCGCCGAGGGCAAGCTGCGCTCGATCACCTCGGTCGCTTACGGGAAGAGCGACGGCATGCTCAACGCCGAATGCAACGGTGGCCGCTGGCCCGCCGGCATTCGGGCGAGCGACGGCAGGCTCTGGTTTCCCACCCAGGACGGCGCGGCAGTAATCGACCCCGAAACAATACAGGCCAACCCGCGGCCGCCCCCCGTCCTCATCGAATCCTTCCTGCTTGACCGCGAGCCGGTGGTGATCGATCCTCAACCGCGGTCGGTGCGGGTTACGCCGGACAAGGAAAACTTCGAGATCGTCTACACGGCGCTGAGCTTCATCAACCCGGAGCAGCTCCGGTTCAAATACCAGCTGGAAGGTTTGGATAATGACTGGACTGAGGCGGGCACGCGCCGCTCCGCCTATTACTCGCATATCCCGCCGGGCGACTACGTCTTCAGGGTGATCGCGGCCAACAGCGACGGCATTTGGAATACGGAAGGTAAAAGCCTGAAGATCACTGTGCTCGCGGCGTTTTACCGCCGCTGGTGGTTTTTGACGTTAGCCGGACTGGCGGTAGCTGGCGCGGGCGCCGCGGCCGTCCGGCTGCGCTTCGACCAGTTGAGAAAAGCCCGCGCCGCGCAGGAGCGGTTCTCGCGGCAATTGCTCGATTCACAGGAACGGGAGCGGCAGCGCATCGCCGCCGAACTGCACGACAGCCTGGGCCAGAGCCTGCTGATCATCAAGAACCGCGCCTTTCTCGCGCTCAGCGGCCTCGATGACCCCGAGGTCACCAAAGAACAACTCGATGAAATCTCGGCTTCTGCCGGCCACGCCATCCAGGAGGCCCGCGAGATCGCCTACAATCTACGCCCGTATCAGCTGGAACGGTTCGGCCTGACCAAGACCTTGCGGGGGATCTGTTCGCAGGCGGAGCAATCGTCGGGTATTCGTTTCATCGCGGAACTCGATTCGATCGACGGCCTGTTACCGAAAGAGGCCGAAATCAACCTTTACCGGATCGTGCAGGAAAGCGTCAACAACGTGATCAAACATTCGCGCGCGACCGAGGCCCGGCTCAGCATTCGCCGTCACGAACACGGCGTCAGTCTGCGGATGGAGGACAACGGCCGGGGCTTTGCGCTTGCGGATCGCGCGGCGCGGAATGCGGACGCCAATGGCCGCGGAGCCTCCCCCGGTCTGCCGCCGGGCGGGTTCGGTTTGACCGGCATGGCCGAACGGGCGAGGATCCTGGGCGGGACCTACGCGATTGATTCGCAACCCGGGCAGGGGACGACGATCCGCCTCGAGATCAATTCGACTAGAACGTAAGAGACAGCGTATGGAAATCCACATCGTCCTCGCCGACGACCACCCGATCTTCCGCCAGGGGTTGCGGCAAGTGATCGAGAAAGACCGGCAATTAAAAGTCCTGGCAGAAGCGGAAGACGGCGAAGCGGCGCTGGATTTGATCCGGCGGCACCAGCCGCAAATCGTCGTGCTCGACCTGGACATGCCGCGACTGGACGGGTTCGCTGTGGCGCGCCGAATGCGTGAGGAGCGCCTGCCCGCCGGAATCATCATTTTGACCATGCATCAGGACGAGATGCATTTCAACGAAGCGCTCAACCTGGGTGCGAAAGGATACCTCGTCAAAGACTCTGCCGCCGCCGACGTCGTCAACTGCATCAAGTCTGTCGCCGCCGGCCACAGCTTCATTAGTCCTACGCTCTTCGGCCTGCTCCTCAACCGTGGCCGCCGCGCCGATGCCCCGCCGCCACAACCAACGGGGTTTGACAGCCTGACGTCCGCCGAACGCCGCGTCCTGAGCCTGCTGGCCGAATACAAGACCAGCAAAGAGATCGCCGCCGAACTGGGCGTCAGCGCCCGCACAGTCGAAAACCACCGCGCCAATATCTGCGTCAAACTCGATCTCCGCGGTTCGCACGCGCTGGTCAAATTCGCGATCGGGCATAAATCAGAGCTCGCCTGAATACCTGCCAACTTTGTCGCCCAGCGATGGCTTTAGCCGTGCGTTTTAACGCACGGAAATCGCGTCAACCTGGCCTCTCTGACCCAGCGACCGGTTTGGTTCTCTGGAACGCCTGAACGGACAATCGTACTCGTAAGTCCAGTGATTTCGCTTGGTGGCGGCCTCTTCAAATCCCACTGAGGCATCCCACAGCGATACTTATATTGACTCAACTTGTTCACTCCGCATCGGTTGAGCGACTTTCGCAACGACAGTCTCAACTCCAGCCGCCACCCCCCTCGCCGCAGAAAGTTCTGAGTAGAACTACTCAGGCAAATTGTGCACTCCTACTCAGCCAAATTGAGTAGTTCTCGCTATTCATCGCCACGCCATTTTCCCGCACTATCTCGTCGTCAAGCGAGACTACGGGTGAACCAATCATGACTGTGCTGATTGTCGAGGATAACGCGGAGATGCGCCGGCTGCTCAAAAGCTTCGTGCGCCCGCTGGCCGAAACCGCGTACGAATGCGGCGACGGCGCGGAGGCCGAGACGCGGTATGCCGAGCTCCAGCCCGACTGGGTCTTGATGGACATCGAGATGCCGCGAGTCGACGGTATCGCCGCCACCCGCCGGATCAAGGCCGCCTTCCCCGCCGCCAGGATCGTGATCGTGACCAACTATGACGAGGCGGATCTGCGCGCCGAGGCCCTGGCGGCAGGCGCGTGCGGCTACGTGTTGAAAGAAAACCTGGTGGAACTGCGGCGGCTGTTGCAACCGGCGGCCCCGGCGGCTAACCCGCTCGATCGCGCATGAATCGCTGCCGCCCCGACCGGGCGCGGCCAAGGAAACAACGATCGATCAACGATGGAAGGCGAAGGCGAGCGCCGAGCAATTCATCGTTCATCCCGACTCAAACGGAGGAATCTCATGCAAAGCAAAATGACGCTGTCTCCGGCAACCTTTGGCCGTGGGATGAATCGGCGAAGCGGCGCCCACATCGCGGCGCTTTCCCTTGCTCTCACGGCATTGCTCGCGGTGAGCTTGATAGTCGGCTTGCGCGGCAGCTTAGCCCAATCAAGCGGTTCGCAACCTGATTACAGCACTGTCAACGACTTTATGAACGGCGGCACGCACTTGCTGCGCGATGATGATCTGGTCATGACCTACAACTATCTAACAGCAAGCAACGAATCTAGAGGCGCCTTATTTACCGCGGGAACGTCAGATTCCCAACCTACTTTTCTAAACAACAATCAGCACACCATTCCGCAGGGACCGGGATGCGCTGACAGCGGAGGGTGTAACTACGATTACCATCAATTCGTTGGTAACAGACCTGCGACCGGCCGTTTTTTCCAAACCGAAAGAGATACGACGGTGCATTACCCGGTGTTGCTCGACGGCTACCCTTACCTCGTCTCACTGGATGGATCAAGCTCCACGCCGCCAGCCGCCGGATTGACCTGGAAGAGCGCGCAATCCATCAATTTCGTCACCGGCGCAAATTCGTTCCTCTCGGCGGTCGGCGATTTCAACGGAGATGGATACGACGATCTACTCATGGGCTATAGCGATAGCACACAGTATCCTCCAGGCGTCCCCCCCAAGTTGCGGATTGCGACCGCTGCCAATTTGACTGATTCCACCAAACCGCTGAATGATCCCGGCCAAGGGTTCAACCTGGGGCCGGAATTCACGTTCGACTTTGCCGCCACTATGCCGCCAGTTTATACCTCCTCTTTTGTAGAGTTGGCGGTCGGCGATTTCAACGGGGATCATAAACCTGAAATCGCTGTCGTATTTATTCTTTCAGATGGGACATTGCAACTCCAGATCTTTCTCAGTCGACCCTACTACGTTATCCATCTCAACTGCCGGCGCCTTGCAACTTTACCAGTTAGGAGGAGTGGTCGGCGCGAACCCTCTCTCGATAACAGTTGGGAAATTTACCGCCGACGACCATCAACAACTGATTGTGGCATTCCAGCCAACTCCAACCTCAACTATCCTCGTCCAGGTAGTTGATTTTAATAACGGCTCGCTGCAACCCAATATCGCATCGACCTTGGATACGACTGATGTCGCCGGAGATTCGATTGTCAAAGTAAAGGCGGGGCGGTTTGACTGGTCGAGCCCCTACGATCAAGTCGCCTATATGTCCTCGAGTACTCTGGGCACTTCGATGGCTCTCATCACCGTGGATCCAGCGACGGAGGTCGCCAGCAAAACAGCCACCGCCCAGATTATCAACGACAGCGGCGGGCTGCGCTTTTTTGGCCGCGATATTGCGATTGGTAATTTCGATCACATGAAACAAAGTAGCGTCACCCCAACTCAGAAAGAGCGGGACCCCGACCTTCAGATTGCGGTGATTGGAATCAGGGTGAATATATCGAATGGTGATCTCTCGACGGCGAGCCTGGCCATTTTTGAAGATTCAGGTACTTCGACGCTCAACAATACGGTCTATTCCGTTCTCGACAGTTCCTATTTTGCAGGGAATCAAGTCAGAGAGATGTCGATTGCCTCCGGCGATTTGCAGGGCCGGTCGCTCAGACTTGGGAATCCGACCAGGTTGACAATCGAGAATTATTCTTATCCGAGCGTGATCACAGCCGTGCCGCCGATGCATGTCGACTACATCAATCCAGCCGCTGCTTCAGCGCCGACGGTTTTTAATATCAGCGCCGTGCCGGACAGTTTCTGGAGCCAATACACTGTCCAGAAGGCGAACAATGCAGATACACAAGTTACCGATGATCAGAGCCATTCCTTTGGCTTCCAGGAGCAGGTCTCTGGATTTGCACAAATAGGCGGCGACCCATCTGAGAATGCGGGCTTCAAGATTGAAGATACCGTGACCGCGACTCAGGACATCAAGAACGTCAACAACCAAATACATGGGAAGTTTCAGGGCGTCTCCTATGGGTTGACGGACACGACCGGCTGGGGCGATTCAGTCTCCTATACCAGTACGACGATCAATATCTGGATCTATCCTGTGATTGGAAAGACGGTGTGTTCTAAATCAGATTCGACAATGTGCGGTCCGCTGACGATCCAATTCTCCGCTCCTTCCGGAACAGATGTTGGAACCGCGGAGACCGGTACGTCGAAAGAATGGTACCAGCCGGTGTGGGAGCCGGGGAATATCTTTTCATACCCGGCCAACTTCAATCAGTTGAATTACGCAAATACTATCGACCGGCTTGACAATCCAGAAACCTTCTTCACCGATTCGAGCAAAGTGCAGGAGGCGATCGGCTGGATGTCGGGCCTCAGCGCAGATTCGACCGTGGGTCAGGAACAGACCTTTTCAGGCAGCAACGATCTTTCGATCTCAGGAAGACTTGGAGATAAAGATACATCCGGCATCGGCGGTTCGTTGAAATTCAACGCCAACGGCAGCGACGCCTTCAGCAACCTGACGCTGTCCCAAAATAATTCGAATACGAGCACGGGGCTGACGTTCAACAAACCGGGCACTTTCGCCAATCCGGGGCTATACTCCTATTCTTTCCAACCCGTCATCTATGGATCGCAAGCGCCCCTCAATATTGTTGATCAGGTCGACCTGAACACGAGTATTGTGACTTTCAACGCGCTGCGGTCTGCATTTATAGCTGATCCAACCGCCATGTCGTCAGGAGGATGGTGGAGCGGCGCTTATAATGAACCGGACATCGCCCTGAATCACCCGCTCAGGTGGAGTTCAAATAAGTTTGGTCTTCCGGGGGGGAATATGCCGATTCCCTCGAACTGCCTGGCGCTGGGAGACGCCGGCGACAGCACGATGGATTGCCTGAATTTAAATCCCTCGACGCCGTCGTCGCCCTGGTTGAGCGAGTTCCATTACATGCGCGGCTTCTTTATCAGCAATGCGGCTACTCCCGGGAAGGGGCCGCAACTGCAGATCACCGATGATGGGACTAAACTCACGCTCCAAACACGCGTCTATAACTATAGCCTGACGCCGATGCCCGCCACCAGCCAGGTCCATGTCCGGTTCTATGCGATTCCGTGGCGGATAAGTTCGGACGGAACTAATTCGGGAAATACTGCGACAGGGAATATGATACTGATCGACGACGTTACGCTCGATCCCATTCCGAATTTTGATTCCAAGCTCGAAACACGCCGAATTGGTTGCTGGCAAAGGCAAAAGATTGGGATACCACAGGTCTTGGGGGGCAATATTTTACCTTCGCCGTCGTGGCCTGGGCGCAAGATGGAAATATGCTGGTCACCGAGATGCCCGGTCACGGATTGAACCAGTTGCCTGGCGATCCAAACTCTTATGCCAGCTTCAGTGATCTAACCAAGCTGGAGGAACTGGTTGATAACCAATTCAAGCAAAGCCCGACCGATCCCGATCAGGTCTCCTTCAGCAATAACATCGGGTTCTATAACTCCGTCTTCTATGTCGAGCCTGTAAACTCTCCGCCAGCGTCGGCGGGGACGAAAGCCGTCAGGTCCGGTCTTTCGGCGAGGACGAAAACCGTCAACGCCGATCTTGCGGGCTCCGATGTCAAACTCTCGTCCAATACCGCCAA
Source organism: uncultured Acidobacteriota bacterium (assembly GCA_963743045.1). GTDB lineage: Bacteria > Acidobacteriota > Blastocatellia > RBC074 > RBC074 > CAVUOF01. The sequence continues at coordinate 178,429 of CAVUOF010000022.1, forward strand.
ACTCGGCCAGAGGATTCAGGTGTCGGCGGAATTGAAAACCACAGGTCGCCCAATCTCGTCGATGAATGTTCACTTCTACGATGGAGATCCGAACGCCGGCGGAAAAGTATTCGACGTCGAGCGTGTTCCTTTCATCAAGGTCAACGATAGATACGAGGTGAGCGTCAATTACCGGGCGAAAGCCTGCGGTCTCCATCGGCTCTTTGTCAAAGCAGGCAGAGGGATGGCATACGAGGTGACGGTGCAATCGCAACTGCTGCAGGTCGAGTGCCTGACGCCGGTCTGCATCTCGCAGGTCTGCATGCGCTCGGCCCAGTATTACGCGCTCCACCTCGACCGCCTGCCGCAGGGCGTGGTGACGGTCCCCGGAAGGGTCCTCAACACCCAGGTGAGCACCGGCAACACCGCGCAGATGGGGATTCTCCTGCAGGGGGGCACGGCGGCGCAGCAACGCCTCACCCAGCAATTCGTCGCGACGCAACTGAGCCTGCTCGGCAAGCCGGGCGGCACTCAGCCGGCGCTCGGGAGCAACCTGCTCTGCTACGGGGTCAACTTCCAGCCGACCCAACTCGGCACGGGGGCAGTCCTGGCCCCATCGATGACGCTCGGGCAACTCTTCGGGCAGGCGCTGATCGCCGGGCGTTCGGGCGCGGCGGCCGACCAGCGGATGATCGCCAACGTGCTGCAACTGCTCAACGGTGACGACCCGCTGGGACGCTGTCGGTAGCGGGCCCCTTTCAACGCCAAGGGACAAAGGGAGAAAGGCATGACCTGGTTGATTGTCTTTCTCCCTTTGTCGTTTCTCAATGCGCTCGCTGCGAGCGTGGCCCTCGTGAT
>CAVUOF010000023.1:0-180169 GCA_963743045.1 uncultured Acidobacteriota bacterium
TGACGGCGTCCTTGACCCGGGAGCACGCGACGGCGGAGACATCCACCGAGACGTTGTCCTGGTGACGATGCCCTGCGACTGGATCGGCATTGTCACGACCAAAGAGACACCCGGTGCACCCGGTCCACCAACGGCACGATCAGGATCATGCCAGGCCCTCGGGCCACGGTCTTTACTTTACCCAGCCGAAACTGCACCCCGCGTTCGTATTGCTTCAGGATGCGGACAGACGCGATCAGGCCAATGATGGCTACCACCGCGAGTGCGATGATGAAATAGAGAGCGGACATGACGCTCATTCCTGTTGGCCAGATGCGGGTGGCCAACACCCCCGAGCCGGTTCGGACAGGAGCGCCAACAATGCTTCGGGCCCTTGGTCTGACCGGTGAATCCAGCGTAGCACCGGTGACCCAGAGGCACCGCGAGCCGGGGTACATACAAATGTGCGGGTGCTACGCTTTGAGAGTTGGCCCCAACGGATCGGTCGACAGGGAGTTTCTGACCCCAGCGCTCGGTCAGGCGGTTCAGCCGAAAGTCATCTCGGCCTTGCCTACCGGCCTCAGGAGGTCAACGTGCTTTCAACATCACCAACCACCAGCAATGGCATCGCGGTTCGAGAGCGACTCTTCCGGGCCGTGCTCGGGGCGGCGCTGCTGTTCATCGCAATCAACGTCGGCCTCACCAGCCCGGGCAACGGAGGCCAAGGTGGTCGCATGGGGAGCGCTCGTGCTCGCCGTCGTCGCCTTCGCATCGTTCGCCGCCGGCCCGGCGAGGATCATGGGACACGTCGGCCTCGACGAGAACTGGTCGCTTGCCTACGTGGCCGCCCGACTGTTCGTCGGTTGGGAGTTTCTGTACGCCGGCTGGGACAAGGCCACCACCAACTGGTTCCACGGGGCCGGGTCGGAAGAGGTAAAGGGATTTTTGGGCGGCGCGGTTTCACAATCGCACGCCACCGGTGCCAACGCCTTTCCCGGTGTCTCCCACTGGTTCGCGTGGACCGCCGACAACATCTTTATGTCTCATTCTGAGATAATTAGCTATCTGGTCGTCACCGCCGAACTGTGCGTTGGCGCCGGTCTTATTCTCGGCCTGTTCCTGCGGTTGAGTGCATTCTTTGGTGTGACACTCAACGCGCTGTTTCTCTTTTCGGGATCGCTCAGCGCGGGACTCAACCCGGAGATGTTGATACTCGGAATGGCGATACTGTTCGGCATCGCCCCGGCCGTCTATGCACTCTCGCTCGATCGTTACTATCTGCCGCGGCTGCATTCGATGAAGCTGAGGCAACGCCACAGCCCCGCGCCGAGCACGCCGGCGGTCGAGTGAACGGTCGCCGCGCTAACGCGTGATCGGCGCCCACGCATCCGCCGGCCCTGACGCGAGCGCCGGCCGTCGCAACGAGAACAGTGGCGCCTCGTCCCGCGCGAGCACTCCCTGCGCGATATCGGCGACGAGTTCGCCGAGGGCGGGACCGAATTTGAACGCGTGACCCGAACAGCCGCACGCGACAACCACCGCCCCGTCGCGGTCGATCACGAAGTCGCTGTCGGGGGTCATCGTCCAGGGATGCCGCTCGCTGCGAAGCACCGGCGCGGACACCCCGGAAACCGCGCTCGCACCCACTGCTACCAAGCTCCAACTGCTCGGCGGCGTCGGGCGGCCATTCGGGTCGGGACGAGCGCCACGGCTCCCGACCCGCGGCATCGAACGCAAACTTGTACCCGACACCGGGCACGGGATGCCCGTAGACACCCGTGCCGTCGGCATCGACCGACCACTCTGCGATCCCGGGCTTCGAGATCAGCCCCGGGCGCGTCGAAGAACGACACCTGGGCGACCGCCGGGGCGAGCGGCAGGTCCGAGGCCGAGCGGAATCAGCAGCTCGTTCGCCCACGGGCCGGTTGCGATCACCGCGACTGCCGGCGTCGAGGCGCCGGCGCGTGGTCGTGACGCGAACGCCGTCGCCAACGCTGTTCGACACTCACCGCCCGCTCGGGCGAGGCCAGCTCCGCGCCGAGCCGGGTGGCCGCGGCCGCCATCGCGTCCAGGCCGGCCTCGGCGAGCACGGTGCCGCCCTGGCGGTGGTAAAGCGCGTGTTCGCCGGGGCCAAGTCGCAGCTCGGGGACCACCGCTGCATCTCCGCCGGCGTCGCAACGGAGCGCGTTCGATTCCCTCTGCGCCATGGTGCTGCGCCAGGCCGGCGAGGGTGGCCTCGGGGCCGAGGTCGATCTGCCCGGTGAGGTGAAGATAGTACGCGCCCTCGTCGGTCTCGAGCCGCGCCCAGCGCTTCGAGCGCGGCGAGCGCAAGCCGCACGTACTCGGGCGCGGCGTAGGCCACCCGGATCGAGCGAGACACGCCGGTCGACGACGTCGGCGGGTGGCCGGACCCGAGCGCGTCAAGCGCGGCCACTCGCACCCCGCGGCGTGCCAGGGCAAGGGTCGTCGCCAGCCCGATCAGGCCCTGGCCGACCACCACCACGTCGAAGCTTTCCGCCGGGCGGTCACGCTCCGGGACGATCGACGTGGTGGATTTGCGCGGGCATCGCCGCACAAGATACGCCACGCCCCAAGCGGCTGTCGACGCGCCAGTACGCGGCCAGGGCGAGCGGCTGCCGGCTCGTGAGGGCAACCACCACGGCGTCGACGACGCGCGCGTCGAACTGGGTGCCGGCGTGGCGGTGGAGCTCGGCGATCGCACGTTCGACCGGCATTGCCCGCCGGTAGGCGCGGTCGCTGGTCATCGCGTCGTAGGCGTCCACGACCGCGATAATTCGAGCGCAGATCGGGATCTCCTCGAGCCGCAGGCCGTCGGGGTACCCGGTGCCGTCGGGACGCTCGTGCGAGGCCCGGACGATCGGCGCGATCGCTCTCAGCGTCGGCGCCGCCGCCAGGATGCGTTCGCCAATCACGGTGTGCCGCTCGACCAACGCGCGCTCGCCCGCGTCCAGGGCCGGGCTTGTCGAGGATCGATGCGGGGATCGCCGACTTGCCGATGTCGTGCATCTCGGCGGCGAGCCGGGTGCGCTCGACCTGCTCGCTCGAAAGGCCAAGGGCAATCGCGGTGCTGGTCGCGAGCTCGGCGACGTGTCCGAGGTGCGTAACGAGATCGTGATCCTGCTCGGCGAGCACCTGCAGGAGCGCATCCTTTACCTCGGAGCCGAGTTGCCCGTCAGCGCCCGCTCGTCGGCGTACAGCCGCTGGTCAGCGACGTGCAGCGCGTCCTCGAGCGTCAGGCCCGCGGTGATGCTGGTGGAGCCGCGCGAGCATCCGATCACAAACGCCTCGCCGCGCTCGCTCAAAGCGGCCTGCGCGGCGGACAGGAGCGCCTCGCTGTCAGCGATGCGCGTGGCAACGACGAACTCGTCGCCGCCGATCCGGTAGGCCCTTCCGCGAGCGCCCACCATCGCGCCGAGCCGGTGTCCGAGCAGCGCCAGCAGCGAGTCGCCGGCGGGGTCCCGAAGGCGTCGTTATAGGACTTGAAGCCGTCCAGATCGAAGATCCCGACCGTCACCTTCTCGTCCGGTCGCAGCGACGTCATGGCGACGTGCATGTCGGCGAAGAGCTTGCGGCGGTTGCCCAGCCCCGTGAGGGCGTCGGTGGTGGCGTCGCTGTGGCTGCGCTGCCGCGCCCGCACCGAATGCTGGAACACGATCGTGAACGCGACCAGCGAACAGGATCGCGATCACCGTTCCGATAGAGGCAACCGTTTTCGATTGGGTCGCGGCGGCGCCGTAGCGCGCGTTGGCCTGCGCGAGCGCGGTATCCAGCCGCGTCTCGATGCCGCCGGCCTGGTGGCTCTTGCCCAGCTTCAGCGCCGCCTGCGCCGAATGGTTGGCGGCCACGAGCGCCGAGAGCTGGTCGACGAACCGGAAGTGCTGCTGGCCCACCGCCGCAATCCGGGCGGGGGTGCCGCCGTGGTCGAGCCGCGCGAGCGTGGCGAGCGAGGCATTGAAGACGCTCTTCTCCTGCGCCAGCCGCAGGTTCGTCTGGAGCTGGTCGGGCACGTCGGACTTCGCGACGGTCGCCGGGTCGAACGCCGTTTGCAGGAGCACTCCGCCCTCATTTCGGAGCTGCTCGATCACGACCTGCGCGTGCCGCGACTCGTCCACCCGTCGCTCGAAGCCGACGATCGCGCCGAGCGCGATCAGGCCGAGCATCCACATGCCCACCAGCAGCAGGGCCGCGCGCCCGAATCCACCCCCACGCCGGTCGCGGCGGCGGCGACCGGTGGCGGGCGGCTGAGATACAGGTTGGCCCGGTGAAGAGCTGTGGTTCCGGAACATCCGGTGCCTCATCGTCTTCGGAATCCAACGGCGGGGACACTGGGAACGTGCGGTTCCGTAGCTGGGTCGGACCGATCATCGACAACTGCCGAGAATACTTGAGACAAATGACGCAATCGATGCGGGGTCGGACGCCCCAGGGTTCGTTGCGCGAGTCCGCCGTTCATGCCACTCCCGGCGCAATCCGATACGTGAACGGTGCAATCCACCGCCGCCCGAAAGCCCAGGATCCGCCCTCGGCGCGTGCTTCGCCTGCTCCTGTGCGTGCCGATCGGGATCGTGATCGCCGGGTGCTGATATTCGGCGCCGGGCGGCTGGGCCTGCTCGGCTTCGTCCTCGGGCCGCAGGTGTCGGGCGAGCTCGCCCAGGCGCGCGGCGTCGAGCCCGGGGAGCGCGTGCTGCTGGTGGGAAACAGCCTGACCTGGTACAACGGCATGCCGCAGATGATCCAGGGGCTCGCCGACAGCGACCCGGGCGCCCCGCCGATGTTCGTGGTCAGCTACACCCAGGACGGGGCGACGCTGCAGCAGCTCTCCGGCGAACGCCGGCTGAGCGACCTGATCGCCGGCGTGCGCTGGGACGACGTCGTGCTGCAGGAGCAGAGCGAGCTGCTGTCATTCACCCAGCCGCAGTACGAGCAGACGACGGTGCCCTACGCCCGCACGCTCAGCGCCCGCATCGCCGCCGACGGCGCGCGCACGGTGCTCGAGATGACGTGGGGCTACCGCAGGGCGACCCGCAAAACTTCGCCGGGGACACGTATTCCGCCATGCAGGCGCGGCTCGAGCAGGGCTACGGTGAGCTCGGCCGCGAGCTCGACGCCCCGTCGCCCCGTCGGGCTCGCCTGGCGCGCGACGCTCTGGCAGCGGCCGGGGCTCGACCTGTGGGCCGACGGCCGGCACCCCAATCGCGCCGGCTCGTATCTGACGGCCTGTGTGCTCTACGCCGAACTGTCGGACCACGATCCCCGCGGAATCCCCTACACCGGCGGGCTCGACCCCGCCGAGGCCCGCTTCTTCCAGCGGATCGCCCACACGGTTACGTGACCGCGCGCCCATTCCGACCGCGGGCTCTCGAACCGCGCCCCTACGCCGGCGGTAGGGCGACGGTGTAGGTCGTGGCGGTACCGGTCAGGCAGACCTCGCCGGCAGCGGTCTTCACCTCGGTCTCGAGCTTGCAGATGGGCTTGTCCGGACGGGCCTCGACCACCCTGACGGTGGCGGTGATCCGTTCGCCGACGAGGTCGGCCGGGTGAACTTCCAGGCGACCTCGAGGAACACCGTTCCCGGGCCGGGTAGCTGCTCGGCGACCACCGCGTTCACAGCCCCGAGGTGACACCTCCCTGAGCGATCAGCCCGCCGAAGCGGCTGGCCTCGGCCGCGGCTGGGTCGAAATGCAACGGGTTGCGATCGCCGGTGATCTGGGCGAACAGTTCGAGATCCTCCACGGTCACGGTCTTTGAAAGCTCGGCCTCGGCACCGGCCTGCGGAACGCCGAATCGCGTGCCGTCCAGCCCGGCGCGGCGCTCACCGACCCACCTCGTCCGCGAACCGGCGCGGCCCCTCGTGGGCGTGGATCTTGAGATGCGGGGAGAAGTGCAGCAGCTCGAGCACCGGGGAGCGTAGTTCCTGGGTCGGCTCCTCCGACGGGCCGCGATCTGGCATGATGGGCTGGTGATGAGATCCCGGGGGCTGGGTCGGAGTGTCAAATACGCCATGCTGGTGATGATGGCCGCGCTGGTGCTCGCCGGTGGCGGGGTCGCCCAGGCGCCGCAGGGCCGATCGGCCGTCCCACGGCGACCGGCGCGCTGCGCATCCAGGGCACGCTCCGCGACGGGGCGGTGGTCACGGCCCACGGTCTCACCTGGCACCGCCCGGCACTCCCCGCGGGCGCGCGCGTACTGAGCTTCGAAGTGGGTTACTCCTGGCGCACCTGCGCCGCCCGGCGCGGCACCTGCCGGCCCGGCGCCGACGTCACCGCGACCCCGTTTGCCGCCACGCGGTACGTCGTGGGGCACGCCGACACCGGCCGCTTCCTGCGACTGACCGAGACGGCGACCGAGGTCGTCGAGACCGATGCGGCCACGTTCACGTTCAAAGCCGTGCACGCCGCGGTGACCTTCACCACCGCCGCCCGCGTCGCCGGCTTCAAGGCCGGCCGATCGCCGACGAGCAGCTTCATCAAACGGCACCCCCGAGCCGCGCACCGGCTCAAACCAGGAAGAGTTCCAGGTGTCGCCGCCCCACTTCGCCAGGGCCGACGGCGTCCCCCTCTCCTCCGATTCATACTCATGGCCCGATCACGCTTCTGGAACTATTCGGGGGCTGGGTGGCCTGCCCGTCGATATGTTTGCAGCGCTCAAAACTCCAGAAGAGCAACGGACCGGTAACCAAAAGAAGATCATTCTGGAATATTTCAACTGGGCGGCGCCTGAGCTGCAATCCTTGAACTCGCGCGCGGCGAGGCTCGAATGTGAGCGAGACATTCTCGCGTCTCAAGTTCCTCGGGTAGTGATAACTGAAAGTACGACTCCGAGGGAGACTCGCATCCTCCCGCGCGGCAACTTTCTCGATGAATCAGGCGAGGTGGTGCAGCCTGCCGTTCCGGTAGTCTTCGGAACAGTCAAGACAGGCCTTCACCGCGCTACAAGATTGGATCTCGCAAATTGGATCACTTCACGCGACAACACGCTCACGGCACGGGTCTTTGCCAACCGGACCTGGCGGCAGTTCTTCGGGACAGGCATCTCGCGAACGCTGGACGACCTGGGCTCACAGGGCGAGTGGCCGGTCCATCCCGAGCTCCTCGACTGGCTGGCGAGTGAATTCATGCATCCGACATGGGATTCCAGAGGAGCTCACGACTGGGATGTTCGACATCTCATTCGCACCATTGTTCTCAGCCATACATACCGGCAGTCGTCGCTTAGCAATCAGCAGCTCGATGAGAGGGATCCTGACAACCGTCTGCTTGCACGGCAGAGCCGGTTCAGAGTGGACGCCGAGATCGTCCACGATATCGCGCTCAGCGTCTCCGGCCTGCTGGTCGAGAAGCTCGGCGGGCCATCCGTCAGGCCGTATCAACCCGAGGGCTACCTGCTGACACTCAACTTTCCCAAGCGCGACTATTCAGCCGGGCATGGTGATGAGTTGTACCGGCGTGGAATCTACACGCAATGGCAGCGAACCTTCCTCCATCCAAGCCTGAGCGCTTTCGATGCTCCGTCGCGTGAGGAGTGCACGGTAAATCGAGTCAACTCCAACACTCCGCTGCAGGCGCTGGTTCTGCTCGATGATCCGATCTATGTCGAAGCGGCTCGAGTCTTCGCCCAGAACACTTTGAAGCAGGGCGGACTCAACGCCCAGACTCAGGTGAGCTGGGCATTTGACCGGGCGCTTGGACGCAAGCCAAGGCCCGATGAACTGGCGGTGCTCACCGATCTGCATCGAAAAGCACTGACCAGGTTTGTCGGCAACCCAAATGAAGCGCGTCGGTTTGTGACCATCGGCGATGCACCGCTCGGCAGGGAGACAAATGTGGCAAGGCTTGCGGCGATGATGAGCGTAACGCGCGCTATTCTGAATCTTCACGAAACCATCACGAGGAATTGAAATGCTCGAAGTGTCTCGACGCACATTTCTGGGTAGCGGCTTTGCCGGGCTCGGCGCAATTGCCGCCAATACGCTATTCGGCCGGACCGGTCTGGCCCAGGCACAGAGCGACAAATGGCGAGGTGTGGTCAACCCGCTCCACCACCCTGCAAAAGCAAAGCGCGTCATCTTTCTCTACCAGGCCGGCGGACCGTCGCACCTCGAAACGTTCGACTTCAAGCCGGAGCTCGGGAAGATGGACGGCAAGGGAATGCCCGAGTCATTCACCAAAGGCCAGCAGATCGCACAGCTTCAGAATCAGAAGTTGATGTGCTTCGGACCTCAGTACGGTTTCACGAAATTCGGGAAGTCCGGACAGGAGATGTGTGAGCTCTTCCCCGAGATCGGAGGGATTGCCGACGAGGTCTGCATTATCCGCTCAATGTGGGGAGAGCAGATCAACCACGATCCCGCGCATTGCCTTATGAACACGGGATCGATCATCACCGGACGGCCCAGCATGGGCTCGTGGATTCTTTATGGTCTCGGTTCAGAGAGCGAAGATTTGCCCGGCTATGTAGTGCTCATGTCGTCTGGTCGAGGAGGCCAGAATCAACCGATCGCTCAGCGGCAGTGGGCGGCGGGATTCCTTCCGAGCAGGTTTCAGGGCGTCAAACTCAACTCCATAGGCGACCCGGTACTCTATATCAAGAATCCGCAAGGGCTCTCGACTGAGGCTCAGCGCGAATCGATTTCGGCGATCAATCGTCTCAACAAACTGGAATATGATGCAGTCAAGGATCCGGAGATACTCACGCGGATATCGCAATACGAGATGGCTTTTCGGATGCAGGCGAGCGTGCCCGATCTGACCGACATGAGCAAGGAGCCGAAAGAGACTCTCGAAATGTATGGAGCCAAACCTGGTGATGGCTCGTTTGCCTCGAACTGCCTGCTTGCGCGCAGGCTCGCCGAGCGAGGCGTGAGGTTTATTCAGCTCTACCATCGCGACTGGGATCACCACAACGGGCTGAAGACGCAACTTTGCCCTGAAGGCCGAGGAGGTCGACAAGCCGACTGCGGCTCTGATCAAGGATCTTAAGCGGCGCGGTATGCTCGATGATACGCTCGTCATCTGGGGAGGCGAGTTCGGGCGCACTCCGATGTCACAGAGCGGCAACGGGAGAGACCATCACATCAAAGGCTTTTCGTATATGCTCGCCGGCGGCGGCATCAAAGGCGGCATCACGTACGGCTCGACGGATGAGCTCGGCTATGCTGCGGTTGAGAATCCAGTCAGCGTTCACGATCTGCATGCAACGATGCTTCACCTGCTTGGGTGTCAATCACCTGCGGCTGAGCATGAAGTTTCAGGGAATCGATGCCAGATTGACGAACGTCACCGGAGAGGTTGTCAAAGCCATTCTCGTGTAGGAATAGCCACAAAAAAGGCGCTGTAACAGTGAAATCACAAACGCAAGTCGGACTTCGCGCACGCGTTGCCACCGATATGTCCACGGGCTGGCGCGCCAACGGCGCGACCTAAAACAGCCCAGGGCGAAGCCCTGGGTATACGCCGGCGATCACGCGCAGCCCCAACGGGGTGGCGTTTCGAGCATTTTGACTCTAATTCGCAACGGCGCCCCGTTGGGGCTTGGCCACGGTTCGGCAACGAACCCGGGGCTTCGCCCCGGGCTATTTCAGGTCGCGCCGTTGGCGCGGCAGCCGGTGTCGTTCGCTCGCGATTTCACCGATACAGCCCACTCAGTTTCATCAACGTTCCGACTTGAGCTCTCCCAACAAGCGTTGGATTCGCTCAACCAGTCTGTCACGAGCTTTGGAGTAGTCCTCACTGAGAGGCAGGTCGTCGTTCCATTGTTCGACGCGCACGTCGCCGGCGTAGCCATCAGGCAACGCGCAGAAAGCGATCACGCGCAAGGCACCCGCCAGATCGGATTTGGAGATTCTTGTCGGCGTCGACTCCGTCGGGATCAGCCCGTCTGCCTGCAGGCCCTCCGTGACCTTTGGAGCGATCTGTTTGTCAGGGTTGGTTCCCCGCGCGAAGGCGCGAATATCGAGATGCTGCTCTTCCGCCAGCCTGTTGAAATAGGCGGCGGCCGCAATGCTTTTGGCAGCCCCGTGCTCACACACGAAGACGATCACTGGAGTTTGGCCGGACTCCTTCCCGCGACGTTGCGCGTTTTCGCTTACGGATAATCCGCTGATCTGCAGGTCGTCGAAGTGGATCACCGAGTCCGCCTTTGTCCACAGGCCGACTCTGCCCGCCTCGGTGAATGTGCTGTCCTCGGCTTCGTAGAGCTTCGCGCCGTTGAAGTAAATGGTCATGAGGGGACCCAACGCGGTCACCCGCAGCGTGTTCCACTGCATAGAAGGCACTTTGACCTTCTTGCCGTAAGTTCGGCCCTCGCCTTTGAGCGGCAGGTCCTCGCGTTTGCCGTTCTGCACTTTATATAGAACGACGTTGTCTTCCAGTGCGTTGGCCCGAACAACGTAGTAGTTATCCTTGTCACGATACCGCCAGACGATGCCGCCGCCCTGGTCCGCTACACCGGAGATAGCCCTGATCTTGACGCTGATGTCGGCGTCCTTCACGGTGAGACCGTCATAGACGCATACAGGAAAGCGATAGCCGGTTTTGTCCGCGTCAGTCTGGGCCAGGACATTGCCTTTGCTCGGAGCCGTCTCGTCCTTAAGGACAACCCATACGCCGGGATTGCCTCTGCCGGTCAGCGCAGTGGTGAAGCCCTTGGGCGCTTCACCAGCTTTCTCCTGGTCAAATGTGATTCTGACGGATTGCGCCATGACGCTCATTGCAGCGAACGCCAGTGTTGCCGTGAGCAGGTAGATTGTCATTTTCATCAGGTTAGCTCCTTGAAGACGCATCGTGTCATTGAGCCTCATACACGCGAACCTCAGCCGTCTGGTTGCCGCGATGAGGCACGGCCACGTAAAGACGTCCGAGTGCGGGGACGAAGAGCGAGGTGCGTGCTCCGGCAGCGGTCGGGATCTTTCCCACGGGCTGATATTTATCGGGGCCGAGTTGGGCGAATACGCTTATGAATCCTTCGCCGCCCGACACGTAGACGCGGCTGTTCTTCGCGTCGTAGAAGACGTCGTCCGTATCTCCAGTGCACTCAATCTGCGTAACCACCTTACCCGTGCCGGTGTCGAGCACGAGCAGGCGCGCGGGTCCACGGCAACCGATAAACAGCCGTCGATTGGCCTCATCAAGGGCCATCGGATAATTGTTGGCAGCTTGGGTGACAGGCCAGTGAGCGACGACGGCGCGCTTGTGCCTGTCAATCACCGCGACTTCTTTTGCCTTGGGGAGATTGACAAAGATGCGTGGACCCGATTGCTCCAGCGCGAAGGCCTCAGGGTGCACGGGCAATTTGATATCACCAATTAACTTTCCCGTAAGCGCTTCGAAAATGCCAATGGCCCCGTCGCCATAGCCGACATAGAGGAGCTTCGTCGCTGCGTCGTAACGCAGGTTGTCGGCATCGCCAGAAAATTTGGCGGTGCGCAGCGGCATGAGCGAATCGGCGGCGAACGCTTCGCAATGGCCGTCACCGCCGTTGGCAACATAAACGGCGCTCGCCTCCGGGATAAAAGCGACGCCCTGGGGTTCGCGCAACCCTTTGACCGAACGGACCACCTTGCCTGCCTTGAGATCGATCACCTCGAGCGTGTTGTTGCCGAGTGCCGCAAGAAAGAGGCGCTCTCGCTGAAGATCCACGGCCAGATGGTCAATCCGGCCCTCAACGTTGGGCAGCGCAATGCTCTGCACCGACCGCAGTGGCGCCTTTCCCTGCGCCGATGTGTATTTGCCGATCACAAGGGCGACGGGGAGCAGACCGACAATCAGGAGTAGTTTCGTCATCACAATTGGCTTCCTGTAGGCATTGCCAAGTCACTTTGCTGCCGACGCCGGCTTTGCATTTACCTTCGTGCCGGCGCGCAATTCGTCAGTGCCGCGCACGGCGATCTGATCGCCCGGACTCAGATCGCCGAAGACCTCGACCAGATCTCTCCCGCCATCGCTCATCGAAGCGCCGCGTTTGATGTCCACCCACTCCGTCATGCCCTCACGGACGCGAATCACGAAGCTACGCTCGGTCGTCGTCGCGACTGCAGACGGCGGCACGAACATTGACGGGCGCGACCTGCTGACAGGCCAGATGACTTCAGGGAACATCCCCGGTGCCAGCCGCCGGCTCGAATTACTCACTTCCAGTTCTACAGGCATCGTCCGCGTTTTGGGATCGAGCGCATCGCTGATCCGCTGCACGCCGCCGCTGAAGGTCTCTCCCGGAAAGGAGGGGACCGTAAAAGCTGAGCTTCGCTCCGGCTGCGATGCCGGAGATGTTCGCTTCGGGGACCGGCACAATCAGCCGAAGACGCGAAATCTGCTGCAACCGCAACATCGGCGGGTTGGTCGGACTGCTCGCCGGGCTGACCAGGCTACCCTGATGAACGTTACGTTCTGTGATGACGCCGTCGAAGGGCGCAGTGATGCGGAGATAGTCTTCGATGTTCTGCGAGGAACGCGACGCTTCACGCAGCGCGCGTTCATTCTCTTCCAGAGATTTGGCCTGGGCCTGCGCCGCCTTCTCGTTCTCATTCCAGGACTGAACGCGGGCGCGCCCGGCTTCCACGGCACGCTGCGCAATCTCCAGATCATTACCCGCGACGACGCCGGGCGTAGCCGATGCAGCCTTCATCCTCTGGTAGGTCGCTTCGTCGGAGGCGAGCTTCGCTTCAGCTTCCAATCGCTGCGCGCGAATGCCGCTGACCTTCGAGGCGGCTTCAACGCGCTGCGACTGCGCGACGCGGACCCTTGCCTCGGCCTCACCCCGTTGTGTGTCCAGCTCTGGAGCGCGCAGGCGGGCGAGCAACTGTCCCTTCTTTACCGCCGAGCCGCGATCCACGTTGATGACTTCGACAAAGCCCGGCACTTTTGGGTAAAGCCCGACATCCTGATACGCCTGCAACTCGCCTGGCAAGCGAACCTGCCGGTTCAGTTCATGTGATTCAACGGTGGTGACTGTGATTGTCGGAATCGGTGCCGGAGTGGCGGACCGTGTGGGTTGAGCCTGTGGCTTCTCTCCGCCGCCGGAGCAAGCGGTCAGACCGACCGCTGTCATGAGCGTAAGACCAGCGATCATCAGCTTGCGAGACACTTGCGTCGTCATTCACTCTCCCTCGTTTGCTCCTTCGCGGCTGACTTACTCACATCGTCCTTCGGGTGCAGCGATGCCGAAGCGCGACTGGCTTTGCGCTGCGCCATTCCGAAGACCAGCGGCAGGACCGTCAGCACCGCCAGCGTTGATGCCACCAGACCCCCAATCACGGCGCGTCCCAATGGGGCCGTCTGCTCTCCGCCTTCGCCAATCGCCAACGCCATCGGAATCATTCCCGCGATCATCGCCATACTCGTCATGAGGATCGGGCGCAGGCGGCTGCCGGCACCTTCCATTGCAGCTGCAGCGGCTTCCATTCCTTCGCGCCTCTTCTGTTCGGCGAAGGTGACGAGCAGAATTGCATTCGCCACCGACACGCCGATGGCCATGATCGCTCCCATAAACGACTGCACGTTGAGCGTCGTGCCTGTGATCCACAGCGCGATGGCGACGCCAGTGACGACCGCCGGGATCGTCGAGAGGATTACGAGCGCCACGCGAACGGATTGAAAGTTCGCTACCAGCAGGAGAAAGATGACGACGATCGCGAGCAGCAGCCCCAGTTGCAAACCTGAGAGCGTCTGGTTCATCGGCGGGACCTGCCCGCGCACGTTGACCGTGACCCCACGCGGCGCCTCACCGGCGCGCTGAAGCGCGGCATTGACTTCGCTCGCCACACTGCCCAGGTCCTGACCGGCAATGTTTGCGGTGATGGTCACCATCCGCTGCTGGTTGTAGCGGTCATATTCACCCGCCATCGTGCCGTAGCTGATCTCAGCGACATCACCGACCATCGTTTTCGTTGCGCCGCCCGGAACTGCCGGAATGCTCTTAAGATCTTCAATCGAAGTCATCAGCGACTGAGGGATTTCGACCTGCACCTGATAAGCCGTGCCGCTCGCCGGATCGCGCCAGTAGACCGGCTGGGTAAACCGGCTCGACGAAGTTGCCGCCACGATCGAGCGTCCGACCTGTTCGACATTGACACCGAGTTGCCCGGCGCGTTTGCGATCAATCCTGATGTCGGCGGTCGGGTAATCGAGCGGGTGGCCGAATTGCAGGTCGCGCAACGCCGGAATCTTCTTCATCTCAACCAGCACCTTGTCGGCGAAGCCGCGACTGGCGGCCAGGTTCGGGCCGCTCATCGCCACTTCAATCGGCGTGGGCGCGCCGAAGTTCATAATCTGACTGACGACGTCTCCGGCCTCAAACGACAGTGCCGTACCGGGAATGACTTCGGGCAGCCTCTTTCGCAATCGCTCCTTGAAAGCATTCAGCCGAATTCCCGAACCCTTTCGCAAAGCGATCAGCAGGACGGCCTCCTGCGGGCCGCTCGTCCAAAGGTGAATCGTGTTGATGGGATAGCTCGGCGGCTGTGCGCCAACAAAGCCGAGCGTGATGGCGACATTGTCACCGCCAGCTTCGGCTTTAATTGCGTCCAGGGCTTTGAGCGCGATGACTTCGGTGCGCTCGACGCGCGTTCCGGTTGGGGCGCGCAAGCGCAGTTGAAACTGCCCGGTATCCACATTTGGGAAGATATCCGTGCCGAGATTGCGCCCGATCAGAAGGAGCCCAACACATGCAATCACCAGGTAACAGGCCAGCACGCCCCAGCGCAGCCGCCAGACGCTTTGTATCAGGCTCTGGTATCTGACTCTCGCCTTGTCAAAGAAGGAGGGCTTCTCATCGGATTTGTGAGCGCTGCCGCAAGAGCCACACCGACAGTACCGGGACGAGCGTGTTCGAGAGGAGATAAGACGCGAGCATCGCAAAGCCGACCGCGAGCGAGAGCGGAATGAATAATGATCGCGCCACGCCGATCATAAAGAACGATGGCACGAAGACCGCCAATACCGAAAGCATCGCCAGCAGTCGCGGCGTAATCGTTTCGTGCGTGGCTTCCAGCACGGCTGATTTGATTGACTCGCCGCGTGCCAGGTGGGTGTGGATGTTTTCAATCGCCACCGTTGATTCATCGACCAGAATGCCGATGGCCAGCGCCAGTCCGCCGAGCGTCATGATGTTGACCGTCTGCCCGGTCAGCCACAACCCGACCAGCGCCGCGAGCAATGCAAAGGGAATCGTGACGACGACAATCAGAGCGCTCCGCAGATCGCGCAGAAAGAGCAGCACCATCAGACCGGTCAGGATTGCGCCGAGCGAGCCCTCGACGAGCAGTCCGCGGATCGCATTCTTGACGTAGGTTGACTGGTCGAACTCGAACGAGATTTTGATGTCGTCAGGAACCAGCGCCTGGAACCTCGGCAATTCAGTCTTGACGCGGTTGACGACATCCAGCGTCGAGGCGTCAGAGCGTTTCGTCACCGGGATGTAGACCGTGCGCCGGCCGTTGACTAGTCCATAGCCAGTCAGAATATCGCTGCCGTTCTCGACCGTGCCGATATCGCGCACGTAGACGTTGGCGCCCGCGCCGCCGCGGATCGCCACGTCGTTCAAATCCTGAATGTTCTGGACGACCGAATTCATCGGCGTCGAGGCGGTTGAGGTCGCCCGTCCGCAGGTTGCCCGCTGGCATGATTGTGTTGCCGGAGGCAACCGCTTTGACGACCTCTTCGGGCGACATTCCGTATTGGCGGAGGCGCTCGGGGTCGGCGCGAATGATCACCGTGCGCTGGTTGCCCCCAAACGGCGGCGGCGCGCTGACTCCGGGCAGCGTCGCGAACATCGGCCGCACGCGGAAGAGCGCCAGATCCTGAATCTCTCCGACGCCGCGCGTGTCACTGGAAAAGACAAGCTGTCCGACCGGCACGCTGCCCGCGTCAAAACGCACGACGAAGGGCGACACGGTGCCCGGCGGCATGAATGCGCGCGCCCGCTCGACATAAGCGATGGTCTGCGCGAGCGCCTGGCTCATGTCCGTGCCGGGATGGAAGAAGAGTTTGACGAGCCCGACATTCTGAATGGATTTCGATTCGACGTGCTCGATGCCTGCGACGTAGAGGAAGTGATACTCGTAGTAAGAGACCAGGTAGCTCTCCATCTGCGCCGGGTCCATCCCGCCATAGGGCTGCGCGACGTAGATCACCGGCAGGTTGAGATTCGGAAAGATGTCCACCGGCATTCGCGTGTAGGCGAGAATCGAGCAGAGCGCGATGGCAATGACAGCAACAAGGATCGTGAAGGGACGGATGAGTGCAGTATTGATCAGCCACATAGGTTACGGTCGTCCTTTGACTGGTGTCTTTGCCACCTGCTCCAGAAAGGGTTTGAGGTCGCCCTGCATTCGGGCCGTAGCCAGCAGCGCGCGCCAGACGGCGAGCCGCGCCACCGCGTCATCAATCTCTGCCTGCGCCAGCAATCGTTGTGCATCGGCAACCTCGGTGATGTTCGCCAGCCCGTATTCGTATCTCACCTTCGACGCGCTGGAGCGTCTCCTCTGCCGCTTTGACCTCTACCGGCGTGTTTTCTGCCATGTGACGCGCCGATTCAACGAGCGTGCGTGCCCGCGCCTCCTGTGCCTTGAGCGTATTGACGGTCTGATCGTAGCGCGCTTGTTCGGCGGCGGCGTTGCCCTCTTCGATCCTGCGGCGGGCGCGGATTTCGAAGATGTCCGAGACTGAAAAGGTGATCGTCAGTCCTGTCGCCCAGTTCGCTGTGTCCGGGTAATAGCCCTTCGAGTTATCAATCACCCCGTTAGTCAATGCTCCGGTGCCCCGCCCGAACAGTGACGTCTGAAAATTGAAACGCGGAAAGTATGAACGATCCAGCGTGCGCTGCACGGGCGCGCACCACGTCGAGCGCCGCAATCTGGGCGAGGGCGAGCGGGTGTGAGGCAAAATTGGCGGCTTCCAATGGCGTTGGCGGCGGCAGTTCAAGCAGAGGGCCTGCATCGAGTGCGACAATCGTGCCAGCCTGTCCGAGAGCTTCGGCCAGGTTTGCCCGCGCCAGTTCTGTGTTCTGCTGCGCTTGGATCAACTGGTTCTTCGCTACCGGCGAGCTCCGCTTCGGCGCGCGAAACATCGGCGCCCGGACGAAGCTGATTGTCCGCCAGCACGCGAACCGATTTGAGGAAGACGTCAAATCGTTCGACGTTGGCCTGCGCCGCGCGGGCGACCTGCTCGTTTGCGAGCACCGTCATAAAGGCATCCGCCGCAGAAATGCCGACGTCCAGCCTGGTGACCTCCACGCCGGCCTGTGCTTGCCGGCTCACCGCGCGCGCCACCTCGACGTTACTGCTTGCGGAGACCGAAATCGAACGGCTCCCACGAAAAGAGAAGACCGCCGGCGCTGCCCCATGCGCTCTCGAAGCCCGTCGTGCCCAATACCGGCCCGGAGATCGACGGGATCGTCGACTGCGGGAACAGCAGGCCGAAGACGTTGTTGCGCGTCGCACGGTTCTCCTGCCAGAGCACGTCCGCGTGCGGGAGGTAGGCCGTGCGTGCGAGATCAATCCCGGCATCTGCGGCTGCCTTCTGCGCCCTCGCCGTGCGGATCGCAGGAAAGTTGCCCAGGGCCCGATCTACTGCCTGATCTATTCTGATTGGCGGCGGAGTGGCGTCCTGGCCGCTTGCAAGTGCCTGAGAAAACATCAGCCAGAGAGATAAGGCTGCAAACCGGATGAAGTGTGGCCAGACGCACGTCTTTCCCGGTGCTGATTTCAGAATTGGCGTCAAAATTCGCCTCAACATTCGATGACCATTTCCTTGCTTGTTTGAAGTTGTCTATCTGGGTTTTGGGCTGGTTTTCGGGGACCCACTCTCGAGAGGCAATTCGACGCAAAAGCAGCTTCCTTTGCCTTCGCCACTTTCCACGTTGATCCGGCCTCTATGCGCCATGACGATTGACTTGACGATCGCCAGTCCAAGCCCCGTGCCCCCCATCTGCCGCGAGCGCGCCTGATCAACGCGGTAGAACCGCTCGAAGAGGTGTGATAACGCTTCACTCGGTATGCCGCCGCCGTTATCCGTCACTTCCAGCACCGCATTTCCATGCGCCGTGCTGACTCTCACTGCGACGCAGCCTCCCTGAGGTGTGTATTTGATCGCGTTGTCTACCAGGTTGACGACTACCTGTTTCAGCCTGGCGGGGTGACCCTCGATTTCGACCTTCCCCATCGCTTCGCAATTGAGTGTGATCTTTCTATCCTCGGCGAGCAGCCGCATCTGCTCTGTGGTACTGCAGGCGAGCTCTGCGAGATCAAGCCTTGTCATCTCCATTTGCGCTTCGCCTGCGTCGAGCCGTGAAATCGCCAGCAGGCTGTCCACGATCCGGCTCAGCCTTTCCGTCTCCTCGAGGGCGCTGACAATCGTTTCACCCAATTCAGGACTCAGCTCGCGGCTCAGTGCCGCCGCTTCCAATTCCCCGCGCAGCACCGTCAAGGGAGTCCTCAATTCGTGCGACGCGTCGGCTGTGAATCGTCGGATATATTGGAACGACTCCTCCAGCCTTGCGATCATCCGGTTGAGCGCAACCGACAACCGCTCCAGCTCATCGCCTGTTCTCGCGATCGGCAAACGCTGACTGAGATTGCTTGAAGTGATCTGTTCCGCGGCGCTGGTGATTTCGTCAATCGGGTTGAGCGCCTCCTTCATCAACATATACCCGCCGATTACGGCAACGAGCACAGTCAGCGGGAGCCCTAGCGCAAGTGCGATGAGTAGTCCATGAAGCACAACTTCAACTTGTTCATAAGGCGCGCCGACTTCGATCAGGAAGCGCTGACCTGTACGTTCGGTAAAAGGTTGGGAGTAAATCCTCAGTTTGCCGCCGGGCAGGTGTTCCTCGCGTACGAAATCCCGGTTGATCGGATCATGAAGAGCGGGCACCGTTGACGGGTCGAAATGGCTCTCCTTCGGCTTGCCTGAGATGTAAAGCACGCTGCCGTCGGCCCGAGTCAGTCGCACGAAGCGATTGTTCAACTCCGGCGCGTAGTGTTCATTGATCTCGCTGACGACGTAGCCTTCGCCGCCCGTCGCTACATCAATCAGAAACCCTTCACCGATTTGTCGAGCCTGCTTTCCTAACGAATCATTTAGTGTCTGGTTCAAGTAGTGCCGAAGCCCGAAATAGGCTGACGACCCCAGTAACAGAATCAACACCGCGAGCAGGCCCGCATACCAGACGGTCAATCGGAAACGGATCGAGCCGGTGCTCATGCTGTCTCCACGTCGCTGATCGTGTAGCCGACACCGCGCACCGTACGGATCAGCTTGCGCTCATGCTGATCATCCACCTTGTCTCGCAGGTGTTTGACGTAAACATCCACAATGTTTGTCGCGCCGTCGAAGCTCTGATCCCAGACATGCTCGATGATCATCGTCCGCGAAAGCACACGCCCAGCGTTGGCCATTAAATATTCCAGGAGCGCGTATTCTTTCGCCGTGAGTTCGATTCGCCGGCCGGCTCGCTTGACTTGCAGCGTCAGCCGGTCAAATTCCAGATCGGCGACCTTCAGCACGTTCGAACGACTGACCGATCCACGCCGCAGCAAAGCTTTGATTCGCACCATCAGCTCTGCAAAGGCAAAAGGTTTGGTCAGATAGTCATCAGCGCCGAGCTCGAAATGCGTAAGCTTATCGCCTAACGCATCGCGAGCGGTAAGAACGAGCACCGGCACGTGGGTGTTGTTCAGGCGCACCTGTCGCAAGACTTCTGTGCCACTCATGCCCGGCAACATGAGGTCTAGAATGATCAGGTCATAGGCGTACGTCTGCGCCAGTTCGAGACCGTCATTCCCGTTGCCGGCGACATCAACGGCAAACCGCTCCGCTGTCAAACCTCGGGAGATCAAGTGGGAAACCTTCTCTTCATCCTCGATGAGCAATAAACGCATGGCGATGTGACAGCGATCAGCTTAGCGAGCGAACATTAAAGTCGGATGAATGCGAGATGAATTTATCTTCAGAATGACAGGACCAGGACCGGGAAAAGCGAGTCGGCCCAGATGAGCAATTTGGAGTGCGGCGACCTGTCGCCGGTTTTGAGTTCGGTTCTGCAGTGGTTAAATCAAAAGCGGCGACAGGTCGCCGCACTCCAAATTGCTCCCTTGAGTCTGCTAAACAATTCGATTGAGCAGGCGCTCGCCGTTCGTAAAGCGGAACAGGTTATCGATGAAGTGACGCACCAGTCGTTCTCTCTCATCCATATGACCACCGGCGGTATGGGCCGTGATATAGCAGTTCGGCGCGCTCCACAGCGGGTGATCCGGCGGAAGAGGCTCGGGATCGGTGACATCGAGATATGCACCGCCCAGGTGACCGCTTCGAAGCGCCTCCAGCAACGCCTGCTGATCGACGGTTGTTCCCCGGCCGATGTTGTAAAAGACTGATCCCGCCTTCATCGCCGAGAATCTCCCGGCATCCATGAAGCCCCTCGTACTCTCATTGGCAGGAAGAAGGTTGATCACGTGGTCAGCCTCACCAAGAAGCCGCGGCGCCTCTGAGTAGGTAAAGACTGGAACCGGCTCCTCTCCAGTGACCCTCCTCCTGACCGCCTTGATCTTCATTCTCAAAGGTGAAAGCAACTCGACCAGTCGATGGGCGATGGCACCAAAGCCAAGCAGCAATGCGTGGCTCCCATCAAGTCTTGGACACCGGGCTCGAATTTCAGACTGGTGCCAGGGGCGCTCGCCAAGCTGATCCTTGAGCGAAGCAGGCAGACCTCGCGCGAACGCCAGAATCATGGCGAAGGCGTGCTCAGCGCAAGGCTCCTCATAGACTCGGGAGCTCGTCGTCAGAATGATCCCGCGCTGCTTGAGTTTTCCGAGGACGTCCGCGCTGTCGAAGCGCTCGTAGCCGGCGCTCTCGAGATGGACCCAGCGCAGTCGCAAGCACTGGTCCAGCGCATCGAGGTCAGGCTGCCCAAAGACTACTTCGGCATCTTTCTCGATTTCAGTTCGCGGAGCGGCGACAACAATATGACCGACAGTACCTTCTTTAAGAAGCTCGGCAATTGGCCCCGAATCGCTGGTAGTACACCAGATATGCGCCATGAATCTGTATCTCCTTCCAAATAAGGGAGTTGTACATCAAGCGGCGACAGCGGGCGTGTCATAAATCCACATCCTAACCCCGATTTGAGGTTGACATGTATCAATATTGCCCTACCATGCTAGCTCGATCCGGCAAGTTGTATCACATTACTCCCGCTTGCAGGAGTATTCAAAGGACCTTGGAATGGACTCAGGTGCACCCGAGCCAACCCATAGATAGTTAACGACTTGCACAATCTGAGAAAAGTCGGAGTTGTGGCACGGCAGATGCTAGGGAAACCGGCAAGTATCCGTGCACGCACAGCGCCCCAGCTAAGCCTGGCAGTACTTATCACCAGGGATTTGAGTAGTTTGCTGGTGAAAAGGCGGAAGTTCATTGTGCGATTTACCCATTTGAACGCAGTTGGATTCTGATTCGATCAAACGAAGCGAGGAAGAAACGATGTCCACGATGTTCTCTGAGCAATCGTCCGGAAATACAGTGCCAGCGAAGCTAGTCAACAT
Source organism: uncultured Acidobacteriota bacterium (assembly GCA_963743045.1). Lineage (GTDB taxonomy): Bacteria > Acidobacteriota > Blastocatellia > RBC074 > RBC074 > CAVUOF01. The sequence goes on from CAVUOF010000023.1 coordinate 21,536, forward strand.
TGCCTCCAAAGAAGAAGTCATCCAGCGAAAGCTTGAAGAGGAGCGGGCCCGGTTGATGCAGGAAATGGGGCTCGAAAGCGAGTCCAGGGCGCACTTCAAACGGCCGGTAGAAAACCTGTTTCTTAAGAGCCAGCGATCCTCGACGACGCTGCTTTTCGGGGGCCTCACCTGGAAACACGAGTTTCTGATTCACGGCGCCCTCGAGGGGCTCGGTTACAAATGCGAGGCCGTTCCGACGCCCAACGTATCGGCGTTTCAACTCGGGAAAGAATACGGCAATAACGGTCAGTGCAATCCTACTTACTTCACCGTTGGCAACCTCGTTCAGCACCTCCAGACACTGGAGAAGAAGGGGCTCTCGCGCCAGGAGATCATCGACGGCTACGTCTTCTTCACAGCCGGCGCCTGCGGCCCCTGCCGGTTTGGAATGTACGAGTCGGAATATCGACTGGCGTTGCGCAATTCAGGCTTCGATGGCTTCCGGGTGATGCTCTTCCAGCAGTCGGGCGGGCTCAACCAGTCGGAAGCAGAGATGGGCCTCGAGCTGAACGTCGACTTCTTCCTGGCGATTCTGAACGCCATGAATATGGGCGACCTGGTCTCGGACGTCGGTTATCAGATCCGGCCATTCGAGCTGAACCCTGGCGAGACAGATGCGGCGATTCGCGAGTGCATGGATTACCTCCACGAAATTCTGAAAACACACAGGAGGTTCACCCTCGAAGGCAAGGTAGGCAGCTTCCTCAAGAATCTGCCGAAGTTTGGCGGCAATGCCGAGTACATCGGCAAGTTTCTCGACCAGCTGTTTGGCAAGGATTACACCGACGCACTCAAGGCAGTCGGCAATCGTCTGGCGCAGGTCAAGGTCGACCGCACTCGAGTCAAGCCGTTGGTAAAGATTACCGGTGAGTTCTGGGCTCAGACGACCGAGGGTGATGGCAATTTCAACATGTTCAAGTTCCTCGAGCGTGAGGGTGCGCAGGTCATGGCCGAGGCCATCGGGACCTGGATAATGTACCTCATGCACCAGGCGAAGCAGCAGAAGCACGATCGCCAGGGTGTGACTCGCGAAGAGGCGATGCCGTCCGCGTGGCGCGTCGACAAACGGCTCAAGAACGACTGGAAGGTGCGCAAGTCGACTGCGCAGTTGACACTCGCGGAAGCGATTTTCAAGCGCGAATGGAATCGGCTGCGGGAAGCACTCAACTATCTCCCGCACGAGCTTGCCGATCAATACGAATTGCAGCGCGCTAGCTCACCCGTTCTACAACTCACGCGCCGCTGGAGGCGAGGGTCACCTTGAAGTAGCCAAGAACATCTACTACTCCAACAAGGACCTCGCGCACATGGTGCTCTCGCTCAAGCCGTTTGGATGCATGCCGTCGACGCAATCGGACGGCGCGCAGTCTGCGGTGGTCAACACCTACAAGGACATGATCTACCTGCCGGTCGAGACCTCGGGTGAGGGTGAGATCAATGCGCACAGCCGCGTTCAGATGGCACTCGGCGAGGCGAAGGTAAAGGCGAAGCAGGAAATAGCGCGGGTTCTGGAAAAGACCGGATTGACGCTTGACGAGGTCAGAGAGTATGCCGCGGCGCGTCCTGAATTGCAGAGCGGCCTTTATCACGTACCGCACCACAAGGGGGTCATCGGTTCGGCGGCCAACTTCGTGATGCACGTGGCAGAGTTGATGGGAGCCGAGAGCCGGAGCCGGGCCGTAACAGCGGCCGACTAGGAAGTGTGCCGCAGGCGATCGTGCCGCAGGCTGTCCAGCCTGCGGCTCTTCGGTTCGCTGTCACACTTTGATGAAATCCGCCGCAGACTGGACAGTCTGCGGCACGTTACAAAGAGGGCGGATGACTGAGACTTACGAAAGGCTGTATCTCGGACTGGACGTCGGCTCCACGACGGTCAAGGCGGTCGTTGTCGACCCCGTGACCGACAAGATTCTCTGGAGCGACTATCAGCGCCACGATACGAAGCAGCCCGAGAAATGCCTCGAATTCCTCCAGAGGATCGAGACCGAGTTTCCGATTCCACGCGAGAGATTCCGTGTCTTCATCACCGGGTCGGGTGGAGGCGGAATAGCGCGTCTGGTTGGTGCGAAGTTTGTCCAGGAAGTCAACGCGGTCTCGCTCGCGGTTGAGAAGCTCTATCCCGAAGCCGGCTCGGTGATCGAACTCGGCGGACAGGATGCGAAGATCATCATCTTCAAGGAAGACCCTGAGACGGGAAAGAAGAAGAAGATTCCATCGATGAACGACAAGTGCGCCGGCGGCACTGGAGCGGTCATCGACAAGATCAATGCCAAGCTGCGCATCCCGGCCGAGAAGCTCTCTGATATGGGCTATTACGGGCTCAAGCTTCACCCGGTGGCCGGCAAGTGCGGCGTCTTCGCCGAGACCGACATCAACTCTCTTCAGAAGATGGGAGTCAATCCGCCCGAGCTCATGGCATCCCTGTTCGAAGCGATCGTCGGCCAGAACCTTGCGGTCCTGACCCGCGGCAATACGCTGAGGCCACACGTCCTGCTGCTTGGCGGCCCGAACACCTACATCCGCGGAATGCTCGAGGCATGGAGATCGAACATCCCGAAGATCTGGGAAGAGCGGGCTATCCTCTGCCCGAGGGCGTTGATCCGAAAGAACTGATTCGTGTGCCCGACAATGCCCAGTATTTCGCAGCCCTCGGGGCTGTCGAATTCGGCAAGTCGGAAGACGAGACGGTCGGTGTCTATCGGGGCTCAAAGGATCTGGATTACTACATCAACGTCGGGCGTCTCGAAGAGAAGAAGAAGGCCGGTGGGAAAGGCCTGGCTGACACGCCGGAAGAGCTCACCGAGTTCAAGGAGCGCTACAAGCGGAAGAAGTTCATTCCGGCGACTTTCACTCCGGGCCAGGTGGTCGAGGGTTTCATCGGCCTCGATGGCGGCTCGACTTCGACCAAGGCGGTTCTCCTGGATAAGGACCGCAGAGTCCTCGTCAAGACCTACCAGCTCTCGAAGGGCAATCCTATCGAGGATACAAAGGATGTCTTTGCCAAGCTGGCGGCGCAGGTTGAAGACCATGGTGCGACCCTCAAGGTAATGGGCGTCGGCACGACAGGCTACGCCAAGGATATTCTGAAGGATGTACTCGCGGCCGATGTGGCGCTTGTCGAGACCGTTGCTCATACAGAATCGGCTCTTCAGTTCTACAACGATGTCGATGTGATCGTCGACGTCGGCGGGCAGGACATCAAACTCATCATTCTCAAGAACCGCCAGGTCAAAGACTTCAAGCTGAACACGCAGTGCTCTGCGGGCAACGGCTACTTCCTCCAATCGACGGCTGAAGGCTTCGGAATGAAGGTCGAAGACTACGCCGACATTGCTTTCGGCGCTAACGCGATGCCGACGTTTGGCTACGGCTGCGCGGTCTTCATGCAGTCCGACATCGTCGACTTTCAGCGGCAGGGTTGGAAACCGGAAGAGATCATGGCCGGCCTCGCTGCGGTGCTGCCGAAGAACATCTGGCTGTATGTATCGCAGATTCCGAATATCGCCGCGCTGGGCACCAACTTCGTTCTGCAGGGTGGAACGCAGCATAATCTCGCTGCCGTCAAGTCTCAGGTAGATTTCATCGAGTCCCGGTTCAAGGGGAAGACGATTCAGCCGCGGATCATCGTTCATGAGCATTGCGGCGAATCGGGTGCGATTGGGGCTGCCATCGAGGCTGCTCGACTCTGGGAGAACGGCCGCCAGACGACCTTCATCGGCCTCGAGCATGTCGACGAGATCAGCTACGAGACGCATCGCAACGAGGATACGCGCTGTTTCTTCTGCAAGAACAAGTGCCTGCGAACCTTCATTGATGTCAAAACGCTCAACAAGGCCCCGGAGGTCGAGAGCTCGCGGAAGACGAAGATACCGATTCTCCCGGGCGTCAAGAGATTGATCGTCGGCAACTCGTGCGAGAAGGGTCTCGTTGAAGACGTTGCCGACATGCGGGTTATCAAGAAGGGTCTCGACTCAGTCAAGGCGGCAAACCCAAACTTTGTCGAGATAGCAGCCAAGGCGGTCTGGCGCAGCTACGGAACAACGTCTGTTGCTGAGCCCCGGCTCGCTATGCGCTGACCAAAGCGCAAAAGACTCGCAACGAGCTGCTTCGGAAGCGTGCGGAGCTTCGCATCGGTATTCCGAGGGTGCTCAACCAGTATTCCGTCAATCCATTCTTCTCGGCCTACTTTGAGACCCTTGGTGTGCCGGCGGAGAATCTGGTCTATTCGGATTACACCACCGAACAGCTCTACAAGGAGGGCGCCAAGCGCGGCGCAATCGATCCGTGCTTCCCGTCGAAGGTGGGCATCCCACACGTGCACAACCTGCTGAACGTGCACCACAAGAAGAAGCCGCTTGACCTGATCTTCTTTCCGATGATCGACGCCTTGCCTTCTGACCTGGTCAACACGCAATCAAGCCGCGCATGTCCGACAGTGACGGCGACGCCTGAGGCGGTCAAGGCAGCGTTCATGAAGGAAGGCGATCTCTTCACCCAGCTCGGGACACGCTATCTGGATCCGATCCTCAATCTCGACGAGCCGCGCTTCCTTGAGAAGCAGATGTTCGAAGCGTTCAAGGATATCCTCGGGCTCGCGCCGACTGAGCATCATCGCGCGATCGAGGAAGGTTACAAGGCTCTCGATGTCTTCTACAGCATCACGCTGCGCGGCGCGGGCCGTGAGGTGCTCAACCAGCTTGAGGCCGAAGACCGGATCGGCGTCGTAGTTCTTGGCCGGCCGTATCACAACGATCCGGGACTCAACCACGAGATCCTCGAAGAGTTCCAGAAGCTCGGCTACCCGGTCTTCACCATGGACTCGCTGCCGATCGACGACGATATCATCTGGCGATTGTTCGGCGACGAGGTGAGAGCGGGAATCATCAAGCACCCGATGGATATTCAGGATGTCTGGAAGAACTCGTATTCAGAGAATACGAGTCGCAAGATCTGGGCCGCCAAGTATACGGCCCGGCATCCCAACCTCGTAGCGCTGGAGCTCTCGTCCTTCAAGTGCGGCCACGACGCGCCGATCTACACTGTGGTTGAAGAGACAGTTCAGAATTCGGGCACGCCCTACTTCTGCTTCAAGGATATCGACGAGAACAAACCAACGGGCTCGATCAAGATTCGAGTGGAGACGATCGGATATTTCCTCAAGCGCTATCGCGAGGACATGGTCCGAAACCATGGTAAACGGAAGACGCTCGAGGAGCGGCTGGCCGAGTACGAAAAGATGCTCCGGCTGCAGATTGATGCGCAGAAGCTTGCCGAGCCGAAGGGCCTTTCCCTTCCCGTGCTCCCGGTTCAGGTTTCAAGCGGCCACCAGATTGGCGCCTCAGGCGATTGAACGTAGGGGCGGCGTAGGGACGGCTCGTGAGCCGCCCCAGTACGACGAAGCAATGCGAGAGTCAGAGAGAGTGATGTTCGAGGTTTATCGTGAGGCGAGCTACAACCGCCGCTACAAGGTTGTCTACTTCACGGAGCTCAACGAACACAACAAGGAGACAGAGATCAACCGGGCGCTTGCCGGAGATCACTTTTTTGATGGTTTTCTCAGCGGCGTTAAAAAGGAGGAGGCTAAGTCGATTATCGATGGAATCCTCCAGCGCCTCAATTGCGGTGAAATGGTTGGACCGGATCAGCTTGAACAGGAGCTCCGTGAATACCTGGCATGACTACGTCGAAGAGTTACCATCTCGCGACACGAGCCAGTCCAATTCAATGTTCTATTCAGCAAATCTTTTGCGGGGTATGGCCGGAATTTTTCGGCATCCACGAATTAACAACTGAGGGGGGAGGCACCTCTTCCAGCGATCCCACTCATAGGAGTCATCGGAATGCATAAGCCAGTCAAGTATTTTGAAAAGGGTTTGGCCCTTACAGCCCAAGCGGCCTGGGCCGTTTTTGAGCGTTTGAATCGGATCCGGCCGAATCCGTCATTCACCCCGAAATGGTCCGAAAAGCCACTGCTCAAGTCGTACGAAAAGACCAAGCCGCCCCTGGGATGGCCTCGGACAACCGACTCTCTCTGTCCACGCTGCGTGCCCGAGATACGGCAGCAGATTCTCGACGGCGAGGTGCCGGTGGAGATTCTCCGCAATGAACGCGTAGGCGAGCTCAAGGCTCAGATTATCGAGCGCGACGGACAGATTCTGATGGTCAAGGACTGCCCGGTGCATGGCCATTTCGAAGACGTCATGGCGATCGACACCGAGTTCTTCCAGCACCTCGAACAGGTCTTCCCGGGCCGGGATATTCGAGCTCACGCCGACGAGAAGCTTCACGATCACGGCTCGAGCACAATCCAGCACGGGCGCGGCGCAGTGCTCACGATCGATCTCACCAACCGCTGCAACATGATGTGCGATCCGTGCTTCATGGACGCGAATCAGGTAGGTTTCGTGCACGAGCTGAGTTGGGAAGAGATCCAGGTAATGCTCGACAACGCCATCTCAATCAAACCGCGGCGCCAGCTGTCGGTTCAATTCTCTGGTGGCGAGCCGACGCTGTCTCCCTACTTCCTTGACGCGATCAAGTACTCGCGGAAGGTGGGATATAACAGTGTCCAGGCGGCGACCAACGGTATCGAGTTCGCCAAGAGCAAGGAATTCTGTCGTCAGGCTGCCGAGGCGGGTCTTCGCTACGCCTACCTGCAGTTCGACGGCATCGGCAATGCAGCCAACGAGCACCGCAAGGTCGGCAACCTTTTCGACGTCAAGATGAGGGCGATCGACAATCTGATCGACGCGGGTGTCGAGGTGGTGCCGGTGACGACGATCATCAACGGCATCAACAACGAGCAGGTCGGGCGGATTATCCAGTTCGCTCTCGACAATCCGAAGAAGATCTCGCTCTGCTCATTCCAGCCGGTTTCATTCACCGGTCGCGATGAGGCGATTACCGACGAAAGGCGCAAAGCTCAGCGATATACGCTTTCGCACCTTGCGCATGACGTCAAGAAGCAGACCGGGCTTGGTGAGCCTGTTCGCGACTGGTTCCCGATCTCTTTCATGGGAACGTTCTCCGACTGGGCCGACCTGGTTCATGGTCCGGAGTACGAGTGGGGTCAGTTGAGCTGTGGCTGCCACCCGAACTGTGGCATCGGCATGGCGATCATGGTCGACAAGCACACGAAGGAATCGGCGCCCCTGACCGCATTCCTGAATGTCGACCGGCTGGCGAAGGACGTCGAAAAGATCAATGATGCGGCGCGCGGGAAGTTCCTTTCGGTGTTCGGAATGGCTATTGCCCTTCTTCGCAACTTCGATCCGTTCCAGACGACTACGCATTTCCGTCTCTGGGACCTGCTCAAGAAGTTCGACAAGAGCTTTGGCGCCAGTGGCAAGGACTACGGGAAGGTCGGCGGTGACCGGACTCGCGAGGACATCGAGAGACGCCGCAGCGATCGCTGGAACATCCTTTTCATCGCCGGCATGTGGTTCCAGGACCTCTTCAACTATGACTTCCGCCGAACTGAGCAGTGCATCATTCCATATGCGACTCAGGAGGGTGAGATTTCATTCTGCGCCTACAACACTGGAGTGGGCTGGAGAAACATCGTCGAGAAGATGCACATGACAGCTACGCTCACCAAGTGGTATGAGGAGCACGGCCGCCATGAGATCTTCGCCGGCGGGAAGAGCGTCGAGCTCGAAAGTGCGCCCACCTCACTGGTGCTTCGCGACGAGCTGGTGACGACCGAGATTCAGCACGATCTGGACAATCTTGGAATCGCCAAGAATGCTCGCGAAGAGAAGCTCGCGGCTCGAGCAGAGAGACTGCGGGCAGAGAAGGAGCATCAGAAAATGGCTCAACTCTATCGGGAGCACGTTTTGAAAGAGGGACCCGCACCCAAACTGGTGCAACTCGAGCTGAACCGGCCCAAGGCTCAGCAGGAGGTGTCAACAGTTTCGGGAGATTAACACGTGCGCCGGGGCACGCCACCTCACAATGTCTGGCGTGCCCCGTGGGGACAATTGACCTGAACGCCTCGTAGCTTTACCGAAAGGAGTATCTCGGATGTTCGAGGAGGTTGACAGAACCCAAACCGCAGATTCCACCCCATTTAGAATCGATGTACCGTTACACACGCTCCTCCAGAAAACACAACAACGTTCAATACTTCCACTGAAGTCGGAATCGGTCACACTCCCTGATCCAATCTTCCCGCAGAAAAGAAGCAGCCGCGAATTGAAGCGGACAGGACTCATTTATCACGCGAACAACGGGGTTCGAGCATTTCGCCGCTGGCTCGTGCCATACATGCAATCGCGCGTTCTCCACGACGAGTTCAGGCCGCTGCTCTCGTACCTGTTTACCGAATGGAAGTGCAATCTCGACTGCCACTACTGCTGGGCTTTTGACAATAGTGTCAAAGGCATGACCGAGGATGTGGCCAGGCGGTCGATCGATTTTCTTCATTCGGTCGGATGCCGGGTAACCGCCATCATGGGGGGTGAGCCCCTCCTTCGTCCGAAGTTCATCCACAAGGTCATCTACTATGGATCGAAGATGGGCTTCTTCATGTACCTGCCGACGAACGGGCGGCTGATGAAGCCTGAGGTCATCGACTGGATCGCCGATGCCGGCGTCGCGGCGGTCAATCTCGCGGTAGACTGTGTTGACGAAAAGCCAGGGCTGCCCAAGGCTCTCACCAGGATTCGTCCCTATTTCGAGCATCTCGTCAAGATGCAGCGCCGTTACGGCTACATCGTCGTCTTCAACATGAATATCTGTCGAACCAACATGGAAGACATCAAGGTCCTCACCGAGATCGCCCATGACAATGGCATTTCGACTGACTACCACATCAACGAGACGCCGATGATCGAACAGACGCACTTCAAGCATCTCGACGACAACAGCACCTATCTGACCGAAGAGGACTACCCGAAGGTTGATGAGCTGCTCGACTACCTCACCGAGAAGAACCGGCAGGGTTACATCATGGTCAATTCAAAGGCCCACCTTCAGGATATGAAGGAGTTCATGCGCGGCAAGGTCAAGCCCTGGAATTGCCGTGCCGGCCAGAATTCGATGCTTATCCGGACGGATGGAACGATCGCTCCGTGCTTTCCTCTCTATTCAGCGAACTACGATTGGGGAACGATCGAGAACCACAAATTTGATTTCAAGCAGCTGGGAGAGATGAAGAAGAGCTGCAACTCACACTGCCTGTCGACCACGCAATATGTGCTTGGTCACTATTACAATAACCAGACGGTCATGCGCTGGATCGTCAAGCAGGCGCTTCACGGGCTGAGTGGAAACACCACGGCAATCGCGCAAGCGTGAGTGCTGGTAGTATCCTGGAACGGCCGCGCGCCAGCAGACTGACGCGCGGCCGTTTCGTTTCAAAGATGACTGAAGACGAAGTCTTTCAAGCATTCGAGAAGCATCTGGCTGATGTGGACACTGAGTTCAGGCGGGTGTCTGAGCGTTTCTCGGATCGCATGCAGTGCCGGAAGGGCTGCTCGATGTGCTGCAGTCAGATGTTTTCAATCTCGCTCGTTGAAGCTGCATTCATTGCACGCGCCGTGAAGGCACTTCCCGATGATGAGCGCCAGCGGCTTCAGGCTGCCGCACGTGAATACCTGGCGCGAGGCACCCAGAGGCAGGATGTTGCAGGTGACGGGCAGGAAACGGTTCTGCCCCGGCCCGGATTGAGGCTCACTTGTCCGGCACTCAAGGACGATTCGTGCTCGATCTACTCGGCGAGGCCGATCATCTGTCACAAGTGGGGTATACCGATCTTCAATCCTGTAAAGCCACTCGAATTGCAAGCATGCGAGCTCAACTTTCGGCCAGGAGAGGCAATAGACGTTGACGGGCTGCTTGAACCACAGGTGGCCCTCCTCGAAGACTGGGTAGAGCTCAAGAACCGGGTCAATTCTCCCGGGAAGACGGCGACCGTCGCTGAGGCGCTGCTCTTCGACTACGAAGAGCTCCTTGTTAACAATCTGGAGTCCGATGAGTGATGGAACTGACATTGTTGGAACTGAGACGATATGCGATTGAGAACCGGCTCGCGATCCGGTTTGGCGAAGGAAGCGAGATCCTGCATAATGAATGATAGAGGGCAGTTGCGGCTCGAGGATGTCAATCAGGATATCCGTATCGAACGGGTGCTCGAATCGGCTGAACGATTTGAGATCGTTCGCGGCGAACAGTCCGAGCCTTTGTCGCGTGAGACTCTGGCTGGACGAATTGAAGATATGCTGAAGGCGCGACGCTCCGGTCATTCACAGCGCGCAATTCACGAAGACGAATAGAGACCAAATGATTCTGGCGTTCCTGCTCCTTCTGGTAGTCGTTCTTCTGGTAGTATGCGGCATTGGAGGAGCCATGTTCTGGCTCGTTAAGTCCCGCTACAAGGGGAAGGCTGCTCCGGACACACCTTCGATCGATGCGGTTCGAACTTCCACTTCCCTGTTTGGCGATTGCGCAAGGTGCGGTGAGCACCGGCTGCTTATCAATGACTACGACAAGATGTGCGCCTCGTGTTACAGCGCTCTGCGAACGAAGGCGCTCTCTTGACGAAATATGGAGAGCCTCGAGTCTTACTTCCCTTTCCTGACTGAGATCAACCGGGCTGCAGGAGAGATCATCCGCCGCTATTTCGGATCGGATCTTGCCGTAGATCGCAAGGCAGATTCGAGCCCCGTAACGCAGGCGGACCGCGAAGTAGAGATTATCATCAGAGAGAGAATTGAGCGCAGATTTCCTGATCATTCGGTCTTTGGCGAAGAGTTCGGCGAGACGCGAAAGCAGGGTCAGTTCCGATGGATCATCGATCCCATAGACGGAACACAGTCGTTCATTCTCGGCGTCCCTCTGTTTGGAACTCTCATCGCCCTTGAGCACAATGGCGAGCCGGTTCTTGGCTCAATATACCTGCCAATACAGGATCAGCTGATGATTGGGTCGGCCGAGACAGGTACTTTTGTCGACGGCATGCGATGCGAGGTCTCGCGTAATGAGATTCTCAGCGAGGCAAAAATTCTGACTACCGATCCGAAAGCCATGTGCGATGGCGAGGTAGGATCTCGTCTTGGGCGGCTCTGTCGCGAGGTATCTCTTGTGCGCGGGTTCGGCGATTGTTTCGGGTACTTCATGGTGGCCTGCGGCAAGGCGGACGCGATGCTGGATCCAATCATCAACTATTACGATATCGCGCCGATGTTCCCGATTCTGGCAGGTGCCGGCGGAAGCTTCACCACCTGGGATGGTGCGCACGTGAAAGGTGGCGGCAATGCTCTGGCGTCCAATCGGAATTTGCATGGGGCAGTGTTAGAAGCGCTAGCTTGACGCGTTCAACGCCGACTTACTTAGTATGGAGTGCGGCGACTTGTCGCCGCTTGATTTGCGCTGCTGGATTATGATTTACACGCCCATCTCTTGATCTGCAGTATCTAAATCAAAAGCGGCGACAAGTCGCCGCACTCCATACTAAGCCAGTCTGCGCTGCTCTCTTGGTTTCCGTCCCGTGCCGGAAGGTGCGGAACGCTTCCGCTGAGGAGGACACAATGCCACGTCTCCCATTTGAATCCGAAAATCGCCGTGAATTCCTGAAGGGCACACTCGCAGGCGCAGCCACGCTCGCCCTCGGCAACTTCGCTAAAGGCGACAACCAGGACCTCGATCTCATCACCCGCGAGATCGAAAAGCGCCACGACGAGACCGTCCGGCGACTTCAGGAGTGGATCAAACAACCTTCCATCGCAGCCGAAAACCGTGGAGTGAGCGAAGGCTGTGATCTGACGATGCGCCTTCTGCGCGACGCCGGATTCGGGAAGGTCACGCGAATATCCACCGATGGTCAACCCGGCATCTTCGCAACGCTTGACGCGGGCGCCCCACAGACACTCGGTGTCTATTTCATGTATGACGTCAAACAGGTCGATCCGTCTGAGTGGTCTTCCCCGCCCTGGGATGCGGCGCTCGTCGACAGACCTGGTATCGGCAAAGTCCTCATGGGGCGCGGTGCTGTCAACCAGAAAGGCCCAGAGTCCGCCTTCATCGCCGCACTCCACGCGATTCGCGGTGCAGGACGGAAGATGCCGGTCAATCTCGTGCTGGTAGCCGAGGGCGAGGAGGAGATTGGTTCGCCTCACTTTCCACAGATTGTCAGGCGCCCTGAGGTTATTGCCGCGCTCAAGCAGTGCTCCGGTGTCTTCATGCCCTCTGCCGAGCAGGATCTCGATGGCAATGTAACCATGACGCTCGGTGCAAAGGGCGTCATCGAAGTCGAGCTCGTCTCGAGCGGCGAGCGCTGGGGCCGCGGACCGAAGCACGACATCCATTCCAGCAACAAGGCTCGAGTAGACAGCCCGGCCTGGCATCTCATCGCAGCCCTCTCGACGCTCGTCTCGCCTGATGGCACTGAGCCTGCGATCGATGGTTTCGCCGATAAGGCGCGTCCATTGTCGAGCGCTGAAAAGGCGATGATCGCCGATGCCTCCAAGCGGCTCGATGAGAAGCTGGCCAGGAAACAACTCGCGGTCGACCACTGGGCTCACGACGCCAGCTGGACGGAAGCGCTTGAACTCCTCATGTCGCGGCCGACAGTCAACATCGAAGGACTGGTTGGCGGCTACACTGGTCCGGGCGGCAAGACCATTCTTCCACACCGCGCCGTTGCCAAACTCGATTTGAGGCTCGTTCCGGATATGAAGGCAAGTGAGGCTCTCGCAGCACTCAAGGCGCACCTCGCCAAGCGTGGCTTCGGTGATATAGAGGTCAACATGACCGGCGGATACGATCCCAACAGCACAGCGGCGAATGCAGCTCTCATTCGCGCACAGGTTTCGCTCTACCGGCGTGGCGGCATCGATCCGATCATTCTGCCGCGCAGCGCAGGGTCATGGCCGGGGTACGTGTTCACCGATGAGCCGCTCCATCTTGCAGCAGGCCATTTTGGACTCGGCCACGGCAGCGGTGCGCACGCTCCGGACGAGTACTATGTGATTGAATCGAAGAATCCAAAGCTTCAGGGAATCGATGGGGCGGTCCGCTCACATGTCGCGTACCTCTATGAGATCGCTTCAATGGGTTAAACCATGACGCTGGCGATTGACATGCATGTTCACCTGCCGACTGCGAGCTTTCTCGAGGGCTCGCTGAAGCCATATGTAGAGCCTGCCGCGCGCTACTTCCGAACGAGCATACCGATACGCGAGATGGACGAGGTGGCAAAGTACTATGAGCGGCTGGACATCGTCGGTGTGCTGCTCGCCTGGGATGCCGAGACAGCTACCGGCTTGCCGCCTCTTCGGAACGACGAAGTGGCCGCGATCGTCAAACGGTATCCCGGCAGGTTCATCGGATTTGCGAGCGTCGATCCGTGGAAGGGCAAGGCTGCAATCAGCGAGATGGAGAGGGCAATCAGCGAGCTCGGCCTCTCAGGAGCAAAGTTTCATCCCGGTGTTCAGGCTTTCTATCCGCACGAAACGAGGTTCTATCCGCTCTACCAGAAGATCAGCGAGCTTGGCGTGCCGGCGCTCTTTCATACCGGCACGAACGCCCTTGGAGCCGGCACACCAGGCGGCCTCGGAATCAAGCTCGACCATACGAGGCCGATCTATCTCGATCACGTCGCCGCGGACTTTCCTCAGTTGACGATTATCGGTGCCCATCCATCCTGGCCGTGGCATGACGAAATGCTGGCGATCATAATGCACAAGTCGAACGTCTTCATGGACCTTTCCGGGTGGTCGCCGAAATATATTCCGAAGGCAATCATGGATGAGGCCCGGTCCAGGTTGCAGGACCGGATCATGTTCGGAAGTGACTATCCGTTCATCACGCCTGAGCGCTGGTTCTCGGACTTCGACAAGCTCGAGGGTTTCTCGCCTGAGGTGCGGCGCAAGATATTGTTCGGGAACGCCAGCCGCGTTCTTGGAATCAAAGGGGATAGCCGCTAGAACACTGGAAGGACGGAAAGAGCTGATGGGCGGTATCGGCTCAAAAGGGATAACGCCTCAGGCGAGACGTCCGATGATCCTCGTCACCAAACGTTCATAGCGATCAATTATCTCCGGTTTGGCTAGAGCCTCGGCGAACTGGCGCAGCCAGTTCCGTATGTAGTCCTGGTTCAACTTCAGACCCTGACGCGCGAGGACTCCGCTGATGTCGTCCCAATCCTTTTCACGCTCCGATACCGCTTTTTGAATGATTAGATCTTCCGCGGAGCAAACAACAAACGACACACCTTCATGCTCGGTATGCACGGCGTGTGCAAAAGCACCCTCTTCATATGGGAGAAACCCCAGAATTACGTCCGCCGGGATCCCATTCGAGGCATAGATTGGGAGAACGTAAGTGCTCTCGGCGAAGGTAAGAGCGTCGGTTGTGCGGAACTTGAACCTCGTTCCGATGAGCGTCACAACCTCGCCGATCGAGAGATCACCGGGCCAAACCTTAAAATCAGCATCGATAGTGGCGCGCGGCCTTCCCCAAATGGCATTAGCGATCCCGCCGATGACCAGACATCGGATCCCGTGCGTGGTCAGGAATTCCTGGACCTCGCTGACCGCTTCGAGCTGTACTTTCATCGCGCTCGCCCTTTCGTTGTTCTCTGTAGCGGTTCAATAGCTCGACCCACCCTGAACGCTCCTCCGCCAGCCATTGCAGTTCCATCTCCGGCCCGGGCCGCCAGTCGCGAACAAAGTCGCACAACTCCATAAACTGACTGAGACCCTCTTCGACTGACAACCGCGGCAGGCGTCGTTGTTCCTCGACCTCCTCCCATTGGTTGAAGTCGCGGTAGCCATTCAATATCTCGTGCAGCGTCGGCTGAGTACGGTTTACCATCTGATGTCCGTTCCTGCTTTATATCATCTCATATTCTAGCCCAAGCGAACGTGCCGCATGATTCGAGCCTGCCGCCCTAGAGTTTGGACTTTTAGTCAGCAGAAGTTGGCCACGGCCTCCGTAGGAGGCCAATGTTTATAGAACACCAAGGCATATGGCCCACCCAGGGGAGCAATTTGGAGTGCGGCGACCTGTCGCCGCTTTCAGTTATCTATTGCAGAGTCTATCGAAGAGGGCCTCTCAGCTCCAATGCAGCAGCAGGTAACTAAAAGCGGCGACAGGTCGCCGCACTCCAAATTGCTTCCTTGAATAGACGCGACGAGGTTTTTCCGACAGCCTGCGACACGATTCATTTCCGGGGCTTCAGAAACGTCCCTTCCTGCAACTCCTGAAAGGCCTGCCTCAGCTCCTCCTGCGTGTTCATGACGATCGGTCCGTACCATGCCACAGGCTCTTCAAGCGGTTCACCGGCGACCAGCAGAAAACGAATGCCGTCCTCGCCGGCCTGTACAACCACCTCGTCACCACTATCGAACAATACAAGTGAACGATTGTCCGCACTTGACGGAGGCGTCGTGTCAAGCCATTCGACTGGCTTCCGTTGGCACCGCCAGCGGCCCCGAGGCGTTACAGAACTTGTCCCTGCGCCTGCAAATACGTAGGCGAAGGCATGCCGAGTCGTCTCCACGGGGAGCGACCTTCGCTTCCCGGGCGGCACGCGTCACGTCGAGGTAGATTGGCTCAGCCGCGATGCCGGCAACCGGACCCTTTGCTCCCCAGAAGCTGCCGCACACGATGCGTAGCTCGGTGCCGTCATCATCGTTAACAATCGGGATTTCGCCTGCCTTCACTTCCTGATAACGCGGCGGCGTCATCTTCAGCGCGGCCGGAAGATTGGCCCATAACTGAAAGCCATGCATGCGGCCCGCATCATCTCCCTTCGGCATCTCCTGATGAATGATCCCGCTTCCGGCCGTCATCCACTGAACATCGCCGGCCCCGATCGAACCACTGTTTCCCATGCTGTCGCCGTGCTCAACGGTTCCAGCCAGGACGTAAGTGATCGTCTCGATGCCGCGGTGGGGATGCCAGGGGAAGCCTGCCAGGTAATCGGCGGGAATATCGTTGCGAAAATCGTCGAGGAGCAGGAAGGGATCAAAGTCTTTGGTATTTCCGAAGCCAAAGGCGCGGCGCAGGTGCACGCCGGCACCCTCCATCGTTGGCTTGGATTTGATGACTCGCCTGACCGGTCTGATTGACATCTTCACCTCCAGACAGAGAGCATCGTACAATCTCTATCCACGATCAACCTGAGGTGTCGATATGACGAGATACATTGCACTTCTAAGAGCCATTAATGTCGGTGGCCATGTGGTCAAAATGCAGGAACTCCGGCGCCAGTTCGAATCGCTGGGTCTCAAGAACGTGGAGACGTTCATACAGAGTGGAAATGTCATCTTCGAGTCGGCAGCGAAGAGCAGCGCTGCTCTCGAACATAAGATCGAGCAACAACTCAAGAAGGCCTTCGGATTCGAGGTGATCACATTCGTCAGGTCAGTTCCCGAGTTGACCGAAGTGGCCCGCTCGAAGGCGTTCAGTGACTCGAGGCTCGAGAGTGGCTCGGTTCTTTATGTCGCGTTTCTGCGCGAACCTTTGAGCGCTCAGGTGAGGGCCAGATTGAAGGCGCTCGAAGGAGAGGTGGACGGCTTCCACTTTGGCGATCGCGAGATCTTCTGGCTCCGGCAGCCACAGCCCGGCTCGCCGGCGTCCGCACTACCGATCGAAAAGATAATCGGCTCAACTTCTACAGTTCGCAACTCGTCTACCGTCAAGCGGCTGGTAGCAAAGTATTGTGGAGTTTGATCAAAAAGAGAGAGTCAGTCTTGCCAGGCTGCAACGACCGCTTCTGCCCCTTCCACACGAGATCGCCCGGAACGCCCGGCGGCAGCTCAATCTCAGCCGTCAGCTTCTCCCCGTTAATCTTCAGATCCACCGACACATAACCCTTTGGATGAGGAACGGATCCTGACACTCTTGTCAGCTTGCCCGGGTACGGCCGGATTATGACCCTGCTGAATCCGGGAGCTGCCGAGTCGATTCCGAGGACCGTTCGAAATAGCTCAAAATTGGGGCTCGCGCTCCATGCATGGCAGTCCGAACGCGATGAGCCATCGGGCCGATCGAGCCACTCTGCCCACGTCGTCAGTCCAAGTCCGAGCATCTCGCGCCATTGACCCAGCAGATCGAGATAACGATCGCCCAGGCCTGTGAGATTGACGGCCGAATGGAGGTAATGGCGGAAGTAGATCGTGCACTTGACCAGGGAGTCATCCGCGAGAGTGCGCTCCACTACTTCCCGCGCCTCTGCGCCGGTGGTCACTCCAGCCACTACCGCAAGGGCATTGGTCTGTTGCGAGAAGGCTGCCTTGCGGGCCGTGTCAGAAAATAGATGCCTTCCACTATCCCAATAGAGCCTGCGGATCGAACTGGTCAGCTGAGCAGCAGCCTGACGGTACTCAACCGCCCTTGCCTTCGAGCCGAGCGCATCCTCGAGGTCGGCAGCCCACTGGTAGCCGAGAAGAAGTTGAAGATCGAGTGGGGCTGAGGAGCCGTCAGCATCTGCCGGCGGTACGCCGTTCGGCCATTCCCTTGCCCAATCAACAAAGTTCCACCACGGCACCGGCCCCAGCGAGCCCTCCCGCTTCTGATGGCCTGCAAAAAAGGTCAGCACCGAGCGAACGCCAGGCAACATCTCACGCACGAAACCGGGATCATCAACATACATCCAGTAGTCGTGAAGCATGCCGATCCACCAGAGCGAGAAGGGCGGGATGTATTGCTGCTGGCGCGTCGGCGCCCGGCTCATGGTTGCGCCCTCTGCGGTCCTGGAGTCGTTCAGAAGGGAGATCGCGTTCCGGAGGAGCCGCGGATCACCAGAGTTGTACAATGAAACCAGGCCCTGAATCCGAGTGTCTCCCACGTACTGCAACTGCTCGTAGTATGGACAATCCATGTAGGTCTCGTGGGCGCACAACCGGGCGGTACGCCAACCCACATCGAGAATCTTCCCTATCTCGGCTGAGTCCGATTCGAACTTTGCTTTGCGCTCAAAGGGATATCCGGTGAAGACTCCTCGAATATCCTCGATCGTCAGTGGCTCATCCTGCGTTTCAATGCTGAGATCGAGATATCGCCAGGTTCTCCACCAGAGCGGACGATAGAGTCGCCGTGAACCACCATCGGCAATGACCGTATCGAAGTAACCAAGAAACTCTTTACCATCGACTTCGTTGCGATTGCCCTTAATTAGACGGTTTCCCGAACGCGTGAAGAGGGACTCGGCGTAGCCGATTGAGATCTGGCTGTTTCTGCCGCCGGTGAAAACGATTTCAGGGTAGGCCGTGGTCAGATAGGATTGATCCAATAGAAGATGGGCTTTCGTCTTCGCCGGAATCTGAAGGGGCGAGGCGCTACGAGGGAATTCCGCTGGCGGTGTCACTCCGGTCGATTTTCGAACGACCTGTAAGCGGTCGGGCCTCTGCTCTTCGGGCGGGATCGTTCGCGGAACAAGAAGCCAGCGATTTGGCCCATCGCGAGCGTCTCTTGGCGCTGCACCGCTCAACGCTTGCGCCGGCAGCCATGCCGAATCGTCGAAGTCGACGGTCTCCCATCCCCACGGGTGCTTCGCCGCCTCAAACCGCTCACCGGGACCGGCAACAAAGTAGCCGTGCATCTGCCCACTCGTGTAGTGGACTGGTTCATAAGCTCGGTCAATCGCGCACTTCCATTTGTTATTGGTATCGATTGCTCGCTCGCGCTCCGACTCTCCGTGCAGCAGAAAGGCGGTCTGACTGGTGACCTGTGCTTCGGGTGCGTATTGAGCGAAGTTCCAGACTACGGCGGCGACGACGTTCTTCCCAGCTCTGAGGTGCGGGGCCAGATCGACCGTCTCGTAACGCCAATGGTTGAGATCTCCGCGAGCCGGCCCGAGTGCGACAGGTTCGCCGTTGACGAAGAGCCGGTAGCGGTTGTCGGCAGAGACATGGACTACGAAGGAAGATGGTTTCGCTGCGAGGTCAAAGGTGCGCCGGAAGTGATAAACGCCGAAGGCGAAGGGCTGCGCCTCGGGTACGGAGATCCATTGCGCACTCCAGCGCTCGTTGGCCTGGCGGCTCTGACCCATCGCTAGCATCAAAAAAAGGAAAGTAAGCAGGATCTTCATGGCTGCGCAATCTACTTTCGCAACAGGCCTGTGTTAATTTCAATGCTCATTTCCGCGACGCTGTAGGGGCAGGGCTTCACCTTTGCGAGGGCTCGGCTCAACCCTTAAGGTGAAGTCTTCATAAACACGCTTAGGCATCACAACCTCCTGTGACCACGAAATTCGATGTGATTATCCGCACATCGATCTCCAGGCAGCACAGCGGTCACGGTCCACTTCCTATCGCTAGTGAAGTGTGTCACTTGCTTAAGTATTGGATTCTGATCGAAAGGATCACACTCCAAAACCCTGGCGACCGTAGTATCTACCTTCATCTTTTTCTTCACAATACGGAGGGCTTTGGGAAAGTCTCATTGCCCCAGCCCGCAGGTGCCTACGCCTACCCGCCGGAAGCTCACTTTTAATCGTTCCGGTCATTTGGTAGACTTCACTGAAGCCCTTTCTGAGTCCGATGCTCGAGCATTGCGAGCTTATTCGTTGGCCGAGTCACTCCTGGCTCTAACGAACGGGACGAGGTAATACCATGAAGCGTCACGCAAAACTCTCTCTTCTCCTGCTGGTTGCCGTGATCACTGGTCTCCTGACCAGCTCCGTCATTGTCGGCGACCGAACGCTTGCGCAGGCCGGCCGGAAAACCGGCGACAAACAGAAAAAGAACCCCGGCGCCACCGGAGAGGCGCAGGAAGAGCAGCAGCAGGAAGAGAAGAAGGTCGATAAGCTGACGCCGCCCTCGACCCTCAAGATCAGCACAGACATTGTCAACGTCGACGCTGTTGTCTACAACAAGAAGACCGGACAGGTAATTCAAAATCTCAAGAAAGAGAACTTTGAGATCTATGAAGACGGCATCAAACAGGACGTCGAGAATTTCGCGACTCCGGATGCTCCGCTGACGCTTGTCATGCTCGCTCGAGTTCAGCAAGTGGGTGGATGTCCTGGGCTCTGCGAGTACCGGCTATTTTGAACCGGGCCGCGTTGAGGTCTTGCGCCCTGCCTACGACTTTGTCCACGGCTTCGTCAAACCAAAGGATTTTATCTCGGTTGTGGCCTACGATATTCGGCCGACGCCGATTGTCGACTTCACCGATGACCCGGCGAAGCTCTCTGCTGCGATCAATCTGCTGATTCGCAACAATCCCGCCTTCAGTGAGAGCAATCTCTTTGACGCTATGAACTTCGTGCTTCGCGGAGGCAAGGGTGACAGCGTTGTGCTCGAAGAGAACAAGTCTGAAAAGAGCGAATACCAGGGCCTCTACGAAGTCAACGCGCGGACTGCAATTCTTCTCATCGCTTCCGGGCTCGATACGTTCAGCAAGATCAACTACGACCAGGCTCGCAAGATCGTCGAGAACTCAGGGGTTCCGGTCTACATCATCGGGATCGGCAACATGTTCCTCAAGAAATATGATCAGTATCTCGACCCATCTCGGGTGCCGATCGGCTTCCCTGACCGGATGACTCTGCTTCAGGCGCAGAACACGCTCAAGACATTCGCGGACTCGACGGGCGGAAAGTACTTCCCGGTAACCTTCCCGGGAGAGATTCCAGCGACTTTGCAGTCCATCTCTGCGCTGATGCGCAGCGAATACAGCCTCGGCTACACTCCCACCAACACCAGGCGCGAAGGCAAGCGCCGCAAGATTCAAGTCAAAGTAAACCTCGGCGATACGATCGATCCCAAGCTGATTGTCGTCCAGGCTCGCCAGAGCTACGTCGAGGCAAAAGGCCAATGACCCAGTCCGACGGCCCCGCATCCTCATTCGAGGAGTCGAGGCCCGGTGGCGCCTCTTCGGCCGTGACGGCTCTTGCCGCCAGCCTGGCCGACGTCCGCAAGCGTATCGAGGAAGCGTGTCAACGGTCCGATCGCGATCCGGCGACTGTGCGCCTCGTGGCCGTTACCAAAGCCAAGGCTACGAGCGTCGTTCGTGATGCGATTGCGGCAGGCATGCGGTGCTTCGGAGAGAACCGAGTCCAGGAGGCTTCCGACAAGATTAAGGAGCTGAGCGTCGATAGTGGAAGCGTCGGAGTCGAATGGCACATGATTGGCCATCTCCAATCGAACAAGGCACGGCGTGCAGTCGAACTATTTGACACCATCCATTCGGTCGACAGTCTCAGACTTGCAGAGAGATTGAACCAGGCAGCGGCCGAGCTTGACGTCGAGCCCACCGTGCTCATCCAGGTCAATCTTGGGAACGAGGAGACAAAGAGCGGCGTCAAGCCGCAGGAGACTCTGGCGCTCGCCCGTCAGATCGCCGGTCTGCCCAATCTCAATCTTCGCGGCTTAATGGCCGTACCGCCCTATAAGGATTCTTTGGAAGAGATTCGACCCTACTTCAGAACGCTGCGTCTGTTGCGAGACGAGGTGCTCCAGGCGGGTGCCGCAGACAGCAGTTTCAGAGAGCTTTCAATGGGCATGAGCCATGACTTTGAGGTTGCGATCGAAGAGGGTGCGACGATGGTCCGGGTAGGGACGGCTCTCTTCGGAAGACGCTCATGATCGTGGAAGTGCGCAACGCCGAAACCTATCCATGGAGAATTCAGTTCTAATAACGATCGGGCAGACGATCATCGGGTTGGGCCAGACGATCAAGTTCGTGGCGAGCTACATCTATCTGGCCATTTTTGCTGCTGTCGTCGTGCTGCTTCTTCTCAGGGCTCTCGCCGGTGTACTCAATCTCAACCCGTTCGGGAGCTTCTCCTACTACGCGACGCGCCCGGGCAACGATCTTCTGCGCAATATGCGCAATTCAAGATTTTACTACCCTCTCAAACGCGCCCTGGGGTTCGATCCGGCAATAATCATGGTGCTCGTAGCAACAGCCATTGTCTGCTATGTCGTCTACCTGATCATTGACTACTTCTTCATGCTGCTCACTGGCGTCGGCCGCGTCTTTATCGCGTTCGGCTCGGGCAGTCTTTTCACCGGCATCAGATATCTGATTGGAACGCTGCTGCTGGCGGTGATCTTCTATCTCCTCGCCTTGATGCTCCTTGTATTCGTCAACTGGATATTTGGCCTTTTCAACCGGCTTGCATATCGCGCGCTCAATCGAATCGCACCGCTGTTGAGGATCTTCGAGTTTGGTGGCGTCTTCGCCGGATGGTCGTTTCTCATCCTCGGGATCGCGCTCTCGTTTGCAGCCAGCGCGGTTCAGCTCGTCTTTTTTAGCTGAGGGCTTAGCTGACGGCCTTTCCACTCCTTCAATAGCCGGACGACTGTAATGAAGGCGAGACCAATAATGAGACCCGCAACCAGGAAGACGTGTACCAGCAGCCTGGGAAACGAAGTCGTTATATGCAGTGGCACATCTGTCCATGTGCTAAAGACATAAGTCGACATGTAGGCCAGGATCGGGAACACTGTTGCCGCGACCAGTGCAAGGAGCTGCAAACGATCTCGCACTATGATCAATAGGATGACGGCGCAAATGGCTGCGGCCAGCCACCAGACTCCCCAATACCTCCATTCAATCAATTGACTGCCGGCTACGTTCGCAATGACCGGAACACGCCAACGATTCTCCCAGATAGAGGAGATTCCAACCGGATAGTAGTCACGAGGAACGATTACGCCAGCCAAATGACGACGTAGATTCCAGCCGGCCATCAATACGAGCCCGGGAAGCAGAGCCTGAATCCACCTGACATAGTGGCGGTTGTGGAATGCTCTCGCTGAGGCCAGCGACATGACAACTGTCCATAGCACCGTACCCTCTGCTTTGGTCCATGGAAGGAGGCTGGCGAGAATGCCGACCGTCAATAGAGTCCGGCCTTTACCTTCCTGCCAATAGGCCAAAAGGTAGACAACCGCTGCCAGGTAATAGACACCCAGCGGGAAATCTGCATAGCCGGAGGTACTGCTGCCCTCATGGAAGACTGCTATAGGGACAGTCGCCACGAGTAATCCCGGAATCAGCTGAATCCATGACCGCGCTCCGAGAAGTTTGCTGCCCGCGAAGAGGAGTCCCATGGCAGCCAGATAGTAAAGAGGAAAGAGCAGCTTGATGATCTGCTGATCGGGCCGGCCGATCCAGCCATAAAACCATGCCTCAGCGAGAGGAATTAGAAGCGGGTAGTTAGGATGTGAAAAGGCCCTGGTAGTATCTCTCAGGTAAGCGCTGTCGATTACTCCATTGTTCAGATATGCGATTCGCGCCTTGATCTCCCAGTTAAGGAGACCATCCCACCCCAGAGTGAAATGATAGCTCAGCCAGATAACTACAGCGGCCTGCACGATGATGATTATCGCCAGGAGCGCCGAGATAGTGTCTGCAGGCAGTGGCCAGCCTGGACGAACTCTCGTGACAGTCAGGCCTGCAACCAGGAAACCAATGCTGATAACTGTGACAGCGGCCTGAAGCCAACGCCCGGCTAAAAGAAACCCTAGAAGAAAAGAGGAAATCGAAATGAGACCGGCGCCACAGAGCAGTGAAAGACTCAGGACTTCGGAAACGGCCGGCGCGCGATCACGCGGAATGATCAATAGAGCCACGCCAAGACCGCCGGCGAGCAGTATCAGAAGGCCGGTCAGGGGCAGTAGGATGTCCATTTCTGAGTGGGGTCAATCCTTGCCAGTGTTAGCTGCGGGCCGATGGCGCGAGTCCATATGATAGCCCGATGGGCCGGTGCGCTGCCCATGAATAGGATCCCGCCAATTTTGGTACCCGGCGGCAGAGCGTACCTTGGGGTCTCCCGACCGTCGGGCAGGCATTCTATTCTAAGTATGGGCCGCCTCCAGCTCACGTACGCGACCATGAGAGCAACAAGATTATAGGATGCATCGGATGTTCGACCGACGAATGCTATACCTTCGTCCGGTGGTATTTCCAGAAGGCTGTTACGAAGGGACTCTGCCCCGCCAGGCAGGTTGAGACCCCACAGGAACGTGTCTGAGGTTGCGTTGGCCCCACCGACTGACTCTGGGTACGCAGTGGGCTTGAGTCGTTCGATTATCAAGTCACTCGCTCGCCGGCTGCTCTTATCGAAGATTGTAAGCGTAAGAATCGTTGCGCCGCCGACCACCAGAAGGCAGAGGATCCACAATATCGACAAGTGTTTTGGAGAAGAAGTTCGCGCCGCTCGAGGCATTCCGATCATTCAGATGGCAGGTGGCCCGCGTGACCATTGAGTCGCGAAAGCGAGTGCAGATGCGCTCGTCGCTCATATTCAGGCGCAAGATCGGTGAGCACTGCGGCGAGGCGACGCAGCCGCTCACCAGTATCAGTCATCTCGAGAAGCTCCTGCTTTTCCTCAAGTTTGATCTCGAGCGTTGATGCGACAATGAATGACAGGCCCTGCGGATCGGCGGGCAGTTCCGGCGCCTCAAACTCCTGACGCGTGGCCAGCTCTTTCATCGCCTGAATTGCTCGCACGGCCCGCTGGAAAAACGCCCCGACGCTCTCTGCAAGTTTCTCCAGATACTCACCCTCTTCAGCAGCGTCATCCTCAAAGGGTTCCACTTTGGCTCGGAGGTACAATTCACCTTCGAGGTACTCCAGCGTGCGATACCTTGATTTACCAAGGCAGACGATGTTGGAGCGGCCATCCGGCAATCCCTGCATGGCGACTACTTCGACCATGCAGCCGATTGAGCCAGGTGGCGGTTCGAGGGCCTGATCCTGCTCCTCACTCCTGCAGGTGATCCCCAGCGTCTTATCGGCCTTCATAATATCGTCAAGAAGCTTCCGATATCGCGGTTCAAAGATGTGAAGAGGAGTGAGTGCTCCGGGAAATTGCACCAGGGGCAGCGGGAATACTGGAATGATACGGTCGGCCATCGCCCCGAGCTTGGCTTCAGGTAGCACCTTGGTGCGACTTACCCGCGCCAGACGGCGCGGGACGGGCAGGGACAAGCCCTGCCCCTACAACGTTCCCGCGAAATGCTGCATTTCGCGACAACCTTGTAGGGGCAGGGCTTGTCCTGCCCGCCCGGCGCCGTCTGGCGCCGGTAACTCTTCGACGATCTCGTTGGAATGTCCGACTAGTCGTTTACTTTGAGCACCGCGAGGAAGGCCTCCTGTGGTATGTCGACCTTGCCTACACGCTTCATGCGTTTCTTGCCTTCCTTCTGCTTCTCGAGCAGCTTCCGCTTTCGAGTGATGTCTCCCCCGTAACACTTGGCAAGAACGTTTTTACCGAGAGCCTTGATCGTCTCGCGCGCGATTACGCGGCTTCCAATTGCAGCCTGAATCGGCACTTCAAAGAGCTGTCTCGGAATCAGCTTCCGCATCTTCTCAACCAGCGCACGGCCACGGGCATAGGCGAACTCTTCATGAACTATGAGCGAGAGCGCGTCGACCGGTTCTCCCGCGACAAGCATGTCGAGCCTGACAAGATCAGCCTCGCGATAACCGGCGAGATGATAGTCGAGCGAGGCATATCCGCGTGAAATCGATTTGAGCCGATCGTAGAAGTCAAGCACGATTTCATTGAGCGGAAGCTCGTATGTCAGAAGAACCCGCGTCGTCGTGATGTAATCGAAGGCCTTCTGGATTCCTCGCTTCTCTTCGAGTAGCGCGAGTATGTTCCCGATGTACTCCTCGTTGGTCATGATCATCGCCTGGATGATCGGCTCTTCGATCTTGAGTATCTCTCCTGGCGGCGGCATCTTCGAGGGATTGTCCACCTCGTGGAGATCCCCTCTGACGTCGGTTACTCGATAGCGCACACTGGGCGCGGTGGTGATCAGGTCTACGTTGAACTCCCGCTCGAGTCGCTCCTGCACAATCTCCATGTGAAGAAGTCCGAGGAAGCCGCACCTGAAACCAAAGCCGAGCGCCAATGACGTCTCGGGCTCGTAGAAGAATGAGGCGTCGTTGAGGCGAAGCTTCTCGAGAGCATCTCTCAATTCCTCATACTGGTTCGCCTCGACCGGATAGAGTCCGGCAAAGACCATTGGCTTGATTTCCTGAAAGCCGGGAAACGGCTCTGTGGTGGGCCTCGCAGCCTCCGTCACTGTGTCGCCGATACTGACGTCGGCGACCGTCTTGATGTTGGCCGACCATGAAGCCGACTTCGCCGGCCCCGAGAACATCTATCGGGCGGGGCTTTGGCGTCAGAACGCCGAGATCCTCTACATCGTACTCCTGGCCCTCGGCCATGAGGCGAATCTTCATCCCACGTCGCAGCTGCCCGTCAATCAATCGCACCATGACGATGACTCCGCGGTAGGGATCGAACCAGGAATCAAAGATGAGGGCCTTGAGAGGCGCGTCGGACCGCCCGGCCGGCGGTGGAATGTCCCTGACGATTGCTTCGAGAATCTCATCGATTCCCGTTCCAAGCTTGGCGGAGGCCAGAATTACATTGTGAGTCCCCAGGCCGACGACGTGCTCGATCTGCTCGCGTACCTTGTCAGGCTCGGCGCCCGGAAGATCGATCTTGTTGATGATTGGAATGAGCTCGAGATTGTTTTCAACAGCGAGATAGGTATTGGCGAGCGTTTGCGCCTCGACTCCCTGGCTTGCATCGACTACCAGCAAAGCCCCTTCACAGGCGGACAAGCTTCGCGAGACTTCGTAGGAGAAATCGACATGGCCTGGCGTATCTATCAGGTTGAGAACATAGGTTTCGCCATCATTCGCCTCGTAGTTGAGGCGCACATGATGAGCTTTGATGGTGATTCCGCGCTCACGCTCGAGGTCCATGGCATCGAGAACCTGCTCGGACATTTCGCGAGCCTCGAGGGCACCCGTAGCCTCGAGCAGGCGATCCGCAAGCGTCGACTTGCCATGATCGATGTGTGCGATTATTGAGAAATTACGAACATTGGGCGGCATATGACACGCAAGACGCGCAGCGGGACTCTTTCAAAGCTGGCTTCTGGACGCGTCACTTGACCGGAGTGGAGGCTGCGCTGGCCAGCAGTGCGGCGCCGATGACGGTTGCTTCGCTGCCGAGCTCGGCTGCGACCACCTGGCAGTCTTCGAATATTGGACCAAAAGCTCGACGACGAGCCTCGGCGTTTATTGCGGGAACGAGGAGCGGCCGTGCTCCGGGCGACCCTCCTATGGCAACCAGTGAAAGATTCAACGCGTTGATCATGTCCGCGACAACCACGCCAATGACGCCTCCCGTTCTCTTCAGCATCATCTTGGCAAGCTCATCTCCATCGTTTGCGGCTGAAACTATGTCGTCGAGCGTGAAGCCGCGGTTGCGCATGATTCCAAGTCTCGAAAGCGAGGACGTCGAGTCTCGTCGTAAGCGCTCCGACGTTCGCCGCACGATGTTGGGAGCGGAGGCCACTGTTTCAAGGCAGCCTGTGCTGCCGCAACTGCAATCGAGCCCTTCAGGGTCAACATTGACGTGACCTATCTCTCCTGCAAATCCTGATTTGCCCCGTCGCAGTCGACTATCGAGAAAAAGGCCCGCGCCAACCCCACGGCCAATGTGAAGGTAAAGCCAGTCACTCACACCGCGACCGACTCCCCTCTTCGCTTCGGCTACCGCGGCGGCATTTGAGTTATTCTCCAGATCCACGGGCAGGCCGAATGCTGCGGAGACCTCTCCGTGAAGATCTATTCCTTGAAGCGCGCCCATATGCGGCAGGCTGACGATCCGATTCGAGGGGTAATGAACCAGACCGGGCAAGCCTATGCCAATTCCCGCGACGATTGAGGCCGGCAGGCGATATCTCCTGCCGGATAGCGGCAATCACCTGGTCGACAATCGGACGGCCATCACGAGCTTCCTCGGGCAGAGTCTTCCAGGCCTCCTCGCGAAAGGAGACAAGCTTCCCATCCCGGTCCGCGGTACCAATCCGGATGACCTGACTTCCGAGGTCGACTCCGATGAATACCCCATCGGTCTTAGGTTCCTGTGCCATATGGCCTTGTCCTTGCAGGGACTATAGCAAGCGGCTACATGGGCTGTCAATTTGGGGCCTGACCGGCTAGTATGGAGTGCGGCGACCTGTCGCCGCTTTTGATTTAGTTACTGCAGGATTAGGATTTACACGCCCACTTCTTCTTCATCACCGCACGAGCTAAATCAACAGCGGCGACAAGTCGCCGCACTCCATACTAAATCAGTGGGAGCCCTTGCAATCCTATGGGCCAGCTATGCTTGCGATGGCCTTTAGCATCAAGTATCTTAGCTGCATCGGGCCGGCGTAAAAATACTCTCCCGTCCCTTTCGCATGGTAATCGAGGATCTAATTAGACAATACGGGCTGTGGGCAGTCTTCTTTGGAGTCATGATTGAAGGCGACCTCACCCTCCTTCTGGCTGGCGTCCTTGCCCACTATGGCCTCTTCAGTTTTCCGGAGGCGATTATCTGCGGGACCCTGGGCGGCTTTACCGGCGACACAATCGCCTACCTGATAGGCCTTCGAAGCAAACAACAGATCGCCAAGAGCCGCTTCTATTTACGAGCGCAACCCCAGCTTGAGAGGCTGAGTGCGCGCTTTGGCAACTTCTCCATCTTCCTCGTCAAGTACATCTATGGTCTCCGCACGGCAAGCGCCATTTTCTTTGGATTTGCTCACATGCGCGTTCCGCCGCTTTGCCCCGCTAACCTTAGGCAGCTGCGCCGCCTGGTCGCTCCTCCTTGCCGGAGCGGGCTACTTCTTCAGCGGGGCCGTGTGGGTGCTCGTAGGACGCGTCCAGCAACTGGGGGTTATTCTGCTGATCGCATTAATTATCGCCATCCTCGCCGCTCTCGCACTCTTTGCCGTAGAGCGCTACATCATCGGTAAGCGGGTTCCGGAGATGGCGCCTCGCCCACTGCACGATCCATCTGACGGGGATTAATCAATGAGGTCGCTTGTCTGGCTCTGCGGAATTGCCACTCTTCTTCTGTTGTGCTGCTGCAAGAGCGATGTTAAGCCGGCTTCAGTAGATTCGCTCACGGCTCCGCTTCCTACTCCGCCGCCGGCACCCGCTCCAACAGCCGACCCAACTGTCACCGACCTCAATCGCGTGAAGGAAGGCTCGGCTGCGCCGGACTTCACACTCGAGGACAAGACTGGAGTCTTTCGGAAACTCTCCAGCTATCGCAGCCACAAGAATGTGGTTCTGGTCTTTTATCGCGGCTATTTCTGAGGTCACTGCGTGGATCAGCTCGGGAAGCTGAAGACTCTTCTTTCAACGCGCGAAAAACAGGACGTTCAAATCCTCGCCGTAAGCCTCGATACTCATCTCGATTCTGAGAACCTGCTGAATGAGACCGCGAAGATGCCGGGTGACCTCGATTTCCCCTTGCTCGAAGATAAGGGTCATGAAGTAATTGATCGCTATGGCATCCGCAACCCGCGCTGAAGTGAAGCCCGGAATTCCCTACCCGACGGTCTATATAATCAATCATCAGGGCATCATCACTCACCGTTTCGTGGATCCCGAGAATTACACGCGTCCTTCGAACGAAGAGATTCGAGAGGAGCTAAGCGCATTGGCGCTGTGCATTAGATTCTTCGAGGCAGCTACCGTCGCCGGACGGCGACGGGCGGGTCAGGCCGACAAGCCCTGCCCCTAACAACGTCGTCGCGAAGTGCTGCATTGGCGACAACCATGTAGGGGCAGGGCTTGTCGCCTGCCCGTCCCGCTGCCGTCTGGCGCGGGTAAAGAGAGCTTGCTCCAGTAAGCAGGCGATAGTAGCCTCCAAATCCTATGAATACACGCCGACAATTCCTGCTGCGCGCGCCCCTCGGCGTGCTCGTCTCGGCCACAGCCTGCCGCAACAAGGTTCCTCCGGCAAATTCGCAAGCGACGCCATCAACGGCCGGCGCTCCGCCTACGTTCGGCACGGGCAAGGGCTCGGGCCCCGTCGTAGCATCGGAGACATTCGCTGAGGCGGAGAAGCTGATGCAAGTGACAATGACGCCAGCGCAGCGCCAGCAGGCCGCTGACTCCTGGCGAGAGTCGATGGCACCCTACCTCGAGCGTCGCACCGGCCCGCGGAGAGTAGCGATCGAGGCCGCTGACGCACCTGCCTCACTCTGGAATCCGATGCTCCCGGGCCTGGTGGTGTCACCGTCACAAGACCGTTTCGTTCGTTCCAAGGCCGACGGCGCGCCACTGCCTTCTTCAGACGACGCCATCGCATTCGCGCCAGTGACGCAGCTATCGAGATGGATCGAGTCGAGAAAACTCACATCGGAGCGACTCGCGAATATCTATCTGAGTCGCATCGAACGATTGGATCCAAAGATCCGATCAATCATCACATTGACCCGGGATCACGCGCTCGAGCGCGCGAAGGCGGCAGATGCCGAGATCGCGGCCGGGAAATATCGCGGTCCGCTGCACGGCATTCCCTATGGCGTAAAAGATCTCCTCGATACGAAAAATATTCCAACCACATACGGAGCCGAACCATTCCGTAATCGTGTTCCTCTGGCGGACTCTGCAGTAGTGGGCAGGTTGAACGATGCCGGCGCTGTGATGCTGGCCAAGCTCTCACTCGGCGCACTCGCACTCAACGACATCTGGTTCGGGGGGCAGACAATGAACCCATGGCTCCTGGAGGAGGGCGCGTCGGGATCGAGCGCCGGGCCGGGTGCAGCGACGGCCGCGGCCCTCGTATCATTCTCCATCGGAAGCGAAACTGGCGGGAGCATCGTCAGCCCGGCGATGCGCTGTGGCGTGACTGGCCTGCGACCTACATTTGGCCGCGTGCCGCGTACCGGGGCCATGACGCTATGCTGGTCTCTTGACAAGCTCGGCCCCATGACACGAAGTGTCGAAGACGCACTGCTGGTGCTTCAGGCAATCAGCGGGCCGGACGCGGGCGACGTCGTCGAGCGTGCCGAGCCGTCTCGACTTTGATGCAACGGCGCCGGTTGCTGGATTGAAAGTGGGCTATGTCAGCCAGTGGATGAAAGAGAGCCCTGCAACGGACATCGACCGGGCGGCAATGGAGACGATGAAGAGACTGAAGATGGACCTGAAAGAAGTAAGCCTGCCCGACTGGCCCTACAATTCGCTCATGCCTATTTTGTTTGCCGAGGGTGCGGCATCGTTCGAGGAGCTGGCGCTCAACAATGAGCTCGCATCACTAAAGGCGCAGGTCAAGGATGCGTGGCCCAACCTCTTTCGCGAGGCGCGATTTCTCTCCGCCGTTGACCTCGTGCAGGCCGACCGGTTGCGGCGCAAGGTGGCGTTGGAAATGGCACGCATCTTCAAAGAGGTCGACCTGCTGATCGTGCCTTCGCTCCGCGATGAGCAGCTCACGATAACCAACTTCACCGGCCATCCGTCGCTCACGATCCGCGCCGGGTTCGTCGAGGTCTCAGAAGCGCGAAGTGACTGGGCCCCGGATCCAGCCAATCCTTTGCCAAAGTTCAATCCGCCCCGCCGCGTACCGCACGGCATCACGATTCTCGGCCGCCTCTTCGACGAAGGGCTGCTCGGGCAGGTGGGGCTGGCACTCGAACGGGAGTTCGGCGTCGCGGGCGAAAAACCGGCAGGGTTTTAGCAAGAGCAATTAGTGGCTCAATGAAACAATGAAAATAAACGGGTGGTTTCCCTCCAAATGATGTATTGGTGAGCACCTTGCCACGGTGTGCGCGAGTCACCTAACGACCTGCGGCTCAGCCACGGACGGCGTCCACGATCTCTACGAATTACCCGTTTACGTCGACGCCGGTCGTCGGCTGCAGCGGCAGGTCGTTAGGCGTCGATTGGATTGCGCCTCGCCGCGCCGCCGCGAAGACCTTGGGAAGGTAAAGGTAGGCCACGAGGAAGCCCTGGAAGAAACCCATCAGCACGTTGTTAACCAACAACGAGGTTGCAATCACGCGCGTCAACGCAGTCCCACCCATCGCTGCGCCAGCAATCTGACCGATCTGATCGATCGATCGGATGACCTCTCTCACCTCCACCAAGCCAACTCCCACGATGACTTTCGTCAACCAATCAGAGATGGTCTCAAGGTTGGTGTTGGGAACATACGCCAATTCGTCTTTGGAGTTCGTATTGTCCAGAGCTCGATTCAGCGAAGCCTTCGGGACGCCAAACAGGAATCCCAGCATTGACCCGAACGCCGTGGCCGCTCCTGCCAAAAAGAGTCCCACAGCGATAATGTTGAGGGCTTGCGCGTAGTTCCTCGAAATGGCTTGTGCGATAGCCGGAACGAGAAGCGACGCCAACCCCATACCGACCATGCTCCAAACGAAGGCCAGGAGCCTGAGGACTGAGTGGCCGGGCCCAGAATCCTCAGGCCCGAACATCAAGTCGGCCATCCACCCGAGGATCGTCCCCCGGAGAGAGAGGGGGGGCTCGGGATCGGGCTTGGTCGCGACATTTGGCGGATCAATGGCGTTCATTCGCTCTTCGATTCCTCCACGGGTTGTAAAGCGACTTGAAGACTGGCACCGGTAAAGGCATGACTGTCGGCGCCATTGGGCGAACGCGGCGACTATAGAGGAAACGGTTGCCTTTGTCGACTGCTCGGGCCGCTCGTGTCTGTGCGAGGATGACGCGCGTCTATATTACCGAAGGCGTCGTCTGCACGTTTAGTACAAGGGTGGAAACGCTCCAAAAGTGTTGCTGGCAAAGACTGAATGCGCGTGGCTAAAGATGCTCGGAAAAATGATTGATATTGATTTCGACAACCACAGCAGCTAGAATCCGCCGCAAGCGTGATCCATTTCATACTTCCTTCTATTGAAAGGACCCCCATGAAAATCAACCTTCGGGCGCTCATGTTGAGCGCGCTCGCAATCCTCGCTCTACCTAATGTGGCACTCGCGCAGGCGCATATCACAACGGCAACAATCGCTGGTACGGTCGCAGATGAGTCAGGTGCGGTGGTACCCGGCTCCAATGTCGAGGCAAGAAACGTCGAGACAAATGCCGTCCAGGTAGTCATGACTGACAATGACGGCCGGTTTGTTCTTCTCCAGCTGACACCTGGAACCTATACGGTGACGATCACCAAGGGCGGCTATGCGACTCTGGTTCAGGAGAATCTGGAGATGACCGTCGGCAAGTCGTTGACGCTCAACGTCAAGCTCAAGGTGTCGCAGGTCACGGAGACGATCACCGTCACCGCTTCACCCGTCATCGACACCGGCAAGACCGAGGCGAGCACGACGCTCGATCAGAGATCGGTCAGTAATACTCCTATTCTAGGGCGGAAGTTTGAAGACCTGCTGACTCTCACTCCCGGAGTAAGCATCGTCCAGGGACCTGACGGGGATGAGATCAACTTCGCCGGTCAGCGCGGAATCTTCAACAACGTCAGCCTCGATGGCGGCGATTACAATAACGGCTTCTTCGCCGAGCAGATGGGTGGTCAGAGAGCAGCTATCGACATCACGCTTGAGGCAGTGAAGGAGTTTCAGGTTGTAGCCACCGGCGCCAGCGCCGAGTTCGGCCGCACCGCCGGCGGCGTCATCAATGTGATCACCAAATCAGGTACGAATGAGTTTCATGGGAGCGGATTCTATTTCCAGAGGCTCGAGGCGTTGAGCTCCGATACATCGGACGGCAAGCCTCTCAAGGATTTCAACCGCAAGCAGTTTGGCGGCACCTTCGGTGGCCCGATCATCAAGGACAAGATGTTCTTCTTTGGCGCTGTTGAGCAGATCAAGGAGGACCTGACCCGGCCGAATCTGAGTGAGGCGATTGGCACGCCCTGTTCCGTCCCAGCGCCGACTGTTCCGGCGAACGAGGCCCTGATCAACTCGAGTCCTGACTGCCAGCGCCTGGCGCTGATCAACTTCTTCAAAACCAGGTTCGGCCAGGACGAAGGACTACCGGTCAAACATCCGCTCGATAACACTGCGGTCCTTGTGAAATACGACTGGCAGCTTACCAACCAACACAAGTTTTCGGCCTCCTACAATTTCGATCGCTCGGATAATGAGAATCAAACGTTCGATGTTCCCACGTATGGGACCTCGGCCAACGGCACGGAAGGCCCGTCAAAGATTCACGCCACCAACTTCAATCTCTACAGCACTCTTTCACCGACGCTGGTCAACGAGCTGCACTTCACCTATTCGCGAGAGGAGCGGCCGCGTGAGGCAACCAAGTCGAACCTCCTGACCGACGTCGCCATGGGCTTCGGTCCGACCTTCAGATTCGGCAATCCGTTTTTTCTGCAGCCTGCCGTGGATGAGCTCTTCTGGCGGACCCAGGTGAAGGACAATATCTCAATCGTCAAAGGCAAGCACACAACCAAGGCCGGCTTCGAGTGGGTTCATAGCAGGAACACTCAGGTCTTTCGCGGATTCTTCACCGGCAGGTACCTCTTTGACAGCGTCACGGGATTCCTTCGTTACGCCTCTCCGGCGTCAATGGGTGCCGGATTTGGACCGACTACGGTTGGGTGCAGCAATGGGACGTATGTCGATGTCACTGGCAAGTGTCCCGCCGGATCCACGGCCACTGGTGGACCGCTCCTCCTCTACCTGCAGCATGCTGCGACCAGCGGACCGACGACCGATGCTACTGGCGCCTCAAACATCAAGAATGAGGAGTTTTCGCTCTTTGCCCAGGACCAGTACCAGATCCGGCCGAATCTGACGCTCAATTATGGACTCCGATGGGACGCTCAGATTTTCCCCGATCCGCTCCTTGCGCCGGGCGCCACTGCGTATGGTCCCAACCTCGACGATCCGAGATTCCCGTCCGATGGCACAATTCACAATCAGACCAAGATGTTCCAGCCGCGGCTCGGCTTTTCCTGGGACATCCGTGGAAATGCGAAATCAGTGCTTCGCGGGAGCTGGGGAATCTACAATGCGCGACAGAACATGTTGACGCAGGTCGGCGCTCTGACAACCAACGGCGTGCAGCAGCAGACGATCGTCGCGGGCTCGGTCTTCAATACTGCCGGAGGAAACCCGCCGACCTTCCCGGGAGTTGTCGTTCCACCGGCGCTGCCACCGGGCACATTGCCGTTTCAGCCCGGCATCACGGTCTTCAGCAAAGACTATGCGAACCCGCGAATCTACACCACAAATGTGGGCTTCGAGCAGCAGATCGTTGACAACTGGGTAGCCTATCTTGACTTCACCTGGTCAAAGGGCGTGCACCTGACACGATTCATCAATCCCAATGTAGGCTCTACCGTAGTCTTCCCGACGACTGGAGACACAGTCTCGTACGCGGGTCCGAAGCCGTTCCAGAATCTCGGCGATATTACGGACACGGTCAGCTCTGCCAAGAGCCTTTATCGGGGATTTACAGTAGGTGTGCGGAAGCGTTTCGTGAATCACTTCCAGCTCGAAGGCAACTACACGCTATCGAAGGATCTGGACGACGATTCGAATGAGCGCGATCCATTCACGTTCAGGTATTTCAACCTGTTCGATCTGCAGAAGGACTATGCCTACTCTGACCGCGACATTCGTCATAAGTTCAACTTTTATGCATACGGGGAGCTGCCGTGGGGATTTCAGGCCACGGGAAGAATTCAGGCGCGATCGGCTCAGCCGATCACTCCCAGCCCCCGCGTTGTCAACGGAAATGATCAGGGGCGGAACTCACTGCGGAAGGACAATGACTTCTTCTCGCTCGACTGGAGAGTGTTGAGGCCAATCAAGCTCGGCGAGCGAGTGGCGATAACGCCGATTCTCGAGATGTTCAATACGACCAATAGCGCCAATAATATCAATCCGCTCGTCTCGCCTGCGCTCTTCAATTTTGACGGGTTCCTGAGACAGGGAGTAGGTGATCCGAGGCAGCTGCAGCTGGCCGTGCGCTTCACGTTCTAGAGGAATATATCGGTGAAATCGCTAGCGAGCTACACCGGCTGCCGCGCCAACGGCGCGACCTGAAATAGCCCGGGGCGAAGCCCCGGGTCCGTAAGCAAACCGTGACCAAGCCCCCAACGGGGCGCCGTTGGGAAATCAGAGGCAAATGCTCGAACGTCGCCCTGTTGGGGCTGCGCGTAGTAGCTGGCGAATACCCAGGGCTTCGCCCTGGGCTGTTTTAGGTCGCGCCGTTGGCGCGCCAGTCCGCGTGCCGGCTGGGTGGTTACGCATGGGCTAGTCCGACTTTAGGTTCTGATTTCACTGTTACAGTCCACTAGATCGATCAGCCACAAAAAGCACAAGAACACAAAGGAAGAGATTCTATTCTTCTTCTTTGTGTTTCTTGTGCTTTTTGTGGCTATCTTCCCTTCTGCCGTAGACTTCGGTCATCTCACGAAGCCTTCCTCGAATCTCTTCGCTCAAAGCCTCCTCTGCATACCTCCACGCCCAATTCCCTTTCTGCCGGGCCGGCACATTCATCCGTGCCTCGCTTCCGTAGCCAAGCACATCCTGCAGCGGAATTATCGCCGTGTTGGCAACCGAGGCCATGGCCACGCGAATCAATTCCCAGTTTATCTCGCGTCCGTCCCTTCCCAGGTACTTGAGAACAAACTCGCGCTCCTTCTCTCTTCCCTCCGCCTCCGCATTCTCAAACCAACCCACGGTCGTATCGTTGTCATGCGTTCCGGTGTAGACAACTGAGTTGGGCACAAAGCTGTGAGGCCGGAGTGCCTCAGCCTCAGGGCTCGGATCAAAGACAAATTGCAGTACACGAATTCCGGGAAACCCAAACTGATCCCGCAGCTGCTCAACAGCCTCGGTGATCGCGCCCAGGTCCTCGACAACTATCGGAACATCGCCCAGCTGCTCGCGGATCGCCTCAAAGAAGGCTGCACCCGGTCCCTCTTTCCATTGACCATTGACCGCAGTCTCTTCGCCTCCGGGAACCGCCCAATACGCTTCGAATCCACGAAAGTGATCCAGTCTCACGATATCCACAAGCTGGAAGGTCATTCGGAGCCGGTCGATCCACCATTGATATCCATCCTTCGCCATGAGATCCCAGCGGTAGAGCGGATTGCCCCAGAGCTGACCCGTCTTGCTGAAGTAGTCGGGCGGAACGCCCGCGGCCAGCTTGACCTCACCCTCTTCATCCAGCCAGAACAGCTCCGGACGTGACCAGACATCCGCGCTGTCGTGGGCCACGAAAATCGGAATGTCGCCGATAATCCGGATATCGCGGTCATTGGCATAGTGTGCCAGCCGGAGCCATTGACGGTAGAAGAGATATTGAAAGAACTTCTGCGCCTCAACGTCCTCGTGGTGATTCTCTCCCCAGAACCAGAGCGCTTTCGGCTCGCGATGCCTGAGGTTCGACTCCCACTTCGTCCACGCCGCTCCGCCATGTGCATTCTTGATCGATTGAAAGAGCACGAAGTCTTCGAGTCGATGACCGGCCTGCTCACAGAAGCCCTCAAATTCCGCCTGCATTTCACCAGATGATCGCTTGAACTCTCGAAATGCTTTCCACAGCCGCTCGTTCTTGAACTCGATCACCGCGCCGTAATCGACCTGGCTTGCCGGGAACGATGGCCTCTGGTCGAGGTCGCCAGGCTCGAGCAGTCCTTCCTCGGCGAGAACCTCCAGGCTGATGAGGAGCGGATTGCCGGCAAATGCCGAGAACGATTGATAGGGAGAATCGCCATATGCCGTCGGGCCGAGCGGCAGGACCTGCCAGAGCGATTGCCCGGTGTCCGCAAGGAAATCCACAAACTGATAGGCTGCCGGGCCCAGGCTTCCAATTCCCGACCGTCCCGGCAGTGACGTCGGATGCAGCAGGATGCCGCTCTGCCGCGGAAGAATCATTGCTTGTCTCCTGAATCTGTCTGATTAATCTCCGCCGACTGGAGGCCTGGGCTCGCCAAGGATAGCTGCGCTTCGCGGCAGCACTGTCACTGAGGATTTGGAGACCGCTTGATTCAGAGAAAGACACGACTGCCAGTTGCCCTCGGGAATCTCGAGGCTGACTTCAACAGGCCGCGAATTGAATATGACGAGCGCGCGAGACCAGCTGTCGGTGCCATTCACGTCCTCGATCTGAAATGCTATGCATCCGTCAGGCACAGGCAAGCCAAGACCCGAATCTAAGAAAGTGATCGCCTCGTTCACTTGATCTGCGGTTTCGAGGTGAAAGACCGGATGCTCCTTCCTGATCCTGATGAGCGCCTTGTAGTGCTCGACGACATCACGATTGATGATCTTGTCACACCAGCGAATCATGTCGACCGAATCAGGCCGGTCATAGCTGTTGTCGTCACCACCCTTGGTTCGCAGGAATTCCTGACCGCTGTGAATCATCGGAATCCCCTGTGCCGTCAGAACTATCGCCCCGGCAAGCTTGGCCATGGCTCGCCGCTCTGCCTCGATAGCCTTGGGCTGATTCGCAGTGCTGATCATAAGCCGGTCGCGGAGTGTGTGATTATCGTGAGACTCCACGTAATTGATTGATTCGAGCGGCGATTCGCTGAAGTCATCGATCGATCCTCGAATTCCGATCTTGACACCCAGAGTCTCGTTGCCTGATTGGATGAACCCGGTCGACCGCGCATCAAACACTCTGCCCTTTATCGCATCACGGAAGTGGTCGTTGAATACCGCCCAACCGCGGTTGCGCTGTTGTCCCTTGTTGACTATCTCGACGGCAGTTGTTCCTCCCGCCCAGGGCTCTCCATACATAAGAATATTCGGATCAGTGGCCTTCAGTTCGCGCGAGATCATCTCGAGAGTTTCGAGGTCTATCAACCCGAGCAGATCGAAGCGGAAGCCGTCGACCTTGTACTCGTTGACCCAATATTTGACTGTATCGAGAATGAAGCGGCGCGCCATCGGAGCCTCTGACCTGAACTCGTTGCCGGTGCCCGATCCATTCCAATAGGTTCCATCCTGCTTAAGACGGTAGTAATAGCCGGGCACGAGCCCTTCAAAGCTGTAGACCTTATCACCAATGTGCTCGAAGGTGTGATTGAAGACAAAATCCAGCGTGACACGCATCCCGCGCTTGTGCAGAGTATCGATGAGAAGCTTCAGTTCATGGATCCGACGCCCGTCAAGTCGCTCTGTCGCGTACCATCCGGCCGGAGAATTGAAATGGACGACGTCGTACCCCCAGCCATACTCGTCCTCAGCAGCCTCATGGTGAAACTCCGTCACCGGCATCAACTGAATAACGTTGACACCCAGATCGCTGAGGTGATCGAGGCCGGTTGATATGTCAGAACGCCCGTTGAAGAGGGTCCCTGCCTCAGCCAATCCGAGGTACTTGCCGCGACGCTGCACGCCCGAATCCGGGTCGATGGTAAAGTCGCGCACATTGAGCTCATAGATTATCGACTCTGAGCGGGCGAAGTCCGGACGATCGGCGATGGGTGTGTGATCGTCGACAACGATCGCTCGTCCGTCATACCGGGTTACGGCACGCGCATAAGGGTCGATCAGTTCGCGCGAGGGATCGAACCTCGGATCGTCTCCATTGGCTGTAAATGTGTAATACGTCTGAATGAGGTCGCCGGTTATTGTTGTCTCCCAGGTGCCGTCCCACGGATCGACCGGGCTGCGCTTGAGCGGCTCGTTCCGGACGATGCTGGTCACCGGACCCTGATAGAGCTTGAGTGTCAGTTCACTGGCCGTGGGCGCCCAGACTCGAAACGTTGTCTCTTCGGGAGTGTAGAGAGCGCCAAGCTCTGCGTCAGAAACGATGCCATCCGCCGGATGGCTGAGTATCAGCGGCTCCGGAGTTTCAGATTGGAGGTTGGGCGTTGACTTGTCTGTGACTGTTGACATCTTTAGCTGGAGAATCAGAGCAATTTGGAGTGCGGCGAGCTGTCGCCGCTTTTGAGTTGAGCACTGCAGTATCTAAATCAAAAGCGGCGACAGGTCGCCGCACTCCAAATTGCTCCTTCGATGAGACTCCTGGGGGGTCGAGGGGAGCTCAGTTGAGCGACACTTCATTCCACTCGCCTCGGATGATGGCGTTACGAATATCTTCGGCGGAGTGACCTTCCCTCTGCATCTTATCCGCGAGCAAAGCCTCTTTGATGCACACGTGACAGTTCGCGCCGTGGTCCGTCGCATAGCAGTCAAGCAGGCTCGTATGACCGCTTCCGTCGCAGTAGCAGTAGCAGGGCTGCAAGGCCAGGACCTCTGGAATGCGCTTCGCTACTCGATAGGCGCGGAGCACATACGGTGTAGAGAACTGGGCCGGATCCAGAGTGGCCGCGAGCGGCCGGGCCTCATCGAGGTTCATGTGATGCGCTGGAATTCGCGGAGTTGCTGTGGCCGCGGGGGCTTGTTCGGCTTGCGGCATGTGCGCAGCATGCTCCGGCGTGCTCTGTGCCTTTTGTGTCTGGGGGGCTGGAGTCTCCGCCGGGGTGGGTTGCTGGTTCTGCGAAGACGCACAGCCTGCCAGAATGAGAAGTCCGGTGATGCAGACTGCAGCGACGCAATACGCCGAACGTCGGGTCAGATTTGTCGAGTATTTCACTGAGTTCTCCTGAATCAAAGGCTCTGCCGAATGACGGCGCTGTCACTACAGGCTAAGCGCTTGCCATAGCGCATGCAATCTCTGCGCCAAGCCGGGCATTGTTTTTCAGCAGCGCCACGTTTGCTCTCAAAGCACGACCTCCCGTGCGATCAGCAATTCTCGCCAGAAGGATCGGCGTCACCGCGCTGCCTGTCACCTTCCGATGCTGGACCAGCGCCAGCGCTTCGTTTACTGCGGCCTCAATTTCGCCCGCAGGCACTTCGTCTTCCTTCGGCACCGGCGTGACAACAAGGACCGCCGTCACCAATCCCGTTCGCCAGTGTGCTGCGGCAATCTCTGCGATCTGAGACGGCCGGTCGGCGCAGCAGGAGAGCGGCAAGCCGCTCGATCTCGAGTAGAAGGCCGGGAATTCTTCAGTCTGGTAGCCGATGACAGGCACGCCAAGTGTCTCGAGAAGTTCGAGCGTCTTGGGCAGATCGAGGATCGACTTCGCCCCGGCACAGACTACAACCACGGGATACCTCGCCAGTGCAGTGACGTCTGCCGAAACGTCAAAGGATTCGTTGGCTCCGCGATGCGCTCCACCTATGCCACCCGTCGCGACTACGTGAATCCCGACTCGATGAGCAAGATGCATGGTCGACGCTACAGTCGTCGCACCCCAGCCGCCGAGGGCCATGACGTGTGCCAGATTCGCCAGATTGACTTTGACCACGTCCTGCCGCGTAGCCATCTCTTCGACCTGTGACGGGCTCAGGCCCAGAACCGCACGGCCTTCAACGATCCCAACGGTGGCCGGTTCTGCGCCTCCGCTTCGGACAGCGGCCTCGCAACCGCGAGCCGTTTCAAGATTGTGTCCTGCCGGCAGGCCGTGAGCGATAACCGTCGATTCCAGGGCTACAACCGGTTGATTGGCAGCGATCGCCCGAGCCACACTGGGTGAAGGCTCGAAGAGTCCCGAGTACTGGCGTCCGTTGCCGGAATCCGATGCGCACTTCCCCGTAATTCCGAATCTTGATGTCATCTTCGAGGGGCCATCGACATTGCGCTCACAGTCGATTCGCTTGAAAAAGGAATCAGGCTCTCTTATTCTCCGTCAGAGATACAGCTTAGCTTAGTATACCCAAGGAGCCAAGCGAGCCGCCTCCCTACTCATGGGCCTTCCCGGTCGGAGCGGTGCGCACGGCGCCTGCACTTGTGCATCGATTACGGGGCACTCACGTATGAAGAAGGAAGTATTGGCCTTGATTCTTGGCGGCGGCCAGGGATCGCGCCTGTTTCCGTTGACCAACCAGCGCTCGAAGCCGGCGGTGCCGCTTGGCGGCAAGTACCGGCTTATCGATATCACGGTCTCAAATTGCATCAATTCGAACATCAACAATATCTTCGTCCTTACTCAATTCAACTCAGCCTCTCTCAACCGGCATATTTCACGCACCTACCGTTTTAGCCAGTTTTCCGATGGCTTTGTAGAGATACTCGCGGCGGAGCAAACGCCCGAGAATCGGAACTGGTTCCAGGGAACTGCCGATGCCGTCCGCCAGGTAATGATGCATATCAGTGAGTTTCAGCCGGACCATGTGCTGATCCTCTCCGGTGATCATCTGTATCAGATGGATTACCGGGCATTCATCAAGCATCACGAGGACACTGGCGCCAATGTCACCCTCTCAGTCTGTCCTACGGACGAGCTGAGAGCGCCGAGCTTTGGCCTGCTCAAGACTGATGATGAGGGCCACGTCATCGAATTTCGCGAAAAGCCGCCGCGAGAGCAGCTCGCGGACATGCGTGTCAATACCGCCAGTCTGGGCCTCAAGCACGATGCCGAGCAGCTGTCCTACCTGGCGTCGATGGGCGTCTACGTCTTCAACTTCGAAACCCTGCGAGCAATGCTGCGTGAGGGCAAGCATACTGACTTTGGCGGCGAGCTCATTCCAGCGGCAATCAGGAATCACAAGGTCCAGGCGTATCTCTTCGATGGCTATTGGGAGGACATCGGAACGATCAGCTCCTTTTACAATGCCAACCTCGACATGACCAACATTGTGCCGAAGTTCAATTTCTTCAATGCCGATCACGCCGATATATACGGCTCCTCGTTATCTGCCGGGTTCCAAGCTCATCGATTGCCAGGTTCGCGACTCGATCATCTCTGAGGGCTGTATTCTCAACCGAGTAATCAGCGATCATTCGATCATCGGCATTCGCTCACGTATCGAGAGCCAGACAAAGATCGAGCGCTCGCTGCTCATGGGCGCGGACAACTATCAGTCAATCGACGATCTGGAGATGGAGCGTCGTCGCGGGCTGCCATCGATTGGCATTGGCAGAGATACGATCATCCGGCGGGCTATCATCGACAAGAACGTACGCATCGGAAACAACGTCAAGATACTCAACGAAGCGGGACGAGAACATTACGACGGTGAAAACTACTTTATTCGTGAAGGAATCGTCATCGTTCCGAAGGGCGCAACGATTACCGATGGAACTGTCATCTGAAATCCCTCAGTCAGTGCTCCTCGCCGCTCGCCTTCGTTATTTCTGGACTCTCGTCGTCGCAGCAACCTGTTTTCTGATTCTCGGGATTCCGGTGGTTCTCATCGGTTATCCGCTGCGCGCAATCTTTGGTATCGAAGACGTCGTCTTTCCCTTTGCGAAGTTTGGAGCGCGGCTATACCTGCGAGCTGCCGGAGCCCGGGTCGTTGTAAGTGGGCGTGACTATCTGGCCGATGATGAGACCTATCTCTTTGTAGCCAACCACCAGAGCAATCTCGATCCTCCTATGATCTTCTGTTATGTCGGGCAGAACGTTGGCGCCCTGGCGAAGAAGGAGTTGCGAAGAGTTCCGGTGCTCGGCCAGGGAATGGCTCTCGCGCACATTATTCCAATAGATCGCAGCAATCGTGAGCGTGCCATTGAAAGCACGCGGGCTGGAGCGAGGGAGATGCGTCGAGGCCACTCGCTGATGGCCTTCCCTGAGGGAACACGTTCGCCCGATGGAAGGATGCAGGAGTTCAAGAAGGGTGCCTTCTTCATGGCCCTTGAAGCCGGTGTCAGGATCGTCCCAATCGCTATCAACGGTACTCGCCTTGTGATGCCTAAAGGCAGATCATCAGCATACCCGGTACAGTATCGCTCGAGATTCTTCCGCCCATAAATACGCTGGGATGGGATGCGACCGAGATAAGCGGCCTTGTCGAGAAGGTTGCATCGGCCATCCGCGAACGGCGTCATGGCCTGAGTGTGTTGGCAGATCTTACTTGGCTCGTCTGCGATTACTACACTCCTACCTGGC
The DNA here is from genome assembly GCA_963743045.1 of uncultured Acidobacteriota bacterium. GTDB lineage: Bacteria > Acidobacteriota > Blastocatellia > RBC074 > RBC074 > CAVUOF01. The sequence goes on from CAVUOF010000023.1 coordinate 65,151, forward strand.
CACTCACGGCCTCCAATCGGACATAAGGCCTGTCTTGACATAAACCTGCGCTTTAATCAGGAAGGGTACGGGGCTTGCCTGAGGTATGGAATCAACTGGACATTTGTCGCGTGGGAATATTCGAAAAGTCCGGAAGCCCCTGCTGCTGGGGACTTGTGGGAGTGGGAAAAGGTTTGAGGGTTGCGCCGCGCACCAACGGAGCGGCGAGCCGATACAAGAATATCCGGAGGTAGTTATGAAGAAGTATGGAATGGTGTTGGCCGGCTTGTTCGTCGCCGCTCTCTTTGCAAGTGCTTACGTGCTCGCGCAGGACGCACCGGCGAAGAACCAGGGCGGAAAGGTAGTGTCGGTTGATGCTTCAAAGAACGTGATCGCGATCAAGGATGAGACAGGCGCTGATAAGACTATTCAGGTGGCTGCCACAACCAAGATCACACGTGGAGGCAAGGATATCTCGCTGGCCGATATCAAGGCAGGCGACACGGTGAGCTATATGCTCGACGAGGGCGGCGAGACCGCTCCAGTCAAGGCGATTTCAGTGATGCCAGGCGCTAAGGAATGACCTCAGCGTCAAGAGCATCACTGCGCAGAAGCCCCACCAAGCGGTGGGGCTTCTTTTTTGTGTGGGAGGGCATTGGGCACGTATACAAGGGCGGCCTGTATCGGGGCGGCTCGCGAGCCGCCCCTACCAGCCGATTCGCCGAAAACAATCCGCGAAAGCCTGCTCATTGACAGGTGCCCCCAGGCAGACGCCAATATCCCGTGGGGGCGGCTAGCGAGCCGCCCCTACGGCCGCCTCCTAACGATGCGACGTTCACTCATGCCGCAGCGCAACCATTGGGTCCACTCTTGACGCGCGGCGTGCCGGAAGCCAGCAGGCAATCAAAGCCACAATCACAAGCCCCATTGTCGTCACCATAATCGCAATCGGATCGTGCGTGGGCAGCGTTGGAATCGTCGACTCGAGCATCCGCGAGACTACATAGGCACCACTCACGCCAATCACAGCTCCGGCAGCAATCAACCCCGCACCATTCGCCATCACCAACATCAGAACATCCCTGCGCTGAGCGCCCAACGCCATTCGAATCCCGATCTCGCCCGTTCGCTGCGCCACTGTATAAGACGTCACACCATAGATCCCGATCGCAGCCAGGACGAATCCAATCAATGCAAATGCCCCCAGGAGACGCCCAGAAGGGAGACATTGCCGAGTCCCTGATCGACGAGAGCGCGCGCTGTTCGCACTTCGTAAACCGACAAATCGGGATCAATGTCCGCGACTGCTCGCCGCACAGCATTCGAGATTGAATCGGGTGGCACCGACGTCCGTATCCGCAATCACCCCTGAGCCCCAGAGACCGATTTGATGAATTGATTGGAAGGCATTGTAGTTCGTGTAAGGCTGGTCGAGGCTTGCCGGGAATGAGATGTCGTTGACGACGCCAACGATCTCTTTCAGTTTTGTGTCACCCGGGTAGCCGAAGCGCTTACCCACAGCACTCTGATTCGGCCAGAACCGGCGAGCCATAGTCTGATTGATAATCGCCACCTGAGGTTTCTCGGGCGTGTCCGATGAGTTGAACGTCCGGCCTTCCAGAACGCGAACACCCAGAGCCTCAAAATATCCGTCGTTTACAGGCTCAAATGAGACTTCGGGATTTTGCCCGCGAGGAGGAGCGGGTTGACCTTCAAATACTACGGGGCCGCTGCTATTGAATCCCCAGACAGGATGGGACATCGAAAAAGAGACCTTCTGAACGCCGGGTAGAGCGGCGAGCCTCTGCTCGAGCTGTTCACTGAATGCGCGCCGCTTCTCGCTTGTAGGGTAATTGGTTCCCTGAAGACTCACTTGCGCAGTCAGCAATCCGTCGACATTCCAGCCCGGATCGAGATGCGCAAAACGCTCCAAGCCGCGAATCAGCAATCCGGCGCCCGCAAGGAGGACGAGGGCGAATGCGACTTCGCCAATGATAAGCCCTCGCCGCAGTCGATTGTGCGAACGGCCGGAGGTCGCAGCCGCGCTGATCGGATTTCAAAACCTGGTTGATATCTGAGCGCGCGGCAATCCATGCCGGGACCATTCCAAAAGCAAGGCCCGTCAGAACCGAGCTCACGAGGGCAAAAGCAAAGACTGACAGGTCCGGAGACACCTTTGCGCCAGGCAGCTCTGCAAACAGGCGCCGGTTAATAAAATCGACCGCCACATATGCAAGCAGAAGACTGATCAATCCACCTACCAGCGAGACAGTCAGGCTCTCGATCAGGGATTGCCTGAGGAGACGCCCGCGCTGAGCTCCCAGGGCGGCACGAAGAGCATACTCTCGCGCTCGAGTCGCCGTGCGTACGAGTTGAAGATTGGCGACGTTCGCGCAGGCGATGAGTAGAACAAAACCGGCGAGCCCAAAGGTGAACCAGAGGACGCTGCGAATAACGCCATCCGACATCGATCGATGAAGCAATTCGAGCCGCAGGCTTTCAGTATCGGCTTGCAGCTTCTCACTTGCGAAGGCCTTGGCGAGGCCCGTCATATCGCTCTGAGCCTGGGCGAGAGTCACGCCCGGTTTCAAGCGGCCGAAGATCGTCAGCCAGTTGTTATTTCGCTTGGCACGGTCCTCGGCTTTCATTGCGAGTGGCGACCACGTGTCGATTAGTCCCCAGAGCAGCGGACACTCGAAACCAGAGGGGCATGACGCCAATGACCAGCAAGTCCTTGCCATCCACGCGGAGTTTCCTGCCCACGATATTCGGGTCGCCTTGAAAAATGCCGCTTCCAGAAACCGTAGCTGAGAACGACTACCTGGCTGGCACCAGGCTCCTCTTCCTCTCGCGTGAAGACCCTGCCGAGCGCCGGTTCGACACCAAGGGTCTGGAAATAATCGGCGGTGGCCACAATTCCGCGTATGCGCTCCGCCGGCGCGCCGGCCTCAGCGAGATTTGAAGTGGTCCAGCTCATGGCCGTCAGATGCTCAAATGATTTGTTCTTCGCGCGCTGGTCGGCGAAGTTTGCAAAATTGTGCGGCCAGCTCTGCGAAACTGGCGAGGTACGCCAGACTCGCACCAGTTGATTTGAATGCGGATAAGGCAGGGGCCGAATAAGGTAGGTGTATAGCACGCTGAACATGGCTGTGTTGGCGCCGATGCCGAGTGCCAGCGTGAGAATAGCCACTGTGCTGAATGCCCGGTCCTTGAACAGCATTCTGACGCTATATCTCTGGTCCTGTCTCAACTGCTCCAGCATTCCGCCTCCTTGACCTCCCATGCGAGATCCATAATCGCCGTCATTTGATGATGCGCATGTATTTACCGTGTCAGGCTGTGGTAAAATCATAACGCATAAGGAGGAATCATCGCATGAGTCTTCTCCTCGAGGAGATCGCGGTTCCCGTCAAGCACTCACCGATGTCGGAAGGCATCGCTACACCGCGAAAAAAGAAGCCCAAGCAATTGGCGATCATTCTCGACAACTGCACTGGCTGCGCCGGCTCGCCCGCCTGTGTCAATACTGTCCGGTCGCCGAATGTATGTTCTGGATTCCTGACGAGGACCACCCACCGTTTGGCAGAATTGAGGTCGATCCGTTCCTCTGTATAGGGTGTCAGAAATGCACCAGCAAAGGGCCGGATGGGACATTCCTGGATGGCTGCCCGTGGGACGCGATCGAAATGGTAGCCATCGAAGATGTCGAGGCACAACTCGGCGTCAAGATGGCCCTCTGAAGTCACCCGCCTCTTAATCTCAATATTGCATTCGGCCACTTCTGGGCGTCCCGAAGGGATGCGAGAAGTTAGCCAGGGGCAAGCGAAGCGCAGCCCCTGGAATCGGGTGCAAAGGAGAACCGCGTCCTGGAGGGACGCCAGAGAAATAGGTCCGGTCTATCGCGAGAGGTCTTGCGGCCTTTCAGGGCGCAAGGCTTGTCGGACGAGCATTCCAGGGGCTGCGCTTCGCTTGCCCCTGGCTACCTTCTTGCATCCCTTCGGGATGCGGAAGTTGTCTCATTGAAACCGGCTCGGGCGAACTGCTAATCAATGGCCGGGGTCTTTCCCTCTAATCGCGCGAGCCGTCAGCACGGCCTGCTCACGAACGCGATCCGGCATTCCCGATACCCCTTGAGCGTACCTGTCAACCTCCCCAAGATCGGCAGACGAACCTATCACATAGAGCGCCCTTAGCGCTTCCCACACCTGCGCCGCATCCGGCACGATCGACATCAGCCTGTCACCTATTGTCGCGTTGTCTCCGGACCTCACCGTCACACCACCAATATGACCCGATACACGCGCCCGAACGTCCGAAGTCTCACCGCCATGCTCGATTCGGGCAACAATGGCTCCTGGAGCCACACCATTGCCCTCGCGAGCGTTGATTCTTGCTACTCCCGTGACCGGCGCCGTAACGATAAATGGACGCAGCATCTCAACAATCTCGGAGTGACCGCGGTCGTCCTGAAATCTCACCAGACCCAGCGCTGCATTCCGGCGGACCATCGGATCTCCGTCCGTGACCAGTTGATTGAGTGCCTCATGAAACGGTTCCGACGTGTTGTCCTGGCCCATTACCCAGGCAGCTTCGAGCCTTACTTCGGGCGACGCATGATCCTTTAGCGCGGCCACTGCCGGGTACCATTGCCGCGCGCTCGAATCGCTGTTACGAATCCGTCGCTCGAGCTGAGTCGACGCATGCTGGACGTGTCGAGGCTTTTCACGGTCCTCAAGATACGAGGCCATCTGTGAATCGGTGAGCGGCCGGCCAAACCACGTCGTGTACCAGGCCCAGAAAGGTACGATGATGAAGAGCGCGCCGACAACCAGGAGAATAGCTCCCGGGCGACGTCTCCGCGGTTTTGTTTCTCCGTTGGTCATCGCGGCGTGGGATAGAGGTGGTAAAGCATGACATAGACCATGACTCCGGTCACCGAGACGTAGAGCCAGATCGGAAACGTCCAGCGCGCGATGCGCTTATGGCCTCGAAAGTTGGCTTTCAAGGCTCGGGTGAGAGTGATCAGCACGAGCGGGACTATGACCGCGGCCAGCAGCGTGTGCGTTCCCAACAAACCAAAGTAGAAAGGGCGAACCCAGCCGGTGCCGGTGAACCGGGTCGCGCCGTGGTAGTAGTGATAGACGAGATAGGAGATCAGGAAGAGCGTCGAGGTGATGAACGCCCCTAGCATGCATGTCCGATGTGCCTGAATCCGATGAGTCCTGATGAAGAAATAGCCGGTCAGGAGGAAAAGCGCGCTCGCGCTATTGAGGAGCGCATTCAGAGCAGGTAGCTGCGCAATCGACATCAGCTGGTGGGGTCCTTGGTAACGCTTCGGTCCTCCATCTCGCCGCCCTTCGAATGACGGTACTTCAGAACGAGTCCGACGAACCCGCTGAGGATTGCGATGGTCGGGAAAAAGAGAATCAGGACGGCTGAGTTGAAGGTTTTCGACATCTCGGCCGCGTTTTCACCGTTGGCCACACTTGCGCGGCACATCGCGCACTGAGCGGCGCAGGGCAGCGCAACGGCAAGCGTCATGGCTATCGCAGCCAGGACTCTCGGCATCCACGATGCCTCACTCGCACCTTGGCGCTCTTTGCTGCTAAACGACTTCAATGGAACGCCCTCAGGCTCAACGAGCGAATGCTGTCCGGGAAGAAGACCCCAAATAGCGAGATACATATCACTATAGCCGGCACCACAGTCAGGACCAACGTCATTCGCTCAAACTTGAGAGTGCATGAAGTAGGCCACGATCAGTCCCGCTTTGACCACAGACAGCGCCATCAGAATAAGAAGCATCGTCGCCGGCGGTGCGATTTGCAAGTACCCGAGCAAAACCTCGATTCCCGTAATCAGAAGGAGCCATCCCCAGATGATCAGGTTCAGCCGGGTGCTCGCGCCTTCGTGCGCGTGTGCTGGATCCTCCTCCGGCTGGATGATATAGAGGCCATTGGGTACGGCGGCTGTAGCGGCCGTCGAATGGCTTCGCAAGCTCTTCAGAGCGCCGCTCTTGACCAACCAAAGCAGGGGATTGATCGCCAGGATGAGCGCAAGCATGAGGCAGACAAGTGTCATGAACAGGCCGTCGACACCGGTACTGAAAATCTGACCAGTGAAGACGTTGTAGCCGGCAACCACGAGAGCCGTCAACGCAGCCAGCGCGAGGATTGCATTCAGCAGCCTGTTTTCGTTCGTCGGGTCCATTGCAGCCACTCCGGTTTCTCCTTAGTGCACCTTGATCGAAAGCAGATAAATGAGCGGGAAGACAAACATCCAGACGAGGTCGACAAAGTGCCAGTAGAGGCCACAGATCTCGATATCCTCGCGAGTCGCCCACCGTCTTGCGGCTGTTACGCCGAGATATGCAACTCCGGTGAACACGTGAAACATGTGAAGACCCGTGATCGCGAAGAAGGTCGCGCCAAATAGCGAGGCCGTCGCGACACCCTCGGCCACCCACTCTTTGGGCACCGAGTGCGGCGTCAGACCTTCACCGATAAGGTGGCCCCACTCAATCAGGTGGAGCACCAGGAACGCGAGTCCGCCGGCCATCGTCGCAATGATCCAGAGGACGCGTTTTTTTGCGATCACGCCGTTGCGACGCCGTCACGGCCATGACCATGGTCAAACTGCTCGACAGGAGGCAGGCAGTCATGACCGTCGCGTAGACAATGCTCGGATAAAACGGGAACGGCGTTGGCCAGTGCTCACTCGACAGTCTCATGTAACTGTAGCCCGTGAGCATCGCTGCGAAAGTCAGCGAGTCCGACATGATAAAAAGCCACATGCCGAGCTTCTTGTGGCCTACGGCAAAGGGGAATGCCCCTCCGTTCCATGCCGAGCCAACAGACTCATGCGGTTTCACCGCTTCCATCCACTCACCTCCAAATGAAGACTATCACCAGGAGATAGACCCAGAGACCGTCGAGAAAATGCCAATAGAGTGCGGTCGCGTCGACCGAGACGCGTCGCCGTAACGCCGTCCAGGTTCCCATTCCTGCACGGATCAGGATATAGCTCAGCGCTCCGAGTCCTCCCAGAAGATGGAGCCCGTGCAACGCCGTGAAGAGATATGCATAACCGCTGTGGCGGTTGGTATCCACATAGAACCCGCTCACCACGAGCTGGCGCCAGGCAATCAACTGTGTCGCCAGAAAGAGCAAGCCGAGGATCATCGTGATCACCAGCCATTGTTTGAATCGGCCCTCGACGCGGCGCCGCAGTGAGCGCCTGGCAAGCTCCATCGTGATGCTGCTGACGATGATCACGGGAGTACTGAACCACAAAGCCGAGGGCACGGTTATCGGCTGTGACGTTGCCTGGTTGACGACGAACGCGCTCGTCAATCCGAGGAAGAGCATGGTGATACTGGCAATCGTCAGCCAGACGGCGAGCCGGTAACCTTCGGGCGGTGGTGTTCGCTCAGGGTCACGCCCCCCTCTGCCCCCGCCGCCAGAGTCGTGAGTCCCGCCGTTGAAGCCGGAATCACGATTGGTCGAGTCGACTGTCTTGGTTGGTGTCAGAGTTGCCGACATATGCTTCTGTCGTGCCGCGGCTGTCCAGCCTGCGGCAAATCTAGCGTTAGCCATGGCCCCTTACATGCCGAGATGGGCCTCATACCCTGTTCAGGCTCTGTCTGCATGGAGTAGTCCTTTGGATCACCAGGAACCGAGTACTCGTAAGGACCTCGATAGACAACCGGGAGATTCCCTCCGAAGTTGTCGTGCGGAGGAGGCGTGCTCGTGGACCACTCCAGCGTGGTTCCCTCCCACGGGTTGTCAGACGCCTTTGGACCCTTGAAGAGACTCCAGAAGAAATTGAAGAGGAAGATTAGCTGCGCAGCCGCAGTGACGAAGGCGGCAATCGTAATGAAGACATGGAGCGGCGCCAGCGGCTTCAGGTAATCGAATCCAATGACTTCGGCATACCTTCTAGGATGGCCGGCTATTCCAAGAATGTGAAACGGAATAAAGATCGCGTAGACTCCAACGAAGGTCAGCCAGAAATGAATCTGCCCGAGCCGCTCGTTCATCATTCGACCGTACATCTTCGGAAACCAGAAATATGATCCAGCGAAGATTCCGAAGATTGCCGCCACACCCATGATCAGGTGGAAATGGCCGGTCACGAAGTGCGTATCATGGAAATAGATGTCGAGCGAAGTCTGGCCAAGCACCAGACCGGTGATGCCGCCGGAGACGAAGAGCGAGACGAAGCCAAGCGCAAAGAGCATCGGCGAGGCAAACCTGATCCGCGCTCCCCAGAGCGTTCCGAGCCAGTTGAAGGTCTTGATCGCCGAGGGCACGCCGATAGTCAACGTGAGGACTGAGAAGACAATCGATGTCCGCGGGTTCATCCCGCTGATGAACATGTGGTGACCCCAGACGAAGAAGCCGAGCATCCCGATCGCGAAGATTGCGACGACCATCGCTCGATATCCGTAGATCGGTTTGCGGGCGAAGGTCGACAGGATGTGCGAAGTAAGACCCATGCCGGGCAGAATCGCAATATAGACTTCGGGATGGCCAAAGAACCAGAAGAGATGCTGCCAGAGAATCGGCGAGCCTCCGCTATGCTCCAGTATCTGCTTCCCGCTGACTACCAGGCCGCCGGGAACGAAGAAGCTCGTCCCAACATTCCGATCCAGCAGAAGAAGGATGCCGCCGGCAAGCAGCACCGGGAACGACAACAGAGCCAGGACGGCCGTCGTAAACCAGCTCCAACATGTCAATGGCAGTCGCATGAGCGATAGGCCGCGCGTCCGCATGTTGAGCATTGTCGTAATGAAATTGAGGGCGCCGAGCAGGGACGCCACGCAGAATATTGCAATACTTGTTATCCAGAGGTCTAAGCCGAAACCCTGGCCCGGCCCGGCCGAAGGTATCGCGCTCAACGGCGCGTAGCCCGTCCATCCGCCAAGCGGTGAACCGCCGGTGACGAAGAAGGCGCTCATAAGAACGAGGAAGCTGACGAGCGTCAGCCAGAACGAAAGCATGTTGAGCACCGGGAACGCCATGTCGTTGGTGCCGATCTGAATCGGTAGAAAGTAATTCCCGAAGCCCCCCTGCGGTGCCGTCGTCAGCACCATGAAGACCATGATCGTCCCGTGCATGGTGACCATCGAGAGGTAGAACTCGGGCTGCATGAGTCCACCTTTGAAGCCGACCGGCAGTATCTTCGCGAAGAGGGGCCACTTCTCCTCCGGCCACGCGAGACGCATGCGCACCAGCAGCGACAATGCCATCCCGGTGAAGGCCGCGACCAGTGCCAGGAAGTAGTACTGGATGCCGATCACCTTGTGATCCACGCTGAAGACGTACTTTCGAATAAAGCCGGTCGGCGCAGCGTGTGCATGCGGCTCGTGGGCCTCGTGGATATGGGCTGCTGCTGTTTCGACATGTTCTGCCATGGTATCTCCGCTTTGATTGGTGCTTCTGTTGCACCCGGCGAGACGCTTAATAGCGAGACGCCCTAAAGATCACTGTTGAGCCTTCTCCTTCAGCCAGTTCTCATATCCAGCCTGCGACTTCACCTCGAGAAACGCGCGCATGCGGTGGTGGCCAAGCCCGCAGAGCTCGGCGCAGGCAATCTCGTAACGGCCTTCCTGAAGTGCTGTGAAATGAATGTTGATCTTCATCCCGGGAACGGTGTCCTGCTTGAGCCGCAGCTGGGGTACAAAGAAGCTATGGGTCACGTCCTTGGCGCGCAGAATCAGTGCCACGGGCGTATTCACTGGAACCACCATGAGCCCGACGCTCACAAGATCGTCCTTGCCGTCGGGGTCCTTGGGATCTATGCCAATTGGCCCAGGACGTGCAGTCGGAGAGTTGTCCTCGTCGTTGTAGAGGCTCGGGTCGTTGCGGCCAAATTTTCCGTCCGCACCGGTATAACGAAAGTTCCACACAAACTGCTGACCGGTGACCTCGATGTGCACTGCATTTGGAGGCGCTTCATTGAGGTGCAGCTGCGCCCAGACCCGCTGCCCCATAACAGCTAAGACGATAAAGATGACTGCGGTAATCGCCGTCCAGATAAGCTCGAGGCGCGTGTTGCCATGCGTGTACCTCGCGCGCTGACTTCCTGCGGAGCGATAGCGCCAGACTGCCCATCCGAGGGCCACCTGAGCAAGAAAGAAGGCGATGCCAACGACGATAATCGTCAGTCGAAACTGGCTGTCGATCTGAGCACCGTGCTCAGAGATCGAGGGTGGGAACCACCATTTATGCCAGAGGAAGAGGCCGATCGTCCCAAGCGTGATCAGCCAGATTACCAGCGCCAAAACCCGCCCCATTAGGCTCTCCTAGATTCGATTAAGCGCCATAAGCGCGAAAAGCAACGGCAGGTATGCGACCGACGCCTGAAGCAGTCGTCGAGCCTGCTGTCGCGAGATCGAGAGCGCCGTGCGCACGCTCACATAGAGCAGACCAACTCCAAGCAGAACGGCACCGCCCGCGTAGATGCCGCCCGCCAGGCCAAGCCATGCGGGTATCAGACTGACCGGCAACAGGAGAAGGGTGTAGTTCACGATCTGCTGTCCAGTCACGTCGCCCTCGGGTTCAACCACCGGGAGCATGCAGATGCCTGCGCGAGCATAGTCCTCGCGATATAACCAGGCGATCGCCAGAAAGTGCGGGAACTGCCAAAGGAAGAGTATGGCGAAGAGCACCCACCCCTCCAGGCTCAGTTCACCGCGTGCCGCAACCCAACCCATGAGCGGCGGTATTGCACCGGGAATCGCCCCGACGGCGGTCGATAGCGAGCTGCGGGTCTTGAGCGGCGTATAAAGAAATAAGTAGCTCGCAAACGCGACGGCCCCGCAGATTGCCGTCAACGGATTGATCGCCAGATAGAGATAGAGCTCACCGATTGTCGAGAGGCCGACACCAAAGATCAGCGCCCGAACAGGGTCGATCCTGCCTGAAGGCAGCGGACGATCCTTCGTTCGCCGCATAAGCCCGTCGATTCGCCGCTCGAGATACTGATTGAGCGTCGAGATTCCCGCCGAGAGACACATAACGCCAAGCGTCAGATGCAGCCAGGTGAAAGTACGAAACGGGCTTCGCGCCCCCACCAGATAGCCGGCGAGCGCTGTCAGAACCACGAGCAGCGTGATCCGCGGCTTTGTCAGAGCGAGATAGTTGCTCGCAAATACCATATCCATCCCAATATCCCCGCGCCCTTCGGGCACGGGACGGGCAGGGACAAGCCCTGCCCCTACAAGGTTGCATCGTAGGGGCGGCTCGCGAGCCGCCCTGCTTTACGGCAGGACGAGCGCCGGCTTGACCGCCATCGCGCCCGCGTTGCCATTGTTTAACGCCGTTGCCGCATCAAATGAGAAATCGACCTTTGCAGCACCCTTCGCATCGACCTTGATCTTCGCGCTCTTCGTCCCGAGCTTTTCGTGCCAGGCATTGATCTCGTACTCACCCGGGGGCAGTCCCTTGATCGTAAAGCTCCCATCCTTCCCCGAGACAGCAAAGAACGGGTGGTCCAGCACGCCAATCCAGGCCTTCATCCACGAATGCTGATTGCATTTCACCGGAATGAGAACTTCGGCGCGTGCAAACGTCTTGATGATCGGAGGCGCGCTTGGCGGCTGCGATTCATTCCACTCGCGATTCTCTTTGGGAGTTGGATGAATGTTGTGATTTGTTGCGTCCGAATTGACGACCTTGATCGGCTGATTGGTCTGCACCGCAATCACGTGCGGTGAGTAGTGGCAGCCAATCTGGTCCAGTTCGACCTCGCTGGTTGGCGTTTCGAAGGTAAAGTTGGGCGGATTCTTCACGTAGACAAAGACATTGGCGAGTTTGCCATCGGCGACAACAACATCCTCAAGGACTGCATTCGGATTCTTCTGCGAACAGACCGGATCCGAGTCCATCTGAATCTTCTTTGGCGTAGGCGCGGCGCCGTTAAAGCTGACGACTCCGCTCACCGTGCCCTCGTCGCCTGTCGGTTTGTACGCCGGGCCCTTGGCAGTCGATGTGGCCGTTGAGTCGGTCGATTCACTGCTTGTATCGTCCTCGTCTTTCTTGCTGCAGCTTACGCTGAAGACAAGCGCGAGACTCAAAACGAGCCAAAGCACCGTTCGCTTCGAAAACATGATTCTGTTTCTCCTTACTTGAATAGAGCACCTGCCTGTTTCAACGGGCTGCTCGAAGGTTACCCGGAGATCGGGCCGTGCCTGGCTTCCCCTGGCGCTTCCCCGCAACCTGTGTCGGCGATTTGCCTGATTTGCGCGCTGACTTCTGCCCTGCCGGGGTTCCGCTTGCCCCGCCGCCAGCTCCGCCACCGCCAGCTCCGCCCCCTCCGAGGCGGCGCTGCTCTTCGGGAGTGAACTGGAACATGTAGCGGACCAGCAGTTTGGCATGGTCGTCAGGATAGTTCTTGAAAGCATCGGGGGTCGGCCCTGCGAAGACCCAGCGGTCGTGATCGGCTTCGTGCTTGAAGAGGCCGGACGGCATAGCCGTTCCGGGACTGATCTGAGCCGGGTCAAGAAGCCATCTGAAGACCCAGCCCGGCTTGAGCCGTTGCGATGCAATGGTGAAGTTTGGAGCGCTCTTTCCCTTGACGTTGTTGTCGTCGGTGATGTGGCACTTCAGGCACGGCGCTCCCTGCGACGTGAAGAGGGCACGCGCGAGAGTCCTCTCCTGTTCGGTAAGAGGCTCCATCTGCTCTTTAATGTATGGCTGCGACTGGGCTGAAGCAGCCATGAAGAAGTTGACCAGAATACGCAGTTCGTTGGGTGAGAAATTGAATGTCGGCATCCTCACTTCCAGATACTTGCGCACACCGTTGCGATTGCCCTTGCCATTTTGATCGAGGCCGACTGTGCCGTCCGCTCCGGACTGGGACGGATCCATAAGGAAATGCAATAACCAGTCGGGATTGACGCGTGCTCCTTCGCTCAGAAGCATCGGAGGCAGCTGGTCCTTCCAGTCCACGCTCTGGTATAGCGGCAGGTTCTGAAGGATCGTCTGCTGGCCCACCTGAATGTTGTGACAACCCATGCAGTTGTACTTCCGGATAACCCACCAGCCTTCCTGGATCGCCTGGTGGTAATCGGACGGGTTGTATTTGAGAGCTGCCGGCACTGCCGAATCGACACTGCCGAGCAGGAGGGTCGTCAACGCAGTGATCTCTTCTTTCTTCCGGTCATCATTCGGCCCGAAGGATATCTTGGGCATCTTCAGCCGGTCCTGCTTTTCCTTGATCTTTCCCTGATCGAAGATGTCAGGTTTGGCGAGTTTCTTCTCGAAGAACCCCTTGTTGTCGTACCACACCGGGCTCTTCTTGTTGGTGAACGGATCGATGCCCGCCTTGGCGTCGTGCTGTAAAAGAGCGAAATCGAGACGTTCGATCGGCTTCGAGCCCTCGACCGTGAGCTCGGTTCCGATCCTCTGCTCCTCCTCCATACCCTTGATTTCATGACAGCTCGCGCAGCCATAGTTGCGGATGAGCGATGCGCCTCGAGCCATGAGTTTCGGGTCGTCCATAAAGGACGCATTCGGGTAACTGGTCTCCTTGGCAAGCGAGAAGAGATATGTAGCAATGTCCCTCGTGTCTGAATCGGACAACCGAAGGTTCGGCATGACGGTGTCCTGCTGCCAGACCACCTCTCGCCCACTGACCGGTGATTTCGAGTGATCCCTGTCGAAAGTAAATGGCAGGTTCTTCGCCTGGTAGTCGGCAGGCATCAGGTCGCGTTTGTCCGTCGGGCTATAGGGCGCCAGCCGCTCCCGAGGATTGTGAATCCAGCGCACGATGTAGTCGTAGTTGGCCTTCTCGCCGACGCGGCTCAAATTGGCCGCAAAATGGCCGCCGACAAGCTGACTGCCTTCGCCGATGGAGTGGCAGGCAAGGCATCCGCGCGTTTCAAGGAGCGTCTTTCCATGAGCTGCGTCCCCTCTCGCCTGAGTCGGAAGCGCAGGCAGGCCGTCGAGTGATGACTGCCAGAGATAGGCAGAAATTGCCTGAATTTCATCGCTGCCCAGTCTGAATTGCGGCATCTTGGTTCCAGGGCGCCACTTGTGCGGGTCCTCGAGCCACACAGGTATCCACTCCTTGCGCAGCTTGTAGCGAATTTCCTTGAGGTTGGGACCGAACATCTTCCGATCCCACATGAGGTACTTGGCCCGCGTATCGAGCTCCTCGATGCGCGCGTCGATCTGGCTATTGCTGACGACGAGATTCTGCGAACGGGCGTTGAGCCGGCGCGCCTCGTCATTGTCACGAGAGCGATCGGCTTCAGTCTTGGCACGATCGCTCTGCCGCAGATTGTCGTTCTTCTCCGCCTCGAGCTGCTTGACCGTTTGCCGGACATTGAAGAGCGCTTCGTTGTCGCGATCATAACCCTCGTAGCGATGGCAGGCGTAGCAGCCCTTCTGCTGGAAGAGATCGCGGCCCGTGTTGAGCGTGCTCGCGTGGTCGAGCACTATGTCTTTGTTGTGGCACTGCACGCAACCGGCTTCAACGTTCTCTCGCTTGTAAAGCGGCCAGAGCCAGTGCTCGTAGTTGCCGTGCGCTTTTGCGATGCTCGTCGTCGCACGCCCGTTTCCGTTATGGCAAGTCGAGCAGCCGAATCGATCCGGGTTGTGAATCTTCAGAAGGTCGGGATCGGGATGGCTGGTAAAAGCCCGGGCATACATGTCCTTCTCTTTATCCTTGCCATTGGTGAAGCCCATTGAGGCGCGCGTCAGCGTAATTGGTTCGCGAATGCCCAGATGGCAGGACTCACAGCGGTCTACGAGGTCTCCGGTAGGAAGGTGAATCTGTTTGATCTTGTAGTCGAAGTTGTCGAGCTTCGTGACCATCCCGCGGATCTGCTCGGGTGAAAGGTCCGGGAGGTGCTCCTGCAAATAGGCGTCGCGCTTCTGGCGAAGCTCAGTTGACGGGCGGGTGAGCTCAATCCGCTCGGTCATGAGCTTTGCCTTCTCATCCTTGAGCCCGTTGAATCGTGCCTCGAGCTGTGGAAAGTCCAGCTGCTCGCGGCTGACGTTCTTGCCGGTCTTATCGGTCGGGATCTCGACCGCGTGCTTCTCTTTCTTGAGCTCGTCAGCGGCCTTGATGTGTGAGTCCTTCGAGCTTTGGCTCTTGGCTGTCTCGGCCTGGTAGGTCTCGACGGAGATTTGCCCTCGAGCCTCCTGAAAGACCGGGCTCACAGCGGCGCTCTGCATGTCAAGCAAGGCCACCTGGCTGTCGATCTCATCACGGCGAGGCTTCTCTCGCGCTTCGGCCGACTGGTAGTCCGAGTCGAGCTGCTTATACTCGGGAGACTGCCTGAGCTCCTTCTCGGCGTTCGTCGCTTGTCGCGATTTGACCCTCTTGAGGTACCGAGAGTATTGGGCTACGAAGCGCTCCTGGAAGCTCTTCCAGGGACGCTGGCCGTAGACCTCGTCCCACAGGGCCCATCCGAGGGTTGCCATGAGGAGGAGAGAGGCGATCAGGATCGCGCCGCTCATCGAGCTGTTCGTAATCGGATCCGCGTCGGAGGGCTGAACAGCTTTCGGATCGCTCTCAGTAATTTCCGCCATTCGGGAACTCCAGAAGGATTAGTTTTCCAGGTCTTCTTTGCGGCTTTCTTTGCGTCTTTGCGTCTTTGCGCGCGATGTACCTCGCGATGGGTTAATACCGGAATACTCCGCACGCAAAGACGCAAAGACGCAAAGAAAGCCGCAAAGAAGAGGATCGCCCTAGACGTTAAACCAGGGCGTCACCCACACATACTTATATACAAAGACTATTCTCAGGATCATCTTCACCGGCAACGCGACCATCGTCGTCAGGAAGAACTGCAACGTCATGTACTGAATCAGGCTCATCCGCTCGTAGACCTTGCGGTTGAATTCGTTCCACGTGAGCAGCTTGTGCACCAGCCATCCGGCGAGGACGTAATACAACCCGACGACAATCGCTCCGAAGATCACCTTGCCCCAGACGCTCGTGATCCGGAAGAGATCAGGCAAATCGCGGTTGAGCTCGAATACCAGCCGGTCGTGATTCCAGGTCTGCCCCGGCCAGAACCACATCCATCCCGGACCTCGAATGAACGTTCCAATGAAAATCATCGTGACCCAGAGAACGATAAATCCAAAACAGAACGCGCCAATTGAGAACCGCCGCTGCTTCCAGGTGTAATAGCCCGAGCCAAGCGGATTGGTATCCATGTACGGAATGGCCATCAATCCGACAATGATCAATCCCGGCATGACCACACCCGCGATCCACGGATCAAAATAGACGAGCATCTCCTGCAAGCCGAGGAAGTACCAGGGCGCCTTCGAGGGGTTCATCGTCAGGTTGGGATTGGATGGCTCCTCGAGCGGTGCATCGAGCGTGATCGACCAGACCATCAGAATGACCGTCACGATGACCGCAGCAAGAAACTCGATGCGCAGCAGGTAGGGCCAGACATGCAGCTCCTTTGCCCAACCCGGCCGCCACGGCTGGGTCTTGCGATGGTGGGTCTTCGCCAGCTGTGAGTCGCCCTCGAGCTCGGTGATCAGCCTGTCATTGGCAACTGCCTGACGCATCGCATACCAGGTGAAGAACGGCACCAGAAAGAGCATGGCGACGATCGGAATGTTGTCCGGCGCCGAAACAATCTCCCAGAGTTGTCCCCAGTCCATAAGTTGCTCCTTGTCGGTCGGTCCTCGCTCGAAGTCGTCAGATCGTGACTAGATCTTTTTGATCGGCTTGATCTCCGATGCCAGAGCCACGGGCGCTGGCCCGGAGATGCCTCCATCCTTGCGCACTCGCCAGAAGTGGACGCCCATGAAAATTCCGGCGACTATCGGAATTCCTATGCAGTGCCAGATATAGGACCTCAGCAAAGCATTGGCATCGACTATCGAGCCTCCCAGCAGTCCGAATCGAACATCGTTGTACGGCGTCATCCCAAGCACTGATCCGAAAGGCCCCTCATGGCCGAGCATCGGTGTGGCGCGCGCCATGTTGGTTCCGACTGTCACCGCCCAGAAACCGAGCTGATCATCGGGTAGCAGGTAGCCCGTAAAGGAGAGCAGGAGCGTCAGCACCAGAAGAATCACACCGACTACCCAGTTGAATTCGCGCGGCCGCTTGTAGGAGCCAGTCAGGAAGACGCGGAACATGTGCAATTCAACCGTAATCACCATGAGGTGGGCGGCCCAGCGATGCATGTTGCGCAGCAGCTTCCCGAAGGGCACGTCGTGCTCGAGATAAAGAATGTCGCGAAATGCCTGGATCTTCGACGGGTGGAAATAGAACATGAGCAGGATGCCCGTGAAGGTCAGCACGATGAAGAGGTAGAAGGTGATCCCGCCCATACCCCAGGTGTAATTGAAGCGGACTGCATCACGGTTGACCTTGGCCGGGTGGAGATGCAGAAAGACGTTGCTCAGCACACCGAGGCTGCGATTGCGCGGCGTCTCATCGTGCTTCACCCGAAAGATCGACTTATAGAGTTGAGTCTTCTCAGGCTGCTTCAGCGATTCGATGTCTTCCTTGATCTTCTCTCGAACCACCGGTACCTGCTCGCGCACTCGATCGAGCAGCCCGACTCCTGGCTTACCCTGTTTCTCTTCGGGTTCCATATTGGTTCTCCTCAGACTCTCAGAAACGCACCATCTTCATTGAACTGCGTGCGGGCGCCTTTCGGCTGCTGATACAGATGGCCAATGTCAACCACGATCTGGCCGTCGGGGCTCACCTCGACGTGGGCTCGGTCCATCGGTCGCGGGGCCGGACCTTCGAAATTGACTCCTTCGCTGTCATATCCACTGCCGTGGCACGGACACTTGAACTTGGCTTCACTGGCTTTCCAATCGGGTGTGCAACCGAGATGAGTGCACCTGGCGTAGATAACGAAGAGGCGCTCGGCATTGCGGACTACCCAGATGCGGAACTGCTGCTGAAACTTGGTATCTACACCAAACGCGAAATCCTGTGGGAACCCGATCTTGAAGGTATTGCTCGGCTCGAAGATTGTTCGCGGAAGAAAGAAGCGGAGAAACATGAGGAAGTTCGCGGCCAGGTATCCCCAGATGCATGCCCAGACGATGCGTCGCCTGGTGACGCTGTTGGGTGCTTCGGTGCGAGCTCCCTCGGTGGTCTTCCCTTCAACTGTGCGCGTCGGCCCCTTTGGGGCAGCGCCCGGGGCCGCCGGCCGCGGCGGAGGCGCCGGGCGAGGCTTCGCTGGTGCTGCAGGCTTCTCCCCTTCAGCTACGGGAACAGAGTTCTCCTGAGGATTCTCGGGATTGTCCATGATCAGATATCTCCTGCGCGGGTGAGAATAAGCCGAATTGTGAGACAAGATCGGAACGACCAGGCTGGTAGCGTATTTGTCGAGTTGCTGGACCAGGAATAGCGCTCATCGCCGAGCGGAGACACAGGATCTTTGAAGTGGGCTCTTGTCTTGAGCGACGATTGTTACGAACGCGGCCAAGTGCCCGAGCGGACACCGGCACACCAAGTCAGCCTGCCTCGCTTGAAAGTCGAGTCCTATATCTCAGGTGCTTAAAAGGGATGAACGATACCTAGACCGTACGCTATTACTCAGAATGCAGACCGCACTGCGCCCGGTCAGCTATATAATTAATTGCCGCTATCAAAGAATCAGAGAAAGAATGATATCAATACAAACCACGAGTATCTTGCGCCGTTATAATCCCGCCGCATGAAGTTGTCAAGTGTGGCCACTCCCTGAAAACTGAAATGTCCTAAATCGTGCCGCAGGCTGTCCAGCCTGCGGCAAAACTCGATCAGTGAATCAAGGCTGCGAGCTGAGACTCGTCCATCGCCCGGTCAGGCACAATCGATTTCGCGGAGCCAGCCGCAGGCTCGGACAGCCTGGGAGCGCACGCGTCCCGCGGCTCACATCAGCAATCAGCACGTTGACACCCAATCACGCCATCACGTATCATTCATGCGCCCGAAGTGAAAGAAAACAGATGGGGATTGCCCGATTGAGCCCTCACAAGCTAAGTTGACGGCCTATTATGATCGGAGGATTCATTGGTGAAAGCTGTCAACGCGTCCTGAGCGGAATTGTGCGCCTTCTGGCGCGGCTCAATCCAAACCCGAATCTCCTCTCGGTCATCGGTCTCGGCATCAATATTCTGGCAGCTTTGCTCTACGGCTTCGGCAGGTTCTTTCTTGCCGGAGTAGTCATGATATTTGCCAATCTGTTTGACTTACTGGATGGACGAGTCGCTCGTTTGACCGGTCGCGTGACCAAATTCGGAGCCTTTCTCGACTCAAGTCTCGACCGGCTCTCGGATATGATTGTCTTTCTTGGAATCATCATCTTTTATTCGCGCGACACTCAGTTCCATAGCACTCTCTATGCGGCACTTACCGGGGCAGCTCTCATTGGATCTGTAATGGTCAGCTATTCGAGCGCGCGCGCCGAGTCGCTCATTCCGAAGTGCGACGTTGGATTCCTTCGAAGGCCTGAACGGGTAGTCCTTCTGATACTTGGCTCGTTGACAGTGTGGCCCGGCTCCTCGCATCCGCTTTTGAACAAGATGCCGGCCACGATCTGGCTAATGGCGATACTATCTTACTGGACCTTTGGGCATCGCCTCTATCATACGTGGCGCTTGACCCGGGAGATCGATCATCCTCAACCTGCAGCTCAGACCGCTGGCGAGCCTCAGGAGAGACGTCGATTTCGCCTGGGTCATGACCCGGTCTAGGAAATTGGTTTCCGCAGGCATCCTTTGGAGCAGGAAGGAGCATCTCAAGCCGGTTTATGGGAAGTGACGCAAACAAAGTCATGATCTGCCCATGCTGCGGCGGCTCACGCCCAATCAGCGATGCTCAATGCAGTTGCGGCGCGCGGTCCGTGGGTGAGCCCCTGTCCGCTCCGGATCGAACGCTTCCGCATCTGGGCGCGTCGTTTACCGCCCTCGGGTGTGCGGCATTGGTAATCGCCTTGTTCCTGGTCGCCTGGCTCCTGAATAACGACATGAAGGTCGGACGAGCCCTTCTCGTTACACTGCTGGGCAACGATACGAAGCTCACACGCGACCTGCTGGCCGTAGACCCACACTTGCCGCTGTACCGCATCTTCTCGTATGACGCGCTTCGCCTTGCGTTCCTGCTCTCGGCGTTGCTGATTCCGCTTTCCTGCTTCGGGACGTGGCTTTCGTTGCGCGCGGCGCGGCTGGCTCGGACGATGCCTGAAAAGTTCGGCGGCCTGCGGATTGCGCAGATTTCCCTGGCTCTCTCCGTGGTTCTGGGCATTGCCTTCAGCATCACCGCAATCGGCTCGATACCCCAGGCAATAGAGCGTAGAAGGGAGAAGCAGGCGGCTGGAACACGCGCTCTTATGTATCAGCTTCATTATGAAGCACTCGAGCGATTTCACCGCGAGAAGGGCAGCTATCCACCCGAGCTTTCAGATCTCGTTCTCGTCAACAACCAGTCGCTTCCTCAACTCGACAACTGGGAACATCCCTTCACCTATGCACCGGGCTCAGTGATTGCCTCTAAGGGGGGCGCTGTGGGCTTCAGCACCTACAAGCTCGTATCCGCAGGGCCCGACGGCCAATTCGGCACAGACGACGATATCGTGATGGTCGACGGCGTGGTGATTACCGGCCCGAGCGAGCCCCTCGAGAACGATCTTCAGTCAGGGCCGTTGCCCGCTTCACCGGGTGACCGGACCCGCAGATAGTGGCCCTCTAAAGCGGCCTCAGTCTGCCCCCTGTCAACTTGGACGTCCAATGACAAGCCGTTTTTTTGGCCGAATTTTCGATCGCCTTCGACGCCGGAGTCCGGACATTGACTACCTTACATGGTTGGAGCGATACGGCCGGATAACTGAAGGCCTGGTCATGGACAGCCAGAGCAGCGACGATCAAGTGACGATCTTCTATAGCTACAATATCTCGAATGTGGAGTATGACTCTTCGCAGGCTCTCACCGCGCAGCAGCTCGATCGCAGCCACGACTATCGTCCGGGCGTGACGGTGACAGTCCGCTATGACCCGCGACACCCGGCCCGATCGGTGGTTCAATAGCAGCGGCGCTTCAAACAAGACATCATGAGGTTTAAGAGAGTACTCATCGCCAACCGGGGAGAGATTGCAGTGCGCCTCATCCGAGCCTGCCGCGAGCTCGGAGTCTCTCCAGTAGCCATCTACTCAGAGGTCGACCGAGAGGCACTGCACGTCAGGCTTGCGGATTCGGCCCTCTTCGTAGGCCCGGCTGCCGCGCGTGAGAGTTATCTTGCGGGTGACAAGATCATCGGCATGGCCAGGGCACATGGAATCGATGCCATCCACCCGGGCTACGGCTTCCTCTCTGAGAACGCCCAATTTGCGCTGGCGGTAGCAAACGCTGGTCTGACCTTCATAGGGCCATCTGCGGAGAGCATCGAGGCACTCGGCGACAAGACAGTCGCGCGCGCAACGGCTATGCGAGCTGGAGTGCCCGTGGTACCCGGTGTAACTCACTCGCTGGATGACGAGGCAGCAGCACTGGCTGCAGCCGATGAGGTCGGCTATCCGGTCATGCTCAAGGCGGCTGCCGGCGGTGGCGGCAAGGGCATGCGGACGATCGAAGGCCCGCAGGCGATGGCGAGCGCCTTTCGCCTCGCGCGAGATGAGGCCAAAGCAGCCTTCGGTGATGGGTCGGTCTATCTCGAGAAACTCATTCAACGCCCGCGGCATATCGAGATTCAGATCGTTGGTGACAAGCATGGCAATCTGATCCATCTGGGCGAACGGGAATGTTCGATTCAGCGGCGCCATCAGAAGGTCATCGAGGAGTGTCCGTCACCGCTCAACGACGCGGATCTGCGAAGCCGGATGGGAACAGCAGCGATTGCCATTGCGCGGGCCTCAGGGTACTACAGCCTCGGAACAGTAGAGTTTCTCGTGGATGCCAATCGGAACTTCTACTTTCTCGAAATGAACACGCGTCTGCAGGTCGAACATCCGGTGACCGAAATGGTCACAGGAATTGATCTCGTTCGCGAGCAGATTCGAATTGCAGCCGGCGAACCTCTCGCTTGCCGGCAGGAGGATGTGCGATTTGCCGGTGCAGCCATCGAATGCCGCATCTACGCAGAGGACGCTGAGCGCAACTTCCTCCCGTCTCCCGGGCGAATCACCCGCCTGAGAACGCCTTCCGGCCCTGGAGTGCGCGACGACTCCGGAGTCTACGAAGGATGGCAGATTCCTCTCGAGTACGATCCGATGATCTCGAAGCTCGTGGCCTGGGATTCGTCCCGCGAGAATGCCATCAAGCGTATGCAACGCGCGCTCGAAGAATACGAAGTTGCCGGCATCAGGACGACGATTCCCTTCTTCAAGGCTCTGCTCAACGACGTTGAGTTCCAATCGGGCTCGCTCGACACGGGCATCATTGCGCGCTTCATGGAACGCCACCGGTCCGGCTACCGGCCCGACTCCCGAGACGATTCCGAACTGACCCCCGAGCAGGCGGCGGCGGCGATTGTTGCTGCGATCAGCCGGCAGACGAAAGTTGTGCTGCCGGTTGCAAAGAGCAACAGCCGATGGAGAAACGGTTGAAGCTCGATTTCGAAATCGATGGCCACACGCTTAGTGGAGAGCTCAGTTCAGGCGACGGAAGGGTCAGCCTGAGGCTGGGTGCGACGACCTGGGAAGCTGAAGTGACTCAACCGGAGCCGGGACTGTTCGTGGTCCTGCTCGGCAGCGCTGTCTATCGATGCACGGCGGACCCGGTTTTGAATGAGGTCACCGTCAATGGCAGGCGCGTCCGAGTTTTCGCTCGAGACCGCTGGCAGGCTGCCCGAAACACCTCTGGTAAGGTTACGGATGGAAGAGCTGTTCTGAGTGCGCCAATGCCCGGGAAGGTGGTTCGAATTCTTATGGACGAGGGTGCCGAGGTGGAGGCGCAGCAGGGCGTACTGGTTGTTGAAGCGATGAAGATGCAGAACGAGGTTTCGTCTCCGAAGGCTGGCCGGGTGGCGGAGTTGCGCGTCCGTGAGGGCCAGACAGTCAACGCCGGAGAGGTCCTGGCCGTAATCGAATAGAATCGTGCCGCAGACTGTCGCACCAAAGGTGCGACCTGAAAAAGCCCAGGGCGAAGCCCTGGGTGGATAATCGTGGCGGACCGTCACACCCCAACGGGGCAATGTTGGCCCGATGGGCCTCGACCGATTGTTGGCCATCATACCCAGGGCTTCGCCCTGGGCTATTTGAGGTCGCGCCGTTGGCGCGACAACCGGCGCCGGTAACTCTTCCAAGACAAAATGTCCAAACTCAAGCTGATCAAACTGTTGTTTCAAACATTCTTCCTAAGTTAAACTATATATCTATGGTCGCACAAAATAAGGCGGCTCAAATCCGTTACAACGTCGGTGACGAAGTCTCCTTCGCTCGTGGCTCTGGAATGGCCTACGGTGAGGTCTCCCGTCTGCTCGAAGGCGGAGCGGCCATCGAAATCCATTTCGAAGACGGTCATCGCGAGGTCAAGAAAGCGAATGACCGTGGCGTCAGGCTCCTGCGGCGTGCAACCGGAGCCAGCGAAGTCGACGAGCGCCATGCGGACCGTCATTTCAATCGTGATCGTGAAATCGATGAAGTGCGTCGCAGTGACATCCGCAAGAGATGACGGATGGCCCGTTACTGATGAGATAGATTCTCGATCCAGACCCATTTTCTTTTTTCGGCATGGCGTCCGGAGACCCCTTCAGACGGCCGCTCTCAAATTTTGAGGAGTTACCTATGAAGCGGATGTTTTCAAGTATCGCTCTGAGCTGCATGCTTTCGGGCTTGTCTCTGGCCGCTCTCGGCCAGACGCGGGATGACAATACTGTCGTTCCGGAAGGCACGACCGCAAAGGTCTCCCTGCAGACCCAACTCAGTTCAAAGATCAACGACGTTGGAGACGAAGTGCTCGGAGTCCTTTACGAGCCTGTTCGCTCTGCCGATGACCGCGTGGCAATTCCTAAGGGCACGGAGCTCCGCGGGCGCGTGACACAGGTTCAACCGGCCAAGAAGCCGCAGAAGCAGGCTTCGATTACCATTGTCTTCGACACCATGCACATGCCGTACGGATCTGAGAAGATTTCGACGATTGTCATGGCGATCGACGACTATGCCAATGACGAGAAGCTCAAGTCGCAGAATGATGAAGGCAAGGTCGAAGGAGGCCATTCCGGCGGCAAGACCGCTCGGAACGCCGGTCTCGGTGGTGCTCTGGGAAGCATCGGCGCGATCGGTGGACTTGGCGGATGGGCAATTGGTTCAGGAGTTGGCGCTGTTGGTGGCGTGCTTATGACCAAGGGCAAGGATATTCGGCTGCAACCCGGAACAGTATTACGTATCCGGTTCGACCGCGAAGTGAAGCTGCCTGCCTTTGAGAGTGAGCCCAAGCCAGCCCAGAATTGAACGCGTAGCAGCAGAAAAAACAAAAGGGCAAAAATGCGGGAGATGGACCTGTCTTGCGTGTCTTTTGCCCTCTTTGTGTTTTTGCGGCCTACAACTGACCCGTTGAACAAGACATACGGACTGCCTCATGAGACAGCCTGCTCCAGCAGCTCTGCTGATTCCCGTTGCCGCAGCTTTGGCCGTATCCCTCCCGCTATTCTCGATGCTGCCCAGGTCGGCGTCGAACAACAGCGTCCCAATATCTATTGAGACATCGCAGCGGCCGCGTCGCGAAGCCACACCCAACGCGACAGGTGCGGCAAAAAAGAGAGCCGACACCGGTCCACGCGAGGCATCCAGACTGCTCTGCCAGTTTTTTGCGGATTCGACCGGCTCATGTGAAAAGCCCGAGGAGAAGGATTGGGTCTCTCAGGTCCAGCCCGGCACGAGTCTGGAGTTCATGATCGCCATCGTTCCCGACCCGATCGAGACGCGCCTCAACGATCTCTTCGACCACAACGTCGATGCTATTCAGAGAGCCTGCGAAAAGGCGGGCTATGCTTTCGACCGGGCCTTTGTCCCGTGGGATGTCAAAGAATACTGAAAAGTCAGGCGACTCGGAGTCGGCAACTCCGGCGCATCGATCCGCTCCGGGAGCGATTCTCTTCCGGAAGCGTAATGAGCCATCGGCGTTGCTCGTCGTCTACCTGGTTGGCGAGACCGCAACAGCTGGCGTCCATAAGGTAGCCCTTCGCAACGCACTCGACGAGATGACAGAGCTCGAGTCCTCGATCGGGAGACCGGATTGGGCAACACGCGGCCTCCAGATAATGGGACCGACATTCTCAGGGTCCGCCTTTTCTCTCGCACTGACACTCCACGGCTGGATGGATTCTTTGCGGGGCACTCTGCCGAAGATCAGGGTGCTCTCCGGAAGCGCCACGGCCATCGATCCGTGTGTCTTCCGCGGCTGGACGGGACACCCGGAGAATGTTGAATTCAAGGCCA
Source organism: uncultured Acidobacteriota bacterium (assembly GCA_963743045.1). Taxonomy (GTDB): domain Bacteria; phylum Acidobacteriota; class Blastocatellia; order RBC074; family RBC074; genus CAVUOF01. The sequence goes on from CAVUOF010000023.1 coordinate 90,491, forward strand.
CGGTCGTCCGAGACAGGGATGCGCTGCGGGCGTTCATCCGGTACCTCACTGACACGCTTGGAGCGGTCGATACCTCGTCTCCACATCCTCAAATAGCATTGCTCAGCGAAGCAAATACGGCGTACGGCCAGTCCGCCAGTGAGCTGGGCTCGCGCAGAGCGTCGAACCCGCAGCCGAGACCGTCCCCGACACCCGCCGCCGGATTTAGCTGCCCGCCGGAAAAGGAGTCCGATTGGACTCCACCCGTTATTCTCAATTTGACCTTCCCACTGCATGTATCGCAGCTTCGAAGCGAGATCGAGAAGGCGAATGCCGAGCGCACGGGCAAGTCGGATGACCGCATGGTCATCACACATGACGAGGTTCCGCTTCCCAAAGGTGAAAGGGCCCAGCGCGAGGTCGAGGTGCTTCCACCGTTTTCACCTCTCGACGCAGCCTATTCGGACCTTGTCCTCTCCAAGTTGCTGACCGAGATTCAGCATGAACCCATCCGCTACGTCTGCCTCGTGGCGACCGATGTGCTTGATCGCATCTTCCTCGTAAGAGAGATCCGCCAGCACTGTCCCAATGTCGTCATCTACATTATCAATACCGATCTGCTGTACCTCCATTCCGAGGCCAACCTCGAATTCATCGGTTCCCTTCTCATTTCGCCCTATCCGCTCTTCAACCAGAATCAGGCCTGGACGTTCCCGTTCCGGGGCGACCGCAACAGATATCAGTTTCCGAACAGCGCCGCCGAGGGCTGTTACAACGCTACGCTTGCGCTTCTCTATCTGACCTCTCTGGACAAATCCGACCTCAACTTCTCGTTGCTCGAGAAACCGGAGAGGGCGCTGGGAATGGTCGACTATGGGAACCCGTTGTGCGATCAACCTGCCAGCAACCCACGACAGCCTGCGGTCTGGCTAAGCGTTGTCGGCCGGGGAGAGGTGTGGCCGGTGAAGGTCGTCGATCCGGATCTTTCGAGACCGAACGCCTGCGATCCTGAGCCCAGAAGCTACGCGCTATCAGTCGGAAGATCCACCGGCAACAGTCCGCCGGCGCGAAATCTATATCTCGCCAATGGCTCCAAGCAGTCAGTCCTGGTTTGGATCCTGCTGGCAATCGATTTCATCTGTCTGAGAATCGTGATCACGATTCTTCTGGGCATGAACCGGTCACGCCTTGGGATGACGGTCAGCGAGACCTGGCTGGCGCGGATGTTCGGAGGAAGATCGCTGCGCGTCGACCGCTTCGGACGGCATCTGCAGCTCTATGCCTGTTGCATCACGCTGCTGACGATCTCGGTCTTTCTATCGATGCTCATTCCGTTGCCGCAGCTCGTCTTCCTTTTCCAGAAGTCGAAGCTGTCGTGGAATGTTCCGCTCTCGATCACCTGGCTTGCCTATCCGCTGGGGCTGCTCACCGCGATTGTCATCATCTGGCTCGTGGCCAGCGTCGGAGCGTGGCTGGCGCGAGCAACACTTCACAGGGGCGTCGTCTGGGCAGTAATTACGCTGGGGGTGGTGACAGTTCTAGGAGGTCTGGCATGCATCGCCATGGCGCGAGTAGTGATCAAGGGATGGCAATCGCCTAGTGAAGCCATCTTCTTCTTTCTCCGGGCAATCGATCTCGGGAACGGTGTCTCTCCGGTAGTCCCCTTCCTCCTGGTCAAGATCGCCGCAGTCCTCTCGGTAGTCTGCGTCATCAGGCGACTCAACCTGGCCGAGCAGATGCATTCGCTGGTAGTGCCTTCTACTAGAAAGAGAGAGTTTCCGGCATTCCTCAACCTCGGCACAAAATACAGGGAGGGGCATCCGCAGGAGGAAGCGCATACCCGAGTAGATTCATTCTCGGGGGTGCGGCCGCTTGAAAACAGGATCAAGCGGCTGGTGATCTGTCCAATCTTCAAGCTTTCGGGATGGCTGCGCCTGCTGGTGGTGATTCTGCTCTCCTATCTGATCATCTTCGCTTCGGGCTATATCCCGACGATCGATGGCTTCTGGTTTGATCTCTATTTCAAAACCGTATTCCTGGTGGTTCCGCTGCTGCTGGCCTGGGCGTTTCTGCGATTCGTGCTGCTCTGGAACGCAATCAATCAGCTTCTCAGGCGGCTTTCGTGGAATCCTATTCTTTCATTCAATTCATTCAGCGACTCCATGGCCAAGAGATTGCAGGCCCTGCCGAGAGTCAATCTGATGTCGCCGACTCCGCGGTATACCGCGTTGGCGTTGTCGGTAGATCAGGCGCAGCGGCTGGCTCTGGAGTATCCGAAGACGCCTGATTCCGGCGCCTGGGAGGCCTCGATTATGAAGCGCCTCTCGGTGAGGGCCAGCCGGTCGCTGGACGAGGCGCTGAAACTCGAGGGAGAACGACGCCCTCAGGATGCGATTGTGCCCAAGAGGCGGGCTCAGGCGACGATTTCGGCGATGGCCAGGCTCGTCTCGCGAAGGATGGATCACAAGCTGCACGATGCCAGATGACGTTACGACGGATCACTGGGCTGAACATGCGGCGTTCTTTCTCATCACGCATGTGACCAATTTTCTGCAGCACACGGTCGCCCAGATGCAGAATCTGACGGGGTTCGTAACGGCCGGCGTTCTGCTGGTTCTCCTGGCCGTTAGCTCCTATCCGTTCCAGCCACGGACGCCGCTGCTTTGGCTGGCCTGGGTCTTTGTTTTGACCGATGTTGCGCTGACCATGTACATCTTTCTGCAGATGGAGCGGGATCGGTTTTTGAGTCTGCTCTCCGGCACAACGCCGGGGCAGGTGTCGTTTAATCGCGATTTTGTGATGAGCGTGATTATTCATGTGGTCCTTCCGATCATCGCGTTGCTCGGCGTGCAGTTCCCGGAGGCGTTAAGGCAGGCCTTCTCGTGGGTGGGCGCGATTCAAGGCGGTCACTGATTACAGGCGTAAATCAGGGTGTCGGACGGGGATCGTCAGGGGTGCTTAGGGGCGATCGTAGGGGCGGCTCGCGAGCCGCCCCCAAACGCTACCTCGGCCACAGAGGCACCTAAAAATGACGAGATATCGGACGTGAAGTGCGCTCTGAGTCGCTTGGGCGGCTCCAATTAGACAAGAGCCGCCACCGTACGACCGCCTCCAAACATGCTACACCCTACTAGGTATCTTGAACCCTACCATTGCTCGCCTTCGATCAGATCGATCGTGAACTCCTCTGAGCGCTGAGACCCATATGAGACGCGCACTGCCGCAGCTCCCGGGCGCAGCCCGGGCGGAACGGGCGCGTTGATCTGTGCACATCTCGCAAAGCGCGGCTCAGCCGGGCGTCCCGCATAGATCGGATTGATCCCGAATCCGCCGATCTCTACCCTTATCGTCTCTCGCGAGGCCAGGTCCGGCAGCCCCTCGATCCAGATCGCGACAAAGGCGTGTCTGCCGCGACAGGGGATCTGATACAGCCGATCGTCGAAATTGATAGCGTTGGTAACCGCGTGAATTCTCAGTGACGGTCGATCCTCGAGCGACGTCTCCGGCCACTGTCGAAAAGCCTTGATGACGACTCTCGTCGTCTCCTGGCGCAGCACCTCGGTCCTGGCAAATCCTGCAGCTCTGGACATGCGAACCAGGCATTCCGTAGTGGGCCCCCACCAGTTGTCGTATTGACCACCCAGCTCGTCGAGCTCGTAGAACTCCATGACGGCCTGATTTCCACCCAGCAACTGGTCAACGGCGTGAGTCTCGATCACGGCCATCTCTCGCGTAACTTCACATACGCGCTCGAGCGCAAGCAGAGGATGTCGCAGGTGGTAGAGCACGCCGAGGAAGAGCACAATATCGAAACTTCCCACCCGATCGCGCGTCACATCGTAGACGCTCAATTCCTGAAATTGAGTTCGCGATCCGAGTGCGTCGCGAGCAATGAAGAACGTTTCGGGCCGCCAGCAGTCGACGGCCACTACGTCTGCGCCATGACGTTCAGCCTCAAAACTGTAAAAGCCATCCCAACAGCCGATATCCAGGAGACTTCTGCCCGTCAAATCTTCGGGCAGTCCAAACCGGAGATAATTGTCCTGAAGCTCGGCGAGCTCGTGTGCCCCGGGCGTGACTCGGCCGTCGCCCAGGTCAATACTATGCCACCAGCCGAAGCTCTCAAGGTTGGCTCGCTGCCGGGCAGCAGACTCTCGAATACTCTCTCGAAGCGACGAATCACTCATTTGATTCAATCCGGTCAGCCGTGTTATCAGTTCGACATGCGGATTGCACTCGACGGCATTCCACTGGTCGCAGCCAAGACTGGTGTCGGGCATTATACGAACTCGCTTGCGACGTGGCTAGCACGCACTCATGAGGACCATCAGTACGAGCTCCTGACGCCTTTCGACTTTGAGTTCGAGAGCCGCAACGGCCACGGTCCATCCAACCTGAACAAGCACTTCATTCCGGTGCGATCGGTGTTCCGCAAATGGTGGCTCATCGGGCTTCCGACACTGCTCCAGATTTCACCGGTAGATATCTTTCACGGAACCAATTACTGCATTCCGGTGTTTGCCCCGTGCCCGACTATAGTCACCATTCACGACCTCTCGCTGCTCGCTGAAGCGGCGACTCACGAGCAATCGAACGTTACCCGCGGCAGGCGCCGATTGCCGATCATGGCTCGTCGTGCGACAATGATCATCGCTCCCAGCGAATGGACGCGGCGAGAGATAGTCACAAGACTTGGCATCAGATCCGAGCGCATCCGCGTGATCTACGAGGCCGCTCGTGAAGGCATGCGCCCCCTCGGCAAAGACGAGTACAGCGGCGTGCTCGAAAAGCACGGAATCCGGCAGCCATACCTGCTCTACGTGGGTACAATCGAGCCACGCAAGAACCTGACAACTCTGGTACGTGCCTACGAGGAGGTTCTGCGCGGATCTCGCCACCACCCTGATCTGGTTATTTGCGGCGGCCGCGGATGGCTCGATGACGAGGTCTTCAAGCTCGTCAAACAGCTTGGCCTTGAAGAGAGCGTCCGCTTCACCGGGTACGTGGAGGATGAGGACCTACCGGCTATCTATTCGGGTGCTGAGGTGTTCGCATACCCTTCGGTCTATGAAGGCTTCGGGCTTCCGCCGCTCGAAGCCATGGCTTGCGGAATCCCGGTCGTCACAAGCAATACATCGAGCCTGCCCGAAGTTGTGGCGGATGCCGGAGTGAGCGTGGCACCGCGAGATGTTCAAGGCCTGGCGCAGGAGTTGATCAGATTGCTGGACGATGCCGCAAAGCGCGAGCATTTCAGCCGACTCGCTCTGCAGAGAGCAGCGACCTTCAGCTGGGAACGTGCGGCAAACGAAACCCAATCCGTCTACGATGAAGCATTCGAGAGGAATCGGCGCGCACGATAGACGGAGATTGCAGACAGAGAATGGGAACAATAACAGGAAATGAATCGCTTTAGCCTCTTTATTGCGAATCTCAGAGCACTCGTTGCTCGCGACATGGCCGCGGGACTCGATGAATTGAAGGACCGCGCGGGCGCGCATGAAGGTGCGGTCGATTCGCGGCTCGATGCTCTCGAGAAGACGCTCCTCACGCGGATGGACGGATTCGAGAAGACGCTGGATCTCCGTCTCGAAGAGAGGCTGGTTGCAAATGATCACCGGCTCGACAAGTTCGAGAGCACCATTACCGAACGGCTCGCCACATTCGAGGCCCATCTGGGTTCTCGCGCGGACGCTTACGAGAAAGCTCTGGATTCCCGCTTCGAAGAGCGCCTCGCCGAAAGAGACAAGTCAATTGACAGCCGCTTCGAAGAGTTCGATCAGCGCTCGGATAAACGAGCAGGCGAATACGAAACGGCCCTCGACGAGCGTATCGAGAGTCGGCTTCTTGAAACGGAGGCGCGGGCGGATACGCGGGCCGAAACGTTCGAGAGCACAATCGGCGCGCTGCTTAAGAAGACGAGCGACGACGTTGACCAGCGTTTCGACGCGCGCGCGCGAGGGCTCGATAGCCGCCTCGACGACCGTCTCAAGCAAGTCGATCAGAGAATCGATGAAAGATTCAATGCTCTCGAGGCTCGCTCCGATTCGAGAATGGAGACCCACGAGCGGAAGGTCGACGGCAAGATCCATCAGACTTCGCAGGACATCGTCGACCGCACTGACATTATGCTTCAGCTCTTCGAGCAGCGGCTTGATCTGCTGCGGCGAAAGCAACTCGCCTCTCCAGCCACAAATCCCGCAGAGCCGGATCAGGTCCAGTCCTTTCGAAAAGTGACTGAAGGCAACTCAAGTCCCCAGGTCAAAGTTGCCCCGGGTGAGACTCCCCTCTATCACCAGATTCTTGCGTGGAAAGAGACTGCGCCTGACGGCCTCAATCGCTTTACAAAGGATGAACAGGAAGTCGTCGATTATCTCCTGAGCTTCGTCAAAGACGCGGACGAGGTTGCGTACGTCAAGCAGCACCTGCGCCGTTTCCTGGCGACATTGCAGCGGATTCCACCGGCAGTCAGCCCTGACGACAGGCTGCTGGAGCTCGGCAGCCTGCTCCACCTCGCGCCCGCGATCGTCAAGTACTGCGGCTATCGCGAGGTCCTCTGCGCTGATTTCTGGAAGTCCGACGAGAAGGTGGCTGAGGAGGTCGTCACTCAGGTTGCCCAGGCTGCCCACTCTGAAGGAAGCGATCGCTACACCTTTGAGCTTCGCAACTTCAATGTTGAGGCAGACGCATTTCCGTATAAAGACGGTCAATTCAGGACCGTCCTCTGCTGCGAGCTCATCGAGCACTTGCAGCATGACCCGATGCACATGCTCTGGGAGTGCAACCGGGTGCTTCAACCGGGTGGTTTTCTGCTCCTGACCACGCCCAATATCGCCAGTTGCCGCGCAATCGAAGGTCTCTTCGTTGGCTGCACTCCTTATCTCTTCCCGCAGTACAACCTGACCGATGTTGTCGATCAGCACAATCGCGAGTATGCGCCGTACGAGATTGGTGTAGCGCTGGCGGCAGCCGGATTCAAGATGATTGAGCTCGAGACCGAGGACGTCTGGCTTCGATCCAATCCTGCAATCCTCGACCTCCTGAAGCAGGTCCAGATATCAACCGATCTTCGTGGAGACAACATCTTTGCACTGGCTCGCAAAGATGGACCACCGCTCGAGCGGCATCCCAAGGAGCTCTACGTCGACTAGCAGGTCGTAGCAACGATATTGTTAACCGCCGAGACAGGGCTGTTGCGCCAACGGCGCAACCTGAAGTGCCCGGGGCGAAGCCCCGGGTTTCACCGGCGAGCGAGCGGCCAGCCCTGAAACGGCGGCCCTTTGGGCCTAAGCATCGGCACTCGAGCCTATCCCAGGGCTTCGCCCTGGGCTTTTTCAGGTCGCGCCGGTGGCGCGACAGTGCGAGTGCATTGGTCAGCTACTGCTCACGGTCCCAAGGTAACGATATTGCCGATACAGCCTACCAGCGACGGCGAAATCACCATCACGGTCGATGCGGAATGCGACGGCCAGCGTCTTGACGCCTTTCTGGCCGCGCGGATGGCCGGCGAGAGCCGTGCCAGGATCCAGCGAGCAATATCCGGCGGCGACATCGTCGTCAACGATCGGCTGGCAAAGTCGAGCTACCGCGTGAAACCCGGTGACACGATCGAGGTTGACCTTCCGGAAGCTCGCCCAATAGAAGCACTGCCGGAAGATATCCCGCTTGAAATTGTCTTCGAAGATGATCAGGTCGCGGTGATCAACAAGCCTGCCGGCATGGTCGTCCACCCGGGAGCGGGCGTCTCATCGGGGACGCTCGCCAATGCGCTCGTTCACCATTTCAATCAGCTCTCACAGATACAGGGCCGTGCACGGCCGGGCATCGTTCATCGTCTGGACGTGGGAACCTCGGGCCTTATGGTAGTAGCCAAAACCGAGCGTGCTCATCTGGGGCTTGCCGCGCAATTGGAGAGCCGCGTCGTTCTCAAGCAATATATCGCCCTGGTTCATGGCCGCATCTCAGCAGATGCAGGAAGAATTGACGCACCTATCGGAAGGGATCCGCACAATCGGGTCAAGATGGCCGTTCGTAGAAAGGGCGAGGGCCGGGAAGCGCTTACTCTTTATCGCGTCCGGGAGCGATTTGCCGCTTTCAGCCTCCTTGAAGTCGAAATCAAGACGGGCAGGACGCATCAGATTCGGGTTCATCTGACTCACGCCAGGCATCCGATCGTCGGCGACACAACTTATGCGCAGGGCGCCATGAATATGATTCAGAACACCCGGTGGCGCGCTGCGGCGACGAGATTGGGACGCCCCTTTCTTCATTCAGGCAGGTTGGGGTTTAAGCATCCGGTATCAGGCGAGAACATGGAGTTTCACGCTCCTCTGCCTCGACAATCTGGAGGAGTACCTCGAGCTTATTCGTTCTTCGGATTGAATGGGTGTCAGGCGCGCTTGCGCTCTCCGCGATCGGCTTTTCTCTTCGGCACAAGACGCATGGAGTGGAGGGACGGATCCACCCGGTCATCGAGAATACCTCGAATTCGTTTGGGCAGCAGGTATCGCGCCGCTTTCGCGATTCTGTTGGCGACCGAGACGACGTCGCCTCCGCCATCCCAATGTTCGCGGAGAATATCGTCAGGCGTCCGGACCAGCAGCCTGAGGATCACCAGCGAGACGAGATAGACGTCATCGATCTGTCCGGCGAAAGGAATGAAGTCGGGGATCAGGTCGAATGGCGAGATTACGTAGAGGAGAGCACCGACCAGCAGCGCGCGTTCGGTTCTTGAGACCCTCGCATCCTTCAGCAGGCGTAGAAGGAGCTTGATGAAGTTCGGAATGAGGAATATGGCGTCCTTAACAACCGAACGCGCCTCACTCCGTTGAGTCCTTTCTTGAGATTGCCGTTTCTTTACTGCGTTGCTCCATGGATCAATCATACCATGATAGAGTCCGAGTATATGGGTACGCAGGCTTTTCCGGAGTCTCTTGAACTGACTGACGATGATTCGGTCCTCGAGATCAATTGGGAGGATGGACATAAGAGCCGCCACCGCCTCGATGTCGTAAGGAGCCGCTGTCCGTGCGCGCAGTGCCAGGGCCATAGTCCGTCGCAGAGTCTGAATCTGAAGCCGGAGCAGTTTGGAGGGATTCGTCTGACGGAGATTGCTCCGGTTGGGAGATATGCTTACAACCTCGTCTGGAGCGACGGCCACAACACCGGAATCTACACCCTCGAGTTTCTGCACGAACTACAAAACACCGCATAGTATCGGTAAGTCGCTGGCGAATGACGCCGCTGCCGAGCCAACGCGTGACGTGAAATAGGCAGGGGCGCAGCCCTTCGTCCGCAGCATCCAAGTCCAAGGCGGCGCGAAGTCGCCGCACGCCATCCTGTAGAGCGTCACGCATGCTGTCGTAGCCAGGGCTTCGCCTTGTTCCGGTACCCGCGCCGACGCGCGCGTGGCGGGCCGGTACAAGGCTGTCCTACGAGGTTGTCGGATGCGCCGTTAGCCCTAGCTCCGATACTTGGCAGAGGCGCGATGGCGGGCGAGTAGTTCCTCGAGGAAGCCCTCGTAACTGAACCCGTCAGGATTGTAATAAGGCCGGATCCGCTCCAGCACCGGCGTAGCCAGTCGCTCCGCCAGCCACTGACGGGGACCTGCCGGCAGATCATGGCGCCGGCGCATGAACGTCTCGATCACTCCGATCTCTGCCGCGTCCACAAGCCGCACATCTCCTCGAAAATCGACCGGCGAAGCCTCGCGACGGAGCGCCGCGTCGACCACCTCGTGCTCGAAGACTTCATCGAAACTCGGCGATTCGAATGCCCGTTCCTTGATGACCACTGTCCCGGCCGCATAGTCACCCAACCTTCTCGACTGCGGGCTCGCAAAGACCGAGACGATCCCAATCGAGTAGAACGGAAGAAACAGGATCATAGGCATCATGTCGGCTCCACGGATCAGATTGCGCGTCAGTGTCGCAAAGAATCCGACCGGACGCCCATCCTCCCGAATGACGCGCAAGCGGAGCCATCGTTTGCCCGGCGTCTGCCCATTCCACCAGACCTCGAAAAGCGTGAAGTAGCCGAAGTAGATGAGGAATGCGATGAGCGTCGTGGCCGCGAGAATCCAGAGTCTTCCCTCTTCAATGATGTCGGCCGCCTTGTGGCCAAGGTCACGCACGCCATAGCCGATAGTATTCCCGATCGCAAAAACGAGCACTATGAAGAGGAGTTGAAGGAAATGATCGATCGCGCAGGCGAGAAAACGGTTTCCGATCGAGGCGAGCGCAAACTGAAGCTCGACGTGCTCGGGCGTTTCGACCGTCAACGTCTCAACAGACATGCATACACAAAAGCATGAAAGGCGGTCAAAGGTCCAGCTCACTCCGAGAGAATTCCGGATTGCCCGGATTGGAGCGTATCCAGCTTGACTTCCAGGACGAAGGCCTTTCGTTCCTGAAGCTGAATGATCATCAATTCCAGCTCACCTTCGCGCTCGCGCGTATACGCGTAAGTCTGCTCGAGCGTCCGCCGGGACCTGGCAGCGACAAGCTGTTTCCATTCAACGCCGAGACGCATTCTGACACTCGTCCCAAAGTTGTCGAACTCCGTACTCGAGGCGAATTCCTGGTCCTCAAACATCGCGAGTTTAAAGCCTTTGACGCCGCCCGGCCGGATCAGCCTGACCATCAGATTTGCCACTCCGAGGAATGGAAACGTGGAAAGGCGAGCGCCGCCCTTTGATTCGATCTGCGCGACGATCGAATTGAACTCGCGATCCCTCGCGGGCGATGCGGTATAAGCCACTGATAGAACCAGTGTCAGAGCAATCGCCTGTCGCAGGAATCGCGAATTCGGGCCCACGGCTCACTCCTTTCGCGGCTTGATCCCTTCCAGTCCCAGATGCGGAATTCCGAGCTGCCCTTCGAGCTGACTGAGCTTTTCCAGGTCGATCGGCCCGACAATGTTGACCAGTGTCAGCTCTTTGGGATCGGCTGCAATAATCGCCAGAGCGACAATGTTGTTGCCGCTCAGCAGGGTGAACACTTCGACGTTCTCACCCTCCTTGCGGCTCCGCACACCAACTATCTTCGACCAGCCGGGCGCACGCAGCTGAGCGCGAATCTCCTCTACGTCTGAAGACGAGTAGCCACCGGGTTGATCGAACTCGTAGCTCCTGACATAGACTCCCTTCAAGCCGGCGACGAGCTCTTTGATCCTGGCTTCGTCGGGTGTTGAGGAAGAGAGGAGCTTGGCGGCAAGCTTCAGCAGCCGTTCGTCAATTGTTATCTCAACCGATTCCGAAGCCTTCGTGGCGAGCTTGTCAAGATTGATCTTCAAGCGGCCAGGTGCATCCTGCCCCTGGACCAGAACAGTACCAAGAGCCAGAAACAGCAGGATAACCAGGGTTCTGGCTGCCATATTGAGTCTATTGCTTGTTTTCAAAGATACCTTCAACATCGTTAACTGTTACCAACTGCAGAGAGTCTCTTCATCGATCGCAGGGTTTGGGGCCGGCTTCGGCGTCGTATCTCGCTGATTCCTGCGCTTGTCGTGACGCTCGCCCGTAAGCGATGCAATCGTTTCAGGCTTGTTGAGGAATTTTGCCGCCGCATCGGTGTTGACCGTCGCTTCGACGACCACCGCTTCATGTGCCTCGAGCACGACAACCGCGAGCTTCAAATCAGAACCGTTCGGGCGGCCATAGATGTAGGTATACTCTCCATCACGGCGCGAGTAGACGCGGACTAGCGGTTGCCAGCCATTGCCAAACGCTTCGCTGATGACTTGTTCAAATGGCACCCCGCCGCGCGGCGTTGCAAAATCCTGATCCTCGAAAACCGCCAATTGGAAACCCTTGACTCCGGCAGGCCGGACGATCTTGACCGCGAAGTTGGCGAGCCCGAGGAAGGGTATGGATGTTCGTTTGGCGTGATAGTGCGTCTCGAGGTGCCGAACAACCGCCTTGAAGCCCTCATCCTTCGGCTTCGCAAGAACCGACGAAGAGCAAACAAGGAGAATCAACACCAACGCCGAGACCAACCTCAAGAGCAGCCCCTTCAGCTCTCGTCTCATTTCAGCTCCTTTCTGTGCGTTCGCCATTTGACGACATCCGACCAGTCAACTCCGAGCTTTGGCACGCCAAATTCACCCTCGATCGCGCCAACCTTGCTGAGATCGATCGGCCCGACAATATTGACGACCGTCAACTCACGCGGCTCGGCCACAAGAACCGCGAGGCCTCCGAGATTGTCCCCCTGCGGCATGAGAAAGACATCCGTCGTCTCATGGTTGCTGTGCACACCGACAATCCTCACCCAGCCTGGACCCGACAGCTGCGTTCGGATTGTTTCGACATCGGCAGCCGAATAGGCTCCGTCGCTGTCGAACTCATAGCTCCTGACATAAACACCCCGTAGCCCGGCGACCAGGCTGCGCACTGCGGCAAGATTCTCATCCTTGGGAATGAGTTTGAGGGCAAGCTGGAGAAGAGGGCCATCAAGGGTGACGTCGGTTGTCTCGGCAGCCTTCTGGGCGAGCGACTCGAGATGATCAATCCGGAGCCTTGCATCCTGCGCCAGTGCTGCGCCAGTGGTCATGACGATCGACAGCAGAACTGCCAGGGAGCCTGATTTCAATTTCATTGATTCTCCTTTCGCAGATCGCCGTTTGACCGGCCGCCTGCGAAGTGGTCATTGTTTTCGAAGACTTTCCTTTGGGCGATGTTCAACTTCGAACTGGCGATCTGGAGTGCCAGCACAACCTGAGCCTTTGCGCGCTCAGCCTCCTGCCTGGCCAGTTCTTCCTGCCGGTGCTTGTAGACGCCGACAGTAACAACAAGAAGCAGCGCGCAGGCCAGCGTCCCAGCGGTTAACCATCTCCCGGGAAGCCAATTCATGCTGAACGTGCCAAGTGTTTCAGTCAGCCGTTGCCACCAACTCTTTTTAACTTTCTGCCCAACATTCTGCCCAACACCCTGCGATGCTGCCTCGTCTGGCAACGCCGCGATCCGTTCGAGAACGCGCGCCGCGAATCCCTCCGGCGGCTCGTCGCGGCGTAAGGCAATCTTTAGTTCGTCATCCAGCCTGCTCATACTTCAACCTTTCCCAGCGTGCGCCCGGCCTTCTCGCGGAGTATCGCGAGCGAGCGTCTCAAGTGACTCTTAACTGTGTTCAGCGGCAGTTCAAGGATCGAGGCGATTTCCGACGGCTCAAGCTCTTCCTGATAGCGAAGAGTGACGATGGCGCGCGGCATCTCCGGGAGCGAGGCCACCAGAGTTCTGAGAGTCCGGCTCAACAGCGGATCGGCATCATTCGCTGCAACAATTGCTTCGGGCAATTCCTCGACGCGTATCTTCAAGGCGTCTTCGCTCACTTCGAAAGCGATCGATGCAGCGATGGGTCGTCACCTTACGCAGCCAGAAGACGAGATGGGCGGGTGACTGGATTCCGCCGAGATTCCGGTAGAGCTCGAGGAAGACTTCCTGCGCCGATTCTTCCGCTGTCGCGGTATTTCTGAGAATTCTTCGGGCAAGACTGAAAACCATCGACTGATGCTCCCTGACCAGCTCGGCAAAGGCCGCGTGGTCGCCGCCTGCGGCCCGCGCCAGCGTCTCCTTTGCCCGATCCATCGGCTCCTCTTTCAAGCGTGTACCTGTTATCACTATGAATTGCGACGAGCGAACGCCTGGCGAATGCAAAAACTTGCGATTTTCTTACAGAGAGTTGGTGATCGAAGAAATCGTCGCGTTTCCGACAATCGGGCAGCAACTCATCCGGTTGACGAAGCGCGAGCCGCTATGGTACGGTTGCCCTCCAGCGTGAAAGACTTGTAAATATTGGGTTTGCGCGATTATCGGGGGTAGCGCGAGGCGCTTGCAAACAGAGCTCAAGAAAACAGCCTTGAACGAGGTCCACCGGAAGCTCGGCGCACGAATGGTCGACTTCGGCGGGTGGGAGATGCCCATTCAATATACCGGACCGATCGACGAGCACCTCGCAGTCCGGAATGCGGCGGGCATCTTCGATGTGAGTCACATGGGCGAGATTGAGGTCAAAGGACCTCAGGCGCTCGACCTCGTGCAGCACACCACCCCAATGACGCCTCTCGACTGGTCGACGGACAGGCCCAGTATTCCGCGCTCACCACGCCCCAGGGTACTTTCGTAGATGACATTCTCGTCCATCGGTTCGGGCCTGATCATTACTTCCTTTGCGTGAATGCCTCAAACAGCGACAAGGATGCTGAATGGCTGAGCCGCGCCTCCACGGATTTTCAGGCTGAAGTCACCGACACGAGCAGCCGGTATACGCAGCTGGCGATCCAGGGACCGCTGGCGCTCGAAATTCTCCAACCTTTGACGACCGTCGACCTTGGCGCGATCAAATACTACTGGTTCACACAGGGAACGGTCGATGGCGTGCCGTCGATCATCGCGCGCACCGGATACACTGGAGAGGACGGATACGAGATCTACTTTGATCCGAGCGTCTCGCAGCGAGTATGGGAGAAGATTCTCGAGGCGGGCAAGCCGCGTGGACTTAAACCCTGCGGTCTGGCAGCGCGCAATACGCTCCGGCTCGAGGCACGCATGGCCCTTTACGGGCATGACATCGACGAGACGACGACCGCCTACGAAGCCGATCTGGGCTGGATCGTCAAGCTGAACAAGGGTGACTTCATCGGGCGGGACAGACTCGCCGATCAGAAGGCCACCGGTGTCAGGAGAAAGCTGGTGGGCTTCGAAATGGTGGACCGGGGTATCGCGAGGGACGGTTACATCGTCTTCGCCGATGGCGAACCAAAGGGTCATGTAACCTCTGGAAGCCCCGCCCCGTATCTCAAAAAGAATATCGGACTTACTTACCTTCCGATTCGACTCGCCGAGCCGGGCACAAGACTGAACATCGACATTCGCGGAAAGATGGTTGCTGCCGAGGTTGTGCCAACGCCATTCTATAAGCGAGCTAAGTAGACTCAAGTTCTCGAGAAGGAGAGATACATCAATGGCCGAGAATCCGGAAAATCTTCAGTATACAAAGGACCATGAATGGCTACTGGTCGAAGGGCGGTTCAGGGACCGTTGGAATCACCGATTTCGCGCAGCACTCACTTGGGGATGTGGTCTTTGTGGATCTGCCCAAGATCGGTGAGAAGTTTGCCGCCGGGGAGCCATTCGGCTCGGTCGAGTCTGTAAAATCGGTCAATGAGCTCTTCATACCCGTCTCCGGCGAGGTGACGGCGATCAATGAGCTTCTGACCGACTCGCCGGAGCTGGTCAATAGCGAGCCCTACAGCCCGCGGATGGATGATCAAGATTCGAATTTCGAATCCAACAGACATCGATAGCCTGCTTTCAGCCAGTGAATATGAAGACTTCATCGCAGAGCAGAAGGAAGACTGAAGAGAGAACATCATACGATGCGTTATATTCCTAACTCGCTCCATGAGCGCGAAGATATGCTTCGCGAAATGGGGCGCGAGTCGATTGACGACCTGTTCAAGGGAGTTCCCCAAAAACTAAAGCTAAACCGGCCGCTCGACCTGCAACCAGCCTTATCCGAGCCCGAAACGCTAAGCTACTTTCAGCATCTCGCAGCTAAGAACTCGATCCCTGTCGCCGGGAACGGTGAGCCCTTCGATTTCTTCCTCGGCGCCGGAGCGTACGACCACTTCATCCCGACAGTTATCGACACGCTCATCTCGCGGTCTGAGTTCTACACGTCATATACGCCCTACCAGCCTGAGATCAGCCAGGGAACTCTCCAGGCTATCTTCGAGTTCCAGACGATGATCTGCGAGTTGACCGGCATGGATGTCGCCAATGCATCGGTCTACGACGGCTCGACTGCTGCGGCCGAGGCTGTGCTCATGGGGGAGAGGGCCACGCGCCGCAGCAAGGTCGCGCTTGCCGGCACGCTCCATCCCGAATACCGTCAGGTCATCGATACCTACATTCGCAATGCGGGGATTGTCGAAGTGACCCTCGGCGTCGATGCAGTCAATGGAACTGTCTCCCCTGAATCGCTTGCGGATATCGATACGGACGTCGGAGCCGTGATTGTCCAGTCTCCCAACTTCTTCGGCGGGATCGAGGATCTCGATGCGATCGCCGAGGCCGCTCATCGTGCCGGGGCTCTCATGGTCGTCGTCGTAGCTGAAGCGATGAGCCTTGGGCTTCTTCGCGATCCCGGCGAGAGCGGCGCTGATATCGTCTGCGGTGAAGCGCAATCGTTCGGAATCCCTCTCTCATTTGGAGGCTCCTACTGCGGTTTCTTTGCGACACGCGAGAAGTATCAGCGCCAGCTGCCGGGGCGGCTGGTTGGCCGGGCAAAGGACGGCCAGGGCCGGGAAGGCTATGTGCTCACCCTGGCAACCCGCGAGCAGCATATTCGCCGCGAGAAGGCCACTTCGAACATCTGCACGAACCAGGGACTCTACGCCCTCATGGCCACCGTCTATCTGTCACTCATGGGACCGAAAGGTCTTCGCGAGGCCGCTGAGCAGAATCTGCAAAAGGCCCACTACGTTGCTCGCGAGATAAGCAGCCTTCCGGGATTCCGGCTCAAGTACGCCGCGCCATTCTTCAATGAGTTTGTAGTCAGCTGTCCTCGGCCGGGGAATGAGGTGCTGAACCGCCTTCGATCGCACCGTGTCGTCGGCGGCCTGGCGCTCTCGCGCTTCTTCCCACATCTCTCGAACGAGATTCTCATGTGCGTAACGGAAACGACGTCGCGCCAGGCGATCGATCGATTACTGGCAGCACTTGGAGAAATCAGGGGACAGGACTAATTGTGATCAAGAAGGCAACTACCCACGTCAATCAGAATGAAGGATTGATCTTCGAACGGTCTCGTTCCGGCCGCACGGCTGTCCGAATCTCGGTGCTCGATGTTCCCCAGGCAGCGCTATCAGACCTTTTGGATGACTCATTGATCCGCAAGGATGAGATTGCCGGACTGCCGGAGGTGAGCGAAGTCGACGTGGTCCGTCATTTCACGCGACTCTCCACCTGGAACTATGCGGTCGACTTTGGAATGTACCCGCTGGGGTCATGCACTATGAAGTACAACCCGAAGCTCAACGAGAGGGTCGCCAGGCTTCCCGGGTTTGCTGCTTCCCATCCCTACCTGCCGGATGAGCTGGCGCAGGGCAATCTCGAAATCATCCGGTACCTCGAGCAATGTCTTTCCGAGATTACGGGTCTTCCGGCAGTCAGCCTCCAGCCTGCCGCGGGCGCCCAGGGCGAAATGACCGGCCTCATGGTCATTCGCAAGTCTCTCGAGTCGCGCGGGCGAGCCCGGAAGAAGGTTTTCATACCCGACTCCGCGCATGGCACCAATCCGGCGAGCGCGGCAATCTGCGGCTACGATGTGGCGACGCTCAAGTCCAATTCTCATGGTGCGATCGATGTCGAGCATTTGCGGACTGTCATGGACGAGGATGTCGCGGCGCTCATGCTGACCAATCCCTCGACGCTCGGAATGTTCGAAGAGAACATCGAGGAGATCTGCAGCATCGTTCATGCGGCAGGAGGCTATGTCTACATGGACGGCGCCAACATGAATGCGCTGGTTGGCGTGACTCGTCCCGGGGATATGGGCGTGGACGTAATCCATCTCAATCTCCATAAGACCTTCTCGACGCCGCACGGTGGAGGCGGGCCTGGGGCTGGTCCGATAGCTGTGACGGCGGAGCTGGAAGCGTTTTTGCCTCTTCCGAGAGTCACTGGTGAGTCCGGAGAATTACGGCTCGACTATGACCGGCCGCAGGCTATCGGGCGTGTCCGTGCCTACCACGGCAACTTCTCAGTGCTCGTGCGCGCGCTCTGCTACATTCTGACTCTCGGGCCGGATGGTCTGAAGGAGGCGACGCAGACTGCAGTTCTCAACGCCAATTACATAGCGCATCATCTCCGCGAGGATTACGAGCTTGCCTTCGAAGGCCAGCCGATGCACGAGGTCATTCTCAATGATCGCCGGCAGGCCGCAAGCGGCGTCTTCACGCTCGACATAGCGAAGCGGCTGATCGATTACGGATTTCACCCGATGACGATCTATTTTCCTCTTGTAGTTGGGGGAGCGATGATGATCGAGCCCACTGAGAGTGAGGGCCGGGAAGAACTGGATCTCTTTATCGATGCGATGAAGAGTATCGCCCTCGAAGCGCGCGACACTCCGGAACTGGTAAAAGGCGCCCCACACAACACCAGAATAGGCCGTCTGGATGAGGCAACTGCCGCGCGCAAGCCCGTGCTCAGGTGGAAACCTTAGCTCGGACCCTCACGAGCCAACTTAAGGGAGCAATTTGGAGTGCGGCGACTTGTCGCCGCTTTTGAGTTACCTGTTGCGCATTGAA
Organism: uncultured Acidobacteriota bacterium; assembly: GCA_963743045.1. GTDB lineage: Bacteria > Acidobacteriota > Blastocatellia > RBC074 > RBC074 > CAVUOF01. The sequence continues at coordinate 108,776 of CAVUOF010000023.1, forward strand.
GGAGAAATGACTCTTGTTCCTTTGACCGCAGTAATAGTTAACTCAAAAGCGGCGACAAGTCGCCGCACTCCAAATTGCTCCCTGCTTGCATGACCTGCGTGTTCTGCGATAGCCTCGGCAAGGGATAATCCTTTGATGAAAGTCGTGACTCTGGCCCCGCTTACGGGGGAACTATCCGAACAACTGCGAGCTCGGTTGCGCCGCTTGCTCGACGCAGATCGAGGGCCTCCAGGAGCTCGTGCCTGCGACGGGCGGCTGGATGCCTCCAGTCGATCTCTGCGAGCGGGCTGACGCAATCCTCGTACGCGTCGAGATACCGGGAGTGTCCGCGGAAGACGTCAAGATCACTCTGCGGGAAGGCGTTCTCAAAATCGAGGGGCGAAAAACGCACGATCCGGCCGTCAGCGAGCCTGGCGCCGCTGAGGACGGACCGGCTCGATTCCTTTGCCTCGAGAGATCCTACGGAACCTTTGCCCGGAGCCTGTCTCTTAAGTGGTCGATCGATGTAGACAAAGTCTCAGCAACGCTGGCGAATGGAGTGTTGGAGATTCAACTTCCAAAGGCCAAGAGTTGCGGCCAGGAGATTACCATCACAATTACCGATAGATCGGACAAGAACTGAACCATGCCTACTGTTGAGGAAACAGAAGAGAAGAAACCGGCTGAGGTAACCGAGGAGCAACTCAAGGTACCAGAGCTGCTGCCCCTGCTGCCGCTGCGCGACATCGTCATCTTTCCATTCATGATCGTGCCTCTCTTTGTGAGTCGCGAGCGATCGATTCGCGCCGTCGACCAGGCGCTTGCCGAGAACCGGATGATCCTGCTCGCGGCCCAGCAAGACATCGACAAGGAGGAGCCGGGCGCCGCTGATCTATTCGATGTCGGGACGGCGGCGATCATCATGCGAATGCTCAAGCTGCCTGACGGCCGCATTCGCATCCTCGTGCAGGGTGTATGCCGCGCCGAAGCTCAACTACGTCGATGAGACTGGCAATTATATCCAGGCACGAATCGAGCCTTTGACAGAGGTCGTTCCCGAGACGAGCCTCGAAGTCGAGGCGCTCATGCGCAATGTCCGGTCATCGATCGAAAAGGCCGTCAATCTCGGGAAAAGCATTTCTCCAGAAGTGATGGCGATCATCGCGAACCTCGATGACGCCGGCCGCCTCTCGGATCTGTCGGCATCGAATCTCGAGTTCAAAGTCGACGAAGCTCAATCGGTGCTCGAACTGCTCGATGTCACCTCGCGGCTGCGACGCGTCAACGAGCTGCTCGAACAAAGAGATCGAAGTCCTGACCGTTCAGCAGGAGATCAATACTCAGGCCGCGGGCGGAGATCGACCGTTCACAGCGCGAGTTCTACCTGCGCCAGCAGATGAAGGCGATTCAGAGCGAGCTCGGTGAAGGCAACGAACTGAGCGAGGAGATTGCCGCAGTACCGCGAGAAGACTCGCCAAAATGCAAGATGCCTAAGCCGGCCGAAGAGGAGGTCGATCGCCAACTCAAGAAGCTGGAGCGGATGCACCCTGATGCCGCCGAGACGGCAACGCTTCGAAACTGGCTCGAGATCATGACCGACGCTGCCATGGTCGAAGTCATCTCGCGACAATCTCGACCTCGACAAGGCCGAGAAGATTCTTGACGAGGATCACTACGGGCTCGAGAAGGTCAAAGAACGAATTATCGAGGCGCTGGCAGTCCGGAAGCTGCGGGAAAAGCCGAAGGGGCGCGATCCTCTGCCTGGTAGGCCCTCCGGGAGTTGGAAAGACAAGCCTCGGGCGCTCGATTGCACGCGCGCTCAATCGCAAGTTCGTGCGCCTCTCGCTTGGCGGCGTCCACGACGAGGCCGAGATTCGCGGTCATCGCCGCACATATGTAGGCGCGATGCCCGGTCGAATCATCCAGGCCATTCAGCAGGCCGGGACAAACAACCCGCTGATCATGCTCGACGAGATCGACAAGGTGGGCGCCGACTTCCGCGGCGATCCGTCGTCGGCATTGCTCGAGGTACTCGATCCCGAACAGAACTACTCGCTTCCGCGACAACTATCTCGGCGTGACGTTCGACCTTTCGAACGTGATGTTCATGACGACGGCCAACGTGCTCGACACGATTCAGCCGGCGCTGCGCGATCGGATGGAGGTCATCCGGCTGGCCGGCTACACCGAGGAGGAGAAGCTCGAGATCGCTCGACGCCATCTGCTGCCCAAGCAGATGGAAGAGAACGGCATCACCGCAGAGAACGTGAACATCTCGGACTCCGCACTGCGCGAATGATCGCCAGGTACACGCAGGAGGCCGGGCTCAGACAACTCGAGCGTGAGATCGGCCAGATCTGCCGCAAAGTTGCTCGCCGCGTCGCCGGCGGAGATCAGAAACGGGTTAACGTTACCGTCAGAAACCTGAACGAGTTCCTGGGTGTCGCCAAGTCGATCCCGGAGAGATGCTCAAGAAAGATCAGGTAGGCGTGGCGACCGGGCTGGCAGTGACCGCGGTCGGCGGCGACGTCCTCTTCATCGAAGCGATCACCATGCGCGGCAAGGGCGCCCTTCAGCTGACTGGTCAGCTGGGTGACGTCATGCGCGAGTCCGCTCAGGCCGCCTATTCGTTCGCCACGCGCGCGCGCCAAGGAGCTTGGCATTGACGAAGAGAAGTTCTCGAAGCTACGACCTCCACATTCACATTCCGGAGGGCGCGATTCCAAAGGATGGCCCTTCCGCCGGAATCACTATGGCCACCGCACTGGTCTCGGCGCTATCGAACAGGCCGATACGAAAGAACGTGGCGATGACCGGTGAGATCACTCTTCGGGGTAATGTGCTGCCCATTGGCGGGGTCAAGGAGAAGGTTCTGGCGGCCCATCGCGCTGAGATCGATAAGGTAATCCTGCCGATCCTCAATAAGAAAGACATGGAGGACGTTCCGAAAGAGGCTCAGCGCGATATGAAGTTTGTCTTTGTCGAGAATGTCCGGGAAGTCTTCACAGAGGCCCTGTTGCCGCCTGTGACCGCCCTGGCGGCCCCGGAGAGCGACAACAGAACGCGGACGCGTCCGATTGAGGTCAACCGTTCTACGAAGCGTGCTCGTGCTTCGGCAGTCAAGTCGTGAACGCCATGTTCTGTCCTGGATGTGCACTTGAAACAAGCGAAGATCTGAAGTTCTGCCGGCGCTGCGGCGCCAATCTGCGTGGCGTGCGCGAGGCTATGACTTCAGGGGCAACTCAGGATAAGTTCGATTGGAGCAAGACCTGGGTGGCCGACATGTTCCTCACGGATCAGGAGAAAGAGCGCCGGCGGTACGTGACTGCCGAAGAGAAGCGGTTCCACGAAGAAAGGAAACGGATCAACGAGATCAAGGGCGGTATTATCACCAGCTTAGCTGGGCTCGGCCTGATGATCTTTCTCTATTTCTTTCTGGGCGTTGTGGCCAACGAGCAACCCCCTGCTGACGCTGAGATAATTCGCCATGTCCGGTACTTCGGCATAATCCCGATCTTCGTCGGCCTTGGAATTATGATCAACGGGCTCTTCGTCAGCCGCCGCCTGGTGAGACTCAATGAAGAGCTGACGCAGAACGCAAAACCGTCGTTTCAACCTGCCGTGCCTCCTGCGTCACTTCCTGCGAAATCGACCGCCCAAATGGTGTCCGAACCCGCTCAAGGATCTGGCTACAGCGTCGTTGAAGATACGACCGCACAATTTCCCAGCAAAACATCATAGGTCAGAAACGGCGGTTGGCACTAGGCCTACAGGGGCGGAGCGTAGGGGCGGCTCGTGAGCCGCCCCCACCAGGCGTCCCCGAGTTGCTCAGATTCATCTCTGCGAAAAGAGCGTGTGGGGGCGGCTCGCGAGCCGCCCCTACGACGCGCCCACGCCCGCGCCCCAATGTGTGTTTTGCGCTTTTTTGTGGCTAGCCCGGGACATTTACCTTGCTGAACATGAGCACGGCGTCCGAGGCAATGGAGCGAGCCCTCCGGAGAGGGTGAAAGCTCGCCTGATGGAAGAGTGCATCCCCAAGGCGGTTGACCAGCGACGGATCGCGAGCAGGCTCGACAACCTGCACCGATGCACGACCGTCCTTCATCACCTTGACGGCGGCAATAAACTCATCACCTTCCGAGAGGCTCTTGCTGAATCCAAGCAATGCGCCACTGGGGATGAAGACCGGCGGCGGTGGTGGAGGATCAAGAAGTAGTGTGAGCTGGCGTGTCGTGTCGGCCTCGTCTTCGCCAGTCGCCACCTGCACAACGGCGCTGGCCAGCGCGAGCGCCCGATAGGCAGGACGAAAGACCGCGCTTGCCAGCATGACAAAGAGAACCACCGAGACTACCGTTCCAACGCTCTGCGATAGCAAACGGACACGCCAGATGGCCAGTCGATCGGCCCGAATGCGCTCCAGGCGAGCCTGCTGACGGACCTCCCTCTGCAATGCGAGGATAGTGCTGGCGAACAGCTCGTCGGATTTTGGAAAGTGTCTCCAGGTACGCATTTCAGAGCGCACGCATCGGAGTTGCTTCGCCTCCCTGCGACAACTGGCGCAGGAGATCAGGTGTTCCTCGACGGCAGCCGCCTCGTGCGCGCTGGCATAGCCGTCAAGCCTCGCTGAAATGAGGATTTGAAGCTCTCGACAATTCATAACCGCACCCAAGTGGTCTTTGCTGTGTAGGCCTTTCCGGGCTTTCTGGGCTTTCGGGGATCGCATCCGCATTCGGTCGTCACGGTTAAAAGAACCAAGATCCGGTTGCTGACCCATCCTGGATTCTCCGTCGTTTCGTCGACCCATCGGCTATGAGCGTCGAACCCGCGGCGGCCGTAGCCTGGCGATCCCCGAAACCTGGTCGGGTGGCCAACTCACCCGAAACCTTCAATATTCGCTGTCGTGCTTTTCACACTCATTGAGAACCACACTTCCCGCCTTCTCGAGCTTCGACCGGATCATCTCACGCCCACGCGCTATCCGCGACTTGACGGTTCCAATCGAGATTTCGAGAACCACTGCCATCTCTTCGTAGGTCATGCCTTCGATGTCGCGAAGAATGACCGCAATTCGAAAGTCGCTCTTGAGCTCAGTCAACGCGCGCTCAATCTGGCGATGACGCTCCTGCGCGAGGGTCACCGCCTCGGGAGAGGCTCCGGATGACTTGAGATGACTCAAACTGACAAACTGCTCGTCATCCGCATCAAGAGAATGCGTCCCGTCTCGTCTCCTCCGCCGGAACCAGCGTTTGTGGCTCCGAGCCTGGTTAATCGCAATCCGGCAAATCCATGTCTTGAGGCTCGCATCGCCTCGGAATCGCGCCAGGTGCCGGTAAACCTTGATGAAGGTCTCCTGCGAGGCGTCGCGGGCGTCCTCGGCGTCTCCGAGAATCCGCAGGCTAAGTGAGTGAACCAGCGGTTGGTATTCACCCACAAGCTCTTCAAAGGCCGCGCTCTCGCCGGCACGCAGTCGCGCGACAAGCGCGAGGTCACTGGTAGACCGCAAAGTCTCGGCGGCGGGCCTGGAAAAGATCCCCGGCCTCGAACTCAGCTTCGAGTCCTGTCACCAGCAATGCCTTTTCCTCGGCGAGCATGCGCTACTCCGCAATTTGCTCAGTTGCTGCCACGCCTGGATACCTGATTCTTTTCGACATTCAATTAGACACACGGCGAGAAGAAAAGTTCCCGATGAAATCTTAATCTATCCGGGCGGCCACAAAAAGGCAGAGGGATCACAACGAACATCCTCCGACTCTTTGTGTCCTCTGTGCTTTTTGGTGACCATCTCTCTTCGAACAACGCGGATAGCCACGAAAAAGCACAAAGGTCAGAGACAAACCATCAATCGCACTCGCGCATCAACGTCGCACCACTTTTGTGCCTTCTGTGCTTTTTGGTGGCCATCTCCCTTCGAACAAAACGCGGATAGCCACGAAAAGGCACAAAAAGCACAAAGGTCAGAGACAAACCATCAATCGCACATTGGCATCAACGTCGCACCACTTTTGTGCCTTCTGTGCTTTTTGGTGGCCATCTCCCTTCGAACAACGCGGATAGCCACGAAAAAGCACAAAAAGCACAAAGGTCAGAGACAAACCATCAATCGCACTCGCGCATCAACGTCGCACCACTTTTGTGCCTTCTGTGCTTTTTGGTGGCCCATCTCCCTTCGAATAACGCGGATAGCCACGAAAAAGCACAAAAAGCACAAAGGTCAGAGACAAACCATCAATCGCACTCGCGCATCAACGTCGCACCACTTTTGTGCCTTCTGTGCTTTTTGGTGGCCATCTCCCTTCGAATAACGCGGATAGCCACGAAAAAGCACAAAAAGCACAAAGGTCAGAGACAAACCATCAATCGTACTCGCGCATCAATCTCCCACCACTTTTGGCCTTTTGTCCTTTTTGTGGCCGGTTAAATTCAGAGGCTGGAGAGCGTCTCGTCGAGCGTCTTGACGGCAAAGTCGCACTGCTCGCGATCGATCAGCAGCGGCGGCGAAAGGCGTATTGTGCTGGCTCCGCAGCCCTGGATGATCAGCCCCCTCCTGAAGCACGCCATCTCGAGCCGATCCCTCTCCTCCGCTGCCGGCTCCTTCGTCGACCGGCTCCGCACTAATTCGACTCCGATCATTAGTCCGCGACCGCGGACATCCCCAATCAACTCGTGCTTCTCCTGCAGCTCGAGGAGGCGGCCGAGAAGATAGTCGCCCATAGCCGCTGCGTTCGCTATCAAACCATCCTCGAGCAGATCGAGCGTCGCCAGCGAAGCGGCGATCGCTACCGGATTGCCGCCAAAAGTCGATGCGTGAGAGCCGGGTAACCACGTAATGAGATCAGCCCGTGCGACCGTTGCGCTCAAAGGCAGGCCCGAGGCGATCCCTTTTGCTATCGCCATGATATCGGGCACGAATCCGGAGTGCTCTGATGCAAACATCCGTCCTGTTCGACCCATTCCGGACTGAACTTCGTCGGCGATCATCAAAACGCCGCGTCGATCGGCAATCTCTCGCAAGGTCATCGAGAAACGAGTCGGGCGGTACGATGTATCCACCCTCACCCTGAATCGGCTCGACTACGATGGCCGCGCATTCCTCGGCCGGAATGGTTGTCTTGAAAAGCAGGTCCTCTATCACCCGGGCGCAATGTGGACCTCTCGATTCATACGCGCCGCAAGTCTCACGCGTCAAACTATAGGGGCAGCGATAGCAATACGCGTACGGGATGTGTGTCACATCGAGCGCCTGCCGGCCAAAACCTGCGCGCTGGCGCGACTTGCTCGCGGTCAGCGAGAGCGCGCCAAGCGTTCGCCCGTGAAAGGCCCCGTAGAATCCAACCAGGCGCTGACGCCGGGTGGTATACATAGCGAGCTTAATCGCGCCTTCCACCGCCTCAGCACCCGAATTGCCAAAGTGAGTCTTCTTTTCGAAGTTGCCCGGGACCAGCCGATTCAACTTTTCGGCTAATGCCGGAAGATGGGGATAGTAGTAGTCGGTACCCGAGATGTGGACAAATTCGTGGATCTGATTGGTGATCGCCTCGACCACTCTTGGATGGGCATGTCCGGTTACGCAAACCGCCACTCCGGCATTGAAATCGAGGAAGACATTGCCGTCGACGTCCTCCAGCATGGCGCCGCTGCCCCGCTTGACGACCAGTGGATAGCTGCGGGTATATGATGGCGAGACAAACTGGTCGTCACGCTCGATGATCTGCTTAGCGTTGGGACCTGGCAGCTCGGTCCGTAGTTCTGGAATTCTGGCTCTTTCGAGGTCCAATGCTCCTGGCATTTCTCGACCCTCCTCTCGTCTCTGAACCATTCAAAGTGGCAGCGATGATCTCCTGTCCGATCACCGGCTCCTCAGGCGACGAGTACAGGGACCTAATCCGCGAAGAGGTCGGCGCGGGTAAGAAGGGGAGTTTGCTGAATCAACATGAATGCGAGGGCTTGGAACACGCCTCTTCCTTACTTACTGCGGCGCCATCTCACGCCGTCCTTAGTGTCCTCCAGAATGATCTGCCGGGCGGCCAGCTCCTCGCGAATCTGATCGGCACGCTTGAAGTCTCGTACACCTCGCGCGGCCTGGCGCTCATCGATCAGAGCCTGGATTTCCGAATCGAGCATCTCCTGGCGCTTGAGGCCAATGACGTTGAAGACCGAATCGAAGCGGTCGATGAACGCGCTGACAGCGGCAACGTCATCCCTCTTCAAGGTGCCGCCGGCCAGCGCAGTGTTCGTCTCGCGAACCAGATCGTGAATTGCTGCGAGAGCCTCGGCTGTGTTGAGATCGTCATCCATGGCCTCCTCAAAACGCGATTGGGCCTTGCTGACCATCTCTTGAGCTTCCTGAGCAGATCCTTCTTCAACGTGTGCCTCGTTGAGTCGCAACCTGAAGTCCTCGAGACGTGTGACTACCGTCTCCGCTCCTTTGAGACCTTCCTTCGTGAAGTTGAGCTGGCGCGCGTGTGGAACCGAGAGCAGGAGGTAACGGATGGCACGGGGATCGTGACCCTGCTCAACCAGGTCACGGAAGGTGAAGAAATTGCCCTTTGACTTGGCCATCTTTTCGCCTTCCACGGTCAGAAACTCTGAATGCACCCAGCATTTAACGAAGGGCTTGCCGGTAGCCCCTTCAGACTGCGCAATCTCATTCTCATGGTGCGGGAAAATGAGATCGACACCGCCGACATGAAGGTCAAATGTCTCGCCCAGCGCGTGCATCGACATCGCCGAGCATTCGATGTGCCACCCTGGTCGCCCATTCCCGAACTCGCTGGGCCAGGAAGGCTCTCCGTCCCTGGCTGCCTTCCAGAGCGCGAAGTCCCGCGCATCCTCTTTCGCGTACTCGTCCTGATCCAGCCTTTCACTTGCTCCCGCAATGTTCCCGTCGAGATTGATCTTCGAAAGCTTGCCGTAAGCGGGGAAGGTAGCGATCCGGTAGTAGACGGAGCCGTCCGCCCGATAGGTATGCGAGGCGGCTTCAAGCCGCTTGATCAGAGACAGCATTGAGGGAATGTGATCGGTAGCCCGCAGTACTTCCTCGGGACGCTCCGCACCCAGCGCGTCGAAATCCTCGAAGAAGTATTGGATATATCCGTCCGTATAGTCCTTGAGCTCCTTTTTCTCTTCGCTTGCGCGCGCGATGATCTTGTCGTCAACGTCGGTGATGTTCATGACGTGGCGCAGGTTGTAGCCCCGATACTTGAGATAACGTCGGAGGAGGTCCGCAAAGAGAAAGGTGCGGAAGTTCCCGATATGGGCGATGTCATAGACGGTCGGGCCGCAGACATACATCCGCACTTCGCGATCGTTGATGGGGTGGAACTCTTCCACCTGCCCGGTTAGTGTGTTTCGTAATCTGAGCATCTTGCCAAGGAGTTTACCGCAACGGAACTAGCAGGCCAAATTTGCATTACAAACGTTCTCGAAAATGCTGCACTGCGCGACAACGCTGTAGGGGCAGGGCTTGTCCCTGCCCGTCCCGCGCCGTCTGGCGCGGGTATGTCCACCAAAGGTGCGACCGAAGAGCACGTCGGAGACGCATGCGCTCTCAGGCTGTCCGAGTGTTCGCGATTGGGCGTGCCGGCGACATTGTCGCCGCTTTTAGTTACCTGCTGCAGTATTGAGCTGAAACTCCTCTTCTTCGATAGCACACTGCAATAGGTTACTAGCAGCGAGCGTCAGTCGTCGCACTCCAAATTGCTCCAACCTCCCGCGTAATCTTCCATCCCAAACGCCAAAAAGCCCCGCTGGGATTGACCCGGCGGGGCTCTCATCAATTTTCAGTCTGTTGAGAAGCAGTTAGAGCTTGGTCACCCTTTCAGCCTGCTGGCCTTTCGGTCCCTGGACCAGTTCGAACTCGACTGTTTGACCTTCATCGAGCGTCTTGAATCCCTGGCCCTGGATAGCGGTGTAATGCACGAACACATCCCCGCCTTCGGGTTGTTCAATAAAGCCATAACCCTTGCTGTTATTGAACCATTTTACTTTTCCCTGTTTCTTTTCTGCCATGGTGAGAAATATCCTCCTGGATTGATTTGAACGAGGCTCTTGATTGCCCGTCGGGTTGATGTTTCGTCCCGCTCGCTCAGTGATCAAACTGGACCTTGCGGTCCTGCTTCTCGGGTGAAGCTGATGCCTGGGGATTGCGGGGCACCCCTTCAAAGCAAAACCGCATCCGCGTGAAGGGCTTGCCTTCAGCCGGATGCGGTCCTATTTCGAAGAGAACTCGGGGGTTAACACAACAACAACTCAACTTCGGATTGCACTTGGCGTGATTGACCCGATAGGGATCGGTCGCTCACGACGGCGCATACTATGTGACCATTAACAACTTGTCAAGTGGAAAATGAAGGAAAACTAAGGCCTTGTAGGCGGTTAGCGGACCTCCCGAAGCACCTCGATGCGTGTCTTTCAGCTCATAAAAAAAGCGGTGAGACTCTTGCGAACCTCACCGCGCCGAGGGCTTTGCTGGGATGAAAACTGTATTAGAGCATGTGCTTTACGAGTCAAGCGCGAGTTCGACAATCCTTACAGAACTGGGCCGCCGCGCTCCTCGTGAGGCATCTTGATTAGAGCAAGTTTGATGCCCCGATTTAGAGAGTGTTGCGAGGATATTAGACTGCTTTGATTTTGCAGGGTTTAGCGACTTTAAAGCTATTCATGCTTCCTGTAAGCCATACAGAACCTTGGATTTTCATCCATTTTTTCGGATGCCACGGCTGGGAAGGCTGTGATCGACGAAATCCGCCTGGCGGGGTTCGAAGAGCCTGTCATTTATCGGTCAAAGTTCCCGAAAGGGCTCAGCTATTTGATAGGAAGTCCCTGCAAATGCTCCCGAATGAGTTGTTGACAGAAAGTGCGCCACGCCGTAACATTGGCGACTACACCACCCCGTGTTCGGCATGACAGTTCCAATATTCGCTGTCGGTGCCTGCTGACCAGTTACGCGCGAAATCTGAGCAAACTGTCAGTGAGGAAGCAGAATGACGAAGGCAGATCTGGCCCGCGCTGTCTATGACCGGCACGGCGGTATCTCCAATCAGGAAGCGCAACGAATCGTCGACCTGATTTTCGCAATCGTCAAGCGACAGTTGCTGAGTGGTGAGGAGATTCACATTGTCGGATTCGGAACGCTGGAGATCGTCGAGCGTCGCTCCCGGCGGGGTCGCAATCCGGTGACAGGTGAAGCCATTCAATTGCCATCGCGTCGAGCACTCGTATTTCGTCCATCTCGCGCGATGAAGTCGGTTTGAGCTTTAATACCAGTAAGCGGATAACGGTTCGTTTTTTTATGAATACCCAAACCGCGAAGGCCATTCCTGACAAGCTCTTCTTCAAAATAGGCGAGGTCTGCGATCTCGTGGGCGTTCAGGCACACGTACTCCGCTACTGGGAGTCGGAGTTTCCGACGCTTCAGCCCCAAAAGAACCGTGCCGGACAGCGCACTTATCGACGCAAAGACGTCGAGATGGCTCTTCGGATCAAGGAGCTGCTCTATGATGAAGGATTCACGATCGCGGGAGCCAAGCGCAAGCTCGCTGGCGAGGGGCGCGGTAGCGCTCGCCTGAAGATCGTCCCGCCTAATGCCTCTGCTACTGAAAACCCTGCTTCCGAGTCGGAATCCGATTATCTGGCAAGTTCTGTGTCAAATTCCGCCAACGACCTCGCGCATCATCCTGCCGAACCTGCGCCGCCAGCGCGCGGTCGGGTATCCAACCGCGAACACATTCGCCGGCTGCGCCTGCTGCTGGAAGAGATGCTCGTCACTCTCAACCACGACGTCGGAAACTGACTAAGGCCTTCCCGACACTGTGAATGCTCATTCCGCGACCGATGTAGGGGCAGGGCTTGTCGGCGCGCCTGGCGCCGCTGATGCCGGTCGAAGCCATCGGTTCGCATGATTGGAGTTAGCCCGTCGGCGCGATTCGAAACGTTCATCCTTGCCGTAACTGCACGGGAGCGAGCGGGACAAGCCGCTCGCCCGACTACATAGGTTGCGCAAGTGGGCAACGACCGTTCGACATGAGCGTCTGTGTGTCCGCCTAGTTGCTGCCCTTTTTGAAGAGAGAGCCCAGGTTCTGGACAAGTGTCAGTGGACGCGTGCCTGGATTGTCAAGCGGCTTCATGACGAGAAATCGCTGTCCATCAGCGGCAGGCTGGTATGTATAGATGTTGCTGCGCCTTCCATAGCTGACTATATCGAAGAGCACGACGGACGTCCCTGCACTGAACTCTGCCCCGCTCTGCACCGGAACAGCCATGAGCTTATCGTCGGGTGAGACGTAGTAGAGTTCCCTTCCGTCCTTCCGCCACATCGGATAAGAGCCGCCGCTCTTCGAAACCTTCACCTTACCTCCCGGCACGGGGAATGACTGGACGTAGATATCAAAGCGGCCGGAATCATTCGACTGATATGCCATCCACTTGCCGTCAGGAGAGACCTTACCCCATTGTTCGTCAAATTGTGTGGCCAGGTAGTCGCGGGGAGTTCGATCGCCCGAGACCGGCATGATTTTGATGTCGTCTCCCGTCTTGTCGTTTGATCCCCAGTAAACCAGGTATTCATCATTCTTCGACCAGTCGCTCGGAATCAGAGATCGATCCTCCTTGACCAGCAGGCTCTCCGTGGCATCGCTTGTCACACCCTTTTGCCAGATCGCGGCCAACCCGCCTCTATCTGATGCATAAGCGACAGCGCCGCCATTGGAAGACCAGATCGGACGCGATTCAGTAGCCGGATTGGATGTCAAACGGGTAGCCGTGTCACGCGGGAGATCTAACAGCCAGAGGTCTGAGGTCTCGAACTGTAGATCGTTCCGTTCGAGAACTACATATCGCCCGTCAGGCGAGAGAGAGGCCGACCGGTACTCGGCCTCTGGTCCAGCCGTGGACAATTCTTTGCCGGCGCGATCGACCCAGACGAGTCTGCTGTTCGGATTTCCCGCGCTCCGATAGATAAGCAGCTTATCGCTGTAGACCGACAGGAACGAGTAGCGGTCGGCAAGCTCATAGCTGACCTGCTCGCTCACCGGGAAAGGATCGCCCTTGAGCGAAAGGTTGCTCGCATCAAGTTTTTGCGCGAGTATCCGTCTTCCACGAACAAACAGCAGGTATCCCGCGGACGAGTAATCGCCATTGGAGTCGGACCGCACGAAGAAGTCGCTCTTTGGCTGGTCAATCGATCCAATGCGAATTCCCCGGTGTTCGGGTTGTCCGCTTTTAGCCAGATAGATGAAGTGGCGCCCGTCCGGCAGGAAGCTCGGGTAGACATGGCCAATCTCAAGCCGCGTCGGATCAAGAGCTGTCACCTTCGCCGGTGTTCCACCCGAATCCGGCACCCGATAGAGCCCGCGTCCAAACTGCGCAGGCGCAAAGACAATCACACCATCTTTGCTCCATGCACCGCCGTAGCCGAGCACAGCATCGCAAATATTAGTTGCGGGCCCTCCTGAGATGGCGATTCGCTTCAGCTTTCCCTGGGAAAAGAAGCCGATATTTTGGCCATCCGGTGACCAGAACGGAACGCGTCCATCCTCGGTGTTGGCGATGACTACCGGCGTAGGCGAATCGAACGAATATAACCAGAGACGTGTGATACCCTCCGCAACCGCTGAAACGACCAGATGTCGACCGTCAGGCGAAAGAGCCTCGCGCGCAGAGCTGGCATCTTTCGGCAGTAGAAGGTAGCTGTACATCGGGGCTGTGTCCGCGGGCGGGCGAAGGAAAGATGCCACGGCAAAGCCTGCGGCGACGAGCAAAAAAAAGGCCGCGGCCAACCATCCGAAAAGACCTGCCGGTAGTCTTCGGCTCAGGCGTGTGGAAAAGGAATCGGGAACTGCAGTTACCTCCTGGGCACTCATAACACGAGTCTCAAGCACGGCGTGTTGGCCAGAGGCTCCGGAGGGTGACGACCGTCAAGGCTTCCAGCGCGAATCCCAAATCATCTGCCGATTGAAAACGGTGCTCGGGCTTCTTCTCCAGGCAGCGCCGCACTATTCGTTCGAGCCCCGGTGAGACCTTGGGATTCAGCTCACTCAGATCAGGAGGATCCTGATTGAGAATTGCGCTCATGACATCCGGTTGGGATTTTCCGGTGAATGGGCGCTGGCCCGAAAGCATTTCGTAAAGCATAGCGCCGAAGGCAAAGATATCGATTCGATGATCTGTCGCTTGAGCGCGCAGCTGCTCAGGCGCCATATAGCCCATGGTTCCGAATACGGTTCCGGGCGTCGTCATCATGACCTCGGTCTGGTATTCGCTTTCGGTCTGATTACCAGGATTCGGAGGAGCAATGAACTTGGCGATCCCGAAGTCGAGGATCTTGATCCGATCATCGCGTGTGATGAAGATGTTCTCGGGTTTGAGGTCCCGGTGGACGATCCCCCTGTCGTGCGCCGCAGCCAGCCCTCGAGAAATCTGAACCGCATATTCGATTGCCTTTCGCACCGATAAGGGTCCGTTTCTCAACGGTGCGCGCAACTCTTCGCCATCCAGCAGTTCAGTGACGATGTACGGAGCCGAGCCATATCTGCCGACATCGTGAACCGTGAGGATGTTTGGATGATTGAGCATGCCGGTAGCGCGCGCCTCCTGCTCGAAGCGCCTCAGCCGCTCTGTGTCGAGTGAGAACTCTGCCGTGAGAATCTTGATTGCAACCTCGCGATTCAGCTTTGTATCGCGAGCGCGGTAGACCTCGCCCATGCCACCGGCACCGATCGGAGCCAGTATCTCGTAGTGATCAAGTTGTGTACCTGGTAAAACGGCCATCGTTCCTCTTAGTTGCTGCTTTTCTTGAAGAGAGAGGTCAGGTTCTGGAGCAGGGTGAGCGGCCGTGTGGATGGATTGTCGAGCGCTTTAATTACGAGAAAGCGCTGTCCATCAACCGCAGGTTGGTATGTGTAGACGTTGTTACGCCTCCCATAACTGCCTATTTCGAAGAGCGCGACTGGCGTCCCTGCACTGATCTCTGCCCCGCTCTGCACCGGAACAGCCATGAGCTTATCGTCGGGTGAGATGTAGTAGAGTTCCTTTCCGTCCTTCCGCCAAAACGGATAAGAGCCGCCTCTGGGCGAGACCTTCACCTTACTTCCCGGCACGGGGAATGGCTGGACATAGATATCAAACCGGCCGGAATCATTCGACTGATATGCCATCCACTTGCCGTCAGGAGAGACCTTGCCCCATTGTTCGTCAAACTGCGTGGCCAGGTATGCGCGGGCAGTGCGATCGCCCGAGACCGGAATGATTTTGATGTCGTCTCCAGTCTTGTCGTTTGATCCCCAGTAAACCAGGTATTCATCATTCTTCGACCAGTCGCTCGGAATCAGAGATCGATCCTCCTTGACCAGCAGGCTCTCCTTGCCATCGCCTGTCACACCCTTTTGCCAGATCGCGGCCAACCCGTCTCTTTCTGATGCATAAGCGACCGCGCTGCCATTGGCAGACCAGATCGGACGCGATTCATTAGCCGGATTGGATGTCAAACGGGTGGCCGTGTCACGCGGGAGATCCAACAGCCAGAGGTCTGAGGTCTCGAACTGTGGATCGTTCCGTTCGAGGACTACGTATCGTCCGTCCGAAGAGAGAGAGGCCGACCGGCCCTCGGCCGGCGGTCCAACCGTGGACAATTCTTTGCCGGCGCGATCGACCCAGACTAGCTTGCTGTTAGGAGTTTCCCCACTGCGATAGGCAAGCAGCCTATTGCTAAAGACCGAGAGGTCAGCGTAGCGGCCGGCAAGCTCATAGTTGACACGCTCGCTCACCGGGAAAGGATCACCCTTGAGCGAAAGGTTGCTCGCATCAAGTTTCTGCGCGAGTATCCGTCTTCCACGAACAAACAGCAGGTATCCCGCCGACGAGTATTCGCCATTGGAGTCGGACCGCACAAAGAAGTTGCTCTGTTGCTGGTCGATCGAGCCAGCACGAATTCCCCTCTGGTCCGGCTGCCCGCTTGTGGCCAGGAAGACGAAGTGACGCCCATCGGGGAGAAAGCTCGGATAGATATGGCCTGTCTCAAGCCGCGTCGCATCCAGAGATGTCACCGGCGTCGGAGTTCCTCCCGATTCTGGCACTCGATAGAGCCCGCGTCCAAACTGCGCAGGCGCAAAGACAATCACACCATCTTTGCTCCATGCACCGCCGTAGCCGAGCACAGCATCGCAAATAGTAGTTGCCGGCCCTCCTGAGAAGGCGATTCGCTTCAGCTTTCCCTGGGCAAAGAACCCGATGCTCGTGCCATCCGGTGACCAGAACGGAACGCGTCCACCCTCCGTGTTGGGGATGACCACCGGCGCAGGAGAATCGAATGAATATAACCAGAGACGGTTGATTCCCTCTGTGACGGCGGCCATGACGAGCCGGCGCCCGTCAGGCGAAAGCGCCTCGCGTGCAGAGCTGGCATCTTTCGGCAGTAGAAGGTAGCTGTACATCGGAGCTGTCTCCGCGGGCGGGCGAAGGAAATATGCCACGGCAAAGCCTGCGCCGACGAGCAAGAAAAAGGCCGCGGCCAACCATCCGAGAAGACCTGCCGGTAGTCTTCGGCCCAGGAGTCTGGAAAAGGAATCGGGAACTGCACTCTCTTGCGCACTCATCACACGAGTCTCGAGCACGGCGTGTTGGCCAGAGGCTCCGGAGGGTGACACCGTCAAGGCTTCCAGCGCGAATCCCAAATCATCTGCCGATTGAAAACGGTGCTCCGGCTTCTTCTCCAGGCAGCGCCGCACTATTCGTTCGAGCCCCGGCGAAACCTGGGGATTCAGCTCACTCAGATCAGGAGGATCCTGATTGAGAATTGCGCTCATGACATCCGGTTGGGAGTTTCCGGTGAATGGGCGCTGACCCGAAAGCATTTCGTAAAGCATAGCGCCGAAGGCAAAGATATCGATTCGATGATCTGTCGCTTGAGCGCGCAGCTGCTCAGGCGCCATATAGCCCATGGTTCCGAATACGGTTCCGGGCGTCGTCATCATGACCTCGGTCTGGTCGCTTCCGGTCTGATTAGTCGGAGGAGTAATGAACTTGGCGATCCCGAAGTCGAGGATCTTGATCCGATTGTCGCGTGTGATGAAGATGTTCTCGGGTTTGAGGTCCCGGTGGACGATTCCCTTCTCGTGCGCCGCAGCCAGCCCTCGAGAAATCTGAACGGCATATTCGATCGCCTTTCGCACCGATAAGGGTCCGTTTCTCAACGGTGCGCGCAACTCTTCACCTTCCAGCAGTTCAGTGACGATGTACGGAGCCGAGCCATATCTGCCGACATCGTGAACCGTGAGGATGTTTGGATGATTGAGCATGCCGGTAGCACGCGCCTCCTGCTCGAAGCGCCTCAGCCGCTCTGTGTCGAGTGAGAACTCTGCCGTGAGAATCTTGATTGCAACCTCGCGATTCAGCTTTGTATCGCGAGCGCGGTAGACCTCGCCCATGCCACCGGCACCGATCGGAGCCAGTATCTCGTAGTGATCAAGTCGTGTACCTGGTGAAACGGCCATTATTCCTCAATCCGAGCTAAACGAATTTCGCCTCAGACGATGGATCGAAGGTGATCCGCTGTCTCTTAAGATACGCCATCTTTCCGAGGTGCGATGCAAGCGCGGAGCGATGGCCGCCGATGACCTCCGAGTTGGGGGTCTTTCGCGACTTGAGCGCATGCCAGAAAGCTCTTGACGTGTTCCGACTCGAGTGTCGTCGTCGCTCGCCTGACTATCGGCTCAGAGGGAGTCGGCCGCGCCTGCTGCTCCTGCGTAGCGGCCGCTGCGGGGCCCCCCACAGAATTGGCCACAGAGCTGGAAAGAACGTTCGAGCCAGGGGTCTGGGGCTGGCTTGCCACAGGCATCGGAGGCCTGCGACCCGCGGCCTTCTCCTGATAGGTATACCCGCCGCGATCAATCTGTAGCCGGCCCTCGGTACCCAGGAATTCTATCGCCGCGCCACGGGCGCCGGGAACCAGCGTGGCCTCGAACGTCGCGACCCACTGACTCGGATATTCAAGCTGGAGATTGATTGTATCCGGAGCAGTGCGGCCATCCTTGTAGTAGTAGACACCACCAGCCGCCGTGGCTGCGATCGGCAGATCTTCATTCATGAACCAGTGCACGACATCGATCCAATGCGTGAAGAGGTCGGTGATCTGGCCGCCGCCGAAATCGAGATATGCCCGCCAGTTGTAGAACTGATGAGCATTGAAGTCACGGTATTTCACAGGTCCGAGGAATGCTTTCCAGTCGAGGCCGGGTGGTTGCTCAGTGAAGTTTGGCTTCCGTAAGTGGTAGCCGTTTCCGTGCCACCAGGTGCGGACGAGCGTCACTTTGCCGAGCTTGCCCTTGTCGACGATCTCGCGTTTGGCTTCCCAGTAGTGCGAACCGCTCCGTTGCTGGAGGCCTACCTGGAAGACGCGGTCGCTCGCGCGAACGGCCTTAATGATCTCGTGACCCTGTTCGATTGTGAATGTCAGCGGCTTCTCGACGTAGACGTCCTTGCCGGCACGGACCGCGTCAATGGCCATTCGTGAATGCCACGGATCGGGAGTGGCTATGAGCACTGCATCCACATCCTTCGAGTCCAGCAAAGCACGATAATCGGTATAGGTCTTCGCCTTGCCCTCAGTCTTCTCGAGCGCCGCTTTGAGATTGACATCGTAGCAGTCACATAGCGCGACTACATCGACCTCCGGTTCTTTGAGGAAGACTGACATGACGTCACCGCCTCGATTGCCTGTGCCGATGACTCCGAGCCTGATGCGCTCATTGGCTCCGAGAACTGAATTCCAGCTCGAAGCCGATAGGGCAAGCCCCGCCCCAACGGCCCCTCGAGTTGTGGTTGCCAGAAAGTCACGTCTGGTTTTGTTATCGCTTGTCATCATCACTCTCCTGTAGTCTTTCTTTGTTTTGGCTTTTCTTTGTTGGTCAGCGCTTGCCGGCGGCATCCAGAGGATTCAAGCCGCTCACATAATTGGGGTCCATAGCCGCGATATCCGCTCGATAACTGACCGTCTCTGCCGTCGGGAACGCCGCAGGCACCTTCTGCGTTACCGCCCCCGTCGCCGCCCACTCGGCGCCTCGCTGAAAGGTCGTTACGAAGTCCACCGAGCTCAATGCATTAATGTCGTGGCCGAGAGCCGTGTGGAAGATGCGCCCCTTCCCGTAGTTGAGCACCATCAGCAGCGGCTCGTCATGACCGGTGCCCTTGTTGGCAGGATCCGAAAACCCTGTCGCGAGAACCGTCATATTGCGTCCTGGCCCGCGGAGGGACCCGTACAACTCGTCTCCCTGATGCATCCAGACCTTCGGCAATCCCTTGACAATCGGATGAGTTGCATCGCGAACCGTCAACTGAAAAGGCAGCCGGTTTCCGTGACTGCCGGCCCTCCCGGGAGACTCATCGGAGACGAGCTTGCCATCCTTGTAATACCAGAGAGGGCCGGCCTTCTCAGTTCGCCCGCGCCAGCCTCCGACACCGATCATCTCATTGAACGCCTGCCAGGCCGGAAATGCGTTGTCGGCTGCGTGAACAATCACCAGGCCGCCGCCCTTGTTCATATACTGTTCAAAGGACGTTTTGGTCTCCGCGCCCACCGATCGTCAGGCGCGTCATAGTTCATGACAACGACACTGTACTTGCTGAAATCTGGCTTGAAGTCGCTCGCCGCTGTCTGCGGCAGGGCCGTTTCAACGGTCACCTGAAAAAGGCCGGTCTCCTCAAGCTGTTTCTTAAGCACTGGCGTGACGAGCTGCCACTTGTGGTAAGGTCCTCCGCTCTCTCCATCAACTAAAAGAACCCGCAGGGGTGCTGCAGCGGGCGTGAGTAATGCGAGCAGAAGCGAAAAGCCTATCAAGACAGTCTTAACCATTGATGCGCTCCAAGAAAGTTTTGAGGTCGGGGCTAAACGCATTATTGCCCGAGTGGATTCTATCCGCTAGAGCGGGGCGTGATCTTGGTGCGGTAGCCAGGATCAATTAAGATCATGGTCAGAAAACCCGAAGCAGACAGGAGTCAACTAAACGTGCTGAATAGATCGTTTAAGCCATGGATTGCGCTGTTGTTCGTTCTCTGGTTCGTGACCGGCATGAGCGCCGCACAAGAGAAGGGCGCTACGCTGTCGGTAAGCGGAGAGGTTGAAAAACCGCTTCAGTTGACTTTGAGCGACCTCTCGAAGATGCCTCGCCGCTCGGTCAAAACAAAGAACCCTAATGGCAATGATGGCAAGGACATCACCTACGAAGGCGTCGAGCTCCGTGAGGTCCTTTCACGCGCCGGGGTCAAGTTCGGTGAAGAAATGCGCGGCAAAGCGGTCGCAAACTATGTCCTCATCCAGGCGGCCGACAAATATGAGGCGGTCTTCGCGCTGCCGGAACTGGATCCGGCTTTTTCTGATCGTTTGATCCTCCTGGCTGATTCTGCCGATGGCAAGCCCCTCGCGGACTCAAACGGACCTCTTCAGATTATCGTTCCCGACGAAAAGCGGCACGCCCGCTGGGTGAGACAAGTCATCGCGATCATCGTCAAGCATCCTCAATAGCACCGACTCCGAAATGAAACAGATCGAGCGTTGCGCCTGGGCCAGGTCTGAAATCATGGTCGACTACCACGACCGTGAGTGGGGAGTTCCGCTCCACGATGATCGCGCGCTCTTTGAATTCCTCATCCTCGAGGGCATGCAGGCCGGCCTCAGTTGGGAGACCGTCCTCAAAAAGAGGGACAACTATCGTGCGGCTTTTCACAATTTCGACGCACAGGCGATCGCTCGCTACAAGCCGGAAAAGATCGATCGACTGCTGGCAAACCCGGGGATCATTCGAAACCGGCTGAAGATCCAATCAGTTGTTCAAAACGCTCGATCTGTGATCGAGCTGAGGAGGGAGTTCGGGAGCTTTGACGCCTACCTGTGGAATTTCATCGGGGGCCGCCCGATCGAAAACAAGTGGAGAGCGTCGAAGGATGTACCGGCAACAACGGCGGTCTCGAGCGCGCTAAGCAAAGACTTACTCAAGCGAGGTTTCAAGTTCGTCGGTCCGACGATCTGTTATGCGTTCATGCAGGCTACCGGGCATGATCAACGATCATCTCGTGCAGTGTTTCCGGTACAAAGACCTGCAGGACTCGGCGTGGGCAGCTTAGCCGCGCCTAGACGGCGCGGGTGCGGGCAGGGACGAAGCCCTAGACGCCCGACACACGTCCTCGAAAATGCTGCACTGCGCGACAACGCTGTAGGGGCGGGCTCGCCTGCCGCCCCGCCGTCGGCCCGGCACACTCCTCGAGACCGCGAATGTCCATTGGGGACTAACCGGGGGCGGCTCGCGAGCCGCCCCTACTCTTCTCTGAGTGCCGCCAACGGGTCGATCCTCGCAGCCTTTCTTGCCGGAACGTAACACGCGAGTAGCGCGACCAGTATCAATAGAAGCGCAACTCCCCCGAAGACCAGAGGACATGTAGCACTGACATCGAAGAGAAGCCCGGCTATCAGCCTCGTCAAAACAAATGACGCCACCAGACCAACAACGAGACCCACGACGACCAGACGCATTCCCTGCCCCGCGACCAGCCGCCAGATGTCCCGACCCTGTGCGCCCAGGGCCAGCCGTATTCCGATTTCGCCGTTCCGCAGGCTTATCATGTAGGCCAGAAGCCCATAGATACCGATCGCCGCGAGAAGCAGGGCAAGAACCGACAAGCCACAAAGCAAAGCCGCACTAAATCTCGATCTGGCCAGGTTGGCCGAGACGAGTTGTTCCATCGTCGCCACTCGTGTCACTGCCTGACCAGGATCGAGTGCCGCTATCTCGCGTCGAACCGTGGGAAGCAAGGCAACCGGGACCTGACGTTGTCCGAACTGCGATGTGATTGACGAACGCACCGCCCCACTGTTCGAGCGGCATGTAGACATCGAAACGCACGTCCTCAAGCTCTCGATATCGAGCGTCGCCCGCAATTCCCACGATGGTGCACCATACGGGATGCTCAGCTGGCTCGGTCCCAAATCTCAGCCTCCTGCCGAGCGGGTCGACACCGGCCGTAAAGAGCGTCCGCGCCATGGTTTCGCTGATGATCACGACAGGTGGAGTCTGGTCGGTGTCCTGTTGAGTGAATTCCCTGCCGCCTTGAGCGGAATGCGGAATGTTCGGAAGTAGTGTGGCGAGACAACCTCAAAGTTTGGCACCCGGTTCTTCCGTGCTTCTGTCAGCGACTGCCCCTCGAGTGTGAAGGGGGTGTCCCATCCGGCGACACCCTCCATGGTCGAATGAGCACTGCGCTCGCGGCCTCGATACCAGATTGCGCCTCCAGGTTGGCGATCAGCTGGCGAAAGAACGCTCTTCTGGCTTCGGCCTTCGAATACTTCGGGCCCTGGGCTCGAAGATGCATAGTCAGAACATTGGCCGGATTGAATCCCAGATTGACGTGGCTCAGATTGATGAAGCTCCGCAGGATCAATGACGCTCCCGCAAGCAGGAGGACCGTCACCGCAACCTCGCCAATTACCAGCGCGCCTCGCGTGCGCAGTCCCGAGCGGGCGCCCGAGAGCTTACTACTGCCTTCGCTGAGGATCTGATTCAGGTTGAGATTGAGGGCCGTCAGAGCGGGAGTCAGACCGCAAAGTATGGCCGCGAGCACCGTCGTTCCAACCGCAAAGAGAAGCACCTTTGTGTTGAGGGAGACAGCTTCGATGCGTGGGATATTGGCCGGCGCTGCCATTACGAGAATTTTCGTGAACCACTGAGCGAGGAGAACACCGGCCGCGCCGCCTGCCAACGCAAGCAGCAGACTCTCAGTCAGCAATTGACGTGTCAATCGCCAGCCAGGAGCGCCCAACGCTGCACGCAAAGCGAATTCACGCCGCCGTGCGCTCGAGCGTGCAAGTGAGAGGCTGGCAATGTTGGCGGTTGCAACAAGCAGCAGCATTCCCGTCGCAGCCAGGAGCAGCCAGAGAGCAGGCCGCGCATCGCCGAAGAGGAATGAGGGCAGCGGTGTAATAACGATGCGATGCCCGGTGGCATGAGTCTCCGGATGATCCGCGGCAATCCGAGCGAGCAGCGTATTCATCTCAGCCTCAGCCTGCGAAATCGTAACGCCCTGCTTGAGCCTTCCAATTGCCCGTAGAAAAGTGAACCCGCGCCGCTCTGCCGCCTCCGGACTCATGGTCGCGCGCAGTGGCACCCAGATGTCGATGTCTCGGGGGAATTCGAACTTCGGCGGCATGATCCCGACGACCAGGTAGGCCTGTTCTGTGAGCGTGATCGTTTGCCCAACGATGGACGGGTCGGCATTGAAGTGCCTGCGCCAGACGTGGTCGCTGAGAACGGCTACCTTCGGCCCGTCTGCCACATCATCATTCTCGCCAAGAACGCGGCCGTACGAAGGCTGAACACCGAGCAATGAGAAGAAGCGGCCGCTAACCTTTGCGCTTTCGAGCTGCACCGCCTCGCCCCGACCGGTGAGGACATAGCCGTAGCCGTAGCTCGTGGCGGGAAGTGCGGCAAAGCCTTCGAAGGAGTGTGACTGATCCTGCCAGTCCTTCACCTCGCGCATGGCAAGTTCCACGAAAGGCGTGTTGGAGGTATTGTCCTGCTTCCAAGAGCATGACCAGCCGGTCGGGTTGAGAGAATGGCAAAGGCTCAAGGAGCACGCTCTGAATTACGCTGAAGATGGCGGTGTTTGCTCCGATGCCGAGCGCGAGCGTCATGACGCCAATCAGCGTGAAGACAGGGCTCTTCATCAGCATTCGAAGGCCGTAGCGAATATCTTGAAGCATTTCTTCTCTTATCGGCGTGTACCTCAGTGCCGCAGGGCTAGTCCTGGGTCTGCGGCAAACATAATCCCGAGGCCCATAGAGCTACAAAGGCCGCTTCGGAGTCTGCGGCATTCCGCCCGCGACTACCGACCGTAGGGCTTCGCCCTGGGCTGTTGCTAGGTCGCACCCTTGGTGCGCCGACATGAAGCAAGGGCTAAAAGATCTCTACTACATGTCTCAGCGACACCGGCTCTTCGCACTTTGCGGCAGACTGGACAGTCTGCGGGCACGATCTCATCCCTGAAGCAGTATATTATGCACATCTATGAACGTTCTGCTCTTTGGAGCGACTGGAATGGTAGGGCAGGGGGTCCTTCGCGAGTGCCTCCTCGATCCCGACGTGCAACTAATTCAGACCATCGGTCGCACTCCTACCAACAGGCAAAGATCGAAATTGCGGGAGATCGTCCTGGAGGAACTCCTCGACTACACCAGCGTTGCCACAAATCTCAAAGGATTCGACGCATGTTTCTTCTGCCTCGGCGTCGCATCCGCCGGCATGTCAGAGGAGGCGTACGAGCGCATCACCTATGGAATTACCCTCGCTGCCGCACAAACATTGGTGCAACTCAATCCGCAGATGACATTCATCTACGTCTCAGGTCAGAGCACGGACGACACGGAACAGGGACGCATCATGTGGGCTCGTATAAAGGGCAAGACTGAGAACGCCATTTCGCGATTGCCATTCAAAGCAACCTACGCATTCCGTCCGGGAATCATCCAGCCACTCCACGGTATAACATCGAAGACCAGGGCCTACCGCATCCTATATTCTCTGACAGGCCCAGTGCTGCCACTGCTGCGAGCGCTATTTCCGAACTATATTCTGACAACTGAACAAATCGGGAAGGCGATGCTGGCCGCCGTCAGGTATGGCTACCCGAAAAGAGTGCTGGAGAGTAAGGATATTCGAGAGCTGGCCACCCGCAGTTAATAAAAAAGCCTACCGGCTTTCACCGGTAGGCTTTTTAAAAACCTTACTTGACTATTCAGTTACCAGACGGATTGACTATTCAATTACGAGTGTGCTCCGGCGAACCTGCTGATAGGCCTGAAAGAACCCTCGCTCAAATCCCGCTCGATAGGACACGTTGCCACTTCGATAGTGGCTCGAGTTGTTCGGCGTCATCGCGCGATTCGTCAAAGCATCCTCACGGCCACGGTTCAGACCGTCGCTGAAGCCCCGCTGAAAGTCGAAATTGTTGACGTTGTTATAGCCTCGGTTTCCAAACTGGCCATTGTTCCAGTTACCGTTGTATCCACGGCCCCGGCCATTTCGGCCATAGCCTTCCTGATTGTCAGGAATGCCGTTCTGGTTGAGATCAACCTGGCCATTGGCCTCATACCGGTCGTCGATACCATTTCGATTTCGATCGATGTTGCCGGTAGCCTCGACTGGCCCATCGCCTCTATTTCGCCGCCCCTGCGCGTTTGCAGTCGCGCTAAGACCGATTGCGAAACTTCCTGTAAGAACCAAAGCTAAAGCACCCTGTTTGAATATATCCTTCCTCATCACTCTGCCTCCTTTTTCCGTCACGCCCTGTCTATTGCAGGCTGCGTGCCAAACAATGGCCCCCGGCTAAGCATTGCAAATAGAGGGTTTGGGGTATAGGGCAGTCAGGATGAGGAATTTCTTAACCCCAAAGGAGGATGATTTGTACTGAATTGGGGTATTAGGACGGACAGATCGTACCCACTACATTAGAGGCTGATCCGCGCAAACTGCGCCCTAGGGCGGCACGGGGCCGTCAGTACTTGTGGGCGGTCGAGGGCGGCCCGCGTAGCCGGCCCCACCAAGCCCTCCACAAATAACACCCCATTGCATATGCAGTTTGATGGCGAAAGCGCCGGCGGGGGCGGCTCCGCGACCGCCCCTACGACCGCCCCGCCCCTGAGATGAGCCTAGCCCGTCGATTCCTATTTTTGATCGCCCGGCTCATAATACGCGGGCTCTGTTATTACATTGGACGATGAAATCGGCATTATACGAACATCTGCGGAGCATCCGCGATCTGGGCACCATCCTCGGCGCGCTCATCTGCATGACAACCCTGGCGATCGGCCAGGACGGTCCCCAGGCTCCATATCCCGTCCCTGGGAGGCTGGTGGATGTCGGTGGCTGGCGGCTCCACCTCAATTGCACGGGCGAGGCTCGCTCCTCGCAGCCGACTGTAGTCCTCGAAGCGGGTCTCGGCGACTTCTCGGTCGAGTGGAGTCTCGTCCAACCTGGCGTTGCGAAGTTTGCTCGTGTCTGCTCGTATGATCGAGCCGGCGACGGGTGGAGCGATCTGGGCCCGCACCCTCGAACCCTGCGGCAGATTGTTTACGAACTACATGCTCTGCTCGAGAAGGGTGGGGTTACTCCTCCGCTCGTTCTCGTGGGCCATTCGTACGGCGGTTGGCTGGTTCGGCTCTATGCCGCCACTTATAGAGCCGACGTGGCTGGCATGGTGCTGGTCGATGCAGGCGCAGACAATCCGTGGCGCATGATGCCTGGTGGCAAGCTGGTGCACTCCTCGGACCTCGTAAAGGGAGAGCCGGTTCCTGAAGTCCAGGTCTCAAATCCATTGCGTGTGAGCGAAATTCCACCGGCCGCCTTGAGCCAGATGAAGGCAGGTGCTCAGCAGTTGGCAAGCCACCCCAACGAGCCTCCGCGCGACAAATTACCAACCGAAGCTCAACGCATGCGCGCGTGGGCGCTGGCTCGCGTAGAGCACATAGCTGCCGGCGTAAACCCATTCGAAAACGAAGAACTAGCGGATTTACGCGCTAAGCGGACCGCAACGAGCTACCCGCTTGGCGACATGCCGCTCGTTGTCCTGACTCGCGGCGTCTCGGAAGAAGAGGGTCCCGACAGCAAGGCTTTCGAAGCGGAGCACCGGCGGGATCATGCGGTCATCGCTCAGATGTCCCGTAATGGGAAGATGATCGTCGCCGAGCACAGCGGTCATCACATTCAACTCGACGAGCCCGGGCTTGTCATCGAGACAATTCGAGGTGTGCTCGCTGCCGCACATAGGTGATGCCGGATCGCTCGGACTTTCGTGGGCCTTTTGATGACTGACCCGTCTGCAAAAAAGAAGACATTGCTTTCATGGAGCAGCGGCAAGGACAGCGCCTGGGCATTGCAGGTACTGCGCCGGCAGGCTGAGTTCGAAGTCGTCGGTCTGCTTTCGACCATCAATGAAGAGTTCGATCGGATTGCGATGCATGCCGGTGAGAGTGACCTTGTTGCGGCAACAGGCAGAGAGCGCGGGGTTGCCTGTGCGACTGGTCAAGCTCCCTTTTCCTTGCAGCAATGCCATCTATGAAGAACGCCTGGGGGAAATCATCGCCGCCATACGAGTCGAAGGTATTGAAGCCATTGCTTTCGGCGATCTATTTCTGGCTCATGTGCGCCAGTACCGGGAACGGATGATGGAAGGGACCGGAATCATGCCTCTCTTCCCGCTATGGGGACGGCCAACCGCCGAACTTGCGCGAGAAATGATAGCCGGAGGATTGCGCGCCCAGATCACCTGCATCGATCCGCGGTGTCTGCCCACATCTCTGGCAGGCAGGGAGTACAATTCCGATTTTGTTGACAGTCTGCCGGCGGGGGTTGATCCATGCGGCGAAAACGGGGAATTTCACAGCTTCGCTTTTGACGGAACAATGTTCAGTCGGCGCATTGACTTTACCGTTGGAGAGACGGTCGAGCGCGACGGCTTTGTCTTCACCGATCTGCTTCCGGTCAAGGCCCCCGTCAAAACATGACAACGATACTGAAGAGACTCACAGAGATGATTCTGCCGGGACGCCGCGCGGCGCGCTTGTGCGAAGCCTGCGAGCGGCCATTCGTATGCGGCGCATCGTTCAAAGGCTGCTGGTGTTTGACAGTTGAGCTTGACACGGACACGAGAAAAGAACTGCGGACGCGTTATGACAGTTGTCTGTGTCGTGAATGTCTGGAGAGCTTCAGCAAGCGACACTCGAAAGGGCAGCCAGCTGGAAATCGACTACCTTGACCAGGGCTGACGCAATCGGCTCTTCCTATGCGCTGCCAGGGT
Organism: uncultured Acidobacteriota bacterium; assembly: GCA_963743045.1. Lineage (GTDB taxonomy): Bacteria > Acidobacteriota > Blastocatellia > RBC074 > RBC074 > CAVUOF01. The sequence goes on from CAVUOF010000023.1 coordinate 136,586, forward strand.
GATACTGACTCTTGACGGTTTATCCCGTGTTCACCTTCCCTGAGGCAGACTTAATAGTACCCTTCAATCATTTCTCTTCAGGAGGCAGTACGCCACGATGAGACGACGTGAGTTTCTCGCGCTGCTAGCGGCGGCATCGGTCGCCCGCTCGGCCAGATCGCAGAGTAATCAAACACCGCGCGAGAGAGTTTCGCTTCATTGCTCTGGGCGATATGGGGACAGGTGAAAGTAACCAGTACTCGCTCGCGGCCGGTATGGCGGTCCATCATGAAAAACACCCCTTCGACACTGCGTTGATGCTGGGCGACAACATCTACCCTGATGGCAATCCGGCTCTAATCAACGCCAAGTTCGAACGTCCTTACGCCGAATTGTTGAAGCGCGGCGTGAAGTTTTACGCTGTGCTTGGAAACCACGACGTGCGACGGGGGCGTGAGGCGGAAATCAACTACCCCAATTTCAATATGAATGGAAAGGCCTATTACTCCTTCACGAAAGGCGACAACCTGGTCGAGTTCTTCGCGCTCGATTCGACTAATATGACGCAGCAACAATTGCACTGGCTGGACGGTGCGCTGAGTGCATCAAAAGCTCAATGGAAGGTTGCTTGCTTCCATCATCCCATCTATTCGTCCGGCATCACTCACGGCTCTGAAATGAAACTGCGCGCGCTCATCGAGCCGCTCTTCATAAAGCACGGGGTCAACGCCGCGTTATCGGGTCACGACCACACCTACGAGCGGACGAAGCCGCAGCAGGGCGTGCAATACTTCGTCTCCGGTACGGGCGGCCAGTTGCGCAAGGGTGACCTGGATAAGCGCACTCCGTTCTTTGGCACCGGCAACGACCAGGTAAACAGCTACATGTACTTTGAAGCAACGCCGGAGAAGCTCTCTTTCTGGGCGCTGGATGCGGCGGGCCATACGCTCGACAGCGGCGCGCTGACGCACGCACGCGCTGCCAGTTAGAGAAATGAGCACACCCAACTACGACTCCAGCAATCGCGCCGTCAGCGCGACGTTCCTTCACGCTCAATCACCATTAGTGTAAAAACCCCTGACTTAAGCGCGACCACGAAGATTCGGTGCGTCGTGGGATCATGCGCCATATTCCGCGCGCCCTGCGCCGTCGGTACATTCTCCAGGATCTGATAGGTGTCGGGACTGTCTTGATGAATCACAGTCAGCGTTCCGTCAAGATTGGAAGCGAAAGCATCGCCAGTGGTGGGATCAAACGCAGCACCGTCCACCCCACCGCCGATCGGCACAGTTGTCACCAGCTTGCCTGCCTGGTAATCCGAAATCGCGAGCACCCGGCTGCGACAACCGCTGAAGAGCCGGTGGTTTTTGAGATCGATGGCCATAGCCACGGGCTGTTTGGCCGGCGCAACAGACCACCGTCGAGTCACGGTGAGCTTTTTGGCGTCGATCTCCACGATCTCGCCCTTATCGGTAAGGTTGGCATAAACTTTGCCATCACCCGCTGAAACGCCATACTCAGGTTTCCCCCCAAGCTCAATGTTAGTGACCAGTTTGCCTTCCTGCGGTTCGATCACCGTCGACGAGTGGGCATCACCATTGAAAGTGAAAACGCGATCCGAAGCTGGATCATAAATGATTGCGTCGGCGTCTTCCGCCGCGGGAGTTTGACCCAACACTTTGTAGGTGTTCAGGTCGAACATGATTACCGAACCGTCTTTTCCGGCAGTAGCGAAACCATGACCAGTGTGCTCGACTAACGCCACTCCATGCGCTCCGTTGATTCCGCTAACCTCCCCGAGGAGCTTGCCATCATTCACGTCCACCACCATCACCCGGTTCTGCCGGCCAATGAACAGGCGGTGGCGCGGTGGATCAGGAATCAGGTAGTCCCAGCTTCCCTGGCCACCGAGTGCATAGCTTTGAGTAATATGGTAAAGCGCAGGCGTTCGTGTGAGGGTCATTGGTGAGGCAGCGAGCAATAAGATGAGCGCGAGACGATGCATAGGTAACCCTTTCCCGGGATTTAGGCTCCCAATTGACGTGTGCGGCCTCGTGAACTTGGCGACTATCAGGACCACTATGCCGCGCCTGAGGCTGCTCGACGCGACCGCCTCCGAGATATGAGCGCGGCTATCGGGACTGCTATCGCCAGAATCAGCCACGATGCTGGAGCTACGATAACGAACACGAAACCGCGCGACGAACCCTTGGGTGGCGAGACTCTCCCGGCATAGACGGCCAAAGAGCCGAGAGTGATAACAAGAGTCACGCAATAGAGCGTCGCTCTCGTTAGGAATGACCAGCGCTTTGCAACCAGATTGGCCCATCCGAGGGCTACGAACGGCGACAATATCCAGATTACGAAAAGAACAAGCAGGAAGCGGGGTGTGTTACGCCCCGCTCGGAGCAACAAAATGATCGAGCCTACGGCCCCCACCAGCACCGCAGTGAGGGCCGCTGTCCGCACGATAATAAGGAGAACACCCTCGGGCTGTTTCCTGCCCCGCTCAGGTGCCTCACCGGACCCGGGCTTCATGCCTTTTTCTTTTCCTTAGGGGTGAGCTTTCCATCCGGCCCCATCCCGATTGCTGACTTTTTTCCGCCCCTGGAGATGGTGGCTTCGTAGCCCGTGAGGGCGCCGCCCTTCGTCACTGATTCCAACCTGAGCAGCTTCGCCTGACCGATATTCTTCTCGACTTCCGCCCTCACTGCTGGTGTAAGAGTCTCCAGGGGGATGCTTTCTTCCACTTCCAGGATCTTGCCGTTGGGGTCAATCAGCATGTCCCTGCTGTGACCGTTGATCGTCAGCTCAAGTTCATACTGCGTTTGCCCATTCTCCACCTCTTTGGACAACCCGCGGATTTGGGCCCCCTGGCTTTGCTCATCGACCGTCTTCTGCACGGCTGGCGGCACCTTGATTCGCTGCTTGTGCTCCTGGGCTGCCGCTGTACCGTGCAGAAACAGAGAGGTCGTACATAGTAGCAAGAGTGTGAGAGTTATTCTGTTCATCATCTTTCCCTTTTGGCTTCCCTTTTTTGCGGGCGACAACAGGTTCGGCGCAGAATGGTTGTTGAGCCCCTGCCCCTGCCTCCGCGTCAGTTAGAAATTGAAATTGAGATTGAGTTGCACACGGCGGGCGGGCCGTGACGCCACAGGCATTCCAAAGAAAGGCGAACTCAGATTGCCCACATAGCCCGTGTAATTCACGTGGTTCAACACGTTGAAGGCGCTGAGCCCGATCTTGATCGACGGCCCTTCGTCTGCCTTCTTTCCGCTCTTGGGAGCCCGGAGAAAGAACTCCTTCGACCAGCGAAGGTCAACGGTTGCACCGCCGGGCCCTTGCAGGCTATTGCGGGGCACACCCGAAGGCCGGTCATTGGCGACGGTATCCAGATTGTCATCTCGTCCTGTCGTCAGGCTGTAAGGGCGACCAGATACAAGCACAACCGCCAACCCCAGATTTACCCACTCTCCCGCTTTGAACGTCCCCAGCAGATTGAAGCGGTGGCGATCGTCAAAATCAGCCCGCGCCCACTCGCCCGTCAGATCGTAGTTATTGGCAGGCCTTACATTGATCCCACCGGTGTTGTTGTAAGCGCGCCCCAGATTGTATTGGATCGTGCCATTGAAGTAGCGCGTGACCTTCCCGCGGAGCATCAACTCCAGTGCGTGCGTTTGCCCGCGCGCAGCGGACTCGATCTCCCGCAAAACGCCGATCGTCGGATCAGGCCGCTCGACATATGGTGGCAAGGGCGCATTGATGTCGCGTGAGCGGAACAGCTTGATTCCTCGCGTGTTGATGTAATTCGCGCTGAACGCGAGCGACTTGGTGAGTTGACGCTCTACGCCGGCGTTGAATTGAAAGGTATAAGGAGACCGCAGATCGGGAGCGAACCTGACCACGCTGACAGGCTGACTGCCGAGGTCAATCCCGGGCGGGAACGGATCCGGGTAACCGGGATTGGAGAGATTGACCTGGCGCAATCTGACTCCATCAAAACGCAGCATGTCTGCGATGGGTAAGATGCCGGTTCGATCATAAAAGATCCCAGCGCCGCCGCGCAAAACCGTTTTGCGTTGCTTCCCCGGAGCATAGGCGAACGAGAGGCGAGGCGAAAAGTTATTGAAGTCTCCCAGATAGTTCTGCTTGTCGTAGCGCAGGCCTGCGGCAACGGAGAGATTTGGCCGCACAAGAACCTGATCCTGTATAAACAGGCCGAATTCCTTTTGCCAAAATGCCAGGTGGCCATCGCCCTGGTTAATGGAAAAAAGGAACGGCCGGTTGTCCGAATAATCATCCAATGAGGCGAAGGAGAACGTTCCGCCGAAGTTTGTCTGGTCGCTGAATCCACGTCGACTGATGTCCGGAATGTTCAGCCCGGCTCTCACAAAGTGCTTGCCTTCGGTCCACGAAAGGATTTCATTAAGCTGTAAGTGGTTTTCCGTCGTCCGACGATCTGCCTGGGCTCCGCCGCCGGTAAAAGCGTCCTGAACAATAATTTTGGGTATGCCCGGCCGGACGCTGCGGGTTCGACTATATTCGTGGCCAATGCGCGAAGTGAGTTCGCTAATCAGTTTGGGCGAGAGAATCTGGCGAAGAGTGAAAAAGATATGATGCTCGCCACCCCTCTGATTGGCGGCCACTTCGGGAAGATTGAACCCGCCGACGCCGGCATTGCCGATCGATTCTTCGTTGAAATCAAAGCGAACTGAGAATGTCGTGCTCTCGCTGAGCTGATGATTGATGCGAAAAGAGAATTCAGTCTGCCGCTGCGGAGTAGCCACATTCTCCGAAACGATACCGGAAGGTGTGTGCGCAAAGACCACCGCCTGTAAATCCTCTTCTTCCCGATTTCCGCTGAAAAAGAACGACGTCGTTTTGCTGTGACCAATCGGGCCGGTGAAAGTGCCTTCGTAGATGCGCCGCTGCTCCGGCGGCCGATCAAGCGCAAACGCATTTCGCGCGTCCAGATGAGCATCCCGAAAAATGAAGCCGAACTCGCCGTGATATTCCGTGGCACCAGCCTTGGTTATCACCTCGATCCGCCCGCGTCCTGGCCGAGCGAATTCCGCCGAATAGGGGTTCTGATTGATGCGCACTTCCTGGATCATCGAGGCGGGAATCTTGCTGGTTACTTCAAGACCATCGACGAGGATAGTCGGGCCGCTCGATTCGATCGAGCTGGCATCAACCAGCTTTGCCATGGCGGCGATGACATCATTGTCGAGGACCGGCAGATCATTCAGCGCATCGCTATCGAGTTTTATGACATCCACGTTTTCCGCCGCGCTGGTACTCACCTGGGCGGACTTATTGCTGACTGTGATCTCTTCGCGCAGGTCGGCAACCTCGAGCACTACTTTCAAAGCAGCAGGCACTCGGGCATTGATGTTCACTTCAACGATAGCCGGTTTGAATGCTTCCTTCTGGACTTCAATCTCGTAGCTACCCGGCGACACCCGCGAGAATCGAAAGGAGCCCGTAGCGTCGGAAGTTGCCACCTGTTTTTTTGTGCCGTCTTTTCGGCGGAAGATCACTTTGGCTCCGGGGACGAGCTCACCGTTCGTGTCGGTAACGACCCCGGAGACGTCCACCATGCCCGGCTCAGTCTGCGCGGCCGTTAGAACGGTGAGGGCCAGAATCAGCCCCAGACAAAACGAGATGCACTTCATTACCCTTAACCTTCTCCCTACTCGTTGACCGTGGTATGCACAGGTTTAAGGTGATATTTTCGCGGCCAGAAATTAGAAAAGCATTAGCTCGGGATTGAGCAGATTGGATTGCGATCAGCATTCGTTCGCGGCTGAGGGAATGCTGGCCCTAATGCCATTTTAATCTCTTTGACTGTTAATATCATTCGTATGCGCATACTCCTGGTTGAGGATGAGAAGAAACTGGCCGCCTTCGTCAAAAGAGGGCTTGAGGAGAATTGCGACTCGGTGGTGGATGTTGCTTACGAAGGAGATGCTGGTCTGCTTTATGCTCAGAGCTACGAATATGACGCGATCATTCTCGACATTATGTTGCCGCGTAAGGACGGCCTCGAGGTTCTCAAGGAAGTTCGCGCGCGTGACATTCACGCGCCGGTTCTCCTGCTCACTGCCAGAGATTCGGTTGAGAGCAAGGTAAAGGGGCTTGAAAACGGCGCCGACGATTACCTGACGAAACCCTTTGATCTAAGAGAATTGGTTGCCCGAATCCGGGCATTGCTGCGGCGCAGGCGTGAAGAGCCACCGGTAATACTGACTGCAAGTGATCTGACACTCGATCCGATGACGAGAGTGGTGAAACGAGGAAAGCGGGAGTTGAAGCTGACGGCGCGTGAGTTCAGCCTGCTTGAATATTTGATGCGGAGAAAGAATCGTGTGTTGACTCGAGCACAAATAGTTGACTATGTCTGGCCGGGCAATTTTGAGGGTGCATCCAACATCGTTGATGTGTACGTCAACTACCTCAGGGCCAAGGTGAGATCCGGAGAACGGACGCAAGCTGATTCAGACGGTCTGGGGTGTTGGCTATGTCCTGCGGGACGGCGAGGGCGAGTGATCAAGTCACTGAAAACCAGGATCGCCGTTTGGTATGTCGCTCTCTCAACAGCCATTCTCATTGGCTTCGGAGCTGTGGTCTACCTCAATCTGGCGCACAGCCTACGCCAGGAGCGGATGGATATCGTCACGGGTTACGCCGAACGAATTCGCTCCTTCGTTGCAGCCCAACCCTGGAATAAAAAAGAGGGCTTCATTCACGAATTCGACGAGCATTTCTCCCTCAAACTCGAACACGAATATATTCAGATTTGCACGGCCGATGGCGCGAGCCTCTATCTCTCTCCCAATCTCAAATTGCGCCCCCTGCCTTTCAAACCCGAGCTCGCAACCGAAGGCCCGCCAAAACTGCAGGTTGCTGAAGCCTTTGCGGAACGGCAGCCGGTGTTGATGACCGTCGTGCCAATTCAGGTAAAGGGCGAGACGCAGCTGGTCACGATTGCAGCTTCGCTCGCGACAGTGGAGGAGACCAAGCGCCGATTGTTGTTGACTCTGTTACTCGCGGTACCCGTGGCCATTCTGACCGCTCTGGCAGGTGGGGCCTTCCTCGCCAGACGCGCGATCAGGCCGGTGGATCAGATGGCTGCTGTCGCCCAACAGATCACTGCTCAAAGTCTCAACGAACGCATCAAGCTCTCGCACGCGGATATTGAACTCGAGCGCCTTGCAGAGTCATTCAATCAAATGATCACGCGCCTGGAGAATTCCTTCAGGCAAGTGCGGCAATTCACCGCCGACGCTTCGCACGAACTACGAACCCCGTTGACGATCCTGAAGGGGGAATCCCAACTGGCGCTTAACTCTCATTTGAATCCCGACGAATACAAGGAGCTGTTGCGCAGCCGGATGGAGGAGCTCGAGCGCATGGCCAGAATCGTTGACGACCTCCTGATTCTCTCACGGGCGGATTCCGAAGCGGTAGAGCTGGATTTTCACATGGTCGATTTATCGGATCTGGTCATCGAAGCCTGTGAACAACTGCGCTCTTATGCGGATGCCGGCAGGGTCAATCTGGTCGTGGAACAGGTCGAACCGATCGAGATCAGGGGCGACAGCCTGAAGCTCAGGCAGATGCTCCGGAACGTGCTGGAAAACGCCATCAAGTACACTCCCGAAAGTGGAGATATCCGAGTTCAACTCAAGGCTCAGAATGATGGCCACTGTCTGTTGACCATTTCAGACACTGGAATTGGAATTCCAGCGTCTGACCTCCCCCGCGTCTTTGATCGCTTTTACCGCGTGGACAAAGCCCGTTCGCGCGAGCGCGGCGGCAGCGGGCTTGGACTAAGCATCGTGAAATGGGTGGTCGAGGCACACTCCGGAAAGATTCTTATCGAGAGTCATCTGGGTGAGGGCACACTAGTCCAGATATTTTTCGTCGTCGCACAAGTCACCGGAGAGAGGGAAGAACAAGTGGCTCGGTTAGTGGGGAAGTAGCGCATTCATTAACCCAGGCCTACTTCCCAAAAGAGTACAGCTGATTTTCGGTTCTCACGTAGATGTTCCCGTCGACTAACGCCGGCGTGGCCAGGATCGAACCGTCGAGCTTGTTTGTAGCCAGTATTTTCAACTTCTCACCTGCATCCAGCACAACCACCGTGCCCTCCTCGGATGCGATGTAGATCTTGCTCGCCGGCAGCTACCGGCGAGGAATAGTAGTAGCCCGGCGCGCCGAGCCGTCCGCTGTATACCAATTCGCCTGTCTTTGCTGCTCGACAGAAAACGATACCGCCGTTCTGGAAAGTATAGAGCCGTTCATTGTAGTACAGAGGCGAAGGAACACCGGGCACGCCCTTCCTCTCCGACCAGGCGATATTCGCCTGGCTGATTTCACCTTTGCCGCCTGGACGAACAGCCATCACGCGAGACGCGTTGTTGGCATACAGCTGAGCGGCTCGTTCAGGGTTCTGTCTTTCGGCCGACGGCTCCATAATGATGTCCGGCGCCGCAAGATACACCAAACCGCCGCCAATGACAGGCGTGCTCTTTCCGCACGGCGGCAGGCCACCTACCCACCATCGCTCCGCTCCATCAGCGAGGTTGTATGCCATCAGACGCTGGTTCGGCTTGAAGTCACCTCCCAGCACGACAATCTCGTCGATCCCGTCGTGACTCCAATGCACAGGAGTCGACCATCCGAATTGAAACTTGGAGCGGTCCGTCTTCCAGACCGTGCGGCCGTCGCGCCGATTGACCCCGAGCAGGTACGCCTCTTTCCCCTGATGGTTGAGCACCAACAATTCACCCGCGACAATCGGGGAGGAGACGGCACCATAGGGGTTTTCCGGCAATGGGAGCCGCCGTTCCCACTTCTGATTTCCGTTCAGGTCGTAACACACTAACCCGTAAGACCCGAAGTAGACATAGACCCGGTCTCCATCCGTGACAGGTGTCGCGCCGGCGGGACTGCTGATCTCGTGAACCTTCTCGATCTGTCCCGGCGCAACAGTGCGCCGCCAGAGGATCTTGCCGGTGTGCCGATCGATGCAGAGGGTGGCTAGTTGCTTGTTCGCTCGATCAAATTCCGTCAGGAAAATGCGTCCTGCCCAAATGATGGGCGACGACAGACCAGGCCCCACGCCTGTCTTCCATAGAACGTTCTTGTCGGGCCCAAACTGAACGGGCGGTCTGCCTTCGCCGAGTCCCGAGCCATTCGGTCCTCTAAACTGGGGCCACCACACCCTGCTACGGTTCTGTCCGCGCGCCCGTGAAGGTCAACAGGACGACGAGCGCCAGAAGGGTGATCACACAGAAGCTCGTGCCATAATGGATTACTACCCGTACTCCAGAATTCGTATTCAAGTCAAGAGAGAGGTGATCCCCCTGGAAGGAGGCAGCTAATGGAAGTCTTTGAGGCTGTGCGCACAGCGCTGGCCGTCCGCAGTTACAAGGATAGATCTGTGCCGCCGGACTCTGTCCGGCGGATCGTCGAGGCTGGGCGGCTGACCGGAAGCGCCATGAACGATCAACCCTGGCATTTCATTGTCGTCGAGGACCGTGCGACTTTACGTGAGCTGGGCAAATTGGCGCGCAGCGGGCCTTATGTCGCGCAGGCACCGCTGGCGATTGTCGTGGTGACCAGGCGGACGAAATTTGCGGTTTCCGACGCGAGCCGCGCGATCCAGTCCATGATCCTGACAGCATGGTCTGAAGGGATCGGCTCAAACTGGGTAGGCTTCATGGGGCTCGATGAAGTCAAAGGGCGGCTCGGCATTCCGGACGACCTGGACGTGTTGGCCATTGTCCCGTTTGGCTACCCGACTAAGGCCATTGGCGAGGGCAAGAAGCAGCGTAAACCGCTCTCCGAAGTCGCCCACCGCGAACGGTTCGGTCAACCTTTATGAAGAGCTGAGCGCGAGTATCTTCAAAGCCGAGATTGAGCCCGACTTCAATACAAGCTTGAGCGCTGGAGACGCTCTGTTACCGCAGGTATTTGTTGAAAAAATCGAGCGTCCGCGTCCATGCCAGTTTGGCGGCCGTCTTCGTCATAACGAGGCGTCGTGTCGTTGTGGAAGCCGTGCTGTGTGCCATCGTACATGTGCACCGTGTACACCTTGTTGTTGGCCTTGAGCGCTGCTTCATAAGCCGCGATGCCGGCGTTGACGCCCTGGTCATTGCCGGCGTAATGCAGCAACAGCGGCGCAGAAATCTTCGGGACATCATCTGCGCCTGCCTGGCGGCCATAGAAGGCAACGCCGGCATTCAGATCAGCGCCGAGCCGCACGGCCAATTGATTGACCATCCCGCCGCCAAAACAGAATCCCACCGCGCCCAGTTTGCCCGTGGAGTCGTTACGCGCCTTGAGCCACTTGGCCGCCGCCACGAAATCTTCGGTCATCTTCTTTCCATCCACCGTGCGAAACGCGGCGGCGCCTTTCTCGTCGCTGCCCGGATAGCCACCGACCGAAGTCAATCCATCGGGCGCAAAGGCGATGAAATTGGCCAGCGCAAGGCGACGCGCTACGTCCTCGATATAGGGATTGAGTCCGCGGTTCTCGTGAATGACGAGCACGACGGGCAGCTTTCCACTCTTTGCCGGGCGGGCCAGGTAGCCTTTGATCGTGCCGTTGCCGGCCGGCGATTGCACGACTTCGTAGCCCACCTTGATGCGCTTGTCATCCGGCGGCACCTGCTGCGCCCAGGCGTAGTTGGGTGTCAGGCTCTCGAAAATTGCCGCGACGGTCAGGCCGCCGACCGCAAACTTGCCGGCGCGATCGAGGAAAGCTGCGGCGGTTGATGTCGCCGTGCTGGTATTCGTGAAACAGGTCTAACAACTCCTGCGGATAATCGGATGCTGCTTTACGTTCCATTCTTTCTCCTGTATGGGATTTGAGCGGGGTACGAGGGGAGTCTCCGACCCCGCTGATGAATCATGAAAGCCGCTCAACCGGCGACTCAATCCGATAACTTGCAATTCCTAAGACGAAGGCATGCCCGCGCTGGATTCAGCAAAGTTCTGCTTATTTCCCCTTCACGTCATAGCAAGTCAGCTCATTCTGATTGCGGATGTAAAGCTTGCCGCCCACAACTACCGGGTGGGCCCAGCTATCCCACCCCCGGTCATTAATCGGGAAGCGTCCCTTCTCGACATAGGCATTTGGATTGGCCTCTGCCAGCCCAACCATCTGTTTCTCGCCGAGCAGATACAACATCCCGTCCGCGTAAGTGATTGAGCCCTTGCCGACGCTGCGATCTTTCCACATCACCTTTCCCGTATTGAATTCGAGGCAGGTCAGAATCGCATTCGAGAACCCGTAGAGATAGCCATTGACCAGTACCATTCCACCGTGATGATTCATCATCTCGCGTGTGAAGTAGGCTTCGTGCGCCTTAACCTCGCCGTTTTGCGCCGTCAGGTTAAGCAAAACTCCGCCCGTGCCGTATGCCGAAGAGAAAAAGACTTTGTTGTCGGCAAAGACCGGCGTCGCAACATTGGCGACGCGATTGGCGACTTTGTCGTAGCGCCACAAAAGCTTGCCATCACTGGCGCGCACGCCGACAGCCGCGCTCGAGGTGAAGTTCATGTAGCTGCGTACGCCGCCCACGTCCGCCGCAATGCAGGAGGAATAACCGGCCTCGTCGCTCAGATCGCGCGAGCGCCAAATCTCCGCTCCTGTCATTTTGTTCAGCGCCACAATGCCCGCGTTCCTGCCGCCGGGTGAAACGATCAAACGATCGGCGTCCACGAGCGGCGATTCGCTAATCAGCCATTTTGGGTTGCTGGCCGCCATACTCTTTGAGAATGTTTTTGCTCCAAACGCTCGAGCCGTCGCGCTCGCGCAAACAAGCCAGATCGCCGTTCTCGGTGAGTACATAAACTCGATCTCCATCCAGCGTCGGGGTGCCACGTGGCCCGTTACCCTTATCCTGATCTACCTTCGGACCGAGCGTGATTGACCAGATTGTCTTGCCATCTGCGCGGTTCAAACAGAAGACAGTGCTCTTTGCAGCCTTCGCTGTCCCGCTCGTCCCCTGCACATAAATGCGATCCCCTTTCACGGCCACGGTGCCGTAGCCGTCGCCGAGACTCGTGATTGCCCAGGCCACAGCGGGGCCCTTGGCAGACCATTGTTTGAGCAGCCCGGTCTCACTCGAAACACCATTACGCAGCGGGCCCCGCCACTGCGGCCAATCGGCGTCGGGCACGGTACTGCCCACCGTGACCGTCAGCAAGGCGAGAGCGCTGAGCAAGACAAACGAAAACAGAGCCTTCATTGCATCTCCTTAGTCTTTGCCGCCTCTGCGGGTAATCGGTTTAATCCTGCGCCTGAAGCCTTCGGGCCTGATTTGGCAGCCTGGTCGCATTTCAAACGATTCACTTTCAGCTTGATCATCAATTCGCTCCTCAGGTTCGCTGAGGTCGGCACACGTATTTTTGGCGTTTGTTACCCTTACAACAGAGATTACCCGCGCCAGACGGCGCGGGACGGGCAGGGACAAGCCCTGCCCCTACAACGTTGTCGCGAGTGCGGCATTAGCGAGCGAGATTGTAGGGGCAGGGCTTGTCCCTGCCCGCCCGGCGCCGTCTGGCGCCGGTACTGATCACGATATCGGTGATAGGCGCTACTAGTCATTTGCTCCAGGCTCTCAGGGTAACATGCTCCTTGCACAGTAATCTTTGCGAAGGCGCCTCCACTTTGGAAACAACATCGCCGGGCATAGGCCGAACAGCAGCACGGCCGTCCAGCGAGGCCAGGCAGGCGCGCCGGCGGAGAGCACGCGAAAGTTCACCTGTATTCCGTGCTGCAATGCGTCGCGTTCCTGGCCGGTGATTTTGATCGCATCGGTTGTTGGAATCAGGGCATTGGCCATGTAGGCGCCGAGTTCCGGCAGATGGTCGTTGCGGAAAGAGAGTTGATGTTCGCCTGCCACTCCCAAAGCCGCTTCCGCCGCGAGATGCAGGCGAATCGCGCCAATGCCTTCGTTCATCTCGCGCCGCGATGGAAACTGAACTCCCGTCAGCGCGAGCGGCGCGCGCACGCCCGTCCACTTCGAGCGCGATATCCCGTAACACGCGTTGCGCATAGGCCTGCTCTTCCGCCGGCGAAATCTGCCCGTCACCATCAACATCAATCAGCGCCAAGATGCGATCGGCCACTTGCACGCCGGGGATCAAACGCAATTCGACGCGCACGCCACCGGGCGCGAGCGCAATCTGTGCGACCTGCAAATATTGATCGAGCACGTGCGCCACCGCTGTCGCTTGAAAGGCGACATGCGCAGAGAAAACACGCGAGCAGCCGTTTCATCGCTTCACCAGCCGAGCGCCGTAATCGTTGGTCGGATCACGGTAGATGGTGTGGATGTGATTGAGATCGAGGCCGCTATTACCGCGCGACCCCTGCGGCGAGTATTCGATCAACAGCGTCGGGCCTTGAATGCGGAAGTATGCGGCGCTGCCGTTGGTCGTTGGCCCACTCCACGCAAACCACGTTTCCGGCAGATTGGCTTTGATTTCGGCCATCTTCGCCGCCGCCGCTTCGTCGTTCAGGATGCCAACCCATTCATGCACCAGATCCAGCAATTTGTCTTTTTGGGCGACATTCAACGCCGAGACCTTGATGCCTTCGGGCTGAATCGTCTTGCCGTCTTCGCCCGGGCCGAGCACGAGGTTGCTGACCTGATAATTCAGTATTGCCTGCTTCTGCTGCGCGGCGTCCAGCGCATTGATCAGAGCAAAGGCCTTGTCATTTTCGCGGCCCAGCGGGCGCACGGTTTCGCCGTTGAGTTTGTAAGTCGCCGGCTGCGCGGCGGGCAGGCTCGGTGTGAGGACATTGCTCTTGCCGAGGATCGTCACGTTGAGCGCAAGATGATGACCGCCGAATTGAATCATCCAGGGCTCTGTGAGCGAAGGTGTACCGAGCAACGACAGATAGTATTCATCGCGGCCAAAGTTGGGACCGCCCGTACCTCCCGCCTCGGCCGCTGTCGGCAGTCCTCAAGACTTCATCGCCTTCCATAATTTCTTTCACCTTTTGCAGCCCTTGCCTGCTCAAGGCTGTGGCCAGCAGTCGCAGCTCGGCTTCGCGCTGCGCCGCGCTCAGATCCCCCCAACGCAATCCGTTGCGTTTATACATCGGCTCGGGAAGATTCGACCATTTGGATTTCTGGTCGCTCTTGAAATCGAAGCTGACTTTGGCGCGGCCGGCATCATCAAGCGTCGCCAGAAAAGCTTTGGCCGCGGCGACAGTCTTACCGGTCGTGTCGCTTTCTTTCGCGGCTTCTACACGCACGGGGGGTGCCGGCGTCGTATTGATTTTTTTCTGCTGTTGTTGCGCTGCACGGATAGCCCAGCCAGCGGAAAGCAACACGGATAAACACAGCCCTGTGATGACACTCTTTCGTTTCATGGAAGACTCTCCCTCGAAGCAGGTCGACCGATTTAGTATGGAGTGCGGCGAGGCCACTTGTCGCCGCTTTTGCGTTTAGTTACTACAGGATGACGAATTACGGGCCTGATTCTTCTTCATCACTGCAGTGACTAAATCAAAAGCGGCGAGAGGTGGCCTCGCCGCACTCCATACTAAACCAGTGGGAGCCCTTTCAATAACTGGGCTCCCGACTGGCTATGATAGTTATCCCAGCAAAGCAAGCCGTTACTGTGCCGTCACACTGATGACCTCAGTCTTTACCTCTTTTTGCGCGAGGTCGCGTGCGGCACCCTTGGCGGTCTCACGCTCGAGCCGCGATTGCTCCAACTCGCGTCCGATGTCGTTCCCTTCCGCCCACACACGAGCGAGAAAGTACTTGTCGCTGTAGCGGCGGAACTCAAGGCGCGCGACCGACCCTGACTTCCCGGATTGAACCTGCTGGGTATTGAAGACGACCTTGGCGTTGCCTTCGGCACCCCGCAGCAGAAAACCGGCGCCCGTGCGAGTGCTCGTGGCATAAACGTTATACGTACCGGCCGGGAGCGCCGTCTTACCAACATAGAAATCGAAAGGGACAGTAATCGTCATCTGCCTCGTCATCTGCGCTGTGGCGACGACGCCCAGCATCAGGCACAGACTCAGGCTGGCAATGATATGTAATAGATGCTTTTTCACTTCGTATGATCTCCTATTCATGTTTCGGATCGAGCAAGCTCTTTTGCTGCTAATGTCGGAGCGGCAGAATTGAATCGCGCTCAATCCATGAGACGGGAATTGCCGCCGAAACAGGACACGCGCTCGCAAAGTTTTTTCTGCCTGCCGCAACCTCACTAAAATGTAGAGTTACGGCGCCCTCTGTGCCGCCCCGTGTCTAAGCTGTGACCTCCGGGTAAAACCCAACGTCTTTCTAACAACAGATGGCAATATCCGGCTCGCAACAAATCACGCATCTGCTTCTGGCCTGGGGCCAGGGCGATCAGGCTGCTCTCGACGCATTGATGCCGCTCGTCTACGGCGAGCTGCGCAAAGTGGCGGCTCGTCACCTGCGCGGCCAGCGCGCGGGGCACACGCTACAAACCACGGCGCTGGTCAACGAGGCCTATCTGCGTTTGATTGATGCGAGCCAGGTGAAGTGGCAGGACCGCGCACACTTTTTCGCGGTCGCGGCGCACTTCATGCGGCGCATTCTGGTGGACTTCGCTCGCTCGCGGAATTACCAGAAGCGCGGTGGTGGAGCGCAGCAGGTATCGCTCGCCGAGGCCCTGGCGATAGAGCCGGAGCGCGGCGCAGATTTGCTGGCACTCGACGAGGCTTTGACGCGACTCCAGGCGCTCAACGAGCGCCAGGCGCAGGTGGTTGAGTTGCGCTACTTCGGCGGCTTGAGCGAGGAAGAGAGCGCGGAGGCGCTCAAGGTCTCGGTACGCACGGTGCGGCGCGACTGGAACTTCGCGCGCGTCTGGCTCCATCGCGAACTGACCGGAAGGGGAGTCAATGACGCCTGAACGGTTCGCGCGAATCAGCCAGCTATACAGCGAGGTGGCGGAGCTTGCGCCGGAAGCGCGCGCTGCCCACCTTGCGCAGGCTTGCGCAGGCGATGAAGATTTGCGCCGCGAGGTCGAGTCACTGCTTGTTGAGGAAGACTTCGTGGGAGATTTTATGGGTGCCCCGGCGTTGAAAGATGCTGCGGCGCTGGTGACCAGTGAGACGCCGGGAACACTGATTGGCAAGCAACTCGGCCATTACCAGTTGATCTCGTTTATCGGCGCGGGTGGGATGGGTGAGGTCTATGCGGCGAAGGACACGAGGATCGGGCGCAAGGTCGCCGTCAAATTGATGCCGGCCGCTGTGGCACGCGACGCCGACCGGTTGCGTCGCTTCGAGCAGGAGGTGCGCGCCATCGGGATGCTCAATCATCCGAACATTCTCACCATTCACGATGTGGGCACGCACGAAGGCGCGCCGTACCTCGTCTCTGAATTGCTCGAAGGCGAAACGCTGCGCGAGCGTCTCACTAACGGAGCGCTACCCTTGCCTAAAGCGGTGGACATTGCGCTACAGATAACTCGTGGACTTGCGGCCGCGCACGACCGAGGGCTGGTGCATCGAGACTTAAAGCCGGAGAACCTGTTCATCATCAAGGATGGGCAAGGTCAGCGAGAGGGGCGCGTCAAGATTCTCGATTTTGGCCTGGCCAAGCTCTCGCAGAGCCGGTCGAGCGGCGCAAACGCGCACGAGCCGGCGTTGGCCGCAGTCGCGACCAATCCGGGTATGGTAATGGGAACGGTCGGCTACATGGCACCTGAGCAGTTACGTGGTGAAGCAGTGGACTGCCGCGCTGACATATTCGCATTCGGCGTGATCCTTCACGAAATGCTCGCTGGAGAGCGGCCTTTCCGCGGCGTTTCAGCGGCTGAGACAATGAGCGCGATTCTCACGCAAGATCCGCCGGAACTGCCTCCGGCCGTCAGCGCGGAGGCGCCCGGCCTGGCCCGCCTGATTCACCGATGTCTCGAGAAACAGGTACAACAGCGCTTTCAATCGGCCAGCGATCTGAGCTTTGCGTTGGAAGCTTTGACAACGCCGGTTCTCAGTCCTTCGGCAATGGCCCAGTCGCCGGGATCAAATGCTGCAAGTCAAACCGTGCCGACTCTGCGGTTCAAGCCGAAAGTGGCCCGGATGAATTGGCTGGGGTGGGCGGGCTGGGTTATGGCCGGCGTTTTCATGATCGCAACTGTCGGACTCCTGGTGAGTTATTTGAGACACCCGCCTGTCTCTCCCAGGGTTGTGCCGTTTACGAGTTTTCCAGGCCAAAAGTCCAGTCCAGTCTTCTCGCCAGATGGCAATCAAATCGCCTTCATTTGGGACGGGGGCGAAAGTGGCCAGCGCGGAGTCTACGTCAAATTGATCGGCGAAGGGGCGCCGTTGCGAGTGGCATCCAATCCCAGCTTCCAGCTCGCCTGGTCGCCAGACGGCCGCTCCATCGCTTTTGACCGGGCAGGCAAAGATGGCGGAATTTTTTCGGTGCCGGCGACCGGCGGCCCGGAGCGCCAGTTGACTGAACTGAGCGGCCCGTTTTCATGGTCACCGGATCAGAAAATGCTCGCCGTTGCCAGCCGCAAGTCACCACAAGATATTTCCAGGATTGTCTTAATAAGGCTGGAGACAGGGGCGATACAGGAGCTGACCAATCCTCCGGCGGGGGCCGTCGGTGACCAGTCTCCGGCGTTTGCGCCTGACGGGAAGAAGCTGGCATTTATTCGCAGCCCCGGAACACAGGTGGGCGACATTTATCTCGTTCCGATCACCGGAGGTGAACCCCAACGACTCACCTCCGATAATTTGTTCCTCAGCGGCGGCCTGGCCTGGACGGCAGACGGGCGCGAAATCGTCTTTTCGTCAACGCGCGGCGGACTGGCCACGCTATGGCGAGTTCAAGCTGCAGGGGGCCGTTTGCGGCGTTTGATTGGGATTGGCGAGTACGCGCATCAACCGGCCATCTCTCGCGCCGGAGGTCGGCTGGCCTATCTCTATCGCAAGACAGATACCAATATTTGGCGCGCCCCTGGTCCGCTCTCGACTTCACCAGGAATTGAGCCAACCCGGCTCGTCGCCTCTACGCGCGAGGAGAACAGCCCGCAGTTCTCCAGGGATGGGAAGCGCATTGCTTTTGTCTCCGATCGCAGCGGCAGCCGCGAAGTCTGGATGTGCGACAGTGACGGACTGAATCCGGTGCAACTGACCAACTTTGGTGGCAGCCATACCGGTTCACCACGCTGGTCACCGGACGGCCGGCAGCTCGTCTTCGATTCGCGGCCTGCAGGGCTGAGTAGCATTTATGTGATCAGCGCGGCAGGCGGCTCTCCTCGCCGGCTGACTGATGAGAATTCTGAAGACGTGCTGCCGAGTTGGTCGCGCGACGGGCGCTTGATCTATTTCGGCTCGCGGCGCAGCGGGGAGTGGCAAATCTGGCGGATGACGGCTACCGGCGAGCAGGTCGAACAAGTGACCAGGAACGGTGGCTATGACGCCTTTGAGGCGGCAGACGGCAAGACTCTCTACTACGCTAAGCGCGAGCCGGGCATTTGGCGTGTATCCCTCGCCGGTGGCGAAGAGAGCCTTGTCCTTGAGCAAGCCAGCTGGGGCTCCTGGGCGCTGCTCGAACAGGGTATCTGCTTTCTCAATCAGCGCGCCGTGCCGCAGCCTACATTCGAATTCTTCAACTTCGCCACCTCCCGGGTAACACCGTTCGGTCGGGTCGAACGTGCCAAAGCTTTCGTCGGCTCACCGGGGCTCTCCGTTTCCGCTGGACGGACGATGGATTCTATATAGTCAGGTAGATCAGAACGACAACGACATTATGCTGGTGGAAAACTTTCGCTGACAGCCGCGCTCCCAAACCCTTGCGAACGGGAGGCACAGGACCTGGATCAAGTTTGGCTCAGTCCGACGCCGCTGCCGTCACTGCTGCCAAACGCATCCGCCTCGATACCCATTCGGTGCAGCATGGAAACAAAGAGATTACAGAGCGGCGTGTTGTTATCGCGTTTGAAGGCGATGTGCTGGCCGTGTTTAAAACCACCACCGGCCAGAATGATTGGAAGGTTCGTGTTGTCGTGGATGTTGGCCTCGCCCAGGTTGCTGCCGTAAAGCACCATGGTGCGATCCAGCAATCGTTCCGCTCCTTCAGGCTTGCCGGCCAGATCGCTCAGCAGTTTCGCCAGCACGGCCATATGCTGGCGGTCTGCTGCTTCGAGCTGACGAAGCTTTTGCTCGTTTTGTCCGTGGTGACTGAGATCGTGATAGCCCTCGGTGGTGTCCTGCCGTCCCGAGAGCTTGAAGATCGGCGTTCGGAATGCATCGAGCATGAGCGTCACGATGCGGGTGGAGTCCGACTCAAACGCGAGCTGCGCCATAGCGAGCATCAATTCGAACTTTTCAAAAAAGAATTTGTTGTCCTGAATGCCCGCTGGCGGCGCTTGCGTGGCTTTGGGCATGGGGCGCAGTTCCCACTCGCGCGCGGCGGCAAGGCGCTGTTCGACTTCGCGCACGGAGCTGAAATATTGATCGAGCCGCGATTTGTCGGCGCTGCCGAGGTTGCGGCTGAAACGCGTGGCCTCGCCGAGCAGGGTGTCGAGGATGCTGCCGCGTTCTTCGAGCCGATGGAGCTGCTGTTGCACCGCGGCGGCGTCGCCTTGCACGAACATCTTTTGAAACAGTGACGGCGCGCTGTCTTCAGCGGGCAGCAACACACCATCGCGCGTCCAGGAAAGGCTGCGGTTGGCTTTCTCGATGTTGACGCCGAGATTGAACGTCGGGAAGCGGGTCACCTGACCGAGTTTTTCCGCCGCGAACTGATCCAGCGAAATGCTGTTGCGAAAGCCCGCCTTGAATGCGCCGCGCGCCGAGGTCAGGAAACAATTGTCCGTGCTGTGCCCGCTCGTCACACCGGGATGCGAAAGTCCGCTGAAGATGGTGAAGGCCTCGCGATGGGCGGCGAGTATCGAAAGATATGGCGATAACTCGTAATCGCGTCCGGCGCTTTGGGGAAAGAAAAACTTCGACAGCACGCCGATGTTGTTGACAATGACCAGCATTCGCCGAGGTGCTTGAGCGTCGACCGCGCGTGCAAAGGCTGGAGTCATACCCTCCAGAGCAGGCAGCGCCAGCGTGACCCCGAGCCCGCGCAGGAACGTGCGGCGCGGAATGTCTGACGCAGAAGTGTGGATATTCATGACCTCAGTGAGCTCCCTTTTGACCCAGGAAGATTCTGCTTTGCACGAGTGCGTGCATCAGATCGCGCACGCGGTAGCCATCCTTTGCGCAGCTATCGAGCATCGATTCGATTTCGAGACGATCCGCAAAACGCTCTGGTGTGCCCGTGGCATACAGCGTGAACTGCTGCAGCAGATTGCGCGCGAGTTGACGCGGATCGGCTTTGAGGATGGCTTTGAGCGCGTAAATGTCTTTGAAGCCACGGCCATCGACAAGCTGACCGCTGGCGTCAACAGCATTGGCCAGCGTGTAACTGAAATCGTGGCCGGAGCGATCAATACCGCTGATGCGCTGGCCTGCTTCCAATCCGCGATACTGCGAGCGCCAGCGTCCCATGACGTCGAAGTTTTCGAGCGCCAGGCCAACGGGATCAAACTTGGCATGACAGGACGCGCAGCTGGCAGAGCTGGTATGAAGAGCAAGCAAATCGCGCATTGACCTGGCTCCGCGAATGTCAGGCTCCACGGTGGGTATTCCAGGCGGAGGCGGTACTGGCGGTTGGCCGATCAGACGATCCATGATCCAGGCTCCGCGAAGCACGGGAGAGGTCGTTGTGCCGTTCGCCGTGATTTTCAAAATCGATGCCTGTGTGAGCAATCCACCGTAGGGGCTGCTTTTGGGCAGCGCGACCTTTCGCATCGCGGAGCCGGCCATTGAAGGAAGGCCGTAATGCCGCGCGAGGCGATCGTTCGCGAAGGTGAAATCGGCATCGATCAGCGTCGAGGCCGGAAGATTCTCTCGAATCATCGCGGCGAAGAATGTGCGCGTTTCCAGCCCCATGGATTCCACCAAATAATCATCCAGGCGATATTCAGGATAAAGGCGGATGTCCGGATCACTGCGGCGAAGATCGCGCAAGCTAAGCCAGTAGTCGGTGAAGTGACTGACGAAACGCTCAAAACCGCCGCTTGCGATCAAGCGATCCGTTTCGCGGCGCAGTATAGAAGCATCGCGCAGCTTCCTCCGCCGGGCAAGATCGGCCAGCACGGCGTCGGGGCGCGTGTTGGTGAGGAAGTGGGAAAGACGGCTGGCAATGGCAAAATGATCTTCTTCCCGTATGGGTTCGCGCAGATAAAGAAAGAGATCGGAACATAGAAAAGCTTTGTAACCAGCCAGAAGCGCTTCGGCCAGCGGCTCGCCGGATTTCAAACGAGTCAGTGTCAGTTCTTCAAACTTCGCGGCGGCCTCTTCCGGCACTGGTTCGCGCGCGGCCAGGCGGATGAAGCGGCGCAACAGTCGTTTCGCATCCTGCGCGGGATTGGCTGAGCTCACTTCGACACCCAGATTGTCGAATAGCACGCGATGCGATGCGGGCGGCCAGGTTTCCGGCGCGATTGGGCCTTCCACTTCCAGCCATTGAAAAGCGATGCCCGGCTGGCCGCCTTCCGGAAAGGGCGGAAAGCGGTAAGAGCCCGTTATTCCCTGCGCATCAGGTTGGGGCACCGGCAGACCGAGCAGGCCATATTCGATGGTTTGCCCTGCGCCAAGCTGCACAATCGTTTCATAAACGCCACCGCCTGGTTGAATGTCTATGATGCCACCCACCGAGCGCACATCTTCGGCGATGTCGTGATTGGTTGGGCGACGCGAGCGGAAGGTCATCGGCACAGGCTGCGTTGCGGGCTTGAGAAGGAAGCCTTCGGTTTGCAAAACCGCGCGAGCGGAAAATCGCACTCGATAATGGCCCGCGACTGTGGTCACGAGTTTCTTCGGGAAAATGGCGTAGGGCCATCCAGGCGAACGAAACATCGCCATCTCGACGGTCGGGTCAGCCTCATCGCCTTTTTCATTCGAATCAATGCCCTTGGAATCGCGGGCAAAAAACATTGATTGCTTTTCACCGACAATCGAGCGTACAAACGACAACTGTTTCCCGACCGCCCGATAGTGCATTGCCTCGGGCGGCTGCGCGCTCTTCACCATCGCCTGCTGCAACGCGGCTTCGGCGGCATCCAGGTAGGCCATGAGCTGCACGCGCGACATGTCCAGCGTTTCTGAAACCTTATTGAAATGATGTGCCTCGCGATCGGCCGGCAAAAGGTCGCGGATGTCCAGGTACGGTAACTGCAGCAGGTCGCGCAGGTTTTGCTCGTACTCATCGCGATTCAATCTGCGCATCGGCCCACGGCCGGCAGCCACGATCTCCGCCAGGTCCGCCGCGCGAACCCACGAGTTGAGCAGTTTCACCAATTCCGCGCGCCTGGCATCAGGAAGGTCAGCAGCCTTCGGCGGCATCTCTCCTTTTTCCACTCGATCATGAATCCGAATCCATTGCTCGCGTATGGAGCGATCAGCCAGATCAAACGACAACGAGGTAAGGTCGAGCCCGCCGCTGTGAGTGTCTTTGTCGTGACACTTGGCGCAGTTCTGCCGAAGCATCGGCGCGATTTGCGCGGGGATTGGCGCGACGGCAGCGCGCCCGGAACTCGTCTGGAGATTGGCGCCGTTGATCGCTGCCATCGAGGCCAGCAGCAGCGCGATGCGTTTGAGAGAGTGTTTCATGGCGTGCACGCCTTGGATCAGCCCGATTTTACAGCAGTATGGGGCACAATACTGCGGTTTCGTTCGGAAACCAATCGGTCCGATCAACATTCGGGGGGCGGCCGTAGGGGCGGCTCGCGAGCCGCCCCCACCAGGCCCTCCGTCCAAAATCGTGCGTGTTGTGGCCAAGAAGCGTGTGGGGGGGCCGTAGGGGCGGCTCGCGAGCCGCCCCCACCAAGCCCTCCGTCCAAAAATGGTGCCTGTCGTGGCCAAGAAGCGTGTGGGGGCGGCTCGCGAGCCGCCCCTACGACCGCCCCCTCACGCCACCGCCCCACGGCCCACCGAGTCAACAACGATGAGCAATCGAGCGAAAACACCCGACAATGTCTGGAACTAATCGCCAAAAGCGATATGATTCTGGCGGGACATCCTGGGAAACATTGTGAAAGCATTCGCCACAGAGCAGAAATGGGACGCGGCACGCCGCACCTCCACATCACCAAACCCGGATGAACAGATCATGAAAAGAAGCATCAAGCGCTTTGTTGCGCTGGCCGCAATCATGTTCGCGTTGTGCCTGTCGGGGAATGCGATATTGCAACCTACGGTTGCGATGCACTCTTCGCAAGCGGATGCACGCGCAGTCGTCCAAAAAGTTTGCGGGACCACTTGCCACGCGCTGGAGCGCGCCACCGTCTCACCGCGCAGTCGTGCCCAATGGGAGGATGTCATCAGCAAAATGATCTCGATGGGCGCAAAAGGGACGGATGAGGAATTTGCTACGGTCCTCAATTATTTGGCGACCAACTATGGACGCGACACCAGGGCTGCTCAAGCCAACCGTCCGGCCGGCAATTCCGTCGGCGTATTGGGTGCGGGTGCAAACGATAAACATATCGTAGACGACGCGGCCGCCGACCGTGGGCGCGCCGTCTGGGCGACGCAGTGTATTAACTGCCACGGCACGACGGCACGCGGCACTAACAAAGGCGCCAATCTGGTGCGTTCGGACATGATGTGGAGCGACCGTTACGGCAGCGACCTTGGGCCGTTTCTGCAAAAAGGGCATCCGACGCAAAGCGGTGTGCCGAGCAACAACCTTACCAAAACGCAGGTCGAAGAACTTTCACATTTCATTCATCAACGCCTTTACGACACACTGCGCGGTTCGCCAATTTTCAATCCGCAGAATGTGCTGACCGGCAATGTCAAAGACGGCGAGGCCTATTTCAACGGTGCAGGCAGATGCAATATGTGCCATTCCATCACTGGCGATCTGGCGGGCTTTGGCAAAACCACAAATGCTGTGAACATTCAGCAACGCTTCATGTTTCCGCGCGCCCGTACGAAACAGCTGACAATCACCGTGACACCCGCAAACGGCGTAGCCATCACGGGAAAGCCGGTTCACCTTGATGATTTTGATGTGTCGTTGCGCGATGACAAAGGCGAGTATCATTCGTGGAAACGCACGCCTGCGCTCAAAGTCGTCAAGAATGATCCGCTGAAAGCGCACATCGAATTGCTCGACACAATTACCGACAAAAACATGCACGACATCGTCGCTTACCTGGAGTCACTCAAATGAACTTCATGAGAACATTCCTTTTCATTGCTCTTTGTTCCGCGCCGTTGTTCGCGCAAGGCAGTCTCGATCCCGCCAAAGTAGGGCAAGCGCCTACGGATGGGTGGACGAGTTATCACGGCGATTATTCGGGACGCCGTCACAGCACGCTGAACAAGATCAACGCGAATACCATCAACTCGCTGAGCCTGGCGTGGGTCTTTCGCGCGAACGTCAATCAGGGCGCGATTAAAGCTTCTCCGCTGGTCGTCAATGGCGTGATGTATTTCACGGTGCCTGATCACGTCTGGGCGATTGACGCCCGCACGGGGCGCGAAATCTGGCACAACGTCTGGCCTTCGCAAGGCGGGATTCACATCGGCAATCGCGGCGTAGGCATTTTGGGCGACACTCTTTATGTCGAGACGGCCGACTGCAATCTGGTTGCGCTCGATTTGAAAGACGGCAAGGAACGCTGGCACAAAACGATTTGCGATCTGGATCAATTCTACTTTGGCTCAACCGCTCCGATTATCGTCAAGAATCACGTGATTACGGGCATCAGCGGTGATGATCTGGACAGGGCCGGGTACCTCCAATCGCACGATCCGGTGACGGGCAAATTGCAATGGCGTTGGTACGTTGTGCCGCAAAAGATGGGCGACCCCGGTTCCGACACCTGGCCTAACGAAGACGCGATGAAGCACGGTGGTGGCATGACGTGGCAACCGGTCACTTATGATCCTGAGCTGAATTTGATTTACGTCCCGACGGGCAATCCGCAGCCCGTGATTGCGCACAAGAACCGCGCGGGCGCGAATCTGTACACCGAATCAATCGTGGCTCTGAATCCTGATACGGGGAAAATGGTCTGGTATTTTCAAGCTTCGCCGCACGACACGCATGACTGGGATGCTACGCAAGTGCCTGTACTGTTCGATGGCGAAGTTAACGGCCAAAAGCGCAAGCTGCTCGCGCAAGCCGGCCGCAACGGATTTTTCTTTGTGCTCGATCGAGCGACTGGCAAAAACATTCTGACCACTGAATTCGTAAAAACGAATTGGTCGAAAGGGATTGACGCCAAAGGGCAACCGATTCCGAATCCCGCAAAAGAACCGCAATTGGATGGCGCGCTCGTTACGCCGGATCAATATGGCGCGACCAATTGGCCTCCGCCCTGCTTCAACCCTGATACCGGATTGTTTTATGTGAATGCGTTTCGCGCGTTCAGCATCTATTACATTTACGACCCCGACATCAATCCGCAGGGTTGGGGCGGCACAGATCGCGGCGGATGGCAGGAAGCGATGATGCAAGCCATTGATTACAAGACGGGCAAAATTCGTTGGAGCCACAAATGGGAAGGTGGCGGTTCGCGTTCAGGGGTATTGAGCACAGCGGGCAATCTGGTGTTCACGGGCGATGCCACAAATAACTTTGTTGCACTTGACGCCCGCACAGGGAATGCGCTGTGGCACGCTAATTTGGGCGGGCCCGTCAGCAATGGCCCGATCACGTATGAATTGGACGGGAATCAATATCTGGTAGCAGGCGCAGGTGACACGCTGTATGGCTTTGTGATGCTGGCAAAAGAGCCCGCCCGCCAGCTTTCGCAACGAACCCGCTGAACCCTACTGTGGTTAAAGAAAACCCTGCGCTTCGAGGATATTTACTTTACTCGCCCCTCAAGGCGACCAGCGCGCAGCGGCGCTTTAAGCGGTTTTCACCGTGGCCTGGGTCGTGGTTACTTGAGTGCGCTTCAAAAGGCATGCAGGTGATAAGCAAAGAAGAAAACCAATCCGAGCAGCAATAGCGCCAGCAAAATCCACCAATGAGCATGCTCTTTTTTAATCATCTCTCTTTCCCTCACAAGGGGAGTGCTTTAACTCAAATCAAGCTTCACTGGCAAACAAGGTGGCAAAGGCCGCGCGCGGATTCGCGCAGCGCGAGTTTTGATAGGCGCTGATCCACTGGATCAACGTCTTCTGGGTCCTCGCATGGTGCAGGGGCTTGCCAAGCAGGCCGCAGTGGCGGTTGGATTCGGCCAGCGCGGTCCTTTTGATAAGTTTCGCTTTCTTCATCAGTTCTCCTTAGAAGGCAATCGCGCAAAAGTTAGTGCAAACCGTGTGCCTGGACGAAACGTGGAATTTTCAGCCTCGAAAGAAGTGGTCGGGGCTCAACCGCGACCGTGAGGAGAGGTCAGCGTTCTCAGGCATTATTACCAGCGCAGCCCGATTCCCAATATCGAGCCATGCCCGCCATACTTACCAGGGAAAGCGCATTGGCTGGCTCAACACGGATTCAGTTTTCCTTGAAAGGCTTTTTGAGCCAACGTATGGCCTGTCCGCGAGAGTCATAAACGTTTGGGCGGGCTAACACCTGACGATATTGTTCCAATGCCTGCGGGCGTTGTCCCGCCAGGTCATAAGCCTGTCCTGCGCGCAGCAATGCGTAGGTGACCAGGCTCGCTTCAGCCCCAGGCGTTTTGGTGACGGCAAGAAACTGCTCGGCGGCACGCTGGTAGTCGCGATTGGCGAAGAGCGCTTCACTATACTGATAACGAGTCAGGTCTTCAGCCTGTCTTGTATTAGCCCGCAGCAACTCTTCAAAGATCGCATAAGCTTCGTTAGCGTGTTGCAGCCGGCTCAGCGTCGAGGCCAGCTCCAGCCGGAGCAGGTAGTTTTTTGGATATTTTGCATTCAACTCCTGGAGCAGCGAGACCGCGTCTTGCGGCCTGCCCTCACGTTGATACGCCGCGAGCAGCATCACAGCTGCATCATCCCCGTTGTACAAACCTTTCTCGACGACCAGGTGCAATTCACGAATGCCTTGCTCCTTGTCGCCATGAATCCCGCCGATAGCCACCAGAAAGCGCACGAACGCTGGCAGCGAGCCGACGACGTAATGGTAAAGTCCGATGGAAAGAAAAGCGTCGTAATAATCGGGCCGGAGTTTGATGACGCGCTGGTGCAGCTCGCGACAGCGTGAACCGTTTCGCAAGGCTCCCATAAACTTTCTGGCGGCTGAAGCCTCATAACCAGCCAGCACCCCGTAAACGGCGCCTAGAAAATATAGCGCGTCAGGATCATTCGGCAAGCGATTGAGCAGTGTCTGAGCTTTGGTTTGAGCTTGAGCAATATACTGACGGAAACTTCGATCTACCTCCGGGTCAATCACGTCGCCTGCTTTGGCGTCTGTGCCTCCGGCATAAAAGCCGGTTTGGCCATAAAGACTCGTTTGTAGACGCCGGGTTTTATCCAGGTATTCAATCCACGTCAGCACCGCTAGATTGAGCTCACCGACGGGGTGCTGTGGCAACTGTTCGCACAGTTCGGTGAATTTCGCCCGCGCCGACGCGTAATCGAGATTATAGAGTGCTGCAGCCCCGGCATTGCGAAGTTCAATCAAATCAGGTGGCAGTGCGGCAGGAGATCGCTGTGCTGAGGTCGTTTGGCAGAGGGCCTTGTCACTCGCAATAAAGCAAAAGAGCAGTGCCACTTGCGCGAGAACACTGAATAATATTTGAGAGCTTTCCGAAACCCGTTATCAGTACATTCCCCATCGCCTCCGTCCTTCTCTCTTTCTGAGGCTGGTAAACTCAATGGAGGGCAATACCTATGCCAGCAAGCGAGAACCTGGCGGCGTGCATTTTAATTGCCAGCGCGGAGTGGACTGATTCGGAAAGGTAATAATTGACTTCTTTGTAACGAGGACTTTGCTCAAACGACCGATGAAGAAGTGCGCGACTCGCTTGAGCCGGCTCCCGTCGAAATCAGCATCGCGCCAAAAGCCAAAAGCTAAGCGACATAGCGCCAGCTTTTAGCTCGCGTTTGGTTGAAGAGAAAGCTTGAGGAAGAACCGCCGGATCATCGCGCCCCTCTTCGGGAGTATTCCATCATCAGGGAAACTTCGTTTCAGCCCTCCGACAAGCAATTCGCTGGCTGCGCGATCAGCCAGCGTGACTGGAGCGCCAGCCCCTTCCTTACCAAAGGTTTTCGGCGTGGTGCTCACGCAGAATAATTCCAGCTTTCACTGCCAATGCTTTTGCTATTTCCAACTCCTCCTTCATTCCTGTCATCTCGAGCCGCTAGTAAACACGAAGCCAACCATGCAAAGCACAGGGAAGCAACGTACGTACCGAGCGCAGCCAGTGCAAGTCGCCTGAACTCTGCAGTTTGACAATTTCGACTGCGCGATATTTCACATCTGGCCGAGACTTCACGCCCCCTTATTTGTCAGCAATCGCGCCAGGCCAATCACCTGATGACTATCCAAGTGATAACCTGCACGCCATACTGCCCGGCACATAGCTTGCCCTTCGCTCTGAGGAAAGCGAGGTATTGAAATGAAAGTCATAGATGCGATTTACCAGCGCCGGTCGGTGCGTTCGTATACCGACAAGCAAGTAGATCGAGCAACCATTGAGCTCTTGCTCAAAGCGGCCGTGCAAGCGCCCCTAGCGCGATCAATCTGCAACCCTGGGCCTTTGCTGTAATTCAAGATCGGAATTTGCTGGCTGAATATTCGTAGGCTTTGCGCGCCTTTGGCTGAATCAGGCGGAGGTGAAGAAAGAGCTGGGTATTCCAACGGACTACAAGCCGGTTTTTCCGCTCATTATCGGTTATCAAAAAGAGCAGCCGCTGCCCGTGGAACGCCAAGCGCCAGAGATTATTTTCTGGAAATGATGGCCTGATGGCTACTCAAGACGATCAACCATGTCAGGCAAATACTGGGAGCATTTTCATCACGAATCCGACATCGGCGTGCGTGGGGTCGGCGCCACCATTGAGGAAGCTTTTGAGCAGGCCGCGCTGGCTTTGACCGCAGTAATCACCGACCCGCTCAAGGTGGCTTGGCAGGAGGCAGTCGAAATCAACTGCGAAGCTCCCGACGCGGAGTTGTTGTTGGTGGATTGGCTCAACGCCCTGATCTACGAGATGGCGACGCGACGCATGCTCTTTGGCCGTTATTCAGTGAAGATTGGCGGCGCACGTTTACAGGCGACGGTTTGGGGTGAGGGCGTGGATGTGGCGAGACATCAACCAGCGTCGAGATCAAAGGGGCGACTTTCACTTGCCTGAGCGTGCATCAGGGCGAGACCGGCACTTGGCTGGCGCAGTGCGTCGTGGATGTCTGAGCGGTAGCAGAAGAAGAGAGAACGGTATGGATCCCTCGTTACTGATGCCACAATCCGAGACTGAATGGTGGATCGAAGCCCACGGGCAAGATGCGCGTGCCCGGCGTCATCTACGCCGACGAGGCCTTGATCCGTGACATGGACGAGAAGGTCTATGAGCAGGTGGTCAACGTCGCGCAGCCTGCCGGGCATTGTGAAAGCCTCGTACGCCATGCCCGACGCGCACTGGGGCTACGGTTTCCCCATCGGCGGCGTGGCTGCGTTCGATCCGGCGGGCGGCGTGGTTTCGGCGGGCGGTGTCGGCTTCGACATCTCGTGCGGCGTGCGCATGCTGCACACCGGACTGACGCGCGAGGACGTCGAGCCGGTCAAGAAGGAGCTGGCCGACACGCTGTTCCGCAGATCCCGGCGGCGTCGGCAGCACGGGCGAGATCCGCCTCGACGCCGACGAGATGGACGCCATGCTCGCGGCGGCGCGCGCTGGGCGGTCGGGCGCGGCTACGGCAGGCCGGCGGATCTGGAGCGCATCGAAGAGCACGGCCGCATGCGGGCGCCGAGCCGGGCAAGCGTCTCGGAGCAAGCCAAGAAGCGCCAGCGCGACGAGATGGGCACGCTCGGCTCCGGCAATCACTACCTCGAAGTGCAGCACGTGGTGGAGGTCTTCGATCGCGAGCGATCGCCGAGGCTTTCGGCTTGCATGCAAGGCGATATCGTGGTCAGCATCCACTGCGGCTCGCGCGGCCTGGGCCACCAGATCGGCACCGAGTTCCTGAGCGAGATGGCGCATGGCGGCCACCGACACGGATCGTGCTGCCCGATCGCGAGCTGGCCTGCGCACCGATCAATTCGCGCGTCGGCCAGCGCTATCTGGGCGCGATGCGGCGGCGATCAACTGCGCGCTGGCCAACCGCCAGATCCTCACGCATCTGACGCGGCAGGCCTTTGCGCGAAGTCTTGCCCGAGGCGCAGCTTGCCGCTGCTCTACGACGTCTCGCACAACACCTGCAAGGTCGAAGAGCATGTCGTCGATGGCGGGACGCGCCAGCTTGTACGTGCATCGCAAGGGCGCCACGCGCGCCTTCGGCCAGGGCATCCCGATCTCCCGAGGCGCTTCGCGCAGGTCGGTCAGCCGGTGCTGATCGGCGGCACGATGGGCACCGGCTCTTACATCTGGCCGGCACGGCAGCGAGCGAGAGCGTGCCTTCAGCTCGGCCTGCCACGGCGCGGGCCGAGCATGAGCCGCCATCAGGCGCTCACGCCAATGGCAGCGGCCGCGGCATCGTCGACGACTGGCCGCGCGCGGCATCCTGATCCGCAGCCCCTCCATGCGCGGCGTGGCGGAGGAGGCGCCCGGCGCCTACAAGGATGTCAGCGCGGTAGTCGACGCGGCGGATGAAGCAAGGCTTTCGCGCAAAGTGGCGTGGCTCGAACCATTGCTCTGTATCAAAGGGTGATGCCATTGATCGTCAATGGTCGGGTTTTTGGTAGAGTTTAGGCAAGCAACGCTATGCCACTGACATCGTCGTCGCGGCGGTGATTGAGCATGGCCTGGGTCGTGTGTTTTCGCCCAGGACTCCTGGAAAATTACCCGCTGAAACGTAGGAATACTCTTCTAAGCACTCCATTTGCCAAAAACGTGTAGCCCAGATTACGGCATATCGGTTGCTTTTCCCATCTTTCACCGGAAGGAGGGAGGCCGCAGGAGATGAACATTCAAAGCACAGCATCAAACATCATTGATCCCGGCCAGGGAGATAGCATATTGAGCGTGGTAGAAGCCAAGTTTGGCCAGGCATCAGCAGCGCTGACCACGACTGCGAAAATCCGCGCGAGTGAACTGAGCTCTTAGCGCTAAGGCTCGCGCGAAAATTGGTTCGTGAGAGCAAGCCGCGTGGAAAGTTCTGGGCGCTTAGCGTCGTCATCCTGTCAATCAGCAGCCTCTGCTATCTGGGCTTTCTTGCGCAGCGGGAATTCGCTAGCGACAACCGGCTGCACGAAGCTCAAGGCCAACAACTAGCGCAGTGAAAGCGGACGTCTTCCGCGTCAATCAACAACTCGACCAACTCGGCTCATTGAAGAACACGTTGACGCAGAACCAGCAGCAACTCAGCGGATTGGTAGAGTCGAACCGAAACATTCTGGCCGGTCTCGCGCGGCCCACGACGTTGTGGAGTACTTACAACGAAGGCGTCTGTTTGATCTCCGGCTCTTACGTCTTTGTTGATGACAAAACGGGTTTGCCGCTGCGCCTGCGGAAACGGGAACCTGCTGAAGCGGGCCAGCCCTTGCTGCCTGATCAAGAGAAATTCACGACCAGTGGTGACGGTCCCCTGGCCGAAGTGAATTATGAAGGGACAGGTTTTCACGTCGGCCAGGGTTACATCCTGACCAATCGCCATCTGGTCGTCGAGCCGTGGCAATATGATTTCATATCGCAGCTTTTCAGCACCGTGAACAAGGCGCAGCCGCGCCTGGTTGGGCCGTCGCTATTTCCCCGGACAACGCCGCGGCTAAGCGCTGAACTTCAAAGAGGCTGGGCCGCGCTATAACATCGCGTTTGTAAGTTGAAGGTAGCTACGCTGCCCGCGTTACCGATACTCCCGCTCGAGCGCGACGTCGAGACCGCGAAGGTCGGCGAGGCCGTGCTGATGATGGGGTATCCGGCTGGCGCACAACGGCTGGTCGCGTCCTTGCCTGAAACCGAGACGAAGCAGTTGCAGGAGCGGTATGGAGAAAGTACCGGGGCGCTGGTTGAACACCTGGCGCAGCGCAACCTGATCAAACCCATGACGACGCAGGGACACGTAGTGCAATTGCAGCCAGACCAGATCGTCTGTGACGCGGCGAGTGGGCAAGGCGGCTCGGGCCGCGCCCGTCTTTGGCCCGGCAGGGCGCGTAATCGGCATCCACTTCGGCTTTTTCCCGCAGGACAGAATGTCGAACTACGCGGCACCGATTGGCCGCAGCCTCCCCTTGTTGCGGCGGGCGGGCTGGAAGCCTGAGCATAGCTGGTGAGCCACGAATTGAGCCGACAGATGAGTCATGTCCTGCAGGCGGCACGCTCACAGTAAGAAAAGGTGCTCGCAAACATCACTTTGGCGTCTCACGCCTGGGCACTCAATGCTTATGGCGCGGGAGCGCACACGCGCGCCCTCGAAGTCACCATATTAATCGCGTGCAGAAAAGATTGGAGACGTTGATTGGCTTTCATCACCGGGGGCGAAAACATGCGAGGTCATTTAGATTCCTTCGCGTTGACCAGCGGGATTGGCCGGTGTTCGCGGGTGCGCAATCAAAACCGAGTATTGCGCCTGGCGCAGCACGCGATCCACGTTTGAGCAAAGAGAGCACGCATGGCAGACCCGCGCCGCGCGTGCCCATACAGATCAAGTCAATCCGCTGTTCTTCCGCATAAGCGAGAATCTCGCGGTAAGGCTCACCAGCAGTACTGCATGCTCGATCTGGCACCACAAATAGACTTCTTCAGGGACGGCGCGGTGCAGGCGCCGCGCAGCCTGCTCAAATAGTTCACCCACGCCAGGTGGTACCAATACATGAAGTAGGTGCAATTCGGCTTGATACTCCTGCGCCAGCGAAAGAGCATATGAGAGCGCAACTTCTGAGTCGCTAGAAAAGTCGCAGGCGACGAGAACCCTGTTGAGCATGATTTCGTTGCTGGTAAAACCGGCCCATTCGCGTTCGCTCGGATGAGTGACCAGGACTGGGCAAAGAGCTTCGCGGCAGACCGCTTCAGCCGTCGAGCCGAGCAGCGCCGCGGCTTGTGGTCGCCGCCGCGAGCGCATGACGATCAAGTCCACGCGCCGCTCCGCTGCCTCGCGCAAGATCATCGCCGCTGGTTCGCCTTCCACGATCACACTGTTCCAGTTGAGCGCGTTGGGGCAACTCAAGCAAACGTGCGCGCCAACTTTGTCATCAAGCAGCCTTTTGATTTGAATCACGTCTGGTAAACCAACAATTTGTGAGGTCGCAAGGCAGTGACAAATAATTAACTCAGCCCCGTATGCTCGCGATAAAGCGATACCATATCGAAGGGCCTCGTCTGACGCGGCCGACAGATCAGTCGGACACAGAATTCGTTCGATGGTCTTCATCACTGACATTGCGAGCAACGATTATGCCGCGCCCAAACAACTTCATTTCAAGCTGTCATCCAGCCACACTGCGGGTATTCGCGCACCAGTGTGCGGAAACTTTCGCACGGCCATCTTAGCCGCTAGCTCTATTGCCCGCGCACGAGCGCGCTAATTCCCCGGCATACTGATTGCCATTCTTGATGGAGTAATGCCTCGCGACGGGCAGTTTTAACTAATTTTATGGCTCTCGCAGTTGAAATCGAAGCTCCTCCAATTAAGCTACGCACCAGGACAGTGAGTGCACCAGCCGTTATTCAACTCGAAAATATTCATAAGATATATCAAATGGGTGAAGTCGAGGTGCATGCCTTACGCGGAATCACGCTCACTGTCCGCCAAGGCGAGTTTGTGGCCATTATGGGCGCTTCAGGTTCAGGCAAATCAACGGCGATGAACATCATGGGTTGCCTTGATCGGCCAACCCGGGGAATTTATCTTCTCAATGGAAGAGATGTTTCCCAATTCTCCAAAGACGAGCGCGCCGGCATCCGCGTTCACCAAATTGGCTTCATCTTTCAAGGCTTCAATCTGCTCTCGCGGACCTCGGCGTTGGAGAATGTCGAACTTCCATTGCTCTACGCCGGTCTCAAAACGGCCGAGCGTCAGGGCCGTTCCCTGGCAGCACTGGCCGCAGTTGGACTTGCCGGGCGCGAGCTGAATTATCCGAATCAGCTTTCCGGCGGGCAGCAGCAACGTGTGGCGATTGCCAGGGCGCTCGTCAATCGACCTGCTATTATTCTCGCCGATGAGCCAACCGGCAATCTCGATAGTCGCACTTCAATTGAAATCATGGAGATCTTCCAGCGGCTCAACCGCGAACAAGGCATCACCCTGATCCTGGTCACTCATGAACCGGATATCGCTCATTGCGCCAAGCGCGTGATCGTCTTTAAGGATGGCAAAATTACTCGCGACGATCCGATTCTTGAGCCGCGCGATGTGGCCGCCGAGTTGAAACTCTTGGCCACGGATGAAGTAGAGGAAAGAGCCTTAGTGGGATCCTGATAGGCATCTGAACAAGTAACGATTAGCGACAGAAGAAGCAGTGTGATCGAGTTGGATCGCGACCACACCTACACCGGATATTCTCCGGAGATGCAAGACCCTCGGCAATTCGCAGGGTTATTGCGGTAATGATCAGCCCCTCTGCCTGTCTGTTTACTTCGCGATCAGCCTCTGAACCAGACGCACGCCGCCGACCTGCTCGTACATGTCGCGCGACCAATTGCATAGCGCCTGAAGAAGCTTGAAGACGCGCCGATCGAAGAGCAGTAAGATAAGCAAGTCTGTGTTTCCAGATACTCGATTCGTGCATCGCAGTGCTTGAGAAAAAGCGAAGCGAATGAATAGATGAGAGCATGACGGTTCCTTCCCAAGGGCGCTCAGATTCACCGTTTTCGGCAGATCGCTGAAGTTCTGGCTCGTCACGGCCTTGGCTATCTTCATAGCGCCTTCGGTCTGGAGCGATTTGTCCATTTTCCCAAAGGAATACTCAGCCGTCCTCCTGGCTCGGAAAGGCCGTCTCCGCCCGAACGTTTACGGATGGCGCTGGAGGAGTTGGGGACGACCTTCATCAAGCTCGGACAACTCCTCTCAACCCGCGCCGATTTATTGTCGCCCGAATACTTGACTGAATTAGCGAAGCTTCAGGATGCCGCGCCGCCCGTCTCAACCGAGGAGATTCAAGAGTTATTAGTGATGGAGCTAGGCGGGCCTATTCAAGCCGTCTTCGACAGCTTTGACCCGGTACCGCTGGCTGCCGCTTCCATCGGCCAAGCCCATTCCGCAACGTTGCCTGACGGCACTGAAGTAGTCATCAAAGTCCGCCGTCCCGGTGCGGTCGAGCAGGTGAAAGAAGATCTGGAGATTATCCATAATTTGGCATCTGCGGCGAGTCGCCATTGGGAGTTGGCTGACCGCTACGATGTAGTTGGACTGGCCGAGGAGTTCGCTCAAACGATTCGCGCAGAGCTCGACTACCTCCACGAAGCCCGGAGCGCTGAGCGTTTCGCTGCGAACTTCGCGCGCGATCCGAGCGTGCATATTCCGCGCGTCTACTGGGAGACCACAACCTCGCGCGTGCTCACACTGGAGCGCATTCGCGGGACCAAGATCAGCGATCTGGAGACGCTCGATACCAACCGCGTTGATCGGTCGGCGCTTGCACGGCGCGGGACCGAGGTCATTCTCAAGATGATCTTTGAAGACGGCTTCTTCATGCCGATCTGCATCCCGGCAATTTCTTCATCGAGCCTGATGGCCGCTTTGGGCTAATTGACTTCGGCATGACTGGCACCGTGGACGAACGCACGCAAGACACTCTGGCGGGCTTGATCCTGGCGGTCACCAGTCAAGATTACAACCAGCTTGTCGAGGTGCTTCTCAATCTCGGCCTGAGCAAACGGCGAGTGGATCGCAAGCTGTTGTGCCGCGATCTGGAGCATCTCATCACGCCTTACTATGGTCAGCCGCTGGGAGAAGTAGCGCTATCGCCGATGCTCAACGAGGCCTTCGCCATCATCCGTCAACATCACTTGCACCTTCCACCAAACCTCGTGCTGCTGGTCAAGACGATTATCTTGACCGAAGGTCTGGGCGCACGGCTTGATCCAGCCTTTCACTTGACGGCGGTGATCGAGCCATATACCGAGCGTCTCGTGCTCCATCAATACTCCCCGGCCCGCTGGGTACGCAAACTCGGTCAAGCGAGCATAGAAATGGCGCAGCTGGGTGTAGAGGTGCCGCAGCAGTTAAGACGCGTGATGGGCGAGATCGAGCGTGGAGGCTTAGAGATCGGCATGCGGCCGGAGAGCTTCGAGCCGCTCATTCGTCGCTTGGAGCGCCTGGCCAACCGGCTCGTGCTGGCCGTTATCGCCGCCGCTTTTATCATTGGCCTGGCAGTACTCCTCTCGTTCTATCATCCGCAGGGATGGGAGCGTTGGACCGGCGCCATGCTGGCTATTGGTTTCTGTGTTTGCGACAGCACTCGGATTGTACTTGACCTGGAGCATCATCCGGTCAAGGCGTGGTTGAAGAAGCACCTCGTGAAACTCAAGTTTGGCGCGATCCGTTGGTAGTTAGAGCTTGTTCGGTCTGGCGAAGATCACGTGAATCATCACCAGACGCGCATCATCGCTTGAGTTAAACCAATTGACGGACATCTTATGCGAGCACTGGCTCTACGGCCTCTAAATAGACGATTTCCGGTTCAAGCCTGACCGCAGTATTGATCGAGTTCGAGATCAAACAATTCTTCTCCGCCTTCTCCAGAATCCGAGTCGCCCGCTCTCGATCGTGATCGTAACCAACTGTAAGTGTTGGCTTGAGTGTGATCTCAGTCATGCGATAGCCGCGACCTTCCTCTTTTTCCAACTTTCCTTCGGCCTGACAGGTGAAGCTCACAAATTCGAGCTTCGAGAGTTCAGCGATGGCGAGAAAAGTCGACATAAAACAAGCATTGACGGAAGCAACATAAAGGTGCTCCGGTGACCAGATGCCTGCGTGTCCTTTGAATTCAGGAGGGGTGGCGACTTCAAGCGTTAGCAGGCCCGGTGCTCGCATCTTGCCTCTTCGTGCTCCTGTCCACTCAACTTCGGTTTCGTAATAATATGGTGGTTGAAAGTTCTCATCCTTAATTGCTCCTATGATGACTTAATCCATACCGAGCCATGACACTAATGCAATGAGTGTGCCGGCAATAAATGCCGCTCTCTGAAGCCAGAACTGACGGCAATGGTGATTTGCTACAGACTAGAGAAGAGAAATTTCAGATTTGAATGTAGAGATTTTCACGCAGTTCAAGGGGAACTTCCCCCAGGGACAACAGCGTGCGGTAACGCCACTTTCATGACCGGCGCCAGACCATCGATGAATGGCATCGTGGCAATGACTGGTACGAAGCGTGAGATCGGTAAATCGGCCGCAACCGTACGCAAGGCCCGATCACGTATGTATTGGATGGGAATCAATATCAGGTAGCAGACGCAGGCGACACGCGGTATGGCTTTGTGATGCTGGCAAAAGAGCCCGCCCGCCAGTTTTCGCAACAAACCCATTGAACCCAACTTGATATGGTGTGTTTACTTTACTCACTCCTCAAGGCGACCAGCGGATCAACCTTCGTCGCCCGCCGCGCAGGAACCCAGCACGCCAGCAAGGCAGTGGACAGCATCACGAACACCGCGATAGCAATCGTCGGTGGGTCAGTGGCAGCCAGGCCAAAGAGCAGGCTGGTAATTGCGCGTGTGGCGGCCAGAGCCGACGCCAGACCAATTGCCACGCCACTGATGACAAGCCACAGCGTTTCTCGTAATACCAGCCGGATCACATCCAGGCGTTGCGCGCCAAGTGCCATGCGAATACCAATCTCTTGCGTGCGGCGCGCCGTGGCGTAGGACATGACACCGTACAATCCGATGCAGGCCAGCAACAACGCCGCGAGGCTAAAGAAACTGCCCAGTTGCGCGATGAAGCGTTCCTGCGTCAGCGCTTCGTTGACGACATCGTTCATCGTCTGTAGCTCCAGCGCCTGAAGTTGCGGGTCAAGCTCGCGCACGGCGCGCTGAATTGCGGCAGCAGCGCTTGAGAGATCGCCAATTGAGCGCAACAGAAGCCGCGTTTCAACTGATTGGCTGCCTCCATGTGGCCACTGGAAATAGGACAAGTAAAAGATGCGCCGCGCCGGTTCGCGCAAATCTTCATATTTGGCATCTTTGGCGATGCCGATGATTTCGATGGGAATATCTTTGTATGGCCCTTCGCGAAAGTGAAAGCGCTGACCAACGGGATTCTTTTCGCCGAAGAAATACCGCGCCATCGCCTGGTTAATCACGGCCACTGGCGCTGCGCTCGATTGTGCGCTCAATTGCGGTTGACCTGTTGCCGCTGGCTGGCCTGGCAACCCAATGAGTGGCTGCAATTCCTGTGGGCTGAAGTCGCGTCCCTGCAGGAGCGGAATACCCATCGTCGTAAAGTACTTCGCCCCACCTGAAGTTGAAAGCACCTCCGGTCTTCATCTGGCCTGCGCGTGTCTCCGGCAACGGCAATGTTATTGGTGGTTCTGCCACCGCTCAGCAACCCAAGATGGGAGATGCTTGCGGAGCGCGCGCCGGGCAGGCTTTCCAGCCGTTCCAGCAATTGCTGCTGAAGTTGAACCTGCCGCGCGGGCGTGTAGTCACGCCCAGTGTCAAGCCCGAAGAGAACGACGTTTTCGCGGTCGAAGCCGGCATCCAGATTCTTCAGGTTTTGCAGGCTGCGAACGAATAGTCCCGCGCCGATGAGGAGAAAAAGCGAAAGCGCGACCTGCACCACAATCAATACTTTGGGCAAAGGCACTCGCCACTGGCGCGCTCTTCCGGTACTGCCGCCCGCGTTATCTTTCAATGAGGAGACAAGATCAAATCGCGTCGCGCTAAGCGCAGGCGCTAAGCCAAACAACACGCCAGTCAGGAGCGAAGCCCCAGAGTAAAACCAAGCACTTGCGCATCGAGTGTGGGGGCGAGCGTGATGAATCGCTGTGGCAGATAGGCCAGCAGCAGCGTCGCGCCCCACCGGGCAATAAGTAAACCCATCACGCCACTCAAAGCTGCGAGCAGCAGGCTTTCGGTCAACAGCTGGCGAATCAGGCGGAAGCGACCTGCACCCAGGCTGAGCCGTATGGCAATTTCCTTGCGCCGTCCCGCTGCCCGCGCCAACAACAGATTCGCTACATTCGCACAGGCAATCAGCAGCACCAGGCCGACCATCCCCATCAACACGAGCAGGGGCTGTGTGACCATGCGGCGCAAATAACTACGAACCAGCCCGGTGGCTCCGGTATCCAGTCTGATCCACCGCTCGAAATAGTTGCGCCGCTGTTCGGGCGTGAAGTTGGCGGCCTGATCAGGCAGGTTTTCATTGATATATCGCTTGAAGACCGTATCCATCTCGGCGCGCGCCTGCTCGAGTTGCGCATCCGGCTTCAGCCGCGCCATTACGCGCAGCCACTCCGCGCCTCGTTTGAGACGATTATCGGCGGGCGTCACTTGCGACGTCATTTGCAGCGGCCACCAGACATCGGGTGCGTACCCCACTTCGAAGCCGAAGAAGCCCGGCGGCGCAACGCCGACAATGGTGAAGGGAAAATCGTCGAGCGTAATCTTCCTGCCTGCCACGCCCGGGTCCAGGCCAAACCGATTCTTCCAGTATTGATAGCTGATGACCGCCACTGGCTGCGGGCTGGAAGCGTTGTCATCGCTTTCCAGCAGCGTTCGTCCAACAACGGCCTTCACTCCCAGCACCGAAAAGAAGTTGCCACTAACGCACATGCCCTGTGCTGCCTCGGCCTGTCCGCCCGTCTCTGGATCACTCATCCGCATCCGATTCATGCCGCTGGCAGCGATGATATCAGTGAAGGAATGATTGGCCTGCTTATATCGCTCAATCAGCGAATAGCTGTAACTGTTATCCGTTCGCTGCGGCTCGACCGTGGTGAAAACCACCAATTGCTGTGGGTCTTTAACCGGCAGCCTTTTCAGCAGCGTCGCATTTAGTAGACTGAAGATCGCCGTATTCGCGCCTATGCCCAGCGCCAGCGAAAGCACGGCTACCGCAGTGAAGCCTTTATGCCTCCACAGCATTCGTAAACCGTAACGAAGGTCTTGCCCCAGGTCTGCGATCATCGTGGGTTCTCCGATTCGTTCCGAGAATGATTGCATAGGAATTCTTGCTTGTAGCTGTATCAATTTCAAACTTCTGGCAGTCCGCGGAAGATGTCACTCGCCACGGGTATTTTCAATGTAGCTTTACTCCTGTCTACTTTCCTGGAACAGAAAGCGCTTTCAAAGAATGCTTGCCAGGCGGTTCGCGTTCGGGCTGAAAGATGGCTTCAATTGGTTGCTCGAACAGTCGCGAAATGTCGAAGGCAAGCGGCAGGCTGGGATCGTACTTCCCATTCTCAATGGAGTTCACAGTTTGCCGCGACACCCCGAGGTGCGAGGCGAGGTCCGCCTGGGACCAGTTACGCTCGGCGCGCAGAACGCGAAGACGGTTCTTCATCTTTCAGGCTAGCTCGCCTGTTGCAGTTCCGGAAACTGACCAAGTGCAATCAGCCCGGCCAACTGCTCCGTCGTGGAATTACCCACCAAGCGATGGTCGCCCACTTCCACAACCGGGACCGATTTGATCCCTTTCGCCAGGAGCGTCCGTGGGTTGAGAGTTACGTCAAACGTTTTCAAGGTAAAGCCCATCTGCTTTTGCAAGGCCTGCAGGCGGGCAAGAACGATGGGACAGAACGGGCAACTGAAGAAGCTGTAAAAGTTCACGGTAACGAGAGCGGCGCGAGGATTGGCATGCGGCGGGGAAACGGGAGCGAACTTGTCAACGATCCGTCCGTAACCGAGAAAGCGAGAGATACGGGGGAAGAAACGAAACATCGCCCAACGCAGGCACGGCACGCCCACCATCCACAGCAGGACAGCAACCCACTCGCGTTGATAACTGAAATACCCCAAACCAGCAGCGTAGCCTATCCAGGAAAGCGCGAGACCGGCAACGTTGCACTGCTGTTCTTTAAATTGAGTGTTCATCGGTACCTCCATACAGAAACGATGTAGGCGCAGGCCCAGAGACCCATCATGGGGGTTCCCAGGGCATCAGATTTAGCGTGGTAAATTCCTGCCTGATCAAGCCCGGCGACTACGAAGGCAAGAACCAGGGTGAGCAAGAAAGCAATGAATACTGATTCAAGGCAGATGCGTTTTTGCAGCTCATCCATTCTCTGCGCGGAACGGAACAGCGCCACTACAAAAAATATTGCCGGTATGACTGGTAAGAGCATTAACCAGGGAGGAAACGACCGCGTCGTGATCTTCCCGAGCGACCGCACCGCAAACTCGGTGAGCTGCGCGCACAGCGCCCAGAGAAACACGGGACGGGTGAACCGGGAGTGCCAGGAGCAGG
Source organism: uncultured Acidobacteriota bacterium (assembly GCA_963743045.1). Taxonomy (GTDB): domain Bacteria; phylum Acidobacteriota; class Blastocatellia; order RBC074; family RBC074; genus CAVUOF01. The sequence goes on from CAVUOF010000023.1 coordinate 178,030, forward strand.
TCGGTGTCTTATTCACGGCTCCGAGTGTACAGTATACTTGTCATTATGTAAAGTATATTTTACACCAATGCAGACAGCCGCCATCATGGCCTGTGGATATGGCAAATTCTTAGGAACCAGCTTAGTAGGACGAATACGCCGGCGAGGTGGGGCTTTCAGCAACTCATAACGTTGAGATACTACGATGAGCCTGAGCTTAGAGCGCTTGAAGCCATATGCATTACGGACTCAGAAAAAGAAAAAGCTCGAGAGGGTCTCGAAGAGCCGCTAGCCGGCTACGACCCGAATCCGACCTGCCGGATTATGTTGGATACGCTAGCCAGCTTCGACGGCTGGATCGTCAAGCGCGATCCTTGATCCAGACGATGCTCGATCATACAGGTTTATTGCGGCGCCGAAGCCATTCAACGAAGAAAATGAGGCGGGGATCAGCACTGGAACCACAAAGACGATCTTCGCGAAGTCTGAAAAAGGCCTACCGGAGAGGATGACCATGAGGATCATTGTGACGACGATGGCACCGAGGGTAATCAGAGCGCGCGGTGCGTATTGTTTCGCGACCATAGGGACTTCTGGCTGAGAAAGTCTCCTCACTATCGTAATCAAAACAATCAGCATAAAGACAGCAAAAAGCACTCTCTCAGAGGACACCTGGCCTGTTTTGTAGTAGTGCCAAACCAGTTCTGAGATCACAGCAGCCATGAGCAAAACTTGGATGACCACTGCTGCTTTCAATCGTCGTGTCGGATCCCTTAGGCGCGAGCAGTATGATTAACACCGCAATTACAAGCCCCGGACCAACCCACATGACCCAATTCGAATCCATCAGCTAGTCTTCCCTTTCCTCCCCAACGTCAAGAATCGATCGAGTACATAACCACCAAAGATCGCAGCACCACAACGAACACGCCAAGCTTGATGGGCCAGAGCGTGGTCGGCCACCACTCACCTCTCCAAGGCCGCGCCGAAGAGCAGCAATGCGAGCGGCAGCGCATTGAGGGCGAGGCTTTTTTAAAGCTAATACCTTCTCGGTGAAGTACTGCGGTATGACTGCTTAAGGTTTTGCCAGGTCCTCGTGTCTGCGCAGAAGGCTGAATTGCAAGCGCAACGGATAGGCTCGGACCTGCAACGTAAGCAAAGTACTTCAATCACTGCCGATTGACAAGCTGATGAAGTGACAGTCTCTTGAAGAGTTACCGTCTTTCTCGGAAATACAACATTGTAGGGCAGGGTTTGGAGATTGCGGCAAAATTCAGAGCCGTGTTCAGGTACAAGGCCGGCGACGCATTCCTGCGCACGGGACGTGCGCGCGGATATTAGCCGGTGGTGAAACCACCGGTTACTGTCACGACACATAATCGCGCCCCGAACGGGTCGCCGGACTGCCATAGCAACGTATGCCATTTCGTTGTAACTCAGTATCTTGACGTCATGCTCTGCGCAAATCTGGTCCAGCGACCTTCCAGGGCGCGGCGCCTTCGGTGGATTTCTCATCCGGTGGTTTCACCACCGGCTAATATCCGCGCGCACTTTCAGTGCGCAGGAACAAACACCGATCTCGCGTCAATAACAGGGGCGGAGAAAGGCTTCGGGGCTTGCAACAATCTCCTTATCCCTGCCCGTCCCGTGCCCGAAGGGCGCGGGTCACCCTCCGGAGGAGGGAGAGCCGAAGGAGCCACGATGACTAACGAGCTGGGTTTTGGAATTGCCGGGAGCGGTGTGGTTGCGAAGGTCCACGCAGAGGCGAGCGCGCGACTTTTTGTTAGATTCCAAGTGGTCGCCTTTTTTGCTATTAATTCGCGAGGAGATCCTGAAATGCTCCTGGCTGATTGAGTTAAGTCGCCTGAGACGCTTAAATCAGCTTAGGTGGAGTAGCTGTCCCAGCCCCGCCCTCAAGTATTGCCCAAGGAGGCCCCGTGAATCTTCGAAGAGCCACTTACTCGATCCTGCTGCTGGCGATGTCCCTGACGCCGGCCGTCGCCCAGGAAGGCGCTGGACGCGGCGGACAGAGCCCGGCCGCCGCACCGGGCGCTGTTCCCGCCCGCATCCCCACAATTGAAGAACGCACCAAAGGAATGCAGAAGCTGGACGGCTACTTTCCGGTCTATTGGGAAGAACGGACAGGCAATCTCTATCTGGA
>CAVUOF010000024.1:0-166987 GCA_963743045.1 uncultured Acidobacteriota bacterium
GGGGGCACGGCATCCTGAAGCTTACTCAACTCCTTGATGTAGGCGAGCGGCAGAAGATCTGCTCGAGTAGAAATGGACTGGCCGATCTTGATGAATGTTGGTCCCAGGGCGAGCAACTGCCCGTGCAGCCATCGAGCCTGCCATTCGAGATGGCGTTCCTCGGACTCCCCACCTTCTCCAATGAACCAGCCCCGGTGGTAGACAAAGACGAAGAGATGGTAGAGGGCGAAGGTCCAGACGATATGCACCGCGCGAAGCCATCCGCGAATGCCGTGCCCTTTTATTTCCAGGGATGCGTCGTAAGTTGCCGCCGGAGAGTCGGGATGGGCACTGATCAGGGCCTCAGTCGCCGCCGAAGATGGAACCGGTTCTGAAGGTTGAGCCAGTGAAAGCCTTTCGATCAAATCAGCAGTTGCCATTCCAGTAATCGCCGCCACTCCAGCTAGTTACAGTTGCCAACCTCAAGTCTTACTTGAAAGCCAGCGCGCCTCTGACGAATCCTGACTCGAAATATCTGATCGCCCGGCCACGATCCCGCTCGATCTGCTGTCGCAAATCTCCAACGCTCTCGAACTTCCGCTCCGCTCGCAATCGATGGAGCATCCTCACCCTGATCGTCGCGCCATACAAATCGCGATCAAAATCGATGATGTGCGTCTCGATCTTAGACTCGAGATCGCCGCCAAAGGTTGGCCGCTTCCCGATGTTTGTCACGCTGCGATGCCACACTCCATCTACAAGAGTGAGTGTAACATACACACCATCAGCGGGTAATACGCGGTTCTCGATCTCCAGGTTCGCAGTAGGGAAGAGAATCTCGCGGCCCACGCCTCTGCCGCCGGTAACACTACCCTCGATTCCATAAGGTCGCCCAAGCATCCTCCGGGCAAGATTCACACGGCCGGCCTTAAGCAGCCGGCGAATCATAGTCGAACGATGCGGTGATGTCTGAGGCTGACTTCAGCCACTTCACCCGCACGAAAACCAAGCCCTTCGCTGATATTTCGAAGGACCTCGATATTGCCCTGTCGATTGTGACCGAAGGCGAAGCCCTTTCCGAATAGACCTCCGCCATGAGACCGTCGCAGATAAAACGCTGTACAAACTCGACGGCCGCGAGGTCAGCGAGCTCCGGAGTGAAGTCAAGCACGACGACCTGACCCATGCCGAGGTTCTTGAGGCCCTCCATCTTCTGATGAAACGTCTGGAGAAGTGGCGGTGCCGTTTCGGGCTTCAGGACCTGGCGGGGATGGGGATCAAAAGTGATCAGCGTGGGTGTCGCGTTGATCAGCAGCGCGCGCTCGACGACAGTGTGAACGATTGCCTGATGTCCGAGGTGAAGTCCGTCAAAGACTCCGAGCGTAAGCACGGTGGGGCGGCGGATTAATGGATCATCGATTCCGTGAAAGATTTCCATCACAGAAGTTGGGCGCCCGGCCTGGTATGGAGTGCGGCGATCCCGGGGCTCTCGCCAAAAAGATGTTGCAGTGATGAAGAAGAATCGGGAACAGCCGGGCCCCCTTCTGTGATTTTGTGCTCTTTGTGGCTAAATCCCTCCTGGTCGCCGCACTCCTACCGGCGAGCTACCGTTTCAGGCTCACAAACTGCATGCGAAGCTCGGCGAGCAGATTCTCGAAGAGATTCTCTTCATCATTCGTCAGATTGCCTTCAGTCTTCTCGCGAAGCATGGCCAGCATGTCGATCGACTCTTTGGCGGCCTCGAGGTCGACCTGTCTCTTGCCAGTTCCGGGATGCTCGACCATTCCGAGGTAGACGAATGCTGAAGACGCGATTCCCATCAGGAACTCACTGAAGAGGCTGGCTTCTCCCTCAAGGCCTTCGGACTCGAGCGGAAGCTCATGATGGAGTCGGTCTGTGCTCTCCGATTGTGTTGACGGCAACGGCCCTGGTGCTGCCGGCTGCGTGGCGGCGGCAGCCTCTGCCTGGCGCCCCGCTTGCGCCTCAACCGGCATATCCTCGCGCAGCGTTCCATCAGCATTGAAAGGCCGACGATCGATTAACTTAAAAGTACCATCACTCTCTACACCCATGCGGACCTCATTGGTTGATCGAAAATAGTTACCCAAAACGAAATCCTACCACGGTTCGTTGGTTTGTGCCCGCCTCGCCGCGATAAGAGAGCTGTTACTTGGGAATCTCAACCGAATTACTCGTCAGTGTAGTCGAGAGAGCGCGATCCAATTCGGCCACTGCTTTGGTGTAGTTGGTCTGGGCTCGAAGAAGCCGGCTCTCAGATGATGAAAGGGCATTCTGCCGGTCGAGGACAAAGTAGTTCGTCGACTGACCAGCGTCGAATTTTCTGACCTCGCTCTCGTACTGCAGCCGAGCGTCGTCGCGAGATTTACGCGCGGCTTCGATTCTCAGCCTGGCGGTCTCCACCGCCTGCAGCGCATTCCGCACCTCGAGCTCGATTCGCTGCGCAGTCTGCTGCCGCTGAACGTCGATCTGCTGACCCTCGACGAGCGATCGCCCGAGCTCAGCCTGGGCCGTACGATTGCGCAGAGTAAGGTTGAAGTTCAATCCCAGTCGATAGGCGCGAAAATCGTTTCGGAAGAGGTTCTCGAGGCTCTTGCCGTAGCCGCCAATCAGAAAGTCCGGAACGGCGACGTTGGTGTTGACCGGGATCGGCGGAAGTCCGACCAGCTCCGAGAGCATGTTGACGCGGGTGTAAAGCTGCGCAAAGCCTGCGGTCAATGGGTTGGCCTGTGAGCGAAGACCACCCGCAAGACCGTTGCTGCCATACGAGGCAAAAAAGTCGATCTGCGGCCTGGTCTGGTTACGATAGTATGCCGCATCAATCTGATTGAGCTCCCCACGAAGCCGATACTGTTCCATCTCCGGTCGATTGTGGAGCGCAAGTCTCAGCGCATCGTCGAGCGGCATGAGAGGCGCAGGATCGACCGTTGGAGTCTCAACCGGCTCGAGCGCCGAATTCCAGAGGGTCGCATTGCTCGGGGAGATGAGGAGTGCCTTGAGCGCACCCTCGGCTCGCTGGATTATTTCAACCGCCTGCTCCGCTTCATCAGTGCGACGCTCCACCTCGACCCTCGCCGATGTTACCTCGGCACGAGCCAGCGTCCCTCCCTCCGCGAGCCGCTCATTATGCTCGAGCTGTCGCTGGGCGAGGTCCACCGATTCACGCTTGATCTGCTCATCGCGTCGCGCAAATGCCAGATCCCAGTAGGCGCTCTGTACTTGCGAAATGATTTCAATGACGCGCTGACGAAATTGGCTATCCGAGATGTCGAGCCTCTTACGCGCGACCCGGAGCTGCTGTCGCGTCTGGTCGATTGTGCGGTTTCGCCATAACGGCTGAGTGAACGCAAGAGTGTAGCTTGTCGGAAAGGTCGGATCGAGATCGTAGATCAGGTTGCTAGTCGTCGAACGTCCATTGTTGATTGTTGCCTCCACGCTGCCCCCCTGTGACGGCAGTTTTAGATTGAACGTGCCGGTGCCGGTCAGCGTGTCGGAGAGGACGCTGCCGTTCTGACCAATGAGTATCGAAGAGACCGGAATCGTACTGCGATCATACTGAAGCCCGAATGCGAGCGTCGGGTCATAGGCCCCCTCCGCCGCCCGGAGATCGAACTCATTCATCTTGACCGTCAGCTTTTCGATTTCGATGTCTCGATTGTTCTCGAGCGCAAGCAGGATTGCGTCGCGCATGGTCAACGGCGTTCTTTTGTTGACATCTATCCCTACCCTGCGCGCCGCGGGCGTCACCTGCGACGGTGTGGATTGCTGGGCGGCGATGCTCTGGCCCAACCCGAAAACAAGGACAGCCATCAGTAGAAGCCTGGCAGTAATCATGACTAACTAGAACTCCTTTCCAAGACCACTCTGGACAGCGCGCCTGTAGACAATTCCGGCGACTGCAATGTCCTCGATCCCCACTCCAAGCGATTTGAAGAGCGTGATTTCATCATCGTTCTGGCGCGCCTTGAGCCCGCCGCCGATAACCTCTCGAAGCGTGTGGACGCGCTCCCAGACGATTATCCCTTTCTCAACCGGGCTCAGCAGTTCACCTGCTTCGATCCTCGCCTGATCGAGATCATCGACAACGATCATTGAAGCCCGCTTCACGACCTCGTCGTCGATCTCTCTTCGCAAGCAGCGAATTGCTTCCCGCGGCATTGATGTGGGTGCCGGGCCTGATCCACGCCCCGGAGAGGACGGGCTCGCGCGAGCTCGTGATGGTTGAGATGATGTCCGCGTCCGTGGCTGCCTTTTCAGCAGCGTCGACTGCGATGACTTCGACATTCGTGAGCCTGGTCTTCATCTCCGAGCAGAATCTCGACCGGTTCGCCTCAGAGCGGCTAAAGACCTTGACGAGATTGATATCGCGCACTCCGGCGATCGCCTCGAGCTGCGTCTGCGCCTGCCATCCCGTACCGTAGACTCCGACAACCCGGGAGTTGGGGCGAGACATGTACTTTGTGGCTACGCCGCTCGCCGCACCGGTACGCACCTGGCCAAGACGATCGGCCTCCATAAATGCCAGCAGTTCTCCTGATTCTGCATCGTAGAGGCTCACGTGGAAGTGGGCCTTGCCCCGGGCGACCGTGTAGGCCTTCAGTCCGAGATGGCCGGTCGCGCTGACCGCTCCACTCATGACATTCAGCACGGAGCCGCCTGCTCTGACTCGGCGTCGTGGTTGATTGGTAGCCTTGCCGGCGGCCTGCGCCTTGAAAACGCCTTCGACGGCCTCGAGCGCGTCCTGCATATTGAGAAGTTGACTCACGTCAGCTTCGGTAAGAAAGAGTGCCATGTTCGAGTGACCTCCGTAGTATCGTATGGCCCACCCAAGGGAGCAATTTGGAGTGCGGCGACTTGTCGCCGCACTCGTGCGCCTGAAAGCGCAGTTGATCAGAGAGGTGCAAGTCCTCTTCAGGCATACGCTCTCCGGCCTGTAACCGAACGTAACTGCGTCGCCGCGAGGCGGGGTGGAGAGCAACTGGAGGTGAACGATCGGTCCGTAGGATAACGAACTCGATTCGGCCTGATGCGTCGGCGAGCCTGCTAGCCAATGGCGAAGCCCAGACCCGCGACAGACGGGAGACTCAGTCGAGCTGAGGGGTAGCGTGTGAAAGCGACGATCGAGGAGCACCAAGGGTGGTTGGAGACGGAAGGATCGGAAGGCAAGACAGCGTGAAGCAGAGAGACCTGCTGGCCGATAGAGACGGTGTTCATGCTGCTAGTGGCGAGCCGAAGAGCCGGCCGGGCAGGAGTCAGAGCGCCCATAGTAGCGATGAAGCCGGGTAATGCCGCGTGGAGCGAAGGGACGCAGGAAGATGGAGACGTGAATGAACAGACGCCGGAAGACAACCGGCGACAGTGCCGCAGGGACTAAGCAAGCCGGAGAGATTCGGCCCGCTGGGCGTGGGTCGAACCGGCGGTCTGGACGGCAGCGCATGTTGACGGCTCTCGAAGAGGGAGTGAAAGGAGGCATATGGTTCAGCCTGATCGACAAGGTGTTCGCCCTGCGAACCTGCTGGCGGCCTTTCCGCGAAGTGGCGGCCAATGCGGGGCGGCGGGCGTGGACCATGAGACGGTGGAGATGTTCGAGCAACACTGGGAGGCGAACCTGGAGAAACTGGCGCCGATCAGCTGCGGGACGGGACCTACCAGCCGCAGGCGGTGCGGCGGGTCTACATCCCCCAAACCTGGCAGCGACGAGAAGCGGCCGCTGGGCATTCCGACGGTCGCGACCGGGTCGTGCAAGACGGCGCTGCGGCAACGTGCTGGAACCGATCTTCGAGCGGGACTTCGCCGAACACAGCTACGGCTTCCGCCCGGAACCGCGGCTGCAAGGAGCCTTGCGTCGCGTCGATCAGCTGCTGAAGAGCGGGCTACACGCTACGTGGTGGACGCCGACCTGAAGAGCTACTTCGACACGATTCCGCACGAACCGGCTGATGGAGCGCGTGAGGGAGAAGGTATCGGACGGCCGGGTGCTGGCGCTGTTCGAGGCGTTCCTGAAGCGAGGTATCCTGGAGGACTGGCCAAGAGCTGGACGCCGGAAGCAGGCACGCCGCAAGGGCGGTGATCAGCCCGCTGCTGACCAACATCTATCTCGATCCGCTGGACCACTGATGGCGCGCAGAGGGGTCGAGATGGTGCGCTATGCCGACGATTCGTGATCCTGTGCCGCAGCCGAAGCGGAAGCGCAGCAGGCCTTGGAGAGGTGCAGGCAGTGGACCGAGCAAGCACGGCCTGACGCTGCATCCGGAGAAGACGCGGATCGTGGATGCGACTCAGAACGGCGGCTTTGACTTCCTGGGCTACCACTTCAGCGGGGCATGATCGATGGCCGCGGAAGAAGAGCCTCAGGAAGCTCAGAGACACGATCCGCGCGAAGACGAGACGGACCAACGGCCAGAGCCTTGACGGTCATCATCAAGGACGTCAACCGAACGCTGCGGGGCTGGTTCGAATATTTCAAGCACAGCCATCGAAACACGTTTCCGCCAGCTCGACGGCTGGGTCCGCATGCGGCTGCGGAGCATCCTGCGGAAGCGCCAGGGGCGGCCAGGTCGTGGCCGCGGGAGCGGACCATCAGCGCTGGCCGAATGCTTACTTTGCCACAGCAGGGGCTGTACTCCTCTGACGACAGCCCACGCTGAAGGCTATCTGTCAATCCTCTCGAACGGGTAAACCATTGACCGGAGAGCCGGATGCGGGAGATCCGCCTGTCCGGTTCGGAGGGAGGGGGAGCGAAGCCAATCGCTCTCCCTACCCCTATCAAATTATTCCCTTGAATGGATCAGCCTGCTCTTACGCCGGCGAGCACGCAATACTGGTTCTTTGACTTCTATTAAAGTAAGTGACAATGACCGCATCTCCCGTGTCACAGCGCCAATCCAGTCATTACGATTCCGAGTGACATTCTTGGAAAGCGCCTTCATATATCTGCGAATCGATTTACTTCTTTGCTCGAGTCTTCCTGGCGCCGGCTTTGCTTGTGTAACGTCCAGCGCTTGATGTGCTGGCAGCCTTCACGGCACGTCCTCCAGAGCGGGCGGAGCCTGGCTTCGATGTCTCCATCGCCACCCGAAGGATGTAGTTGATCCTGGTCTGATAGCCGGGCCCTGTTGCGCGGAGCCACTGGAGCACATCCGGATCGAGCCTGATCGAAAGCGCCTCCTTCGGTGCTCGCTTGACAGGCTGATAGCCGGCGCGCTCGAGGAATTCGTCGGTCAGCTCGGGAATGTCCGAGAAATCAAGGTCATCATCGCCCCTCGAGTCATAACGGAGCTTCTCTTCCTCGCTCATCCTGTAGAGTCTGGAAGCGTCGAACGCACGTCTAATGATTGCCATAGTATGTTCCTTTCTCGCGCCGGCTTGCCTGTCGGGCCGAGATGAGCCGGATCGATTCGCCGCGGTAGCAATAGAAGACAACGTAAAGGCGGCTATCGACGAGACCGACCGTCATCCAGCGGGCCTCCTTATCGCGGTCGCTGCGCCACTCTTTGCGGTTCTCGTCTTCAAAGACATGCATGGCGGCGTCAAAGCTGACGCCATGCTCTCTTGATGTTCCTTTCGGCCTTCCTGCTGTCCCACTCAAACCTCACCAATACGAGTGTACCGCATTCTGTATATACAGCAAGATTTGCGCGGGGTTATGGGGTGAAGGTCATCAAGGTTCGCGGCATCCCTCGCTCTTACGACTATCGCCTTGTGGCGGGCATACGCCTCCTCCAGCGTTGAGCAGCGGTTGAATCTGGTCGCGCAGCTTGCCGCCAGAGGCTTGGACGACGAATCGACCTCGGCCTCAACCCGAAAGGCAGATCGCCGATCGCCAGCCGAAGTGCGACCTCCGGAGTGAGATGATTCGCGAGCCATACCGCTTCGATGCTGGGACACAATTCGACTTCGGCGCCTAGGTTTGAGAACCGTGGATCGTAAGAGCGCGGCGATGTCACCGAGCTTAAGCCGGTCTCAGCCTATTGTTGAGAAAGGGCTCCGGGCCGTCACTTTTCAATCGGCGCAGACGTTGACGCACTGCTCGCGTTAATTTTTCTCTTTGTATAGCCTTGACCGCGGATGATCGGCGATTATGATTGCCTGCCGTAGGTTGGGTTCGGTTATTCAGCCCGCCTGAGTGTAGAACGCTCGGCCAGAGTGCTCGTAGCCGCGATTCCGCAACAGGTCAACAATTGAATCGGCGTTAGCCCGGCGCCGGCTTGCCCCAGTCAGCATTGAAGAACCATAGTTGGCGTTAGTCACGTTCACTCGATGCAGCCATCTAGGTAAGGAGGACCATGAAGAGAGTAACCGTCATCCTGCTGGCAGCTTGGGTCGTTCCACTCGCCTGCTGCAGCGAGCGGCTTACGCTTCGTGAAGTTGGGAAAGCGACTGAGGTGCGATTGAGGGATATGCACGCCAGCGATCAATTCAAGGTCTTGAGAGTGATCACTGACCCACAGCAAGTTCAGAAGATTGTCAGTGCTGTGGATTCCGAGCGGCAGGGATGGGGGGCATCGCTAATCTCTTCGGTGTCCCCCGCTCCAAGCTTGATGCTTGAGTTCTATGACGGCGATAGATTCTTGCGAGCCTTCGGAGTCGGGCGCAGATTCTTTTGGACAGAATCGCCAAGAGGGTCTATAGCAAAGTCGATGTCGGACTCTCAGGTTCAAAGGTTTCTTGATTTAGTAGGCATGGACAGCAAGGTACTCGGGCCGGAGTAACAGTAACTGCATGGCGAAAGAGAAGCGGCAAGCCTAGTTCAAGTTGAGCACAGCATGTCCCGCCCGACTCGCTAAGAATTTGCGTGAGAAACCCCTCGAAAGGAGAACCCGCAGCGAAACGCCGCTACGTCATCAGAATCAAAGGAAGAGCGGGTGAGCGTCGCATAGTCGAGTTCTTTCGGGATAAGGGCCAGCAATTGCTGCTAATGCCGAAATTTGAGCAATGCCAGCCGCCCGCCGCCGAAGTAATCGGGATGTGGGCCGGCGGACGAGTGAGGCGATCCTTAGGGGAATCGTACCTGAGCGGGAGTGGGTGTTTGCTTCAAGACCCCATTAACAGCTGGATCGGTCAGGCGCGTTACGCAACCGTCGCCATTGGCGCTTGTGAAAGCCAGCCGAGATTAGCTCTGCGGACGCCAGAATCTCCAAGTGCGTGCATTGCGAGAGAGCCGAGCCAATCAAAACCTGCGACCAACGTGGATGCCCGGAGACTTGAATCTGGCAGATGATCGATACAGACAACGTCGCACAGCGATAGAGCTGGGCGGTGCTAAGGTCTCGCGACTCACCAATGGCGCCGGTGGCTTTCAGGCTGTTGGTTGACGGTTGAGCTTCTCGAGGCGCTGGCGAGTACAGAAGCAGTGGTCTTTTCCGCCCCTGCTTAGCGCGCCGGTCGGACGTCTTTTACGGAGATGTGCTCGACACGCATATTCCAACCTGCAGATAAAAAACAAATCACATTCATAGGCACACGCAATCGAGCAACCGATTGTCACCTAACGCTGTGTGCTTGAGGTGGGCCAACGCAGCCTGCCGCTTCGGAACCGAGTGCAATCTGATGCAAGAGTGGTGTACGCTAACCTGCGACGAAAAGAGACCCTTGCCAACTCCTGGCAACCCAGTGAGAATGGGGGCGATAGGTGAGACTCACTTAACACAGGAAAACGAGCACTGGCAAGGCACCGAGCAAATATTGACACTTCGCAGAGTCGCACGAGGCTCATGGAATCCGTAACTCGCTCTCTACAACCAATCGAACGACTGCGCGGCAAGCTTCAACACATCGACGCGGACGGGCAAGCCAGGACCATCCGAATAGATCGTCCAGTCTTCTCCGTCGGGCGCAAGAGCATCAACGACCTCGTGCTGCTTGATCAACGCGCATCCCGCTTTCACGCGGAGATCGTCACCGAGCTTGGCCAGTCTCTGATTCGCGACAAGGCCAGCAGCGGGGGAACGTTCGTCAACGGTGAGCGCGTTACTCAGAAACTGCTCGAGGACGGAGATCGCATCCGCTTCGGTGACCCACAGTCATCAGAGTACGTCTTCCATGACTCGTCGACGGAATCTCTCTCCACCCAGTCCTTCTGGATGCCCTCGATAGCGACCGTTCGCCAGTCATCTGAGCTTCAGAGACTGGAGCTTGTCCTGGAGACCCTTCGAGCTGTCCACAGTGTTCGTTCGCTGGATGGGATCCTGAAATTGATCGTCGATACGACGATCGAGCTCACCGGTACCGAGCGCGGCTTCATCATGCTCAAGGATGAGGCCGGCCAGCTCACCCACCGCGTTGCTCGTGATGATCAGAAGTCGGACCTGACCGCCGACCTGAGTATCAGCAACCGTCTGGCAGACAGGGTCTTCAAGACCGGCCAGCCGGTGATTATTTCGGGCACCGATATGAATCTCTCTCTTCCTTCCAAACAAAGCGTTGATCTCCTTGGGCTGAAGGCAATCGCCTGCCTGCCTCTCGAGCTCTCGGGTCAGATGGAGGGCGATCCTGGATCGGGCGAGCTGCACGGAGAAATAATCGGTGTTCTCTACGTTGACAGCCGGTCATCCTCTCACCGTTGCAAGCCCGATATAACTGAATCGCTGGCCTCACTTGTAAACCAGGCGGCAATGGTCATCGAAAACGCGCGTTTGCAGCGCATCATGCATGAGAAGCGCGCGCTCGAGAAGGAGCTCACGCTCGCTCACCAGATACAGCAACAGCTGCTGCCGAAGGAGCTGCCGCAGAGAAGCAATCTCGATGTCGCGAGCATCAACATTCCCTGCAGGAACGTCGGTGGCGACTACTTTGACTATATGCTTTTTGATGACGGCCGTACGGGTGTCGTCATCGGTGATGTCTCGGGCAAGGGGATTCCGGCGGCTCTGCTTATGTCGACGCTCCAGGGGATCTTCTATGCCCAGGCATTCAGCTCTCAGGGTACGGCAGAGACGGTGACCAAGGTAAATCGCTATCTTGTCGTACGATCTCTCGAAAACAGTTATCTCACTGCCTTCTACGGAGTGATTTCGACGCTTGGTCACCTGACCTATACCAACGCCGGCCATAATCCACCGATTCTCGTCAGACGAGACGGGCGGATTGAGCGTCTGACTGATGGAGGTCTGGCACTGGGGTTGTTCGATTTTTCCGACTACAGTTCCGGTGAGGTGCTTCTTGAGGACGGCGACATGCTGGTTCTTTTTTCGGATGGCGTGACTGATGCCGTCAATGAAGCCGGCGAGGATTTCGGAGAGGATCGCCTCATTTCAATTGTTTCCGGTCGAACGACTGGTTTGGCCGGTAATTCGGAGACGGCTCGAGCAATTCTCGACAGGGCCCTTGATGAGATCAAGTCCTTCTCCAATCGGACTGACCAGCAGGATGATCTGACTCTCATGGTCATCAAGTTCTGGCAGGCACAGGCATGAGTTCGAGCTCCTCGCGCGCTCGTATTGTATGGGCGATATAGCCATATGATATCCTGCACCTCTTTTTAGTCAGGAGGTTAGATATTGAGTGTCCTTGTTGATCAGAATACACGCCTCGCCGTCCAGGGCCTGACGGGCAGGGAAGGCACGTTTCACGCCCTTCAAATGCGCGACTATGGCACCCGAATCGTGGCCGGCGTGACACCGGGCAAAGGAGGCTCAGTTCATGAGGGAATTCCGGTTTTCAATACCGTGCAAGACGCGGTTAATGAGGCGGGAGCCAACGTCTCGGTGATCTATGTTCCTCCGCCCTTTGCCGCCGATGCGATCATGGAGGCAGCTGACGCCGGCGTATCTCTTGTGGTATGCATCACCGAAGGCATTCCTACGCTCGACATGGTGAAGGCATTTGAGTACGTGAAAGAGCGCAAAGTTCGTCTGGTGGGTCCCAACTGCCCGGGCGTGATCTCTCCGGGAAAGTGCAAGGTTGGAATTATGCCCGGCCGGATTCACCGGGAGGGCCGCGTCGGAGTCGTCTCGCGTAGCGGAACGCTCACCTATGAGGCGGTCGGTCAGCTGACGACTCTCGGAATAGGCCAGTCGACCTGTATCGGAATTGGTGGTGATCCGATTATTGGCACCAGCCAGAGGGACGCGCTCGAGCTCTTCGAAGCCGATCCCGATACCGACGCAGTAGTCATGATCGGTGAGATCGGCGGGTCGGCCGAGGAGGAGGCAGCCGAGTTTGCCTCGAAGAAGATGACCAAACCGGTTGTCGGCTTTATAGCCGGTCAGACTGCCCCACCGGGAAGACGGATGGGCCATGCGGGGGCGATCATCGCGGGTGGAAAAGGTACGGCAGCAGAGAAGATCGCTGCCATGGAGGCCGCCGGCATCCACGTCGTCAAGAGTCCCGCGGAGATCGGCCTGAAAGTTAAGGAAATACTTTAGCTGGCCCTTACTTGATCGTCAGTCTATTAACTACCTTCTTGACGCCGTTTTCACGCGCGACGATCGTTTCCACTGCACTCCGCTCTTTTTCACTCGCCACTTGTCCTGTGAGTGTTACCTCGCCGTCGTGGACCTCGGTGCCGATGTTGCTGAAACCGGCGGCCGCAAGACGGCCTTTGAGTTCGAGTTTGAGCCCCGCGTCGGTGGCACCCTGCTTAGCACCCTCCGCAATCTGATCTGCTGCCGATTTCGCCTTGTCTTTGAGCTCGTCGACCGTTGGTGCGCCGGAACCTGCCACGGCGGCATTGACGGTTATCTCATTTGAGACCCGCTTAACGCCCTCGACAGTCTTGGCGATATCTTCCGCCGCCGTCTTCTCCTGGGGCGTCGGAACCTCACCCTTGAGCGTGACGACACCCTCTACGGACTCGACATTGACGCGAGTCGCGCTCACTCGTCCGTCGGCGATCATCTTGGCCTTGACCTTGGCCGTCAGGGTCGCGTCATCGATCGTTTTCTCCTGGCAAGCCGGAGCGGCGAGAGCGAGTGCAATGACGAGTAAGAGTTGAAGTGCTGCATAACACTTCGGTGCGAGTTTCATGAGGTCCTTTCCCGGGGGAGAGCAAGGCGTCCCGCTCCATTATTCGATTCGACGAACCAAAGTCAACTCAATGGCCGGAAGTCGTGAGCTGCGCGCCGTCGTCAGCAATAAAGATGGCGAGCAAACTGGCGGACTCGGTTGTGCTTGCATTCTCGCTGACGAGATGTGTACTGCCCGGAGGTTCAAAGAAGCTCTCGCCCGCCTTGTATACTCTGGCCGGGCCGGTCGCCGAGGTTTCGGATCGGATCGACCCCGAAAGGATGTACGCAAATACGCTTCCTGCGTGTCGATGCGCGCCCGACTTGCCGCCCGGCGCGTAGGTTACGGTGATGGCAGTCAGGCTCTTGCCGGGAACGTTGGGCAGCTTTTCTGAGCTGACCGGCTTTACCGTAGCCTCCTGGCTTTTGGCGGGCATTGCGACAGCCAGAAATGCGCAGACTGATACAAGAGTCAGGCCGATTGCGAACTGCTGAATCTTTGTCAGTGAATCGTTCATTGTTGGTTCCTCAATCGCGGCGCACCAAAGGTGCGACCTAAAAAAGCCCAGGGCGAAGCCCTGGGTGGATCATCGCGGGCGGACGCAATGCCCTACAGGGGCAATGTTGGCCCGATGGGCCTCGATCGATTGTTGGCTATCATACCCAGGGCTTCGCCCTGGGCTATTTGAGGTCGCGCCGTCGGCGCGACAACCTCCGGCGGCGTAACTCTTCCAAGATAAAAATGTCCACACTAATTATGGCTTGAGGGGCTTTTGCGGCCTTTCCTCAATGGGAATGGCTCTCTGGTTGAGTATAGGAGCTCTCTGCTCAACATCTATCACTCCCGGCTCGTTGGGCAGCGCAACACGGTTAGGCACAAAACCATGTTTCTGTTGGATGGCAAGGATTTGATTGTCAATTGCTACCGCCTCCGCGCTACGCCCAGTGGCCTTCATAATTTGAGAACGCTGCCTCAGAGCGCCGACCAGCCGGTTGTACTCGCTCGGAATCTTCTCGTAGATAGCGATCTCCTGTTTGCAGAAAGGCTCGGCCTCGGCATACCTCGACTGGTCTATATAGAATCCGACCAGACTCATAAGGACATCACCCACAGGACTCTTATTCTCGTTCCTATCTCTGATGGCGAGTGCGCTCTTATAGAGTCTCTCGGCTTCGGCGAAATTACCCTGTGAAGGTAGGACGTCGGCAAGCTGTATCATCGCAGTAGCCACGTCAGGATGCTCAGGTCCTAGCTCTCTCGTTTTCAGATCGAGAGTCTTCCTTGCATCTGCGATTGCCTCCTTGCGGCCTTGTGCGTAAGCCTTATCACGGATTGACTTGGCTCGAGCCTGCACCACGGCCGCCTCGGCATCTCGGTGCGAATAATCCAGAAAGTTCGAATAGTAATCGAGGCAGGTGACAACCTCGGGTGACTCGGGTCCGAAGGCTTTTTCGGAGATTTTGAGGGCTTGTTGGAATGTGCTGTCAGCATCGGCGGTCTTGCCGAGATCGCGGTAGAGTACGGCCAGGTTGAGTGTCGCGATCGCCGTGGCTGGGTGTGACGGGCCAAAACGAGGATCAGCCCCCTTGGCGATTACGGCGCGCCGCGAATAGGACTCCGCTTCGTCAGTCTTCCCAGCCAATCGCAGCGAGAGGCCGAGATTGTTTAGTGTCACGCCGTCATTTGGCCGAAGGGTCAATGCTACTCGATAGTTGTCTGCGGCTTCACTGTACTGACGCTGTTCAAACAACGCCTGCCCGAGAAAGAACGCGTTGTCGGCCACCTGCGCTTGTGCCTTCTCAAGTTCCTTCTTGCTCTGCTCGAGGGATGCCATGAGGTAGGAGGTCGCTTCGGGATAGTTTCTTGCGTACAAGGCGGCAAGGCCCTGTTCAAACCGCTGATCGCCGCCGGCCGATCCACGATCTGTACCTCGGGACGAGGTTTCCGTAAGCCAGTTCCTGATCGCCTTATCGATCTCCTCGGGCTTGAGCCCATATTTTTGGGCCTGGTCTGCAAGGACGGCCTGCCTCTGTTCGGGCGTGATCGCTCCACTCGCGTTCTTCGCTGAATACTCTTTGAGTATGCTCTGGGTGATCGATGAGATCACCTTGCGACTCGAGAGCATCGTTCTATCCGATCTTTGTGCCAGGACCAGGGGTACAAAGTTACCTGGTTTATTGTCGAATGAGGGTACTATTACCTGCTCATCCCAGGGGCTGATAAAGACTAAGTCCCGGTTGCCTGAAAGCCGGGCGATGACCTGCAGCTGGACCCAATCGCCGGGGCGGCTCTGCGCAGATAGTTGGACACGCGCTCTCCCGGCAACGTCGGACCGCGCGCTTACTGAACCATCGCCCTTCGTGCTCACAACAACACCTTGAATGGGCTGGCCCTGCGGGTCTGAGATCTGGACCACCAGGACGCCTTGTTCGGCCAGGGTCGACACCGTCACAAGAAGCACCAGGGTGGCGCAGACGATCTGGAAAGTTGCTCTCTGCATTGCCGGCCTCCTTTCACTTTAAAAGAACGAGCGTCACGGCATCTCTTCCGGCAGGGTGGTACTGTTCGGCGCTCTTGAATCCAGTCTTTTCTGCATGTAGCAGAATCTGCTGGCCGATTGCAGCATGAGCCGGCAGTTCGAAGCCTCCGTCGGCTGGTGTTGTTGCCCCCTCGCTTCCGAATCCTACTACTGTCACCCGCGCGCCACCGACGCCATTCCCCCTGGAGTCGAGAACCTGGCCGCGCACGCGAGCCGTGTCATCGTGTTTGAGCTGAATAGTGGCTGAC
This sequence comes from uncultured Acidobacteriota bacterium, assembly GCA_963743045.1. Lineage (GTDB taxonomy): Bacteria > Acidobacteriota > Blastocatellia > RBC074 > RBC074 > CAVUOF01. The sequence continues at coordinate 15,730 of CAVUOF010000024.1, forward strand.
GGGTTGTGATCGCTGAGGAGCGCAAGCTCGGTTTGACCCCTCAGGAAAGCGTTCTCCTGGGTAGCGTAGACCGTCGCCTTTCCATCCTGCGACTTGCTGGCCGCGGGGATGTCGAATTGCCATCCACCGGCGACTCGCTTGGGTTCTCCGCCTGCGGATGACCAGACCTTGGCGTCCTCGACTGGCACACTCTGCGGATCGACCACGGTCACGCGGACGTGGTAGATGGCGTTTTCGGCCGTTTGAGTATGGATCAGCTCGCGATAGAGCGAGGCTCCTACCGGGATGACTACAAGAAGGAGAATGATTACCCAGACGATGAAGGGGATATCGCCGCGCCTCTTGCGGATGACGAGGTAGAGGACGACAGCCAGGGCAAAGGCGGCGAGATTGAACGGATTGGTGATTCTGGTAACGACGCTCCAGATATCCGTGTCAGCAAAAGCCGGTAGATAGCGGGTCATAGTCCCCTCGAGCTGAGCTGTGCGAGCGTGGCTGAGCGGCGGCATACTATGCCGAAATGGTGGCATCTTCAAGATATTTCTGCGAATCGTGCCGGAGACCGTCCAGTCTGCGGCAAAGTCGTGAAGGAGCCGGTGTCGCCTACTAGTGTGCGATTATCGCGCCAAGGGCGCGACCTGAAATAGCCCGGGGCGAAGCCCCGGGGAGTCCACGAAACAATACGTAGAGCCCTAAAAAGGGCGGTATCACGCAAAGGCTTCGAACCTTGCGAAATGTCGCCCCGATAGGGCTGCACGTGGGTTTCGTTACCGAAACCCAGGGCTTTCGCCCTGGGCTGTTTCAGGTCGCGCCCTGGCGCGACAACGCGAGTACCTGGTTGGTGCCTTTTCGGGCCGCACGGGTTCGATGGTGCGTTATGTTGCTGAAATAGCTGGAAAGATGCAGTAGAGGAGATGGCCGGCGAGCCGCGCCTCAATCGCCTTAGCTTTTGGAATGCCTTGATTTTGAAGGCCTGCTGCGGTACGATTGCTCTCTTGTTCTGGGGGTGGGCTAGCGCCCACTTTTTTCATATAGGTGACGTGGCGAATCTGGATCCGCGCATTCACGAGATAATCGAGCGCGTCGCGCTTCGAAAGGGTTTAGAGCTGGTGCATGCCGAATTGGCCGGCGGACGCGGAAACGCCTTCCTGCGCATCTATATCGATAAACCCGGCGGAGTCACCCACGAGGATTGCGCCCACGTCAGCGAAGAGGTCGGGGTGATCCTCGACGTAGAGGACCTGATCCCGCACCGCTATACACTGGAAGTCGCATCCCCCGGGCTCGATCGCGGACTCTACAAACCGGCCGACTTCGAAAGGTTTGCAGGCCATCCAGTCCGAATTCGCCTGCTTGAGGCCCTCAATGGCCAACGCAATTTTCGGGGCAGGCTGATCGGTCTCGACCCGGAAGGGGAGCCCGCAGCTGTTCTCGAGGACGATCAAGGCCATCGCCACAGCCTGCCATTGAGAGGAATTGCCAGGGCGAATCTTGAGATTGCTGACATATGAACACGTTAAGTTCTATCGCACAGAATATTGAGTTGCTCAGCCGCGAGAAGAAGATCGACTCGCAGGTGATCATCGGCGCCATCGAAGATGCCGTGGTGACAGCCTCGCGCAAACACTTCAAGTCCGGCGAAGACCTGCACGCCCGGTATAACCTTGAGAGCGGCACCGTAGACCTCTTTGCAGTCAAGACAGTAGTCGACGAAGTGGCCGATTCAGCGCGGGAGATGACCGTCGAGGAGGCCAACGCCGAGGTTGGCGAGGGCGCCGAAGTCGGAGACATGCTCGAGCTGCCCCGGCCAATGGAGGAGCTCGGCCGCATCGCCGCTCAGACTGCCAAACAGATCATCCTCCAGAAGGTGCGCGAAGCCGAACGCAACAACATCTACGAGGAGTACATCGGCCGCGTCGGAGAACTGCTCAATGGATTCGTCAAGCGCTTCGAAGGTGGACGCGTGATCGTCGACCTCGGCGTCGGAGTCGAATCCGTCATGCCGAAATCGCAGCAGTCCCGCAATGAAACCTTTACCCAGGGTGAGCGCGTCAGGATTGTCATCCACAACGTCAACCGGGAGTCAAAGGGGCCGCAGATCGAAGTCTCGCGAACCAGTCCCGAGCTCATCAAGCGCCTCTTCGAGATGGAAGTCCCCGAAATCTATGATGGAACGGTGGTCATCAAGGTGGCTGTCCGCGAGCCGGGCGAGCGCGCAAAGATCGCGGTCATTTCGAATGAGCGCGATGTCGATCCCGTCGGTGCGTGCGTCGGTATGAAGGGCTCGCGCGTTCAATCGATCATTCGCGAACTGAGGGGCGAGAAGATAGACATCATTGAATGGTCCGAGGATCCGGCGATCTTCGCCGCCAACGCTCTCTCTCCTGCGAAGGTTAATAAAGTCACGGTTACCGATTTCGAGAACAAGAAATTGCAGGTGACCGTCGAAAACGAGCAGCAGTCGCTGGCCATCGGCAAGCGCGGCCAGAATGTCAGACTGGCAGCAAAGCTCGTCGGCTGGGATATCGACATCAGGAGCGAGGAAGAGATGCGTCGCGAAGTCGCAACGCAGATGGAGCAGCTGATTTCCGCACCGGTGGTTCCGCTCTCGTTGATCGAAGGGATTACGCCATCGGATATACCGGCGCTCGCCGAGCATGGCATCGAGACCGTCGAACAGCTGGCGGTCACTTCTGTAGATGAAGTCTCCGAATGGCTCGACTTGAGTATTGATGATGCGCAGCAGCGGCTCGATGCGGCCCAGGTGATCGTCGAGGCGCGTGCCGCCAAGGCGCGTGCGGAGGAAGAGGCCGGTCTCGAAACCGAAGAGGAAGACGCGGCTGAAGATTTCGAGCCCGGAGAGTCAGCCGAGCCAGAAGAGTCTGGAGACGTTGATGAGGAGCTCGCAACCGCGGCTGGCTCCGATCACGAAGGCGAGACCGACCAGGCGACGGCGCCGGAGACCCAGGGCGAGGAGACGGAGGAAAGCAGCACTGCGACCGGAAAGCAGCCGGCTGAATAGAAGAGCGGCAACGATGAGCCCCGTAAGTTGTCATCGTTGCCTTCGAACAAGGGCAGACTCAACAAGGTATAAATGGGCAAGGTCAGGATTTACGAACTAGCCAGGGAGCTCAAGCTGGAGAGCCGGAAGGTGCTCGAGGATGCCCGGCGGCTCGGCGTCGATGTGAGCGTCCCATCGAACTCGCTGGATGATCCGGTAGCAGACAAGATCCGTGAGCTCTATTATCCGAAGAAGGAGCAATCGACCGGCCATCGCACTGCGCGCCTCGTGAAGACGATCAAGGCTCCAGCGCCGGTTGAGGGTGAAGCGGAAGCTTCGACAGCTCCGAGCCCGGCAGCTGAATTGGTAGAGCAGCCTGAGGAGGCGGCGCAGCCGGTAATGCCTGCGCCGTCGGCTCCGGATGCCACCAATCGCGCCCGAATAGTCAAGATCGTGCCGCCGCCTCCGGCTCCTCCAGCCCCCGTTCCGGCTCCCGTTGAGACCGCTCCTCTGGCGGAAGCTGTCATCACGCCACCTGTAGCTGCGGTGCAGGCGGAAGCTCCCGTCGAGGCCAGTGAGACTCAAGCACCTGCGGCTCCTCAACCGGTTCCGCAACCGGCTGCGCCGGTTCCGGCGCCTCCGTCGCACCAGCCTGCGCCGGCTCGACCGGCGACGGCTGCCTCAACGACCAACGTGATTCGTCTTGCATCGCCGAAACCACGGCCGCCGGCGCCACCTGCAACATTTGTCCGTGAGAGGCCCGGAGTCGCTACCGCAAAGCCAGGTACCCCTGACCAGTCGGGAGGAGTCCATCTGCTGCCCTCAGGGGCACAGCAGCGCACCGTATACGTGCCGCCCAGGGATACTCGTCACAAGGGCCGCCACAGCGCCAGACCTCGCGGACCTCAGGAACGCCAGGACTCGCCACTTGCACGCTTCAATCTCCGTCGCGGTGGAGGCGGAAGTGTAGCCCCTGTCGCCGCACGAGTGATTCCGGCCGAACTCAAGCCGGTCAGGCTGGTGGAAGGGAGCACGGTCAGAGAGTTCGCAGAGAAGCTCGAGGTCAAGCCGAAAGATGTCGTATCGATGCTCTTCGAGCGCGGCGTGATGGCGACGATCAACCAGACGCTCAACGCCGACATGGCTCGCGAGGTGGGCCGGCTTCTTTGGATTTGATGTATCGTTCGGTGCTTTCGAGGACATGACGGTCGAGTCAGAGTTCGAGATCACGCCCGAAGCGATGGAGGACACGGAGTCACGGGCGCCAGTCGTCACGGTCATGGGCCACGTCGACCACGGTAAAACGAGCCTCCTCGATGCAATTCGCACATCGCGCGTTGCCGAGGGTGAAGCCGGCGGAATCACGCAGCATATCGGTGCCTATTCGGTGGAAGTGCCCAACCCGGATCAGCCTCACCTGACGAGGCGAATCGTCTTCCTCGACACACCCGGCCACGAAGCGTTCACCATGATGCGAGCGCGGGGAGCCAAAGTCACCGACATAGTTGTGCTGGTGGTCGCGGCTGACGACGGTGTCATGCCACAGACGATCGAAGCAATCGAGCATGCCCGGGCGGCGAATGTGCCGATCGTTGTGGCGATCAACAAGATCGACAAACCTGATGCAAACGTCGATCGCGTAAAGAAGGAGCTTGCTGATCGCGGCCTCCTCTGGGAGGGATGGGGCGGCTCGACGACGATGGTTGAAGTTTCGGCCAAGAAGCACGAGAAGATTGATTCGCTTCTGGAATTGATCCTTCTCACCGCCGACCTCCTGGATCTCAAATCCAATCCGAGACGTCTGGCGACGGGAACCGTGCTCGAGGCAAAGCTCGATCGGGGCCGCGGCGCAGTAGCCACGGTGCTCATTCAAAACGGAACACTGAAAATCGGCGAGCCGTTCATTGTGGGGAACTACTTTGGCCGCGTTCGCGCGCTGTTCAATGATCGTGCGGAACAGATTGAGGAGACGGGACCTGCGACGCCGATTGAGGTCCTCGGACTTCAAGGCGTTCCGGCTGCGGGAGATCAGTTCCAGGTGGTCGCCGACGTCGCCAAGGCCCAGCAGATTTCAGCCTACCGGCAATCGAAGGCGCGGGCGTCAGCTCTTGCAAGAACTGCTGCCCGGGGCCTGGATCAGCTGCATTCGCAGATGGAGGCCGGCGAGGTAAAGGAGCTGCTGATCATTCTCAAGACCGATGTCCAGGGCTCAGTCGAAGTGCTCAAAGATACTCTCGGAAAGCTTTCGACCGACAAGGTCAAGGTGCGCATCATCCGTTCAGGAGTCGGAGCGATTACCGAGTCGGATGTTCTGCTGGCCAGCGCTTCAAATGCGACCACCAGCGGCGCGGCTACTGTGATCATCGGTTTCAACGTCCGACCGGAATCGCGAGCCGACGAGATAGCCAAGCAGGAAGACGTGGATATACGGCTTCATTCGATCATTTACAAGGTCGAGGAAGAGATTCGCAACGCGATGATCGGAATGCTCGATGCCACGATCAAGGAGACGGTCATCGGCAAGGCAGAAATCCGCGATGTCATTCGAGTGCCCAAGGTGGGCTCGGTTGCGGGTTGCATGGTCGATCGACGGATTGATCAAGCGGACCGCGCGCGCCCGTCTGATACGTGATAACGTTGTCATATTCGAAAACGCGATCGGCAGCCTGCGGCGCTTCAAGGATGACGTCAGCGAAGTTCAGCAGGGCTACGAATGCGGCCTGACCATCGAGCGATTCAACGACTACAAGGTTAGCGACGTCGTTGAGGCCTACGTCACCGAGAAGGTAGCAGCAACGGAGCTTTAGGGCTCGCTATGCAGTACCGGTCCGACAGGCTGGCTCACGAATTGAAGAATGAGGTCAGCAATCTCATTGCGCGGGAGTTGCGCGACCCGCGCGTTGGCTTTGCCACAGTCACCGAGGCGAAGGTGAGTCCGGATCTTTCACACGCGAGAATTTACGTTAGTGTGCTGGGCTCGACTGAGGAGCAGCGCACAACGCTCGCGGCTCTCAATCGTGCCTCCGCTTTCCTCAGACGTGCTCTCGGCACGCGCTTGAAGCTCCGCAAGAGTCCCCAAATTATCTTTACACTGGATCAGACAATTGAGCGTGGGGCGCGTATGTCGCAAATCATCGCTCAGGTCGCCGGGGAGGATCCCGCTGCTGAGGCTCCGGCCGAAGACGCGGAGCCTGCCGGGAAGGAGTAGGCAAAGGCGAGATGTTTTGCCTGCTTGAGAAAGAACTATGTTAAGTCAGGTCATCGACCTCATCGAAAAGAATGATCGCTTCGGAATCACGTCGCACGTCCGGCCGGACGGCGACAGCCTGGGCTCATCGCTTGCGCTCTGCTGGATTCTGCGCGGCCTCAACAAGAAGGCAGAGGTCGTCATGTGCGACCGCGTCCCTCACGCGTACGCCAAGCTGCCTGGTGCCGACGAGGTACGTGTCGCGCCAGACGTCGATCGCGACTACGACGCGTTCTTTGTCATTGAATGCAGCGACGTCACTCGCCCGGGACTGCCTGGCTTGAAGAACCAGTTTGTGGTGAACATAGATCACCATTCGACGACTGGTCTGTTCGGCCAGGTCAACTGGATCGATTCGACCGCGGCCGCAGTTGGCGAGATGATTTACAACCTGGCCAAAGCTATCGGCGCTCGAATCACGCCTGAGCTTGCAAGCTGCGTTTACGCGGCCTTGCTGACTGACACCGGTTCATTCCACTTCTCGAATACAACTGAGCGGACGTTCAAGATTGCCAGCGAGCTCGTCCGCCATGGCGCCCAGCCGGCGAAGTTGTCGCAAGCCATCTTCTATTCATATCCCTACGCCAAGGTGAAGCTTGCCGGGTCGGTTCTCTCGACTCTGAAGAGAGATGATAGCGGGCGGATTGCCTGGATTACGATGTCTCAGGAGGCGATGCTCGATTCGGGGGCCGGCGAGGACGATTCCGACGGGATTATCAACTACCCTCTGACCATCGGAGAAGTCGAGGCGGTGGCTTTCTTCCGCGAGCTTCCCGGTTCAACCTATCGCATCAGCCTGCGATCGAAGAATCGCGTCAACGTCGCGCGTGTTGCAGAGCAGTTTGGCGGCGGCGGCCATTGCAATGCCGCGGGCTTCACGGTTGTCGCCGATTACAATGAGCTCTCGAGTGAGGTGATATCGAAGCTCAAGGAGGCTGTGGCGAGTGCCCCCGCCGCCAACGGCAGAGAGATCAAACCTCGTTAAGACATCCTCAGGTTGTTTGCGTTTTTGCGGCTGGTAGGCTGTCTCATCGATCTCAATACCAGTCGCCGCGCCAACGGCGCGACCTGAAAAAGCCCAGGGCGAAGCCCTGGGTGGATAATTGCGGGCGTGCCTCCACGCCCCACCGGGGCAATGTCGGCCCGATGGGCCTCGACCGATTGTTGGCCATCCATACCCAGGGCTTCGCCCTGGGCTATTTGAGGTCGCGCCGTTGGCGCGGCACCTCCGGCACCAATAACTCTTCAAGACCTACTAGAGTTTCAAATGTCTCAGCCGGAGCGCATTGGCGATCACCGAGACTGAACTAAATGTCATAGCCGCGCTCGCGATCATCGGGCTCAGCAGGATCCCAAACACCGGATAGAGAAGACCCGCCGCGATCGGAACTCCCAGGAAGTTATAGACGAAGGCGAAGAAGAGATTCTGGCGGATATTGCGCATCGTCCCCCGGCTCAGATTGCGGGCTCGCACGATTCCGCGGAGATCGCCCTTGACCAATGTGATGCCTGCAGTCTCGATGGCAATATCGGTTCCGCTGCCCATCGCGATACCTACGTCTGCCTGTGCGAGCGCGGGCGCATCGTTTATTCCATCGCCCGCCATGGCAACGACCTGCTTTTCCGACTGGAGTCGCTTCACGATCTCGCTCTTCTGCGCGGGAAGAACTTCCGCCTCAATCTGATCAATTCCAAGCTTACGGCCAACCGATTCAGCGTTGGTTCGGCTGTCTCCCGAAAGCATGACCAGCCTGACTCCGTCGGCCCGAAGCGCATCGATCGCTTCCGGGGTCGAGGTTTTGATGGGGTCCAATACGCCGAGGAGTCCGGCGAGTTGTCGATCGATCGCCACCAGCACGACAGTCTCTCCGTCTGTCCGCAGTTCTTCTGCTTTACCGGTTGCGCTATCTGTGTCGACGCCGTTCTCTTCAAGAAACCTGCGACTGCCGATAGCAATGCTTCGCTTGTCGACTTGACCGGTGATCCCCATGCCGGTCATGGATTTGAACTCGCGAGCGTCACTGAGCTGAAGAGCCCTCTCGACGGCTCCCGCTACTACAGCACTTGCCAGCGGGTGTTCGCTTGCACGCTCGAGGCTTGCGGCCAGTCGTAGCAGCTCATTCTGACTGACCTTACCAAAGGTGACGATCGACACAAGACGTGGCTTTCCCTCGGTAAGAGTGCCTGTTTTGTCTACTACGAGAGTATTGACGCTCTCGAGTTTTTCCAGAGACTCAGCATTCTTCACCAGAACACCCGAGGTTGCTCCTCGCCCTGTGCCCACCATGATCGACATTGGCGTTGCCAGGCCTAGAGCGCAGGGACAGGCGATGATCAGGACTGCCACGGCGTTGACCAGTGCGTGAGTGAATCTTGGCTCGGGTCCGAGGATCATCCATACGACAAAGGTGATCAGTGCGACGCTGACGACGATCGGCACAAAGAACGCCGAGACCTTATCGGCCAGACGCTGAATCGGGGCGCGACTGAGTTGAGCCTCACCTACGAGCCTGACAATCTGAGCAAGGAGGGTGGCATCGCCCACGCGCTCTGCGCGCATGATCAGACTGCCCGTGCCGTTGATGGTGCCGCTGCTGAGGTGGCTGCCGGGCTGTTTTTCAACCGGGAGCGGCTCTCCCGTGAGCATCGCTTCGTCGACCGAGCTCTCGCCTTCTGTGACCACCCCGTCGACAGGTACTTTCTCGCCCGGGCGCACGCGCAGAAAGTAGCCGGCCTTGACGTTTCCGATCGGGATGTCCTGCTCTCCGCCGTCGGGTTTGATCAGCCGCGCCGTCTTCGGCGCGAGTCCAAGCAAGGCCTTAATCGCATCGCGTGTCTGGCTCCTGGCGCGAAGCTCGAGTACCTGGCCAAGAAGCACAAGGGTCGTAATTACGGCGGCCGCCTCAAAGTAGACCGGAACAGACATACCGTGCGCGCTGTGTTCGGCCGGGAAGATTGCCGGAAAGAATGCAGCGACTACGCTGTAGAAATAGGCAATGCCGGTTCCCAGCGCGATCAGGGTAAACATGTTGAGATGACGGCTGACTATTGACGCCCATGCTCGCTGAAAGAACGGCCAGCCACCCCATACGACTACGGGTGTTGCGAGGACAAACTGCGTCCAGACGGCGGAGTGAGGAGAAAAGATAGACTGAACTGGCTGTCCTGGAATCATCTCCGACATCGCCAGCAGAAAAATGGGCGCGGTAAGCACGAGACAGACCCAGAACCGTCGCTTCATGTCCACGAGCTCCGGATTGACCTCGTCCGACATCGTGATCGTTCGCGGCTCGAGCGCCATGCCGCAGATCGGACAGGCCCCCGGACCATTGCGAGTGATTTCCGGGTGCATTGGGCAAGTGTGGAGAACTGGCGCACGAGGCGATCCGAGCTGGACAAGGGAAGGTTGCGCTGCGTGCGCCATCGGCTGGGGAGGCCGGTTTAGTGCGGCTCCCGGATCGGCGTTAAAGCGATCCAGGCAGCCCTTGCTGCAGAAGTAATAAGCGTTGCTCTGATACTCACTCTTCCCGGCCGCAGTATCCGGGTTAACGCGCATGCCGCAAATAGGGTCGATAACCTGGTTGTTCAAGTGCCCTGCCTTCGCGTGAGGAGCCTGGTAGCCACAAAGAGGCGCAAAAACGCAAAACGGGATGTTACACTCCCGACTGTGAGCTACCGCAAAACAATTTGTCTTCTCTTTATCATCTGTTGCAGCGCGTGCCGTCAAGGAAGTCGCGATCCGATCTCCGGACTCTGGAACGCGACGGTGCTCAACAAGGCCGGGGATGAAGTCGCATTTACGCTGGACCTCAAACGCGAAGGTGACCGGGTTGTGGGCGCCCTTGTCAATGGAGATGACCGGGTAGTCTCGACGGACGGCCAATTCGACGGACGCACGCTCAGATTGCGATACGACTTCTACGACGGCCAACTAACGGCCGCCGTCTCTGGAGACAAGCTTGAAGGAAGCTTCGACCGACAGTGGCAGCACGAGAAGCTCAGCCGTGCGTTCAAGGCCATGCGCCGGACCGAACCTGACCACCCTCAGCGGCCACGTGGAGGCCCCGTTGATGGAGACTGGCTTCTCCGAGTCGGCGAAGAAGGGAAAGAGAGGGTCTGGCGTGCCTCGTTAGCGCAAACAGGGAATCAGGTTACCGGAACGATCATTCCCCTTAGCGGCGACTGGGGCACGATGACCGGCAGTTTCGATGGTGAGCATCTGGTCATCAGTCGATTTGACGGGATCAATGCGCATCTTTTCAAGGCTTCTCTCACTACGCGAGGGACTCTGGAGGGTCAGCTTGATTCGGAGCGCAAGGTCACCGCAGAACGGCCCGACTCATTGGGCCACTCTGCGTTGACAGTTCCGGATGCCGGCCAGGTAACGCGCCTCAAGAATCCGGCGGAGCCCTTCAGGTTCAGCTTTCCTGATGCCAATGGCCGGACGATCTCTTCAACCGACGCGAGATTTCAGAACAAGGTGATTGTAGTGACGATCACAGGTTCGTGGTGCCCGAACTGCCACGACGAGGCTGAGGTACTCGGGCCGCTCTATGAGAAATATCATGATCGCGGACTGGAGATTGTCTCGCTGGCGTTTGAGTATACGGGTGACGTTTCGCGTGACGCAGAGCAGTTGCGAATCTTCTCACGTCGCCACCGGATAAACTATCCAGTCCTCCTGGCTGGTACTACCGATGAAGCCGATGTCGCACAGAAGCTATCGCAGCTCGAGAACTTTTCGGCCTTTCCGACGACGCTGTTTATCGGGCGTGATGGCCTGGTCAAACGAGTTCATGCCGGGTTCGACGGGCCGGCAACCGGTGAGAGATACACTCGGCTCAAAGCGGAGATCGAAGAGATAATCAGGCACCTGCTGGATGAGTCGGCTACAAGCTGAAGCGAAGAAGGATGCAAGGAGAGTTTCTTCAGGCGATTGCTGACAGATTGCTGACCAGCTCCTCAATTCTTCCCAAACCGCGATCCAGGTAGTCCGGCGGCGAACCGAAGCCAATCCGGAAAAACCCGTCCATTCCGAAAAACTCTCCTGGAACCGTCAGCACGCTCTTCTCGCGCAATAGCATTTCCGTGAAGTTCCTGGAGCCGCCCGGAAACTTGAGGCGAACGAAGGCAACCGCTCCTGCCTGCGGAGCTATGAGACTGAAATGGTCCCGGTTGCGGGCTACCCACTTGTCTATGACGGGAAAGTTGCGCTGCAGAATCGCACGCGTACGGCTGAGAATAATCTGGCGGCGTGGTTGGTCCAGTGCCAATTGTGCGATGAGATCGCTGAGAGCTCCCGGTGCGATTGTTGTGTAGTCGCGGTAAGACCACAGGTGTTTCGCGATCTCGTCCGGAGCAACCACCCATCCGATCCGGAGACCCGGCAGAGCGTAGGCCTTTGACAGGCCGTTGGCAACGATGATCTTCGAATAGCGATCTCGGAGATTCCAGAAGGAGGACGTTGAGTCGCCCTCTAACTCGGCACCAGAATAGACTTCGTCAGCAAGAACCCAGATGTCGTGACGCGCGGCAATCTCAACGATCGATTCCATTTCGGATGGCGTCAGGACTGAGCCCGTCGGATTGTTAGGGTTGCAGACTGCGATCATCTTTGTATTGGACGAGACAAGCGCCCGCAAACGATCGAGATCGATGGCCCAACGATCGCTCTCACGAAGCGTAAATGGGCGGACTCGAGCCCCCACGGCTTGCGCGATGCCGCCGATCTGCATGTAGTTCGGGAGCATGAGAGCGAGTTCGTCCCCGGCCTCAAGCAATCCGAGCACACTCACGAAATTGGCTTCGGAAGTGCCATTTGTGGCCAGTACGTTGTCGGGCGTGGCATTCGAGTAGAGGGCCGCAATCTTTTCTCGAAGAGGGATCGTGCCGTTTGTCTGGGTATAGCCGAGCTGCTGCCTGGAGAGACGAGCAAGAGCGTCAGGATCGTCGCCGGTAAGCTCGCCAAAGGTCAATGGGTGGATGCCGCTTTCAGACAGGTTGTATTCGACCCTGTGCTCCCAGATCGACTGGAGGCGCTCAAGTTGAAATGGCTCTATTTCCATGGAGGCTTTATAGCGAGGACCCTGACGAAAGGCAACGCGAATCATCGTTACCCGCGCCAGACGGCGCGGGACGGGCAGGGACAAGCCCTGCCCCTACAAATGTGGCCTCTTCGCGGCGGCTCGCGAGCCGCCCCCGTCTGGCGCGGGTAACATACTGGCGATAGGAGCCCAACGGTGATATTTTCATCTTCTCGGAGGTTGTTATGCCGCTCTTCGACCACGTCGCAGTCAAATCATCCGACGTCGCCGCCGATGCCGAACGCTATCGCAAGCTGGGCTTCAACGTCGAAGCCAGCTTCACCGACTGGGGCATGGTGCGAGATGCTCACGGCATCGGAATTGCCCTTCTCGGTCCCGGCTCTCACCATCCGGTCCACTTCGCCATGCGGGTTGAGTCGCTGGACGAACTGAAACGTACCGCGACCTCCGAAGGCCGCGAGTTGATTCATCACCGTGACCGGACAATATCCTTCTACACCAGGGGCGCCGACGGGCTCGCGCTCGAGTTCATCTGGTACCCGGACAAAACCGACCATTGACTGGAAAGACCGCCTTCGAATTCTCAGCTGGGGGCGTGGTGTTGCGGCCGCGGGAGGTGCTGCTCGTCTGGGCTAAAGACTTGAAGGGTGTGACAGTCGTGACCTTCCCCAAAGGAATTGTGGAGAAGGGAGAGTCGAGTCAGGAAGCCGCTCTGCGAGAAGTCCTGGAAGAGACTGGCTATCGCTGCGAGATTGTCAGTGAACTCCCACGTTCCGAGTATTTCTTCCGCCGGGAGGGTCAACTGGTTCGAAAGACTGTACGCTGGTTCGTCATGCAGCCACTCGCTGTTGAAGGCGAACATGACGATGAGATCGAACGCGTCGACTGGGTGAATGTTGCCGAGGCTTCTGAATTGCTTACCTACAAATCGGATCGTGAACTACTCCGATCTGCTACGGCCAACTAGCTGCGCAGCGGCAGCCTCATCCACCATCCACACCAGATTACCCGAGCCTGGATGGATCAGCTGGCTGGGATAGAGCTCAGGCTGAGATGGTCCTTCGAGTACGTTGTGCAGCGTCGCTGCCTTATCGGCGCCCGCCACCAGAAACGCAATCTCAGCAGCCTGGTTTATTTCGCGCGCAGAGAGCGTGATCCGCCAGGTGTCAAACTTCTCGACGTAGTTGGCAACGCAGATCCGGTCGTCAACCTTCAAAGCCTCCGAGCCCGGGAAGAGAGAGGCGGTGTGACCGTCCGGGCCCATACCAAGCAGAATCAAGTCGAATGCTGGAAAAGTTACCGGCGCTTCTGCCGAAAAGAACTTTCGGATCGTGTCGGAGTAATCCCTCGCGGCTCGATCATGGTCCGGATCCTCTCCGCGAATACGAAAGATGTTGTCCGCCGAAACATTCACTTTCGATAGGAGGGTCTCTTTTGACATCCGATAGTTGCTGTCGGGATGCTCGGGCCCGACGCGTGCGTTCGTCGCCCCAGAAGAACCCGATCGATCTCCACGGCACCTGGCTCTTGAATGGCTCGTCTGCGAGGAGGGCGAACATTAGCTTTGGAGTCGAGCCGCCTGAGAGCGCAACCGTGAAGAGCCCCTTTGCGGCAACGTTCTCGATGGCCAGACGCACGAAGAGTTGAGCGCCCTCGCGGGCCAGCTTTGACGGGTCTGCGGCTATCGAAATTCGCCCTCGCTCTGTCTCCATCTGCCTCACGCTCATCGGTGCCTTTCTCAACTAAGGACCCCGGGCCCTGGTCCAATCAACAGATCGTAGAGTCGCTCGCGTCGTGCTCGGCCTCGCACATATGAGTCGTGAGCCTTCGCGTCAGGTTGGTGGACAGCGGCGAACGGCGTCTCAAGCGCGTTCAGGTCTGAGACCATCCCCAATGCCTTGAGCGCCAGCAGCGCGGCGCCACGGCTCGAAGCCTCGCGCACGTCGGAGACGGCAAGGGGAACTCCGATAACATCAGCCAGTATCTGTGCCCATAGTGGAGAGCTCCGAACCGCTCCGCCCGAGGCCACTATCCTTGCCGGTACCGGCAACTCTTCCTGTAGCCGGTCGTAGATGCCCGCGAATCCATACGCGACCGACTCCAGTACGGCGCGAAGGATTTCGCCAGGCGTTGTGCTCAGACTCATGCCAGCGATTGCGGCACGCGCATAATCGGCCCAGCCGGTACTGCGTTCGCCGGAGAAGAAAGGCAGCACCGTCAGGCCATGACCATCTGGCGTCATCTCAGCCAGTCGTTCCTCGATGCCATCACGGTCGATGTTCAGTGTCTCAACGCACCATCCAAAGGCGTCACCGCCGTTCGATAGCGCGCCACCCATGACCATCAACTCGCGACTCGCTCGGTAGCACCAAAGGCCTACCGGCACATGTACCTCAGCCGAGGGCCAGCAGACCCGCATAGCCCCTGAAGTGCCGATATTGATCGCGATCTCATCCAGTGTTACGCATCCCGAGCCAACATTTCCGCAGGCTCCATCTCCGACCGACGGATACCACGGCAGGCGGCTCAGAGCCGGCCAGCGCGAGGCGAATTCAGGCCGCAGCCCCGTCAGCCCTGACTCCTTCGTATCCGTGCAAGTGATGGCGCAAGTGATGACAGATGGCTGCGATCGACCTCGATCGCACGGAGCATATCTGCATCCCAGTCGCAGAGATTGGGATTGAAGAGACCGGTGCCCGATGCCACTGAGACACCGCATAAGAGACGCCCCAGAACCCGGAGGTACAAGTACTCACCGATCGAAACCCATCGCGCGACGCGGGACGCCAGGTTTGGTTGAGTGCGCCGCAGCCAGAGAATCTTTGCCGGGTAGTAGCTGGCGTGCGGCACGACTCCGGTGTGCTCGTGTATCCAGTCGACACCCAGGCGCTCGCCCAGCGCCGCTGCATCCGGTGCGCTCCGAGTGTCACTCCAATTGTAAAGCGGCGTGATGGCTCGGCCTTTACTGTCGATGCCGATCATCGCGTGCCAGAAGGTGCTACTGGCTACGGCACAAAGCCGACTGTCAAATTCCGGTGCAATAGCCTTTACGGAAACAAGAAAATGATCGATCGTCTGACAGACCGTCTCCACCAGCTGGTCGGCGTCGATCTCAACACCGCCGTCAGGAAGGGCCCGCATCTGATATTGAGTGCGGCTCTCGGCCGCGTCGATCGAGCGTCCGAGTGCATCGTAAAGACCGGCGCGCACTGAAGAGGTCCCGACATCGAGCGCGAGGATGAATGGCGGTTCGGCCTTCGCGATGTTTAGGCTGCTCATATGGATCGATTGTCAGGTCAATTACAGCGCCTGCCGTGGGGGGATGTTATCATCGACCCAACGGACTCGCCAGGATGTTGAGATTCCGTGTTCTCACGGCTATGATCATACTTATGACCTCGCCATTGCGTCAGGCTCGATGGCTGGTACTGATCCTGCTGATAGGAGTGCTCGGAGGTGTGCAGGCGTCGGGTCAGTCGGGCCGCAAACAGAAGAAGGGCAGCAATGAACCTCCCGTCCAGGGCGTCAATCAGCCTGATGCCAGGGTCACGCCGGAACCAGAGGCTCCGCCGGATCAGCCTAAGGAGAAGCCCAAAGGAGCTTCCGTCATGGTCTCGACCGAGATGCCAGGGTTCGATGTGCCACTCTATTATCCCGATATTGCCCGACAGGGTTGTCTCAATGAATTGCGGCAGATTGCTCAGGACCTGGAGCTAAGCGAGAGCAAGAATCAGACGAGAAGCGAGGCTATCAATGCAGCCAAGAGTGATGAGCGTCGGTACGTCGTCTGGATGCAGTTCGAGATCGATCGCATGGGCGCCTCTTCGGGTGGCTTCAATCTCAAGTACACAATCTTCGAACCGAAGACATCGAAAGTGCTGGGGATTGGTGAGGGTGTGCCAGTGCAACCCAATAGCCGAAACCCGCCAATAGGCGCTTCGAGAAGCGAGATGCTGGCTGAATGGGCCGGCCGCGATGTCGCCCACCAGATCGTCAAGAGACTTCACATCGCTCCCTGAATGAGTATCGTGCCGCAGGCTGTGCAGCCTGAAGTTTCGACATTTTGTCTTGAAAGAGTTGAAGGCACTGGAGGTTGTCGCGCCAACGGCGCGACCTTAAATAGCCCAGGGCGAAGCCCTGGGTAGCCCAACATCACTGAATTGAGCCCTGTAAGGGCGAATCGATCCGAGAATCAATCCCAGACGAACTTTTCGTCAAACTGAACTCGGTAACTCCTCAAAAACGCGCGGTACTCATCCTGGAATGAGTGGCTCCGATGGTGTTCCCGTTGGCGCTCAATATAACTCCGCAACGCTGGCACGTTCGATTCACCGATGGAGAACGCGCCATACCCGGCTTGCCAATGGAAATTCCGAATTCCTTTGGTCTTGAGCCATTTTGAAGAAGCTACCTTTACCTCCTCAACAATGTTGGCAATTGGCCTCGTGCGTGCGAGTGCGAAGAGAATGTGGACGTGATCTGTATATCCGCCGATTGATAGCGAGGGCGACTGGGCTGCTCCAAAGATGGCGGCCAGATATTTGTAGAGTTCGGGTTGGATTTCAGGTGAGATTAGGGGTTCACGCTGTTTTGTGCTGAAGATCAGGTGAACGAGGACGGAAGACAACGACTGCGGCATGTGACGCCTCCTCTTGTAATGTCGCCCCGGTGGGGCTTCGTTGAGGTGGCGTCGTTTTAACCCAGGGCTTCGCCCTGGGCTATTTCAGGTCGCACCGTTGGTGCGACACGCCGCAGGCTGGACAGCCTGCGGCACGATAAAGTTTGGGGCACGATAGTTCTCAATTCCGAAGACTCGAAATCAGCTTTGCAAAGTCCTCAGGTGGAGCAGCTTCAAACGACATTTGTCGATTGTCGTCCGGATGCAGCAGCTCCAGGCGCCTGGCATGCAAGGCCTGGCGATCAAAGGGAATGCTCCGGGCCGGCAGCTTGCCATAGAGATACTTCTTTTCCCCAACCAGCGGGTAACCTCTCAGCCCGGCCTGAACTCGAATCTGATTTCGCTTTCCTGTCTGCAGGTTGACTTCAAGCAGGGAGGTTGTCCGGAAGGCCTCGAGCAGCCGGTAGTGGCTGACTGCCTCCTTGGCATTGACAGATCCCCTTTCGAGACTCTCTCTGCCGCAATTCAGAGGGGTCCCAGAAGAGAAAGTTTCGCCAGGTTCCCGAGGCGGGAACTGGATGGCCATAGACTACCGCCCAGTATGTTCGCGTTGGCTCCTGACGTTCGAATTGAGCTTTCAGGTGAAGCTGCGCTTCCGGCGATTTCGCGAATGCCACCAGGCCCGAGGTATCGCGGTCAATGCGGTGGACGGGGAACAACTGACGCTTGCCCTGTGATCGCATGTGCTCGAGCAAGTGATCAAAGAGAGACCGAACGTCACGGCGGTTGCGAAGCGGAACAGTGAGCATTCCCGCAGGCTTCGACACGACAATCAGAGCCGAATCTTCAAAGACGACATCGATCTCCGGCAGTTTTGGCGCTGAAAAGTGGCGCCGCCTTGACGTGCCCGGCCGGTCGATCCAGAACCTGATCCGGTCCCCGCGAACCAGGCGACGCCCGCCGTCCGATGGCGTTGCCTCCGAATCGTTGACAAATATCTTTCCACGCTCAAGCGCGGCCAGAGCGCGTGAGCGTGAGCCAAGGCGTTCATGGGCGGCGAGCCACTTATCGAGCCTCGTGCCTTCCTCCGCATCACTCAGAAGCCATGTTTGATCGCTCACGACAGCATTGTAAGCCATAATCGTTGACACCTTGAGGAGCGGAAAGTAATCTCCGCCACTGGAAATGAGGAGATCATAGCGAATGCCCCAAACCCATGGCTTGACTTCTGAAGAAGTCGCCGTCCTTCGCAAATTATCGCGACCGGAAAGGCTTCAGGAGTTCCTTGAATACGACATCAGTTACAACAAGGAGCATGAAGGTGAGACCTGCCGCTCTCCGCGTCGCGTGATCCGCGATCGCACCGCACACTGTATGGAGGGTGCGCTTTTTGCTGCCGCGGCGCTGCGGATAAACGGTCACCAACCGTTGATTGTCGACCTGGCTGCGGTTCGCGATGACGATCATGTGATTGCCGTCTTCCAGGAGCTCGGGCACTGGGGCGCAATCGGAAAGTCGAACTATTCGGGGTTGCGCTTTCGTGAGCCCGTCTACCGGACGATTCGCGAGCTCGCGCTTTCTTATTTCGAGCACTACTACAATCTCGAAGGCGAGAAGACTCTCCGTGCCTATTCACGCCCGGTCAACCTGCGCAGGTTCGACAGGGTGAACTGGATGACGACCGAGGAAGATTTATGGCTTATCGGTGACTACCTCTGCACGGTCTCTCACACGGATATCCTTCGGCAGTCGATTGCGCGCAAACGACGAAGAATGGACCGGCGATCATTTGACGCCGGACTGGTAGGTGCAGCGAAATAGTTACATCGGGAGGGCGCCCACTGGCTTAGTATGGAGTGCGGCGAGACCACCTCTCGCCGCTTTTGATTTAGCGAGCGCATCGTTATGATTTACAGGCCCACTTCTTCTTCATCACTGCACTACTTAAATCAAAAGCGGCGAGAGGTGGTCTCGCCGCACTCCATACTAATCCGGTCGACTCGTTTCAATTGGGATAACAAGAAAGGATTCAGATGAAGCGAATAATGGCGGTTGCTGGTTTGATTCTGCTGGCCTCCTCATCGGCGCGCCTCGCACCAGCAAGGGAATTGAATTCTACTCAGGACAAAGGCAAAACCGAGCGCTTCTCGACCGCGCAAATCGATGCCACGGTCAAGAAGCTCGTCTCGGACAAGCAGACCGGGATACCGGTGATCGGTGCAGCCACGGACGGCTACTACGTAATGGTCGGCCACCGCGAAGAGAAGGGTGAAGCGGAAGTGCACGCTGAGATGGACGATGTCTTCGTGGCTCGCGAAGGACACGCGCAGGTGATCGTTGGCGGAGAACTGGTCTCAGGACGCGAGACGGCTGCCGGCGAGATGCGAGGGCCCTCCATCAAGGGTGGACAGACATTCGATCTCGGTCCCGGCGAGGTCTTACGAATTCCGCATGGCACGCCACACCAGACTTTGCCAAAGGGGAAGTTTACCTATCTGGTAGTAAAGGTGCGTAGCCGCTAAGCCTGAAAATCGCGAGAGAGCTCGGCCTCGATTGAATCGAGCAGCCGCTGTTCCGTCTCGAGGATCTCGGCGCCACTATGAAGGAGACCTTCGGGTGCGGCCGCGAGCGCCTTGGATCGGCTGATGATCTCGTTTCTCCTGGCATCGGCCCGCTCGCGCGGAATCGCGAGGAGCACTGCCCTGATGGCCAGCAACGTATCGTAGAAGAACGTCTCCGATGGTTTTTTCTCGAGCCACTCGGTGAGCAGGAGGTCCGCTACGCTGTGCTCTGCGACGCCGTCTTTGCGGGCCAATTCAACGATCATTTTATGCTCTTGGGGGCTGACGCTGCCGTCTGCCCAAGCGATTCGAACGACCGGTGCAAGGAAGAGGAGCGTGCTGAGCTGCCCTGAGAAGCCAATATCAAGGATCGCCTCAATCAGGCCGGGGTCGGAGACGCCCAGCTTTTCGCCGAGCTCCTTGATCTCACCCTGACGCCCCTCGCGGCGTCGTAGGGCCGCGATGAACTCCTGCTCCCGCTTGCGAAAATACTCTTCTTCGTAGAAATGCTCTCGTTTGTTGAAGGCATCGTCGACTGGCATGTACTGTGACTCTCCTCGAGTTTGAAAGATAAAGGCCATTGAAACAGAGTTGATTTTGATTGACAAGCTACCCGAGAACGTCGGCGTGCTATGCGGCGGCGAATTGAGGGCGTGATCGGAACAGATGAGCGTCAGTCGTGCGCTTCGCGCATGTTGATCTGCCGGCGCACCAGAAGTGCGCGCGGATATTAGCCGGCGGTGAAACCGCCGGTAAACCGCAATTCACGGTCACGCCCCGGAGGGCCGTCGGACGGAAGCACGAGGCAGAGCGATCGCACGGTTCGATTATCGAACTGCGAGAGTCTCGTCCAGCGCCCTTCCAGGGCGCGAACGCGTTGCGGTGGATTTCTATCCGGTGGTTTCACCACCGGCTAATATCCCCGCGCACGTCCCGTGCGCAGGAAGTTCGCGCTCGAAACATCACACGTGTGTCCCGTGCACAGGTTGAGGCGCGCCTGACCCGCCCGACGTAGCTGGCAGCCGGTACGCACTTTGACAAAGGCAAACCCGCCCATTAGAGTTGATTTTTTGGCGCCATGCTGGACAGGGCGTCATGAGTCAATACTATGACTGGAAACGAGATCAGAACCAGATTCCTCGAGTATTTTGCGGCCAACGGCCACAAGATCGTGAAGTCGTCGCCACTCCTGCCGGTGGACGACCCAACCCTTCTCTTCGCCAACGCCGGAATGAACCAGTTCAAGGATGTCTTCCTTGGAGTTGAAAAGCGCGACTACAAACGAGCCTGCTCATCTCAGAAGGTTGTTCGAGCCGGTGGGAAGCACAACGACCTTGACGAGGTCGGCAGAACGTCACGGCATCACACATTCTTTGAGATGCTGGGCAACTTCTCCTTCGGCGACTACTTCAAGGAGGGTGCCATCCAGTTAGCCTGGGACCTGATGGTGAACGCCTTCGGCCTCGATCCCGAGCGATTGTGGTTTACCGTCTTTGCCGGCGATGAGGAAGTGCCGCCAGATGACGATGCAGCCGCGCTCTGGGAGAAGGTTGGTGCGCGACCAGAACGTATTCTGCGTTTTGACCGCAAGGATAACTTCTGGCAGATGGGTGAAACCGGTCCCTGCGGGCCCAACAGCGAAATCAACTATTACCTTGGCGAGAATCCGCACGACCCGGAGTTCAATCGGGCCGAATATGTCAACGGACCGGGGGACGACAACAGTCGAAATCTGGAACCTGGTCTTCATGCAGTACAACCGGATTTCGACCGGCGACAACACATTCGCACTGGAAGAACTCCCGGCTCAATCTGTCGATACGGGTGCAGGTCTCGAGCGGCTGACTGCGGTGCTTCAGGGCGTCAAGTCAAACTACGAGACGGACCTCATTCGCCCGATCATCGATGTCATAGCGAGCCTGGCTCGAAAGCCGTACGTCTTCGATGACTCGGAACAGAGCGTCTCGATGCGTGTCATCGCCGATCACGCGCGGGCGACTGCGTTTCTGATTGCCGACGGCATCTTTCCCGGAAATGACCGTCGCGGATATGTGCTCCGCAAAATCATGAGGCGCGCCATCTGGCACGGCAGCCGCCTTGGGTTCAAGGACCTTTTCTTTCATAAGGTGACAGACTTCGTAGTCGAGTTCATGGCCGAGGCCTTTCCCGAGCTGATTGACTCGCGTCGAGTGATCGAGCGCGTTGTCACGCTGGAGGAGAAGCTCTACTCATCGACTGTGGGCGCCGGCCTGGTGCTGCTCGATGAGGCAATGCGTAAGACCACTGACAAGACCGTTGGCGGGAGCGACGTCTTCCGCCTCTATGATACCTACGGCCTCCGCTACGATTTGATGGAGTATGTCGCGGACCAGAGAGGATTCACGCTCGATCAGACAGGCTTTGAGGCTGAGCTGGACAAACAGCGTCAAAGAGCACGCGAGAGCTGGAAGGGTGGACCGGCGAAGCAGATCAGTACCGTCTACCAGGAAATCCTCGACAACGGCCGCACAGTCTTCGAAGGATATAACTCTACCGAGATTGAGGGTGCCCGCATCGTAGCCTTGCTCAAGGATGGGCGGCAGGTGGATAGGCTCTCATCGCACGACACCGGCGAGTTGGTCCTCGACCGCACCCCTTTCTACGCGGAGTCGGGCGGGCAGGTTGGCGACACTGGTATTCTCGAGGCCGATGATTCGCGAGTGCGTGTGACAGACGCGGTCTCACCGCTCTCCGGGCTCATCGTCCATCATGTCGAGGTCGAGCAGGGAGTCGTCAAGCCTGGCGACAGACTGGTTGCCAGGGTTGATGCCGAGCGCCGCACGCGAACCATGGCCAACCATACTGCTACACACCTTGTGCATGCGGCGCTGCGTGAAGTGCTTGGACCGCACGTCAAACAGGCGGGCTCCCTGGTGGCGCCAGACCGGCTGCGGTTCGACTTCACGCATTTTGCTCCGCTGACTCAGGCCGAAATCGACGAGGTTGAGCGGATCGTCAATGACGAGATCATTCGCAACCAGGCGGTCTCCAAGGACGAGATGAATCTGGATGACGCCGTCGCAACCGGAGCAATGGCGCTCTTCGGCGAGAAGTACACTGAGAGAGTGCGCGTGGTTCGAGTCCCTGGATTCTCCTCCGAATTGTGTGGCGGCACTCACGTCACAGCGACCGGTGATATAGGTGTATTCAAAATCGTCTCGGATGCATCGATTGCCTCAGGGATTAGACGCCTCGAAGCCGTAACGGGCAAGGGAGCCTTTGAGCGCTTTCAGATGACGGAATCACTGCTCGACCAGGCGGCTGCGCGTCTCAACATCAGCCCGCGGAGCCTGCCGTCTGAAGTCGATCGCCTTCAGTCTCAGATCCGTGATGCGCAACGCGAGATCGAGCGGCTGCGGCTCAAGCTCGCACAGGGCGCCACGTCGGCCGATGAGAAGGTCACGGATGTAGACGGCCTCAAAGTCCTCGTCAGAAAAGCTGAGAATCTCGGACGGGATGGTCGCCGCCAGCTGGCTGATTCACTCTCCCGTCGCATCGCACCTGGAATTGTGGTGCTCGGCGAAGAGTCGAACGGATCAGCATCCGTGTTGGTCATGGTTTCGCACGATGCGACGAGCCGCGTCCAGGCCGGAAGGGTGATCAAGGAGCTCATGGCGATCAGCGGCGGGCGCGGCGGAGGAAAGGCTGATCTGGCCGAAGGTGGTGCCACTCCCGAAAAACTGGACGAGACTCTCCGAGCTGCGCCCTCGGTGATCGCACGATTGATTGAGGGCGCTCCGCCGCCCGCTTGAAGCGGGAGGCCTTTGAAAAAGGCTATCTAGAAACCGTCACCGGCCCCGATGAATAGTCTCGTCGCTTCCAACCTCACACACCATCCCGGTAGAACCGCGGTCAGCATCATCGGTGTAGGCGTCGGCGTCGTCCTCGTGGTTCTCACCGTAGGCCTCGTTCATGGCCTGCTCAGGGAACGCGCACGGCGCGACGCCAACATAGGTGTCGAGCTCATGGTCGGCCGCCAGGGTCAAGGCATCTCATTCACCTCGAGCGACCTCTCTCTGCCCGTGTCCGACGTCCTGCCCTTAAGCAGGTCGAGGGTGTCGCTCTCGTGACGCCGGTCGGTCAGCATCTCGAGATGAAGGGCGACAGCGCACTCGGCTTGCGACAGATTGATGGCGTTGAGTTTGCAACATTTCAACCGGCAGCCAGCCTGAGAATTGTCCAGGGAGAATCGTTACCCTCATCAGGCGATGTCGCGATAGTCGATCTGCGGTACGCGGCGGATCATAAGACCCACATTGGAGACAATCTCGTTGGCTTCGATCGCGATCTGAAGATCATCGGAATTTATGAACCGGAGTGTGGCTCCCGCATCAAGGTTCCCTTGTCGACCATGCAGGATGCGCTCAGTGCCGAGGGCAAGTGCTCGATGATGTACGTCAAGTGCAGCTCGCCGGACCAGCAGGAGATCGTCGCACGGCGGATTCTGGATCGATTCCCGGAGTATCGAGTGATTTTTGTCCGTGATCTGCCAGAGATGTTTGCCACCGGTTTCAGCGCAATCAATGTCTTTCTGAATCTCGTCGCCGCACTGGCGACAGTCATCAGTCTTCTGATCATTCTACTGACGATGTACACAACGGTCGCGGAAAGGACGCGTCAGATTGGAATTCTCAAGTCGCTTGGCGCTTCGAAGTGGTTTATCGCGCTGGCCATTGAAAAAGAGGCTCTTCTCATCAGCGTCCTCGGGGTGATCGGAGGTCTGTTGGTTGCAGTTGTGGCTCGCGCACTGCTCGTGCGTCTGCTGGGTTGGAAGATTGAGCTTGAGATGAACTACATTATCTTTGCTTCGGTGGCTGGTCTGATAAGCGGAGCGATCGGTGCCCTCTATCCAGCCATGCGCGCGGCCAGCCAGGATCCGGTTGAAGCGCTCAGCTACGAATAACCGGCTATGAAAGGCCGCGTTCGCATACTCGCCCTCATCTCCTTCATTATTGGATTGGTAGTTTTCATTTGGGTGGTCAGGCGTGCCGGACCGCTCGAGCTACTGACTCGCTTGCGAGCCCTCGGCTGGGGCTTTCTGCTGGTTCTGGCGATCTCCTCCGTCAGATATCTGGTACGAGGCCTGGCATGGCAGCGCTGCATAGAGCCAGCCGATCGGACTGTGGGACTCGGCACTCTCATACGCGCCCGGCTGGCCGGTGAATCGATTGGCGATCTGACCGTCGGTCCCCTGGTCGCCGAGCCGCTCCGGCTCGTGGCGCTTGGGAGCCGGTTGCCTCTTGCTTCCGGAATCTCGTCGCTTGCAATTGAGAATCTGGCATACGCAGTCTCGAGCTGTTTTATGATCGTGGCCGGAAGCATCGCTCTGCTTGCTTCGTTTGCGGTCAGCGAATCACTGCGATCGGCGGTTCTCCTTTCCCTGGTGGTCGCCCTGCTCCTGATTGGCCTGTCGGTCCTGGTTGTCAGCCGGCGCTGGCGGCTGCTTTCCGGTGCAGTATCCGCGTGCGGTCGATTCTTTGCGAGCCTTGCGCGCAAAGCGCCAGCAGTGCGGGATATGGAGGACTATGTCTATGACTTCTTTGCCCGAAGACCTGGCGATTTTCTGTTCGTTGGGCTATGCGAAGTGGTCTTTCACCTTGCCGGTGTGGCCGAGATATATGTGGCGTTATCGCTCATTGGCTATCACGTCTCCGCACCTATGGCCTTCATCTTCGAGTCGGTTAACCGGGCCATCAACATTGCTTTCATCTTCGTGCCGGCTCTCGTCGGGGTCGACGAGATAGCCACTGGATTGTTGACCGGAGTACTGGGATTAGGGGGCACCGCGGGAGTTGCTCTGGCGATTGTTCGAAAATTGCGAATGTTCTTCTGGATCGGTGTCGGGCTGGGTTTTCTCGCGAAGGTGTAATGAAGAAACTGATCGTCAACGCCGACGATTTTGGTCTCACGCATGGCGTCAATCGTGCAGTCATTCAGGCGCATGAGACTGGCATCGTTACCAGCACCACGATAATGGTCAATATGCCGCGCTTCGAGGAGGCATCTCGCCTTGCTTTGCAACATCCGTCCCTCGGAGTCGGTCTCCACTTCAACATCACGCAGGGTGAGCCGATAGCGCCGGCAAAGACTGTGAGGAGTTTGTTGAATGCTGCCGGCACTCTCACAGGGACGAGTTCCACTCTGGCTGGCCGCTGGCTGTCGGGAAGCCTCAGAAAGAGTGAGGTCATGGTTGAATTGAGGGCTCAGATCGAGAAGGCATTATCTGCAGGGCTGACTCTGACACATATAGATAGTCATAAGCACGCTCACGCTCTGCCAGTGGTGTTTGAGGCGATTCTCGATGCGGCCGGTGAATATGGGATACGAGCAATGCGGTTGCCCGCAGAGCCGCTTGCGTCCGCCGGTCGAACCGCTGTTCTCAATGTTCTTTCGCGTGGCTACAAGTCACGGATGGCGAGGAAGGGCTTCAAGAATGCGGACTATGTGGCCGGAATCAATCGGACAGGTAAGTGGACGCGGAGTTGGCTCATAAGATTGTTGGAAGGGCTGCCGCACGGGATTACCGAGTTGCTGTGTCATCCCGGGTACAGCGATGTGGATCTCGACGGAGTGGAGACACGGCTGCGAGCGTCGAGAGAGGTCGAGCTCGAGTTACTGACGGATAGGGAAGTAGTGGAAGAGGTCGAGCGTCAGGGGATTGAATTGGTAAGTTTTCGCTCCCTCGTGGCGTAGGCCGTCCAGCCTGCGGCAGGATTTCTGGCCTACATGGGAAATATCGCACCAAAGGTGCGACCTGAAAAAGCCCAGGGCGAAGCCCTGGTGGATATCGCGCAGCGGACCGCCGCGCCCTAAGGGGCATGTTGGCCGCGATGGGCCTCGACCAATTGTTGGCTATCATACCCAGGGCTTGCGCCCTGGGCTATTTGAGGTCGCGCCAGTGGCGCGACAACCTGCAGACTGGACACTCCGCGTCCCAGCTTGATAGAATTACACTGTAATGACGAACACCCTCGCCCTTACATTGCAGCGCGGACATTGAGCTCGCGCTGCGCGCCGATTCTCTTCCCACAACAATTTTGCTATCTTCTTTAGTTCCATGCGCTTCCGCAGCATGACCGTGAGCAGCAGATCCACCATGAAAGAAAAATACTTACCCGCGGAGATCGAGGAGAGGCAACAACACCGGTGGTCCGAAGCCAGAGTCTTCGAAGTCGAGGCGGAGCCCTCCCGCGCGAAGTTCTACTGTCTGGAGATGCTGCCCTATCCGTCGGGCCGCATTCATATGGGGCACGTGCGCAACTACTCGATCGGTGACGCGCTCGCCTGCTTCAAGAGGATGAATTCGCTCAATGTCCTCCATCCGATAGGCTGGGACGCGTTCGGTATGCCCGCTGAGAACGCGGCAATCACCAACAATGCGCGACCTGACAAATGGACGTTCGAAAACATCGACGCCATGAAGACGCAGCTTAAACGGATGGGCTTCAGCTATGACTGGAGACGGGAAGTTGCATCCTGCACCCCGGACTTCTACCGGTGGAACCAATGGTTCTTCATTGAAATGTGGAAGAGTGGGCTGCTCTATCGAAAGAAGGCAACGGTCAACTGGTGTCCCAAATGCAACACCTCACTGGCAAACGAGCAGGCGGAAGGCGGATTCTGCTGGCGCCACGAAGATACCGAGGTCGAACAGCGCGAGTTGGAACAGTGGTTCATCCGGGTGACAGGCTATGCCGATCAGTTGCTCGACGATCTTCAGCAGCTGGAGGGGAGCTGGCCTGATCGGGTGATTACCATGCAGCGCAATTGGATCGGCCGCAGCGTTGGCGCCGAAGTCGATTTTGCGTTGTCTGACGCCCCGGCCGGACTAAGCGTCGAGAAGATTCGAATCTTTACGACCCGCATCGACACGATATACGGAGCAAATGCCGTGATCGTTGCTCCCGAGCACGCATTAATCGACGAACTGCTTGCCGGGAGCCTGGCGAGTCCGGAGTTGGAAGAGTTTGTTGCGCGAGCTAAAGACGTATCGCGCGACGACCGAATTGCGGAGGGCACCGAAAAAGTCGGATTCGACACCGGATTGCACGCGATCAACCCATTCGATGGCAGCCGGCTGCCGGTGTGGACGGCGAACTTTGTGCTCACCGGTTATGGCACCGGCGCAATCATGTCGGTTCCTGGCCATGACTACCGGGATTTCGAGTTCTCGCAAAAGTACGGTCTGCCGGTTCGGCAGGTGATTGAGCCGATTGGGCGAGAGGCGCCAGGTTTTCCAATGGTTCCAGACGATGACAACTGGGCAGTAGTCAACTCGGGCCAATGGAACAGCATGCCCGTCCTCGAGGCGCAGCGCTCGATGACCGAGTATGCTGCAGGCAAGGGCTTCGGCGAAGCGAAGGTAAACTTCAAGATTCGTGACTGGGGGGTATCGCGCCAGCGAGCGTGGGGCACTCCGATTCCGTTCATTCACTGTCCTCAATGCGGAATCGTGCCCGTCCCTGAGGAGCAACTGCCCGTAGTGCTTCCGCCGGATCTGAATTACAACACGGTCGGCTCACCACTGGCTGAGTGGCCGGCATTCGTCAACACGACGTGTCCGACTTGCGGTGGCCCGGCGCGGCGTGACACAGACACCATGGATACGTTTGTCGATTCAGCGTGGTACTACTTTCGGTACTGCGACCCTGACAACGACAAAGCTCCATTTGACAGGGAGAAGGTCGCGTACTGGATTCCAGTAGACCAGTATATCGGCGGCATCGAGCACGCGGTCCTGCATCTGATCTACACGCGCCTCTGGACAAAGATCATGCGCGACATGGGGTTGGTGGCCTTCAACGAGCCGATCAAGCGGCTGTTGACGCAGGGCATGGTCTGCATGGCCAGCTTTCGATGCCCGGAGCACGAGTTCATATATCCAACCGAGGTGGTCAACGGCGCGTGTAAGTTCTGCGGACGTCCGGTGGTTGTAGGCCGTATTGAGAAGATGTCCAAGTCGAAGAAGAACACGATCGACCCGGACGAGATGATCAGGCTTTACGGCGCCGACACCGTCAGACTGTTCATGCTCTTTGCAGCCCCTCCTGAAAAGGACCTGGAATGGAGCGATGCCGGGGCGGAGGGTGCGGCGCGCTTCATCAATCGGGTCTGGCGAATCGTGTTCAAGTGGCATGAGAAGCTCGGGACGAGCAGCCCCGCAAAGGACGATTTCTCGAGCGCAGCTCGAAGTCTGCGTCGAAAAACCCACCAGACCATCAAGCGGGTGACGGGCGATTTTCATGAGCGGCTGCACTTCAACACCGCCATCGCGGCCGCCATGGAATTGACGAATGAGATTTACGCCTTCGACAACGGCCTCAAAGGTGAAGCAGGCGCCGCGGACCGTTTCGCCTTAAGAGAGGCGATCGAAGCCCTGGTAAAGATCATGACGCCCTTTACACCACACGTCGCCGAAGAGTTGTGGCAGTCTCTTGGGCATGATGAAGTGCTGGTCTCGTCGACCTGGCCGTCGTACGATGAGGAGCTGGCACTGGATGAGCAGATTGAGATACCGGTACAGCTCAACGGCAGACTTATATCCCGGGTTGTGGTTGCCGCGGGCTCTTCCGACGATGATCTGAGATCGGCCGCGATGGCCGACGCCAAAGTGCGAGCCCGTCTGGACGGCCGCGAGATCAGCAGGCTGATTGTCGTCCCAGGCCGGCTGGTCAGCATAGTTTTGAAATGACGCAGACCAATTTGGAGATGCTTTCATGATTTCTATAACGAGAGAAGTTTTCGAGCATCACATCGATTATGCGGACTGGGCGAGTGCCCGCCTCGTGGACGCCGCCGCCCGGCTCAGCGAAGACGAATTGAGGCGTGACTTTGGTACAGCCGACAAGAGCGTGCTTGGAACGCTGGTTCACGTCTTTGGTGCGGACCGCGTGTGGCTGACACGCCTCAAGGGTCAACCCTCACGATGGTTGACCGAGCGCGATTATGACCTCGTGGTTTTGAAGACTGAGTGGCCGGCGGTCTATGGAGAGTGGCGGGATTGGATTTCGACGCTCGACGACGATCCAAGCCGGCAGTTGTTTACCTTTAAGGACATGCAGGGCAAGGAGTGGACGCAACCCCTATGGGAGTTGGTTTTTCATGTAGTCAATCACGGAACGCACCACCGCGGGCAGGTCTCGGGATTTCTGCGAACACTGGGCAAAGAGCCGCCGCAGCTTGACATGTCATTCTACGATCGTCAGAGGGCAGCCGGGAAGTAGTTGCAGGCTAAGAAGATGCACAGAAATATCCGCTCGAGGCTGCTCATTCCCAGTCTGTTCGTCCTGCTCTTCACCAGTGGTTATACAGACTGCTATAAACCGGCCGGCCGTGGAGACAATCTCCCTCAGCATATTAAGACACTGGCTATCCCGCCGTTTCAGAACCAGGCCCTCCGTTACAAGTTAGAGCAACGATTCACCAGTGCCATGATCAATGAGGCCTTGCGACGAGCCCGATCGTTGAAGATCGTCTCGAATCCTGAGGGCGCCGATGCCGTACTGACCGGGACGATCAGGCAATTCGCCTTTCGTGGTGCGCTGCTTGACGACTTCGGCCGCGCCAGGGTTTATGAGATAACGTTGGTGGTCGGGCTCAATCTGCGCGATCTGACGAAGAACAAGGTCCTCTTCGACAATCAGAACTACATCTTTCGCGGTCAATACGAGATTTCAGGCGATCCGCAAAGCTACTTTGACGAGCAGGGTCCGGCTGTAGACAGGCTCGCGCGCGACTTTGCGCGAAGCGCCTTGACGACGATACTTGAAGGCTTTTGATCCTGACCGACCTGACATGGCCTCAGCCTCACAAAACCCGGACAAATCGAGAGCTGCATTCTTCCGTCAGCTGAAGGATGGCAAGGTTGGTCCGCTCTACCTTTTTGAGGGAGCCGAGGGCTACCTGAGGGAGCAGGCACTCAGTGAACTGATCAGGACGACTGTCGACGAGCCCGTCCGAGCCTTCAACGTGGCGAGTGTGTCCCTCAGCCAGGGCGAGATGGTACACGCGTTGGATCTTGCGCGACAACTCCCGATGATGTCGCAGCGTCGCGTGATTGTTGTGACCCAGTTCGAACAGATCAGCGACGAACAACCCCTGGAGCAGCTGAAGGCATACCTGCGCAATCCGGTTGAGACGACTGCGCTTGTCTTCGTCTCCGACCAGCTCGACAACCGGCGCAATATTACGACGATGTTGCGCAAGGGCTGTACCGTAGTGGCCTTTGAACCGCTGAGCCAGCAGGAGGCGGTGCGCTGGGTAATAGACTATGCACGGCGCTCAGGTTCACTAATCGACAATGCTTCAGCCGCTTATCTCGTCGGCAAGGTTGGCACGGAATTGCGGCGACTTTCCGGTGAGATCGACAAACTGGCGACCTATGCATCGACCGGTACGTCTCCGAGCGGAATCACCCAGATCGAAATCGATGAATTGGTCCGCTACAGCCACGAGCACAACAGCTTTGAGCTGACTGACGCGATGCTCGATGGCGACCGTAAAAGGGCCCTGGCGCTGCTCGACCGCATCTTCAGCAACCAGGGTGAGTCGCCTTCACGAATTGCACCGATGATTCTCGGCGCCATCGCGAGCCACCACAGACGGCTCTTTTCCGCGCATGAACTGATGCTCCAGAACAAGTCTTCTGAGGAGGTCAGGCGAGCAGTAGGCCTCTTTGGGAACCGCCTGAATCGATTCAATGAGATGGCTCGCCGGACCGATCGGAGCCAGCTCCTGACCGCGTTAAAACGGATTGCCGAGACCGACGTTGCGCTCAAAACATCATTGGCGACGCCGCGATTGCAGCTGGAATTACTTATCTGCGAACTCTGCAGGAACAAACGGCCGCCGGCATACGACGACTAGGCTGTTGGAAAACCTGGCGAAGCTCTGGGGGTTACCGGCGCCAGACGGCGCCCCGGGCAAGTCGGCAGGGACAAGCCACTGCCCCTACGACAAGGTTCTCGACGAATGCTGCACTTCGCGACAACTCTGTAGAGGCAGCGGCGCGTCCCGCCCGGGCCGTTGCCGTCTGGGCGGCGGGTAAGCTCGACACCAAGGAGCGACACGCGTCTAGCGGCTCGCCGTCCGCGCCATTGTCGCGACAGTGCCGAGACAGCCTGCCGGGCTCCGGGAGGTGTGACAATTCTGCTTACGCCTGACTGGCCTCTTTGCTAGACTAGAAGTCATTTGGGGACAACGGGAGAACCAATAGTATGAAGCCTCAACGGGTTTTAAGTGTTTTGTTCGCCGCGAGCCTTTTCTGTGTTACCGCCATGGCGCAGGGCGCCGGTGCTCCAAAGCTGGTCGCGGAGCAGAGGGAGTTTAGCGCCGGGACCGTAAAGAGCGGCGAAGAGGTGTCACACTCCTTTGCTATCAAGAATGACGGCAATGCCGAGCTCCAGATCCGCAGTGTAGTGCCGAGCTGCGGTTGCACGGCGTCGGAGTTTACCCGCGCCATTGCACCCGGGCAGGAGGGCAAGGTGACTCTGCTTGTCCGGACAAACGGATACAGCGGACCGATTACCAAGGACGCGACAGTCACGACCAATGACCCGAAGATGTCAAAACTCGTCCTTTCGATGAGTATGGTCGTCAAAGATTCCTCGAAGCTTGGCGGCAAACGACAAGGGCCCTTCATCGTCGGGCCGAGTGATCAGATCACTAAGCGAATTCCCCACGGATCCAGCGCCACGGCGGTCATGTCGATCACCAGTGATGGGTCGCGCCCCTTCAAGATCAATCGAGTCGAGCCCAACGGAAAGGCCTTCACCGTCGAACTTCAGCCCCTCCCGAATGACAAGGGTGACAAGGGCTACGTGCTCAAGGTCGCGAGTGATGCGGGATTGCCGGTGGGCTTGCATAGTCAGACTGTGGAGCTTGAGACAGACGACCCGCAATATCCGAAAATCCATATCAAGCTCGACGCTGAGATAGTTCCTCCCGTCGATGTCACCCCAGCCCTGCTGACATTCGACAATCTCCCGCAGCCAGGGGCTGCCACCGATGCAACACGCGTCAGCAAATTTGTCTGGGTGCGGCAAATGGACGGCGGTCTGGTGCTGCGCAATGCAACGTCGACGCTGCCTTTTGTAAAACCGAGTATCGAATCGGCTGATCCGGAAGGCCGCCAGGCACTTGTCCGAGTCGGATTTTCCGCTCAACCACCTTCCGGTGTCCACGAAGGCACGCTGAGGATCGAGACGAACAACAAAGAAGTCCCGTTCGTTGAAGTAAAAGTAAAGGTGGTTGCACCATAGCTCGTTCAGACTCATCGGAATTGGCCCGAGCAATAGCTGTAACCAACTGATTTGTAATGACTTATTGTATCAGCGGTGCGCGCGGCTGGAAGTGAAGATTAAAAACTTCTGGCTAGAGCAACGAAGAGGACTGGGTTTGCATCACAGACAGCGTAGTTTTGTGCGATAGCTCTTTTTGCTCGGGGATTTTGATGCGCGCCGCTGTGATCCCCGATTGTCAGTGATGCTTGCCCGGGAGCAAGCAAGAACGTGATCGCGAAGGCTACTAATGCCGCAGCGTCGGACTATGAGCTGACGCAAGCGGGGGCGCGCGGGGATGTAGGGGCCTTTGAGGCGCTCTATGAGCGCCATTACCGGCGTGTCTACAGCCTCTGCCTGCGGATGCTTGCAAATCCGACCGAGGCGGAGGATCTCACCCAAGAGGTCTTCATCCAGGTCTTTCGCAAGCTGGGAAGCTTTCGAGGTGAGTCAGCGTTTACCACTTGGTTACATCGGCTGACAGTCAACCATGTCCTCATGCATTTCCGCAAACGCGGGGTGAGACTGGAACAGACCACCGAAGAAGGCGAGATGCAGGATGTCGCACAGGCAGGCAGCGAAAAGCCCCAGTCGATGCCGGTGGTCGATCGGATTGCACTTGAGCAGGCGATCAGGGAACTGCCAGCGGGCTACCGTTCTGTCTTCGTGCTCCACGACGTCGAAGGATATGAGCACGAAGAGATCGCCGATATGCTCGGTGTCAGCGTTGGGACATCCAAGTCTCAGCTTCATAAGGCCCGCATGCGTTTGAGAGATTTGCTGGGCAGAAAAAAATGATCAGCGCACAACGAGCCCCCTGAGGGCCCGGAGTGTGGACGCTGACAGTAAAACGGCTGTCAAAGTTGATCGACTTGAAACAGCGCTAAAACGGGGAAAGTAGTATGGATTGTCGGAGTGTTGTTGAATCCCTGTCCAGTTATCTCGATGGCTCTCTCTTTGAGCATGAGATCAGTTCGATAGACGGTCATCTTCTGGATTGTCACGACTGCAGCGCGGTACATTCGGATCTGATCGAGATACGAATGACGGCGCGGTGCCTGCCCCAATACGAGCCTCCATCGCATATCTGGTATCAGATTAAGGAAAGGGTTGCCTTCGAAACACCATCTATTCCTGAGAGTGATGGTGCTGCAAAAAAGAGCTGGTGGCAGCGAATTATGTCGGCTCAGCTATACAGTAACGCTTCCGCAGATGGCAGGGGCAGGCGCCATGGCCCTTCTGGTGTCATTCGGAAGCGGCGTCGTCAGCCGGCATAATCTGCGCCGGAACGAGGCGAATGGAGCGTCGAAGGGTATGGATGGCATGGGCATTGCCGCCCTGCCGTTTGAGCAGCCGTTCCGCGATGGGATAACCGACAGCTCAACTCGATCAATGTTCAGAAGGCGTCCTGGGATCCTCAGATTCAGGAAGGATTCGACCAGCCGTCTGGGAAGAATAAACGATTCGCTCAGGTCATGCCGTTTGAATGTCGCTGAACAATCCGGGCGATTCCGACAGCAGGCAGTTGATAATTTCCATATACGAAGAGGAAGCGCAGTTTCTCGAAGATGTGCAGCGAATGAAATAGCCTTAGCAATGCCTCGACCACCTCAATCCGGCGCAAGTCTTAAGAGAAGTTCCATTGCGGCAGTTCTGGCAGTCGCCGGTCTGGCGGTATCGCGACTCCGGCCTCTGCTCAGGATTTCTGGCAATCATTCAAAGTGTCACCTGCGAGTACCCTCGATCTCCGGAATAAGAATGGCACAATCCGCGTGAAGGGCCGCAGAAAAACCAATACCCTCGTTATTTCCGCAAAGACCACGAGCGGCGATGCCAAGGTAGAGGCTGAACGAGCGCCAGACGGTACCATTCAGGTTGAGGTGAAGGGCCATGGCACTGTCAATTTTGATATCGAGGTCCCCGAATCAACAAACCTCAAGCTGCTCTCCTTCAGAGGCTCAATGCACATCTCCCATTCTTCAGGGGCAATCAAGGCGTCGATCCTCAACGATGGCTCAATTGAGCTCACCGATCTTCAAAGTCCCAGCGTCGAGGCTCACAGCGCCAACGGCAATGTTATTTTTAAGGGAGCAGTGCTTCCAACGGGCCGTTATGCACTCAAGAGCCTTTTCAGGAAGCGTCGAAGCGACTCTACCGGCCGGCTCGGACTTCAAACTTGTCGCAAAGTCAGTGCAGGGTGGAATGGATCTGGGCAAGTTCCCGCTGAACTTCGGTAAGCGAACCGATCAAGTGGTTGAGGGCACATGCGGAGCAGGGCGCGCCAGTCTCAGCCTCTGGACACAGGAAGGCGTGATCAGGCTTCACAGCGAGCCTTAGCGACCCGGGATCGCTCAGTAGAACAATTCCAGGCATAATCGAGCGGCTTGAGCCCAATCACACTCATAGATGATTGCCTCAGCGATAGTGGTGACTCGCGAGCCGCCGCCAGGTGGTCCGGCCGCGCGCTCGTTCTTGCGACAGCACTTTTCGCACTTGTTCTGCCACACTCGATAGCCGCGGCGCACATCGCCCTCGGACTCGCGTTCCTCGCCTGGGTCGCTCGAGACCTCGCGAGCCGCCATCTCCATCTCTCGAGAACTCCGGTCGATATCCCACTGATATGCTTTGCTACGCTGACCATCATTTCCGCGGTCTTCTCAGTTGAGCCCGGGGTGAGCATTCCACGTCTGCGATCACTGCTGCTCTTCTTTGTTCTCTATCTCGTTGCGAGCAATCTCAATCGCACCGCTGTGCCGGTGATTCTGACTCTGCTGATCGTCTCGGGACTCATCGGAGTCGGCTTCAGCCTGGCCGAGAAGATAGTCGGGCGGGGTATGATCGTCACCAGCGTGCGGCCGGACAGCCCGCTGGCCGATTCTGATTTGAGGCCCGGTGACGCAATCTGGATGATAGAGCGTCATCGCGTCAGTTCGCTCGAATCGGCGAATGACATCATTCGGGCGAGCCCGGCCGGAGGGCGGCTCACCATTGAAGCGCTGCACGCCGGCGACCCATTGCCTGTCTCCCTGGCAGTTACTGACCGACTCAAGTTTCAAGCAAACCCGCTGGGCATCACGGTAGGGGGGAAGACTCGGAGGTTCAGGGTTTCGGGCTTTTCCCGGCACTTCCTCACCTATGCCGAGCAGATGCAGATTCTCGCATTGGTCATGATGGGTTTCACAATCGCAGCACTGATCCTTCATCGCGGCCGGAGACTGGTTCTTCTGGCGGGATTGACAGGGCTGGTCTTCACAACGGCACTCATCCTCACCGGCTCGCGTGCAACGATTGTTTCGTTTCTGGCGACGATGTTTGTGGTACTCATTTCGGTCATTGGCAGAAAGGGTGCTCTTGCCGCTGCAGCGCTCGTCGTACTTCTGGCTCCGGTTGCCATGATGGTCCTCGTCGCTGAGAGGGCCCCTCAAACCGGAACGCTTGCGGACGACAGTGCCTCGCGCAGGCTGGCCTATATGAGGGCCGGAATGAGGCTGATTCCTCACCATCCGCTGCTTGGGGTAGGTCTCGACTCTCACAAGCTTCACTGGAAAGAGTGGGGATTCCCAGGAGACTACGTGACGCATACCCACTCGACGCCGATTCAGATCGCTCTCGATCGCGGCTTGCCGGCACTCGGGTGTTATTTCTGGATGGTAGGCGTGATGGTTCTCACGGTCTGGCGCGATGCTCGAAGGGCTCTTGACGGGAAAGATTTCCTACAGGCCGGGGTCTCTATCGGAGTTTTCGGGGCGATCGCCGGTTTCTCGGCGAGTTCGCTTGTCAATTACAATTTTGGCGATGCAGAGGTGCTGCTTCTTCTGCTCTTTGTCTTTGCTCTTTCCCTGGTTGCAGGCAAGCAGGAAGAGTTACCGCCCGGCCACGCTAGTGTTGCAAAATCGGCCTGCGCCGATTTGAAGTGGCCTATTGCTTAGTATGTAGTGCGGCGACTTGTCGCCACTTTTGCTTAGCTATGCAGGAGCAGAGGCCTGGTTAAATCTTAGCACTGCAGTAACTAAAGCAAAAGCGGCGACAAGTCGCCGCACTCCATACTGGCCGGTGCCGCGCTTCTCGTCGATGGTGTGCTGGAGTTGAACGGCCGACGTGAATGGGCAGGGACAAGCCCTGCCCCTACAAGATTCTTTGTGGGTGGTCGTAGGGCTAAGGCCGGCCGCTTTCGAGGAAGGCCTTGAGTTTGCGTGATCGGGATGGATGACGCAGCTTACGGAGTGCCTTGGCCTCAATCTGCCTGATACGTTCACGAGTCACCGCAAAGTGCTGGCCCACCTCTTCCAGCGTGTGCTCACTACCGTTGGGACCAAGACCGAACCGCATCTTGATGACCTTCTCCTCGCGAGGAGTGAGTGTCTTGAGGACTTCCTCGGTTATCTCACGGAGATTGATGTTGATCACCGCCTCGGCCGGATTCTGAATCGTCTTGTCTTCGATGAAGTCGCCTAAATGCGAATCCTCCTCCTCCCCGATCGGAGTCTCCAGTGAAATTGGTTCCTGGGCGATCTTCAGTACTTTCCGCACCTTCGAAGCGGGAATGTCCATCTTGCGGGCAATCTCTTCAGAGGTTGGCTCGCGTCCGAGCTCCTGCACCAGAGCGCGCGAGGTGCGAATGAGCTTGTTGATCGTTTCGATCATATGGACGGGAATGCGGATCGTCCGAGCCTGGTCGGCTATGGCGCGCGTGATCGCCTGTCGGATCCACCAGGTTGCGTAGGTCGAGAACTTGTATCCGCGCCTGTACTCGAACTTATCGACGGCCTTCATGAGGCCGATGTTGCCTTCCTGAATCAGATCAAGAAACTGAAGCCCGCGATTGGTGTACTTCTTGGCGATGGAGACAACCAGCCGGAGGTTTGCTTCGACAAGCTCCTTCTTGGCCTGGTTGGCCTCCGCGTCGCCTCTCTTTTCCGCTTCAACGGCTCGCTTGAGCTCGACCGTGCCCGCGCGATACTTCTCCTCAAGCTGGCCAAGGTGTCGCTTGGAGGCCCTCAACCGTTTCTCGATCTCTTTATGATCATCCACGGAGCGCTTGCGCTCGGCGGCCCGCTGCAGCTTATCGATGTCACGCTCCGTGGTTCTAATTTCGTCGCGCGAGCGCACCATTGCCAGTACCAGCCGCTCCTCCATGCGCGGCGTGAAATCGAGCAGGCGTGCGAGCTGGGACAACTCGACTCGCAAGCGGGCGAGTTTGCGCCGCATTCGATTCAGCTTCGGCGATCTCTTGGGCTCAGCCAGTACCTTTTCATAGAGTGCATTCGTCTTCTTGAATGACTTCGCGAGCTCGGCGATCGTGTCGAGAGTGTACTGGTGATACTCTTCGATCTTCTCCTCGGTAATGCCTTCCTGCTCGGTGAAGGTGACGATTTCCCGGATGGATATCTCTCCGCGCGTGAGCTCTTCACCGATCTTGAGGATCTCGGCAACGGCAACCGGTGATCGCGAAACCGCTTTCTGGGCCCGTAATTTGCCGCGCTCGATGCGTTTGGCAATGGCCACCTCACCTTCGCGCGTGAGCAGTGGTACGACGCCCATCTCGCGAAGGTACAGGCGGACCGGATCATTGGTTTTATCGAGTGTGCCGGGCGAGAGATCGAGCTCGAGCTCCTCTTCCTGCATCTCATCGAGCTTCTTGTCGCCTCCAGCGGCTGCGGCAGACTCGAGGAACTTCTCTTCGGAATCGCTGATCGCTATTCCTTCCGCACCCAGGGTGGCGAAGATGTCCTCAATTTCGTCCGGCGACACGAGACCCTCTGGAAGCTCCTGGTTGATGTCGTCGTAAGTGAGAAAGGTCTTCTCCTTTCCCATGTCCAGGAGCTTCTGGACATCCTCCGAGTATTTCTCTTCAATAGCCAATTGAATCGCTCCTTTCGGGGAGTTGGGGTGAAGCATCGCATGATGCTCCAGGTGCGTGGACGCCCGGGTTGAAAGCCCTCATGCGCTTTCCCCGCCGCTCCATCGGGGATACTCGAGTCAAGGTCATCTGCTCCCTGGCAACCTCCAGCTTGCTCATGGTCAATGCGTCCACTTTAGCCGCATCGCCCGCTCGTTGCGCCTCGTCGATTTCAATGCGCAAGGCCCG
The DNA here is from genome assembly GCA_963743045.1 of uncultured Acidobacteriota bacterium. GTDB lineage: Bacteria > Acidobacteriota > Blastocatellia > RBC074 > RBC074 > CAVUOF01. The sequence goes on from CAVUOF010000024.1 coordinate 54,605, forward strand.
CTGTCGGCTCTCTAGCATCATACTGCGGAGCGCAAATAGGCTCTCATGAGCCTCGCGCTCCAGATTGCTCAACTTTACCTGCTTTTCATCTGATTGGCTGCTTCCAACCAACAGCTCGGGGAGCAACTCTCGTGCCAGTTCCTCGTCGTTCAGATCGCGTGACATGCTCTCAAAGTCGATGTCATCTCCCTGAAGCGACAGATCGATCAGCCGCTGAATCAGCAGGGTGGTGCGAAGTCCCTGATAATCCTGAGGCTTCAGCTCGGCCACTATCCGCTCTCGAAGACTCTCGTAGTTCAATAGGATTTCAAGCAGTCTCCGTTCTGCGAAAGTTAGTGCCGTAAGCTTCGCCGAAACCTGGTCGCTGACTCGATCCTGACTGTTCTCGACGGCGCGCTTCAACTCCTGCCGCGCCTGGTGGTTGTCTATCTTCAGACGATCGACAATCTGCTCAAAATGAGCCAACTGCTCGATTTTATCCCTCACCAGCTTCAGATACGGTAGGATCGCGTTGAACGTTTCGACTTTGGCAGCCGGGGTCATTGGAACATCGGTTTTGAGGGCCTGTCCTACCACATAGTCCATAAAAAACTGGGATCCCCGGGCCAGTTCGCGATACCGCTCGACGCCCTGAGATCGAACGAACTCGTCCGGATCGAGCCCACCTGGAAGACTCAGAACTCTTACGCTAAACCCTTGACGCACCAGCAGCTCGAGGCTTCTCTTGGTTGCCGAGGCACCAGCCGCGTCGGGGTCGAAGTTGACGACCACTCTGGCGGCATAGCGCTTTAGCAGCCGCACCTGCTGTTCAGTCAGGGCAGTGCCAAGGCTGGCGACGAGATTCATGGCTCCCGCCTGAAAAGGGACCAGAAAGTCCAGGTACCCTTCGACGATAATCGCCTCGCCCTGCTTCCTTATGGCCTCTCGCGCGTAACTGAGACCGAAGAGGTGCTGGCCTTTAGTGTAAAGAGCGGTCTCGGAGAGATTGAGATATTTGGGCTCTCCATCCCCGAGCACCCGGCCTCCAAAGGCGACGACGTGCCCCTGGGCATCGGTGATCGGGAACATCACCCGTCCTCGGAACCGGTCATAATGGCCGCGCCCTGTCTCCTTAAGAGTTACCAAACCGCTGCGTTCAACCTGTGCGACAGTGGCGCCCCGTTTCAGCAGGTGGCTGCTCAGCGCGTCCCAGCTCTCCGGTGCGAAGCCCAGGTGAAAACTTCGCTGTGTCTCCGGCGAAACGCCCCGCCCGGCAAAGTATTCCGAGGCACGCTTTCCTTCGGGCGTCTGTGTCAGCTGCTTCTCAAAAAACTCGGTTGCCCATTGGTTGATCGTTCGCAGTTCACTACGGAGGCGATCGCGCTCGTCGAGCTCTCGTGAAGGTTCGGCGGCCGGTACAGGAACGCCACACTTCTCAGCGACGGTCTGAATCGCTTCGGGAAACGAGCATCCTTCAAAGTCCATGACGAACCTGAAGACATCTCCGCCCTTGCCGCAACCAAAACACTTGAAGACCTGCCTCACTGGATTGACTGTGAAGCTTGGCTTCTCTTCGTGATGAAACGGGCAACAGGCCCAAAGGTTGGTGCCCCGCTTCTTCAGCGAAACGTAGTCGGAGACGACACGCACAATGTCGGCCTGCGTCCTGAGCTCTTCACTGAAACCGCGCCTGATTCGCACTTATTGCTTCAATTCGACAATGGTTGCTCCCTGACCACCCTCCGACTGATCCGCCATGAAGAAGCGCGCAACGTGTGGATGACCGGTGAGCAGTGACGAGATCGCGCGCTTAAGCGCTCCCATTCCGATCCCGTGGACAATGCGAACACGCTCGACGTTGCCGACAAAGGCGGCGTCGAGAAACTTGTCAGCCTCTTCAGTAGCCTCCGCGGAGGTCCGCCCTATGACATTCAGCTCGCGACGAGTCTCTGGGTGCTCCTGCAGCGCAATTGAAATCCCACTAGCTAGCTTTCTCCCAGTAGTACTCTTGCGGCGCTCGACCAGTCGGAGCCTTTCGGGACGTTCCCTGAATCTCAGCGCTCCAACCTGCACACCGATCTCGTCGGGTCCGACCGACTCAATCACGCCCTCTTTGCCGAGCGCGAGAAGGGCAACGCGATCGCCGACGAGAAACTCCTCGGAAACCTCCGGCTCGAGGTGTTCCTGTACACTCGCGGTTCGCTCGGGAGCGCCTGGCTCAGCCGAGGCCTGACGCATCTTGAGTGCCGCGGCTCCCGCCGCCGATTTGAGTTCGATGACTCTTCGTTCACTCTCTTTGCGGGCCTTGCGGGAGGCTGCTACATCTTCAATCTGGGCAATCATTGTCTGCCCCCGCTTCTCGAATTCACTGATCACCTGCTGGAGCTGCTCGCGGAACTCGCGCTCACGATCACGCTCCCTTTTGTTGAACTGATTCTCCAGACCCGCGTATTTGGCCGCAACCGCGGCCCGTTCCTCTTCAAGAGCCGTGAGAAGCTGATGCTGCTCCTCGAACTGCTCCTTCAGTCTTCGAAGGTATTCTGTCGCTTCAGCGCTCGAGCGGTGAACAAGCTGCGCCGCGCGCCCGGTAATCTCTTCGGGAAGGCCAAACCGACGTGCGATCTCAATGCCCGATGAGGAGCCGGCCACGCCGACGAGCAGGCGGTAGGTAGGTTTCAACGTCCGCTCATCGAATTCGACGCTCGCGTTGATGACATCCGTGGAGTTCGTCGCATAGGCCTTGAGGCCGCTGTAATGGGTCGTGACCAGGACGTGAGCGCCGCGTTGCTTGAAGAAATCGACGATCCCCACTCCGAGTGCAGAGCCTTCTTCGGGATCGGTTCCGGTACCCACTTCGTCGAGAAGTATGATGGCTGGAATCTCGAGACCTGCGCTGATCGACCTGATGTTCTCGATATGCGAAGTGAAAGTCGAGAGATTGGCGGCAATCGATTGATGGTCGCCGATATCGGCCTGAACGTCACTGAAGGCCGGAAACTCGGCTTCTGCTGCCGGTATATGAAGCCCCGATTGTGCCATCAAGGCGAGGAGGCCGACCGTCTTGAGGACTACCGTCTTGCCGCCTGCGTTCGGCCCGCTGATGACCATTACTCGCCGGTCGCCCTGCAGCTCGAGCGACATTGGCACTACTGTCAGCCCCTGCTGAGCGAGATGAGCCTCGAGAAGCGGATGGCGTGCATCCTTGAGCAGGAGACGGCCGCTTTGGTTGACCTTCGGTTCGGTTGCGCGATGACGAATCGAAAGGCGCGCCTTTCCGAAGATGAAGTCGATTTCGCCGACAGCCTTTGCCATCTGCTCGAGTGCGGGAAGCTCCTCCTGCAGCTGAACCGTAATGGCAAAGAGTACCTTTGTAACCTCTGTCTGCTCGACCTCGCGTAGCCGAACAAGCTCATTGTTCAGTTCGATCGTCTCGAGCGGCTCGACAAATACAGTCTGTCCCGAAGATGAAAGCCCGTGGACAACGCCGGCAATCGCTTTCCGATTGTCATTTCGGATGGGGACGACATAGCGATCGTTGCGAACGGTAATGAACTCTTCCTGGAGTGCATGAGCCTCATCGGCTCGCTTGAGAGCAGACTCGAGCGATCGTTGAATTTGAGTTCGCGATCGGGATATCTGATGCCTGACCTCCCGAAGCTCGGGTGACGCAAAGTCGTCGACCTCGCCGTTTGGAAGAATTCGTCCGCGCAGCTTCTGGTTGAGGGCGCGCAGGTTTGCAACTGATGAAGTTATTTCATGGATCAGCGGAAACCGGTCGGATTCGGCGTCAAACGATTCCCGCAGGCCGAGGGAGACCCCGATCAAACGCAGCAGGTCGAGAATCTCCCGAGGCTCGAGGTTGATATCCGCAATCGACAATTTGGCCAGCGCCGGCCTTGGATCCGGCAGGTCGCTGAGATCAATGCTCGAGCCGTCCCGGAGATATGCAACCCCTTCGGAGGTTGAGCGGAGTGCCGCAACGATCGCGTCGAGGTCGCTCGAGGCGGAAAGGTCCGAGACCACCGAAGCTCCGAGAGGAGTGCGCACTTCGGCAAGCAACTGGGCCTTCAGCTTGTTGAACTCAAGCGTGTCAGATGCCTGGCGATGCATTGAGAGATTGTATCAAAGGGATAGTTTCGGACATCTTCGCCTAAACCTTGAGATTTTAGAGAGGGTTATCGGAATTGTCAATGAATTCTCGGTCTGAGGTGGGCAATTTGGAGTGCGGCCGTAGGGGCGGCTCGCGAGCCGCCCCCACACGGATCATTCATTTAGGGCGGCTCACGAGCCGCCCCCACTTGCTTCTTTCAGTCGGCTTGGCCCAAAGTGGAATATAATAGCGAGATGGACGCGGAAATCAGGGAGCTCGAGAAGGCCCTCGCTGAGATTTGGGACGTCGCCACAACCCGCTTCGGTCTCGACCCGTTCCCCACCCGGTTCGAAGTCGTTCCGGCAACCGTCATGTACGAAGTCGGGTCCTATGCCCTGCCCGGCCGCTACTCGCACTGGAGCTTCGGCAAGGCCTATCACAAGATGAAGACTATGTATGACTTCGGCCTTTCGAAGATCTACGAAGTCGTCATCAACTCGAACCCTTCGTACGCCTTTCTGCTCGAGAACAACTCCTTCCTGCAGAACAAACTAGTCATTGCTCACGTGCTCGGGCATGTCGATTTCTTCAAGCACAACGTTTACTTCTCGAGCACCAACCGGCGGATGATCGACGACGCGGCGATGCATGCCAGGCGGATCAACGAATACGAGTTCAAGTATGGCCGCAAGACAGTCGAGGAGTTCCTCGATGCCGTCCTTTCAATCGAGGAGCACGTCGATCCCAACTTCTTCATCAAGAAGCATCGGGAAGCGCAAGTGCCCGATGACGGAGCGCCGCCCCGCGCGCGCGTGGGCCGCTATGACGATCTTGCCTCGCGCGATGAGCGGGAAGCGATTGCCAGAGATGAAGCGGCCAGAGCGCAGATCGACCACCGGGAGCCAGAGAAGGACCTCGTCTACTTCGTCATGCAGAACTCACCCACTTTGCTGCCATGGCAGCGCGACGTGATGAGCATGATCCATGACGAAATGCTCTATTTCGTTCCGCAGATGCAAACAAAGATTCTGAACGAAGGCTGGGCGAGCCTCTTCCATTCCCGCATTCTGCGCGAGCTCGACCTTTCGGACACTGAGCATCTCGAGTTTGCAGAGCTGCATTCGAGCGTCGTTTCGCCCAATAAGGGTCAGCTCAACCCCTACTATCTTGGGTACAAGATTCTCGAGGATATCGAACGGCGCTGGGAGCATCCCACGGCGGAGGAGAAAGCTCAGTTTGGTCGTCCGGGCGGGGAAGGGCGGGCCAAACTTTTTGAGGTTCGCGAGCTCGAGAACGACGTCTCGCTGCTCCGGAACTACTTGACCGAAGAGCTCTGCGAGGATCTCGATCTCTTCGTCTACGAGCTTGTGGATGACGAGGAATGGACGGTCAGCGAAAAACGCTGGGAGAGGGTCAGAGATCAGATGGTTGCCAATCTGACCAACTTCGGGTTCCCATATATCGAGGTGGTCGATGGGGACTACGATCGCAACCGCGAGCTTTACCTTCGCCACCGCTTCGAGGGGGGAGAGCTGGATACTGAAATACGCACGAAAGGTCCTCGAACACGTCTACAAGCTCTGGGGGCGGCCAGTCCATCTGGAGACCAAAGTGGAAGAGGAGTCTCTCGTTCTTCACTTTGACGGCCAGGACCACGAAGAGAATTAGCAGGCGGTATCGGCACACATCGTTACCATCGGACCCGATGGCACCGTAAGCGATTGATGCGCGCGCACTTTTCGCGCCAACGGCGCGACCTGAAAAAGCCCAGGGCGAAGCCCTGGGTGGATAATCGCGGGCGTACCGCCACGCCCCAAAGGGGCAATGTTGACCCGATGGGCCTCGACGGATTGTTGGCCACATACCCAGGGCTTCGCCCTGGGCTATTTGAGGTCGCGCCGTTGGCGCGACAGCGGGAAGTTCACGTCGATTCATCCGGCCCAGCGTCGCCGGAGGCCGCTTTACAAGTCCCCTAGAGCGTGCTATGGTTGTGAGCTTGAAAACCAACTGCTACTTAGATTTGGAGGCATGAACGCGCGAAATGGCGTTAGTCAAAGAGACCAAAGCGGAGATTATCTCCACCTATAAGACACATACCACAGACACCGGTTCTCCCGAGGTGCAGATTGCGCTGCTGACTCAGCGAATCAACGACTTGACCGTTCACTTCAAGGGTCATGTCAAAGACAATCACTCGCGGCGTGGACTATTGAAAATGGTAAGCCAGCGAAGAAGTCTGCTGGACTACCTCAAGCGGCGTGATATCAATCGCTATCATGACGTTATCAACCGTCTGGGTATCAGGAAGTAAACCTGTAAGCAGGGGCATCGATTCAGCGATGCCGCCTTTGTTTGGCGGCCGAATGTGACGGCCCGTCATCCCAGCCGGCTCGTATAATGCCCGGTAAACGGATGGAGCGGGCGGGGCATGGGAGACGGTGAATTGATCCGACTACCGGATAGCTCAGCGTCATCAGCAGGCTGCGTTGAGCGCAAGAGTGAACGATACTTCCGAGGTTCCTGACCGAAATTCAAACTGTATTGCTTTTCAGCCACAGCGACCCGAGCGCGTTGAGTCTGCGCTAGCGTCGGCTGTGGCTTTGTCGTTCCAGGCCGCAGGTCCGCGGTATTTTCGCAGACCTCCTTGTCAGCGGCCCGTCACCGGCCGATTCCGGTGATGACCATTGTTGTGTGAGAGGAGAATAGAAAAATGTTTTTGAAGCGAGCGATCAATTTGGGCGGTCGCGACTTATCGATCGAAACTGGCAGGATTGCCAAGCAGGCGGATGGCGCAGTACTGGTGCAGCAGGGTGAAACGTTGGTCCTGGTGACCGCGGTCTCGGCTCGGACACCCCGACCGAATATGGGCTTCTTTCCGTTGACCGTAGATTACCGTGAATATGGTTATGCCGCCGGAAGGATACCGGGCGGATATTTCAAGCGTGAGGGCCGTCCGACCGAAAAGGAGATTCTGACGTCGCGACTGACCGATCGACCCATCAGGCCGCTCTTTCCTGACGGCTACCGTAACGAGACGCAAATCGTCTCAATGGTCATTTCGGCCGATGACGAGCACGATCCGGACGTCCTGGCGATCACCGGGGCCTCGGCTGCGCTCTACCTTTCCGATATCCCGTTTACGACACCGATCGCAGGTGTCCGGGTCGGTCTGGTCGAGGGGAAGTACATCGTCAATCCGACCTACGAGCAGCTGCGGCAATCGAAGCTCAACCTCATTGTTGCAGCGAGTGAGGAGGCGATCGTCATGGTCGAAGCCGGAGCCAAGGAGGTAGGCGAGCAGGTCATGCTCGAAGCTCTCCTCTTTGCGCACGGCGAGGCGCGAAAGCTCTGCGCCCTTGCAGCGCTCGATGTTTGAAGCGCTTGAGATAAAGAAGAGAGACCTCGAGCTCCCGGCCGTCAACGAGGAGATGCTCAAAGAACTCGAAGAGAAGTACAGTAGCGAACTTCGTGAAGCGCTCAATGTGCAGAACAAATCGAAGATCGAAAGCTACCAGTCAATCGACGAGCTCAAGAAGCGCATAGTCGAGAGCTATCCTGAGGAGGACGCGACCCGGCGCGCTGAAGCGGGCGACCTCTTTGACCGGCTTAAGGAGCGCATCTTCCGGGATGACATTCTCAACAATCGCCGTCGTCCGGATGGCCGGCGTTTCTCTGAGATCAGGCCTATCTCGAGCGAGGTTGGCTGGCTGCCTCGAACTCACGGCTCAGCCCTCTTCACCCGCGGTGAGACTCAGGCTCTGGTCACTGCCACTCTTGGTACCTCCCAGGATGTGCAATACCTGGATAGTCTCGAGACCGGAGAGGTCAAGCGTCGATTCATGCTCAACTACAATTTCCCACCGTTTTCCGTGGGAGAGACTGGCCGTGTGGGAAGTCCGGGCCGTCGCGAGATCGGCCATGGTGCGCTGGCACACCGTGCCCTCAACGGCGTCATGCCCGCTGAGGAGAAATGGCCTTACATCGTGAGGCTGGTGTCGGATATCACTGAATCCAACGGATCGTCTTCAATGGCAACGGTGTGCGGCGGTTCACTCGCTCTCATGGATGCGGGTGTGCCGATCGCTTCAGCCGTGGCAGGCGTGGCCATGGGTCTGGTGAAAGAGGACAAGAAATTCGCGATTCTTACGGACATCGCCGGGGCCGAGGATCACTATGGCGATATGGACTTCAAGGTCGCCGGAACGAGAAGCGGGATTACCGCGCTTCAGATGGATATCAAGGTCACCGGCCTCAACACGCAGATTCTCGCCGAAGCGCTTGAGCAGGCTCGCAAGGGGCGGCTCTTCATACTCGACAGGATGGATGAGGCGCTGGCTGAAACACGCGCTGAAATCAGCCGCTACGCACCGCGCATTCTCACCATGCAGATTCCGGTCGACAAGATTCGTGACGTCATTGGACCTGGCGGCAAGATGATTCGCTCGATCGTCGAGCGGACTGGCGCCAAGATCGACGTCGAGGATTCGGGCCGTATCTCGATAGCGACGGCAAATGGTGAGGCTGCGGATCAGGCTATGCAGATGATTCGTGATCTCACGGCCGAGGCCGAGATCGGAAAGTCCTATCTCGGAACTGTCTCCCGAATCGTCGATTTCGGGGCCTTTGTCGAGATATTTCCCGGGCACTGATGGCCTGCTGCATGTTTCCGAGATCGCGGACTACCGCGTTCGGGACGTGAGGGACGAACTGAAGGAGGGTCAGCAGGTTCTGGTCAAGTGCATCGGTATCGAAGGCAATAAGATCAGGTTGAGCCGCAAGGCAGTCCTGAGGGACGAAAAGCGCGCCAAGGGCGGCGAGGCAGATTAGTCTCGCCTACTGGCTTAGTATGGAGTGCGGCAGACCACCTCTCGCCGCTTTTGAGTTAGTTACTACAGCGATGAAGAAGAATCGGGCGTGTAAATCATAATACTGCAGTAACTAACGCAAAAGCGGCGAGAGGTGGTCTCGCCGCACTCCATACTAAATCGGTTGCCGCGCTTCGGGATTGCTGCAGCATCAAAGCAGATGTCTATTCCTCTCTTACTTGTCCTCCTCTCGCTTCTCGCAGCTTCCAGTCAAAACCCGCTCAAAGATCCGCGCGAGCGCCATCTGACCAATATCAGGCAGTTGACCTTCGGTGGCGAGAATGCCGAGGCCTACTTCTCACCTGACGGCACGCGTCTCATCTTCCAGCGCGCTGAGAAGGGCGACGGGTGCGATCAGATTTACTCGATGAAGACGGATGGGTCGGAGATGACCCGGCTCTCGAATGGAGAAGGCAAGACTACTTGTGCCTACTTCACACCTGATGGCAGGCACATTATCTATTCGTCTACGTTCAAAGCGTCGACTGAATGCCCGCCTCGGCCGGACTTCTCCAAAGGCTATGTGTGGGCGCTCTATCCGGGGTTCGATGTCTTCCGGGCGGATCTGGACGGTTCGCACATCGAGGCGCTGACAAACTCAGCCCGCTACGATGCCGAGTCGACTATACGGAAGGACGGCCGCATCGTCTTCACCAGCCTCCGGGGTGGCGATCTCGATATCTACACGATGGACGAAAACGGCCGTGATGTGCGTCAGCTGACGCACGAGCTCGGCTACGATGGCGGCCCGTTCTGGAGTTACGATGGAAAGAAGATTGTCTACCGCGCCTACCATCCACAGACGGACGCAGAGAAACGCGACTATCAGGCCCTGCTCAACGACAACCTGATACGACCGACAACGCTTGATCTCTGGGTCATGGATGAGGACGGCAAGAACAAGAGGCAGGTGACTCGCAACGGAAAGGCCAATTTTGCGCCCTTTTTCTTCCCCGATGGAAAGCGGATTATCTTCGCCTCAAATATGGACGATCCGAAAGGGCGCAACTTCGATCTCTATGTTGTAGGGGTGGATGGCAGCGGCCTCGAGCGGATTACTTATAATGAGACGTTCGACGGGTTCCCGATGTTCTCGGCCGACGGGAAGAAGCTCGTCTTTGCCTCAAATCGCCACGACGCCAAGACGGGTGACACCAATATCTTCATCGCCGATTGGACCGAGTAGCTCTCACTACGGTTTCTTTTCTGCGAGAGCCTTCTTGATCTTCTCAACTACCTCTTTAGTCTGCGCTGCTGCCGGGCCATTCGGCTGAAGCCGCAGGTACTCCTGAAACATCTGAAGTGCTCCTTCCAGCTGCCGGGCCTTCAGGAGAATATTGCCCGCGAGGAGATGGGCCTCTGCGAAATCGGGCTTGAGCTGAAGGGCCGTGCCGATTTGGGGCCCGCCTTGGCGAGATCATTTTGAGCAAAGTAGACCTGGGCGAGCTCGAAATGACCCTGGTATGATTTTGGGTCGAGCTTCAGTCCTTCCTGCAATGCCTGCTCTGCTTGTGGATACTTCTGTTGCCGTCGGTAAACCTCGCCCAGCGTGAAGTAGCCCGCCGGGTTCTTGGGATCGATGCCTATGGCGCCCTGTGCCTGCTTCTCTGCCTTCTCCCAATTGCCGGTCTCGACGTATGCATTTGCCAGAAGCAGTCGGGCATCGAGATACTTGGGATCGGCAGCGACGGCCTTTTCGAGATGGGCGATGCCGCTTTCGAGCTTCTTCTCCTCCAGAAGCTCGCTCCTTCCTTTCTCGAATTCTTTCTGAGCTACTGACCTAAGCCCACTGTCCACGATCTTACCAGTTGCCGGCGGTGTGCCCGGGTTCTCTGCCACCAGTTGAAGCTGCAGGTAGCTTCGAGTCATCGTCTGGAGATATGCGTTCTGCTTGATCTCTCGGTAGCCCGGCGCCCTGACCGTAATGATGTAGATGGCTGGCGAAAGATTGCGAAACTCGAATTTTCCGCTCCGGTCCGTCAAAACCTGACCTATGAGCCCACCGCCTGAATACACGTCGCATGCGACCAGGACGTTGTCAGCAGGCGCACCGCCCGCGGCATAACGTACCTGGCCCGTGATTTCGACTGGCGCCGCTCCAGTCCGCGTTTGAGCGATATTCTCGGTTGCGCCAAGCGAGATCAGAAATACGATGAAGAGAATCTTGTAACTTCTGGCCAACACAACGTACTCCTTCGATGGGGTTTCGTGAGTATGAAGAGTCTAGTGCTCTTCTCAACCTGAAACAAGAAAAGGGAGGAGATAAATCTCCTCCCTTGCTGGAATCGAATTGCGTTCGAACTAGAACTCGATCTTTACACCGAGTCGCATGTTGAACGGAAGGTAATAGGACACCGGCTTTCAGGAAGTCGACATTGTTCTGGCCGACTGTCGTTTGCCTGTTCTGGTCCGGAAGCCTCAGGGTCTGGTTGTTGGTGACATTGAAGAAATCACTCACCACGGTCAGCCTGAATTTCTCTGACAGCCTGAAAGGATAGTCCGCGTGCAGGTCAAGCTTCGTAAAGAAGTCTGTTCTGCCAAGCTTTCCGCGCCCGCCTGTCGGAATCTCTCCCGCATTCAGGTAGACAGGATGTGCCAGGAACTCGCTGATCGGCACACCAGACTCCATGTGGAGGCCGGCCCCGAGGTTCAGGCCTCGTACGGCCTTGAACGAAGAGCCCCAGCCAGTCTGTCCGAACGCATAGCTGCCGTAGATGTTTACCACGTGGTGACGATCGGTGTTGAGCGGTCCTACAGCAAATTGATCGCCGAGCAGTCCGTAGTCGCCAGCCGTGAAATCGAAGAGCGAGCTGATTGCCGGATCCGTCTGACCGTTATCATTGCGGAAGTGGCCCTCGTAGTTGCCATTGGAGCTTCGCAATGCGCCAGTTGGCCAGCAACTGCCAGTTATTGGCAAACCGCTTGTTGACCTCGATTTCGACCGCGTGGTAGTAGTGAACTGGATCGACAAAGCCATCAGGCACTCCATCTGCACCCGGATCACCGGCCGGCTTTCCATTTGCTCCCAAAGCCGCGTAACAAATGCCGCCAATTACATCTGCCGGAGCTATCAGTCACCTCAGGGTTGTAGAGGCCCGGATCGCACTGCTTGGGCAGCTGGCTGAGCGGAGTGTTGGCCGCAACCTTGAAGCCAATCGGGTTGACCGCAGCATCGACCGCGGCGGTGATGTTGCCGATGAAGTAGGTTTGACCGAAGAAGCTCGCGCCCTCCGGGGAAACGACTGCTGCGTCCTCGATAATCCGCTTAAGGCTCCGATCGATATAGCGCACCGATACCACGAAGTTATGCGGCAACTGCTGCTCGAAGCCGAAGAGATGCTCCTGGGCATACCCGAGCCGTGTTCCAGGAAGGATCGGGTTGCTCGGGTCTTGAGCGGAGATGGTCGGCGATAAAGCGACGCCGCCAACTGCCCTGTTCAGCATGTGCGCGGCGTCAAGCACCGGCGTAACTGTGCCAAAGCCGTTGAGGAGCGCGCGCCGAACACCACCGACTGTTACGTAGTCCGGCGCAAAGGCTGCGCTGGTGAAGTCCTTTTCAGCCGATAGCGAACGCTCAGCCATATCGAGCGGCACATACTCGTGGAACCGGCCAAAGTTGTAGTAGAACTTCGTCTTGCCCTTGCCGAACGGGTCAACCGTTATACCAAAACGCGGCGACCAGTTGTCGTTGAAGAGGTAATTGATGCGGTTCCCGTCCGGGCCCGGGCTTCCGATTACCCGCTCCTGCTCCCACCTGTAGCCGAGCAGCAAAGTGACATACTTGTTGAGGTGCCACGTATCCTGAGCGTAGGCTGAGTGGTACTTGGAGTTGGTCGTGAAGGCAGCGCCGCCAAACTCACCACGGTCCTGTCTCAGGTAGACTGGCATGTCGACGCCATTCACATTCAAGAGTGGGCAGAGAGTGCAGGCAGCGCCGCCGTTGCGAAGGCTGAATGCGGCGTTGGAAATCTGTCCAATGGCCAATGCTGCTCCACCAGCAATGCTGGTCAGCGGGATTCCGGTGGCGTTGGTCGCTGGAATCGGGTAGTGAATGCCGCTACGATCACGCACGCCCGAGTAGCCAGCGTGCTGATAGTTGTAACCGGCGCCGAATGTGTGGCTGCCGAGGAACGTAGCCTGCTTCGAGGTGTCGATATTCCAGCGGTAGGTGGTGCCTTCCGTGGGCTCGATGAAGCCGATGCCTACGGCAGTGAAGTTGCCTCGAACGGCATTCGTCCGGTCGACAATCTGGTTCAGATTTGCGCCCGGTATCTCGTCGAAGTGGTTCTTGCCCTGGCTGAACGAACTGCTCAGTGTCCAGGTCGATGAGAGAGCGCCGTTGTACCTGACCGCGATGTTGCGCGTTCCGTAGTCAAGAGTGCTGTTTCCCGTCGTATTGTCGATGTTCAGCGTGCGCCACGGAGCGGAATTGGTGGTCGTCGGGTCACCGAACACCGAGAAGTTGAATTGGTGATTGGGATTGATGTTCAGGTCGATCTTGGCGGCGTAGTTCTTGGTGTACTTGCGTTCGTGGGTCTGATCACCATAGAGCGTCGCCAGACCGGATCCAGTGGCGCCTCGAACGATATTCCGATTGATCGACGGGTTGAACGAACCGAAGAAGAACAGCCGATCCTTAAGGCCAGGCACCGGGCCACCGATGTCAAAGCCTGTGTCATAGCCCTCCTGGTGAAGGATCTTCCCGCTTTTGTTGGTTCTCAGGTCGTCTGGCTGGTTGCGCGACGCCTCGAAGCTCTCCGGCTGGAAGAAGCCGAAGATGCTCCCATGGTACTCGGTACCACCTGACTTGGTGATGATGTTGATGATCCCACCCGTGGACTGGCCGTACTGAGGCTCAAAGCCTCCCGTTTTGACCTGGACTTCCTTGATATAGCTGGTGTTGATTCCAACGCCCAGCGTTCCGTATGAACGCGAAAACACTCCCAGCCCGCCAAATGCCGAGTCGGTGATGTTGACGCCATCGGCAACATACTGGTTGTCGAGGGCCGAGCCGCCGGAGATCGACGGGTTTGCACGCCCGCCGCCGAGGCTGTCGGTCGCGCCTGGGGTGAGGTAGAAAAGGCTCGTCACAGTGCGCGCGAGCGGAAGATTCTGGTAAAGCTGGTCGTTCAGGTTCGAGCCGATCGCCGTACTGGCGGTATCGACGGTGGCGGCGCCAGCCGTGACTTCGACCACCTCACTGATGTTGCCAGCCTCCAGGGTGACCTTCAAAGATGCTGTCTTCCCAACAAAGACTTCGATATCCGGAACGAGCGTCGCCTTGAAGCCGCTCAGCTCCGCTTTGACGTTGTACTTTCCCGGAATCAGGTTGGCGAATTCGAAGTCGCCAGACTCACTGGCGGTGACCGTTCTTTCGCCGGTTGGTCCGCTAAGAGTGATCTTCGCGTTTGGAATCACCGCGCCAGTGCTATCGGCGACCTTGCCTCCGATTGACCCTTTTGTGGCGATGTCCTGACTGAAGGCGGAGCCGACCGCCAACAGCGAACAGAGGAGCACGCAAAGGCATAGCCCCACGTAACTCCTCAATGAGGTTGTTTGATTCATTGCCATCTCCTCTCAGAATTGCGGTCACGCTGGGGAATGCGTCACCAACGAAGTTAGGCAGGGCCCTCGATCAAGAGTCAGCTCCGGTCTGTAAGGCATCTGCCACTACTAATGACGCCCAACCGAGCTGGTGCAACTCTCGAAGTCGTGTTCTTACTCAGACTGTCGCCCCAAATACTGGATGCCGCCATTGCGATGTTGGACTGGACTAGGGGTCTTGGTTCCTGTCAAGAATCCAAATCTGACGAACATTGTGCAAGTCATATTCCACATTGCTGGATTTCTCTCCATTGTTCTTAACTTGCTAAATATCAATGAATAAGTGTTTGGATTGGCGACGTGCAGGCGGCTTCAGCAAGAAGTCTCTAATCCAAAAATTCGGAAATGCATTCAAATTCTCGGATTTGTTCTTGGCTTAGGCGAGACGAGCTTTCTGGAAGCCGATCACTGAAGAGCAATGCCGGTCAGGGTCTGCTTTTCGAGTAAGCGCACCCCCATTCCCGGGATGCTTTCACGCCGATCCATCAAAGGAACGCGTAGTCATTCAACAATTGAGGAAGCTTGCGAATTTCATGGCGGTAGGACACTGACATTCCTGCGCTTTGAGGCCTTCCGAAGGAACACCAGGCGATCGCTGAAAGTAGTACGAGTAGCAGACATATGTTCGCCAGTCCGGTCTGGCGGCCTCTGATAGTCGGCTTGCAACACTGCATCGAAGGAGGCTGAATCATGACGCCGGATCTCTCTCGCTCGCTTCCCACATCGCAACCTCGATCTCATCTCTATCGCGGTCGGGCGGTTTGTACTCTGCTCTTAGTATTGTGCCTCACCGAAATCGCCATGGCAGGCTCCACGGATCCGCTTCGCTACACGGGCGGCATCCGAAACAGCGTCGACAAAGCAAAATTGAACCCCAGGCAGCTCAATCTGGTGCTCAAGGGTCTGAAGGTGAAGTCGGGGTTCGAGGAGCTCCATTTTGACGCGGATGGGTTCCTGCGTACTGGCGATCCTACGAAATTCAGCGGTGGCTCTGCTTCGGCGCGAGCGCTGCTCCTCGCCGCCGTCAGTTCCACGCAACTGGTGGAACTCGAGAGCCTCAACCGTTCACCGGAGATAGCGTTCGCGCGCCTGTCGAGCGTCTCTATCTACGAAAGTCGCGCAACGGGGAAGCGAATCGTTGTACAACCCCTGCAGATCGACTTCTCGGATTTTGAGTACCTGCGAGGTTCGTCCGAGGCCGTTTCTTCTTTCGATCTTGGCTTTGCCGTTCTTCATGAACTCGTTCACGCAGTTCTCAATCTTCACGACTCGACGTATGAGGGTGACGATCTGGGTGATTGCGAACAGTACATCAACACAGTTCGGCGAGAACTCGGCCTCCCCGAGCGCCAGGCGTACCTGGCCACTGTTCGTGACGCGCTTCAGGCACCTACAGGGATGAGCACCAAGGTGGCCGAACTTCAGTTTGCGCGCACTCTGGAACGTGGCGGCAAGACAAGGACCGAGCGCTACTATCTCAACTGGGAGGCGAATAAGGTTGGTCGTCTCTCGCGCCCGACAGCAGCGCCCACGGCTTTGAGAATGGCTGGATCGACAGTCACGATCGCGCAGTAGCAGCCGGAGTCAAGGTCTCCAAAAGAGCACGCAGCCGTAATGCGGTTGTGTGCTCTTTTTGTTACGGGTGCCAGACGGGGGCGAAGGAGCAAGATAAAAGATCTTCTGGAAATCGGCTCGCCGGCAAAGAGCCTGAGGAGAGATTGCAGGGCAGCTTGCCAGCCGCCACTTTGTCGCACCAAAGGTGCGAGCTGAAAAAGCCCAGGGCGAAGCCCTGGGTGGTAATCGCGGGCGGACCGCCAAGCCCCAAAGGGGCCAATGCTGGCCCGTGGGCCTCGAATGATTCTTGGCCATCATACCCAGGGCTTCGCCCTGGGCTATTTCAGGTCGCGCCGTTGGCGCGACAACCTCACCGGCCTTCATCCAAGACAGAATGTTCAACCGGTAAGGGGCGGCTTGCCAGCCGCCCCTTACAGGCCACTTAGAACTCGAACTTCACACCGAGCCTCATGTTGAACGGCAGGTAGTAACCCCGAATGGGATTGAGTGCCGTTCCGTCCGGCTTCAGGAAGTCAACGTTATCCTGTCCAAGGGTCAGCTCCTTGCGCTGATCCGGAATCCTCAAGGCTGTGTTGTTGGTTACATTGAAGAAGTCGGCGATGACCGAAAACTTCATGCGCTCACTCAGCTTGAAGGGATAGTCAACGTGAAGGTCGAGCTTGGTATAGAACGGAGTCCGTCCCAGCTTGCCACGACCGCCCACCGGAATCTCTCCGGCGTTGGCATAAACCGGATGCGCCAGGAACTCGCTGATCGGAAGACCAGACTCCATATGGAGCCCAGCGCCGAGGTTGAGGCCCCTGACTGCCTTGAATGATGAAAGGTAGCCGGTCTCGCCGAACGCGTAGCTTCCATAGATATTGACTACGTGGCGGCGATCGGTGTTAAGCGGGCCTACCGCAAACTGGTCGCCGAGGAGGTTGAACTCACCGGCGGTGAAGTCGAAGAGCGAGCTGATCGCAGGGTCGGTCTGGCCGTTATCGTTGCGAAAGTGGCCTTCGTAGTTTCCTTCGACCTTGGCAATTCGCCAGTTGGCAAGCAGCTGCCAGTTGTTGGTGAAACGCTTGTTAACCTCGATCTCGACTGCATGGTACTTGTGTACCGGCTCAGGGAAGCCGTCCGGCACGCCGTCCGCGCCAGGATTGCCGGCAGGCTGACCGTTCTTTCCGTTTGCCGCATAGCAAATGCCGCCGAGGACGTTGCCTGCATTGTCGGTAACCGATGGGTTATAGAGGCTCTTATCGCACTGGGCGGGCAGTTGATTGAGCGGAGTGTTGGCCGGAACCTTGAAACCGATCGGATTGACTGCCGCGTCAACGTTCGAATTGATGTTGCCGATGAAGTAGGTCTGGCCGAAGAAGGAGACGCCTCAGGCGCGACCACGGCTGCGTCTTCGATGATCCGCTTCAAGGATCGATCGATGTAGCGAACCGAGACCACGAAGTTGTGTGACAGCTGCTGCTCGAAACCGACCATGTGCTCCTGCGCATAGCCGAGCCTCGTTCCCGGAAGAATCGGGTTCGTCGGATCCTGCGCAGAGATTGTCACGCTGTTAAGCCCGCCGGTCCCGCCAACTGCACCGCTCAGGAAGTGCGCTGCGTCGACCACGGGAGTAACCGTGCCGAAACTGTTGAGCAGGGCGCGGCGCACGCCGCCGGCCGTCACAAAGTCAGGCGCGAAACGTGCCAGGGTGAAGTCCTTCTCGGCTGAAAGCGACCGTTCCGCCATATCGAGCGGTACATATTCGTGGAATCGCCCGAAGTTGTAATAGAGCTTGGTCTTTCCTTTAGCCGAAGGGGTCGACCGTTACGCCAAACCGAGGCGACCAGTTGTCGTTAAACAGGAAGTTCACGCCTATCCCCCGACGGTCCCGTCGCTCCCGATCAGCCGCTCCTGCTCCCCGCGATAGCCGAGGATTGCAGTGATGTACTTGTTGATTCTCCAGGTGTCCTGGGCATACGCAGCATGGTATTTCGGTTGGTCGTCGAAGGCTGCGCCGCCGAACTCACCGCGATCCTGTCTCAGGTAGACAGGTATGTCTTTACCATTAACATTCAGGAGCGGACAAAGCGTGCACGCAGCATCGGTACGCAGCGACCATGCAGCGTTGACCAATTGGCCGACGGCCAGTGGAGCACTGCTCCCGGCAATCGCGCTCAGTGGAATTCCCGAAGCATTGAACGCCGGAATGGCAT
Organism: uncultured Acidobacteriota bacterium; assembly: GCA_963743045.1. GTDB lineage: Bacteria > Acidobacteriota > Blastocatellia > RBC074 > RBC074 > CAVUOF01. The sequence goes on from CAVUOF010000024.1 coordinate 72,913, forward strand.
ATTTCGGACCGCTCCGGTCACGAACTCCCGAATAGGAGCCGTGCTGGTACTGGTAGCCCAGCACCGAAGGTATGGGCCACCGAGGAAGTTCGCCTGCTTGGTGGTGTCGATCGTGCCGCGGTATGTCGTTCCCGTCGGTCGGCTCGATGAAGCCCAGTCCGATGGAGGTGAAGATGCCGCGCACGGGTTGGTGCGGTCGAGATCTGGTTGAAGTTGGCTGCGGCCGTTCGCTCGAAGTGGTTCTTGCCCTGCGCTGAACGTGACTGCTCAGCGTCCAGGTGAGCTGAGGGTCCGTTGTAGCGGACCGCAATGTTCCGCGTGCCGTAGTCGAGCTTGCTGTTGGCTGTCGTGTTGTCGATGTTGAATGTGGTCCAGGGAGCTCGAGTTGGTGTCGACGGGTCACCGAAGACCGAGAAGTTAAACTGATGATTGGGAGCGAGGTTCCAGTCGAGCTTGGCCGCGTAGTTGTAGGTCGTGTACTTGCGCCGATCGTCTCGTCGCCGAAGAGGGTCGGCCAGACCTGAGCCCGCGGCGCCGGCGAACGGTATCGCGGTTGATCGATGGGTTGAAGTTGCCGAAGAAGAAGAGCTTGTCCTTGATCGAGGAACCGGGCCGCCGACGTCGAAGCCGATGTCGACCTTCCTGATGGCGAATCTCTCCGACCTTGTTGACTCGGGTGTCGTCGGGCTGCTTGCGCGATGGCCTCAAGGCTGCTCGGGCTGCATGAAGCTGTAGACCTAGTCCTTGAACTCCGGCCGCCCGACTTGGTGATGATGTTGACGATCCCGCCCGTCGGCTGGCCGTACTGCGGCTCGAAGCCGCCGGTCTTGACCTGGACTTCCTTGATGTAGGAGCTGTTGATGCCGACACCCAGCGTGCCGTATGACGGGGAGAACACGCCGAGGCCGCCGAAGGAGGAGTCGGTGATGTTCACTCCGTCGGCCACATACTGGTTGTCGAGCGCGGATCCGCCGGAGATGGACGGATTGGCGCTGCCGCCGCCTGGCTCTCGGTGGCGCCCGGGGCCAGGTAGAAGAGGTTGTCGACCGACCGCTGCACGGCAGGTTCTCGTAGAGCTGAGCGTTGAGATTGGCGCCGATCGCGGTGCTGGTCGTATCGACCGTCGCCGCTCCAGCAGTGACTTCGACCACCTCAGTGATGCTGCCAGCCTCGAGCGTCAGTTTCAAAGATGATGTCTTCCCAACAAAGACTTCGATATCGGGAACAACCGTCGATTTGAACCCGCTCAGCTCCGCCTTGACGTTGTATTTCCCGGGAATCAGGTTGGCGAATTCGAAATCACCAGCCTCGTTGGCAGTTGCGACTCTTTCACCCGTAGGTCCACTCAGGGTTACCTTCGCGTTTGGAATCACAGCGCCCGTACTATCGGAGACTTTGCCGCTGATCGAATCCCTTTGTTGCAATGTCCTGGCTGAACGCGACCCCGACCGCCATCAGCAAAGTTGCGAGCACGCAAAGCCAGGGGCCCGCGCCACTCCTCATCCAGGTTCTAAGATTCATTCCCTACTCCTTTCGACATTCGAGTCCGCTGCATCCGCCTGCCTCAGGGGGTCTCGAACAAACTCCGCCTCAGCATCATTCGGAGGGCCGCGATTGAGATTCTTGTGGAGGACTAAATTTCCGTTTTCTTGGCTTGGAAACCAATTTAAAGGAATCCAAATCTGACAAATGAGGCGCAATCGTCATTCCATTGATCAGAAATCCGATTCCACAAGCTAAATCACCAAACCACTAAATCACTTAGCGAAATTGAATGAGCTATTACGCTTATGTGGTCAAATCACCGGATGGTCCGAGAATTTGGAGATATTGCAACGAGATTCAAATTCTCGGATTTTAATGGCGGGCTCCGTTTCAAATCATCCACAGATGCGGGCCAACCCTTCGTCCAGGGCCGCACTTCTGCCGACAAAATTTGTGATTTGTGTGCGCAGATCGTGGATATTCCGGCAGGGGATTCCGGAAAAATGGAAATCATTCCAATAATCAGGAAGTGATGTGCTACTGGCCGACTCGTTTAGTATGGAGTGCGGCGACTTGTCGCCGCTTTTGATTTAGATACTGTAGCAACTAACGCGAAAGCGGCGACAAGTCGCCGCACTCCATACTAAACCAGTGGGCACATTTCAATTAGTGCCGAAACTGAAAGGGGCGGTTATCGAGCCGCCCCCCTCTCGGGACATCACCTGTGCCTGAATCAGAATTCGAACTTCACACCCAACCGCATGTTGAACGGCAGGTAGTAGCCAATCCCGGGCGTCAGCAGCGTTCCAAACGGCTTGAGGAAGTCGGGGTTGTTCTGCCCCAGTGAAGACTCCTTGAGCTGATCCGGCAATCGCAGCTGAGTGTTGTTGGTGACATTGAAGAAGTCACCAATCACCGACAGCTTCAGCCGCTCACCCAGTCTGAACGGATAGTCGGCGTGCAGATCGAGCTTCGTATAAAACGGAGTCCTTCCGAGCTTGCCACGACCCCCGACCGGTATCTCTCCGCTTGTCGTGTAGATCGGATGAGCGAGGAGCTCGCTGACCGGTAAACCGGATTCCATGTGAAGGCCGGCACCGATGGTGAGTCCCCTGATTTGCTTGAAAGACGAAAAGTAGCCGCTCTCGCCGAACGCGTAGCTGCCGTAGATATTGACTACGTGGCGGCGATCGGTGTTCAGCGGGCCAACCGCGAACTGGTCCCCGAGCAGGTTGAACTCGCCGGCTGTGAAGTCGAACAGCGAGCTGATCGCCGGGTCAGTCTGCTGGTTATCGTTGCGATAGTGTCCTTCGTAGTTTCCTTCGACTTTGGCAATTCGCCAGTTGGCAAGCAGCTGCCAGTTGTTGGCAAAGCGTTTGTTAACCTCGATCTCGACCGCATGATACTTATGCACCGGATCAGGGAAGCCATCAGGCACGCCATCCGCGCCAGAGTTGCCGGCGGGTTGACCATTCTTGCCAAGCGTCGCGTAGCAGATGCCTCCGAGCACGTTGCCAGCTGTTGTCGGTGACCGCCGGATTGTAGAGACTGGGATCACACTGGCTCGGCAGCTGGTTTACCGGAGTGTTTGCCGGAACTTTGAATCCGATCGGATTGACTGCCGCATCCAGAGTTGAACTGATGTTGCCGATGAAGTAGGTCTGGCCAAAGAAGTTTGCCGCTTCAGGCGCGACAACTGCCGCGTCCTCGATGATTCGCTTCAACGAACGATTGATATAGCGCACCGAAACCACAAAGTTGTGTGGTAACTGCTGCTCGAAACCGACCACATGCTCCTGCGCATAGCCGAGCCTGGTCCCTGGAAGAATCGGGTTCGTTGGATCCTGCGCGGAGATTGTGACACTGCCCGTTACGCCTCCCGCCGCGCTTGTAAGGAAGTGATTTGCGTCGATCGCCGGTGTAACCGTCCCGAAGCTGTTGATCAGAGCACGACGGACTCCGTTGACCGTCACGAAATCGGGCGCGAAGGCTCCCTTGGTAAAGTCTTTCTCAGCAGACAGCGACCGCTCAGCCATGTCGAGCGGGACGTATTCATGGAAGCGTCCAAAGTTGTAAGAGAACTTCGTTTTGCCCTTGCCAAACGGATCGACTGTGGCGCCAAACCGGGGCGACCAGCTGTCTACGAAGACATAGTTGAGACGCGTTCCCTCGGAGCCAGGACTGCCAATGAGCCTCTCCTGCTCCCACCGGTATCCGATCAGCGCCGTAATGTACTTGTTGATCCTCCACGTGTCCTGAGCGTAGGCCGCGTGATATTTCGAATTGGTCGCGAAGGCCGCGCCCACCAAACTCGCCACGGTCCTGCCTGAGGTAGACGGGGACATCGCCTCCGTTGACGCTCAAAAGTGGACAGAGCGTGCATGTACTCGGGGCCGCAAGCAGCGAAAACGACGCGTTCATCACCTGTCCGATTGCGAGCGGAGCCGTCAGGCCGGCAATTGAACTGAGTGGAACCCCGGTGGCATTCGATCCGGGAATCACATAGTGCGGGCCGCTGCGGTCTCGAATTCCCGAGTAGGCGCCGTGCTGGTACTGGTAGCCCGCGCCAAAGGTATGGGCACCGAGGAAGTTCGCCTGCTTGGTCGTGTCGATGGTGTAGCGATACGTAGTTCCTTCGGTCGGCTCCGTGAAGCCAAGTCCGATGGCCGTGAAGTTGCCGCGGACGGGATTTGTCCGGTCGATTATCTGGTTGAAGTTGGCATCCGGGACTTCACCATAGTGATTTGTGCCCTGGCTGAACGAACTGCTCACAGTCCAGGTCGGGCTGAGGGCACCGTTGTAACGGACCGCGATGTTCCGCGTTCCGTAGTCGAGTGTGCTGTTGGCCGTCGTGTTCTGGATATTGAGCGTCGTCCAGGGAGCCGAATTGGTCGTCGTCGGATCGCCGAAGACAGAGAAATTCAACTGGTGGCTTGCATTGATGTTGAGATCGAGCTTGGCCGAATAGTTCTTGGTGTACTTCCGGCGGTGAGTCTGATCGCCATAGATCGTCGCCAGGCCTGATCCTTCGGCCCCTCGAATGATGTCGCGATTGATCGATGGGTTGAATGAGCCGAAAAAGAAAAGATGATCCTTGAGCCCAGGAACCGGGCCGCCGACGTCGAAGCCGGTATCGTAGCCTTCCTGATGGAGAATCTTTCCGTTCTTGTTCGTTCGCAGGTCGTCGGGCTGCTTGCGCGATGCCTCGAAGCTCTCGGGCTGGAAGAAGCTGTAGACGCTTCCGTGATACTCCGTGCCGCCCGACTTGGTGATGATATTGACAATGCCGCCAGTCGCCTGACCATACTGCGGCTCGAAGCCGGCCGTCTTGACCTGGACTTCCTTGATGTAGCTCGTGTTGATGCCGACACCCAGCGTGCCATATTGACGGGTGAACACGCCGAGGCCGCCGAAGGCTGAGTCGGTGATGTTGACTCCGTCGGCGACATACTGGTTGTCGAGAGCCGAGCCTCCTGAGATTGACGGATTGGCGCGGCCTCCGCCAAGACTGTCGGTGGCGCCTGGAGCGAGATAGAAGAGGCTCGTCACCGACCGCTGCAGCGGCAGGTTCTGGTAGAGCTGATCGTTGAGATTGGCTCCGACTGCCGTGCTCGCCGTATCGACCGTCGCCGCTCCGGCAGTGACTTCGACCACTTCAGTGATGCTGCCTGCCTCGAGCGTCAGTTTCAAAGATGATGTCTTCCCAACAAAGACTTCGACATCGGGAACAACCGTCGATTTGAATCCGCTCTGCTCCGCCTTGACGTTGTATTTCCCGGGAATCAGGTTTGTAAGTTCGAAATCCCCAGCCTCGTTGGCTATTGCCACTCGTTCACCTGTAGGCCCGGTGACGGTCACCTTCGCGTTCGGGACGACCGCCCCGGTGCTATCCGCAACCTTGCCGCCGATAGCTCCTTTCGTGGCGATGTCCTGACCTAAAGCAAGTCCGGTCGACGCAAGCAAGCAGAGAAGAACGCAGGGCCAAAGGCTCAAGCAAGCTCTCTTTGAGGTTCTTTGTTTCATTGCTGTTACCCCTTTCAGTATCCAGTCCGAAGTGGCCATCAGAATTGAGCAGCGATCAGGCAGAGCACGGCCGGAAGCTGCAATACAACTGATGCAACTCATCGAAGTAGAAACTTCGATCAGACTCTTGCCTCAGGTGTGGGATCCCGAGGCTACCGTTGAGATTTCTGTACTGGAGGACCTTTACGTTTTCTTGTCTCGGACTCCAAATTCAAGGAATCCAAAGCTGACATGCAAAGGGCAAGATTCATTCCATTGAGCAGTGGTTCGGAACCAATGCGTCAATCAGCGCGGTATTAGCCACTTAGTTGAATTGAGCGCGTAGTCTCGCTATTTAAGGACCGTGACCGGCTGGTCCGAGAATTTGGAGAATTTGACATGCGATTCAAATTCTCGGATTTTAGCTGAAGGTTTTCTTCTCAAACTCTCCATAATCTGCACACACCATCCGGGATGAGGCACTCGTAGGGGCGGCTCGTGAGCCGCCCCCACGCACCGCTTGATGATTTACAACAAGAACCTTTCAATCCCGTGGAATATTTTCAAATGGGTGAGATGGCGGATTCATCATTTGGGAGCTTTGCAGCGGAGCATCCGGGACGCAAAGTCACGCAGGTATTCCTCGCGCCAGCGGCTGACAGTCCTGGCGCCTTGTTCATCGCCCTCGCGCAAACGCGGATTGGGGTCATCTGTCCACCAATGAGGATAGTCGGCCGAAGGCCGCAAATCCCCGGCGGGAAATACTGAGGTAAAGGCGCCAGTCTGGCCATTGAGACCCGGCTCGCCGCTCACTATCCGGTAAGACCACTTCTTGACTTGCTTCGGAGAGAACAGAAAATGCCAAACTCCATTCCCCGTGGGGAAGCCGATGAACTCCTGGCTGTCCACGACCAGCTTTGCGCTGGCATTCGAGGGCTTTGCTCCTTCGGTGCGGTAGACAATTTCGATGATTGAATACACCTCGACGGTATCGCTTTCGGCAGGTGGGCGTGTGAATGTATATCGCGGCCGATTCCAGGCGCGCACAAAGCTGCCCCCCCACGATTCTGCTGCGGGGTTTTCCGGTGTGGCACCAAAGAGGTAGGTTAGCGAGGGTGTGTCGCCCATCTTGATCGCGGGAGAAATCGTCGCGAAATAGTCGCCCAGCGCTCCGCGCCCGCTTATGTTCGAGGAGACGAACTCTCTATTGCCGAAGGCTCCGGCCTGATTGCCGCCCTGAAAGAAGCCGGAGTACGTCGAGTTGGCCTCGATGATCCAAAGATCGCGATGCTCACGCGCGATGTAGTCGTAGGCGGTGGTAGACCACTTCTTGTTCGGACCGCCAATGAAGTAAACGCGCAGCGTCTTCTTGATCGTTGGATCGTCGTGAAGCGCTTGCGCGAGGTCGTCGATGCCGCCCCAGACAAGCAGCCACAGTGGCCGCTGATCGTCTCGGTGCGCGCATTTGATGATCCAATCGGAGCCTTCCGTGCGCTCGCCCCAACCGCGCAGGTCGGCGGGATCGGAGCCGCCTTGTTTGCTGATACTGCGGAGGTAATCGGGCGTCGGATAGTTTTCAGAGTAAGTCCGCAGGTTTGGATAATCCCTCGCATAGACGCCGATAATTTTGAGCAAGTGCTCTTTTCGGTTTCGCGCGGCTCCATAAGGTGAGGCAATCATGCCCTCGAGGTCGATCCGATCGGAATTCACGAGCAGGTGTACCAACGACTGGAAATCATCATAGTCCGTACCACCGACGTCAGTGGAGACAACGACACGGGGCCGCGTTTCGGAGGGAGCTGCAGATAGGATCGCGGCCATCGTTGCCGCAAGCAAAAGACAAGGAAAACTGATCCATTGAGCCGAAGCCAGGGAGTAATTTGCGAGTGCGGCGACCTGTCGCCGCTTTTGATCTAAGTAGTGCAGGGAGAAGAAGAACTGATGCCTGCAAATCATCGAGCGTTGCACTAAGCTAACTGCAAAAGCGGCGACAGTCGCCGCACTCCAGATTGCTCCCTTGGAGACGCGCTTTAAGGGCAGGTCGCGCGTTGGCGCGGCGGACCTCGCTTCGCCAGTTACGATATCGTTGAAACAGCTTACTAAACTCGGCGCGCATATAATCTTATGACATCGCCAAGGTTCAGTCGCAGCGTTGCGTCTCCAATGCCCAGCTTGTAGGCAACCTTCTCGAGCACGGCAGCCGTTGGTCTGTGATAACGACCAAGACGGCTGATGAAGAGTCTCAGGCTCATACTCTTTCCCACCGTTCTGAGCTCGCGGACCTCAAATCCGCTTCGCTCGCAGAGAGCGGTCAAGGTTGAAGGAGTAAAGAAGTAGCGGTGATCGGGTATCAGCTGGCGCCACCTCTCCCTGAGCAAACTGAACCAGATCGTCTCGATATTCGGCGTCTCGAGAACAAGCAGGCCATTCGGTCTGATGAGCTCGCGTAGTTCGGTGAGTGCGGTGTGAGGGCTGGGCAGATGTTCGATCACATGATAGAGCACGGCAACATCGAAGGATCCCGGTGTGAGTGCTGCGTCGGCAATGGTGCCGGCGATGCAGTTGAGTCCGCGAGCTCGCGCCACGCAGCTCGAATCGGCATCCGCTTCGATTCCGGTGACCGCAAACCTCTCTCTGGCTTCGCAGAGGAGTTCGCCCGTCGAGCATCCAATCTCTAGCAGCTGGCCGGTGCCTGCAAACCTGCTCAGGTCGTTGAGGCGCTCTTTCGCTGCAATCCGTCTCCACGGTCCTTCGCGCTCCTCAACTTGAGGATCAACCAGCTCGAGCTCCGAGGCTCGTTGAGCAAGATGGCGCATGGCACTAGCCGCCGCGAGCCTCCCCCTCTCATCAAAAGGCTCCGGATTGCCATTGGATGCGACGACGGCATCGACAAAAAAGAGTTTGCAATTCGTGCAGCATACGAGATCACCCTCCAGCCTTGGAGTCGCAAGTATGAACGCCGCCTCCAGGCAACCACACAGGTCGCAGCCACTCTTGATGATTCTTGTTGTCACTCTCTCGGCCACTCGCAGCTCTCATGATAGAGGGCGAGCGTTTTGTCAGCCGTACTCTCCCAGGTGAATACCTTCGCGCGGGCGGCGCCATCGGCAGCGAGCCGGCGCCGCAAGGCGGTATCAGTCAATAGCCGGGCAATGGCATTGGCGATTGCGCCTTCATCATACGGATTGACGAGCAGGGCCGCGCTTCCGACGATCTCGGGCAGGCTTGAAAGATCACTTGTAATCACCGGAGTTCCGCAGGCCATGGCTTCGACCGGAGGGAGGCCGAAGCCTTCGAAGAGTGAAGGATACACAAAGGCCATTGCATTACGATAGAGAATCGGCAGGTCCTTCTCCGGTACATATCCAGTCATCACTATATCGTCAGCGTGTGCATGCCGGGCCGCCTCGCGGACAACTTCGCGAAAGAGCCAGAGATGCCTTCCGACGAGCACAAGCTGAGTCTGAAGGCCGGGGTTTCTCAGGCGCAGTATGTCATAAGCACGGATCAATCGAATCAGGTTCTTGCGGGGCTGTACGCTACCGACTGCGAGGATGTATTGGCCTCGAATCTGATAGCGACTCCTGATCTCGGCTCCTTCATCAGCCGATTCGGGCTCCGTTCGGTAGATCGGCGAGATGCCATTGTATGTCACCGCTACCTTCTCGGGTGCGATGCCGTAAGTGCGAATGATGTCCTGACGCGAAAACTCCGAGACGGTTGCGATCCGTGCTGCGCGCCTCGCAGTTCTGCGAACCGTGAATTTGAGCTGAGCTCGTCCTCGCCTGGTGAACGTTTCCGGGAGGTGTTCGAAGGCGAGATCGTGGATTGTGGCGACTACAGGGACCGGGCAGAAGGTGGGTGCCGTGTATTGCACATGGAGGACATCGACCGGCCTTCTGCGGAGCTCGAGTTCAAGGGCTACGGGCACGCGGATGATCGGAGTGGGCGGCGGCAATAAGCGGACGGTGAACCTCTCAAAGCGGCCTCGCCACTCCCTGGCGGCCTCTCGATTGACGAAGTAGAGGGTGTAGCGATTGGTCCGATCGCTCGTGGCGAGCGTTTCGATGAGATTCTTGATGTAGGTCTCGTTGCCGCCTAGCCTCGCGCCTATGGCATGGGCGTCGATTCCGATATGCATGCAGGCGTGAGTTTAGGCTGAGGGGAGAGGTGCCTGCAACTCACCACGGGCAAGATTGTGCCCACTGGTTTAGTATGGAGTGCGGCGACTTGTCGCCGCTTTTGATTTAGTTGCTGCAGAATGATGGTTGACGAGCCGATTCTTAACGTCATCACCGCAGTAACTAAATCAAAAGCGGCGACAAGTCGCCGCACTCCATACTGAGCCAGTCGCCGCGTTTCAATGTGTAGGTTATCTGCTCGAGAAACGGTCCAGCCATTCGATCGCTTCATCGTAGCGGGCGAAGCGCCGCTCGTCAGCGCGAAATCCTGCCGTGTGAAAAACACGCCGGCCGTTCATGACGCGAGGCCGGTGCGTTAGATGAAGCATTTCGTGATAGAGCACGTACTCGACTACAAACTCCGGCACGCTCGACTGATCGAGCGAACGGCTGATGACGATCGCATCGTGAACAAGATCATGATGGCCGAGAATCCGTTTGGTCCGACGCAGGCTCCAGCTCAATGTCGGCTTGTGAAGCTCGTTGTTGAAGTATCTCCGGTTGAGTCGCGCATACATCCGGTCGAGATTGAAAGTGCGACCCAATGAGGTGCTGAGGACTTTTCGCCCACGCTTCTGCCGCGCCAGATCAGAGGCTCGCAGAACTTGTGGTTGATACGCGTATTGGCGATAGAGCGACTCATGTTCAGCGATAACACGCTTGTTGAAAAGTTTGGCTACGAGAATGAAGGCCAGCGCCTTATGAACCTGGGGCGGCGCATCTCGAAGGATGTCTGAGACGCGCACGTAGACGCGCTGTTTTCGAATTCGAATCGTATGGTTCAACCCGGCGAACGGATAGAATGAGACGTGGATCTCAGGCATCTGGGTCCGGTTTGTGACCTGCCTGAAGGCGTCGGTGAAGACAGACCTGAGAGAGCTTTCTCTAAATGGCATGGCGTTAAAATGTGTTCCTGCAGTATGTTAACCTGATGGCATCGGGGGATGCGCAAAGCTGACTTCAACCGGTCCGTCTAAAGGGCCAATCGGGCGGGACCGAAGCCATGCTAAGAAGCGCGAGGAGGACGAGTCAATATGCCTTTCGGCTATCGCCTCCTAACCCGATGATCCCGGAGAGATTGAAATTTTTTCCGGCCATTCGCACATCGGGCTGATTTCGACGGCCCCTCTCGGGACGCTCCGTAACTATTAGCAATTATTGTAGTTATAGTCTCGATTGGATGATTGGTTTGGTAAAGTCTCCGAAATTCACGTATCTCACTGGCTGGCTGGGGTTTACAGTCGAATCGGCAGCGTCTTTTGAGTCGCCGGAAGGTCGTTTGGAGCTTTTCTAATGGAGAGAAGCCTCTCTATCAACGGGCTGGAAGTTGCCTACAGTGACGCAGGCAACGGAACTGTACCGTTAATCCTGCTTCACGGGCTCTGCTCGATGATCTACACCTGGACGGAGGTCTTCGATCAGTTCGCTCAACACACGCGCACGATAGCCATCGACCTGGCAGGCTTCGGGTCGACGGCAAAACCTCGTGACGAGAAAATCTATACTATCGACGCACAGGCCCGCCTGGTGCTGGCCTTCATGGACAGTCTCGGGCTCGAGCGTGCGATTCTGTGCGGCAATTCGATGGGCGGATCAGTGGCCCTTCGCGTTGCCCAGCGGGCTCCTCAGCGGGTCAGCCGCCTGGTGCTTCTTGCACCTGCGGTTTATCGCGATCATTGGCGGTTCCGCCTTGTCTCTCTGACCAAAGGACCGGCGAGACTATTCGGCAGAGCTTTGGCTCTGCTGCTTGTCAGGCTGATGAAATCGAGACGGATGCTCGGTTCCAGGATGAATCTCATTTACAGCCGTCACGAGGTACTCACGCCTGAAAGGGTTTCGGAGTACTGGCACATGCTCCGCAAGCCCGACTGCCAGCAGGCCGTGGTCGCGACACTCCTCAACTGGAATATCGATGCGGTGCAGGATGAGTTGCGACTTATTACGCAGCCGACGCTCATTCTATGGGGCCACAGCGATGCTGTCCTCAACTCTCATTACGGGATAAGACTCGCCCGAGATCTTCCGGATGCGCAACTCGAACTGCTCGACTGTGGACACGTTCCGCAGGAGGAACTACCTCAGGAGGTAGCCAGGCTTGTGCTCAGCTTCATTGGTGGCTCAGGTTGACGCTATCCCTTTATGCTATCCTTTTGACGTGCCTGCAAATCATCTGACAGGTAGCCTCTTCCCCGACTCAGGCCGGACATTCGAACCGGTCAAACGTGACCTGCGAAACGCTCCGCTGGCAGAGCGGATGCGGCCGGCGACGTTGGACGAGTTCGTCGGTCAGATGCACCTTCTTGGTCCGGGCAGGGTTTTGAGGCGAATTGTCGAAGAGGACAAGCTCACGTCAATGGTCTTCTGGGGTCCGCCCGGAAGCGGCAAGACGACGCTAGCGAGAATCATAACGGCGCAAACAGCGGCGCAGTTTGTTCCATTCAGCGCGGTCACCTCCGGAATCAAGGAAATCAGGCAAGTCATGGTCTCCGCTGAGAGTGGGCTCGCCTCGACCGGACGCCGGACAGTCCTCTTCATCGACGAGATACACAGGTTCAATCGGGCGCAGCAGGATGCATTCCTTCCCTATGTCGAACGCGGCACGATCATTCTTGTCGGTGCTACGACTGAGAATCCGTCCTTTGAGATCAACTCTGCTCTCCTTTCGCGATTGAAGGTATTTGTTCTGAACCAGCTCACTGCCGAGGAGATTGAGACCATTCTCCGGCGCGCGTTGACTGACGAAACGAAAGGCCTGGGCAATCTCAAGGTAGAGGTTTCAGCCGAGCTGTTGACGGAGCTCGCAGCCGAGAGTGGTGGGGACGCCCGAGTTGCGCTCAACACGCTTGAACTGGCGGTGGCCACCGCGAAGCCCGATAAGAATGGAGCACGCACGCTCGCACCTGACGATCTGCGCGAGGCGCTTCAACGGGCGGTCGCCCTCTATGACAAGGCGGGCGAGCAGCATTTCAACCTGATTTCTGCCTTCATTAAGTCCCTGCGCAACTCGGATGCAGACGCCACCCTCTACTGGCTCGCCCGTATGATCGAAGGGGGCGAAGACCCGATGTATATCGCTCGCCGAATCGTGCATCACGCGTCTGAGGATATCGGCCTTGCAGATCCGCAGGCTCTCGTTGTTGCCATGGCCGCGGCGCAGGCGACGCATCTCATCGGTTTTCCTGAAGCCCGTCTGGCGCTGGCCGAGGCTGCCATCTATCTCGCCAGGGCTCCAAAGTCGAACCGCGTGATGGCGGCATACGAGGCAGCCGCGGCCGATGCGCGAGCAACTCCTACCGAGCCGGTTCCGCTACACCTGCGCAATGCTCCAACGCCGCTCATGAAAAAGTTCGGCTACGGTGAAGGATACAAATATGCCCCCGATTACGAGGAGGGCGTAGCCGACATGGTCTGTCTGCCTGAGAAGCTCAAAGGAAAGAAGTACCTCTAGTCGACTCTTCGTTTCCCATCGCTAAGAGTTACCGGCGCCGGACGGCGCCGGGCGGGCAGGGACAAGCCCTGCCCCTACATCGTTGTCGCTAATACAGCACTTCGCGGCCGCCTTGTAGGGGCAGGGCTTGTCCCTGCCCGTCCCGCGCCGTCGGGCGCGGGTAGGTCTGGAATGTGATTTGCTTAATGGCAATATGGCTCCCCTTACGATGTACCTCGATGGCGAAAACCGGGGGAAGAATTATGGAAGACAACAAGCTGGCAGTAGAAGAGAGTAGACGAGTTGGGCAATTCGAATCGTTGAAGGGCGAGGTTGAAGGCGAAGTAACTTCCGATATTGCGGCGCGCGCCAGGCAGCGTTCCCCGGGCGATTCCCAGCGCATGAATCAGGTAGCCGGACAGCTGCGCGAGAAAGCATTCGATTCAGTGGCTGACACCGAGCGTGAAGTAACTCGTTCTCGGGGATTGGCGCGAGTCTCACAAGTTGTCGATTACATTTTCTGCCTGATCTACGCGTTGCTGGGCCTGCGGTTCCTACTTGCCCTGATGGCCGCCCGCAGTAATGCTGGTTTCGTTCAGTTCGTGGTGGCCGTAACAAATCCGTTCTTTGCTCCGTTCAAAGGCATCGTCGCCAGCCCGGGCTCCGAGGAGGGATATACGCTGATGCTGCCGATTCTCGTGGCTATTCTGGCGTATGGGATATTGCATATTGCAATCTGGGGGCTATTGCGAGTTCTGGGAAACCGCCGGACAGAGATTTAGTTCAATTGTCTTATTTGCGGACGCATAACTGACCTCATTACATCCTCGAATGCTCTAAAGCCTGCGATCTGCCTCGAGCCCGTGGCATAATATTTTTATGCAGACTGATCTTCGTGGAAAGGTTGCAATCGTTACTGGAGCGAGTTCGGGAATCGGGCGTTCGTCGGCGGTGGCACTGGCGCGTAACGGCTGTGCAGTCGTCGCCAATTACCTCTCTAACCAGGAGGGCGCAGACGAGACGCTGGCCGAGATCCTGCAGATGCGGGGAAACGCTCTCCTGGTTAAGGCCGATGTAACCCGCCGTAATGAGGTCCAGAAGATCGTAGAAGAGGCGATCGATAACTTCGGGCGCGTCGATATCCTGGTAAACAATGCCGGGAGTCTCATCAAGGCAGTGCCTATCGAAGAGTGCAGCGACGATCTCTGGGCGAAGGTCGTGGAGGTCAATCTGACGAGCGTCTTCCTCTGCTCTCAGGCAGTGATGGCAATCATGAAGCGGCAGCAAGGCGGTCGGATCATCAACATCTCCTCACTCGCCGCTGAGCACGGTGGTGGCCCGGGCGCTTTGCCTTATGCGGCCGCCAAGGGCGCCGTCAATACGTTTACTCGAGGTCTGGCGCGCGAGCTCGGCCAGTTCAAGATTACGGTCAACGCTATCGCTCCCGGTATCATCCTCACGCCGTTCCACGATAAGTTCTCACGTCCCGACTATCTGCATGGCGTTATTTCATCGACGCCCCTCAAGCGTCCAGGCACGGCGGACGAGGTGGCTGACCTGGTCGTCTATCTCGCCTCGAATGAGGCTGGATTCGTTACAGGTGAGGTCTTCTCGATTGACGGCGGACGGTAGCAGCTATTTCAGCGCGCGAATTCTCGGCTTGGTCAATAGCATATAGGTGCCGAATACGATGATCACCAACCCGCTTGCGGCCAAAGCGAGTTGAGTACCGTTGAAGCCGCGCCGTGTTCCCACGAGGTCGGCAGAGGTTCCGAGAAGAAGGCTGCCTATCGGAGCAAACCCCAGGAAGGTGAGCGAATAGAAGCTCATCACACGGCCTCGCATCTCGTCGACAACCAGGGTCTGAAGCAGGGTGTTGATGGTCGCGGTAATGCTCACCATTGCGGCTCCCACAAAGATCAGACAGATCGTGCTCCGAAGAAAGCTGTGTGAGAGCGCGAAAATGATGACCATCACTCCAAAGATAACGGTCCCACTGAGAAGAAAGGCGCCGCGTCCTCTGAAATCGCCGAGAAATGCGATTATCAGTGCGCTCGTAACTGCGCCGGCTCCGGTTGCCGCCATGAGCAGAGCGAGTCCCTTGGCATCAACGTGCAGAACGTCTCTTGCAAAAATTGGAAGGAATGTCAGGTAAGGCAGGCCAAAGATACTCGTCATTGAAGATATGCTCAGCAGAGCGAGTACTCGAGGTCGCCTCCGTACATAACTGACGCCGGCCGCCAGTTGCTTTAAGACCGTGCGATCGCTGGCATCGCCAGCTGCGCGCGGAGGGAATCGCATCATCCACAGTGCGACGATCACCGCGAGGAAGCTCAGTCCGTTGAAGTAGAAGCAGCCGGCCATTCCAATTGCGCCAATAGCGAAGCCTCCGATCGTCGGGCCAACGATGCGAGAGAGGTTGAATTGTGTTGAGTTGAGGGCAATGGCGCTGAAGAGATCCTCGCGACCGACAAGATCGAGTGTCAGGGCCTGATAGGTGGGCGAGGCAAGAGTCGCGGCAAGGCCGTTGACAAACGATATCATAATCACTTGCCAGATGTTGATCAGCCCGAGCGACACGAGGGAACCGAGAGCGAAGGCACAAGCCATCTGAGCCGCCTGAGTTCCGATAAGCAGCTTGCGCCGGTTAAAGAGGTCTGCATAAACACCGCTGAAGAGTGAGAAGGCGAGCTGGGGGAACGAGCCGGCGAATGATACGAAGCCGATGAGAAAGGGAGATGGCGTCAGGTCGCGTACCAGCCATCCCTGGGCGATGACCTGCATCCATGTGCCGATGCTCGAGAGAAAGGATCCTGCCCAGAAGAGCTGGTAGTTCCGATGGCGAAGTGCGCTGAAGACCTGGCGCCGGCGGATTTCACCGAGAGGTTGTTCCTCGTGAACTTCAATTGCCTGCGCCGTGCGCCCGGCGTCTGAGTATTTCATGTTCGTAGAGTTACCGGCGCCAGACGGCGCCGGGCGGGCAGGGACAAGCCCTGCCCCTACAATTTCGCCTTCGAAGTGGGCCCAAAGATGTTGGGAAGCCCCGGCATCCCGCAAGGGATGCGAGAGGGTAGCCAGGGGCAAGCGAAGCGCAGCCCCTGGAATGCCCAGCGAAGAAGACCCGCGCCCTGAAGGGGCGCGAGACCGGTCGCGACTAACCAATGTGTCGGGTCTGGCGTCCTTTCAGGACGCGGTTCTCTTTTTGGCGCGATTCCAGGGGCTGCGCTTCGCTTGCCCCTGGCTACCTTCCTGCATCCCTTACGGGATGCGGAGAGCAACCAACCTGGAATGCCGGGCTCCCGGCGCGTCCTGTAATCACTGATCATTCAGTTGCTTGAAATGATCGACAATGCGTTCAGCCTGCTTCTGGCCGACAAAGGGTTTGAGCTCAGCTACCGTTGCTGTGGAGACTCGCCTGAGACTCCCGAAATTGCGCAGTAGCCGTTCCTTGATCTTGGCTCCCACTCCCGGCACAGATGTCAGGTCCGAGGTAAAGTCCCGCATCTCCCGGCGCTTCCGATGATAGGTGACGGCGAAGCGATGAGTCTCGTCGCGAATCATTCGCACGAGCCGCATGACGGGCGATGTCTTCTCGAGGATTACCGGCTCATCCTCGCGCCCCTTGATCAGCAAGTGGCTTATCTCCTCGTGGCGACCGCGCGGTTTTACGATGCCGACGAGAGGAAGCGTACCGAGTCCGACTGAGTGGAGGGCCGCAGCTGCTGCCGAGAGCTGTCCCTTGCCTCCATCAATAAAAATCAGATCGGGAAGCCGCTTCTCCTCTTTGACCAGACGGGCATAACGGCGTGAGACGGCTTCATTCATCGAAGCAAAATCGTCGGCGCCCGCAACTGAGCGAATGATGAACTTCCGGTACTCCGACTTCTTCATGAGCCCATCTTCGCAGACGACCATGGCCGCGACCTGCTCGGCACCCTGAATATGGGAGACATCGAACGACTCGATGCGCCGCGGACGTTGTGGAAGGGCGAGTGTCTCCTGAAGCTCGGTGAGCACGCGAGACCAATCGGGCTTGATGGCTCGGAATCGCTGATCGAAGCCAATCTTGGCATTCTTTTCGACGAGATCGATCAAATCTCTCTTCTTTCCGCGCATCGGATCCAGGATATGAACGCGCCGGCCCTTCTTCAGGGTGAGAGCCTGCTCAAGCAGCTCGCGATCACTCCAGTCAACCGGGACATGGATCTCCGATGGAACGTAGTTGCCGATGGTGTAGTACTGTTCGAGAACTGAACCCAGGAATTCAGCCGGGTCGAAGCTGTTCTCCGAAATATCTTCCCAATAGAATTCCCGGCGTCCGATGATGCGCCCTTCGCGCATGGTGAAGAGTTGCAGGGCAAGCTGATTCGCCTCGCGATAATAGCCGAAGATGTCGATGTCCAGCTCGGGCAGGTTGGTGATCTTCTGCTGCTCGCCCAGTGCTCGCACGGTCTTGAGAAGGTCACGGTACTTTGCAGCCTGCTCAAAGCGCAGCTCGTCGGAGGCTTCAGTCATCCGCGCGTCGAGCCGTAGCGACAGCTCGCGAGTCTTGCCGCCGAGCAGCAGGAGGACATCTTCGACTGCCTCCCGATATTGCTCAGGCGTGCAAAGGTCCTTCTGGCACGGGCCCATGCACCGTTTGATCTGATATTCCATGCATGGGCGTCCCGCCCGCTTGTAGAGATCGTAGACCTCGTCGGAACAGGTTCGGAGCTGAAACTCCCGGTTGACCAGCGTAACGGTTCGATCGGCAAGTGAAGCAGGCAGGTAGGGACCGAAATATTCCGCACCATCCTTTTCGATGCGCCGTGTTTTGAAGATACGCGGAAAGGTCTCGCCAACCGTGATCTTGAGGAGTGGATACGACTTATCGTCTCTGAGGCGAACATTGAATCGAGGCTGGTATTGCTTGATCAGGTTCGACTCGAGGAGAAGTGCCTCAACTTCAGAATCAGTAACGATATATTCGAAGTCCGTGATTCGGGCAATGAGCTCCTGCGTTTTCAGATCGACGGGCCTATTTGACTGAAAGTACTGGCGTACGCGGTGGCTCAGGTTCTTGGCCTTGCCGACATAGAGAACTTCGCCCTTGGAGCTCTTGTGAATGTAGCAGCCTGGCTGAGCGGGCAGGCTCTTGATCTTCTCGTCGAGTGTCATGTGCAGCAGGACAATTATAACCTCATAGCGGGGCGATTGCAGCTTGAGGTAGAATCGCGTCCGTCATGCGCTTCTCTCCAGCACTTCCCAGCGACCGCGAATTTGACGTCATCGGGTTCGGTCTGAACGCCGTAGATCATCTCGTGACGGTTCCTCGCTATCCATCATTCAACAGCAAGACCGAGCTGGTTGAGCACCGGCAGCTCGCCGGCGGCCAGGTCTCTTCGGCGATGGTCGGTATCCGCAGGCTGGGCTTGAAGACGAGCTATATTGGAAAGGTTGGCGACGATCACGAAGGAAGACTTCTGATTGACTCACTTCGAGATGAGGGAGTCGAACATTCCGGCATTCTGGTCGGGCCGGGAGCCCGAACACAGAGCGGTGTCATCATCATCGAACTCTTTTCAGGTGAGCGCACAATTCTCTGGCATCACGATGAAGGAACCAGAATAGGTCCCGCAGAAGTTGACCTGCAAAGAATCGTCCAGGGCAAGGTTCTTCATCTCGACGGCTACGATACCGAAGCGGCTATCGCTGCCGCGCGGAGTGCTCGTGAAACGGGCATGGCCGTCACCATGGATCTGGATACGGCCTACAACGGCATTGGCGAGCTCTTGCCTCTGGTGGATTTTCTGATCATGTCGCAGGGCCTCGCAGACACGTTGTCGGGTGTCATGGATGAGCGCAAGTCATTGGAGCGGATACATCAGCAATTCGGATGCTATTTTGTGGCCATGACTCAGGGGGCCAGGGGTGCACTGGCGTACGTCGAAGGCGAGTTTCTGGCAGCGCCTGCGTTTCGTCCGCCCGTCTGCCGCGATACGACCGGCGCCGGGGACGCCTTTCGCGCGGGCTTCATCTATGGTCTGGTCACGGGCCAGAGCATCGAAGAGACGATGCGCACCGCCAATGCGGTCGCGGCGCTTAAGTGCCGTGAGTTGGGGGCCCGTGCGGGTTTGCCGACCCTCGAAGAACTGCGTACATTCATAGGACTCTTCTTAGCGTCTTTGCGTCTTTGCGCGAAGAGTATCTCGAGACAGGCCCTTGCGAGATACTCCTCACGCAAAGACGCAAAGACGCTAAGAAGACGCAAAGAACCCATTGCAACCAGGGAGGCGCATTTGTTACGTGCAGGAATCGTCGGTTTGCCGAATGTCGGGAAATCGACACTCTTCAACGCGCTCACGGCAACGAGGGGCGCAGAGAGCGCCAACTACCCGTTCAGTACTGTGGGCACGAATGTCGGGGTAGTCAGTGTTCCGGACAGCAGGCTCGCGCCGCTGGCGAAGCTCGCGAAGACCACGAAGATTGTCCCCGCGACCATCGAATTCGTCGATATTGCCGGCCTTGCTCGAGGCGCCAGTCACGGCGAAGGTCTCGGCAACCAGTTCCTGCATCACATTCGAGAGACTGAAGTCATCATCCATGTCGTGCGCTCCTTCGAAGACGAGAACGTTGTTCATGTCGAGGAGACTATCAACCCTCAACGCGACATTGACACACTCAACCTCGAGCTCGTTCTTGCCGATCTGGCAACCGTCGAGAAGCGTCGCGAGCGCACCGGCAAGCAGCTCAAGGCGGGAGACAAGGCCGCTCGCGATGAGATCGCCATACTCGACAAGCTGCAGGCAACCTTTGATGACGGCAAACCCGCCCGGCTCGCAGGGCTCACAGATGATGAAAAGGCAAAGGCCTATCACCTCTTCCTGCTCACCATGAAGCCAATGATCTATGTTGCCAACGTCTCCGAAAGCGACCTCAACAGTCCGCCCTCAGACTACGTCAAGGCTGTTGAGGAGCACGCCGCCATCGAAGGCGCGGACCATGTGATCATCAGCGCGCAACTCGAGGCCGATCTCGTAGATCTCGAGCCGGAAGAGCGTCCCCAATACCTGGCCAGCCTGGGGGTGACCGAGACCGGCCTCGGTAAGCTGATTCGGAGCGCTTACCACACGCTTGGCCTGATCTCCTACTTCACTGCTGGTGAGAAGGAGGCCCGCGCCTGGACAGTTCGCAGCGGAGCCAAGGCCCCCGAAGCTGCCGGCGTGATTCACTCGGACCTCGAACGAGGCTTCATCCGCGCCGAGGTGACGGCATATGACGACCTGATCGGGGCCGGCTCAGCGGTTGCCGCAAAGGAGAAGGGATTGATGAGGCTGGAAGGGAAGGAGTACGTGGTCAAGGACGGTGACGTCGTCCTTTTCAGGTTCAACGTCTGATGTTTCTCAGCCGAGCTTCAGCCTGCCGGTCTTCGACTTGTACTTTTCGTCGTTGAGAATGAGGTTGTCGATGAGGCGAGTCGACCCAAAGAATACTGCCAGTGACACGAGAGCGGTTCGCTCGTTCAGGTCCTCGAGAGGTTCGAGCCTCTCCGCGTCTGTGATCGCAACATAATCAACGCGCGCGAGTGGTTCTCGGTAGAGTTCCTTCTGCATAGCCTTGATAAGACGTCCAGGATTGCGCTCGCCCGCGGCAAAGGCTTCCTGGGCACGGGAGAGTGCCCGGTAGAGCACCGGTGCCGCCCGTCGCTGCTCCGGCGAGAGCAACTGGTTGCGTGACGAATAGGCCAATCCGTCCATATCGCGGATCGTCGGCATGACAATGATTTCGCCCGGAATATGAAGCTCCCGAACGAGCTTCTTGGCGACCACTGTCTGCTGCGCGTCCTTCTGACCCATGAAAACAAACTTGGGGTGGATGAGATTGAACAGAATAGTCAGGACGGTTGAGACGCCACGAAAATGGCCCGGTCTGGCTGCACCCTCGAGAGTCTCAGTGAGTCCTGAGACCTCCACCCACGTCGAGAAGCACTTGGGATAGATCTCATCTGCTGCCGGAGCAAAGATATAGTCGACACCGATCGGAGAGAGGAGGTCGGCATCGTGTGCCAGATTGCGGGGATAGCGCTCGAAAGTCTCCGACTGGCGAAACTGCGTCGGGTTGACGAAGATCGAGACGATGACCGCATCGGACATGCGGCGAGCCTCGCGCACGAGACTCAGATGGCCCTCATGGAGAGCGCCCATGGCGGGAACAAAACCGATGGAACGCTCTTCTGCGGCAAGTTTGAGGGCCGCCGACTGCATTCTCGCCGCGCGTGTGATGATCTCCATAATTGAGTCAGAATCAACTATTAGGACGTCGCAAGCGATGGCTTGCGGTGAAGCTCGTTGAGCTACTGCGAAAAGAGGACATAGCTTGTATCATCATTATCGGGCTGCTCTTCCAGACGCTCAAGCTGCTGCGCTACTTCCTGAGAGACATCGTATGATTCCTGCACGCCGGGATATCGCAAATTCCTGACATCCTCTGCATAGCGGTTGATCGCCTCGCTCATCGTCGATCGAAGGTCCGCATATCGCCGCACAAACTTGGCGCTGTGGCCGAAGTTGAGCCCCAGCAGGTCGTTCATTACGAGAACCTGGCCATCGACGCCGGGTCCGGCTCCGATGCCAATAGTCGGGATCTTGATTTCGCGCGTTACGAGCCTCGCCAATGGGGAGGGAATCACTTCGAGCACAAGTGAGAAGGCCCCGGCCTGCTCGAGCGCCCTCGCGTCATCGATGATTGCGCGGGCGGCAGACAGCGTCTTGCCCTGAAGTTTGTAGCCTCCCATGGCGAGGACAGACTGCGGAGTGAGGCCGATGTGACCCATCACCGGAATTCCGTTTTCAACCATCTGACGGACGAGGGAGAGACGGTTTCGGCCCCCTTCGACTTTGACGGCTTCAACACCCCCCTCCTTGACGAAGCGAAGTGCCGCCCGCATGGCCTCATCGGTGCCGGCCTGGAAAGTGCCGAATGGAAGATCGGCCACAATCATGGCCCGTTTGACAGCGCGCCGCGCGGCCCTCGTCGCGACGAGCATTTCGTCAAGCGTTACCGGGAGCGTGTTATCGTAACCGAGAGCTGTATTTGCAAGGCTATCACCGACCAGGATCAGGTCGACTCCGGCCTCGTCCGCGAGGCGAGCAGTGGGATAGTCGTAGGCCGTGACCATTACGATCCGGGTGCCCTGGACCTTGAGTGTTTGGAGCGAGGAGAGGGTTACTTTTCTGGCGACGAGCTCCTGCTCGGTCAAATGGCTCATTGAAGGCTTCACTCGACTAGCGTGGGCTAAACACCGCAATTATATGACAACTCAGATGAATTGCAATGTGGGGCGGCGCTTGGTTTAGTATGGAGTGCGGCGACTTGTCGCCGCTCTCGCGAAGGAAGCCTGTGGGGGGCGGCTCACGAGCCGCCCCTACGGCCGCCCCCACCAGCCCCGCATCCAAAAGAAGAATCTTGCGCGTCGAAAGGAGCGTGTGCGGCTCGTAGGGGCGGCTCGCGAGCCGCCCCCATCAAGCCCCATACTTCATCCTCGGTACACACGAACCAGAGAGGAGTCCTTCACATCCTTGAGGAGCTCGGCCATAGTCTTCCCAAGTACCGGATGCTGGAGCGTAGGTGCAATCTCGACGAGAGGAGTGAGCACGAACTTTCGCGTCTGAAGTCGCGGATGCGGAAGCTTGAGCTCGACTCCGTGCCTCGAGTCATCGATTCTCAGGTCATCCAGCAAGAGCAGGTCTACATCCACGGTTCGCGCGCCCTTTTCAACCATTCGCTGGCGTCCAAGACGGGTTTCGATCGCCAGGCAGAAGTTTAGAAGCGAGAACGGCTCGAGGTGTAAAGCCGTCACTGCAATCACCATGTTGAGGAACCTCGGCTGATCAATGACCTCGACAGGCTCGGTCTCGTAGATCGATGAGGCGGTGCTGAGCCGTAGATCGCCCCGGACGATGGCTGTTATCGCACGGACGAGATTGGCCGCCCGGTCTCCCAGGTTGGAGCCCAGGCCAAGATAGGCTGTGCGCGCGTGATGTTCCATCGTTTTTCACCGGGACTGCTCATCTGGACTGGGGGAGTGTCTCGGGCTAGTGTAAGGCGCGGCAAATTGTGCTGCAAGGCGACCATGAAAGAAGATCAAGTAAGCAAACTCGTCTCTTCAGGACAGGCGGTCATTTCTCCAAAGGGAGTGCAGAGAGTTCGCGCCGGACACCTCTGGATCTATCGCAGCGATGTCAAGGCGCCTCCGCAGAGTTTCTCGGGCAAGGCTGTGCGCGTCGTAGACACTCGAGGCCGCTTCCAGGGCTGGGCTCACTTTAGTGCCGATTCTGAGATCACGCTCCGTCTTGTTTCCGCGAACGACGAGAAGATCGACGTGAACTTCTGGCGGTCGAGGCTTCGGCAGGCAGAAGAGTGGCGCCGGCAGATCGTCGCCGACACAGACGCATATCGCCTTGTTCATGCGGAGGGCGACCTGTTGCCCGGGCTGATCGTCGACCGCTACGGTGAATGCCTTGTCATCCAGACACTCACACAGGGAATGGATGCGCTCAAGGAGATGTGGATCAATCTTCTGGTCGAGCGTTTCAGCCCCCAGCTGATCATCGAACGCAATGGCGCCAAGGTTCGCAAACTGGAGAACCTGCCACTCATCGAGGGCATTCTCTACAACAAGGATGGTCAGGATGGGTTTGGGGCCGGCGAATTCTCGATCACCGAGAATGGGCTCAAGTTCTGGGTTAACCTCCTCGGAGGGCAGAAGACCGGCGCATTTCTGGATCAGCGTGAGAATCGCGCAGCGGCGCTCAGGTATGCTCACGGGCAGGGCCTCGACTGTTTCAGCTATCACGGCTCATTTGCGCTCCACCTGGCACGAGCATGTGAGCGAGTCACAGCACTTGAGATTTCCCCGGCTGCCATCGAAAGGGGCGTTCGCAACGCTCAATTGAACGGAATTACCAACGTGGAATTTGTGGAAGCTAATGTCTTCGACAGGTTGCGCGAGTTCTTCGACGGCCATGAGCTCTTCGACACGATTGTTCTCGATCCGCCGGCGTTTGCCAAGAATCGAGGCTCCGTGGAGGCTGCCCTGCGCGGTTACAAGGAGGTCAATCTGAGGGCTCTGCGTCTGCTCAGGGCTGGAGGGATACTTGTCACCTGCTCGTGCTCCTACCACGTTTCTGAAGAGCTCTTCCTTGAGCTGCTTCTGGAGGCTGCTCGTGACGCAAAACGCAGCGTTCAATTGATCGAAAAGCGAACTCAGGCGAGGGACCATCCGGCGCTTCTGACCGTACCGGAGACAAGTTATTTGAAGTGCGTCGTTCTAAGAGTTACATCGTAGGGGCGGTCGCAGGTGCGGTCGACCATAGGGGCGGCCGTAGGGGCGGTCGTAGGGGCGGCTCGTGAGCCGCCCCCACACGGATCATTCATTTAGGGCGGCTCGCGAGCCGCCCCACGTCGCCCCACATGGATCATTCAACCCGGGCGACCCTGCGACGCCCCTACGGCGCTCCCACGTCCGCCCCCTAAATGCGTTATGCGGTGTTATAATCTAACCATTGATCGAATGTCAGCGCACGGTGAAACAAGGTGAAAAGATGATCAAGAGAAACGGCTACTGGCTTGTTGCAGCCAGTCTGGTATTGATTTGCTCCGCGGTCTCAGCCCAGACCAAGAGCGGTGGTGACTTCGATGTTCAGCACTATCAGATCGATGCGGAACTCATACCGCAGTCGCAGATGCTGAAGGCCCGTGCAGAAGTCCGTTTGGTACCCCTCACTGACACTCGATCTGTCGTTTTTGAGCTGAACGGCTCGCTCACCGTCAAGGGCATCACCGTTAAGGGCATGGCTGGCCCTGAACCGGCTCGGCCGCCGGCCAAAGCGAGCTCGAAAACACCCGCTGCCACAGAGGCGCCTGCGCCGCAGGGCGGACTGCAGTTTGTCCAGGACAGCCGGGAGAACATGAATGTCCGTATCGACCTCGGCAGGGTGGCACCGAAGGGTCAGCCGGTGACACTCGTCTTCGACTATGAGGGTGCCCTCGAATCGTCACAGGGTGGTCCCATTCAGAACGCCAGGCTCGCCTTTGTGGGTGACCAGGGAAGCTATCTATTCTACGCAGGGCGCTGGCTTCCTTTCCACGAATATGCGGCCGATCGCGCGACCTATGCCATCAATCTGACTGTACCGAAAGGCATAACTGTCGCCGGCTATAGTGAGCAGTCTGTAACGCCGATCTCAAAGGGAGAGGGACAGACGTTCTCGTTCGTGAGTACCAAGCCGGTGCTGCCGGGAAACTTTGCTGCGGCGAAGTACATCGTCAAGAATTTTTCGGCGAGCGGGCTGAGTGTCGACTGCTACGTCAAGGTCGGTGATGAGAAATGGGCCGATCATGCCGCTGAGAACATCTCCAAGCACCTCGAGTTTTACTCGTCGAAGTTTGGCCGCTATCCCTTCGGCAACCGTCTGGTTGTGGCCGAGACGGACGATGAGACGCTCGAGACATACAGTGGTGCTGGAGCCATATTCGTCTCGCCGAAAGCGCTCGCCTCGGGCCACGACGAACTGGTCGCCCGCGAAGTAGCCTATCAGTGGTGGGGCCAGGCGGTCGGAATCAAATCGTTCGACGACTCATGGATCTCGCAAGGCCTTGCGGAGTTCAGCGCGTTGCTCTACCAGAAGGATACGGGCACGGCGCTTCAGTTTGAACAGGCGATCCGTGCCGAGCTCGAGCGCGGTCTGGCGTTTGAGCAATCGGCTTCGATTCGTAACGCGCCGAAACAGCTTGATGATCAGACGGCGCCGTATCGATCGGTCATCTTTTATAAAGGCGCGCTCGTTTTCAATATGCTTCGTCAGTTGCTCGGCGACGAGAAATTCGACAAGCTTCTGCGGGACTATTTCACCACCTATCAGGGCAAGAACGTGAGCCTTGACGATTTTGAGGCATTCGCTTCAAAAGAAGCTGGAAGGAGCCTGCGCTTCTTCTTTGGGCAGTGGGTGGATTCGACGGGTGTGCCGGAATTCCACGCCGAATATCGCATGATGCGGAACAAGGAAGGCTTCCGGGTCCCGGGCACCGTGAAGCAGGAACTGGATACATTTGAGATGCCGGTCGAGATCATGCTCAGAACCGAAGCCGGTGTTGAGCGTCAGACGCTGGTCATGAAAGGCACGTCGGCTGATTTCGATATTTCCACCAAGAGCAAGCCTGTGGAAGTGATCGTCGATCCCGATTCAAAGCTTCTGCGAAGTTCTGAAGAGCTCAGGCAGGGAGTCATCGTGCGCCGGGGTATCGAGCACTTCCACGAGCAGGAATACACGGAGGCGGAGCAGCAGTTCCAGGCTGCCATCAAGCTCAACCGCCGTCTTTCATGGGCATGGTACAACCTCGGGTTGCTCTATCTGACCCAGCGCAACTACCAGAAGGCACTTGATGCGTTCGACGAGGCCTTGAATGGCGATCTGCGGCCCGACTGGGTCGAAGTCTGGGCCTACATCTATCGCGGTAACGCCTGGGATGCGATGGATCAGCGCGAGCGAGCGATTGCCGAATACAACAAGGCTGTCAGCAACGGAAATAACTACGACAACGCCCAGGCCGTTGCCCAGGGCTATCTGGCACAACCGTTTGATCCAAAGAAGGGCCGGCAGGTTGCGAGCTGACGTGAGCCGAGGTAAGCCCGAGGTAAAAATGCCACTATTGATTCTGATGGTACTTGCGAGCAGCCTCGCCTGCCAGCCTCTGACCATTCAGAACGCGGCCGCGCAAAGCAGGATGACGGAGTCTCGTGTGACGCGCGAGGACGACTCCGGCTCGCGATACCGCTATCTCTTCGAGAATGATCGATTCACCACTCCGCGCATGGAAGTTGAGTTTAATGCAGGTGGTAAAGGACATTTCAGATTCACGCGAAAGGGTGAGCCCGAGATCGACAATCAGCTGACTGTCTCGTCCGCGCTCGTCGCTCGCGTTCAGGGCCTCTTCTCCGGACTTAACTTCCTGGCCAGCGACGAGGATTACCAGTTCAAGAAAGATTTCTCTCACCTCGGACAGATCACCATTACCGCGGCCCAGGGCGGCAAGGAGCGGACTGCTACTTTTAACTACACGACCAATGAGTCAATGAATCAACTGGTCGACATCTTCCGCGGTATCGCAACTCAGGAGACGAGAATCTTCGAAATCGAAACCGTCAGGACGAACGATCCGATATCGACGCCCGCCCAACTCCGACTCCTCGAAAGCGAGCTCAGATCCAAGCGAATTGCCGAGCCGAAGAGTCTGGTTCCGCTGCTCGACGAGATTCGCCATGACGAGAGCGTCCCGCTCATCGCCCGCAATCACGCGGAGCGTTTGATCCAAATGATCAATAAAGGCAAGTAAGCCAGACTTCGATCAATTCGCTCTTCTTTGCGGCTGTTGTTTGCGTCATTTGCGTCCTTTTGTGTAGAGAGTGTATCTCGAAAAGGCCGGTTGCGAGATCACAACCTCGCGCAAAGACGCAAAGGCGGCGAAAAGTCGCCGCACTCCATACTAAGGCATTGCGATACGTTACCAGTTGGTCAGGCCGAGACGTTTAAGAGCTGGCGCGGTTGGGTATCCTGTGATTCCTATCTCATTTGAAGCCTGAAAACGCCGCATGGCGTCGATCGTCGCGTCATCATAGACGCCACTCGGGATCCCCGACATAGAAGCCTCGCTTGGAGAGAGCCTGCTGAATCTCGATCACGCGATTTGTGGGGATGTCGACGTCGATCTTCCTGATCGGAGTCAGGATTGCTGGGGTTGCCGGCTTCACTGTCATCGCTGCCGGGACTGGCGTCGGAGTTGACGGAAGGGGATTTGACGAGGCGGATTCGATCACCAGAATCCGATCCGGTACAACTGGTGTGGCTTGTGCCGTGCGAACAGGTTCGCTCACCGCCGGAGGCGCACTCTCTCGCTCGACCTCTTTCCCGAACTTACCCCTCCTCGACCTGCTTGCGACCTCTTTCGTATGTCGCTCGTGATGGCCCTGTGCTGCGCGGCGTTCGCTGGTATGCTTTTTAGAATTCTTAGATTCTTAGCATTCTTATCGTTCTTATTGGGCTTTTCGGGCCGGGCTGCTCCGTGCGCGGATTTGGCCGACTTCTTCGAGGGCGTTTCGACAACGCTCTTCTTGCCCTTGCTCGCATGGCTCAGCGGAGATGCCGGGGCTTTTGCGCTTGCCGTGAGCAGTGAGGCGATCGCGATTTGGCAGAGCAATAGTCTTCCGGACATGTGTGGAACTCTAAGGCTTATCGAGTGAAATGAATCTCCGTGATGGAGTCTGCGTCTGCCGGTACACCTGCAGAACAACCGCTTCGCCCTTGTTCACCTTGTCGAGGGCGCGAGCAAAACTCATCGACTGATGATACCGGCTGACGGTTGATCTTCTCGATCAGGTCATTGCGCCTGACGTCGACGTCATCGGCAACACTGCCGGCATCGACGCTCAGGACAACCACTCCGCGGCGTTCGGAGCTCTGTGCGGTCTGCAGCCTCCGAGCGGCCGGAGCTGTCTGATTGGCGAGATTCAACCCGAGCGTGTTCTTCTCCTTGTTGTCACTCTTTTCCGCCAACCCTGCAATGGTCACCTTACTATCTGCCTCCTCGCCGCTCCCACGCCGGGCGATGGTGGCCATGGCTGAATGGGCTTCCCCTTCTCTGTAGTAGGTCATCGATACTGTCTGACCGACTGCGGAGGCCGCAACGCGCCGAATCAAATCGAGTTCGTCTTTGACGCTCGCGCCATTGAATTCGACGATGACGTCATTGGCTCGAAGTCCGGCGGCTGCTGCCGGAGTTGCAGTCTGCCGGCCGTCGACCTCGAATCGATCGCTGACCTGGGTGATGATCGCGCCGCGCGGCGCCGGCAAGCTGAAAATCCGCGCGATCTGTGGCGTCACGCGATCGGTGTAGACTCCGAGAAAGCCTCGCACGACCCGTCCCGACTTGACCAGCTGCTGGTAGACAACGATGGCCTCAGAGGCAGGAAGAGCGAATCCGATTCCGTTGTAGTCGCCAGTGCTGGTCGCGATGGCCGTGTTGATGCCGATCACCTCTCCGGCGAGATTGATCAACGGCCCACCGGAGTTGCCGCGGTTTATAGCGGCATCCGTCTGCAGAAAGTGCTGGTATCGAGACTCACTGCTCAACTCTGTCGCCTCGCGATCACGAGCACTGACAATCCCGGCCGTGACGGTCTCGTCGAGACCGAAAGGGGACCCGATGGCGAGTACCCAATCACCCACTCTCGTCTGATCCGAATCGCCCATGCGGGCGGCCTCGAGCTGCTCCCGCGATTCGACCTTGAGCACTGCGAGATCGGTCTCAGCATCGCTTCCGACCACTGTCGCGATCAGCTCCTGGCCATTGTGAAGCTTGACTCTGATTCGGTCGGCTCCTTCGATGACATGCCTGTTGGTGAGTATGTATCCCTTGACATCGACGATTACGCCGGAGCCGTTTCCACGACGCGCTCCGCGCTCGCGACTGAATGGCAGGAGATCAAGAGGTGAGCGCGGCTCCTGGGACTCGCGGCTCCTGCCCGCCTTCATTGAAGGCTGGCTGACAGTGTTGATGTTGACTACGGAAGGCTCGACCTGGCGTGAGATTTCGACAAAGGCAGATGAGAGCTCGACAGGGACTACATGCCGGCCGGCGTTGACCCGACTACCGCCATGAAGGGCTGCACCAAGGATGACACCGATTGAGAGTGCCACAGCTGCGACGGCGACCAGGATTGCGCGTCGCTCTGTTCGTCTCGCGACGCCAAATCCCACGTCCTGTTGCACAGCATCTGGCACATCATCCTCTACGTCTTTGATGAACCGTTGGGCGGTCGTTCAACTTTGACGAATCGGTCAACAACTTAACACAAACTGCTCAGGGCGAATAGAAAGAAATCGGCTCGTTGCGATCAAATCGGGAGTGGAGGTGGAGGCGCCAGCTGCCGCTGAAGCTGCCGCCCCCACTTGCCCCCACTAATGCCGCTCGAAGGCCTTTCGATGGTGCTACGGTTTGCGCTTGGCTCCAGCAGCGCTCTTTGAGCCACCCTTGGCGGGCTCAGCCTTGGGCGGTGTGAGATTGTTTCCGACCACGAGGTCCTTGATGACGGCCTTCACCTCGGGTACTCGAGCGTCGTTCTCGGGCGCGTGGTCGAGGAACTTCTGCAGCGTGTTTGCCGAATCCTGAAACTTGCCCGCGCCTGCATACGCGAGACCGAGCTTGTAAAGGCCGTCAAGGCTGTTTGGATCGGACTGGAGGATCTCCGTGTAGGCCTTGATTGCCTCTTCGGATTTCCCTGACTCAAAGAGCGTGTTGGCTGCCTTCAGCTCGTACTGCTTCTTGGCCTCAGCGTCATCAGTCAGGCTTGCCGCTTCGCGGTAATCCTTGGCAGCTGCTTCTGCTGCGGCCCCGTCGCCCAGGCGCATCCCGAGAACCGATTCAGAGTCGGCCCTGATCTTGAGGTAGCTCGACTTGTTCTTCTTCGCCTCAGCGCCCTTTTGGGGATCGGCGACCTGGGGCTCGACCAGCGCGATCGCCTTATTGGCAGCCTGAACCGAATCATTGAAGTCCTGCTTCGCGGGATCTTTCTGGCCGGCGTTCATCTGCGTTGCGCCGCGATTGTAGAGAGCCAGTGCGAGATTGGCGTGAACGACGTGCTGCTCCGGATCGAGAACCACGGCATCCTTGAAGGCAGTGATTGCGCCGTCGTAGTTCTTGTTCTTCGCAAGATCGAGGCCCTCAGCGAACTTCTTCTTCATGTTCTCGAAGTCGCCCTTTGCCTTCTCGTTGGCTGCTTTCGCCTTCTCGAACTCTTCCTGCTGCTTCTTGACCTCCGCGGCATTCTTTGCCGGAGGGGCAGCCTTGGCGCCGGCGCCACCGCCGGTGGCGCTGGTACCTCCGGTCCCGGGCACAGCTGCTCCTACAGCAGCCTGAGCCTTCTTGAGGTCCTCAATTGTCAGCCTCTTGCCGTCGCCTGGGCTGAGCTTGATGGTTATCGGCTCTCCGGTCGGGCGGATGTCCGAATAGAACGTTGCCTGAAAGCCCTCAGCTGAAACGAGCAGCGTGTATTTGCCCGAGTAGGGCACACCGGCGTGAAGGAAGTGGCCCTTCTTATCCGACTTAACGGGGTAGTCCCCTTTGATATCCGTGCGGACGATATCGACGAGGGCGCCGACGATAGGTTCGTCGCTGCCTTCCTTTTTGACATCGCCTTCGATGCGTCCAACCTGCGCCGATGCGCCGGCTGCCGTAAGAACGGTCAGCCATACGGCGGCGAGCGCCATACATTACTTGCTTGAATTTCATGAACTTGTCCTCCGTCTGGTGCTTAGGGTGACGATCACAAGGAACGGCGCGCGCCCCGCCGCCGGGCTTCCCTCCGGCCGTCAACCTCAATAAATCCAGATACACTAAGAAGAATGGGTAACAGGACGTATCAAATTCTACCGCAGCGCGAAATCAGATTTCAATTGCATAGGGTATTGGGTCGACAGCACCCGCCTCGCGGAAGCCCCTAAGCCTGAGAGCGCAGCTGTCGCATTTCCCGCAGGCGGCATCTGAAGCCTGATAGCAGGACCAGGTCAAATGTAGGGGTGCACCCAATTCGAGGCCCCGTTGAACTATCTGAGCCTTTCTCAGATTGATCACCGGAGTGACGATCTCAATGTGCGTCTCCGGTTTTGTGCCAAGATCGATGACTCGCGAAAACGCCTCGTAGTATTCAGGCCGGCAATCGGGATAGCCGGAGCTGTCTTCGGCGACCGCCCCGACATAGATGCGTCGGGCCCCGATTGTTTCACCCCAGCTGGTTGCAATCGAGAGCAGGTGCGCATTGCGAAACGGAACGTATGATGTCGGTATATCGAGAGATTCGAGGTTGGCTCGGCTGACTTCGATTTGCTCGTCAGTCAGCGAAGAGCCGCCGATCTGGGTTAGATATTGGATGCCTGTCTGCATGCGCCGAGAGGCTCGATAGAAGTCCGAGATGTCATTGAAGGATCGCAGCTCACGGTTGGCGGTTCTCTGGCCGTAGCTGACATGAAGCATGGCGAGATCGCACTCACGAGCGGCAATCGCCGTTGTCACGCAACTGTCCATCCCCCCGCTGCATAAGACTACGGCCAGCATATCAGCAAAACGCGGTGACCGGTTCAGTATGGAGTGCGGCGACTTGTCGCCGCTTTTGCAGATACTGCAGGATTATGGTTTAAACGCCCATTCTTCTTCATCACCGCACTACTCTAAAGCAAAAGCGGCGACAAGTCGCCGCACTCCATACTAAGCAAGTGGGCTTAATACCTGCTAAACTCCGCGGGCCTCGGCCCCCCAGATCAGCTTGTGCATCTGGAGCTGCATTCGCGCTCGAACTCCGGACTCGAGGATCCATCGAGGCCAGCTCCGCCCAGTCCACTGTGCCCCATACCGGCGATATGAGAACCTCCCGGTCGCGGCCTCCGAGGTTATGGCTGGCTATGACATCGAGTGCGTAATCGAAGTCAGCGCGATCCGTGACCACGAACTTGACCTCGTCCCGATCGCCAAGATGCTCGAGATTAGGCCAGAAATTGCGCTCCGACTCGCCGCTTCCAGGACATTTGACATCGAGAATCTTGATCGCTCGGGGATCGAGAACGCTGGCATCGAGACTGCCGCCAGTCTCGACAAGGACGGTGTGGCCCTTATCACAGAGCCGCGTGACAAGCTCGCAACAGTCGCGCTTCTGGACAAGGGGCTCGCCCCCTGTGATTTCGACGAGGTTGCGGTTCATGCCTTCGACCCGCTGCATAACCTCATCAATGCTCATGTCGCCGCCGCCTGCAAAAGTGTATTCGCTGTCGCACCATACGCAGCGCAGATTGCAAAACGTCAGCCGGACAAAGGCGCACGGCAGGCCGGCAAAAGAGGATTCACCCTGGACCGAATGAAAGATCTCGGTAATCCGCATGAGCCTGGCTGAGCCATCAGGTCCGTCAAAAAAGCTTCTCGCCCGGAGGTGTGGCACCCTTAAGTCGAAGATAGACCGTCGTCTGCCCGCGGTGATGAGTCTGGTGCTCGAATGCCGCATTGATGATTGAGATTACCGGTCGATTCATTCCCTGGACGGGTACTCGCTGATCGAACTTGGCGTCATCGAGACCCTTGATGGCGCTTATCATGAAGTCGTAACTCTCTGTCACAACCTTGGTCAGCTGGGCCTTGGAAGTATTGTATTCAGGCGCCTTCTCGAGGTTTGCGAGATCGTAGGGCGCCTTCTGTCCTGAAATCCGGGACGCAAAATTGAAGTTTGCCGCTGCCAGATGCAGCATCTGTTGAGCAAACGAGCGAACTTCAGGCGTCGGCTTGAAGCCAAGACCGTTCTCCGGCATCGCGTTGAGGTATTCACCCGTGTAGTCTCTCGCGCGCGTCCACTCGCGAACAAGCGCATCGGTGCGCGTCGACGGGTATTCCTTGAGCTGTTGTGCGGGTTGCTGTCCGGCAGCCTGCTGCGCGAAGCCAACAAGTGACAGCGCCGCGCTCAAGGCGAGCGCCCCGCATAAGTACCTCACTGCCCAGACCGTCCTTGAAACCATTCTCATGAAAAGATCTCCTTTCGATTGTCACGGCAGACCAATATTTTAGCTACAAAAACCCCCAAAAGGCATCCAAAAGCAGCTGGAGAAGCTCTTG
Source organism: uncultured Acidobacteriota bacterium (assembly GCA_963743045.1). Lineage (GTDB taxonomy): Bacteria > Acidobacteriota > Blastocatellia > RBC074 > RBC074 > CAVUOF01. The sequence goes on from CAVUOF010000024.1 coordinate 106,693, forward strand.
CGCGAATTCCGTCGTCCAGCTAGATTCGAGAATATGCCTTCCATGGAAAGCAAAGTAGTTACTTACGGCGAGTCGTTGCGGCGCGCTGAACGAGCGCTTTCACGACGCGACCCGGTGCTCCGGCAGATCATCAAGCGTCACGGTCCGTGCAGCCTGCGCCCGCGAACGCGCCATTTTGAGATTCTCGCACGATCGATCGTCTCACAACAGCTCTCCACGAGAGTCGCTGATACGATCATCGCGCGGCTCAAGAAGCTGTGCGCGACTCGCGGATTTCCGACGGCGCAACAGATTCTGGCCACCGCCGATCATGACATGCGAGCCATAGGCATGTCGTGGGGCAAGGTCGCTTATGTGAAAGATCTGGCTGCCCGATACGAGCGAGGAGACCTTAAGCGAATCTCGAGGTCGACCGATGAACAGATCACGGAAGTGTTGATCGAGGTGAAGGGAGTGGGCGCCTGGACTGCCCACATGTTCCTCATCTTTGCTCTTGGCCGCCTCAACGTGTTGCCAGTTGGCGATCTCGGGATCAGGCGTGCGATTGAGCGCGCCTATGGATTGGCTGCGCTTCCCACGGCCGCCGAGATCGAGACGATTGCCGCTGAAAGGGGCTGGAGTCCCTACTGCTCTGTAGCTTCGTGGTTTCTATGGCGTAGCCTGGGCGACAAATGACACTCCGGCGATCCGCGCCACCGCCTCTCACCTCGAGCGCGACTGCCGCTCTGATGGAGTCCCTGCTGCAATAGTGAATATGGTAGACTCGATTTGCTGCCACCCGAGCAACTCCAAATCATGAAAGACATATTCGCGCCAGGCGGCCTCATCGCGCGCCATCATCCGGACTACGAGTACCGGCCCGGTCAGATCGCTATGGCTGAGGCCGTTGAAGAGGCCTTGCGAGGGCGGCGACATCTTCTGGTCGAAGCCGGGACCGGAACCGGAAAAACTCTTGCCTACCTGGTTCCGGCGGTGGCAGCGGGCCAGCGGATCATTGTCTCAACCGGAACAAAGAACCTGCAGGAGCAACTCTTTCACAAAGACATACCATTTCTCCAGCAGACGCTTCCGTGGAAATTCAAGGCCTCATATCTCAAAGGAAGGTCGAACTATCTTTGCCTCAATCGCCTCGGTCGCGCCGACTCGTTACCCATGCTGGGCGGGCTCGAGGAGGTTGATCACTTTGATGTCGTCCGGCGATGGGCCGCCGAGACGAGCACGGGCGACCGCGCCGAACTGGCTGAGCTTCCCGAAAACATCTCCTTCTGGCGGCATATTGATGCACGCTCAGACATCTGCATCGGCTCGCAGTGTCCGAGCTTCGATCCCTGTTTCATAACTCGTGCCCGCCAGGAAGCGCTCGATTCCGACATCGTCATCGTAAACCATCATCTCTTCTTTGCGGACCTCGCGTTGCGCGGCCGTGACTGGGGGCAGGTGCTGCCCGACTACCAGGCTGTTATCTTCGATGAAGCGCATCAGATCGAGGAGGTGGCCAGCCAGTATTTCGGAGCCTCAGTCTCGAGCTTTCAGGTCGAGGATCTGATCGGTGACATCACGCGCCTGGCAATCACGGATGTCGATGCGTCGCGCGAGATGACCAGGGCTTGCGCGCGCGTCATGCGTTTTGCCGATCAGTTCTGGATCGTTCTCACGGGCTCGCGGCAGCCTTCGGGAGCGGGACCGATGGAAGGGCGCTTTCAGATTCAGCCGGCGATGTTTGTTCGCCGCCTGCGTGATGGAACTCGCGAGCCTACTTCGGCAGGTGAAAGCTACCTTGGACTGAAGGCGGCCATGGAGCGTCTGCGCGCCGCGCTAAAGACCGTCAAGGATGCGCCGGTTGAAATGGAGCAAATCCTCCGCCGGATCGAGCAGCTGATTTTTGATCTTGAGTTTGTGCTGCTGGGCGAGGACGACAACTTTGTCGCGTTCTGCGAGCGTCGCGGCCGGGGTGTGCTTCTGCAGGCGATGCCGATCGATGCCTCAGGGATTCTCGAAGACCGGCTCTTCAGTAAGATCGATACCGCGGTGCTTACCTCGGCCACCCTGACGAGTGCGGGTTCATTCTCGTTCATCCGACAACGCCTCGGGATCGCCGAGGCAGACGAACTGGTTGCCGAATCCAACTTCGACTACGCACGTCAGACCCTGCTCTATCTGCCTCCACGGATGCCTGATCCCCGCAGCGAACACTTCTCGGAGGCAGCGGCCTCCGAGATCATCAGGCTGCTCGAAGCGAGCCGGGGCCGCGCATTTGTTCTGTTTACAAGCTACGCTCAGATGCAGACACTGCGCAGGCTGGTCGAAGATGAACTGACTTTCCCGATTCTCATGCAGGGTGAAGGATCACGTGGAGGGCTGCTCGAAAAATTCCGATCCACGCCTCACGCCGTGCTCTTTGCGACATCGAGCTTCTGGCAGGGAGTCGATGTTCGCGGCGAGGCGCTTTCGTGCGTGATCATCGACAAGCTTCCTTTTGCCGTCCCATCAGGTCCCGATCGTCGCGGCGCGACAGAGATCGATCGACAGGCGTGGTGGCAGCAGTTTCTCTGAATATTCCGTTCCTTCGGCGATCATCGCGCTGAGGCAGGGGCTGGGACGGTTGATCCGAAGCACCACGGATCGCGGGATTCTGGCGGTTCTCGATCCGCGTCTCGTGACCAAGTCATACGGACGCAGCTTTCTGGAGAGCCTGCCGCCGTGTCGGACGACGCGAAGCATCGATGAGGTGAGGGAGTTTTTTGGTGATGAAGTGGCTCCACCTCCGCGCATAGAGAGGCGAGCTTCGCGTCTCGGCTCGGCGGCGTGCCGTCTCCCATTCGAAGACTTGCTGCGCACGCCGATTCTCGCGGGCGGAGCTGAGTAGATTGAGAAGCTCGTCCTCGAATAGGTCGGGTTGCGAAATCTCTCGTTTCATCGACTCCATGACGGAGACGTAGTCGAGTAGTTCGCTGACTTCGCCGTCGCTGAAATTGTCGAGCTTAAAAAGGAGTCTTTCCCGGTCGGTCAGTTGTCTGCCCATCGCTGCCTCCTTTGGCAAGCGACCGAGCCGGGTGGGCGGGATGATCAGCTTGCCAGCGGCTTTGTCCTGCGCTTAGAGAGCGCCAGCACCTGGATCATACTGGGAACCGAGTCCTCGGAGTTCATGTCTGGCCGGGCTGTCCTGCTTCCGGCCGTCTTAAGAACATTCTATGCCAGCGGTCCTGACCATGCAAGCTACAAGGGTCGCGCAATCGGGCGCTTTCGCCGCGACATTGTAGGGGCAGGGCTTGTCCCTGCCCGTCCCGCGCCGTCCGGCGCGGGTAATGTTGAGGTCGAAGAGATTCCGGCGCCGGACGGCGCCGGGCGGGCAGGGACAAGCCCTGCCCCTACAACGTTGTCTGCCAATCTCCCCATCTTGACAGTCTCTCCGCCCAAAGCGTAGTGTAACAACTGTTTCAAACGCGCGTTTCATCCAATGGCTGCCCACAAGAAATCATCACCGGTAAATAACGACAAGAAGGCGCGGCGCCGCCTCCTGACAGCAGCCGTCAAACTCTTCGCAGATGCCGGTCTCGAGGCGACCAGTGTGCGTCAACTGGCGCGGGAAGCTCGCGTCAACATCGCTGCTGTCAACTACTACTTTGGCAGCAAGGAGAATCTCTACCTCGAGGTCTTTCGCGAGCAGTGCCGTAAAATGCGCGAACGAAACAGGGACTTTGAGGTTCTCGTCGAAGAAGGTGAACGCCCGCTCACCGCGGACGAGGCTCGCGAGGCAATCCGTCGCTTCATCGCGGCGACCATGGACTCGCTCCTCGGTCATCGCGAGTCTGAGCGTCTCTTTGGTCTTATGGTTCGAGAAATGAGTCAACCGACCACGGCCATGGAGATGGTCCTGAGCGAGATCGTCGGGCCTCGCCATCGCACACTCGTCTCGCTCGTGGAGAAGGCCTGTCCATCTCTCGCGGGACGGCCCGAGGCGACCCTCCACGCGCTGAGTATTGTCGGGCAATGCCTCTACTACAGGCTCTGTTCCCCAGTGGCACTCCGCCTGATAAAACGACGAGGCATGACGCCTTCGCTGGTTGAAACGCTGGCGGAACATATTGCCGACTTTTCGCTCAAGGCATTAGCGGGTGAAAGCGCCGAGACTCGAGCCGAGGTCCGGCGGGCTCGACGCAATGCGAAGAGGTCTTCCATGCCGGTAGAAGTGTGATAACTCGCCGAGGGGACAATGGCGAACGAACAGAACGGCTCAAAAAGAAGCCTGCGAATTCCGATCATTCTTCTAGTCCTCCTGATTGCAGGAGCGCTTGGCTGGTGGTTCTTTCTGCGCAAGCCGCCGGTTCCTCAAAACCTCATTCCGCTTAGCGGTCGAATCGAGAGCGACGACTCGGCGGTAGCTGTAAAGGTGGCCGGAAGAATTCAGGAGATCACTGTGCGTGAAGGCGACAAAGTCACCGCCGGCCAGGTGATCGCCAGACTCGATGATGCGCAGCTGCGGGCCCGCGTCGAGCAGGCTCAATCTGCGGTCGATCAGAGTGAAGCCAAGCTCTTGAGATCGCGACAGCAGATTCCGGTCCTGGAAGCCCAGCTGGAACAGAGCCGTCTCGCTGTAAATCAGGCGAAGCTCGACGCCCAGGGCAAGGTCAGCCAGGCGCAGGGGCAGCTGGCGGCGGCAGAGGCCGCGCTGGCGCAGGCAAAGGCCTCGTCGGATCAGGCCAACTGGGATGCCGATCGACTGACCAAGCTTGCCGATCGCGGTGACATCTCGGAGCGAGAAGGCAAACAGGCGCATCACTGCGGCAGAGACCCAGAAGGCGGCCTTCCGCGCCGCACAGAGGCAAGTCGAGGCCGCGCGCGGTGCGTCTGGTTGCGGCGCAAGCCAATCTGGAGAATCCGGCGATCAGGACTTCTCAGGCCATTGCTGGTCGAGCAGCAGATTCGCCAGGCCCGGGCCGATGTGCAATCATCCGAAGCGGATCTCGGGAAGTTTCAGGCTCAGCTCAGGGAGGCCCAGGAGAATCGCAAGGACTCTCGAGGTGCGTGCTCCCTTCGATGCCACAGTAGCCACACGGTCTGCCGAGCCGGGCGAAGTCGTGAGCCCGGGAACCCCGATTGTGACGCTCGTCAATCTTGGCCAGGTTTACCTCCGGGGCTACATCCCTGAAGGCGAAATCGGAAGAGTGCGGGTCGGCCAGCCTGCGAGGGTCTTTCTCGACTCGGCGCCAGACAAGCCGGTTGACGCGTATGTCTCGCGCGTGGATCCTGAGGCCTCCTTCACTCCCGAAAACACCTACTTTCGCAACGATCGCGTGAAGCAGGTTGTTGGAGTCAAGCTTCAACTCAAGGGAGCCTACGGTCTGGCTAAACCCGGCATGCCTGCAGACGGAGAAGTCCTTGTGGAAGGGAATCAATGGCCCGCGACGAAGCACCGTTGAGCACAACTGCGGGACCAGAGGCAGAATCGAGCGTCGCGGTCATGAACGGCGGCCAGGAGACGCCGCCTGCTGCCGCTTCGACCGCCATTTATATTCGCGATCTCCGCGTGAAGTATGGAAAGCTCGAGGCCGTGAAGGGCATCAACCTCGAGATAGCCCGGGGCGAGATATTCGGGTTTATTGGCCCGGACGGTGCCGGCAAGACCTCAACCTTTCAGGTGCTCGGCGGTGTCATGCCTGCGACGAGTGGAGAGGTCACAATACTCGGCCAGCCGGCGCGTGAAGCTCGTTCTTCAGTCGGATACCTGACACAAACCTTCAGTCTCTACCCTGACCTGAGTGTCGCCGAGAATCTGCGGTACGTGGGCGAGCTGCGGAGGCTCTCTGACCGGGAGATTGATCTTCGCGGACGCTATTATCTCTCGGTCTTCGACATGGAAAGATTCATGGACCGGTTGGCGGGTCGCTTGAGCGGCGGTATGAAGCAGAAACTCGCTCTGGCTTGCGCCCTGATAACTGAGCCGAAGGTTCTGCTTCTCGATGAACCGACAACGGGAGTCGATCCGGTTTCGCGGCGGGAATTCTGGGATACGCTCGCCAATCTCTCGGCCGATGGAATGACGATCGTTGTCGCCACTCCCTACCTCGACGAGGCTGAGCGCTGCACCCACGTGGGACTGATGTACCAGGGACAAGTGCACAGGCAGGGCACGCCAAAAGAATTGAGAGAATCAGTCGGACTGAAGCGTCTCGAAGTGCGCACAGGCGATCTCAGGAGGGCCACGGGCGCACTCATGCCGGTGAAGGGGATTGAGGACATCCAGCGATTTGGAGACCGCCTCGATGTCATGGTCAAGGATGTTGACGCAGGGGAGAAGGCGGTTCGCAGTGCTTTTCAGACGGCCGATATCACAAACGAAGACATAGAAGCGGTCCCCCCGACTCTCGAGAACACATTTGTCTCTTTGCTGCGCGGGCTGGGCGACGAGGTGCACGCCTCCCCGTTCCCAGCGCACCGGCAGTTCCGTGAGAGACCCGCAGGTTCGATCGCTATCGGGGCCCGCAACCTGACTAAGCACTTCGGTCCGTTTCAGGCGGTCAAGGGGGTCGATCTGGAAGTCAGGTATGGTGAGATATATGGGCTGCTCGGTGCCAACGGTGCAGGGAAGACGACGACCATAAAAATGCTCTGCGGCCTGCTCGAGCCATCGGGCGGTGAGACGGAGCTCGCTGGTGAACACGGAAGCCTGCGCTCGAGCTTTGTGCGCCAGCGCGTCGGATATATGTCCCAGAAATTTTCACTCTACGACGATCTGACCATCGGTCAGAATCTCGACTTCTTTGCCGGCGTCTACCAGGTTCCTCTGCGTAATCGCGAGGAAAAAAAGCGATGGGTTCTATCGTTTGCCGGTCTCGAGGGTCAGGAGGGGCAGCTTACGGGTTCTTTGCCTGGTGGATGGAAGCAGCGGGTAGCATTCGGAGCCGCTGTCATGCATGAGCCTTCGGTGCTCTTCCTCGACGAACCGACCTCGGGAGTCGATCCGCTTGCGAGGCGCGCCTTCTGGCAGATGATCAATAGCTTCGCAGACCGCGGGATGGCAGTTCTCGTTACGACGCATTACCTTGAAGAGGCGGAACAGTGCAACCGGCTGGGCATGATGGTCGCCGGCGAGATGGTTGCTCAAGGCACGCCAACCGGTATCAAGGAGGCGCAAACGGGCAATCTGATCGAGTTTCTGACGGACACCCCGCAACGGGCTGCCAACATTCTCAAGACGCAGATGGAACGCTGGCGCGTGTCCATCTTTGGCGACCGCCTGCACGTCATCGTTGACGATTCGGTGGCCGAAGGCACGAATCGTGTCAAGCAGATTCTCGGACAGAACGGTGTGACCGTTTACCAGGCGCGCCCGCAGCGATATTCGCTCGAAGACGTCTTTATCGTGGTCGTCGAAAAGGCCCGCAAAGAGGGCAAAGCAGCCGCCGAGGAGTGAGATGAAGAGAATCATTGCCCAGGCGCGCAAGGAACTGACGCAGCTCTTGCGTGACAGGCTGTCACTGGCCCTGGCCCTGGTCTTGCCGCTGGTGCTCCTGTTCCTTTTTGGGTTTGCCATATCCTTCTCGGTGACCGGTCTGAAGGTGGTCGTTCAGGACCTGGATCAAACCCCGCTCTCCCGCAAGTACATTGAGCTCTGTCGTGCATCTCTGACCTTCAAGGTCGATTCGCTGCCGGTAAACATGCAGCCGAATAAGGTTCTTGAGGCAGGAACCGCCGAGCTGCAATTATCATTCCCGAACACTTTGAGCGGGATATCGTGCGCGGCCGAGAGCGCTGAGGTTCAATGGCTGGTGGATGCGACCGACGCTAACACAGCCAACATCATGCGAGGCAACGCGGTTGCCCTGAGTCAGATATTCTCGGCACAACTCCATCCTCCGACGACGGTTCCTGCCATCAGAGCTGAAACGAGGCTCTGGTTCAATCCGGGGAGAAGCTCACGCCAATACATCGGGCCCGGCGTCTTTGCAGTGGTGCTCGCACTCTTTCCGCCGCTACTGGCTGCACTCGCTATGTCGCGAGAGGGCGAACAGAAGACAATCCTTCAGGTCTACGTTTCGAGCATCTCGGCTGCGGAGTTCCTGCTTGGCAAGATTCTCGCGTTCTTCGTCGTAGGCGCCTGCGAGTGGGTGCTCGCGATGATTATGGTGTATACAGTCTTTGGCCTGCGGCTGGTGGGTGATCCAACGCCTTTCTTTGTCGGTTCCGTCTGTTATCTGATCTGCAATGTGAGCTTCGGGGTGATGGTTGGTGCTGCAATACCAAACCAGGCGGCAGCTATTCAGGCCGTGGCACTCGTCAGCTTCCTTCTTTCATTCCTTCTTGTCAGGATTCATTTTCCCGATCTCAAATGTTCCGGGGCAATCAGATGGAACTCCAATATCGTCCCGGCGAGATATTTTATTGAGATCACACGTGACGCGTTCGTTCGTGGCGGAGGCTGGCCAGGAGTGTGGCATGCGCCGCTGGTGCTGGCGCTGCTCGGCCTCTTCTTCTTCTTCGTGGCATGGCGACGGATGCGTCACATGCAGATCGAGGCTTCATGAGCATCATTGAAAGGCTTGCCAACCATCGACTCTGGCCATTATTCGTCAAGGAGCTGCGCCAGATCGGCCGGAACCGGCGGCTGGTGATCTCGCTGATTATTCCGCCGACTATCCAGATCATCATCTTCGGGTTTGCACTCAATCCCGAGGTTACCAATCTTCGCCTTGGCGTGGTTGATAGCAGCCGCTCTGCTTTCAGTCGTGAGCTCGTTTCGGCCTTTGTCGAGAGCCGCGCCTTTGACATAACTGCCTACTACTCATCGTCAGATGAGCTCGGCAACGCATTGAGCGCAGGAAAGCTTGATGCCGGCCTCGTCATTCCTTACGATTTCGCCAGGCAGCGTGAGAGGCACGTCACCGCGAAGGTGCAGCTCCTGTTGGATGCCGTGAATTCGAATACCGCTCAGATCGCGGGTGGATATGCAGCGCGGATTGTTGCTGCGCTCAATCAGCGGCTTGTGGTCCCTCGCTTCGGTAGGAAACATACAACCGTCACCCAGTCCGCCAAGTCAATCGACGAATAACGATGAAGCGACCGCAGACTCAGACTGCTCCGGCTGTCGATATGAGCGTCAGCGGATCCTGCAAATCGCAGCACAGTAACGTCTCGCGTAGCCTTCTTCTACAACCCCGGGCTCGAGAATGCATGGTTCATCGTGACCGGCACTCTGGGTACGTTGCTTGTGCTCAACGGCTCCCTGGTGGCTTCGGGTTCGTTGGTGAGAGAGAAAGAGACGGGAACGATCGAGCAGTTGCTGATGACCCCCGCTGAGGCCTCCGAGGTGATTACGGCAAAGATCGCGCCATTGTTCATCCTGTTGTGTGGAGATATCGGGCTCGCACTCATTGTCTCGTATGTAGCGTTCAGGGTGCCGGTGCGTGGAAGCCTTGTGCTGCTCTATGTCTCAGGAGCCCTCTGTGTGCTGGCGGGGATTGGAATCGGGACATTTATTGCGACGTTCACGAAGTCGCAGCAGCAGGCGCAACTGCTGGGCTTTTTTGTGAATCCGCCGCTCGCGCTGCTCTCAGGCTCGACGACTCCGATCGAGGCGATGCCTCAGTGGTTGCAACCTCTGACGCTGCTGAACCCGATCCGGCATTTCGCAGATATCGCGAGGGGCATCATGTTGAAGGGTGTTGGGATAGAGGTTCTCTATCCCAACCTTCTGGCGTTGATAGGCATTGCGTTTCTGCTGGTGGGCGTGAGCGCCTGGAACTTCCGCAAGCAACTCGGCTAGCCCTCTGTCGCAGGCTCTGGACGTGCCGCAGGCTGTCCAGCCTGCGGCAGGTTCATTGGTCTGGCACCCAGAGAAAAGGGCAGCACGCTCTGAATGTGTTAACGCCGGGCAACGTGTTTTGCGCGCCAAAGGCGCGACCTATAACAGCCCGGGCGAAGCCCCGGGGATTCAGGGCCGAACAAAGGGCAGCCCCATCGGGGTGACATTGCGCGCAACAATCAAATTGTGCGAAATGCCGCCCGATAGGGCTAGCGTCTTGCCTGGTCGGATGGAGTAATGTGTGTTTACCCGCGCCAGATGGCGCGGGCGGGCAGGGACAAGCCCTGCCCCTACAACGTTGCAGCGAAGTGCTGCATTGTTGAGACCGCTCTCAGGTAAGAGCTTCGACGATGGCGCCTTTTTCGAGGTGGAATGTGAGGGAGGCCCGCTGTGCCGCGTGAGGATCATGCGTCACCATGATCACTGTCTTCCCGAAATCACGGTGCAACCGTCCGAGCAGATCAAGCACTTCAGACGCTGACTTTGCGTCGAGATCGCCCGTAGGCTCATCAGCCAGCAGCAGGTTTGGATCTGTCACCAAGGCGCGCGCAATCGCAACGCGCTGCTCCTGGCCTCCCGACAATTGCCTCGGGTAGTGATCCATGCGGTCCTCGAGCCCGACGAGCCTGAGGACCGTCTCGGCATGCTCCTTCCTTGCCCTTGAACTGAGCCGGGTCAGCAGGAGTGGCAGCTCGACGTTCTCAAACGCTGTCAGCACCGGGATGAGATTGAAGGTCTGGAAGACGTAACCGATATGAGCCGAGCGCCACGCCGCGAGCTGATCCTCCGAGAGGCTGAGGATATTGGTTCCAAGAACGCGTATCTCACCTGAGGTTGGGCGGTCGATTCCGGCAATGATGTTGAGTAGCGTACTCTTTCCCGAACCTGACGGCCCCATTAGTGCCAGGAATTCACCCTCGTGCACATCGAGGGAGACGTGCTCGAAGGCAACCACTTCGACCTCGTCGCGGCGATAAATCTTGGACAGATTCCGCGCTTCTACCAGCACTGACGGAGACATGGCTATTTCTTCTCACGGACGTTCGATCCGTCTTTAAGAGTCTCAAGGTTTGAGGTTATCAGAGATTCGCCTGCAGCGAGCCCGCTGGCGACCTCGACGTTGACCGAGTCCCCCGCCCCTAGTTTTACTTGCCGCGCGACTGCATGCCCGTCCTTAAAGACGAAGACAGTCTGTTTTCCCTGCCGATCGATAACGGCCTGGCGAGGCACGACAAGCCGGCTTGGCGCCAGAGCGGCGAACTTCGTCTCATTGGCCAGAAAGGTCACTTTGGCATTCATCTCAGGTCGAAGATGGTCGTCCGGAGTGAGGACCTTGACTTTGACCTGGACGGTCGCCTTCTGGCGGTTTGCCTCGGGGGCAATCTCGTCCAGAACACCTTCATACCTTCGATCAGCGTATGCTTCGGGCACAATGCTCGCGTGCTGGCCCATGTGCAGACGGTTGAAGTCCGACTGCGAGACGTCGATCTCAACCTGGAGATCGTTGAGGTCGGCTAATGAGACTACGGATGACTTCGCGCCGCGGTCACCGACAAATGATGTCGTCACCATTTCGCCCTTCTCGACCAGTCTCTCGAGCACGGTACCGTCGACGGGGGCTCGTATTTCGGTTGCCTCGAGTTGAGTCTGTGCATAGTCGAGGGATGCCCTGGCGTTTCTGACGGCAGCTCGCTGGGCGTCAATCTGCTCGAGCCGTGGACCAAGCTGAAGCAGGTCGAGAGCCTTCCTCGCCGACTCGACCTGCGCCTTGGCGACGTCGTAACGAGCCTGTACATCATCGAGGTTTTGCTGCGTCATGACATTGTCTTTGACGAGCTGCCGGGTTCTCTCCAGCGTCACTCGAGCATTCTCGAGATTCGCCTGGGCGAGCGAGAGATCGGCCTGACCGCGAGAGACTTCCTGTGGGCGAGAGCCGTTTTGCAGCTCCTTGAGCTTCTCCTCGGCACTGGCAAGCGCGCCCCTGGCTTGTGAGACGAGTGCCTGGTAGTCCTGGTCCTCCAGCTTCACGAGCATCTGGCCCTTGCGTACCCGATCGCCTTTGTCGACGCCGATCCAGGCGACCTTCCCCATGACCTTGGCGCTCAACTGGATCTTGTGTCGGGCGATGATATAGCCGCCAGCCGTAAGGACGGCCGCACTCGAGGCTTCCGGCGAATCTGTTTGCGGTACTACGCGCATGACCGTTACTTCACGGCCGCTGACACGTGGGAGGACCACCGCCGCAAAGAGGCCGCCTCCAACCAGAACCGAGACGATCGCCAGATAGAGCCATGGCCGTCGACGCCTGCGCACAGGTAGTCGTTGTGAGTCCTTCAGCTTTGGATCGATACGGAGAGCCTGTAGCTCCTGATCGAGTGTTGGTTGTCCCTCTTTCATATTCACAATAGCCGGCGAGTCTACCTTGCCCGCAAGGCGCTGACAATCGTTTCGCGCGCCGCTTTGAGCGCGGGCAGCGATCCTCCAAAGAAACCGATCAATGCCGAGAAGACCAATCCGACGAGAATCAACCCGCCGCTTACCCGGAACTTGAATGCGATTTCGCTGAACGTGTTGAAGTTGGTCGTCCCTGTCGACAGGCCGTTGACTGGGAGCGCTGCCAGACACCCGAGCAAGCCTCCAAGCATGGCAAGCAGCGTCGATTCAATGGCAAACGATATCCAGATGCTCATCCGTGAAAAGCCGACCACCCTGAGCGTTCCGATCTCTCTGGTTCGATTGGCGACCGCCGTGTACATAGCGTTCATTGCCGCAAAGGCCGCTCCGATCGCCATGACGATCGCCACAAAGGTGCCGAGGATCTGAACCGGCAGCGCGGATGTCGTCTGCTTGCCGTAGTAGTCGGGCTCGGAGATCGCGTCAAGCTTCAGCCGCCGCTCCTCTTTGATGCGCTCGATCAACTGGCTGAGCGCCGCTCCGTCGCGCGCCTCGGCTATGACTGATGAATAGGATGTACGATTGAAGTCGTTCATGAGCTGGTTGACGTCGCACCAGATCTCCGAGTCATAAGCCGTGCCACCCGCGTTGAAGGTGCCGACAACCGTCCAGAAGCTCTTCCCAAACCGCAGCTGATCACCGATCCGTGTGCTGACAAAGCGATGTGAGACCTGTTCACTCACGACCACCTCGCGTGAGCCGGACCGGAACCACCGGCCTTCAGTTATTCGAACCTGTGGTCTCAGCGTGATCCCCGTCTCAGAGAGACCGCGGACGATGACATTCGATCCCTGCGGATTATCCAGACGGGGCAGATTTATGAGAATGATCACTTCGGCCGAGGCCATCGGCATGCCGTTGCCGTCACGAGTCACGCCATCGAGATATTTGACATTCTGGAAGTCTTCGGGAGTAACCGAGCTGTTGGTTTCCGTATCGGAGTTCTTGCGCAGAACGATCAGGTTGCGCGGGCTGCCCGTAGAAACGAAAGCCGACTTGAGCCCGTTCACAAGCGCCATGAGCGTGATGAAGACCGCCACCGTGAGCGCAATGCTGCCGGCAGTGAAGAGCGTGCTCGTCTTCCTGACGAAGAGGTTGCGCAGGTTGTACTTCAGTGGAACGGCCATTGGCCTCTGACCTCAGATGTTGCGAAGAGCGGACGCGATGGTCAGCCGCGCGGCACGGTATGCCGGAACGATGGTGCTTGCGAATGCGATGAGCATGGCCACCCCCAACCCGATTGCCAGCGTCTTCGGAGTGACTATCAAATGCTGAATGAACGGGAAGTTGAGCTTCGCAAAGTCGATGCCTCCATAGAGCAGCCGCGCACCGACCGAACCCACGAGCCAGGCAATGAAGCCGAGACAGAGAGACTCCGCAACCAGCAGCACGAGTACCAGCCTGGTTTCGAAAGCCTATCGTTTTGAGGACGGCAATCTCGGTGGACCGCTCACGGATCGACATACCCACGGTATTGGCGACTACGAGCAGGATTGTGAAGACGATCACCGACGAGATCGAGATGATCAGCGTCTTGATGTTGCCGAGCATCGAGATGAAGCTCAGCTGGAAGGCCTGCTCGGTTTCCGTCTTGGTCTGAGCTATAGAGTTTTTGAACTTCGCGTCGATAGCGTCCATGATGCGCGGCACGTCTTCGGCAGTTCTCGCCTTAACGGCGAAATGACCGATATCCCCATCCTTACCGAGTGGTTTTAGTGCTTCGGCAAGGTAATCGTGGTTGAAATAGATGGCGGAAGCATCCGGCGCATCGTATATGCCGCGAATTGTCAGCTGCAGGTCCACCGGGAAGATTCTTCCCTGAAGCGTAATCCGGTCGCCGACGTGCCAGCCGAACCTTTCAGCGAGCTTGACTCCGGCAAGGGCGCCCGTCCGATCACGAACAAAGGATTCGAGCTGAAGTGGGTCGATCTTGTACTCCGGGTACATGCGAGCGAGCTTGGCAGGCTCGCACCCGAACTGCGCGAAGAAGTTGCGCTCGTCGACGTAGACGCCGCCGAACCATTGCATCCTGATTACCAGCGCGACTCCCGGCACCTGCTCGATCTGTTGCTGATAGGCAACGGGCATGGGTGTGCCGAGGGAGACCGCGTTTCTGACCACCAGCCGCAGGGCGGCATCAAGGGAAGCCGGAGGCCGCTCGAGTTCTGAGACAACAGTGAGGAGCGTGGTGAGCAGAAATAGGGAGAGCGCGATGCTCACAATCATGAGGAAAGAACGGCGTTTATTGCGCGTCGCGTTACGCCAGATCAGCCGGAGAAACTTCACGAGGCGAGATTATCGAACCTGGGAAGTCCGGTCAAGAAGGGGTTGGTTACCTCGCATCCCGAAGGGATGCAGGAGGTAGAGAGGCTGCGCTTTGAGGTATCTCGAAAATTCACGGATGTCGCGACTTAGGGACGCCCAGCTCTTCCTGCGCACCGAAGGTGCGCGCGGATATTAGCCGGCGGTGAAACCGCCGGATATGCGTTCTCCGATATCCTTGCGCCCCGGCAGGGCGCAGGACGAGAGCCCCGATAAAGCTATTTCGGCGTAAACATGTGGATTCAACTGCTCGTGCAATCTGGTCCGGCGGCCTTCCAGGGCGCGACGCTCTTTTGGCGATTTCGTTCCGGTGGTTTCACCACCGGCTAATATCCTCGCGCACGTCCCGTGCGCGGGAATGCTCAGATGCCTAGTCCAAGGCTCCAGGTTCTTACTGAATGCGCAGGACGATCTTTCCGAATTGCCCGGCCTCCTCCATCCTACGGTGTGCAGACGCCGCATCGCTCAGAGGGAAGACCTGGTCAATCGCCGGCCTGAGGCCGCTTTTTCCAAACAGTTGAACCATCGCGCCAAACTCATGTGGAGTACCCATTGTCGAACCGCAGATGGTGATCTGCTTCCAGAAAATCCGGCGAACCTCAACCTGCTTCAAAGCCCCTGTAGTCGCGCCGTAAGTAACAATCCGGCCCCCAGGTTTGACGATCTCAATCGCCTTGCCGAAAGTCTCGCCTCCGACACTGTCGATTACAACATCCGGCCCTTTGCCTTCAGTCAGGCCGAGCAACTCTTTGCCCCAGTCGGCGGAATGGTAGTTGACACCTCCCTCGGCACCCAGGTCCCTGGCGCGCGCGAGCTTCGCATCACTTCCTGAAGTCACGAAGACTCGTGCTCCGAGATGCTTCGCAATCTGAAGTGCGAGCGAGGAGACACCGCCGCCAATGCCGGTTACGAGAACTGTCTCGCCACTCTTCACCCCGGCCCTGCTGACGAGCGCCCGGTAGGCCGTCAAGCCGGCTAGCGGAATCGCTGCTGCCTCCTCGAACGATAGCGCCTCTGGTTTCGGGACGATGTTGGCCGCCGGCACACGGACCATCTCGGCATAGGTGCCGTAGTCCGGCAAGCCAAGGATTCTGTAGGCAGGTCCCTGTACTCGCGTGTCATCACCCCAATCCAGACTTGGATTGATGACGACAGCCTGGCCAACCAGGCTCTTATCCGCCGCGCTAGCCACCTCACCCGCTCCGTCGGAGCCCAGCACTATCGGAAGCTTTATACCCGCATACTGCCCGAGGCGTATCCAGACATCTCTGTGGTTGAGGGCTGCAGCCTTCAATTTGACCACAACATCATCCTGACCTGCCTCCGGATCGGCTATCTCCTCGAGTTTAAGATTTTCAGGCGCTCCCAGTTCTCGCAAGACAATCGCTTTCAATTACTCTTTCCTCCTTTATGAATTCTATTCGGCAATCTCTGCAACGACCTCGAACATGAACCTGACGCCGTCCATGAATGGTTGCCGTCCTATTCTCTCATTGTTGCCGTGGAATCCACCCCCAAGTGCAAGTGGCGATGCGACGAATGGCGAAAATCCATAGCTCGCTATTCCAATGTCACGGAAGTAGTGGCTGTCCGTAAAGCCGGCCAGCACCGGCAGAGAGATGATCGCATCGGGATATTGCCGTTTGACCACTCTTTCGAGAGCTCTCCTGAGATCCGATGAAGCTGGCGACGACTTGGCCTCAAAAGCAAGGGTCGGCTCGATCTTGATACGGTCGTCATTGATCACACTTTTCAACTCTGCGATCCATTTATCGAGGCGCTCTCCCGGGACGAGCCGCGTGTCGATTTCGGCATGAGCAACCGGTGGAATGATGTTGGTCTTGTTGCTGCCCTCGAGCATGGTGATCGAGATGGTGTTACGAATCAGGGCCCGTGCGTTCGGGTTCTTCTGCAACTCTCTGGCGAACGCGGGATCCTTCAAGCCTTCCTTGATGTTGGCGTATTTCGATCTGACACTTGGCTGCATGAGCGGTGCCATGGATTTAAACGCCTGCTCCACCGGTTCGGTGACCTGAATCGGTGGTGTGTAATCGAGAAGACGGTTGAGCGCTCGCAACAGCCGGTTGACCGACGAGTCGGGATCAGGAACAGAAGCGTGGCCGGCTTCGCCAGTTGCCGTCAGCTTCAGCCATGCCGGAGTCTTTTCGGCAGTGCCGAGACCGATTGCCTCGACTTTCCCACTCGACTGGACGATGTTGCTTGAACCTTCGGTGAGCAGAAACTCGGCGTTTCCAAGCATCTCGGCATGAGTGGCGGCGAACCAGCCGGCTCCAACGCGACCTCCCGCCTCCTCGTCCGGAGTGGCGAGGAAGATGACATCGCGCTTGAGCCTTACCCCGCTGCGCTTAAGAGCGAGAAGAGCCTCAAACTGGACTATGGCGAGCGATTTCATGTCGATCGCTCCGCGTCCATAGATGAAGCCATCCTTCTCGATACCGGCGAAAGGGTCGACGCTCCAGTACTCGCGCGTGTGCGGTACGACATCGGTGTGATTGAGAAGAATGAGAGGCCGTTTGCTTCCATCGCCACGAACCCGAGCCCAAAGGGTCGCGCGATCTTCTGTGGATCCGACGACTTTGTGCTCGATACCCTCGTGCTCACAGATCGCCGCGAAGAAACGTGCGGCGCGGGTCTCGTTGCCCGGTGGATTTGTGGTATCGACGCGCAGGTAGCGAAGAAGGAGATCGAGCGCCTCCTTTTGAGCGGTGTTCCAATCGATGGACTTGACTGACTGGGCTCTTGTCGCCGGCCCTGAGATGCTGCCGGAAAGGATTAGGAGTGTAATGAGGACAATGATCGAGAATGAATACGAACGGGGCTTGGACATTTTTTGAAGACCTCACCTGGAAGTTTGACGCGCGTCACAATAGCAAAAGAGATTCGCTGGTACACCTCTTGGAGAGTGCTGTTGACCGTTGCGCCGGCTGACGCTTAGAATCGGTTTCACTTGAAAGATCCCATAACCAATGCAACGACACATCACTAGCTGGTTCAGCACTCGACTTTTTCAGGAAATGCCGCTGGTGGCCTACGGCCACTATGGGGCGCCGGTTCTCATGCTGCCGACAGCGGCCGCCGATTTCCTTGAATATGAACGGTTTAATCTGGTCGATTCGGTCAAATGGTTCATTGATCAGGGCAAGGTCAAGCTCTACTCAGTAAACAGCGTCAATCGCATGGCTCTGCTCAATCAGCACGCCTCTCCACAGGAGAAAATCGAGTGGCTGGACCGGTACGATGGGTACGTAACTGGCGAAGTCCTTCCCCTCATCCGGAACGATTGCCAGGATCAGGCTATCCTGCCGATCGCGGTTGGAATCAGCCTCGGGGCATATCTTGCTGCCGACATTTTCTTCAGGCATCCGGACATGTTCAGCGGGGCGATTCTCATGAGCGGCAGTTACGACATCCGCTCTTACCTCGATGGGTACTACGATCAGTCAGTCTACTTCCACAATCCCGTCGACTATCTCCGGAATCTCGATGATCATTACCACCTGCCGATTCTCCAGCACGGCGGCCGCCAGATAATCATCTTTTCAGGAGAGGGCGCGTACGAAGCCCCGGAGCGTTCGCGGAACCTGTCTGAGACCTTGAGCTCGCGCTCCATACCCCACTGGCTGGACGTTTGGGGTCACGATGTGAATCACGACTGGCCCTGGTGGCGGCAAGCCCTTCCGTATTACTTCGGGAAACTCTTTCCTTGAAAGGCTGGTGCCGCGTCCGAAGAGCAATTTGTAGGCGGCGACTTGTCGCCGCTGTCCGGTTAGTTAGTGCCGCCAGCTATGATTTACATGCTTCACTATCGTTCTTCATCACCGGCATTGCCGACATCAACAAGCGGCGACAAGTCGCCGCAAGCTCCAAATTGCTCCCTTGCAAGAGGCTCCTGACAGCGCGCTCTCACGGTAGCTCGTAGTCGCAGAACCGATCGCGCAGGACCTTCTTGTCAAACTTTCCAACGCTCGTTTTCGGTACGGCATCGATGAAGACAATGTCGTCTGGAAGCCACCACTTCGGAAAGAGCTGGATGAGGTGTTCGTAAATCTTCTCCTTGCTGACGCTCGCTTCGCTTCGCGGGACTACGCACGCCAGAGGGCGCTCCTGCCACTTCGAATGATTGATCGCAATAACCGCTGCCTCAGCTACTCCGGGCACGGCCATAATTGCATTCTCCAGTATCCACTGAAGATATCCACTCTCCTCCGCTCTTGACGAGGTCCTTTGATCGATCCGTTATCGCCAGATAACCATCTTCATCGATCGTCGCGATATCTCCCGTATCCAGCCATCCATCGACGAACTTCTCCGGCGAGGAATCTTTGAAGTAGCAGCTTGCGACCCACGGTCCCCGAATCAGCAGCCGTCCCATCGTTGCACCGTCGCGAGGCACTTCCATGCCATCGTCATCAATGATTCTTATTTCGAGGCCGGGTGAGACGATTCCCGCACGTTGCTTGATGTCAAGCTGCCGCTCGCGGCTCCAGTCATACATCTTGGGCTTGAGATGGCTCGTGCAACCCAGCGGGCTCGTCTCCGTCATGCCCCAGCGCATGAATCAATTCGACGCCAAGGTTGGTTTCGAGCCAGTCGATCACTGCGCGCGGCGCTGACGATCCGCCACACAAGAGCTTTTTGAGACTGGACAGGTCGTACTTATTGGGGTTGGCCTTCAACTCGTTCATGACGCCAAGCCAGATCGTCGGCACACCCGCTGAGAAGGTCACCTTCTCCCTCTCGATGAGACCGCAGATCGAGGCGCCGTCCATCGTCGAGCCGGCAAAGACCTGCTTGGCGCCGATCATCGTGCAGACGTATGGCAGGCCCCAGGCATTGGCATGAACATGGGAACGGCCGCCATGATCGTATCTCCGCGACTGAGACCCATGGTGTCAGGTAAGGCCGCGGCTACGGTGTGCAGATAATTCGAGCGATGGGTGTAGACGACTCCTTTTGGATTGCCTGTCGTTCCGCTCGTATAGCAGATACCCATCGGAGAGTTCTCATCGAGATCGGGCCATTCGAAATCACTACTCTCCTGTGCAAGCAATTGCTCATAGTCATGAGCCGGCCCGAAAGTCGTCTTCCAGTCTCCTGAATCACTCATGACTATGTAATGGCGAATATTGCCGAGGTGCGGCGCCAGCTTCTCGACAATCGGCAGCAGGTCCTCGTCGATGAGCATGATCGAGTCCTCTGCGTGGTTGACGATGTAGGCCAACTGTTCCGTCGATAAGCGAAGATTGAGCGTGTGCAGGACGGCTCCATGCAGGGCACTGCATAGTAGTGCTCGAGGTGCCGGTAGCTGTTCCAGGCGAGCGTCCCTATCCGGTCTCGTGGTTGAACGCCAAGTCTCTTGAGGGCGTTGGCAAGTTGCCGGGCTCGGCGACCCAGTTCTGCATAGGTGTAGCGGTGCACGTGACTGCCGATCTTCGAAACGATCTCGACCTCGGCTGCCAGTGCTGGTCCGCGATCCATCAGAACCGGCATCGTCAACTGCGTCGGCATCATCGTCGGCATCAGGGTCGAGCAGGAGATGTCGCCGGAAATATTGGTGGCGTTGTGGGGAATTGTTCGAGTTGTCATCTTGGTCTCATCTTCATCTTGGGGCCTTGATTGTCAGTCATTCATTGGACACCGGGTTGTATATCACGAGATTCGGGGGACTTCTTCTTGGGTAAATCGGGTTGGGCAAAATCGGGCAGCGGATCACCCCAGAGGTAATGATTGAACCACCCGAGGTTGTGCTCCATCACGGCACGCATCGCGCGGGGCTTCGTGATCGGATGCCCAAATCCCTTGTAGACAATCATCTCGACCTTGACGCCGCGATTCTCGAGCGCCTGGCGGAGCTCGTACGCGTTTGCAATCGGAACCCGGCGGTCGAGCTCTCCATGCTGGATCAGCGTCGGAGTGCGCGCATTCTTGATGTATGAGATGGGTGACGTTTTGCGATAAATCTCCGGATCGTCGACAGGATCTTTGCCGAGGTACTGAATTGTGAACGGAGTGATGTCAGTGTTGTAGTAGTAAGTGGACCAGTCCGAGATTCCTGCGCCCACCGAAATCGCCGCAAACTTGTCGCTCGACGCCGTCAGGAACGCGGAGATGTAACCGCCCTGGCTCCAGCCCATGCAGGCAATCTTTGCAGGATCTACCCAGCCCTTCTTCACCAGGTAGTCGACGCCGGAGAGCACATCCCAGGCATCTCCCACGCCAAGATTGCGTAAATTGAGCTGGCGGAACTTTTCTCCATAGCCTGCGCTGCCGCGATAGTTGACCTTGAGTACCAGCGCCCCGCGATCGGCCCATATGTCGCTCGGGTAGTAACGCGAGTCCAGCAGAGTCGGACGATCGACGCCGGTGGGGCCGCCGTGAATCACACAGAGCAGGGGATACTTCCGCGTCGCATCAAAGTCCGGCGGTTTTATGAGGATGCCTTCGATCACGGCTCCATCCTGGCTCTTCCAGGAGATGACCTCGCGCGTACCGAGCAGCCAGCTCTTTGTCTGATCGGTCATGTTCGTCAGCTTGCGAGGCGAAAAGCTGTTAACGCTCGTGACAAACACTTCGTTCAGGGACGTGGGTGAAGGCGCCGAAAAAGCCAGCGTCTTTCCGTCCGAGGTGAACGAGCCTCCGCCAATCATGAGATCGTCAGGAGCGGAGACGCGAGTTATCTGGCGGCTTGCGGGATCGAGACGGAAGATATGGGATGCTGTCTTCTGCAGGCTCGCGAAGTAGATTCCGGAAGAGTTCCAGGCTACGAGATTGGGCTGCTCGTCAAAGTTGTCAGTCAGCGCAGTGGCGCTCCCGCCATTCGCATCGATTACCGCGATACGCGAATTTGACGAAAAAAAGTCTGGTCTGCCCATGGCTGATACGAAGGCGATCTGCTTGCCATCCGGAGACCATTCGGGGCTGAAGTCGGGCCCAGGCAGGTCCGACTATCTTTTTCACAGAGTTGTCGGCAAGCGAAATGACATAGATATCCGATGTGCCGCGATTGATGAGGTCAGGATTGAGCGAGGCGGCGAAGGCGATGCGACTGCCGTCGGGTGACCAGGCGATACTCTGGACATCAAATTCCTTGCCCTTGGTGCGCTGAGTCCCGGTGACCGGCGCCTGCATGGCCTCTGTGACATCGAGAGTCCAGAGCTGCGCGTAATTGTATTCGCGGCGGACGACGTCGAAGTCGCCAAGGTGCTCCTTCCGGTCCTTCGACGCCTGCGGCGGCGGCTCAGTGCCGGTGAAGGCAATCTGCTTGCCGTCTCGTGACCAGGAGAAGCCGCTGACTCCCGCCTCGGATTTGGTGAGCTGAATGGCTTCGCCGCCGTCCGGTCGAATGGCGAATATCTGATTCTTGTCACCCTGGCGATTGCTGGTAAATGCGAGCCATTGGGAGTCGGGCGACCACTGCGGGTCATTGGCCGATTTTTCACCGCGCGTAAGCTGGAAGCTGCGACCGCTCGCGGTGTCTACCAGCCAGAGCTGCGAGACGAATGCGTCCTGCTTGAAGTCGGTCGAGCCTACGCCGTAGGCGATCCATTTGCCGTCCGGTGAGATTCGGACGGAGGAGATTGATTTGACATTCAGCAGATCATCTATTGTGGGGGGACGTTTGCTGTCGGCAGCCAGTACCAAGGGCGCCATCAAGGCGATGAATAACAGGCATCTTCTTATCATTGGTCAACCTCATCTTTGAGGGAATTGGCGCGCCAAAGGCGCGACCTGAAATAGCCCGGGGCGCAGCCCCGGGATGTCCCGACGACCAACCGGTAGCCCCATCGGGGCGGCATTACGAGACAAAATCAAACAGTTGCAAAACGCCGCCCCTATAGGGCTGCGCGTCGTTGCCTGGCGGATACCCAGGGCGTCGCCCTGGGCTGTTTCAGGTCGCACCGTTGGTGCGACAGAGCCAGACATCTTCAAAACACGGGGTCGCTCAGCCTGGCGAGGAGAATCGCGGACGACTTCTCGACCTCCGCATGAAGCGAATTGCCATGCGCATCCATGGTGACTATCGCCGGGAAATCGGTCACGTGAATTCGCCACATGGCTTCCGGTATCCCGAACTCGAGCAGTTCGACGCCGAGCACTTCGTCAATGCATTTCGCATAGTACTGCGCGGCTCCGCCAATTGCGTTGAGATAGACAGCGCCGTGCTCCTTCATCGCCGCCAGCGTCTTCGCCCCCATCCCACCCTTGCCGACAACCGCTCGGACGCCGTAACGCTTGATGATCTCGCCCTGGTATGGCTCTTCGCGGATGCTCGTCGTTGGTCCGGCAGCCATAATCCGGTAATTGCCATTCTTGAGGACCACCGGCCCGCAATGGTAGAGAACCGCGCCGTTTAGATCCGCCGGCGGCTCATGCTTCATCAAATGAGCATGGATTGCATCCCGTCCGGTGAACATTTCGCCGGATATCAGCACCGTGTCGCCAACCTTCAACGCACGAATCGCCGCTTCATCCAGCGGTGCAATGAGACGCTTTTCATGGCCCGTCTGGACAAAGCCTCCTCCGGCCGTCATCCTGATCGCCGGCTCATTCTGATCGCGGTAGAGCCAGCGCTTTATCTCGCCAGTCGTGGCGTCGAGAACGACACCCAGCCGCCTGAAGGCCCAGCAGTCGTAGGCCACCGAAACAAAGAAGCTCGCCGGCAGACGGTTGAGAACACCTACTTTGCAGCCAATCAAAGTCACCGCCCCGCCGAAACCCATGGTCCCGATGCCCAGGCTGTTGGAGGTCTGGAGAATGTAGTCCTCCAATTGCTGCAGTCGCGCGTCGGGGTTGACGTCGTCGAGCGTTCGGAAGAGTTGCTTCTTGGCGTGCTCGTAGCTCTGTGTTCGATCGCCTCCGATACAGACGCCGATGGCGCCCGCGCTGCAACCTTGTCCCTGGGCCTGCCAGACTGCATGGAGGATGCATTTTCGAACGCCATCCAGGTCACGCCCGGCCTTGCCGAGATGGGGCAGCTCGGCCGGGAGCGAGTACTGAATGTTTTTGTTCTCGCAACCACCGCCCTTCAGGAGCAGCTTGATTTCGACCTCGTCGCTCTCCCACTGCTCGAAATGGATTGTCGGAGTACCTGGTCCGAGATTGTCGCCGCTGTTTTCACCGGTCAACGAATCGACCGAATTGGGCCGGAGTTTCCCAAGGCGCGTCGCCTCGGCCACTGCCCCTGCGATATCGCGCCTGAGCGCAATCTGATTGAAGTTGACTGGTGTGTGAATCTCGAACGTAGGCCAGCCTGTGTCCTGACAGATCGGCCCCTGCGCGTCTGACGCCATATCGATGTTGGTCGCAATGCAGCTCAGAGCCTGAGCCGAGCGTGCATCCTGCTCGGCATCGAGAGCCCGGGCCATTGCGCGCCTTACATCCGGAGGAAGATTGGTCGAAGTTTGAGTAATCAGCTCAACGATACTCTTGCGGAAGCATTCCATTCCGTTGATTCCCCTTAAATCATTGAAGAAACTCGGCAAGAAGGATAATCTACCATAAAGAGCAGACGTCCGTTACCTGCGGGGCAGCATTTGGATGGAACCTCGTTTGTTTCCGAGTCGTAGTGCCACCTTATCCAGCTCAAGTACTGTTCAGAATAGAGGCTGAAAACATGAATACCAATACTCGCATGAATCGCCTGCTGATTGCCGCCTGCGCGTTACTCGCCGTCTTCTCGATACTCGCCATTCCCGGGATCGTGGCTGTCCGGGCTCAGGGCGAGGCGCCGCTGCTCGATCGTGAACTCTTCTTCGGAGATCCGGAGATACTCGGGCTCCCAGCTCTCCCCCGATGGCAAGTTCATCACCTTCATCAAGCCCTTCAAGGGAACCCGAAATGTCTGGATCAAGCGAACCCAGGAGCCGTTCGCATCGGCCAAGCCGATCACGAATGAGACCAAGAGACCAGTACCGAGCCTACTTCTGGAGTCGCGACGGCAAGTACGTACTCTACGTCCAGGACAAGGGCGGCGACGAGAACTACAACATCTACGCCGTCAATCCTTCGGAAAGTCCGGCAGCCGGCGAAGATGTGCCGAAGGCGCGCAATCTGACCGATCTCAAAGCCGTTCGCGTATTAATCTACGAGTTGCCGAAAAACGAGCCGGACACATATCTACATCGGGCTCAACGATCGGGATGCCGCCTGGCACGACCTCTACCGGCTGACCATCTCTACCGGCGAACGAACCCTGCTGCGCAAGAACACCGACCGGCTGACGGGCTGGGTGTTTGACGACAAAGGCAAGCTGCGCCTCGCTACCCGATCCGCGGACAATGGCGATACCGAAGTACTTCGTGTCGATCAGGATGGCTTCAAGAAGGTCTATTCATGCAAGTGTCTTTGAATCCTGCGATCCGGTCCATTTTCACAAAGACGGCGACCGCGTCTATATGGAGACGAACAAGGGCGACGACGTGGATCTGGCACGTCTGACGCTCTTCAATCCTGCAACCGGCAAGGAGGAGATGGTCGAGTCCGATCCCATGAATCGAGTCGACCTGACGGGGGCGGTATTCTCGGATCTGACCGACGAATTGGTTGCTACCTCATACGTCGAGGATCGGACCCGCGTCTACTTCAAGGACAAAGCCTATGAGGCCGACTACAACTGGGTCAAGAAGCAGCTCGGCGACAAAGAGATCGCTTTCCAATCGCTGACCAGGGATGAGCGGATGGCCATCGTATCCGCCCGAAGTGATACCGAGCCAGGCGAGGTCTATCTCTTCGATAGAAATGCGAAGAAGCTGACGCTGCAATATCGCGTTCGCGAAAATGTGCCTCGCGATGCGCTGTCGCCAATGAAGTCGATCAAGTACAAATCATCAGACGGACTCGAAATTCCGGCATATTTGACTCTTCCAAAGGGAGTGCAGGCGAAGAATCTTCCGCTCATAGTCTTTCCGCATGGCGGACCATGGGCGCGAGACAACTGGGGCTACGACACCTTTGCACAATTCCTGGCGAACCGTGGCTATGCTGTCCTCCAGCCCAACTTCCGCTCGTCCACCGGATACGGCAAGAAGTTTCTCAACGCCGGAAACCTGCAGTGGGGCGACAAGATGCAGGACGACCTTACGTGGGGCGTGAAGTATCTGGTCGCTGAAGGCATTGCAGATCCAAAGCGCGTCGGAATCATGGGCGGGTCTTACGGAGGGTATGCGACGCTGGCCGGAGTGGCTTTCACGCCCGATGTTTATGCAGCTGGAGTCTCGATCGTCGGGCCTTCAAATCTGATTACGCTTCTCGAATCAATCCCGCCGTATTGGGAAGCGGGACGCGTGATCTTTCACCGGCGAATGGGTGATCCTTCCACGCCTGAGGGGAAGGCTCAACTGGGAAAACAGTCGCCGCTCAACTCGGCGAACAAAATCAAGGCTCCGCTGCTGGTTATCCAGGGAGCCAATGATCCCCGCGTCAACAAAGCTGAATCGGATCAGATAGTAATCGCGCTCCGTGACCGTGGATTCCCGGTGGAATACATCGTCGCACCCGATGAGGGCCATGGATTCGCCAGGCCGATCAACAACCTCGCCATGATCACATCGGCCGAGAAATTCCTGGCGAAGTTTCTTGGCGGCCGTTACCAGCAGGATGCCAAGCCAGAGGTCGCGACACGGCTCAAGGAGATAACTGTCGACGTCAAGACTGTTACCAGGACAGTTCGCGTGGAAGCCGCATCGGTCAGCGTTCCGAAACCCGCAGTCGATCTGCGGCCGGGCTCCGTCGCTTATCAGGCAAAGATTGAGATGGGCGGCCAGGTTGTCCCTCTCTCCATCAAGCGCGAGATTCGGGAGGAGGGTGGAACCTGGGTCGTCAAGGAGACTGCACAGACGCCTATGGGCGAACTGAGTGACCAGTCGGTGCTGGAGAAGGGAAGTCTGGTTCTGACACAGCGGTCAGTCAAACAGGGGCCAATAGTCATAGACCTCGCCTTCAAGGACAACAAGGCGAGCGGGCAAATGAACATGAACGGTGAGGCAAAGCAGGTCTCCGCGGACGTTGGCGGCGCCCTTTTTGCTGATGGAGCCGGTGCGTACGATGTCATGGCGGCCCTGCCCTTGAAGGAAGGCTATTCGGCGACATTTCGCAACTTCGACGTTCAGCGGCAGAAGGTCAAGCTCATGCAGCTCAAAGTAGCCGGAATCGAGAAGGTGACGGTGCCGGCAGGAACCTTCGACGCCTATAAGGTGGACATTGCCTCTGCAGATGGCGCCTCAGACCGCTCAACCGTCTGGGTTGCCAAGGACTCGCGCCAGGTCGTCAAGATGACCGCCACTCTTCCGGAGATGGGCGGAGCCATTCTGACAACCGAGCTCGCAAAACAAAACTGAAGAATAGCCACAAAGAGGCGCAAGAAACGCAATGGGCGACAATCCCAGCGTCTCTTGTGCCTCCCGTGGCCGAGAACAACTGATTGGAATCCAGCCGCTCGCCTGCTTGGCGCCTCTTTCTCGTAAGCTTTCTCGTGCTCTTTCTGGAAGTAGTACTCATCAGGTGGGTGAGCACAGAGATTCGCGTCTTCGCCTACATCAAGAACCTCCCGCTTCTGGCAAGTTTTCTGGGAATCGGGCTTGGCAGCCTGCTTGCCACGCGCCGGTCAGTCTTCAAGTGGGGAGCGGTATCGCTAGCCATTCTCGTGGCTCTGGTAGCGCTCAGTGGCCCTCTTCAGCTCACCAATCTTATCTTCCCGGGAAATAACTATGCCGTCTGGGGAGCGCGGGCAATTGTCGATGGCGCCTACTACGCGGAGCTGGCGAAGTTCACATTCACAATAGTGGGCGTTACGGCGCTCATTGTTCTCACGTTTGTTGCGCTGGGGCAGGAGATGGGCCGCCTCATGAATCTCCTGCCCGCACTCTCAGGCTATCAATGCAATATTCTTGGCAGCCTCTCAGGGGTCGTCGCTTTCGGCCTGGTATCCTGGAGCGGCGCCGGACCATTCTGGTGGATGCTTCTGGTCGCGGCAGCGTGGCTTGCCAGCTATCACTGGTCCGGTCACAGGTCAGTCATACCCGCCATCTGCTGTGCGGCGATTATAGGATTGGCTCTTGTTGGCGGGCGCGCCGCGATATGGACTCCGTATTACCGCGTAGATGTTCGTCAGATTCCGCCTGAGCACAGCGACGTCCCTTTGCCGGAGACGGCCGGTTACTATGTTGATGTCAATCACGACTACCATCAGAAGATTCTCAATCTGAGCAAGGACTTCGAAAACCGTTACCCATCGCGTTTTCTCGACTCGCAGCGCCTCGTCTACGATCTGCCCTATCAATTCGGCCGTGCTGGAGACGTTCTGGTGGTCGGTGCAGGCACAGGCAACGACGTTGCTGCGGCCTTACGAGCCGGGGCGAGAATGGTCACCGCGGTCGAGATAGACCCCGGCATTCTGGCGCTTGGAAGGCGGACACATCCCGAAAAGCCTTACTCTTCTGATCGCGTCAGGGTAGTCAATGACGACGCGCGTCATTTCTTCCACACGACTACCGATCGCTTTGATCAGGTGATATTTGGCCACCTCGATTCGCACACCATGTTGAGCAGCATGTCGAGTGTCAGGCTCGACAATTTCGTTTACACGCAGGAGAGTCTCAACGAGGCCTATGGTCTTTTGCGTGACAACGGCTGGATGGTACTCAGCTTTGCCGGCGGCCGCTCGTTTCCGACAGAGCGCATAGTGCGCATGCTCGCCGCGGTCTCGGGAAGAGAGCCTCAAATCTATCAGACCGACTACGACAGCGCGGGTATGAGTCTTGTGGCGGTCCGCGGAAACAGGAGTATGGTCGCGCCGCCGCAACTGGCGCGACTCGAGACTCATCTCAATGAGACGGTAAAGGAGTCGGCAACCGACGATTGGCCATATCTCTATCTGAGGTCGCCGAGCGTGCCATTCGCCTACTTCTGGACGTTTGGCGCACTCTTTCTCGCAGGGGCGGTTTCACTCGTTGGGAGCAGGGGAATGTTACAAAGGGCCGGCCACCGGTAGTTGGCGTGCGGACTGGCCGATGCTCCTTCTCGGTGCGGGCTTCATGCTCCTCGAGACAAAGAGCATCACTTCACTCGCCCTCTTCTACGGATCGACCTGGATAGTCAATTCAGTAGTAATAGCAGTCATCCTCATCGCCATCTTCTTCTCAAACCTGCTGGTCATCAAAGTTCCAGGCATCAAGGCGTGGTGGGCTGTCGTTCTCATCGTGGTCGCACTAGTCGCAAACTATTATCTGAGGCTCGAGCGGTTCGTCGGCTTGGGCTGGTGGACTCGAACGCTGGTGGCGGCTGCGCTCCTCGGGATCCCCGTTTTCTGTGCGGGAATCATCTTCTCATCGCTTTTCGCTCGTCGCGCTCGGCGCAGTCAGGCCCTCGGTTGGAATCTCGTCGGAGCAATGCTTGGAGGACTGGTCGAGAATGTCGAGCATGATCTGGGGCTTGAACATCCTCAATCTGGCCGCTGCAGCCTGCTACCTGGGCGTCGCGTTCTTTGTCGGCCGCAAGGACGAATAGCGAGGACGTGTGAAGACCGCCCACGGGTTTAGTATGGAGTGCGGCGACTTGTCGCCGCTTTTGATTTAGCTACTACAGTGGTGAAGAAGAATCAGGCGCGCAGACCTCATGATCCCGCAATAGCTAAATCAAAAGCGGCGACAAGTCGCCGCACTCCATACTAAGCCTGTGAGCCGGCTAGTCCGAGAGAATACGCTCACCTGATTCCCGCGGTTGAACCAGGATCGTTTTGAATGACGAGACGCGAACCTGTCCGGGCGCAAAGCCTTTTGGCTTGCTGACAAACTTGCGCTCGCAATAGTTGACCGCAGCCTTCGACTCGGCTCGCGCCTGACTGAACTTAGCCGCGAGTTGAGCTGCCTCGGTGATCGCGCGAGGCGGCACCTCCTTGCGAGTAGGATTCCTCAGCACTACGTGTGATCCAGGATAGTCGGCTGCGTGAAACCAGAGGTCAAACGACTTCGCCACTCGAAAGGTGAGGGCATCATTGTCGCGGTCGGCTCTTCCGACGAGTATTTCGTAGCCATCACTGGATCGGTACCTGCGCACTCCCTTTATCGGCTCGGGCTTTCTTCTCTGCGAGCGCTTTGGAGTGGCTTCTGTGCGCCCGGCTCGTGGCTCCGGCTCATGCCGGGCCAACTGTTCAGCGCGGGTCGCCTTCAACGCGTTAGCCGTCTCCTCTTCGAGTTGACCAATTTCAGCCACGACGCCCGGCAGTCTCTGATTTATCAGTTCATTACCGTGTCGCGCCTTGCGCGCCAGCTTGAAATAGAGGTCGGCTGCATCTCTGCGGCTTGACTGGTCACGCGCCGGAATCTCGACGAGCGGCATAGCCTCGTCATAGAAGTCGGCAACGACGAAGGCGTCGCCGCGCTTCGTGGCCTGGTGTAGATTGGCGAGCAGAAGCTCGCCGAATTTCTGGAGCTCTTCAGCATTGGAGAATGACTCGAGTTCGCGCGAGAGGTTGGCAGCGAGGCCGCGGTGCCGTTTAAGCCGGGCTTTGAGCCTCGAGACGATCTCCTGCCTGCTGGCGAGAAAAGCCGATCGCTGGGTGAAAATCTGATCGAAGGCATCGGCAGCCTCGTTCATAGTTGCGAAAGTTGAAATCTTCCAGCTGGAGAGATGTGTGAGCCTGATCGGCGAGAGGACAATCTCGAAGTCGTCGCGCCCCGGCTCGGTCTGCAGATCAGTGAGCGCAACCCTGGAATAGATTGAAGGTGTCGGCGGACCTTCAGTCAGCTCCTCAAGAATCCCTTTAAGCGCGGTGAACCTCGGTTCGGTCTTGCTTCTTTCAGCAAGCTCTCTGGCATATACCGGAGCGAATCCGATGAGATATTGGTGAGCCGCAGCCTCGATGTCACCAATCTTATTTGAAATGATCTCGTCGAGCTTTTCAGGTCGTGCATTGATAGGGATCAAGTTTGGTGATCGGTGGCTCAGGGGGCTCGTAGTCAGGGCTGACTTCATCCTGGCGCCGCAGTGAAGCGAGGACCCGACTCTCTTCGGCGATCAGGACATCCGCCGCCCGCCCGATCAATGAGACTACCAGCTTCCGCTGTCTCTTCTCTCCGGACTCATCAGAGGCCAGAAAGGTGAGGTAAAGAACCCGGTCATACCCGAGCTTCTCTATCCCGGTCAGCCTGCCTCCGTTGAGGTGTTTTCGGAGCAGCGAAATAAACGGGGTATCAGATCGTGGCTCGGTGCCGAGCTCTCGAGGCTGACGAACTGAGAGAAAGATTCCCGGTTGCCGGGGCGATGTCGAAATGAACAACCAGCGACTGTCTCGAAGCCGGAAATCAAGTGCGAGATCGGTTGTCCCGAGCTGATAGGACTTGCCGAGCCGCTCCTGTCGAAGAGTCTCGTCCAGTTCGAGCGCAATCCACCGCAGCACGAAATTGTCCATTGCTCATCGAATGAGGTAGAACTGCGTCTGTCGCGGCCTGAACCAGCGCATTCCTTCAGAGGTCATGTAGGCGTCGTCTTCCATCATGATGGTCACTTTCTGACCTCCCCACTCAGGGACGACAGTCGAAGTGTTGAGCTCGATCGAAGTGTAAGACCCCTCTCGCATCAATTCCGGTGGGCCACCGCCTCCGCGACGGAAGTCTATGGCAGCGCCGAGCGCATGGCCTTGATTGCCGATCGAGTGCGAATAGATCATCGCCTCAATTCCTTCACGCTTACAGTCGGCCATCGTCGCATCGTAGACAGCCGCTCCGCTGACTCCGGGCCTGGCGTGCTTGAAGACCAGATCCTGCAGCCGGTTTGTGTTGGCCATGGCGCGCTTCAAGCCTTCGGGAACATCCGTCTCACCCTGTCGCAGAACGTAGGCGTGTTTCTGCCAGTCGGTACTCATTCCCATGTAATTGAGACCGAAGTCCACATGGATGACATCGCCTCGCTCAATTACAGCCGACTCCTCCGCGACGCTCAGAAACTGCTGCGTCTTGCCGTTGGCCTTGTTCTGGCGCTGGATGCGCAGGTCGGGCTGAAACCAGACATCGAGACCGGCGTTATTGACCTGCTGAAGAAGCCACCACCGTACTTCGCCCGCTGTCGTCTTGCCAGGAGTGATCACTTCGTTTGAGAAGGCCCGCCGCGTTAGCAGATCGGTGAGTGCCACGGCCGTCCGGTAATGTTCCAATTCTTCCGGCAGCCGGGTGTCAAGATACTCGACTATCAGCGGTGCAGCCGATTTGAAGCGTCCTGCATACTCCTTACCGAGCGTTTCGCTGAGATAGACATAAGCGTCATGGTCATGCCATTGGTTGCGCCTCGCGTCCCGCCCATATCGAGAGCGATCGTCTTCGGGTTCCGTTCGGTCACCGTTCGCCGCAAAGTCTCTGCAATCTCATTTCGCGGAGGATTGAGGACTTCAAAGAAATGGCCCAGATGTTCTTCTGGATAGCGCACGACAGCCACTCGATCGAGCTTGTCGGTCCCGCGGTCGGTAAATATGAAAAAGTCTCTCTGACCGACATACGGAATCGGCGGAGCGACAAATTGCGCCAGCGGCTCAGCGTGGAACTCTTCAGTGGTGACTATCCACATGCTGACGCCGTGCCGGCGCATCATCGGCAGAAGCAGCGAATCGAGCCGTTTCCTGAGCCACTGCTCGCGGACGTCCGTCTGCTCGCGAAGTGAGAGTAGTTTGGGCAGGGGCTCGGCTTGCTGGAAGCCAATCAGCAGGGGCAGCAGGGGCAGCAAAGCCAGAATTGCTATCTTCTTCATCCGCAGAACTCATCAAAGGCGGCTGTCAACTGGGCGGCGATCTCCGGAGCTTCCCGTCCTTCGATCTGGCGGCGCTCGAGCATAAAGAGGAGATTCCCATCCTTAAGCAGACCGATCGATGGTGAGGAGGGCTGATATCCTTTGAAATAGCCGCGCGCACGATCGGTTGCCTCGATATCAGCGCCGGCAAAGACGGTAATCGTTTTTGCAGGCCGTACCGAGTGCTGCAAGGCAATGGCGACTCCGGGTCGCGCTCTTCCCGCCGCGCAGCCACAGACCGAGTTGACGATCACCATGACGGTGCCGTCTGTGTTGCGGATTGCTTCATCGACGTCTTCGGGCCTGCGTGTCTCCTCGACACCCAGCCGTGTAAGGTCCTCTCGCATGGGTCGGATCAACAGCTCAGAATAGGGCATGTTTCTACCTCCAGATTGATATTTTCTCAAACAGGAATAGTAAGCAACCTGAGCGCCTATGCGCAAGTCTCTATTCCGGCACCCCATGTTGTCATATCTGGCAATAAATAATAGGCTGAATTCTGCTGGGAGCGAATTGATGACTGAAGAAGAGATCCCGGGCACAACAAACTTACCTTTCACGCCACGCGCCTCGCCGCTTATGCCATTTCGCGCCTCTATTTTCGGATCGAGTTCCAGGGTGTTGAGCGCGTACCTGCGGAAGGTCCGACGATCATTGCCCCGAACCATGCGAGCTATATCGATCCGATCTGGGTCTCTCTGCCGATCACTCGTCCCTTGCGGTATATGGCGTGGGACAAGATGTTTGCTGTCCCGCTCGTGGGTTTCCTGATGCGAGCATTCGGCGCCTTCCCGGTCAAGGAGACGGGAAGTCGAATGGCATTGAGGCTCTCACTCGAGCAGTTGAAGAGGGGCGGCGGCCTGGTCATCTTTCCGGAGGGCGGCCGGACACGAACGGGTGACATCATGCCATTCAAGCCGGGCTTTGTGCGGCTGGCGCTGGATACGGGAGCATGCATCGTTCCGGTGACGATCATTGGCGCCTATCGGGCGTACTCCCCGTGGCACAAGTTTCCTCGTCCACACAAGGTGAAAGTCATCTATCACGATCCGATCAGGCTCGAAGATTCTGACGGACCCGCAGGAACTCAAGCAATACATGAAAGAGCAGTGTGAACGCATACAGGGGATTGTTGCCGCTCCATTGCCGCCGTCCGAGCGGCGAAACGGGATCGAGATAGGCCATGCCGCGGAAGGATAGAATGAGATGGCTGCGCTATTCCGAAGGTATGCAAGAGGGTAGCCAGGGCAAGCGAAGCAGGTTGTCTCGAGATTCCTCAATGCCGATGATGAATGATGTCAGCAAATCGAATGGGGCACGGCCTCCGCCAGGAGGCCGATGTTGGATAGAATCCGCGAGCAAGAGAATCGCCGCCCCTAGGGTAGGGGGGCTGTCGGAGAAGAATGGTCTGGGCCCTGCAAGGAAGCAATTGTCGAGACGTCTTGACGGCTGAACAATGTCGATCTGTAGTCTCGCGAAAGTGCTCCTCCTGAGTGGCGCTGTATCGATATTTTCCCACAGGCTTCCAGGAGGGCGGTTCGCTTGCCCCTGGCTATCTATAAACATTCCTCCTAACGGAGGCCGCGGCAGGTACGGTGAGGAGGCTCGTTTGCACAACGACTTGACGAGAAGCTGCTTTATACCTATTTTTGTTAGACCTGACAGTATCCCAGGGTAGCTCAGGTGGTTAGAGCGGCGGATTCATAACCCGCAGGTCGCCGGTTCGAGTCCGGCCCCTGGGACTTCATGTTGGGTATGGCCATAATTCTCCTGATACTATTCGCTTCGACATATCCCCTTCAGGTCGATGGAGTCCATGAGGGCGGCTCGCGAGCCGCCCCTACGGCCGCCCCTAACGGCCCCCCAAAGCATCGCCCCTACGATACCAGAGCATATTTGGATCGAAGCGGAGCAATTCTCTCCTCTCAACGGCTACAACTTCTCCTTTACGAGAGACGACCAGACGCCTCCCGATACCTGGTCGCTGGCTGGGCCGGGAGTTGCCGACGCCTGGACCCAGGGCGGGGAGAGTGAGTTTCTCTCAGTGGCCGCCAGGTCGGACGCCGCTGCCGGAATCGCCATCAGCAAGACCGTTGAGATTCCGTCGGCCGGAGAATACACGCTCTGGGTTCGATACGCAGACTATCGTGAGAAGCAGGAGCTCTTTGGTATTCGCATCACGAGGGCAGAACGGTAAGAACGTTTCACACGTCTTCGGCGGATCACCAGTGATCGATGAACTCGATCCGATGAAGCTTCTATGGGGATGGGCATTCGGCTGGGATCAGGCGAAATTCAACCTGCAGCCTGGGCGCGCGGTGGTTGAAATCTATTCCACCGGGCCGACCGGCGCCCGTCGTCGAATTGATTGTCTCTGCCTGACAACCGATTCAGGCTACCATCCGACCGGCCGTGAGAAGCCGGAGTTCGCGGCCTGGACCGTTTTGTCCGACTGGAACCGGCGAGGCCGTCCGGATGTCGAGCCGCTGCTCATGACTGCTCCGAACTCAGCGATACCGCCAGCCTGGCAGATAGCAAAAGCGCCGCCGGTCTTCTTGTGGAACGTCGGGCAGCCATGGCTCGATCTCATGAAAGGAAACCAGGGCTTCGACTCCGCATTCGGAGTCGATCCACCACTTCAGCAGGATTTTGCGAAGGAGTTTCACGACAAGGAACCTCCTGTGTTCAGTCATATGCTGAGCGGTCCGACGTGGCACATCCCGATGTATCCGGCCGTATTCTCGAACGGCTCGCCCTTTCTCGGATGGCTCGACCGCCATAAGGATCGTCGCTTTGCTGTGCTCTTGAACTATGGAGAGCCAGCCTGGCCGAGCGGTGCAACGGCGCAGACAGTGAGCCAGGAGTTTGAGCGCTACAAGAATCGGTTCATCGGCTACATCGCGGGCGAAAGCATCGCTTACGAGGCTGTCGACCATGGGGAACTACGGAGAAGGGTTCAAGCCGCTCGGTCGCGTGGTGAGATTCTAGCGGCAATGCGCGAGCTCTACACGGCAGCGGTGGTCAAGAAATTTTCTGGTTATCAGGGGAAAACCCTGACTGCCGCGGAAGCATGGGCACCGGTGATCTCCTGTCTCTCCGCGGGCATGGAAGCCTACGCCCACGCCCTCTGCGCCTGGGGTGTCCGCCGAATCGGCCATGAGAACACCGGCAATAGTCCCACGCTGGCTCGCCGTCTCGCATTTCCTGCGCGGAGCCGCGAGGCAATTCGGTGCCGGCATTGTCGACTACCAATCGTGCAACCTTGGTGATTCTGCGACCATGTTTTCGCGCGAGGCCTATTTCTACCCGGCTTCGTCTCGCTACGTAATTGACAACTCTTATGACGCGTGGGCGGGTGCGGGCGTCAATTGGCTGCTCAAGGACTACGTACTCTTTTATCTTGCGGGCACGGATGCTTTCTACAATGAACAGGGCGTTGACATCTTCTGGAAGCCGGCAGGCGGAGTCGCCGGCGACAATTTTCCTGTACAGCTATCTCCCAAAGGTAAGGTAGCCGAGACCGTCCAGAAGATTGTTTCGACGCATCCACGTGGCACTCAATACACGCCTATTGCTTTCCTGCTTGACGAGGCGCACGGCTGGGCTCAGGAACGTTTCTACACTGCCCCATTCGGCCTCGACCCGCAGATGAATCCGGCAATTCTCACGCCCGCGGAGCATGAAGCGAACATCCGTGGTTGGTTCGATATTGCCTACTACCCTGCGCCTGAAACGCAGAATGAGCCGGCGAGCGCAATCAGGCAGACATATGTTAATGGTGTCTTCGGTGACATCTTTGATGTCATTGTCACATCGCCAAAGCGAACCTCCATTCTGAGCACCTATCCTGTGGTCATCGCTGCCGGCGAGGTCTCAATCTCCGAAGAATGGGGCGCCGCCCTGCGCAGCTATGTGGAGAATGGCGGCACTCTGGTTGTCTGTGACCGGCAGTTGACTGGGGAAGGGGTCAAAGAGTTGTCTCTGCCGGCGACAGGTGGGCGGAGGAATGGCAACCGCTTTTACATGGTCCTCACTGGTGAGGTGATTCCATCGAATACTTTTCATTACAGTGTCCTGCCCGAGGCAGGGAATCGTATTCTGGCGCGGGCCTCGGACGGCGACCTCGATCGCCGTCATGAAGGAGCTTGGGCGAGGCAGGATCGTTATGGTGAGCGTTCCGCTTGGATTGGGAATCGATCAGCATCCGATGCCATTGCTCGGGATGCTCCTCAGACAGGTGGCTCAGAATCTCGTGCCTCTCAGCGTGAAGGGCGATGTTGAGTACGTGATTAACCGGCTTGACGACGGAGGCTGGCTGATAGCGCTCCTCAACAACCGTGGCATAGACAAGCCGCAACACGGCATTCTGCCAACTGATTACCGGGAGGCTCAAAAGTCAATCTGCGCGCTCAATTTCCGGTTTCGAAGAGCGATGAATGGGTAACGGAGACTGTGCAGGTGTGGAGTAATGAGACGAGACCACTCATCGACCAGTATCGCGGTTCCCGCCGGGGCCGTGCGAATGATTGCCGTCTATCCGCAGTCGCGCGTTAATCGGTGCTCAGCAGCGAGCCCGTAATCGCCAGACCACTCATCTTCAAGCGAACCGCTCGCCGCTGGACTTTCCGGCTCTGCCGTACCAATAGGCAGCATTGGATGAATCACCCTCCTTGCGGTGGAGATAAGCGTGCACCCAGGCGCCTTCCGGGCCTTCATCCTCTTGCGCTGCTTCGTGAGCTCGCGTCCAGTCGCCCTTTGCGTCCCACCACAAGCCGGTCAGAGCAGCATTCAGTTCTGGTGGAGGCACCTCGCTCTGCAGTGAGTCGCGAAATTGTTGCAGATTCATAAGCAATAGGCTGACTCTGAATCGTGATCGCGTCAAGAACAGCGAGGGGCGGCTCGCGAGCCGCCCCTCCAGAGTTGTAAAGAGGCAGTGCTTGTCCCTGCCCGGCCGTGCCCGAAGGGCGCGGGTAAAGTCCCGGAGACCGTTAGCAAGGCCCAAAGAGGATAAAATAGTCCCTCGAGACTTCAATCGTCTGTCCGGCAGAATCGGTGACTGTGAGGAAGATCGTCACCTTCTTAGTACCGCAGGTAAATGGGGGAAAGTAATTGGACGGCTTGAAGGGAAATGTGAAAGTCTGGTTGCTTTGGGCCGCGTTGAATGTGATCGTTTTGCGCACACCAGCAACTGACACTTCCCACTTGTATTTTATGAGGTCGAAGCTGTCCGGATCGTTTCCATATCCCTTAAGAGCTACAGTCTCGTCTGCATTGAGGGCTTCGTCCGTCGGGGCGGTTATATACGCGGTCGGAACACCAACTTCGACTACCTTTACATTGACCGACGCTGAACCCTTCGCACCCATCGAATCGGTGCCGATGAGTGTTATGGTGTAGTCTCCGGAACTCCCGAATTTGAACAACGCCTGGGAACAGCCGGTGCCAATCGATACCGGGATCGAGATGCCATTCGTCAGCCTGTAAGACCAGAAGAGGCTGCTGCAAAGCAGCGTGCCGCTAGGTTCGTTCGGGTCGGTCGCCTTGCCTGTGAGACCAGTTGACTCGCCTGTGTGGAATACTTTATTGGGAGTTGGTGCGACGATTGTTAATGTCGGTGGTGTGTTCTGAGCGACCGTGACCGTAATGTCGTAGTTCGCGGCATTGCCATCACTATCCTCCGCAGTAACCCTTATGTGTTGCAGACCCGGCGTCGAGAAACCATAGGGCAGACTCGGGCCAGAACCCATTTTTGTATTGCCGTCCAGGGATGTCCAGTGAAGTCCAGGACCGCATCTTCGTAGTCGACTGCAGCAGCTTTAAGGGTCACCGACTGGCCGAGAGGAACCGTGCTTCCGTCGGTCGGGCTTAGGATCTTAACTTCGGGCTTGCTGTCCGGGTTCTCCCCCTTACGAGTCTTCAGATTCCCCATCTCGCTGCCCAGCGTGACCTGGCTCATTGGGCTGAACCAGACTTCCTGCCCGTTAGACGTCCAGGCAACGCCGTAAAGCTTGACCGCGGGCTTTCCATCCGGTGAGCTGGCTAATTTGTAGACTGGCGAGCCGCTGTCGCCTTGCCAGGCCAGGGCCCCCATCTTGTCCTGGCACAGCATGGTAAGTCCGGTGTCAACCGCATTCCCGTTGACCAGGTTGGCTACGTTCTGATCGACACATGTCCCGTTTACTTCACCTATAGTGCGGCCTGTGGTCCTCCCGCTCTTCTCGAGGACCTCACCCTGCACCGAATGGTCGGCAACCGAGACAATCTCATGTCTCACTACCGGCCCGAGATAGACCTCGTTCGAATTGACGGTGATCGCGACCGGAATCAATAGAGAACCAAAGTCGCCCGAGGTCAAGGGAATAGACTGGTTAAGCGTGCTGTCTCGCTTGATGAAAGCCGTGTCCGAGCGGCGGCACTTCCTCCCGGAAGGGCATTTGCCGCCGCTGAAGAAAGTTGGATCAACTGTCTCAACTCCAATCCGGTTTTTGCTCCCTGTCTGGGGCTGATTGATTATCGTGTCTTCAACGCCGCCCTCGGTCTTCGTGCAATGGGAGCAGGTAATGAAGCCCGCCTCATTAGCGCGGACTGCGAGAAAACTCAGGGTGCAGCTTCCGTTGATCTGAATTCCGCCCGAGACAGGACGCCATTGACGCGGTTCGTCAGTGGATCGTCCACCGGCATTGCCAATGGGGCGGCCTTCGCCGAATGACCCGGATGTTCAGCAAGCAGTAAAGCCGGCTGGACCATCGTGACGTTGAACGCCTCGGACGGTATGCGCAGGCCTTCGAGTTGACTATTGACGTCGCTTTGAGCCTGGTAAGTAAGAACGTCGATCTGCAGCCGGTTGTTTCGCTCGTCAATGTCCACGCTTTGAACGCCTGGCGTAGCCAGCGTCGTGAGCGTGTGCAGGTCGTGCCAGGCTTTCAGTTGCGTGAAGTTGTATCGGCCTTGAAGGGCGACCGGATTCTCCAGCGGCAATCTGGTGCGTCCGAAGACACCGGCAATGGCAAGCACTGCAGGCTGTAAGTCGGCTGGGTTTGTGAGGTAGACGTTGAGTTGTCCGTCACGAATGAAGAGACCTCCGAACGAAGGAACTGCTCGTGCGATCGCCGCAAACTGGTCATCCAGAGTAATCCCGGGTTGTGGTTCGGTGGATGATGTCGGACCATCGCTTCGCTGAGCCGTAACTAGATGGTTTGAGTTGAGACCCAGAAAGATCGCAAATGTGACCAGTAAAACGAGGAAGGGAACTTTACGTATCGTAGATGTTTTTGGAACGTAGATCATAGTGGTTTCCTTTTGCTCCTGAAGACAACACAATCCCCCTTCAGAGGGCGTCGCCCGCCGGCTGTTGCTGTGCTTCTTGTCGTGCTGTATCGGGTGCTAAGTTGGGGTGGCTGTGTGGTCCATAGTTGGTATCGGTTTCCTTCAACTTGCCTGGCGACTCGTATCGCCGCCATCTGGACAGGCGAGAATCCGGGTGCGGATCGATCACGGAAGAAAAGTTTTTTTGAGATGGTGGCGCTAAGGCCTGGTGGAACTGGCGAGACCGGAATCGCACTGAGCCAGGGCTCGCGCCGCCTCTTCACGGCGTGAGGTGTTGAAGATGCTCGAGACGGCGCGCTGGCCCCAACGGTCCCATACGTTGAGCGCCTTCTGAAAGGAGGCATGAGCTTGTTGCCGCTCAGCCAACCGCTCTGCCTGAGGTAACTTAGGCCGGTTGGCGATCGACATGTGATATTGGCCCACCAACGAATGTGACTCCGCCAGGCGCCACTGCCAATTGAGGTCCTGAGGCCGCATGGCAGCCATCTTAGCCAGGGCGGCCGTCTCAATGGCCTGCTTCAATCCTTCGTCGCGCTCGCCAGTCTCGAGCAGCACACTGTTGCAGGCCATCTGAGCCCCGAAGAATATCGCCTTGAGGGCCTGATTGGTTGGACGGCTGGAGACCAGAGCCTGCGCCTTTGCAACGACGTCGCGCAGCTGGCCGATCGCGTTCCGGTGATCACCCTGTTTTTGCAAAGCGAGGGCCCGCAAGCGCCGCTGCGCGATCTGGCGGCGCAAATACCTTGGCTCGTCAGGCGACTTCTCAATCAGCGGGCCCAGCACATCAAGCGCCTTGTTTGCGAGCTCGATTGCCTGTGCCGGATCTTTGGTTGTCAGGACGCTGGCAATATGCTCGTAACTGAATGAGAGATCCAGTTGAGCCTGCACATTCTTTGGATCATTTCCAGCCAGCGCCTCGGATACGGAGAGAGCCTGGCGATAGTACTGTTCTGCCTTTTCGCGGTCGCCGAGGTTGAAATTTGACGGGCCTCCCGAATAGTGTCCCAGCCAGTCGTAAAGGAGCGCGAGCTCGCGGTGATACTGGTAGTTGTCCGGATTCTGCCGCACGTTCTCAAGACGGACCTCGAGCGCCTTGCGGTATTCACCAATCGCCCCGTTGACATCACCCTGCGCAGCGAGCCCATCACCCAGGATTGCCAGACCCAGCGACTGACTATGCTGCGCCCGGCCTCCAGGGAATTGGGCAACCAGGCGCTTGTCAATCTGCACGGCCCGCCGGTAGTTCTCGAGCGCTGCCTGGCTGCTGCCTCGCTCCAATTCAAGGTCGCCATTCTGGTGGAAGAAGTTCTTGAGAGTCAGCAGATCGTCCTGTTTGAGATCTGCCAGTGCCTCAAATCGATCAACCAGTCGCCGGGCTTCGAGCATTGTAGCCGGAGCGTTCACCATGTCGCCCCGCCCGCGCTGAAGATCAGCGAGTTCCACGAAACACTTGATTGTTAACTGGAGGGTCCTCTGGTTGTCGGGCTCCCGTGAGAGAAGTTCGCGGCTCAGTCCGAGTGCCTTGCGATAACTCGTCATGGCCTGATCGAATTGACCCAAGCCAGAGATTCGGATGCTGCCTTGAACACTGGCCAGCCGCAGATAGCCCTGGGCCAACTCGTACTGGAGATCGGGATCGCCCTTTGCCTCCTGAGCAAGGCTGTCGAGATAT
This sequence comes from uncultured Acidobacteriota bacterium, assembly GCA_963743045.1. Taxonomy (GTDB): domain Bacteria; phylum Acidobacteriota; class Blastocatellia; order RBC074; family RBC074; genus CAVUOF01. The sequence goes on from CAVUOF010000024.1 coordinate 148,062, forward strand.
TCAAGCCCGGTCCTCGCGACCACCTCACGTGCTTCCGAAGAGCCTGAGAGCACGGCGATCTTGTCATAGACGTCGAAGAGAAAAGTATTGGCCAGCGTGCGGACTTGTTGAAATCTGCGTTCCGCGCGTCGCGCCTGATGCCTGGCAAAGATGATTCCGCCACTTAGGCTGGCAATTACCAGCGCTGCGGTGAGAAGCCCCAGTGTGTGCCGCCGAACAAACTTGCTTGTCCGATAGCCTAGCGTGTCGTGTTGCGCGATCACCGGACGCCCATCGAGATAGCGGCGGATATCTTCAGCAAACTGTTCAACCGAGCCGTAACGCCTCTCTGGTTCCTTGCGCATCGCCATCATGACAATGTTGTCGAGATCACCAGCGAGCTGCCTCGCCGCCCGTTTGTGCTGCCCACCCATTCGATGGAGAAACACGCTGGGCTTTTCAGCTTCGGTTTCACAGATCGCCCGTTCGATCTCGGAGGCAGAGCAGTTCTTCATGCGGTACGGTCGATCGCCGGTCAGCAATTCGTAGAGAACTACGCCCAGGCTGTAGACGTCCGCGGATGTCGTGGTCGGCAGCCCTCGCACCTCCTCGGGGCTTGCGTAATCGGGTGTCATCATAGCCAAGCCAGCGATCGTCTGAGGCGCGGCCGCGGAGCCGGTATCCGGACCAAGGAGCTTGGCGATGCCAAAATCGAGAAGCTTGGGCATTCCATCGCGCGTCACGATAATGTTGCCGGGTTTTAGATCGCGATGGATTACCAGCTTCTGATGTGCATACGAGACCGCTTCACACACCAGCAGGAACAACTTCAGCCGCTCCGACACAGTCAACCTGTGACTCTCGCAATAGACGGTTATCGACTCGCCCTCAACGTAGTCCATGACGAGGTAGGGCAGTCCATCTTCGGTCGTTCCACCGTCGAGGAGTCGCGCTATGTGAGTGTGCTCGAGAGTAGCAAGTATCTGACGCTCGTACCGGAAACGACTGAGTACGAAGTCCGTATCGAGTCCGCGCCTGACAAGTTTTAGGGCGACCTCCTTAAGAAATTGCTGGTCGTCACGAACCGCGCGGTAGACGGTGCCCATACCGCCGTGACCTATGCGTTCGGTAATGCGGTAGGCGCCCATTCGCTGTCCGATCCTGCTGTCATCCTCGTCATTCGTAAGCGAACGTGCAGTCTCCTGGATTGGTGACTTGATAAATGTATCGAAACCCTCGTGGGTCAGGAGAGATTTGACCTCGGTTCGCAAGTCTGCGTCGTCGCCGCAAGTGCGGAGCAGAAATGCCTCCCGTTCCGACGGCTGGAGCTCGGCGGCGGCCTGAAAAACGGTCTCTATCTGTTGCCAGCGTTGGGGTGTCATGCCTGAGGGGTGTAGGGGACATTGCTCAGCTCGCGACGAAGCCATGCCTGGGCCAGGCGCACCTCGCGTCCAACTGTGGCGACTGAAATTCCCAGAGCTTCGGAAGTCTCTTCGACGCTCAGGCCGCCGAAGAACCTCAACTCGATGACGCGACATTTGCGCGAGTCGAATGAATCGAGCGCCGTCAAAGCATCATCAAGCGCGATCAGGTCGGCAGCACGCTCTCTGGAAAAGATTGTCACGTCGTCGAGCGGAAGTTTCTCGCCACCGCCGCGCTTGGCCGTCGCATGACCCGTGCATGCTCGACGAGAATCTGTCGCATGATCTGAGCGGCGACACCGTAGAAGTGGGCACGATTCTGCCACTCCGGAAGGCTCTGACGGGTGAGGCGCAGATATGCTTCGTTGATGAGGGCCGTTGGCTGTAGTGTGTGATCAGGCCGTTCGCCTTTGAGGTAGCCGCCGGCAATCTTGCGCAACTCGTGATGGACAACGGCCATCAGTTGCGCGAGAGCTGCCTGGTCGCCGCTTCTCCAATCCAGTAGTAGTTGGGTTACAGCGTTCTCGGGCGGTATTGGCATCGAGCCTGTCTTCGGCCTGTCTTCGGAATGAAATCCGGGTACGCGCTGTGTGAACTCTGAAATGCTGGGAATGCTGCGCTGCGAGAAGGCATTTTGTGATTGGAACTCCTCAGAGTCAAGGCACTAACCGTCGGAGCCAATGGCATCCACGGGGCAGGCTTTAAGGGCTTCAACGCACAGCTTCCGTTCGGCTTCGTCGATTGGCTGCTGGTAGACGAAGGAGAATCCGCCGGCGACGTGACGTTTGAAATTGTCAGGTGCTACATCGCGGCAGACGTCGCAGTCGATGCACTGGCTGTCGACGTAAAATTCGCCGGCCACGTTCTCAGGAAATCGTGATTTGATGTCCGCCATCGTAGGGAGCTAATCGCAAGCCATTGTTGCTTTATTGATGACGGGCATTCCTGCAGGCATCTGAGCCTGTTTTTCGACGTGCTCGCGAGCGTGGTAACTCGATCTCACGAGGGGACCCGATTCGACATATCGAAAACCCATCTCGAGACCAAGCCGCTTCAGTTCCTGAAACTCTTCCGGCGTGTAGAACCTCTCGACCGGAAGGCGATGAGGCGCCGGCTGGAGGTACTGTCCAACCGTCAGAATGTCGCAGTCGACCTCGCGCAGGTCGAGCATCGTCGATAACACCTCATCGCGAGTCTCGCCGAGACCTACCATGATGCCCGATTTAGTAAGCATAGCCGGCTGCGCGAGCATCCCGCCTGTTGGCGGCGCGCCGCAGAAGGTCCATCGTCCATTCAAAATACCGCGCTTCGGGTCTGACGCGCCGGTAAAGCCGCGAAACCGTCTCTGTATTGTGATTCAGCACGTCAGGATTTGCGTCAAGAACAGTGTCGAGGGCATCGTGATTTCCCTGGAAATCCGGGATCAGGACTTCGATGCGGCATCCGGGATTGAGCGCTCGTACCTCGTGAATCGTGGCAGCAAAGTGTGCCGCACCACCATCACTGTGATCGTCGCGATTGACGGCCGTAATCACTGCGTGCTTCAGATCGAGTCGCCGGACGGCCTCAGCGACATGAATCGGCTCAGCCGAGTCGAGCGGTTTGGGAGCCCCCTTGCTGACCGCGCAAAAGCCGCAGCGGCGAGTGCAAACATCGCCGGCGATCATGAAAGTCGCGGTGCGATTAGACCAGCACTCGTAGATGTTCGGGCAGCGCGCCTCCTGGCAAACGGTATTGAGGCTGAGATCGGCCATCATCCTTCGGACAGAAAGGAATTCGTCACCCATTGTGAGCCTGACCTTCAGCCATTCAGGCTTGGGCGTTCTTTGAGTCTGTGCGCGCATCGTTTTGATGATACCAGTAATTCGAGACAGCGGCGACTCCGTTAGTCGCGCCCGATGGTGCAGGACGGGCAGGGACATGGAGACTGTTTCAAAAATTCGCGAATGTCGCGACTTAGGACGCCTGCTCTTCCTGCGCACCGAAGGTGCGCGAGGATATTAGCCGGCGGTGAAACCGCCGGGTATGCGTTCCCCACATCCTTGCGCCCCGGCAGGGCGCAGGACCGGAGCCCGGATAATGCTATTTCGGCGTAAACATTGTGGATTCAACTGCGTGCTCGCGCAAATCTGGTCCGGCGGCCTTCCAGGGCGCGACGCTCTTTGGCGATTTCGTTCCGGTGGTTTCACCACCGGCTAATATCCTCGCGCACGTCCCGTGCGCGGGAAATGCCCAGCTGCCTAGTTCCTGACAACAACTCCGATTTTTGAGACAGCCTCCTAGCCCTGCCCCCACCCTTTCATTCGGTCTCGGCGACCGTCAGCGGCGGGTGCATGTGGGGGGAGAGCGTCGCATCGATGGGTGCTACAACCTCGTTGCCAGCCTCATTGAATTCGCCTTCCCACCTTGCCACGACGACCGTCGCCATGCAGTTGCCCAACACATTGGTCGCGGTTCGGGCCATGTCCATAAGCTCGTCGACTCCGAGAATTACTGCGATGCCTTCCAGTGGAAGCCCAAAGGTCGCCAGTGTTCCGGAAAGGACGACCAGCGATGCCCGCGGCACAGCAGCAACTCCCTTGGTTGTCGAGCATGAGCGTCAGAAGCATCAGCAGCTGCTGCCCGAAGGAGAGCGAATGATTGGATGCCTGAGCCACAAAGACCGCCGCCAGGGACAGGTACAACGTCGATCCATCAAGATTGAAGCTATAACCCATGGGCAGGATGAAGCTCACTATCCTGCAAGGTACCCCGAGCCGTTCCATGTTTTCGAGCGCCTTTGGAAAGGCAGATTCGCTTGACGTGGTGGTGAAGGCAAGAAGTACCGGCTCCTTGACGAGCTTGATGAACCGCCAGATTGGCACCCGAACCAGGAGCGCGACCAAACCAAGGACTACGACGATGAAGACGGCCAGCGCTCCGTAAAGCGTCAGGATCAGGAGCGCCAGATTCTTTAGGACGCCAGCCCTTTGCTTCCTACAGTAACCGCCATGGCCGCGCCGACCCCGTACGGCGCAAACTTCATGACATAGTTCGTGAATTTGAACATGACCTCCGAAAGGCATTCGGCGAAGGCGACAATAAGCTTCGCTCGTTCCCCTAGTGCGATGCCGCAAGCGCAAAAATCAAGCTGAAGACGACGATCTGAAGAACGTCATTCTCGCCCATCGACTTGATAATGCTGCTCGGAAAGATAATGACGACGTGGTCCTGAGCGGTGATGTCGTGGGCGCGAGTTGCGATTTCGCGCGCTTCTGCGCTCGGCTCCGAGCGGCAGGTTGACGCCCAGGCCCGGCTTCACCAGGTTGACAGCCCCAAGGCCGATGAAAAGTGCCAGAGTGGTGACAACCTCAAAGTAGATGAGGGCCTTGAGCCCTATTCGCCCGATCGTCCTTGAAACTTCCGGCGCCTGCGATTCCGACGACCAGCGTCGAGAAGATGAGCGGAGCGATGATCACCTTGATCAGGCTTAGAAAGATCCGGCTCAGAACCCTGACCATGCAATCGTCTCCGCCTTTACTTCGGGCTCGAAATCGAGACGGTGAATCAAAAAGCCCCCAATGATGCCGAGCGCAAGGCCAATGAAGTAATCTGAGTTGTCAGCGAGATGCGTAGTGTCGTCGTGGCATATCGGATCAAACGGCAATTGTTTCCGTCATCTGGCGGCCGAAAACCTTGCCAAAATGGTGAGCCAGGCTTGCAGCCACGCTTTCGATACTGGGAGTTGCGGGCCCGAGTATCTTCTCAAGCGAAGTCACTCCATGGTCCTGAATGCCGCAGGGGACAATCATGTCAAAGTACTCGAGCCGCGTCCTGACGTTGAATGCGAATCCATGCATCGTCACCCAGCGAGATATCCGCACACCAATCGCACCCAGCTTCTCTTCGCCGACCCACACACCAGTGAGGCCTGCAATCCGGCCGGCGACCACACCGAACTCGGAAGCCGTCCGAATCATCGTCTCTTCGAGATCACGAACGTATCTTTTGACATCACAGCGATCGGGAGCGAGATTGATAATCGGGTACCCGACCAGCTGGCCAGGCCCGTGAAAGGTTACGTCGCCGCCGCGCCCTGTCTCGAATAGCTCAACTCCGATCGCGCTACGATAGTCATCGCCGGCGATCACGTTGGAGCGGTGGGCAGTTCTCCCCAACGTAATGACCGGCGGATGTTCGAGAAGGAGAAGCGTGTCGGGAATGGCATCGGATTTTCGCTGGTTGACGAGGCTCTCCTGCATCTCCAGGGCATCGGCATAGGCGACACTACCCAACCATTTCTGCTCGCAGGTCTTTTTTGGCTCTTGACAGGTCAAATCAACGATGAGAAATCGGTCGTCTCCAGACTCTTTTTGACGTGCGCCATGAATTGGTCGGCGACAGCGCCATCAATGATCCGGTGATCGAACGAAAGGCTCAGGAGACCGATCGTTCGTATCGCGAGACCGTCGCCATCTTCGGTCTCGACCACCCAGGGTCTCTTGGCTATGGAACCGACGCCCATAATGGCGACTTGAGGTTGATTGATGATTGGCGTGCCGATCAGCCCACCGTATGAACCTGGATTTGTGATTGTGAAGGTGCCGCCTCCGACTTCATCGGGCTTGAGCTGCTTGTTGCGAGCGCGCGCACCAAGGTCCTGCACTGCTCTGGCTATACCCAGAATGCTCAGCTCATCGACGTGCTTGACCACCGGAACTATGAGGCCCCACTCGAGAGCGACAGCAACACCAATGTTGAAATCCTGCTTGTAGATGATCGAGTCGCCCTCGATCGATGAGTTGACGATCGGATAGGCCTTTAGCGCGTCGACCGCCGCCTTGATGAGAAACGGCGTATACGTGAGCTTGACGCCATTCTGCTCTTCGAAGCTCTTCTTCGCTTTCTCTCGCAGGCGAGCAATATTGGTGTAGTCAATCTCAAAGAGAGTCGTCACATGTGCCGATGTTCTGCGGCTCAGCACCATATGCTCGGCAATCCGGCGCCGCATGAGACTCATCGGCTCGATCCGAACCCTCTCGCCTTCAGCATAAGCGGGAGGAGCTGCCGGAGCAGGCTGTGGCTCCTGGACCTGCGGACGAGCGGCAGTCGGCGGTGGCGCGGGGGCCGGCGCTGCCGGGGCAGCGGCAGGGCGAGCCCCAGCCTTCTGCTGTTCGATGTGTTTGAGAATGTCGTCCTTTGTCACCCTGCCTGAGATGCCTGTTCCGGAGACTTCACTTATGTCGATGCCGTGCTCGCGCGCAATATTGCGAACCAGTGGCGACGACTTCTTCCTCCGAAGATCTTCAACCGAATCTTCGGAAGCCGATGGAGCAGCTGTCGCTGCCGTGGCCGCGGCTGTTTCGGGGCCCTGCCCATCAGCCTGCGGCGATGGCTTCGGTGCGGGTGGCGCGGGCTTTGGCGGAGCCGCCTCCCGGCCAGGCTGCGGAGATGGCGGAGTTGGCGGAGGCGGCGGTGCCTTGGGCTCGGAAGGCGCTGCCTCAGGTGCTGCAGCGGCCTTGGATGCAGGCGCAGCGGCTGCTCCGGCCTCACCGATACGCGCGACCACCGCGTTGACCGCGACTGTTTCGCCTTCGGCGGCCAGAATCTCGGTCAGAGTGCCGGCAGACGGAGCAGGAATCTCCGCGTCGACTTTGTCAGTCGATATCTCAAACAGAGGCTCGTCACGCTGAATCTGATCTCCAACCTTCTTCAGCCACTTGACGATCGTTCCCTCAGCAATCGATTCGCCCATCTGTGGCATCACAACGTCCATTGCCATGCTTTCTCCTCTTTAATCCTCTTTTTCTCAATAACTCAAAAGCTTGCGCGCCGCCTCCTCCACATCACTCACCTGCGGCATGAACTCTTCTTCGAGCGTCGGTGAATAGGGCACGGGAGTGTCCATCGATGCCACGCGTGCAACCGGTGCATCGAGATGTTCAAATGCGGTCTCCATTATCTGCATGCAGATTTCACCCGCGAGCCCCCGGTCCTGGTGGCTTCGTGCAGAATCATTACTCGATTGGTTCTCGCGACAGTCTCACGGATAGCTTCCTTGTCGAGCGGCAGAAGCGTGCGCAAATCCAGAACTTCAATCTCGATGCCTTCTGCGGCCATCTTCTCAGCCGCGTCGAGCGCCGTGTAGCACATAGCTCCATAGGTGATGATCGAGAGATCGCGGCCCTGGCGTCTCAATGCCGCCTTTCCGAGCGGCACCAGATACTCCTCGTTTGGAATATCAGCCTTCACCCGAGGCAGCCGGTAGAGATATTTGTGCTCGAGGAAGATCACCGGATCATCATCCCGTATCGCGGACTTGAGCAGGCCTCGCGCATCGTATGCGGTCGACGGTTCGACGATCTTGAGGCCGGGAATGCTCATGAACGAAGCTTCAGGATTCTGGGAGTGAAAGGGGCCGCCATGCACGTTGCCGCCGCAGGGCCCGCGCAGGACGATCGGCATCGCACATTCATTCCGCCAGTGAAGCTTGGCAGCGTAGTTGACGATTATGTCGAAGGCACACGCGATGAAGTCGATGAACTGGAATTCGACGATCGGCCGAAGGCCCATGAGCGCGGCGCCGCAGGCTGTTCCGACGTTGGCAGTCTCGGAGATCGGAGTATCAAGGACACGTTCGGCGCCGTACTTCGCGAGCAGCCCGTCGGTCACCTTGAAGGCTCCGCCGTAGACACCGATGTCTTCGCCAAGGATAAAGACACGATCGTCGCGAGCCATCTCTTCATCGATTGCCATGCGCAGGGCATCGACAAAAGTCACGGTGCTCTGTCCGGTCGCCTGACCGGCTGTCTTGCCTGTTGCCTTTATTGATGTGGCCATATCAGGGTTCGAATCAAGCCATTGAGATTCAGAGTGGTGTTGCGTAGATGCTGTCGTGGGCGACGATCTTGTCAGGCATCGGACTGCTCAGCGCGAACTGGAGATCCTTCTCGAGCTCCGCCTCTACTCGCGCCGTTACCTCCGCGAGGTCTGCTGCGGTACAAACCTGGTCGTGGATCAGCACCTTCTCGTAGCGGTCGATCGGGTCCTTCTTTTGCCATTCTTCGAGGAGTTCCTTTGGGACATATGACTGGCCGTCGTGCTCGGCATGACCCTTCATGCGAAAAGTCATAGCTTCGATCATGATAGGACCTTCGCCTCGCCTGGCCCGTTCGGCAGCGTTGCGGGTAACCTCGTAGACAGCGACTACGTCGTTGCCATCAACGATCTCCGTCGGTATGGCGTAGGCGCGGGCTCGCTCGGCGAGACTCGTGATTCTCATCTGCTTCGAATTCGGCGTCGAGTAAGCGTAGCAGTTGTTCTCGACGATGATCACATAAGGCAGATTGTGGACCGCTGCGAAATTCATGCCCTCGTGAAACGCTCCGGTGGACGTCGCTCCATCGCCGCTGTAACAGAGTGCGACGATATCCTTCTTCTGCATCTTCGCCGCCAGCGCAACGCCGCCCATAACGCAGATCATGTCTCCAAGCGGAGAGATTGGGCCGACAAAGCCGCGTTCAATACTGGTGAAATGAATGTTCAGGTCTTTGCCTCGCGTTGGCCCGTCGGCCCGTGCCATGTACTGGCAGAGGATGTCGCGCGGCTTGACCCCTTTGACCAGCAGAGCGCCAAGGTCGCGAATGATCGGTGCAATCGGATCGCTCTGCCGCAGCGCGTAGGCGGAGCCTACGGCAGTGGCCTCTTGACCGAGCGACCTGTAGAGACCGCCAATGACCTGATTCTGCCGGTAGAGGCTGACGAGCCGCTCTTCGAGAAGGCGCGTCAGCTTGAGATAGTAGTAGAGCTCGAGGTGCTGATCCCTGGTCAGGCTTGCCATAGATTGCTCATGATTTCGTTACTTAGATACTTGTCGCCAGGCCATGTACTGCTTCCGACGCCTCCATTACAGCTTCGGAGAGCGTTGGATGCGCATGCATGATTCTACCCAATTCTTCGGCAGTCGCCTCCAGGCCAAGAGCGACACACGCCTCGGCGAGCAGGTCGGTGGCGTGAGGGCCGATGAGGTGAACGCCCAAAACTTCATCATACTTTGCATCCGCGACGACCTTCACGAAGCCCTCGGTCTCTCCGATAATCTTTGCCTTGCCCAGGGCTGAAAAAGGGAACTTGCCGATCTTGACTTCAAATCCCTTCTCCTTCGCCCTTGCCTCCGTATATCCGACGCTGCCTATCTCGGGCTCGCAATAGGTGCAGTTGGGAACGTGAAGATAGTTGATCGGTTGAGGATTCTTCCCGGCGATATACTCGGCGGCGAGAATGCCCTCCTTAGAGGCCACGTGAGCGAGCCACGGTGTCGGGACTACATCGCCGATCGCAAATATGCCAGGCTCGGCCGTCCTCATAAACTCGTCGACCCGGACATAGCCCCGGTCGAGCTCCACCTTTGTCTGATCCAGACCGAGACCATCGGTGTAAGGGCGGCGTCCAACCGCAACGAGGAGCGTCTCGGCGGTCAGCCTGCCCTCCTTGCCCTCGTTCTCCTTGTAGACAATCTCGACACCCTCGCCCGAGACTTTGCACGAGTCGAAGCGGGTGTTGGTCATGATTTTGATGCCGCGCTTCCGGAACGCCTTCTGCAATTCGGCGGAGACCTCCTCGTCCTCTATCGGAACGATGCGAGGCAGCAGTTCGATGAGCGTCACGTCCGAACCAAAACGCTTGAAGACGGATGCGAACTCGACGCCTACCGCGCCCGCGCCGAGAACTGCAAGAGATTTTGGCACCGACTTGATCTCGAGCAGTTCGTCGCTGGTCACGATTCGAGGCGCGTCAACCTTCAGGTTGGGCAGCAGTCTCGGAGCAGATCCGGTGGCGATGATGATGTTTCGGGTGACAATCGACTGAGTCTTGCCGTCTGCCGCCGCTGATCTCCACCTTGCGGGCACCCTCAGGACCTCCGGCAAACCGCCCGGTTCCGCTGAAGACGGTGATCTTGTTCTTCTTCATGAGGTACTCGACGCCCTTGGAGAGTCCCCTGACGACTTTATCTTTTCTTTTCTGGACTACGTCGAAATGAAACTTGACTCCTTCAGTAGTGACTCCGAATTCTTCGGCTTCTCGGACGAGGTCGACGACGTGAGCCGAATAGAGCAGTTCTTTGGTGGGTATGCAGCCGCGCAACAGGCAGGTCCCGCCCAACTCCTTGTCTTTCTCGACGATGGCAGTCTTGAGGCCCATTTGGGCCGCGCGTATGGCGGCAGTGTAGCCTCCGGGACCCGCACCAATCACAGTCACGTCAAAGCTAGTCTCAGCCATGCTCCTCCCAGTCTAAGTTCATCATTTGTGCAAACTAAAATGATAATCGGCCCCATTGCCTTTTGCAAAGTAGGCGGCTTTCAGGGAGCAATTTGGAGTGCGAAGACTTGAAGATAGCCACAAAAAGCACAAAAGACACAAAAGGATCGGCGGCATTCTCCCTTTTATCTTTACTTTTGTGCCTTTTGTGCTTTTTGTGGCTATCTTCCTTCAGGTCGCCGCAATCCAAATTGCTCCTTCGACTATCTGTGCCGATCAAAGCCGAGCGGGCCGACCTCACGAGCCGGACTGCCTCCTCCGGGCTATCCGCCATCGAAGTGAGATGTCCCATCTTTCTTCCCGGATGAGGCTCAACTTTTCCGTACAGGTGCAGCTTGACCTCGGGTATCAGGCAGGCAGCTCTCCAATCGGGCTCGCCGTTCGCCCAGAGATCGCCGAGCAGATTAGCCATCGCTGCCGGCCGCAAAAGCTCAGTCGAGCCGAGCGGCATGCCGCACACGGCTCGCAATTGCTGCTCGAACTGACTTGTCACGCAGGCATCAACCGTCAAGTGTCCTGAATTGTGAGGGCGCGGGGCGAGCTCATTGATCAACAACTTTCCGTTCCTGGCCAGGAAGAACTCGACGCATAAGACTCCGATCACGTCGAGCTCTTCGAGCACGCTCCGCGTTATCTCGACCGCTTCTCGCGCTATGTTCCGGGGTACCGCTGCAGGCGCAACTGAGACATCGAGAATGTGCCGGCGATGCTCGTTCTGCGATAACGCCCCAATTGGAAAACTCGGAACCCATGCCGCGCGCCCCAATCACAGAAAGCTCGGAGGCGAAATCGACGAAGGCTTCGAGAATCATCTCCTGACTGCCGGCACGCGCGAGTGAGGCCTCGATCTGATCGAACGAGAGAATCTTCTCCTGCCCCTTCCCGTCATAACCGAAGCCGGCTGTCTTGAGAATGGCTGGACATCCGAGCGCCTCGAGAGCTGTGCGCAGCTCCCCCGCATTCGAAACGGCCCTGAAGGGCGTCACTGGAAAGCCGCGACTGGCGAGGAAGCTCTTCTCTCTTATTCGATGTTGCGTGGTGTGAAGGACCGTGCCATCCGGTCTGACGGGAGCGCACTCGGCAGCGGCCCGAGCCGCTTCAGCGGGCACGTTTTCGAACTCGAACGTGACTACGCTGACGCCCGAGGCAAAGCGACGAACTGCGTCGAGATCGAGGTAGCTGGCGTTGATTTCGACGTCTGCCACCTGCCCGGTCGGCGAATCAGATTCAGGGGCCAGGGTATGGACGCGGTAACCCATTCTCCGGGCGGCAATGGCGAACATCCTGCCGAGCTGCCCCCCACCGAGGACTCCGATTGTTGCGCCCGGTAGAATCGGCTGCACTCTCGATGTCACCGTTGTCTCCCAATCCGGACAATCGGACTAGGGCAGCGATTCGCCGCGTACGCGTTCGGTCTGCTCATCGCGGAATTTATGAAGCTGCCTTCGCAGCTCAGGGCGTGAATTTGCAAGGATGGCTACCGCCAGCAGGGCGGCGTTTATGGCACCGGCCTTTCCAATGGCAACCGTGCCAACCGGAATGCCGCCAGGCATCTGGACAATTGAAAGCAGGGAATCGAGCCCTTTGAGCGACTGGCTCTCGACGGGGACACCGAGGACCGGCAGTGTCGTCTGCGCCGCTACCATGCCCGGTAAATGGGCGGCACCACCCGCCCCCGCAATAATCACCTCGAGACCGCGCGTCTCAGCTTCAGAGGCGAACTCGGCAAGCCATTTCGGGGTTCGGTGAGCTGAGACGATCCGGCACTCATGAGAGACTTCGAACCGGCCCAGAGTCTCCGCGGCATGGCGCATGGTCTCCCAGTCTGAGCGGCTGCCCATAATTACAGCTACCAGCGGTAACTTCTGATCGCTCATAGTTTCCTGCCAATCGAGGCAACGAGCCGCAATCATTACCCAAGCCGAATGCCAGATCAAGCGGCATACTCTGCCGCTCTTTCAGAAATCGTTTCAATATTGAAACTTTAGTTGTACTATTGTCGTAGTACAAGATGTAAATGGAGCCTCCGTTCCATATCAATGCCGCTGATCCGATGCCGCTCTATGCCCAGCTCGCCCGGGCTATTCGGTTCGCCATTGCCACGCAGCAGTTGCGCACGGGCGATCAACTGCCCACGGTTCGGCAACTGGCTGTCGATCTGAAGATCAACGCCAATACCGTCGCCCGAGTCTACGCAGAGCTCGAGCGTGCCGGTATGGTCGAGACGCGGCGCGGCGTGGGCACCTTCGTCCTGGCCCACGACCACCATACCGTCAACAAACGAAGCCTCGAAAGCGAGCGCCACTTTCAGGCGCTCGTCGACCGCTGCGTCACCGATGCCGCAGCGCTCGGTTTCTCGATTGATGAACTGATAGATCACCTCGCTAGTAAGCTGAGGAAGGAGACTTAAATGGGTAACATCACCCAGCTCGCGATTTCGAAACATTCATCTCCGGCGCCAACCCGAGGCCGGGCCAATATCATCTCGAGTCTGCTGCTGCTGGGACCTCTCGCCCTCGGGGGATTGATAACCGCGATGACGTCAAGCGTCGTTCCTGTGATCACCGGTGCGATTCTCGGGCTCGTCCTGGCTCAGGCGCCGAAGATCGCCAAGCAGTGGGAGAAGGCAGTCGTTCTACGGCTCGGAAAATACCGCGGACTGCACGGCCCGGGTCTCTTCTGGATTCTGCCGTTTGTCGACACTGTCTCGGCCTGGGTAGACCAGCGCATCATTACCACCAACTTTGCGGCCGAACAGACTCTGACTTCCGACACCGTTCCGGTCAATGTTGATGCGGTGCTCTTCTGGATGGTCTACGACGCGGAGAAGGCCGCGCTCGAGGTTCAGGATTATGCTCAGGCAGTAAGCTGGGCGGCACAGACCGGGCTCCGCGACATCATTGGCCGGACGTCACTGACGGACCTTCTTCGCGGGCGCGAGAAGATTGAAGAGGAACTGCAGCAATTGATCGACGAGCGGACCAATCCGTGGGGTGTGACGGTCCAGTCTGTCGAGATGCGCGACGTGGTCATTCCCGACGCTCTGCAGGACGCGATGTCACGCGAGGCCCAGGCCGCGCGCGAGAAGGCCGCGCGCATCATTCTCGGCCAGGCCGAGCTCGAGATTGCCCATCTCTTCGAGGAGGCATCGCACTCGTATCGTGACAATCCGACCGCGCTCCACCTGAGGGCGATGAACATGCTCTATGAAGGCCTCAAGGAGAAGGGTGCCCTGATGCTGGTTCCGAGTAGTGCCGTGGAATCGATGGGCATGGGCGGATTGCTGGGGGCAGCCGCATACAGGCAGCAACAGCTCGCCGAAGGTGGCGACGAAGCGCGCGCAAGCAAATAGGCGCCCGTAGGGCGCTTACATCTTTCTCGACGATGCAGCACTGCGTGACAAAGTTGTAGGGGCAGGGCTTGTCCCTGCCCGCCCGGCGCCGTCTGGCGCCGGTAACTCTTCCATACTGAAATGTGCAAACTACGCGTCGGCCCTCCTTCGGAGGCTTACCGGCGCCAGACGGCGCAGGCGGGCAGGGACAAGCCCTGCCCCTACAACGTTGGCGCGAAAGCTTCAGCAACGAGGAGGGAAGACCGGAATCGTCAAGCTTGCGGCTGTCGTCACAGTCAACACATGCAAATGACGGCCTCCCAGCGAGGTGGCCGGCGATTGCAGACTCAGGACCGACCCGACAATCGCACCATCGGCCGCAGGCCACAACTTCAACCACCCGCTTCGTCCAAACGAGACTATCCCGCTCAAGGGAGGCGTAGTCCTTGGAAACGAGTCGGAGAGCACACCCAGGAACTGCCTTCGCGTGGAAGAGAATTCAAAGCTGAAGACCTTCTCTTCATCGTTGTAAAGATTCCCGGCGATCTCTCCGATCGTGCTCGCCGATCCGAGAAAGCTCCCGCCAAGTCGATCGATGATCAGCATCGTCGACAATCCATCAGCAGCACTGCCGAAGCTACTTGCGGCAACGACTCGCGGTGCTGTCTGGTAATTCAAGCCGTTCAACCGGACCTCGGTCGAGAACGAGTTCGAATCACATACGCAAGGCGGCTCGAGTATGGCTGAGAAGGCGTGCGCATTCAGATTCGCGCTATAACGTGAGCTCAAGCGAATCCACGCCTCTCCAATCAGTTGATTGAACCGGGCGGGGCATCCATTAGAGCTTTCTACTGCGATTGCGACCATGAATCCGCTCACTCCCGGGTCAATCTGCGACGCGAGAAAAGTCCCCGTTTCGCCGGCCGTCAGGCAGACGAACGTGTCGGTTACGTCACCGGCTGCTCCATTTACCATGAACAAATGGACCGTCACTGCTTTCTGTTCGTCGATGTTGGTCAGGTTGAGCAGTGTATCCTCGCCCTGAGGATTGGAGGCCAGCGAACGATACAGATCGAAGACCAGCACCGAACCGGCGGCCTGATCGGTTGCCGGTGTGAGGTCAGGCTGAAGGGTGACTCCGATTCTGACTTCTGCTGACCTGCCTTGTGCATCGGCGATCTTTACGATTACGGTCTTCGCTCCAGCCGAACCGGAGGTGGCGATTGTCTGCAGAGAGAAGATCATATCACCGGGATTTGCGTCTCCGTGGCTGCCATCATCAAACATCATTTCATCGGGCCTGCCACCGATCGAAGTCAGGTCTGCGGTTGCAGTGATCGCCGTGCTCGCGGGATTGGCTGCTGGTGTGACTGTCACGCTCAGAAGGAGCTCATGTCCCGTTGGCAGGCTCGCCGGCGATGCGGTGCCGGTGGCGACGAGGGGTGTGGCCGCTGGAGCGCAGGATGCGGCCGCCGCCCCGGAATTGCGCGGTGTGGCGGTGGCAATGGAAAAATCGGCTTTGTTGTCGTCTGTATCCCGGCAGCCGGAGGCCAGACGAAGAAGTGAACTCGCGTTACTCGAGGGAGCTGATGCCGGGTTGCCTTCGAAGCAATTGGCGTTCGTTCCATAGCCGACGAGGTCGACGGCAGCCGGAGGACAGGTGTTTCCATTTGGAACCTGCAGGTTCGAATTGAGTAATGCGATCTTCCCGCCGCTCGCGCTGGCGTTGATTGTTCCGGTGACATTGGCAGCGGGTAGTTGAGCACCGGCCTGGCCGCCTGACGCCTCCTGAATCAAGTAATAGCCGCCAGGCTGAATGACTCCGCTGAGATCAGTCTTCTGCCATGAGCTGCCGGTCGCCGGTGAATATTGAACTGACCACCCCTTCAGATCGACTGCTCCCGACGAGGAGTTGAATAGCTCAACAAAGTCATTCCGCCAGGCTGCGCCGCTATTGCCTCCGGCTCCATATATCTGGCTGATGACAATTCCAGATACGGATCGAATCCTGGCGGGAGGTGGTTCAAACGCGGCTGTCAATGGCAGTAGTAACGGCAGGAGAACGACGAAGTGAAGCCTGGTATGGCGCGGTTTGGTGCGAACGATCATCTATGCCTCCTGATTGGACGGTCGAAGTTGCAGTGCGGTTCGGAGGCACGAATGCCGCAAGAGTTGTGAGTTGAGATGGCTGCTACTGGATTGGACTGAGTGAGAGGCGGTGAAAGTCTATCTAACAAGCTGCTGAATGACAATCACATTTGATCACCGCACACTTGATCCGGCGTATTTGATCCGACGGAGCTTGCAACGAGCCCGCCTGAAGCGCTTGTGGACACCGCTGCGACCCTCGCGTATGATGATTCCGGTCCAATAAACATCAGATTAACCAACGATTGGCGGTTTAGTCTTGGCAGAAGGTTTGATCAGGAATGCGGTTCCGCAAGCCGGCGTAGAAGGCGGCGAGGTAGTCATTTCGTGTCAAGGCTTCGACGCATCCGACTACCATGAATGCAGGGTGCTCTTCGGAAGCCATGCGGGCCGCTTGGTTAGTGCGTCTCCTTCACGAGTCATCGCGGCAATTCCCGAATACGGTCTTGCGGATTGCGCCGATCACCTCGCGCTCGAATGCAACGGTGCGCAGACTCAGGTTCCTTTCAAGATGGGAACCAAGCTCGCTGACAACCTCCATCCGGTTGCAAATCCCGCCATCGACCGGGAGGACGGAAGCATTTATGCCACTCTTTCGGGAACACGAGGCCAGAAGGTTCCGGTTTCGATCTATCAGATATCCCGAGATGGGAGTGTTACACCCTTTATTTCGGAGATTATCAATCCGACTGGGATCGCCTTTGATCGCGAAGGAGTGATGTTCGTCACCAGCAGGTTTGACGGCACCCTTTACCGCGTTTCACCTTTCAAAGAGGTTAAGGCAGTCGCCACAGATCTGGGAATCGCCACAGGGGTGGCATTCGATAGCGAAGGCGTAGCGTTCATAGGCGACCGCAGCGGAACCATCTACGCTGTCAATCAAATTGGTGAGACTCGAGCATTCGCAGTTTTGGAGCCGAGCGTTGCTGCTTACCATCTGGCATTCGGGCCTGACGGCGATCTGTTTGTGACCGGCCCGACGGTATCGTCCTTCGAGAGCATCTACCGAATTGATCCAAGCGCCCAGATTAGCCGCTTCTACACCGGCCTCGGCAGACCGCAAGGGCTGGCATTTGATATCGAAGGCAATCTCTATGTCGCAGCCTCGCTTCGCGGCCATCGAGGAATCGTCAGAATCAGCGCCGACGGTGATAATGCCGAGGTGATTATCTCAGGCTCATCGCTGGTTGGACTTGCCGTTGACATGGATGGAAACGCGATAGTCGCCGCCAAGCAGTGTCTCTACCAGGTTCCGCTGGGAATCAAGGGATTCTGGCCCTTCTGACAATGCTCTCACCTGATCTTCTGTTTTTTGTGTTCTTTGCAGCAAGTCCTGCTTTGGGATAGGATCATAGAGGTGCAAGAGGAGATCCAACTTAACCCCGAGATCTCAGCCAGGGAAGACCGCCTCCGGCAAATCCTTAGAGGCATGGGCTCGACCATTGTCGCCTTCTCCGGCGGCATAGATAGTGCGTACCTGGCAGTAATCGCATTCCAGGAGCTCGGCTCAAAGGCCCTTGCGGCAACTGGCGAGAGTGCCAGTTATCCCGACTTCCAGCGGCAGGATGCATTGACTGTAGTGGAGCGCTTCGGAATTCCACACGCGTTCGTGGCGACCGACGAGCTGGCGGACCCGCGCTACCAGGCCAATCCATCGAACAGGTGCTATTTCTGCAAACACGAGCTGTTCGGCAAGCTGGCGAGTCTCGCCGCCGAGCGTGGCTACGCGGTCGTCTGCGACGGGAATAATGTGGATGACGTCGGCGATTATCGCCCTGGCAGACAGGCGGCCAGCGAACTCGAGGTTCGGAGCCCGCTGATCGAAGCCGGTCTGCATAAGAGCGACATCCGTGCGCTCGCGCACCGCGCCGATATCCCGGTCTGGGACCGGCCCGCATCGGCTTGTCTCTCTTCGAGGATTCCCTATGGAGCACCGGTCACAATCGAGAAGCTCTCCGTAATCGAGCGGAGCGAGGCGGCCCTGAGGGGGCTGGGCTTTCGATTACTGCGTGTCAGACATCACGGCGATGTTGCGCGGATTGAAATAGCTCCGGAAGAACTGAACATAGCGCTCGATCGAGAAATGGCTGGAAATATGGCTGTGGCGCTCAAACAGCTGGGATTCAAGTATGTGACGCTTGACCTCGAGGGATACAGGACGGGAGCCCTCAACGAGGGCCTCAAGGGGTGATGAGCCCACGGTCGAGTTGAAAACGCGGAGGAGAACGTGGCATTTCAGGCCTTTGTCGACGATGCCCTGCAGATAAAGGAAGAGAATCCATTCGAATCGATGATGTCGCGCTTCGATCATGCAGCGCGACTGCTCAAGCTCGATCCCGACCTTTACAAAGTCCTTCGCGTTCCGAATCGCGAAATCACCATCTACATTCCAGTCTACATGGATGACGGCCATGTCGAGGTCTTCACTGGCTTCCGGGTACAGCACAACTTCGCTCGCGGGCCCGCCAAGGGCGGCATCCGCTACGCTCCGGACGTGACGCTTGACGAGGTCAGAGCGCTGGCGGCCTGGATGACCTGGAAGTGTGCAGTGGTCAATATTCCGTTTGGAGGGGCCAAGGGAGGGATCATCTGCGATCCCTCGCAGATGTCTCAAATCGAGCTCGAGCGGATGACTCGGCGGTACGCTGCTGAGCTGATCGACTTCATCGGTCCCGAGCGTGATGTGCCGGCGCCCGATCTGAACACCAACGAGCAGACCATGGCGTGGATCATGGATACCTACTCGATGC